>NZ_RJTX01000007.1 GCF_003729955.1 Chryseobacterium daecheongense
CATAAGAAAAGAAAAAGTAAAGAAAAAGAAAAAGTAAAGAAAAAATAAAGACACAAAAAAACCTCATACATTGCTGTATGAGGTTTAAAATAAAAACTGGCGGCGACCTACTCTCCCGCTTGTCGCAGTACCATCGGCGCTGGTGGGCTTAACTTCTGTGTTCGGAATGGGAACAGGTGAGCCCCACCGCTAAAACCACCCTAAAGGTTGTATATAAGGTTCAAAGGATTAGGATATAGGCTGAAGGATTAGCATTTTACTGCCACCTACCAACTTGTATCTACCATCTGATACCTGTTTTAATCGATAAAAACTTTCACAAAGACAAAACCTTCACTGCACTTATAAGGCTTGTTATTATTGTATCCAAAGGCTATAAATCTACGGGTAATTAGTACTACTCGGCTATGCTGTTACCAACTTTACACCTGTAGCCTATCAACGTGGTCATCTCCCACGACCCTTAAAAGATGTCTCATCTTGAGGCGAGTTTCGCACTTATATGCTTTCAGTGCTTATCTCTTCCAAACATAGCTACTCAGCGGTGCACCTGGCGGTACAACTGATACACCAGAGGTTTGTTCAATTCGGTCCTCTCGTACTAGAATCAAGCCCTCTCAAACATCTAACGCCCGCAATAGATAGAGACCGAACTGTCTCACGACGTTCTGAACCCAGCTCGCGTGCCACTTTAATGGGCGAACAGCCCAACCCTTGGGACCTTCTCCAGCCCCAGGATGTGACGAGCCGACATCGAGGTGCCGAACCTCCCCGTCGATGTGAGCTCTTGGGGGAGACTAGCCTGTTATCCCCGGAGTACCTTTTATCCTATGAGCGATGGCCCTTCCATACGGAACCACCGGATCACTATGTCCTGCTTTCGCACCTGATCGACTTGTAGGTCTCACAGTCAAGCACCCTTATGCCATTACACTCTACGCACGGTTACCAAGCGTGCTGAGGGTACCTTTGAAAGCCTCCGTTACTCTTTTGGAGGCGACCACCCCAGTCAAACTACCCACCACGCAATGTCCTTCTTTCGAAGTTAGGCTCCAAGTAAGTAAAGGGTGGTATTTCAACGTCGGCTCCACCAACACTAGCGTGCCAGCTTCATAGCCTCCCACCTATCCTACACATTACTTACTCAAAGTCAATACGAAGTTATAGTAAAGGTTCACAGGGTCTTTTCGTCCCATTGCGGGTAATCGGCATCTTCACCGATACTACAATTTCACCGAGCTCGTGGCTGAGACAGTGCCCAGATCGTTACACCATTCGTGCAGGTCGGAACTTACCCGACAAGGAATTTCGCTACCTTAGGACCGTTATAGTTACGGCCGCCGTTTACTGGGGCTTCAGTCAATGCCTTCGCTTGCGCTAAGCACCTTCCTTAACCTTCCAGCACCGGGCAGGTGTCAGACCCTATACAGCATCTTTCGATTTAGCAGAGTCCTGTGTTTTTGATAAACAGTCGCCTGGGCCTCTTCACTGCGGCCACCATTGCTGATGGCGTCTCTTCTTCCGAAGTTACGAGACTATTTTGCCTAGTTCCTTAGCCACGACTCACTCGAGCACCTTAGGATTCTCTCCTCGACCACCTGTGTCGGTTTTGGTACGGGTTGCTTCACTTCGGCTTTTCTTGGATCCGATTACACTACAACAGCTTCGCCCGAAGGCTAGGCCTTGACACTTCCGTCCGTCTTCAGTAGCTACATCGAACCGTCCCCTTTTATTGTGAGCAAGTATGGGAATATTAACCCATTGTCCATCCACTACCCCTTTCGGGTTCGCGTTAGGTCCCGACTAACCCTCAGCTGATTAGCATGGCTGAGGAAACCTTAGTCTTTCGGTGAGGGGGTTTCTCGCCCCCTTTATCGTTACTTATGCCTACATTTTCTTTTCTATAAGCTCCACAATACCTCACGATACTGCTTCTGCGCCGATAGAATGCTCTCCTACCGATTAATTTAATTAATCCCATAGCTTCGGTAATATGCTTATGCCCGATTATTATCCATGCCGGACCGCTCGACTAGTGAGCTGTTACGCACTCTTTAAATGAATGGCTGCTTCCAAGCCAACATCCTAGCTGTCAATGCAGTCCAACCGCGTTGTTTCAACTTAGCATATATTTAGGGACCTTAGCTGTTGGTCCGGGTTCTTTCCCTCTCGGACATGGACCTTAGCACCCATGCCCTCACTGCCGACGAACATTTATTAGCATTCGGAGTTTGTCAGGAATTGGTAGGCGGTGAAACCCCCGCATCCAATCAGTAGCTCTACCTCTAATAAACTTAACATCGACGCTGCACCTAAATGCATTTCGGAGAGTACGAGCTATCTCCCAGTTTGATTGGCCTTTCACCCCTACCCACAGGTCATCCGAAGACTTTTCAACGTCAACCGGTTCGGTCCTCCACTCTGTGTTACCAGAGCTTCAACCTGCCCATGGGTAGATCACAAGGTTTCGCGTCTAATCCTACTAACTCAGCGCCCTATTCAGACTCGCTTTCGCTCCGGCTCCGGTACTTAATACCTTAACCTCGCTAGTAAAATTAACTCGTAGGCTCATTATGCAAAAGGCACGCCGTCACCCAACATGTGGGCTCCGACCGCTTGTAGGCGTACGGTTTCAGGTTCTATTTCACCCTTCTATTCGAAGTGCTTTTCACCTTTCCTTCACAGTACTTGTTCACTATCGGTCTTTCAGGAGTATTTAGCCTTGGAGGATGGTCCCCCCATATTCAGACAGGATTTCACGTGTCCCGCCCTACTCATTTATCATCCAAATATGCCTTTCATATACGGGGCTATCACCCTCTATGGCTGCACTTTCCAGTACATTCTATTAAACATATAAAGACTTTTGGGCTAATCCGCTTTCGCTCGCCACTACTTACGGAATCTCTTCGATTTCTTTTCCTCCGGGTACTTAGATGTTTCAGTTCTCCGGGTTTGCTCCTCTTACGAGGTGACATATCTTCAATATGCCGGGTTGCCCCATTCGGATATCTGCGGATCAATTCGTGTGTGCCAATCCCCGCAGCTTTTCGCAGCTTACCACGTCCTTCGTCGCCTCTGAAAGCCTAGGCATCCGCCATACGCCCTTAACGATTTCTTTCCTATTGGTTACTCAAGCACTTATAAGTGCTCGGTTTTCTCTTTGTGATGTCTTTACCGTTAATGTCAATGATCTTATTTTCTTCTTTTTGGTCTAGTAAACAATTGTTGTTTTTGGCTCCAATCGTCACTTTTAAACTAAACCTCCAAAACTGTGGAGAATAAGGGAGTCGAACCCTTGACCTCCTGCGTGCAAGGCAGGCGCTCTAGCCAGCTGAGCTAATTCCCCTCTAGGTGCTGTAGGCATTAAGCTACATGCCTTAGGCATTTTGCTTACTGCTTACCGCTTTAATTAGTAGTCTCGGGCAGGCTCGAACTGCCGACCTCTACATTATCAGTGTAGCGCTCTAACCAGCTGAGCTACGAGACTTTGTTTTAGACGTTAGATTTTAGATACTAGATGTTAGACTAATCTCTAACTCCTAATTTCTAACTTCTTTTCTAAATCTCTTTCCCTGTACTAATTTCTAGTGGGTTTTGTATTTTTATATATCAACCAAACAAAAAACTAAAGCTTAAACTTTAAGTAAGTTAATGTACTATAAGTACTAATTTTGTTTAACGTCTAAAGACGCTCTAAAATGAGATGTTCCAGCCGCACCTTCCGGTACGGCTACCTTGTTACGACTTAGCCCTAGTTACCTGTTTTACCCTAGGCAGCTCCTTTTACGGTCACCGACTTCAGGTACCCCAGACTTCCATGGCTTGACGGGCGGTGTGTACAAGGCCCGGGAACGTATTCACCGCGCCATGGCTGATGCGCGATTACTAGCGATTCCAGCTTCATAGAGTCGAGTTGCAGACTCCAATCCGAACTGAGACCGGCTTTCGAGATTTGCATCACATCGCTGTGTAGCTGCCCTCTGTACCGGCCATTGTATTACGTGTGTGGCCCAAGGCGTAAGGGCCGTGATGATTTGACGTCATCCCCACCTTCCTCTCTACTTGCGTAGGCAGTCTCACTAGAGTCCCCAACTTAATGATGGCAACTAGTGACAGGGGTTGCGCTCGTTGCAGGACTTAACCTAACACCTCACGGCACGAGCTGACGACAACCATGCAGCACCTTGAAAATTGCCCGAAGGAAGGTCTATTTCTAAACCGATCAATTCCCATTTAAGCCTTGGTAAGGTTCCTCGCGTATCATCGAATTAAACCACATAATCCACCGCTTGTGCGGGCCCCCGTCAATTCCTTTGAGTTTCAAACTTGCGTTCGTACTCCCCAGGTGGCTAACTTATCACTTTCGCTTAGTCTCTGAATCCGAAAACCCAAAAACGAGTTAGCATCGTTTACAGCGTGGACTACCAGGGTATCTAATCCTGTTCGCTCCCCACGCTTTCGTCCATCAGCGTCAGTTAAGACATAGTAACCTGCCTTCGCAATTGGTGTTCTAAGTAATATCTATGCATTTCACCGCTACACTACTTATTCCAGCTACTTCTACCTTACTCAAGACCAGCAGTATCAATGGCAGTTTCATAGTTAAGCTATGAGATTTCACCACTGACTTACTGATCCGCCTACGGACCCTTTAAACCCAATAAATCCGGATAACGCTTGCACCCTCCGTATTACCGCGGCTGCTGGCACGGAGTTAGCCGGTGCTTATTCGTACAGTACCTTCAGCTAGATACACGTATCTAGGTTTATCCCTGTACAAAAGAAGTTTACAACCCATAGGGCCGTCGTCCTTCACGCGGGATGGCTGGATCAGGCTTGCACCCATTGTCCAATATTCCTCACTGCTGCCTCCCGTAGGAGTCTGGTCCGTGTCTCAGTACCAGTGTGGGGGATCACCCTCTCAGGCCCCCTAAAGATCATCGACTTGGTAGGCCGTTACCCCACCAACTATCTAATCTTGCGCGTGCCCATCTCTATCCACCGGAGTTTTCAATATTAAGTGATGCCACTCAATATATTATGGGGTATTAATCTTCCTTTCGAAAGGCTATCCCCCAGATAAAGGCAGGTTGCACACGTGTTCCGCACCCGTACGCCGCTCTCTGATTCCCGAAAGAATCATACCGCTCGGCTTGCATGTGTTAGGCCTCCCGCTAGCGTTCATCCTGAGCCAGGATCAAACTCTCCATTGTATGTTTGTCTGACTCACTCAAAGTTCTTTAACGCTTTAGTTTTTCCTTACTTGGTTGTTATATTGTATGTCAATGATCTTCATTTCTTCCGCTTCATCAGTCGCTAATTCTCTGTCGTTTTCGCTCCTGATTTGCGAGTGCAAAAGTAAAAAATTATTTTTTAATGACCAAATGTTTCTTGAGAAAATTTTAAAGTTTTTTTTCTTAACCTTAACCCCTCCAAAACATCCAATCCTACTCTCCTGCGCTCCCCATATTTAGGGACTGCAAAGATACAAACTTTTTTAACTTATCAAAATATTTTTTGACTTATTTTTTTAAAAGCCCATTAAATAATTTACCCTTCTACGCTACCTACTTCCTTCCGTTTTCAGTGGGGCAAAGATAACACCTTATCCAAACACAAAACAAATTTACTTAACATAAATTTTA
>NZ_RJTX01000001.1 GCF_003729955.1 Chryseobacterium daecheongense
TTTTGAGAATACAGCACAGCAGTAGTGCATAAGAAGAATGCACTCATGTAGATTTTTTTCATCTATCTTGTGTATTTAAAAGTTAATACTAGTGTTTATTGTTAAAACCTTGCAAATTTAACGTTTTTTAATAACTATTTATTTTGTATTAGATCAAATTAATATGAATCTAGTTATATACTGTATCATAAAAGCAAATATATACCTATATAACGACAAAGCGTGTCGTGTTATCTTTAAGATGCAATTCTATTGTTTGGTTGCAAAATATTGGTATTGTATGTGATTACTCCACCGCAACGGAATCATCGCCACGTCCATCCGCCACTGCATGAATGTTGCCGTTATCATCAATTAAGATCATTTCTGTTCTACCCAATTGTCTTACCTTTTCAAAAATGTATCCTTTGGCCGCAAGCTCGGAAATAGTGGTTGCTGGAAAATTTCCTTCAGCCATTACGGTTTCAGGAAGCCATTGATGATGGAATTTAGGAGCATTCACCGAGATATTGGCATTTTGTTTAAAATCAACGACGTTGACGATAGATTGATAAACAGATGTAGGAATAGTAGTTCCTCCCGGTGTGCCAACAACCATATATGGTTTTCCGTTTTTCAGTAAAATGGTGGGAGTCATGGAAGAAAGCATCCTTTTATGAGGTTGTATAGAGTTGGCTTCGCCACCAACAGCTCCAAACATGTTGGGAACACCTGGTTTTATAGAAAAGTCATCCATTTCGTTATTTAAAAAGAAACCGGCTCCGGAAACCACCACTTTGCTTCCGTATAAGCCATTAAGAGTGGTTGTTACAGCGGCGGCATTGCCATCTTTATCAATAACTGAAATGTGAGTGGTTTCTGTAGATTCTTTTGGTTGAGGAATAATTTTTCCCACCTCAGAACTTGGAGTGGCCTTGTTGAAATTGAAGCTTTTCCATCTATTTCTTAGGTACTCATCGGAGATCAGGTAAGCAGTTTTATCCTCAATAAAATCTGGATCTCCCATATACTCAGCTCTATCTGCAAACGCTCTTCTTTCTGCTTCAATCATGATTTGTACAGCCTGAGCAGAATTCTGCTGATACTTTTCAAGATTTTCATATCCGGACATTTTCAGCATTTGTGCTAAAAGAAGTCCACCACTTGAAGGTAAAGGCATAGAAACAATATGGTTGTCTTTATAATCAAATTCCAGAGCTTTTCTTTCCACAACTTTATATTTTTTCAAATCATCAAGAGTGATGATTCCATTTCCTTTCTTCATTTCGGAGACTAAAAGATCTGCTGTTTTTCCTTCATAAAACCCTTTAGCTCCTGATTGTTGGATTAACTTTAAAGTGTTAGCCAATTCCTTCTGAACCAGGATGTCGCCAGCTTTCCAAGGTGTGTTTTTTACGAAAGCCATAGAGGTGGAGGCATTATGTTTTTGAAATATCTCTTGATGTACATTCAGTAAATTAGCTTCCTGTTCGGTAATGGCAAATCCCTTTTCAGCAAGATCTATGGCGGGTTGAATCAGTTTTTTCATGGGAAGCTTGCCATATTTTAGAGTAGCAAAGAATCCTGCCACACTTCCGGGAACACCTACTGCCAATCTCCCGTTTTGTGACCAATCTGTATTTGCTTTCCCCTTTTTATCTAAATACATATCCCTTGATGCTTTTGCGGGAGCCGTTTCACGGTAATCGATCGTGAATTTTTCTCCGGTATTCTTAACACCAACAAGAAATCCGCCACCACCAATATTTCCTGCCTGTGGATAAACAACAGCTAATGCGTATTGGGTTGCTACAACAGCATCATAAGCATTTCCTCCCATTTTCAGGATTTTTGCTCCTGCTTCACTGGCTAAAGGATGTGCGGAAACAACAACCCCTTTGTTTTTTACTTTTACTTCCTTTACAATATTGATATCAGTATATTGAGCCCATGAAAACTGGCAGACCAAAAGTGCTCCTGCGAGAAATATATTTTTCATATTCGGATGTTTCTAACAAAAGTATGAAATAATGTACAGCATAAGTATGCCGGTTAGCCTGATTTTTTTAATTTTGTAACATTCTAAAAAAATCTAAAAATGGAGTCCTATACGGAGAAAATACTTATTACAGGTGCTTTAGGTCAGATAGGCACCGAGCTTACGAACAGACTTGTTGAAATTCACGGTGCAGACAATGTGGTTGCTTCCGGATTAGACAGATGGCAAAAAGGAATTACTTCTGCCGGATACTATGAAAGAATGGATGTAACCAATACTCAATTGGTAAGACAGGTGATCAAAGATTATGATATTACTACAGTGTATCACCTGGCATCACTACTTTCCGGAACTTCGGAAAAACAGCCGATTTTTGCATGGAAACTGAACCTGGAACCTCTTCTTCATTTTTGTGAAATGGCAAAGGAAGGATTGATCAAAAAGATCTTCTGGCCAAGCTCAATCGCAGTATTCGGAAAAGGAATTCCAAAAGAAAACGTAGGGCAGGATGTAGTTTTAAATCCGACTACAGTATATGGTATTTCCAAAATGGCTGGAGAAAAATGGTGTGAGTATTATTTTGACAAGCATGGAGTAGACGTAAGAAGTATTAGATATCCGGGACTGATCTCTTGGAAAACTCCGGCAGGTGGAGGAACTACAGATTATGCAGTGGAAATTTTCTACGAAGCTGTAGAAGAAGGAAAATACACAAGCTTTATTTCCGAGAATACGGCGATGCCGATGTTGTACATGGATGATGCTATCAATGCTACATTAAAGTTGATGGAAGCTCCTAAAGACAGTTTAACGGTACGTTCATCTTATAACCTGGGTGGCATGTCATTCACTCCAAAAGAATTGGCAGAAGAGATCAAAAAAGAAATTCCTGAATTCACTATTGATTATAAACCGGACTTCAGACAAGCCATTGCAGATTCTTGGCCGGCTTCTATTAATGATTCTGTTGCAAAAAGAGATTGGGGACTTGCTTACGATTTCGGAATTTCTGAAATGTCAAAGGATATGATTAAAAATTTAAAAGTGAAATTGAATAAAAATTAATATTTAATTGATAGGTTAAATAAATTTCGTATCTATTTATAGTATAATTAATTATAACTTTTATCTAAAATTTAATTTAAATGATATTGTTAACTTTCAACATGATGAATATGGAGGCTGAAACTAAAAACGGCATTCAGATTTCTAATGAGGAAAGGTTGAAAATTACGGAAGACAATACCAAAGCGATTCTCAGAATTTTAGATATTCATGACATAAAAGCAACATTTTTCGTTGAGATTTCGATCGCGGAAAAATGTAAAAATCTTATAAAAGCAATTTCGGGCCGCGGTCACGAAATTGCTTTTTATAATAAAAATTCCAGTCTTCAGGATATTGAGCAAACCAAGAAAAGTATGCAGGATTTCCTGGAGAAACAGGTACGGGGTATTCGCCAGAAAGATTTGAAATTGCCTTCGGAAGATTTGAAATTGCTGGAGTTTAATTATATCTCCAACATCGATAATGCAAACATTTTATTCCCGCTGAAACGATTGGAAAGAAATACAGAGATCGTGGAAGAAGAAGGGATAAGTATTGTTCCGGAAAGTATTTCTCCTTACAGCCAGTTGCCGTACAATGACTTCGTATTTCAGATGCTGCCAATGAACTATTATCAGAATATGGTTTTTGAAACCCTGAAAAACGAAGAATTTGTTCTGATCTATCTTAATACATGGCAATTCACCGACTTTAAAAAATACAAGTTTAAAATTCCGTTTTACAGAAGACTTTTTTCGGGCAGAAAAATGGAGGACAAATTAGATGCCCTCCTTAGCTGGATCAACGAGAAGGAATTGGCTACTTCCCGTATGAAAGATTATATTTTTTAATCGATTTTATTCCTGAATGCAAATCGCCAATAAATCTGTTGAGTATTGCATTTCTTTTTGAATTTTAATATCGTTCTGAGAATATTGCGAGGTAAAATTATTGGGTTTGCTTTTTTCTGTAATTTCCTTTTGGGGTTTCGTCTTTAATTTGTTTTTTAGTTCAAATAAAGATTTTAAAGCATTCAATAAGAAAACTCTTACAGGATAAGGATAAATACTCAAAGTGCAGGGAAGCGTGAGTATTTTCTGCTTTTTTGTTCTATTGATTTCCTCTAATACCAAATCTGAATCGGAGCCGATTTTTAATACTTCTACCTGGCTAAAATATTTCTGCAGTAAGCGTTGTAAACTTCCCGCAGTATATTCTTTTAAATGAAAGATATTCCAGGGTTGCTGAATGTGATTGAAAAGCCTGTTGGTTTTATCTGGTGTTGAAATCAGCAAATGCCCACCGGGATTTAAAAGTTTTTTTAAATCTTCGACATATTTGTTGTCGTTTGGAACATGTTCTATTACCTGGAAAGAGGTAATTACATCAAACTTTTCATCCGAAATCTCCGGTATGGTCTTAAATTCAAGGTTAGGAGAGGAGTAATTATTTTGAGCAAAATCAATAGCTTCCTTACTGATATCAACACCGATTACACTTTCAGCATTCTCTGACAACATTTTGGTACCATAACCTGAGCCACATCCATAATCCAATACCTTTTTACCTTTAACAAAGTTCTTAGCATATTCATAGGTAGCAATGTGCATCAGATGAATGTAAAACTCCGATTTATTATTGAAGTTTTCATTAAGGATATGGCGTTCTCCGGTGTCTTTCATCAGTAATCAATATATCCGCTAAAATAAGGAATTAAGACAATTCAAAAAGAGTAATTTCGGGTAAAACACCCACTCTTCCCGGATATGCCAACACTCCGAAACCTCTGTTGACATACAAAAGTTTGCCTTCGCTTTCATACAAATCTGCCCATTTCGGGTAACGGTACTGAACAGGGGACCATTTTATATTTTTAAGATCCAGTCCGAACTGCATTCCGTGCGTATGCCCTGAAAGAGTAAGGTGAACATTTCCTTTGTGTTTTTTTACTACATAATCAAAATGGGTAGGATCATGGCTCATTAATATTTTTGTAGCAGATTCAGGAAGGTCTTCAAGTGCTTTATCCAGATCCCCAAACTGCGGGAATGGCTTTAATCCCCAGTTGTCAACTCCAAGGATGTATAGTTTTTCACCATTTTTCTCAATGATTCTGTTTTCATTTCTCAGCATATCAAAACCTGCCTGTTTTTCATATTCAATAAGGGTTTCGAGATTCCTTCTCTTGGCGTCTGGAGAAGTCCAGGTCACATAATCTCCGTAATCATGATTCCCAAGAACGGCAAATTTGCCATCTTTAGCTTTGATTTTTGAAAATAAAGGAATAAACGGTAGAAATTCTTCTGCAACATTATTCACCATATCTCCGGTAAATAATACAAGATCTGGTTTGTGTTCGTTGATGAGTTCAATGGCATGAGCCAGTTTATCGGGGTTTGAAAAACTTCCACTGTGAACATCAGAAATCTGTACTATTTTATACCCTTTAAAGCTTTGAGGCAAATTGGTAAGCTTTACTTTTACTTTTCTTACTTTATGCCTGTATCTTCCAAAAGTAATTCCGTCTATGAATAAAGCGGAAAGTACTCCTCCCATGCCTAATCCCATTAGGCTTAAGAATTTTCTTCTTTCCGGGAAGAAATTTTCTGTAGGTCTTATCAATCCTGTAAGATAGCTTCCGGTCCGGAAAATATCATCGATTAATAAAAACAGTACTACAAACACTTTGGGTAAAATGAAAATCAGGAATAATGAGATCATAATCTGTATTCTCACCGTGCTTCTGTCAGACTTTTGGAAATGGGCAACTTCATAGGCGAAAAGGGCATACACTGCCAAAGACACTACCCAATAACCCAATCTTATCCAGAAATTATCTGTTAACGTTCTTATTGCCTGGTAAATATAAATTTCTAAAAACAGAAATATGGCGGCAATGATTAAAAAATTTCTTTGCATAATACGTTTCAAAAAAAGCACAAAAGAAATTTCCTTTGTGCTTTTAATATTTTAAATTAATTGATCAATTAAGGAAATCTGTAAACGATAGCATTGATGTTCATTCCTGCTCCCACAGAAGTCATTACAATGTTACCTTTATCTTTAAACGATTGACCCTCCATTTTTCCTTTAATTATTAAATCATACATGGTAGGAATCGTAGCTACAGAAGAATTTCCGAACATTTGGATTGTCATTGGAGAGATCGCATGATCATAATCTTTTACATCATAAAGCTTATGAAGTCTTTCAATCATGGCATAATCCATTTTAGCATTAGCCTGGTGGATCAGAATTTTGTTAATATCTTCAATAGAAAGACCTGCATCTTCAATAGTTTCTTTAATAGCTGCAGGAACATTTTTAAGAGCGTACTCATAAATTTTTCTCCCCTGCATTCTTACAAATAAACGGGTTTGATCGGATTCTTTGTTAATCGATGGCCCGTTTGCCAGATAATCAAGTTCAATCCCATTATCACAAATGGTATTGTGGGCAATGATACCTACATTTTCATCATCAGTAGCCTTCACTACTACAGCTCCGGCTCCGTCTGCAAAGATCATTCTGTTTCTATCATGTGGATCTGTTACACGGCTTAATGTTTCAGCTCCGATCACCAAAATGGTTTTAGCGGCATTGGCTTTAATTAAATTATCAGCCAAAATCATAGCTTCCACCCATCCCGGACATCCGAAAAGCATATCATAAGTAACACACTTTCTGTTTTTAATGCCCAATTTATTTTTTACTCTTGCAGCCATAGTCGGCATGAAATCGGCATATCCGTGTACCGTTACTTCCCCGAAGTTGCTGGCATAAATAATATAATCTAATTCTTCAGCATCAATCTTTGCATCCTCAATAGCTATTTTTGCTGCTTCATAACCGATTTTTGAATTGGAAAGATCATCATCGATGAATCTCCTGTTTTCTATTTCTGTAATTTCTACAAACTTAGCAATAGTTTCTTCAGCAGGTTTATCAATCTTAACCCCGTCTTCTGTATAAAACTCTGAATCCAGGAAAAAGTCTCTTCCGATGACTCTGTTGGGAAGGTAAGATCCTGAACCAATAATGATCGTATTCGGCATTCGTTTAAATGATTTTTTAAAGATGCAAAGTTAATAATTAATATTAATAAGAAAGAATTAAAAATATTATTAAATTTGCAAAAATTGTACTTTACAGTCTATGAAAAACAACCCGTCCTTAAAAGGCTTACTCATTGCTCTTGTGGCTTTTATAGTTGCCTTTGGGATTTATTTCCTGTTTTTGGCCAAGAAAAATTATTATCTGGTAGATAATCCCACTTCCAATACCTATTATTACAAGATCAATAACGGTTCCGAAGGAATTATTTCTGCGGGGCAGTCTGTGAAAGTAGACCTGGATAAAGGGAAAAATTCCATTAAAGTTTTCGACCAAAATAAAAAATTATTGTACGATTCTGCTTTTCAGGTAGATAAAATCCGTGGTCTCATCAATATCGCACACCAGGATTATTATATCAATCGTCAATTTTATGGATACAATCTTAAAAAAGATTCATTACTTTTGGTGCTTGATAAAACCGTTATAGACGGAAAAGAATATTTTGGTGATCCCAAACATTTCAATAAGCTTTATACAGAGGATTTTTATTACAATGTAAATGAAGATTATGATAAGCTGATCAAGAATATTGATAAAGTGGAATCCCGCACAAAGATTTTCAGAAAACAAGATTACCTTAACTATTATAAAGAATATTACAAGTTTTGACAAAAGATATCAACCAAGTAACGCCCTACAATTCTGAAGCTACCAAAAAAAGCCAGGTAGAGGATATGTTTGACAATATTGCACCGAAATATGATCTTTTAAATCATGTTTTGTCCATGAAAATTGATGTTTTGTGGAGAAATAATCTGGTAAAATGGATGAAAAAAGATAACCCGCAGGAAGTGCTGGATGTGGCTACAGGAACGGGAGATCTGGCTATCGCCATCGAAAAAGGAACTGCTTCAAAAGTAATTGGTTTGGATTTATCGCAACAAATGTTAAATGTTGGCGTTATTAAAATAAAAAAACTTAAATTAGACGGCAAAATTTCCATGCAAAAGGGAGATGCGGAAAATTTACCTTTCGAGGACAATAGATTCGATGCTGTTTCCGTTGCATTTGGAGTAAGGAATTTTGAAAACCTCACCAAAGGTTTATCAGAATTAAGAAGAGTAGTTAAAGATAACAAAAGTGTTTATATACTTGAGTTTTCAAAGGTTGAGGGGTTCTTAGGGCCATTATATATGTTTTATTTCAAAAATATATTACCTGCCATTGGCAGACTGGTTTCTAAAGATAATAGGGCATATACGTACCTTCCGGATTCTGTAAATGCTTTTCCTTTCGGGGAAAAGATGAGACAAATTCTTTTAGATACAGGATTTAAAAAAGTTGAATATAAAAAACAAAGTTTAGGTATAGCCACAATTTACAAAGCAACAAAGTAACCTATGAATAAATTTTTATTAAGAGCACTGGTTTTAGCCACCGTAAATATCGCAGTTTTTGCAGATGCACAATTTAGAACCCGAAACAGAATGGATAAGCTGGAAGATTTTGATCAGCAAACCTTCAGTTGGGGTTTTTATTTAAATGGCAACTTGATAGATTACCGTATCGTATTACACCCGAGATATGGTATGAACGGAAATCACAATCTTGTTTCGTCTAAAGAAAGTATTAGTTTCGGTGCCGGGTTGATCGGTAAATGGAGACTGAACGATTATTTGGACCTAAGAGTGGAACCAGGGTTACAGTTTGCTCAAAGAGAATTGACTTTTAATACTCAATCTAATGATCAGTATGCTGCCGGAACTTTGACGAATCCACCTTTTACTCCAATCCCTTTAACTGAAAATGATAAAGTAAGAGAGATCAAGTCTACATTAGTTGACGTGCCTGTATTATTGGAACTTCACGGACAAAGATGGTACAACTCCAGACCGTATGTTGCGGCGGGTGTGAACTATGTGGTAAACCTACAGTCCAATTCAAGTTCTGAGGACGATAACTTACAACAGGTTTTCAGATCTACTACGCACAACTTTGCATGGTCTGCAGAAATGGGGATACAGTTTTATTTCAATAAATTTAAACTTACTCCTGCGATCAGAGGAACTTTCTTTATGAATAATGAAAAAGTGGCGGATAACGCGACAACTCCTCCTTACTGGTCAGCGGCAGTATCTACATTACAGACAAGAGCGATCATGTTTGTATTGAAATTCGAATAAGAATTAAGAAATATAAATACAAAAAGGGGATGCATCGCATCTCCTTTTTTGTTTCTGTGGTTAAAATATAAGGAATTTTATTTTTATTAATGTTAATAATTTCATATTTTTGCTAATAGTTAGAATATATAAACCTGAAATGCTTCAAGACTTAGAAAACAATTTTTCAGAACTGGAAAAAAAGATTTCGAATTTACAAAAGAACTATCGGATTCTTGCTGAAAAGTTATCAGAATTAAGTGTGGAGCATGAAGATCTGAAGAAGAAATATGATGAGGAAAGAAAGAGAAATCAGGTATTAGCAGAAGAACAAAAAAATATAAAACTTTATTCAGCAATATCAGGAAATCCTGAACACAACAGGTTAATGAAAAATCATATTAACAGACTCGTGAAGGAAATAGATTTCTGTATTGCCCAGCTTCAAAACAGTGGATTATAATGGAGGTAAGAAGAATAACCATCAACATTGCAGGAAGGGTATATCCGCTGAACGTACCGGCAGCAGAGGAGGAAACTCTGCGTAAAGTAGGGAAGCAGATTGAAAATATGATTAAAGATTTTGAACAGAATTTCGATGTAAGAGATAAACAGGACGCTTTGGCGATGTGTGCCCTCAAACTGGGAACGAATGCCGAAGTAATGTCTCTTAAATACGAAAAAAGTATACAATCTACCAACGAAAGATTAAGCCAGATTAATCAATCGTTAAATGAAATAGGGAAATAATTTTTCCCGAAAAACTGCCTACAATAATTCTAACACATTAAAGGTAAACTCAACGCTAAACAATTACCGAACAAATGTCCATTGAATGGCGTGCCGGTCTTCCGGATTACAGACAGTGGAAATCAGTTCAAATCGTGTTGATTAGGAGTTTACTCTCAATCTTTGAATTGTTGTAGGCTTTTTTTATTATGAATTATGAAGACAATTAAAACTCGATATATATGACAACAACCGCAATTATTGTCGGCGTTATTTGCTTAGTAGTCGGGGCTGTTTTAGGAATTATTTTTTCCAAAAGCTCTCTGAACTCAAAAGCTAAATTTATTATAGATGATGCAAAGAAAAATGCCGAAAACCTTATAGAAAAAGCTAACGTACAGGCTGAATCCATAAAAAAAGAAAAAAACCTTCAGGCTAAAGAAAAATTCCTTGAACTGAAATCTCAGCATGATGCTGATATCCAGGCTCGTGAAAAGAAAATGCAGGAGGTGGAAAAAAGAATAAAGGATAAGGAACACAAGCTGAATGAGGAGCTTAGTAAGACAGGAAAGCTTGAAAAGGATTTGGATAAGCAAATTGCAGATTACGCTAAGAAAAACGAAATTTTAGATAAAAAACAACACGAATTAGACATAGTTACGGCTAAAAAGGTTGAAATTCTTGAAAAAATATCTAATTATACTGCTGAAGAAGCCAAAGTTGAATTGGTGGAATCTATGAGAGCTGAAGCAAAAACAAGAGCTCAGGCACATGTTCAGAGCATCATGGAAGAAGCACAGCTGAATGCTAAAAACGAAGCCAGAAAAATCGTTATTCAGACGATTCAGAGAATCGGAACGGAACAGGCTATCGAAAATTCAGTATCTGTTTTCAATATTGAATCAGATGAGGTAAAAGGTAGAATTATTGGTAGAGAAGGTAGAAACATCCGTGCTTTAGAAGCAGTGACAGGAGTTGAAATTATTGTTGATGATACCCCGGAAGCTATTCTTCTTTCATGCTTCGACCCGGTAAGAAGAGAAATTGCCAGATTATCACTTCACAGATTGGTTACAGACGGAAGAATCCACCCTGCAAGAATCGAAGAAGTAGTAGAAAAAACAAGAAAACAGATTGAAGAGGAAATTATTGAAGTAGGAAAAAGAACGATTATAGACCTTGGAATTCACGGATTGCACCCGGAATTGATCAAAATCGTAGGAAGAATGAAATATCGTTCTTCTTATGGACAAAACCTATTGCAGCACTCCAGAGAAGTAGCCAACATTGCTGCTACGATGGCTGCGGAATTAGGCTTAAACGTAAAATTAGCTAAGAGAGCAGGTCTATTGCACGATATCGGTAAAGTTCCGGAGCAGGAATCAGAGCTTCCGCACGCTTTATTAGGAATGCAATGGGCAGAGAAATATGGTGAAAATCCGGAAGTTGTTAACGCAATCGGAGCTCATCACGATGAAATTGAAATGAAATCATTATTATCTCCAATCATTCAGGTAGCGGATGCTATTTCAGGAGCAAGACCAGGAGCAAGAAGACAAGTATTGGAATCTTACATTCAAAGATTAAAAGATCTTGAATCTGCAGCGTTAAGCTTCGATGGAGTATCAAGTGCTTATGCGATTCAGGCAGGTAGAGAATTGAGAGTAATGGTAGAAAGTGGAAAAGTAAATGACGAGGTTGCTTCCCAATTATCTTACGACATTTCTGAAAAAATCCAAAACGAGTTAACCTATCCTGGACAAGTAAAAGTAACAGTGATCAGAGAAACAAGAGCTGTGAATATTGCAAGATAATAATTGAATCAAGATATTTGATAAAAACCTTTCAAGAGATTGAAAGGTTTTTTATTTTTATCCAAATTTAAAAAATCAATGCAAGAACTTTCTCTGTCTTCAAAACTGAAGCACATTTTTTCAATTCCCGTTGTTATTTCCGCGTTAGGCTACTTTGTAGATATTTACGACCTCCTTTTATTCGGTATTGTAAGAATTCCCAGCTTAAAAGATTTGGGTCTAAATCCTGATGTAGATGGTACCTTTATTCTCAACTGTCAGATGGTGGGGTTATTGCTCGGCGGAGTTCTATGGGGTGTTTTCGGAGATAAGAAAGGAAGGCTTTCCGTTTTATTCGGTTCTATTCTGGTGTATTCATTGGCTAATATTGCATGTGGCTTTTTACCATACTTTCCGAAAGAACATCTGGTATATCAGTATGCATTATTACGATTTATAGCCGGAATTGGCTTAGCCGGAGAATTGGGAGCGGGAATTACGTTGGTTTCAGAAAGCTTACCTAAGAATTTACGGGCTATAGGCACGTCTGTAGTCGCTGGTTTTGGCTTAATGGGGGCTGTAGTAGCTCAGCTAACAGTTGAATTGGCAGGAGGCTGGAATATTTCTTATATGATAGGTGGTGGATTAGGAATCCTGCTTTTGTTTCTGAGGATCAGTGTTTCCGAATCCGGAATTTATAAGAACATTGAACATGAAAGCGTCTCTAAAGGGAATTTCTTTTCCTTTTTTACCCATAAAGACCGTTTGATAAGATACCTTAAATGTATTGCTGTAGGGTTACCCACATGGTATTGTATAGGTATTTTAGCTGTTTTGGCGAACCAGTTTGCCCCTGAATTAGGAATCACGGAAATCAGTCCCGGAAAAGCGATTATGTGGGCATATGTAGGCATTTCTGTGGGGGATTTAATGAGCGGGTTTATTTCTCATGCCTTAAAATCCAGAAAAATGGCCATTTTTTATATGCTGGTTTTTACTCTGATAGGAGTGGCAATTATGCTTTTTGGCAATACGAATACGGAAACCAAATATTATATTTTTTGTGTATGGCTGGGACTGGGAACCGGATATTGGGCAATGTTTGTCACCTTAGCGGCGGAACAGTTCGGGACCAATATCAGAAATACAGCGACCACTACCGTACCTAATATGGTAAGAGGGCTGGTTCCGGTGATGATCCTTGCATTTGATTTTTTCAAGAATAGTTTCTCAATCATTGTAAGTGCAGCTCTTCTAGGAGTTATCGTATTTGGATTGGCGATCTATTCAGCGCTTACGATTTCCGAAACCCATAATAAGGATCTGGAGTTTACCGAATAATCTTGTTTAATAAATAGAGCTGTTGTTTTTCTCTATATATTAAATATAACAGTAATTCAATCAGTAGATTATTAAATTTTGTATTAAATTATGTTGCAAATAATATATATTTGTTTAACTTTGGAAGAGAACTAAATTATAAATGTTTAATCACTAAAATCAAATCACATGTCAAACAACATTTTAAAAAACGCTAAGAAATTAAAAAAAGCAGACCTTAAAAATATCGCAGGGGGAATCAGCGGAAATCCTGATTTGTCTCTTTGCGGATGCAGCTGTTCAGGTTCAGTAACAGGGCCTTGGTATTGCGTACAATATATCGCTTGTCCACAAGTATATACATGCGGATCTGAGATTTAAGAAATTATTTCAACTGAAATAAACATTTCCACATTTAAATACAAAAGCCTTTTGGTTCTCCAAAAGGTTTTTGTTGTTTATAAAGGTTGATATCCGAAAGCCACCCTGCAACGATGAAAAAACACATGACTTAGATTTGAATTGAAAGGATAACTATGAAAAAATGATCATAAAGATTATCCATATTGCACAAGTGGCTACGGATATTTTAATGATGAGTATTTTAATTAATAATATAAATAAGACTTCCAATACTGATGGCCATCCAAAGGATAATGGCAGCAGCTAAAGGCTTTAATCCTATTGTTTTTAAGGTCTGAACAGACAGGGTAGAACCAATAAAGAATAACGTTAAGTTCAATCCTGATTTGGCGAAATCTGTCACTATTGAAGTAATACTATCCGGAAAAGGAAGATATGTGTTCATTAAAATGGCAAGTATAAACCATCCGATAAACCATGGAATTTTAATTTTACTCCCTTTACTTTTGAAAATAAACATGGTGATCACGGAGACCGGTATGATCCATAAAGCACGAGCCAGCTTCACTGTGGTAGCTACTTTTAAAGCTTCATCTCCATATTTACTGGCTGCTCCCACCACAGAACTCGTATCATGAATTCCCACCGCGCACCATAATCCAAACTGTTCCTGGGAAAGATTTAACCAACTGCCAATGGCGGGATAAACAAATAATGCAAGGGAATTAAGGGTAAAAATAATGGCCAAAGCAAGAGAAATCTGTTTGGTGTCTGGCTTGATGATGGGAGAGGTGGCTGCAATAGCACTGCCTCCGCAGATGGCGGTTCCTACAGAAATTAAATAGGATAACGGTCTATTCAGTTTAAATATTTTCCCTAAAAAATATCCTAAAACCATTACGGATATAATACTCGCAATGGTTAATGTAAATCCTGTTTTTCCTGCCTGTAAAGCTTCATCCAACTTTAATCCAAACCCTAATCCCACAATGGAAATCTGTAACAAAAGATGAATATATGAATGCAGACTCTTTTCAAATGGATTGCCAACAAAAATAACCATCAGGAATCCTAAAGCCAAGGCTATAGGTGAAGAAATAAAAGGAGTCAGACAAAGTACTGCGAATCCTATAAAAATGATTTTCTGAACAGACTCGTTAAAAGCCAACTTTTTCATATTGTAAAACATTGAATTGATGGTTCAAAGTTCTACAATTTATTATTACAAAATAAATTGAATTTAGTTATTGAAAATAACTTTTAGTTATAGCTAATGAATCTTAAAAATAGTTTGATCAGTTCAGATTGTTCTCCTTTGGAAAGAATAATATGAAAATCTCTTTCGATGCTGAAATTCCTAATATCAATAATCGTAAGAAGATTGTTTTTTAATTCATGAAGAATGGTACTCACAGATAGAAATGCCATACAATCCGAATGCAGCAGATAACTTTTAATGCTTTCGCTGCTTCCCAATGACATTACGGTGTGCAATTCCTCGATATTGATCCCTTTTTCTTTCAAACGGTTTTGAATAAATTCCTGAGTCCCTGATCCCTGTTCCCGGAAGACAAAATCCAATCCGTACAATTCTTTCAGGCTTAAGGTTTTGTTTGAAAGCGGATGTCCAGATCTTGCTACGAGAACAATTTCATCTGCTTTAAAAGATTGATAATCGAAATAGGAAGACTGGGATTCTCCTTCAATAATTCCTACATCTATTTTACCATTTTTCAATAGTTCGGAAATCGTTTCTGTATTGTAAGTGAGCAATTCAATTTTGATGTCTTTGTAATAGGCATTGAATGTAGCAAGAATTTCGGGAAGAATATATTGTGCAACGGTTGTACTTGCCCCGATGATCAGCTTGCCTTTATGTTGTTGGTTGATCTGGTTGATTTCAAACTCGAGGTCACGATAGATATTCCGGATTTTTTCCGCATATTCAAAGAGAATTTTTCCACTTTGGGTAAGCTGTATGGTTGTTCCATTCCGATGGAACAGCTTTGTGTTGAGCTGGTTTTCAATTTCTTTAATATGTTTGGTAACAGCGGGTTGGGAAATATGCAGTTCTTCAGAAGCTTTGGTAAAGCTCAGCCTGGAAGCCACGGTGTGAAACACTTTTAATCTGTAATCAAACATGATATGAATGTAAGTCTCTTAATTAATTTTAATAACGGATCGCTTTATCTATTTCAACAGGATTGTTATACTTCCGGATAACTTCCTGCATATTTTTAGTTTGGGTGTTAAGGTCATCAAGCGTGCGTATTTCTTTTCCGTTGATATTGATATTAAGATTCGTATTGGCTTTACTGAAATTAGTTCTTTCAAAGACAAAAGGATCATTATAAAATTCCGTCAAAAGCTTTTTCTTCTGTTTTTCTGTAACAGGAATAGCTTTAGTTCCAAAATTAGATTCCAGAAAATCGTCGGTAGAGATGACATTCGGTAATTTCTGGCTTTTGATTAAATGATAAATGAAATTATTGTTGGAATCCTGGATTTCGAAAATTAATCCGGGTAATCCACGGAATTTAAAAGGCCCTTCATTAAAAGGAATATCTTTGCTGAACCATACTGTCCAATTTCTTCCGCCAAATGTGGTAGTGGCCTTTTGAAGCTTATAACCCTGAACATTTTTAGTTTCATCAGAAATTGTCCAGTTTATTTTATCGGTTGTCTTAAAAGAATAGTACCCAAACTTGATATTGATGAAATTTTCGTTATCAAAACTGTTCATTTTTCTCTTCACAATTTGTCCGCTCATGTCAACATGTTTGTTATCCATATTCCCAAACTTTTTGTTTAATGAGTCTGCTATCAAAAGATTCCGGCCATAAAATTTCACCTCCTTTGAATTGATATCCAATATCATATTGAATTTCTGATATTCATTTTCAGTGGAGTCCATTTTCAATTGGAGTTCATAAATGAACCTGTGGGTTTGCGATGCTGCAGGTGTTATCAATAATAGAAACAGCAAAATGAAAATATTTCTCATAGCTAGTAAATGTTATCTCTAGAATTATCAAAAGAAAAAATGATTCTTCTGAATATAATCACGGCTTATGCTAATGCTTTCGAAAATATCTTTATCACTTGAGTCCTGCTCTACGAACCAATGTTTAAGCCCGGCTTTTTCTTTGGCTTCAAAAATCCTCTTGAAATCAATAATTCCGTTTCCAATTTCCGTAAAATCTTTACTGTCTTTCTGCATATCTTTTACATGCCATAGGGGGAATCTTCCCGGATATTTTTCAAAATAGGATAGAGGATCGAGGCCTGCTTTTGAGATCCAGTAAAGATCCATCTCCATTTTCACTAGTTCAGGAGACGAGTTTTCCAGGATAAAATCATAAATATTTCCTTTCTCATCCCATTTCTCAAACTCAAAATCATGGTTGTGATAAGCCATCTGAATACCGGATTTTTGAGTGACCTCACCGGATTTCTCCAATAATTCAGGAAGTTTTTTGTAATGTGCTGTTGTTCTTTCTTCAGGGAAAAGATAAGAGCAAACCATGAATTTTGTTCCAAGGAAACTCAGATCTTCAACGGTTTTTTCCCAGTCATTCAATAAAGTCCCCGGGCTTTTATCAAGCAGTCCTGTTGTATGATGAGAGCTTATCACTTTTAAACCCGTATTTTTCAGAATAGATTGAAATTCACTTCTGTTTTTACCAAAAAAAGTACCGTTATACCCATAAATTTCTACCTCTTTATAGCCCAAATTAGCCAGTCTTTCAAGAGCTTTTTCCGGATTTTGAGAAATAGCATCACGAATAGTGTAAAGCTGTATCGCTAAAGGTTTTTTACGTTGAGTAACACCTGAAATTCCGCAAGAATATAATCCGAGCAGACCTAAAGAGGAAAGAGTGACAAAATCTTTTCTGAGCATTGAACTTTGGTTATAAAAAAGGTTTCATTTCATCTTCGATCTGAGTTCTCAGCTCCATCAAACGTTTTGCGTATTGTTCCAACTGCTTTTCTTCTTCCGTTTGCGGAATCCATTTTGGAACCGGAAGCTTCTTCCCGTTTTCATCTACAGCAACAAAAACAATAATGCAGTGTGTTTTTTTATCAAATTTAGGCTGCTTTAGATTCCTTGAAGACACATTGATCGCAATATGCATGCTCGAAGTTCCAGTGTAAATTACCTGTGCTTCCACCTGTACAACTTCCCCGATTTTGATAGGGTCATAAAAACGAATTCCGCCTACATAAACTGTGACAGAATAGTTACCACTCCAGGTGGTTGCACACGCATAACCCGCCTGATCAATCCATTTCATAACACTTCCTCCATGAACATTTCCTCCGTAATTAACATCTGAGGGCTCTGAAATAAACTGAAAAGTAATAGGCTTATTCTCCATTGATATAAAAATTTGAATAAAGGTATTTAATAATTTTCAAAATCTTGGATTAAATCCTACTTTTGAAGTTCGAAAGCTTAAAATATACTTATAATCAATAAAAAAGAAATAAGAAGCGGAAAATGAAAAAAGTATTTTACCTGAACACGTGTGATACATGCAGAAAGATATTAGCACAGTTTGACCTTACGGATTGGGAACTTCGTGAAATCAAAAAAGAGCCGGTGACCAAAGAAGAATTGGCGGAAATGTATAAAAAGACAAAGTCTTATGAAGCCTTATTCAGTAAAAAGTCTACCCAGATCAAATCAAGAGGAATAGATGCCAAATCTTTGGAAGAAAAAGATTTTAAGAAGTTATTGCTGGATCATTATACTTTTCTGAAACGTCCGGTTTTCATTACTGATGATAAAATCTTTGTAGGAAATGATAAGAAGAATGTAGAAGCTTTGAGGGAGTTTTTCGGAGTAAATTAATAGAAATTTATCATTCTGAGTGAAATGAAATGGAGCGAAGAATCTCAATAAACCATTAAGATTAATTGAGATAGTAAGAATACTAAGTTAGATTCTCCTTTGTCAGAAAGATAGGCTTGAAAAGTTGATATAAAATAAAAACCGCAGAATATTCTGCGGTTTTTTAATGCTATAATATATTCTCGTTTTTTACTAGTCATCTCAATATTTCAATTACGGTTTTCCGTAATCTATTGACAGGATGTTTTCTTTTATTTGTGGTAAAATCATTAACCATGGAAAATGAATTAAAGTTTAAATTAGAACAGCTACATCAAAGGGTAGATGCATTAAAAGACGATATAAATACAGAAGAAGCAACAAAAAATGCTTTTGTAATGCCATTTATTCAAATATTGGGATATGATATTTTTAACCCAACTGAAGTTGTTCCAGAGTTTATTTGTGATATAGGAACAAAAAAAGGAGAAAAGGTTGATTACGTCATTAAAAAAGATGGTAATCCTATCTTGATTATAGAATGTAAACATTGGAAAGAAAAAGCAGATGCACACAATTCTCAGCTTCATAGATATTATCATGTATCTAAATCCAGATTTGGGGTTTTAACGAATGGGCATGTTTATAATTTTTATTCTGATTTGGAAAGGCCTAATATTATGGACGAGAAACCCTTTTTCACTTTAGATCTATCTAATTTAAAGGATTCCTCATTAAAAATATTGGAGAATTTTACAAAAAATGGGTACAATCTTGAAAGTATTTTAGATTCGGCAGAAGCTTTAAAATATATTAAGGCTATTAAGAGTGAATTTGAAAAAGAATTGCGTGATCCATCAGATGATATTGTTAGATTGCTGGTTAACCGTTTTTTTGATAAACCATTGACTGCAAATCGGCTTACTACTTTTAAAGAATATACTAAAAAGGCTTTTTCAAATTATATTAATGATTCTATTAATTTTAGATTGAAAAATGCATTAAGTATAAATGAGTCTATTCCTTCAAAAGAAGATGAAAATATTAAATCTATAGATGTTAATGCTGAATCAGCCAAATTTATAACAACGGAAGAAGAAGTGGAAGGATCACAGATTGTTAAAGCAATTTTAAGAGAAATTATTCCAGCCAAAAGAATAGCATTTAGAGATACTCAGTCTTATTTTGGTATTTTATTAGATGATAATAATAGAAAGCCAATATGCAGGTTGCATTTTAATTCATCAAATAAATATATTGAGTTATTCAACAATGGTAAAGATAATGGAGAGAGAAAATTATTAAGCTCTATTGATGATATTTATAACTACAAATCCGAACTGTTATCAACAGTACAGATATATGAATGATGAAAAAAAAGCGGCCATAATTGGCCGCTTTTTAATATTTACATATTCTTACACAAAAGGAGCTTTCACCACTTTTGCAGGAATATTCTTATTTCTTACCTGAATAAAGATTTCAGATCCAAGCTTGAAGTGAGGTTTATCAACATACGCCAATCCCAAACCTATTTTCTTCATTGGAGACTGAGTTCCGGAAGTTACCTTACCGATTACATTGCCTTCTGCATCTACAACAGGATAATCGTGTCTTGGAACCCCTTTATCCTGAAGCTCAAAACCAACTAATTTTCTGTTTACCCCTTCTTCTTTTTGCTTGGCAAAAGTATCTTTAGACACAAAATCTTTATCAAACTTGGTGATCCATCCTAATCCTGCTTCAATAGGAGAAGTGGTGTCATCAATGTCATTTCCGTATAAGCAGAAACCTTTTTCCAATCTTAAAGTATCTCTTGCAGCCAATCCGCAAGGAATGATTCCTTCCGCTTCTCCGGCTTTAATGATTTCATCCCAAAGCTTTTCCGCAGATTCGTTTTTGAAGTAGATCTCAAAACCTCCACTTCCTGTATAACCGGTGTTGGAAATGATTACATCATTTACCCCCGCAACAGATCCTACTGTGAAGTGATAGTAAGGAATCTCAGAAAGGTTGGTATCTGTTAATTTCTGAAGGATTTCCGTTGCTTTCGGACCTTGAACAGCCAAAAGAGACATCTCATCAGAAGCATTGGTCATCTGAGCCCCGAAAGTATTGTATTTTGAGATATGATTCCAGTCTTTATCAATATTGGAAGCATTCACCACTACAAAATATTTGTTGTCTTCCATTTTATAGACGATCAAATCATCCACAATTCCACCATTTTCATTAGGAAGGCAAGAATATTGAGCTTTTCCGTTTTCCAAAGCATCTACATTGTTGGTTGTAACATATTGTAAAAGTTCTTTAGAACCCGGACCTTCGATGAAAAACTGTCCCATGTGGGAAACGTCAAATAATCCTGCTTTTTCTCTTACTGCAAAATGCTCTTCAGTAACTCCTGAATATTGTACAGGCATTTCAAAACCTGCAAAAGGTACTATTTTCGCTCCCAAAGAAACGTGTTTGTCGTACAAGGCTGTTTTCTTCATGTTTATTTTTTATTTCTTTATTTCTTTATTTCTTTATTTTAAAACTGTTAAAGGTTTCGTTGAAAAGACTCATATAATTACCATTCCAATACTTCTGTTTGCAATTGATGGTGATGAGATAAAGGTCTTTTTCTTTCTGAAAAACTTTTGTGATCCAGTAAAGCTTTTCTTTTTCATCAAAATATTCGTAATTATATTCTGTATATCCTTTTTTGCCGTTCCTGCTCTTTATTTTGTCTTCCTCATCGGTGGAATGATAAAGCGCAAGGATGAATTTTTTGGTTTCGCTTTTAGGAAGTGCAAGATTATGGTATTCTGAAATGGTAATAGCTCCTATCTGGTTATCAGGGAAAATATTGACGATATCTTCAGTATTCATCACTTTCCATATTTCAGGAACGGAAATGGAATAATTCGGGTTGTCAAAGACTTTAGTACTTGTTTTTTGCGCAAAAACGGTAAAGCTTATTAAAAATGTAAGTAATAATGATACTCTTTTCATCATACATTTAAAAATGATGTTTATACTCTTCAAGAATGATCTTGAACCATTTCGTGAAATGTTCGGGGTTTTGAGATAATTCCTGGTCAAGCTCTTTCATGGAAACATATCTTACCTCGTCCACTTCATCTTTGTTCAGATTAAACTCTCCTTCATAATTGCCTATAAATACATGGTCAAGCTCATGCTCCCAAAGTCCTTCACCCACATCCGCTTTATAGATAAAATTGAATTTTTCGGAAAGATCAGCCGTGATTCCCAGTTCTTCTTTTAATCTTCTTGTAGCTCCGTCAAGATAAGTCTCCCCATTTCTGGGGTGTGAGCATACTGCATTCGTCCATTGATTCGGAGAATGGTATTTTTTAGCAGCTCTTTTCTGAAGGAGCATTTCACCTTTACTGTTGAACAGAAAAATGGAAAAAGCCCTGTGCAGTAAACCGTTTACATGAGCTTGCTGCTTTTCCATCAAACCTAAAACTTCATCTTCAGGATTTACTAAAACTACAAATTCTTCCATTCCTACAAATGTAAGAGTAATAAATGTATTTTGGAAATTTTTGGTGAAACATCATATTTGTCAGTTAATGATGTATCAATTTAATCAGATTTAAAAAGAACATGTGTTTTTGGACTACATCTGATAAAATGAAAAATTTTAACCAGATTGCATAAAATGTAAAGTAATAGTTAATTTTATTCATTAAATATTAATTTATTTAGTAAATTTTCAATGAAGTTCAGTTTAAAGATTCTTTCTGGTTGAAAAACCGTACCTTTGCCATTCAAAATTTAATGATGGAATTAGAATATAAAGACCACATAAGTCCAATTTTGAAGGACGGAGTAAAGAACTACTTAATCGATATCGACGGGACTATTACAGACGACGTTCCGAATGAAGAACCGGAAAGAATGGTTACATGTGAACCATATCCTGATGCATTGGAAACCATTAACAAATGGTATGATGAAGGGCATCAAATCTGCTTTTTCACTTCAAGAACTGAAAATTTAAAGCAAATTACGATCGATTGGCTGGATAAGCACGGTTTCAAGTATCACAGTGTATTATGCGGAAAGCCAAGA
This sequence comes from Chryseobacterium daecheongense, assembly GCF_003729955.1. Classification (GTDB taxonomy): domain Bacteria; phylum Bacteroidota; class Bacteroidia; order Flavobacteriales; family Weeksellaceae; genus Chryseobacterium; species Chryseobacterium daecheongense. The sequence continues at coordinate 22,366 of NZ_RJTX01000001.1, forward strand.
GGCGGGAATTATCATTGGATTGATAATCACTTGGTAAGAGCAACAAGATATAAAGGGAAATTTACGGATATGGTAGAAAAACAGGTGACCATTGAAGTGTTTAAAGACTAAAAAAATGATTCTGAATCTGGATATTACGCTCGGATTTAAAAAATAATATAAGTTTAATGAAAGTTTTAGCAAATGACGGCTTGGATCAATCAGGGATTGATGCATTAACAGAAAAAGGTTTTGAAGTGATCACTACAAAAGTTCCCCAGGAATTTTTAGTAGAATATATTAATGAACATAAGATCCGTACTTTACTGGTGCGAAGTGCAACCCAGGTAAGAAAAGATATTATTGATAACTGTCCGTCATTAGACATCATTGGAAGAGGTGGAGTAGGAATGGATAATATTGATGTGGATTATGCAAGAGAAAAAGGGATTCATGTGATCAATACACCTTCCGCTTCTTCGGAATCCGTTGCAGAATTGGTTTTTGCTCATTTATTTTCAGGGGCAAGATTTTTACAGGACTCCAACAGGAAAATGCCTTTAGTAGGAGATACTGAATTTGCAGCACTTAAAAAAGCATATACGGCGGGGATTGAGCTTAGAGGAAAAACCATTGGTATTGTTGGAATGGGAAGAATCGGGCAGGAAGTAGCGAGAATTGCTTTAGGTTTAGGAATGAGAGTAATTGCAGCTGACAATAATGTAGGAAGAGCGAGTATTAAGGTGAAATTCTACAACAATCAGTTTATCAACGTTGATATTGAAACAGAACCTTTGCATGATGTCTTAAAGCATTCAGATTTTATTACCCTTCATGTTCCAGCTCAAAAAGAAGGCTACATGATCGGTAAGAATGAATTTGAAATGATGAAGGACGGCGTAGCAGTCGTTAACTGTTCAAGAGGGGGAGTGATTGATGAAGCTGCTTTAATTGAAGCATTAGATTCCGGGAAAGTGAAATTTGCAGGGCTGGATGTTTTCATCAATGAGCCGACTCCTTCAAAGGAAATTTTAAATCACCCAAAAATCTCTTTAACGCCGCACACAGGAGCATCTACTTTGGAAGCACAGGATAGAATCGGGCTTTCTTTGGCAGAACAGATCTCAAGTATTTTGCAGATTCACTAATCTGATTATGATAAAAAATAAAAAAACACCTCTATTAGAGGTGTTTTTTTTATTTATACGTTTCTGTTGCTTTTCAACAGATCTCTGATTTCAGTTAATAATTTCTGATCGTCAGTAGGTCCGGCTGGAGCTGGTTCCTCTTTTTTGCTGATCCTGTTAATTCCTTTTATCATAATGAAAAGAACCAGGGCAATACAGAAGAAGTTGATGACCGCTGACAAAAAGTTACCATAAGTAACTCCATTCCATGCCAATTCTTTAATGTTATCTGCACCTGCAGCTTTCATGGCAGGATTAAGAAGAAGCGGAGTAATAACATCTTCTACGAATGAAGAAACAATCTTACCGAAAGCTCCACCGATAATTACCCCTACCGCCAGATCAATAACGTTGCCTTTGATGGCAAATTCTTTAAATTCTTTGATAAATCCCATAATTTATATTTTTTTGTTTATTGTTATATACAAAAGTAGGTTTTAAAAATTTAAACATCAATAGTTCCCATTATTTTTCGGCTTAAATTCTCTTCATCTTGGAATTATTATTGTTAAATTTAATCAAATTACCTGAAAATGAAAATACTTACAGCAGAACAAATACGAAAATGGGACAGGTTTACCATTGAAAATGAACCGGTTTCTTCCATTCAGCTGATGGAAAGGGCTGCACAGGCTTGTTCGAACTGGATATCGGAAAATTGTAAAAATCATAAAAAGATTGCTGTATTCTGCGGAAATGGGAATAATGGAGGAGATGGATTGGCCATCGCAAGAATGCTTTACTTGAAAGGGTTTGATGTAGATATATTCGTTGATTCCAGTCAGAAATTCTCTGAAGATGCAGCCGTGAATTTCAAAAAACTAAGAGATTTTTCAGGAATTTATAGTAAAAGCTTCAAAGATATTGATCAATATCATTTTGATAGTAAAACAATTATTGTTGATGCACTATTTGGAACAGGATTATCCAGAAAAATAGATGGAGAATATAAAATATTGATCGACAAACTGAACGAGAGAAATAATATAAAAATTTCCATAGATGTACCATCTGGCTTATTTACAGACAGTTTAACGGAAAATAATTCTACAATATTCAAGGCAGATTATACACTAAGTTTCCAATGCTGGAAGAAGAGCTTCTTGCATCCCGAAACAGGAAAATATACCGGAAAAGTGATTATTCTGGATATTGATCTCAGTAAAGCATATATTTCAAAGACCAAGACCAGTGATTTTGTTATTGATGACAGCCTTGTGGAATCTATTTTTAAACCCAGACAGGAATTTTCACATAAAGGAACGTATGGGAGAGCGACCTTAGTGGCTGGAAGTTATGGAAAAATGGGTGCTGCTGTTTTATCTACGAAATCAGCTTTGAGAACTGGAGCTGGATTGACTTTTACATTAGCACCTCAATGTGGATATGAAATCCTCCAGACATCTTGTCCCGAAGCAATGTTTATAGAAGGTGGAACTCAATGTATTGATAAATTTGAAGTAGAAAAAGATTCGGTTTGTGGAATTGGCCCCGGGTTGGGAACCCGGCCTGAAACGGAGAAAAGTTTTCTTCAGTTTTTAAAAAAATATTCAAAACCATTGATAATAGATGCAGATGCTCTGAATATCATTTCTAAAGATGATAAAAGCCTACCGTTGATTCCTCAGAATTCCATTATCACTCCTCATCCTAAAGAATTTGAAAGACTTTTTGGAAGTACGGAAAATTCCTTTAAAAGGGTAGAGCTGGCTCGTAAGAAAGCAAAAGATCTGCAGATTTATATTGTGTTAAAAGACCATCACACTCAGGTTATTACTCCGGAAGGTAGTGTTTATTATAATATTACAGGAAATTCCGGTTTGGCAAAAGGAGGAAGCGGAGATATTCTGACCGGAATTCTAACTTCATTTTTAGCCCAGGGATATTCCGAAGAAAACACAGCTGTTTTAAGCGCCTGGTTTCATGGAAAAGCGGCTGATTATGCAGCTGAAAAATATTCTAAAGAAGCCATGTTGCCAACGGATGTAATCCATGAATTTGGAAATGTTTTTGAGGAACTTAATAGGAGGACAGCTCCTAAATTGTAAGCTATTATGAAGGATTAAAAAAGTAAAAAAGGCAAATTTGCGGTTTGCAATTTTGCCTTTTTAAATGTATATTCTGTTAAATAAATTACTCAGGTTTTTCGTTTTCCGCCTGTGTGATCTTGAATTTTTTAGACATGATCATAATGACAACTCCCGCAATCATAAAAGGAATAGAAAGAACTTGTCCGGTATTTAATCCACCGAATTCAATGAATTCCTCGCCTTGTGGTTCTTTCAGGAATTCAACAAAGAATCTGATCGCCCAAAGAATAATGAAGAACAATCCAAACAACCATCCCTGCTGATATTTCTTATCTGTCTTTCTGTATAAGAACCAAAGCAAAACGAACAACGCTACATATCCTGCCGCCTCAAATAACTGAGTAGGATAACGAGGAATGGTAACACCATATTCTTTGCTTTGCTGTGGGAAAAGTAAAGCAAACGGAGAATTGGGATCTACCGGCTTACCAATGATTTCTGAGTTGAAGAAATTCCCCATTCTTACAAAAGCACCACCTAAAGCAACTACGATTCCTAATCTATCATACACCCAGAAAGGATTCTTCTTTATGATCTTAAATGAATAATAAAGAGTGGTAAATATTAAGGCAATCGTTGCTCCATGACTTGCTAATCCTGAGAATCCTGTAAATTTCAGACCATTTTTAGTGCTGATTGGTAAAAATACGCTCCAGAAATCCTCTTTAAATAATTCCGGCTGATAGAAAATAACGTGCCCCATTCTCGCACCCAGAATCGTTCCGATTAAGGTCCATGTAAAAAGGGGTTCAAGATACTTTTGATTAACATTGTCGATTTTGAAAATTTTGGTCATCAAAATATACCCGAATCCAAAGGCGAAAATGAACATCAAACTATAATAATGTAATGTAATCGGTCCTAAATGAATTCCTGTTGAAGGATCCCAGATTTTAAATGGAGTTTCCAATTCTACACTATCGGAAGCAGTAACTGGTTTTTGCGATTTTACGGCATATTTAAAAGTCTCGATATTTTCAGGAGTAACTGCTGTATCAATCAATTTGAAGTTTTTATCAAAGAACTGATATTTCACGTTTTTTAATTTGCTTAAAGTCAGCGCACTGAAATTAAAATAAGCAGGCTCAAAATTAGATTTGTTCAGAATTACCAGAACATTCTGATCTATTTTCCTGTCTGCAAAAGCAGTTAGATTGCTAATTTCTGAGGTAGTATAGATCTTTACCGGGATTTCAGCTGAATTTATTTTTAAAGTTCCATCGGATAAGCTGTCCTTATTGTTCTGCGCAAAAAAGCATTGGGTCATCAACGCAAATATGACAAGGTAAATTCTGAAAAATAGGGTACTCATTTCTATTGATTTAATAGTTTGTTTATTGATATTTATTTTTTGGGTGGAACGGGATCATAACCGCTTCCGCCCCATGGATGACATCTTGAAATTCTTTTCACTCCCATCCAAAACCCTTTGAAAACACCGTGGACCTGTAATGCTTCCACCATATAATGGGAACAGGTAGGCTCATAACGGCAGTTTTTGGGAAGTAAAGGCGAGATGAACCATTGGTAAAATTTGATCAAAATTACCAGGGGAAAAGTGATGATTTTATTGAATGTAAGTTTCAAAACAATGCAAAAATAGGGTAAAAAAATGAAAATTAGTTTAAATTTGTTAGAAGTTTCAGATGTATAAAATCTGATATTTATCCTAAATTTTAAGATACTTTGAGCCCAAATATACCATTAGCCGAAAAATTGAGACCCAAGAACCTGGATGAAGTTCTTGGACAGGAGCACCTTACCGGAGAAAAAGGCACAATCCGGAAAATGATTGAAAACGACACTCTGAATTCTCTTATTTTCTGGGGACCCCCAGGAACGGGGAAAACCACTTTGGCAGAAATTATCTCTGAAAAATCAGGAAGGAAGTTTTTCAAGCTTTCTGCTGTTTCTTCCGGAGTGAAAGATGTACGAGATGTCATTGATGAGGCCAAAAAACAGAACCTGTTTTCAGGGAAGTCTCCGATCTTATTTATTGATGAGATCCACCGGTTCAATAAGTCTCAGCAGGATTCTCTTCTCCATGCTGTAGAAAAAGGATGGATCATACTGATTGGAGCCACAACGGAAAACCCAAGCTTTGAAGTGGTTTCGGCACTGCTTTCCAGAAGCCAGGTATATGTGTTGAAAGCATTGAGCTATGAAAAACTGGAAGAACTGATTGATATTGCCGTTCACAGTTACAATCTGGAAGAAAATACAGGTTTTACAGTTAAAGAAAAAGAAGCTTTCATCCAATATTCCGGTGGAGACGCAAGAAAGCTGATCAATTCTGTAGAGCTTGTTCTAAACCAATTCAAAGATTCAGGGAACAAAGAAATCAGCAATGAAGATGTACTTTCCGTGTTACAGGAAACGATGGCTTTATATGATAAGAATGGGGAACAACATTATGATATCATTTCTGCTTTTATCAAATCGATGAGAGGAAGTGATCCCAATGGAGCCGTTTATTGGTTGGCAAGAATGATTGCAGGCGGAGAAGATATTAAATTCATAGCGAGAAGAATGCTTATTTTAGCAGCTGAAGATATTGGTTTGGCCAATCCAAATGCATTGGTAATAGCGAACAATTGCTTTCAGGCTGTGAATGTGATCGGAAATCCGGAAGCAAGGATCATTTTAAGTGAAACGGCTGTTTATCTGGCTGTGTCACCCAAAAGTAACTCTACCTATATGGCGATTAACGATGCTTTGGCACTGGTGAAGAAAACCGGAAATCTACCTGTTCCGCTTCATCTCAGAAATGCGCCGACCAAGCTCATGAAGGATCTGGATTACGGAAAAGATTATAAATATGCCCATTCCTATGAAGGAAGTTTTGTGGATCAGGATTTCCTGCCGGAGGAAATCAAAGATGTAAAGCTATATGAACCTGGAAATAATGCAACGGAAAAGAAGATTTATGATGAGTTAAAAAAGAAATGGAATAATAAATATTAAAAAAAGATGCTCATTGAGCATCCTTTTTTATTATATAATAGTAAAATTATTTTGTGGAAATAAAAACAGCTTTTTGGCCATTATTGTCTTTTACTTCTATTTTCTTGAAAATATCAGCGTAAACCTTAGTTTCCGTATCAGTAAATTCATAACCGTCAATTAAAACAGGAGTGCTTTTTGCTACACCTTCCTGCTCATTCAACTGAGCCAAAGAAATTCTGTCCAGCACTTCGGTTTTCTTAAGTTTGAATTCTGCAATCCCGTTATCTGCAAGATAACTGAATTTTTTAAGAGACTGAGGCAATGCAGCAGGGTTTTTGTATACATGCATGCTTTGCACAAGGTCTTTTTTAGCATTAAACAGATCTACTGTTCCAACGATATTATCGGCTACAGCAAACTTGGTAGTAGTGCTCTTCTGTGCAAATAAAGTAGCAGAAGCAAATATTAAAAAAGAGTAGAGTAATTTTTTCATAATCTATAGAATATATTAAAAACGTGATAAATATAGTTATTTTTTATAAAATATGGTCAAAATTTTACAATAATTTAGAAACTATCTATAAATAAAGGGTTTTATTGTGATTCTGAATTCTTATTTATATTGCTTTCATTTTTATGATCCACCAGTTTTTTGATCATATTTTTAAGTCTTTGGAATAGAAATGAACTCAATAATAAAATGATTCCCAATATAATAAATGCAATGATCCTGGAAACATTGTCCATTTGCCATACATCATAGGCATATAGTTTTATAATCATAATTCCAACAAGAACAAACCCTATTTTATTAAGTTCGGGAATATTCCTTTTTAAGCCGGTATAAATAAAAGTACTGGCCAGAATCGCCCAGATAATGGGTAAATATAAAATGCTGAAATGCTCTTTTAATGGATAAGATTGTTCCCTATTTTCAGCATTCATTACAATATATCCGTGAAATAACTCAGAACTGACAACCATAACGATGGCCAGAGAAACGTACCAATAGGCAATACTATTGATAAAGAAATGTGTTGAAGAAATAAGTTTCCAAACTATGGCAATAAATGGAATCAGATATAATAAATAGAAAAAGTAATAGCTTCCGGAAATTTCTTTTTTCAAAATTCCGTCTGTAATCATTGATGAGGAGAGAAATGTATGAATGATTACTAAAAATAAAAAAAGATAGATGAATCCTGTTTCAAAGGCTCTGGTAATGTTTAGCGGTTTACACAGTAAGAGTAAAATGAACAGATAATAAATGCTGAACAATAAGCCGGTGCTGATAATAACAGGGAATTGCAGATCTGAAATGTGGTAAAGAATTTCAAACAGGACAGCCAGATAAATGATTCCATAACTTAAAATGATGAAAAGGTTTTCAAAAAAGAGAGTTCCGGATGTATCAATTTCTTTCTGTTTTCTTAATAAATATAAATTGATGAAAATCGTGAAGATCGTCACAAGGCTGGTCAGAAATATAGGATTGAAAACAACAGATAATTGTTTTAATGTTAAATACTCCGCCCAGGTAATCATCTGAACCAAAATCACCAAAGGAAATAAAACATAAAAACATATTTTGAAAATATTGAATCCTGTTTTTTTCCATATAAAAAGTAAAAGTGTGGCTTCTACTGCCCAGACACTGGTGATAAGATTTGTTTTAAACTGAAGTGCGAAAGCCAATGTGATCAGACTTACTGTAATTCCTGTAAAAACAGAATAGGGAATTCCAGCATCTTTTTTTTCATGCTCTCTATATAAAAGTACAGCGTTCACAAGCGCAAAAATCAATGGGAATATAATGGCCGGCTCATATTTCAGTTCATTGAAAATATATACTAAACCAATAACACTGGTGAAATTGATCAAAACCAGCATCAGGATATCTATCACGGCAAGTATATTTTTCTTCTGGTAATCATGTAATGCGAAGGCGTAAAATATGATATAAGTAATAATGTAAAAGTAAATGCTAGTTAAATCAGTTTTTTCAAGGACCCAGTAGAAAAGATAAATATTGGTAAATATCAACGCGATCCAGCTGATACTTTTCCAATTTTTCAGAAATACAATAATGAGCATCCCTATATTCAATATCGTTACATAGGTAAGAAGAAAAACATAATTACTTTGTCCCGTGCTCACCATAAGCGGAGCAAGAAAACCTCCGAATAATGAGCATACAATTAAAACCTGGCTATTGTAATGATAAGACAGGATAATGGAGAAAAGAGTAATAAGACAAATGATGATAAAAGCGGTACTTTGAGCGAAAATATGATATTCCCGGAAGGCAATGGTCATCGAAAAATATAATACCGCAATTCCGCCTCCTGTAATAATAGAGGAGAATGTATTATAATTCTTCCGTAGAAAATGACCTGTAATAATGATTCCTGCTCCGGTGCATAAGCCAATTACAGCACGTGCTGTTTCGCCAATCCAGTTTTTGTCAATAGCATATTTTACAAAATAGCCGATTCCCAATACAAGTGTAAAGATCCCGATAACGGTTAATATGTTTTGTTTTAAGAAATCAAATATAGGGCTCAGCCAATCTTTTTGTGACAAATTCACGTCTGCCTTTTGTTCTAAAGGGCTTCCTGAGCTGATGTTTTGAATCGGGGTGAGAGGAGAGTGAAGTGGTGGCTGCTCTTGTTTTTTTTCAGGAAGTTCTTGATTTTGGTGTAGAAGTTTTTTATTGAGCTCAATAATTTCATTTTCAAGTTTCCGGATTTTACCGTTAAGCTTGTTGTGACTTAACAGAACTGCCAAGAGTAAAATAATAATTAGAGCAATTTCCATTTCCTGATTTTTAATTTAAATATAAATATTTATATCAGAATGGTAGCAAAAACTAATCCACCACATAAAATGTGATGGATCAGTTATGTAGAGTGATTAAACTGTACTAATATTAGTTGGATACTTTATAAACATAAAAAGATCCGATACTTGATCCCAATAATCCGGCACTAATAACTCCGGAATCTGTAAGTCCAAAGGAAATTTTATCACCTGCCTGGAAAGTATAAAGAGAGCTGATATTGGATTCTGAGATCGTTAAACTCAATACCAAAGGTATAGTAAGCCCACTAAAAGGACGGCTGTCGATAATAGTTGATACACCGGCTCTTGTTCTTAAAATACCGATTCCAGGTCCGCCAGTTAATAAGGAAGCTTGTAAACCTGTTCCTAATCGGAATGAATATCCTACTGCATACACTCCCGCTGATGGAATAGTGTAAGAGTTATCAACGTCTGAGAATAACGCTGAGTTTCCTACGTTTCTTTCACTTTGCAAGAAGTTTACAACTTGAAATCCAGCCGGGAAGATCCCTAAATTCAATAAAGTGATTGGAGCAGTTTTTTTTGCTGCATACACTGAAGCGTTCACTGTACCATCGAAGATAGTCTGTGGAGTTACCTTAACCACCTGAAAGGTTCCTTGGTCAACTGCCAAAACCTGTGCGTTGGTAAGTGTAGGAGATAAAGGAGTGTCCCTGATCTTCGCTGTACCGTTCACGTCAAGCGTCGCTGTGGGCGTTGTTGTATTAATCCCAACCTGTGAAAAAGCGGAAATAGAAGATAGCGCCAAAATTAAAGTACAAATCTTAGTTTTCATGAGTAGTAAATTTTTTAATTAGTTCCTAAAAATTAACAGCAAAAATTATGCCTTATTTTTATTAAATTTTTAATTGTAATCCATATTTATTAGAAATATTTTAATTATAATTTAAATATGTGTTGCGTTTTACCCCATAAATAAATTATTCTTGTGTATGTGAAAAATGTAAATGACTTGTTTGCCTTAATATTTTAAACCAATAAAAAAAAACAATAAAAAATGCTGTCAGTATTTCTGACAGCATGAGTATGCATTTATGTCTTATAAAAGAGTGACAAATTAACCTTCCAACAAGTATTCTTTATAGTTACCAAGGAAATCTATGTCAACGTTGAGTGATTTTAATTCTTCTAAAGCATTTTCATGGAGAATTGGCTCCCATTTTCCAACCACGTTGATGAAAAAGAAATAGTTTCCAAGCCCTGTTTTCAACGTTCTGGATTCAATCTTGCTAAGATTCATCTTTCTCCATGCAAAAACAGATAAAACCTGATGCAAGCCTCCGGCATGATCTTCGGGGAGAGTGATCAGTAGACCTGATTTTTCGCCTAATACATCAAGTTTATGATTATCATAAGAATTCTGTTGCTTGGAAATTATAATAAATCTTGTATGATTCTGTTCAAAATCCTGGATATTCCGGTGAACAATTTTTAAGCCGTATAAATTGGCTGCAAACTGGTTGGCAACAGCAGCAATCTTAAGATCCGGGTTTTCTGAGACATATTTGGCAGCAGCGGCAGTAGATGAAAAATCCTGCCTTTGAACTGTTTTATAATGGGTGTCCAAAAAGTGAAAGCTTTGCGCCAAAGCTTGTGGATGCGAATAAATTTTTTCAGTTTCTTCTACCAAATGATCAGGATGGATCATTAAGTGATGGGCGATCGGCATTATCGCTTCGGCTTCTATCTTTATTGAAGGTGTTTTATATAAATAATCAAGCGTCATGGAAACTGTTCCTTCAATAGAATTTTCAAGAGGAACTACAGCTTTGTCCACCTCGCCGTTTTCAACAGCGATAAAGCAATCTAAAATATTGGCTTGAGGCAAAAGCTCCTCATCTGGGAAAAGTTGTGTAGCAGCCAGTTGTGTGAAGCTGGCTTGCGGACCTAGGAATGCAATCTTCATATGTTTATTATATACTATCTGTTTTCCAGTTTTCTTTGATAAGCTTCATCAGAAAATCCGGACATTTTATGACTTTATTGGTTTGGGCATCGAGAAAAAATAGAGTAGTGGAAGCTTCTGTAATTTTAATTTTTTCTTCATTGAAAATCTCATAGTCGAATTCAATCCTCACTCCCGGAATTTTTTTAACGTAAGTGTGTATTTCTAGTTTTTGATCGTATAAAGCTGGCTTTAAATACTTAATTTTATACTCCGAAACAGGTAACCAAATACCCTGATTTTCAATTTCATCATACGACATTCCTATGCTGCGGAAAAGTTCAACTCTCCCAATCTCAAAGTATTCAGCATAGTTGCCGTAATAGACATATTTCATGGGGTCTGTTTCTCCGTAACGTACTCGTATTGAGTGAGTTGTGTGTATCATTTTAACTGCTAAATTATACATACAAATATATTTTTAAATAATCAATACCTGCAATATTTTTTTTTAAAAATAAAAAATTGGACCTTTGTCTTCCTTCTAAAAAAAATACTAACCATTCAATAATCGGGGCATAAATATGGATGAAAATTTAATGATGATATGGCAGAAATGTCTTCAGTTCATGCGTGATAATCTGAACGCTGCTGAGGATAACTCTGATCTGAAGAAACTTGAGAAATCTTTCGATTTACTGTTTGATAAAGTACAGCCAATTTCATTGGTTGACAATAATCTTACATTAATGGTTCCGAGTGATTTTTATAAGGAGTATATTGAAGATAACTACCTTTCTTTACTTTCTGCTGCCCTGAAGAAAAATATAGGTAAAGGAGTGAAACTTTGGTATTCTGTAATGGAAAATAAGCCGAACGGTTTAGAAAAGCCCGTTACCATGAATATGAAAGGGAAAAGCGTACCAACCCCGAAAGTACAGGAAACAATGCCGCAAGGCTTTTCATCCAATATTGTAAATCCTTTTGTAGTGCCGGGAATCAAAAAAGTGAATATAGATTCTAACCTGAAATCTGATTTCTCTTTTGACAATTACGTAGAAGGGGAAAGCAATAAATTTGCTGCTACAGTAGCGAGATCTATTGCGAAAAGACCAGGAGCAACGGCTTTCAACCCGTTATTCTTATATGGAGGATATGGTGTTGGTAAAACCCACTTGGGACAGGCGGTAGGATTGGAAGTGAAAAGCCAGTTTCCGGACAAAGTCGTATTGTATTTATCCTCTGAAAAATTCATCCAGCAATTCATATCAGCGGCAAAAGCTCATAAACAAACAGAATTTGCCAACTTTTACCAGATGGTGGATGTTCTGATCATTGATGATATCCAGTTCCTTTCAGGTAAATCCGCAACACAGGACAGCTTCTTCCATATTTTTGATTATTTGCATCAGAATGGAAAACAGATCATCCTGACTTCAGATAAGGCTCCGGCAGATATTATGGATATTCAGGACAGGATTGTTTCGCGTTTCAAATGGGGACTTTCCGCAGAGATCAAATCTCCTGATTATGATACCCGTAAGAAAATTATCATTGATAAACTGAGCAGAGACGGAATTGTTCTCACAGAAGATATGCTGGATTTTCTGGCTTCAGAAGCTAAGACCAATGTAAGAGAACTTATAGGAGTAATTAATTCCGTAATTGCATATTCTACCATCTATAAATCAGATTTAAGTTTGGATTTATTGAAGGAAACCATCAATAAAATTGCAGCAAATCAGAAGAAGATCATTAATATTCCTTACATTCAGGAAGTGGTTTGTGATTATTTCGGAATTAAGAGAGAGCAGCTTTTATCTAAAACAAGAAAAAGAGAGATTGCATTACCCAGACAATTGGCGATGTACTTTGCTAAGGAGTTCACGAATGCCACATTCACAAAAATTGGAGAAGAAATGGGCGGAAAAGACCATTCAACAGTAATGTATGCCTGTGAAACGATCAAAGATATTTCCAAAATAGATAAGGAAGTAAAGAAATACGTAAAAGAACTTACGGAAAGAATCAAACATTAAGATTATTAATTAAAATAACAAGAATGGAGAATAATTTTTATTCTTCATTTTTTATTTAGTTTTGTCAGTATCTTTCAACAATTTAAAATAGATGTAGCATCATGAAAATATTAATGGTTTGTCTGGGAAACATTTGCAGGAGCCCTTTAGCAGAAGGCATTATGAAGACCAAGCTCTCACATGATTTTTTTGTAGACTCTGTAGGAACAATTTCCCAGCATGAAGGAGAGCATCCGGATAAAAGAGCTATTAAAACAGCTGCCAATCACGGAATAGATATTTCCAAACAGGTTTCAAGACCAATTACCAATGCAGATCTGAATAATTTTGATAAGATCTATTGCATGGATATCGATGTATACGAAGATGTTATCTCAAAAGCGAAGAATGAAGAACAGCGACAGAAAATCTCTTTATTTCTTGAGGTATTGGGTGATCATAAAAATGCTGAAGTTCCCGATCCGTATTGGGGAGATATGAAAGATTTTGAAGACGTATTTCAATTGCTGGATAAAGGATGTGATAAAATCGCAGAACAGCTCAATAATCCTACAACGCATACCTCATAACCTGGATCTTTCAATTCTTGTATCCATTACCCGAATCTCGTAACCGCTACTCTTTAACTCATAATCTACTACCATGTTATTTCTACTTCCAGCTTATTTATCTGAAAATACACCGATTACCCACTTTTCACCCATTCTGAAAGACTATATCATGCAGACTGACTATTTCTTTGTGGAAAATGAAAAGACAGCCAGAAAAGTCATTAAGTTCTTTGCTCCGGAAAAAAAACAATCGGATTTAAAATTATTTTTACTGGATAAGTATACAGAAAATGCAGATATAAAAGAAGCCCAGGAGTTGATGCTGAAAGGTCAGGATTTCTGTTTATTATCGGAAGCCGGACTTCCGTGTATTGCAGATCCTGGTAATTTAATTGTGAAGTGGTGTCATGAAAAAAATATAAGAGTAATTCCCCTTTCGGGGCCTTCATCAATTATTTTAGCATTAATTTCCAGTGGATTTAATGGTCAGGAATTTACTTTTCATGGCTATCTTCCTATAGATAAAGGAGAAAAGAAAAAACAGATTCTTCATTTGGAGAGTTTGGTTCAGAAAACAGGATATTCTCAACTATTTATGGAAACACCTTATAGAAATAATCAGCTTTTTGAAGACCTTTGTAAGTTTCTCTCTCCGAATACTAAACTATGTATTGCCGCTAATATCAATGATGCAGAGCATGAATTCATCAAAACCAAAATGATAAAGGAATGGCAAAAACACAAACCGGAGCTTCATAAAATTCCGGCGGTGTTTGTTTTAGGAAAATAGTTTTTTCTCTCGCAGATTATGCAGATTAGATATTGAAAAACCTTAAAAGAATTTACTACTTTAACACTTCGTTAACCCATGTTTTGCATACAAATTGGACATTTTTTTAATAATTAAAAAATTAAAGTTATGTCTGATAAAAGATTAGCCGGGATCTGGATAGATACCGAAAAGGCTATTGTAGCAAAAAACCACGATTCCCAAAATACTTCTGAATTTTTTCTTTGTAAACCTGTAAAAGCGGAAATCCAACATGGAAACTCCAGTGAAAATGCCGGGAACAATGCAGAAAGAACAAATAGAATTAAATTCTTTAAAGAAGTGGAAAATTTACTGACCAATACCCAGGAATTATATATTACTGGTCCGGGAGTAACTCAGGAAGAACTGAAACACTATCTTCACGATACTGCCCAGTACAAAAACCTGAAAATTACTTTAGATACTGCACAGCAAATGCCGGAGGAAAAAGTACTGGACACCGTTAAGAATTATTTTAATGTTTAGAATATCAAAAAACCGGATAACAATATCCGGTTTCTTTTATTTTTTCTTTCTTGCCCTCCATTTTTTCCACAGATAAATGATAATTGGAATAATCAGTAAGAATGGCCAAAGTGAAACCAGTCCAAGAATAAAACCTACAAAACTGTTCCAGCCTTCTGTCAGTGAATCAGCGAAACGGCTTCCGAAGCCAATTTTTGAAGTAGCAGAGCTTCTTACTTTTTCTTTATACAAGCTTAGATTCAGGGTGCTGTAATTGACACGGTCATCAATAAAACGAAGCCTGCCTTCTGCGACATCAATTTCGTCTTCCAGTCCTCGTATTTTTTCCTGGATTTCAAGCATATCCTTTGTAGAAGCTGCATTTTTAAGAAGATTGCGGTACTTTTCAAGATATATTTTTTTGTTGGCCAGTTTAATCGAAACATCCGTATATTCTTCTGTAACATCCTCGGAAGAAACTTCTTTTGATACTACAGAACCTAATCCGTCAGAAAAAGAATTAATGAGAGCATCAAAATTTTTATGGGGAACACGGATGATCAGATTTAAATTCTCGTCAGTATCAGTATTTCAGAATTCTTCGGTCTGCACGTATGCCTTATTATTTTTAATAATTTTATTGACCTGTTGATGAGCTTTTTTAATATCACCTACCTGAATGGTCATGTTGCCATTTTTGATCACCTTTTTAGAAACAGTATCTATTTTCTTAGGCGTAACTTCTTGTGGAGGAGGTGGAGCTTCAGGAGAAGCATCAGTCATTGCAGCCACTTTATCATCTTCAATTATCGCCATAGGGGACATAACGGATTCAGGCTGGGCAAGATTTTCAGATTTATTACATTGAATAATAATTAAAAATAATAAAAGCAGGAAAATATTTTTCATAAAAAAGTTTTTATGGATATGATCAAAAACTATGCTCAAAATAAGTTTTCATATAAATTTTTGGAAAAATTATGATGATTTATTTAAATATTTATATGAATTATTGATTTTCTTATTGATTTTTTGAAAGATCAAATAATTTTATATTTTTATTACATGAAAAAAAGTCTTTTAGTATTTGCATTCTCTCCATTTCTAATTTACGCTCAGGAAGCTCCCAAACTTACAGATGAAATGGCAGTGAAGCTTTCCGATAAGCCATTACATTGTATCAATCAGGAATATCCGAATAAAACAGCCCATATCATCAATAATGAAAAAGAAGTTTCTTTATCACCCAAAGACTTGCATCCGAGTTTTTATGGCTGTTTCGATTGGCATAGCTCAGTTCATGGACATTGGATGCTGGTTCGTTTATTAAAGACAAAACCCGGGTTGTCAAATGCAAAAGACATTGAAAGTATTCTGGACCATTCGTTCAGAAAAGAAAATTTACAATCTGAAGCAGATTATTTTACCCAATATCAATTAACTACTACATTTGAAAGAACATATGGTTGGGCGTGGTTGTTAAAGCTGGATGAAGAACTTACTACCTGGAATCACCCGAAAGCAAAAATATGGCACCAGAATTTAAAGCCTCTGACAGATCAGATTTTGAAATCCTGGAAAACCTATTTGCCTAAACAAACCTATCCCAACAGGACAGGAGTACATCCAAATACAGCTTTTGCTATGGGCTTTGCGATAGACTGGGCTAGAGCAAATAAGGATAAGGATTTTGAGAACCAATTGATAGAAAAAGCGAAATATTTCTATTTAAATGACCAGAAAACACCTGCTTATTTAGAACCGGATGGTTCAGACTTTTTTTCTCCCAGCCTTGAAATCGCAGATTTGATGAGAAGAGTGCTTCCTCAAAAAGAATACATAAAATGGCTGAATGGCTTTTACGAAAAACGCAGCCTGGAAAATATAGAAAAGATCCCGGTGGTGAGTGATCTAAGCGATTATCAGACCGTGCATCTTGTAGGATTGTCCTTTTCGAAAGCATGGTGTATGAAAGGAATTGCCAAATCTCTTCCGGATAATCATCCATTAAAAAAGAATTTTCAACAGACAGCGGATAAATTCTTAGCTAATGGTTTACCATTACTTTTCCAGGGGAATTATGGCGGAGATCACTGGCTGGCCAGTTTTGCAGTCTATGCTTTAGAAGATTAATACCTTATTCCCAGTTTTTTTAAAACATAGCCTAAAAGCCAGATCGGGCCTATTAACAGGAATTGCAGGTCTTTTAAGAAAGATGGTTTCTTTCCTTCTATTCTATGTCCTATAAACTGTAAAACCCATGTAACTACGAAGATGATAAGGTAAATAAGCCATGGTTGCTCAAACCGGGTATTGAGGCCATAGGCAAAACTTTCCATCAGAATCATAATGAGAATCATAATAAAACCGATCAGAAAGGAAAGCCTCATATAAAAAAGAGTAATCAAAGCTATTACAACAAGACTTACAAAGCTTATGCAGCCAATGTATATGAGACAAATGGATTTTGAAGGAACAAGAGAAATGAAACCTAACATAGTCCAGAAAATCAAAGGAACACAAATCCAATGGATCAGCTTGTTGATTGTGTTTCTATGGCTTTCAGAGTATTCTGCAAAAAGTAAATCGATCTTTCTCATGGGTTGAAGACTTATCAGTACGAAAATAATAAAATTTTGTAATAGCGTCGGATATTGGTTACATTTGTGTTATGTCTGTCCTAGAAGAATTCGGAGTTGAGATATTCACTCAGCATAATATTTTCGAGAGAATATCTGTCGATAAACCTTTTCGTCCCGACAATCCGGCTTTTGTTTTTGTGAAAACCGGAACCATAAAGCTTCGGCAGCATTTCAGTGATCTGGAGCTTTCGGCGAATATGTTTATGGTGACGGATCCGCAGACCGTGTATGAAATGATTTCCGTAAGCGATGATTTCCAGTCCAGAATGGTATCTTACAAAAGAGAATTTATTTCGGCATTGTCTTTAAAATTCAACAGACTGATTACCTATCGCTATTTCAGGCAGCAGATGAACAGGGGGGTACCCTTTCATGAAGATGAAATGGAAATGGTATGGAAGAGTGTCAATTTTCTGAAGTATATATTAGATTCTGAAACCGGGGTGATCTATAAAAAGGAAATTATAGAGCACCTGTTCTCCGTGTTCTGTTATCAGATGGCCGGAATTATTTCCAAAGAAGATGACAGTTCTATGAGCCGCATGTCCAGACAGGAAGAAATTGTTTTTAATTTTTTGACTGACCTTACCACTTATTATCATACAGAAAGAATGGTGGAATTTTATGCAGAACGTCAATCCATTACAACCAGACATCTTTCATCAGTCGTAAAATCCATTACAGGAAAGTCCGCCAGCGAAATTATCGCTTTGATCGTGATGAATGAAGCTAAAGTACTTTTAAATTCATCAGAAAAACCTGTTTCTGAGGTTTCATCAATGCTCGGTTTCAGTGATCAATATTCTTTTTCTCATTTTTTCAAAAAGCATCTGGAAGTAAGCCCTTCTCAATATCGAAATCAATTCAAAAAGTAAAAATCCTACATTTGAACATCTTTTTCCAAAAATCAAACATTTGTTTGACTTTATAGGTGCTATAACTTTGCATCTGTAAAACAAGGTAAAATGATAAATAACGTAAAAACAGCACTATCCTTAGCGATAGCTCTCATTCCTACGCTGTTTTTTTCACAGGAAAAACAGATGACAGCGAGTGAAGTGGCTGAAATGGCAGTACAAAATCATCAGCAGTTAAAAGTTTCAGCTCAAAATATAGATATAGCCAAACAGCAAACGGATGTGGTGAAACTTCAAAAGCTTCCTACGATAACGGCTTCAACAAGTCAGTTTTATTTAGGAGATGCCGTTGCCATAGATAAGGATTTTTCCAATTCTACGAATATTCCTATGCCGCATTATGGAAGCTCTTATTCCGTACAGGCCACCCAACTTATTTTTAAAGGCGGACTGGTAAATAAATCTATTGAAATGGCAGGTCTTCGCGAGCAATTATCTGAACTTGATCTTGAAAAGAACAAACAGGATGTAAAGTTCTTAGTGATCTCTAATTACCTGGATGTTTATAAAATTTTAAACCAGGAAGTGGTATTTCAAAATAATAAAAAACTTGCTCAGGAAAGGCTAAAGAATATCCAGAAATTTTATCAGCAGGGAATGGTGACAAGAAATGAAGTGATCCGTGGTGAGCTGGTTATTAAAAATCTGGATCAGGGAATTCTGACTTTAGCGAACAACAGAAAAATACTGAACTATAACCTGAATATAGCTTTAGGTTTACCTTCCGGAACTGAAATAATACCTGTAGAGAATCTTTCCAATAAAGAATCCGGCATCGGCTTAGAATATTACATGGAATTGGCGCACAACGATAATCCGTTGTTGAAATCGGCCAAAACGAATATAGATGTTGCCGATAAGAATATTGAAATCATTAAAACTGATAAAATGCCAACTTTAGCTGGATTTGGAGGCTATACGCTGCAACGTCCGATCACGACAAGAAATCCTGTTCTGGATATGTATTCCGGAGGTTGGCAAACAGGAGTGTCTTTGAGTTATAATATTGACAATTTATTTAAAACAAAAGAAAGAATCAAGCTTGGTGAGCTTCAGAAAAATCAGGCGAATGATGCCATGACTTTGGTACAGCAGAATGTTGAGATGGGAGTAAATGCAGCCTATGTAAAATATCAGGAATCCATTCAACAGGCAGAAATTTTAAATGATGCGAAAAAACTGGCGGAAGAAAACTATAAAATCACCGAAGCTAAATATTTGAATCAGTTAGCCGTACAGGCGGAAATGATTGATGCGCAGAATCAAAAGCTTCAATCCGAACTGGATTATGCCAATGCCGAGATCAACGTACTGTATCAATATTATAATCTTTTAAAATCTACAGGCACACTTTAATTTTTACCAACTGAAAAAACAAAACAATGGAAAACAAGGAACAAACTCAAAATACAAACACTCCGGCAACATCAAGCGGAGCGATTAAAAAAAAGGAAACCAGAAAAAATAAGATCAGAGCTATTATTTCAAATCTTATTGTTTTTCTAGTGATCGGTTTCGGATTATTCTGGCTGATCCGTGAATATTTTCACATCGGGGATAAAAGTTATACGGAAGCAGCACAAGTGGAGGAATTTATCAATCCGATCAATACAAGAGTTCCGGCTTATATCAAAGAGATCAAATTTATTGAACATCAACAGGTAAAAAAAGGGGATACCCTTGTTATTTTAGATGACCGTGAAATTGTAACGCAATTGGGTCAGGCGGAAGCTGCATATCAAAATGCATTGGCTCAACGTACAGCAACAAGTTCATCCGTGAATACGGTTTCCAATAATATCAATGTAATGCAATCCAATATTGCAGGTGCAAAGGCCAGACTTTGGAACGCCGAACAAAATTTGAACAGATATAAAAACCTTTTGGCAGCAGAAGCCGTTACCAGACAACAATATGACCAGGTAAAAACTGAGTATGATGCACAAAAAGCAGCGTATGAAACTCTGGTGAATCAAAAGCAGTCGGCTAACCTTTCAACAACTGAGGTAAAAAGCAGACTGGGAATTAATGATGCTGAGATCAAAAGAACGAAAGCGGCGCTGGATATGGCAAAAATTAACCTTTCCTATACAGTAATCACAGCTCCTTATGACGGGGTGATGGGAAGAAGAACCATCTCCGAAGGACAATTGATCCAACCAGGTCAGCAAGTGGCAACAATCGTTTTAAACGGACAAAAATGGGTAACAGCCAACTTTTTGGAAAGCCAGATGCCTAATATAAAGATTGGTGATACAATGATGATGACGGCAGATGCGTTGGGCGGACAGAAGTTTGAAGGAGTTGTAACAGCGATATCCGCAGCTACAGGCTCAAGATATTCAAGTGTGCCTACAGATAATTCCACAGGTAATTTTATCAAGGTACAGCAAAGAATTCCTGTAAGAATTGAGTTTACGGCTTCTAATAAAAAAGAAGAAGTCAATAAACTTCGAGCGGGAATGAATATGAATATTAATATAGCTCAAAAAACCAAATAAATGATAGTCATGGGGAATAGTGAATTTTGCTTTGCAAGTCAATCCTGTAATTTCTGCTCACCATTGACAATTCACAATTCTAACTTCTGAATCATGTACAATAAAGGACTTTTCAATGATTGGGTACCCAAACCCATACAGCTTCTGCTGATCGTATTGATGCTGATGATAGTAATGCCGCTTGGTGGTGTTTACACAGGAAATATCAGCTTTATGGTAGGAGGTACCGGTGCACTTTCCGAGTATTTTTTGTGGGCAAATTACGCTACAACAATCGGGATGGGTGCGGCAATGCCTTTGGTTCTGAGAATGAAGATGAGGTTTAAGATACGTCATAAATTAACCGTGTTGTTTATCCTTTTGGGAGCTCTAAGCTTTGTGAATGCTACGACTTTACAACCAATGGTGATCGTAGCAACTTCACTGTTCATTGGATTTTTCAAAATGATGGTAGCCATTGAACTTTTTTTGCCTTTAATGGTTATGATGGGAAACAGAGGAGTGTTTTATGGGGTTTTCTATGCTTTTGTTTTGACGTTAAGCCAGGTTGCAAGCTATTATGCGGTGGAAGTCTCCATTCTTTATAACTGGCAGCAGTTTTTTATTATAGCATCAGTAATATGTCTGGGAATGGCTTTATTATGCTGGATATTTATGCATAACCAGTATTTTGCACTGAAGGTACCATTATATTATATTGATTGGCTGAGTATTATATTATTTGTTTCCACATTCATGTTTTCAGCATATGTCTTTTCGTTTGGAAAACAACAGGATTGGTGGAATTCTGCAAAGATTATGAATGCGAGTATTGCAGCTTTTGTAAGCTTCGCTTTATTGGCAATCCGCCAGCTTACATTAAAAAGACCTTACCTGTCTTTTAAAATATTCAAGAAAAACAATGTAAGACATGGTTTACTGATGCTGTTGTTGTTGGGAATGTTTTTAGGAACAACTTCCATCCAGAATACCTTTGGAGTTGGTGTTTTAGGGTATGATCAATTAACTAATGCGAAGTTGAATGTTCTGATGGTTCCGGGAATTGTATTAGCAGGAATTGTGGCTGTATTCTGGTTTAAAAAAGAAATACCATTGAAAATGTACATCTTTTCAGGATTTTCAGCCATGTTGGGGTACACCATGATCATGTATTTTTCAATGACATTGGAGTTCAGCTTTGACAGATGGTATTTGCCCATGTTTCTGAAAGGCTACGGAATGGGCTCCTTATTTATCTCCATCTGGTTCTACACCCTGGATAAGCTTGAATTGGATGATATGTTAGCTGCAATTGGTCTTGTGTTGGTATGGAGAACGTTTTTAGCTGTAGGGGTTTTCTCAGCATTGTATTCATGGTTCCAGTATCATTTTCAGATCGTAGCAGTAGGAGATTTGGCGGTTTATGTGGATGGAATGACCATTACGCCGCAAACACTGGCTCCCAATATCAAGCTTGTACAACTCAATGCGATCATCATTGCAAGTAAAAAGATATTCGGATATATTATTTTGGCTGGATTTGGAGTGTTAGGATATGTGTTAACACATCATTTTGGAAGAGAACGCTTCCAATATGTAAGATTTATCAGAATGCTTGGCGGTAAATCCGTTATTGCCAGAAGAAGATTACGGGAAAGAAAAAAAATATTAGAAGAAATAAAAGACGCAGCAGGACCTGTGGTCTAACGAAACCTTGTTTTTCATTTTGGTAAAGCTTCATTTGTATTTTCAATGGAGCTTTACTTTTATAGTTGCTTTAAAAATGTCAAAAACAGTATCTTTGTGCCCTTAAAAAAAGGTATGAAAGATTTAATGGGAAAAGCCATCTGGGATTATTATCATCATGAAAATCCTGAAGATTTGCAGACGGAGACCTCAATTTCTGAGCTGGATGAACTTCCGGTGGATTATCTCTTCAGAGACTTTGATGAGATGAATGAGATCGAACAGAAAGCTCTTCAACTGGCACAGGGGAAAGTTCTGGATATTGGAGCCGGAGCGGGCTCCCACAGTTTATACCTTCAAGATGAAAAGAAACTGGATGTTGTCGCTTTAGATATATCCCCGAAATCCATTGAAGTCTGTCAACTGCGGGGCGTAAAAAATGCCGTCTGCAAAAACATGCTGGATTTTGCCGGAGAAACTTTCGATACCATTGTATTATTGATGAATGGTACCGGTATTTTTGAAAGCCTTGCCAAGATTGATATCTACCTTCAGAAATTACATACGTTATTGAATAAAAACGGACAGATTTTAATCGACAGCACAGATATCCTGTATATGTTTGACCGTGATGAAGACGGCGGAGTATATATTCCTGCCGGTGGATATTACGGTGAGCTGGATTATGTGGTTCATTATAAAGGAGAATCCGAAGATCCCATTAAATGGCTGTACCTGGATTTTAAAACCTTACAAAATGCCGCTGAAAATAATGGCTTTAAGGTTGAAAAGGTGTTGCAAAGCGAAGATTCTTTCCTGGCAAAACTTATTAAGAAATAGTACTGTATTTTGTCATTCTTACGAAGAATCACTTAGTCATTTTATTATGATTGAGATTCTTCATTTTATTACGTTTCATTCAGAATGACATTGTGATCAATAAAAAGAGACTACAATTTTGTAGTCTCTTTTTTATATCTATTATATTGAATTATCCGATCTCAACACCGTTTTCTACCTGATCATCCGGAGTTACAAATGACAGCTTACCATCTGATTTAGTAGTTAAAAGCAACATTCCCTGAGATTCAATTCCTCTGATCTTTCTCGGAGCCAGGTTTAAAAGAATCATTACCTGCTTTCCGATTACTTCTTCCGGAGTAAAGCTTTCCGCAATCCCGGAAACTACCGTTCTCACATCTACACCTGTATCAACTGTAAGTTTTAAAAGTTTGTCAGCTTTTTCCACTTTTTCAGCCTCTATAATAGTAGCTGTTCTCAGGTCGATCTTCGTGAAATCATCAAAATTGATTTGTTCTTTCATAGGAGTAGCGTTAGGATTGGTTTTCTTATTGTTTTGTTTTGTTTGCTCTAATTTCTGAATCTGCGCTTCAATAACGTCATCTTCTATTTGAGAAAATAAAAGCGGAGCTACGTTTATTTTATGGCCTGTTTCAATTAAAACTTTTGAATTTTCAATATCATTCCAGTTCATTTGTTTGACATTGAAAATGTCATAGATTTTCTGTGCTGTAAAAGGAAGGAAAGGCTCAGCTAAATTTCCTAATGCAACAGCGATTTGGGCTCCAATAAATAAAATGTTTTTAGTTTTTTCTAAATCAGTTTTAATGGTTTTCCAAGGCTCTTCATCTGCCAGATATTTATTACCAAATCTTGCCAGATTCATAAATGATGTTAGTGCATTCCTGAATTCATAATTTTCGAGATAATTTTTTATTTCTGTTGCTTTAAAGCCAATCTCTTCAAGTTCAGGAGCATTGATGTCACCTTCTGGGATAACTCCATCAAAGTTCTTATTAATTAAAACAGCAACTCTGTTGATGAAGTTTCCAAAAATTCCAACCAATTCAGAATTATTCTTGGTCTGGAAATCCTTCCATGTGAAATTATTATCCTTTGTTTCCGGCGCAGAAGAAAGAAGAGCATATCTCAGTACATCCTGTTGTCCAGGGAAATCTTCCACATATTCATGGGCCCAAACCGCCCAGTTTCTTGAAGTGGAGATTTTATCGTTTTCAAGATTCAGGAATTCAAAAGCAGGAACATTTTTCGGCATAATGTAATCTCCGTGAGCTTTCATCATTGATGGGAAAATAATGCAGTGGAATACAATATTATCTTTCCCGATGAAATGAACTAAGTCACTTCCTTCACTTTGCCAGTAATCCTTCCAGTCTTTTCCATTCTTTTCTGCCCATTCTTTTGTGAAAGAGATGTACCCGATCGGTGCATCAAACCATACATAAAGTACTTTTCCTTCAGCACCTGGAAGGGGTACAGGAACTCCCCAGTTGAGATCTCTTGTCATAGCACGAGGTTTTAAACCATCGTTCAACCAAGATTTTACCTGTCCGTAAACATTTGGCTTCCAATCATCTTTATGACCTTCAATAATCCATTCGTTCAGGAAACTTTCATATTCATTTAATGGAAGATACCAGTTTTTCGTAGCTTTAAGAACAGGAACATTTCCGCTCAACATCGATTTAGGATTGATCAACTCAGAAGGAGAAAGGGTAGAACCACACTTCTCACATTGATCTCCGTACGCATTTTCATTGCCGCAATTTGGGCATGTTCCCACAATATATCGGTCTGCTAAGAACTCATTAGCCTGTTCATCAAAATACTGTTCAGAAACCTCTTCAGTGAATTTTCCTTTTTCATAAAGGGTTTTGAAGAAATCCTGGCTTGTTTCGTAATGTTTTTTAGAAGTCGTTCTTGAATATTCGTCAAATGAGATTCCCAGATCAGCAAAAGATTTTTTAATGATCTCATGATATTTATCCACAATATCCTGAGGCGTAACGCCTTCTTTTTTAGCTCTGATAGTAATAGGAATCCCGTGCTCATCCGAACCACAGATAAATGCAACATCTTTTCCTAATCTTCTTTGAAATCTCGCGTAAACATCCGCAGGAATATACACCCCCGCCAAATGTCCTATATGAACCGGACCGTTTGCGTAAGGCAAAGCAGCCGTAATCATCTTCCTGTTTGACATTTTATAGTAAAATTTTAACTGCAAAGATAAGGAATATCTAAAGAAAAACAGAACGTACTTTTTTAACGAGTTTTTAACAGTTGGAAGAGTGGAATATTACATTTAGTTAAACAATTGTTTAACTTTTTATTAAAAACATCCTGTTGTTATGTTAAGCATAATTTAACGTAAAAAGATGAGAAACAATATTTTAGTAAAATTTGAACAATCAATATACATAAATTCACTAAATTTTTCAATGAATTGATGGGAATTATAATTTTTTTATAAATTGCGAGTCTGGGTTCTACCCAATGTGATTGTACAAAAATAAGAAACTATAAAAAGACAATATTGTGAAAAACTTTACAACGGTATTAAAAATTGCGCCTGCATTTTTACTGGCAAGTACAGTAATCCATGCGCAGACAAAAGATTCTATAACTAAGGAAAACAAAATTGAAGAAGTTGTATTGATCGGTTACGGTAAGCAGAAAAAATCTGATGTTACCGGTTCCATCACCTCTGTAACAGCAAAAGACTTCAATGGCGGGGCAACTTCAGCCGGACAATTGATTCAAGGTAAAACACCGGGAGTGCAGATCACCAATAATAGTGGTGCACCTGGATCCGGAACAGCGATTAGAATCAGAGGCACAGCTTCATTGAATGGAAATAACTCTCCTTTGATCGTAATTGACGGAGTTCCTCAAGATTTCGTGGGAGTAAACGGAGCTTCAGATCCATTATCATTGATTAACCCTAATGATATTGAAACATTTGACATTTTAAAAGATGCTTCTGCTACAGCAATCTATGGTAACCGTGCAACAAATGGGGTTATCTTGATTACAACAAAAAAGGGAAGTGCAGGGAAATTTAAGGTAAACTTCTCTACAGTAGCTTCTATTTCTGAAAAAATGGGAAATGTAGATGTTTTGAATGCTGATGAATTCAGAAATTTTGTGAATACGTATGCTTCTAACGCTTACAAAGCAAAATTAGGAACTGCTAACACAAACTGGCAGGATCTTATTTATCAGACAGCATGGGGAACAGATAACAATGTCGCATTTTCGGGAGGTGTCAAAGGACTGCCTTACCGTTTATCCATTGGGTACAATGAGCAGAATGGTATCGTAAGAACCAACTCTTTCAGAAGAACATCTGTAGGCTTGAATTTAAGTCCTAAATTTTTTGACAATCATTTATCAGTAAATGTGAATGCAAAAGGAACATTTACGGACAATAGATTTGCTGACGGAGGTGTAATTAAATCTGCAACTTATTTTGATCCAACTCAGCCCGTATATTCCGGTAATTCCAATTATGGCGGATACTATGAATGGCTTCTGAATGGTGGATTAAACGTAAATGCTAACGCAAATCCATTAGCATCTTTAATGGCAATTCATGACGTTTCTTCAGTAACCAGAGGACTGGGAAACGTTCAGTTAGATTATAAGTTTCATTTCTTGCCAGAATTACATTTCAATGTGAATGCTGGATACGATTACACTAAGAGTGAAGGACAAAAGAAAATTGATGCAAGATATAAGGCCGGATTTAATGATAAGGGAAGCGCGAGCCTTTACAGTATGGAGAAAAAGAATAAGCTATTAGAGACTTACTTCAATTATGTAAAGAATATTTCTGCAATTAACACAGGAGTAGACCTTACAGCAGGGTATTCTTACCAGGATTTCAGAACTATTATTCCGGGATCTATTAACTATAAAGGAAATGCTCCAACTCAGGTTAATAATGATTTTGAAACTCAAAATACACTACTTTCCTTCTATGGAAGAGCGATTTTCACAATTGCTAATAAATATGTGATCTCAGGATCGATCAGAAGAGACGGATCTTCCAGATTCTTTAACGGAACAAGAGATAATTTATGGGGGAATTTCCCAGGAGTTTCTGTTGCTTGGAAGTTGAATGAGGAAAGCTTCATAAAGAATATCTCTTCCATCAGCAATTTGAAATTAAGAGCAGGATGGGGTAAAACAGGACAACAGGAATTACCGGCATTAGATGGAAACAAACCATTTAATTATCCAGCTTATGCTGCATACAACCCGAGTGGCGTGGGAGCTAATTATCAATTCGGTAATCAGTTTTACTTCATGTACCGTCCTAATATCTACAACCCGAATCTTACTTGGGAAACCACTACTACTAAGAACGTTGGTCTAGATTTCGGATTCCTTAACAATAGAATTACAGGATCTATTGACTGGTTCAGAAAAGATACTGAAAACCTATTAGTGAATACTAGTATTGCAGCAGGAGACTTGAGTAACCAAAACTTACTTAACGTAGGAAATATGGAAAATCAAGGGATTGAAGGTAGTATTACTGTAATTCCGGTTAAAAACCAAAACACAACTTGGGAAGTAAGCTTCAATGCTACCCATTACAAACCAGAAATCACCAAGCTTTTAGAAAGAGCAGATGCTACATTCAACATTCCGGTAGGAGGAATTGAAGGTGGTGCAGGAAATACGATCCAGGCTCATGCTGTAGGATACGCTCCTAATGCCTTCTGGGTGTATCAACAAGTATATGATAACAACGGGAAACCTGTTGACGGAGTATATGTAGACAGAAACGGAGACGGAAAAATAGATACTTTTGATAAGTACTATTACAAATCTACTACTCCGGATGCTATTCTAGGATTCTCTACAAAAGTATCTTATAAAGATTGGGATTTCGGATTAAGCGCAAGAGCAGTATTAGGAAATTATGTGTATAACAACGCGGCTTCCAACAGCTCATTACAATCTGCCTCTACCAATGAATATTTACAGAACGTATATTCTACAGCACCGCAATATCAGTTTGCAGTACCACAATACTTCTCTGATATCTATGTGGAAAATGCATCATTCCTAAGATTAGATAATATCAATATCGGATATAATTTCGGACAGGTATTTTCTAAAGGAAGTAATTTAAAAGTATATGGAATGGCACAGAATGTTTTTGTAATTACAAAATATTCCGGAATTGACCCTGAAGTTTTCGGAGGGATAGACAATGGTTATTATCAAATGCCTAGAATTTATTCATTAGGTTTTAATTTTCAATTTTAATTAGTTAGCGAGATGAGATCAAATAAATTAACAAGAAATATAATCTTAACAGCTGCTGTAGTTGGACTGTTGTCAGCAACTTCATGTGTTAAGGACTTAGAAAGAGAGCCTATTACGGATGTTACCTCTGCAAGTGTGTTTGCAGATTTTAAAAATTATCCTAATGCTTTAGCTAAGCTCTACGGAGGTTTAGCAATGGGAGGTCAAGTAAGTGGAGATGGTGGAACATATCCTGACAGCGATATTAACGGTATCAATGGTGGGTTTTCTCAATACACCAGATTGCTATACACTATGCAGGTAATTTCTACAGATGAAGCAGTAATCGGGTGGAATGACGGAAACCTTCATACAATCCATAAAATGACTTGGGATTCTTCCAATGAATTTATTGCTGCATTATATTATAGAATTTATGCAGAGATTGCTTTCTGTAATGAATTTTTAAGAAATGTAACGGATGAAAAACTCGCCTCTAATAATATTACAGGGAATGACCTGACCGAGGCAAAATATATGCGTGCAGAGGCAAGATTTTTGAGAGCACAATCTTATTATCATGCTTTGGACTTATTCGGAAACGTACCTTTTGTAGATGAAAGCTATATTCCGGGTTCTGTAAACCCGCCTCAAAGAATTGAAAGAGCAGCTTTATTTAATTATGTTGAGCAAGAACTATTAACTTGTGCCAACGAATTAAAAGACCCAAAAGCAAATGCGTATGGTAGAGCAGATAAAGCAGCCGCATGGTCATTATTGGCAAGATTGTATTTGAATGCGGGTGTATATACAGGAACACAGAGAAATAATGACTGTATTACATACTGTAACAAAGTGATCGGAGCAGGGTATTCATTAAAATCTAATTACGGCTCATTATTCTTAGCTGATAACAATGTTAATAACCCTGAAGCGATTTTCACGGTTAATTTCGATGGAATTAATACCCAGACAAATGGAGGGACTACTTATTTGGTTCACGCTTCTGTAGGAGGTACAATGCCTGCTGCTGATTTCGGAATCAATGGAGGTTGGAGTGGGATCAGAACAACAAAGGCTTTCGTTGGAAAGTTCCCTACCAATGGTTCAGATAAAAGAGGAAACTTCTATACAAGTGGACAAAACCTTGAGATCAATGATTTAGGTTCATTCAACGACGGGTACGCTTTCATTAAATTCAAAAATGTGAAAAGCGATGGAACGCCGGGAGCACACAACAACTGGGTGGAAGCTGATATTCCATTGTACCGTTTAGCGGATATTTATCTGATGTATGCTGAAGCTACCCTTAGAGGAGGTAACGGAAGTATGCCAACTGCTATTGGCTATGTCAATCAGTTAAGACAAAGAGCTTATGGAAATACAAGCGGAGATGTTACTGCTATTAACCTGGATTTCATTTTAGATGAAAGAGCAAGAGAATTATCCTGGGAAATGACAAGAAGAACGGATCTTATCAGATACGGACGATTTACTACAGCTGATTATTTATGGCCTTGGAAAGGAAATATTAAAGACGGAAAAGCTGTTGAAAGCTATAGAAATCTTTATCCGATCCCTGCTAAAGATATTGTCGCAAATCCTAATTTGGTTCAAAATCAAGGGTATTAATTTTAAAAAAACACTATTAAAATGAAACATTTATTTAAAATATTTGCTGTTGCTTTGATGGCGATTCTTTTTATCTCATGTGAAAAAGATGAAGATCAAGCAATATTGGGGGATGGAACAACACCTACTTTAAAAGCTGATAAAACCAGTGTCGTATTAATAAAAGATAATGAAGCGAACCCAGCAATAAAATTTGACTGGACCAATCCTCAGTTTCAGACTCAGGTGGCACTTAAAAATACTTTACAGCTTGCAAAAACAGGAACCAATTTTCAAAGTCCGGGTGAATCAATTGTTACAGCAAATGATTTAAAAGTTACTTATACAGTAGCAGAGCTTAATAAACTGGGGTTGGATGCAGGGCTTGTACCTGGTGTTGCAACAACGGTTGAGGTAAGATTAAAATCGGAAGTAGGAAAAACAGTTTTGTACTCTAATGTTGTGACTCTTACTGTTACTACTTATTTAACAGCTTACCCTTCTTTTTATATTGTGGGTGATGCCTCTGCTGTGGGTTGGAATGCCGGAACCTCACAATTGCTTTACCAAAAAGACAACTTCTCTACCATCTATACATACCTTGAAAATGGGAAATATTTCAGATTCTTAGGACAGCAGGACTGGAATCCTCTGAACTATAGTTTAGATGTTGCAGGGATGAATGCAGGAAACAGATATTTCAAAACCTGGTCTACCAATTTAGCACCATCCACTCCTGAAAATATTCAGTTTACGGGGGCTACAGGAATGTATAAAATTGTAATTGATGCAGACGCTACTCAAAAGTCTATTAATGTATCAGCTTCTCCGATTGCAGTTTGGAATCCTGCCAATTTATATCTGGTAGGAACTGTAAACGGTTGGAATTCTGCGGCAGCTATTCCAATGACTAATTTAGGAAATGGCAAATTCGAGCATACAATTGCTTTGCCTGCTGCTTCTGAATTTAAATTCCTAGGCCAACTAAGCTGGGGAGATCTGGATTGGGGAAATATTTCTGCTGATGGAAACACAGGATATCTTGGTCCGAAAGGAAGCAACGGAAACATTAAATTCGATGGAACCGGAGGAAATTATAAAATTTCAGTAGACCTTAAAATGGGTACTTACAAAATACAACCTTTATAGTAAAATAGGGTTAAATTTTAAAGGTAAAGTGTTGCTTTTTAGCAGCACTTTATTTATTTTTAAAACTTATAAATAGTCATTATGAAGAAAATTACAGTTGGAGCTTTATTGTTCTCAATGATGTTCGCAGGCGTTAATGCACAGTCTTTAAAATCACCGGACGGAAAGTTCGAAATGAACTTCCAGTTAAAACAGGGAGTCCCTTATTATAACTTGAAATACAACGGGGCTACAGTAGTGGAGGATTCTAAATTAGGATTGAGATTATTTAAAGATACCTCTATAAAATTCGCTTCCGAAATTGCAAAACCGGAAGATGCTAAATTTGATCTGAACAATGGTTTTACAAAGACAGACGAAAAAAGAGATTCCAAAAATGAAACCTGGAAACCTGTCTTGGGAGAAAAGAAAAACTATATCAATCATTATAACGAATTAGCAGTTACACTTAATCAAGCTTCTACAGACAGAAGTATTGTGGTGAAATTCAGATTGTTCAATGATGGTTTAGGGTTCAGATATGAGTTTCCTCAACAGAAAAATCTTAACTATTTTGTCATCAGAGAGGAAGATTCAGAGATTGATTTTCCTACAGATATGAAAGCCTGGTGGATCGTAGCTGACTATGATTCCCAAGAATATAAATACCAAACTACTAAAGTTTCTGAAATCCCTGGAAAATGGGAAAGTGCTACCGATTCTAACGCTTCTCAGACGTTAATCAAAAATGCGGTTCAGTCCCCTTTAATGCTGAAAAAAGAAGGAAAAGATCCTTTATATGTGAATGTTGCTGAAGCTGCAGTTCTCAACTATCCTGCTTCGCATTTAGAAGTAGATGCCCAGAATTTTAAATTCAAAACCCATCTTACAGCCGACAGACAGGGAGCAAAAGGATATATCCAGACTCCATCAACCACACCTTGGAGAACCATTATTGTTTCACCAAAAGCAGAAGAGGTGATGGATTCCAAAATGCTTTTCAACCTGAATGAACCTACAAAATATACCGACACTTCTTACATCCACCCTACAAAATATATGGGAGTTTGGTGGGAAATGATCATCGGAAAATCGCAGTGGGCTTATTCTACTGCGGAAAATGTACATTTAGGAGTAACTGATTTTAGTAAACTTACTCCTAATGGAAAACACGCAGCCAATAATGATAAAGTAAAGGAATATATTGACTTTGCAGCAGAGAATGGTTTCGGCGGGCTTCTTATTGAAGGTTGGAATATAGGTTGGGAAGACTGGTTCGGCCACTCAAAAGAATTTGTTTTCGATTTCATTACCCCTTATCCGGATTTTGATATCAAAATGTTGAATGATTATGCTCATTCTAAAGGAATTAAACTGATCATGCACCATGAAACTTCCGGTTCTGCAACGAACTATGAAAGATGGGCAGATAAAGCATTCCAATTGATGAATAAATACGGGTATGATGCTGTAAAATCAGGATATGTAGGTGATATTATTCCGAGAGGAGAGCACCATTACTCTCAATGGACCATTAACCATTACTACAGAATTGCTGAGAAAGCCAATGATTATAAAATCATGCTCAATTCTCACGAATCCGTACGTCCTACAGGAGAAAGCCGTACCTATCCAAACTATATTTCTGCTGAAGCAGCCCGAGGAACAGAATTCGAAGCTTTCGGGGGTAACAATCCGGATCATCAGACTATTTTACCGTTTACAAGATGGATGGGAGGCCCAATGGATTATACACCGGGAATTTTCCAGACCAAATTGGACTATTATTTCCCTGGAGACCAGCGTTTCGTTAAAACCACTTTAGTGAAGCAATTGGCCTTGTATGTAGTGATGTATATGCCGATTCAGATGGCAGCAGACCTGCCTGAAAACTATAAAAAGCATATGGATGCGTTCCAGTTTATCAAAGATGTGGCTGCAGACTGGGATGATACCAAAATCTTATCGGCAGAGCCGGGAGATTATATCGTAACGGCCAGAAAAGCTAAAGGGACGGAAAACTGGTTCGTAGGAGGTATTACAGATGAAAACAAACGTGATTATACGGTAGATTTCTCTTTCCTGGATAAAGGTAAAAAGTATGAGGCAACCATCTATGAAGACGGAAAAGATGCAGATTACATTAATAATCCTCAAAGCTATAACATCTATAAAAAACAGATTACAAGTAAATCTAAAATTAATTTCAAAATGGTAAGAAGCGGAGGTTTTGCGATCTCTATCAAACCCGTCAATTAATTTAAGATTGAAAATCATAATGAAAAACCTTATGGGTGAATCACCTGTAAGGTTTTTTAATCAAATTCAAGATGAAATGAAAAAAATATACACCATAATTGCTCTTTCGGCAGCGGCTTTAGCATTTTCTCAAAAGCCATTGGAAAAAGTAGAACCTGCCTTTTGGTGGAAAGGAATGAAAAATCCTGAACTTCAGATTCTGGTTTACGGAAAAGATATTGCTAAAAATGAAGTGGAGCTCTCAGACGGGATTCAGATTAAAAATATTCAGAAAGTTGAAAATCCAAACTACGTTTTTCTTACTGTAAATACTAATGAGATTAATGTTCCTCAATTTAAGATCAATATTAAAAACAGGAAAAAGAACATTGGTTCCTATACCTATCAATTAAAGCAAAGACAACCCGATTCCGCTGATCGCGATTCCTTTACTTCCAAAGATGTTATCTATCTTATAATGCCCGATCGTTTCGCTAACGGGAACCCTGCAAATGATAACACCAAAGATACTGCCGAAAAGTCAAACCGAAAAGATCCGGGAGGACGTCATGGCGGAGATATTGAAGGGATCATCAAAAACCTGGATTATCTTAAGGATATGGGAGTTACTGCTGTTTGGAATACACCTTTGTTGGAAGACAATGAACCTTCATATTCTTATCACGGCTACGCACAGAGCGATTATTATAAAATTGACCCGCGTTACGGATCTAATGAAGACTATCAAAGATTAGCTAGTGAGCTTCATAAGCGGGATATGAAACTTATTATGGATTATGTGACCAATCATTGGGGATCACAAAGCTGGATTATTAAGGACCTTCCCTCAAAAGACTGGATTCATTATTGGAAAGAAGGTGAAAAAGGCTTTAAACGAAGCAACTACAGGATGACCACACAGTTTGATACCAATGCAGCAAAAACAGATGCGGAAAACTGTATGGACGGATGGTTTGATACCACTATGCCAGATATGAATCAAAGCAATCCTTTGGTAGTCAATTATATGGTTCAGAATGCAGTTTGGTGGACAGAATTTGCAGGGCTGGATGGATTACGTGTAGATACCTATTCTTATAATGACAAAAAGGGAATTGCAGAATGGACGAAAAGAATTACGGATGAATACCCGAATTTGAACATTGTGGGAGAAGTCTGGATGCATGATCAGGCGCAAATGTCCTATTGGCAGAAAGACAGTAAGATTGCAGCCATAGAAAACTACAACTCTCATCTTCCTTCTGTCATGGATTTTACCTTACACGATGCTATAGGTCATGTTTTTAAAGAGAATTCAGGGTGGGATTCCGGGATACAGAGAGTCTACGATAATTTTGCCAATGATTTTCTTTATCCTAATATTAATAATATCCTCGTATTTGCTGAAAATCACGATACACAAAGATTTAATCAGTCATATCCCAATATTCAGGATTATAAACTGGCAATGACATTAATTTTAACTGTTCGCGGAATTCCTCAATTATATTATGGTTCAGAGATCGGAATGGCCGGGGACAAAGGAAAAGGGGACGGAGATATTCGCCGTGATTTTCCGGGGGGCTGGAATGGTGATTCCAATAATGCTTTTGTGAAATCCGGAAGAACCGATTCTCAGAATCAGTATTTTGACTTTACTAAAAAACTGCTGAACTGGCGCAAGTCCAAAGAAGTGATTCATACAGGAAAAACCTTGCATTACGTTCCGGAAAACAATGTGTATGTTTATTTCCGATACAATGATAAAGAACGAGTAATGACAGTAATCAACAATAACACAGAAGCTCAGGTTCTGAACTTAAAGAGATTTTCAGAAGGGATTAAAAACGTTTCTAAAGGAAAAGATATTATTTCAGGAAAAGAAGTTTCTTTAGAGAATAGTTTGAACATACCTGCAAAAACCTCGATGATCATTGAATTATAATTAATCAACCCCAATTAATTCTAAATGAAAAAAACAAGATTTCTCTATATGGTAATGCTCTTTTTACTGAGTTTTACCGGAATTTCAGCTCAATCAAAAAATAAGTTTGAAAAGGAAAAAGCAGAGATCAGTACAATGCTTGATGGATTTAATATAGCCGCAGCAAAATCTGATTATGAAGGATATTTCAATTATTTCGCGGATGAGTCTACTTTCATCGGGACAGATGCTACCGAAATCTGGAGTAAAAAAGAATTCATGGTTTGGGCAAAACCTTATTTCGATAAAAAAAGAACCTGGAATTTCACTGCCCTTAAAAGAAACATTTATTTCAGCAAAGACGGAAAACTGGCCTGGTTTGATGAGCTTCTGGATACTCAGATGAAAATCTGCCGTGGTTCAGGAGTAGTAGAAAAAATAAACGGACAATGGAAAGTAAGACAGTACGTCCTTTCTGTGACAGTTCCTAACGACGTTGTAGATAAAGTGGTGGCTGAAAAAGCCCCAATTGAAGATGCATTGATCAAACAATTAAAAACAAAATAATGGAAAAAAATATAGACGGGTTATTGGGCCAAAAAAAGAAGCCTAATTTATCACTGCTCCAGATCATCAACATGAGCATGGGATTCCTGGGAATTCAGATGGCTTTTGGGTTACAGAACGGAAATGCGAGTAGAATTCTTGCCAATTTTGGAGCTGATGTTCACGAATTATCCTGGTTTTGGCTGGTAGCACCCATTACGGGGTTGATCGTTCAACCGATTATAGGACATATGGGAGACAATACCTGGAGTCCGCTCGGAAGAAGAAAACCTTACTTTTTAATTGGTGCGGTTTTGTGTGCTATTGGTTTGGTCATGCTTCCTAATGCCGCTTCTGCAACTCAAATGATGGCCGCGAATGTTTTGGTAATGGCAGTTATCTTTCTAGCCATGATGGACGCTTCCATTAATGTGGCCATGGAACCTTTCCGTGCTTTGGTAGGAGATATGCTTCCGAAACATCAGGCAACGATTGGTTTTTCTGTACAGACGATTTTAATTGGAATCGGTGCGGTGATTGGTTCCGATTTACCAGGTTGGCTGACGAAAATGGGAATTTCCAACGAGGCTCCAAAAGGATACGTGGCAGATAATGTTATTTATGCATTTTATATTGGTGCCGCAGTTTTGATTTTATCCATTTTATATACCATTTTTACGACCAGAGAATATTCACCGGAAGAATTTGCCTCATTTGAAGGAGGAAAACCTATTGTAGAAAATGGATCAAAATTCTCAGACCTTTTCAAAGATTTCAAAAATGTACCTTCCCAGATGAAGAAACTGGGAATTGTGCAGTTCTTTTCCTGGTTTGCATTATTTACCATGTGGGTTTTCACTACCAGTGCTTTGGCAACCCATCATTTCGGACTATCTCCTGAGGATACCCATTCCGCAGAATTCAATAAAGCCGGAGATTTAACGGGAAGCTTATTCGGCAGCTATAATTTCTACGCTATTTTCTTTGCTTTTGCCCTGACTCCGATTGCTCAGTTTATTGGTAAAAAACGAACTCATGCCTTAGCGTTGGCTTGCGGAGGATTGGGATTAATCTCCATGTATTTTATAAAAGATATACACAGTCTGTGGATTTCAATGATAGGATTGGGGTTTGCTTGGGCTAGTATTTTAGCAATGCCTTATGCGATGCTGATAGATTCTATTCCGCAAAAGAAAATGGGAGTGTATATGGGAATTTTCAACTTTTTCATCGTTATCCCGCAAATTATCAATGGAGTTTTCGGAGGTCCTATCGTAAGTGGAGTTTTTGGAAAACAGGCTATTGATTATATTGTGGTTGGAGGGATATGTATGTTATTAGGAGCTATCCTTACCATGATTTTCATCAAAGAAGAACATGAAACTCCGAAAGAAATTGAAGAAGAGATTCAACAGGTGCATTTTTAAAGCAAAATCTCAACATTAATAAAAGACTTGCGGTTGTAAATTTTTTAAACAGTATCTTTCAAAATAAAATACAGAATATTCTGTTTAATTATTAAATTTGACTTATGCGAAAGAATCTTTATTTCATTATATTGTTTTTCCTTGTGAGCTGCTATACCTACCAGGTTAAGAAACCAATGGATCCGGTAAGCGACAATAAATCTGGATCAAAAAATAATGCTGCTCTTGCTAATAATACTGCAATGCAGGTGAAAAGTCCAGCAGCTGGGTCTCAAAACCCAAATTCTCAGCAAATGCCTGTTCCGATCAATGTTCAGGAAAAGCTTACACCTAATAAAAATGTTAAAATTGACGTTGATGGCAAGGCTTATAAAATAATAGTTGACCGTTGGGAAAAAGATAGTCTGGTTGCGCATCCGATTCATAATCCTAAAAAAATTCTGAAATTCCATAAAAGTCAGATTAATAGCGAGAGAATTGCTGAAAAACGATTTTCGCAGCCTATAGCTGATATTATTACTGTTCTTGCTTATGCCGGTATCGGTATTGCCGTTTGGTCTCTTCTGCAATAAGTTTTAAATTTTATTTAAGCAATTTAATTTTTCATTCAGATATAAAATTTAAAATCAAAATATTCAAAAAAAGCGGATTCAAAAGAGTCCGCTTTATTGTATACCTACAAAAAATATTTTTCATTATCAATTTTCACTTTAAGCATATATTTTTTTGTTTTGTAAAAGACCTTTCGGAGTTCCATTCTGGAGGAAATATTTCGTTATCGGTCACCATAATTCCGTTCTTATCCTACGTCAATGTTTTGAGATAGCTGTATAATGTACATTTGTACCATAAATAAATCAGATATGAAAACAGTATATCATAAAGCAGATTCAAGAGGTCACGCAGACCACGGTTGGTTAAACAGCTATCATACTTTTAGCTTTGCCAATTATCAAAATCCGGAAAGAACACATTTTGGTGTTTTAAGAGTATTGAATGACGATACCGTTACCCAGGGAATGGGATTCGGAACACACCCTCACAGAGATATGGAGATCATTTCCATTCCTTTGGAAGGAGATTTGGAACATAAAGATTCTATGGGAACCACAGCAGTAATCAGAAAAGGAGAGATTCAGGTAATGAGTGCCGGAACAGGAATTATGCACAGCGAATACAACAAGAATAAAGACGTACCTGTTAAATTCCTTCAAATCTGGGTGTTTCCAAGAGAGATCAACCTTGAGCCGAGATATGACCAAAAAAGCATTAAAGAAGGAGAAAAAATAAATGGTTTCCAACAAATTTTGTCTCCTGATAAAAATGATGACGGAGTTTGGATTCATCAGGATGCTTGGTTCAACATTGCTAATTTTACCAAAGGAAACGGGAAGAATTATATGCTGAACAAAAAAGGAAACGGCGTGTATGCTTTTGTATTAAAAGGAAGTGCCAAAATAGGCGACAGAATTTTGAATGAAAGGGATGGGTTAGGAATCTGGGATACGCAGAGCTTTAATATAGAAGCTGTAGAAGATACAGAGGTTTTATTGATGGAAGTACCTATGGAATTACCTTCTTATTTGGCGTAAAATAAAACTTTCCTTCGTTTGGGGACAAATTTAAAGTTTTTGACGGGGGAGGTTTAAAACAACTGAAACTCGACAATTATTACGATATTTGTCATAAAAATTACAGTATAATTAAAATAAGCAATGAAAATTTTAGCAATAGCAGGAAGCAATTCCGAAGTTTCAATGAACAGACAATTAGTGGCGTATGCGTCTACTTTGTTTGACAATGCAGAAGTGGAAGTAGTAGATTTAAATCCTTTCGAAATGCCGATTTATAAGCACGAAAGAGAGCTTAAAGATGGTGTTCCGCAGGAAGCAAAAGATTTTGCAGCAAAAATTGATGCGGCAAACCTACTGTTGGTTTCCTTACCGGAACACAACGGAACTTACTCAACCGCTTTTAAAAATGTATTCGATTGGGTTTCCCGAATCAAGGACAGAACAGTCTGGAATGAGGTGCCGATGTTGTTGATGTCAGCTGCACCGGGAGCAAGAGGTGGAGCAGGTGTTTTAGAGGCTGCAACCAAGCGTTTTCCTTTCCACGGTGGAAATATTGTAGAAACTTTTTCGCTTCCGTTTTTCAATGATAATTTTGATAAAGCAGGTCAGAAGATTTCTAATGAAGAGAAAGACAATGAGTTAAGAGAGAAAATCAAGAAGATTTCTGCTATTGAAACTATCCTTGAAAAATAGAATTTGAATATTAATTTAAAATTAATATCTTTGCAAAAAGAAAAATAATGAAAATTCAGACCAATTTTAAAGAATGTTTTTCCAAGAAAGGAGAAACTGTGGGCTCTGAAATTCTGAGATAACATAACGGCCGATAATCTACCAAGATTGTCGGCTTTTTATTTTCTGAAAACCGATATAAAAAGTTTGAAATAAATTTCTAAAAGTACAATGAGCAACACTTACAAATCTGCGGGCGTAGACAAAGAGGAAGGTTACAAAACCGTTGACAAGATAAAAAAAGCGGTGGGTGAAACCCATAATTCCAATGTATTGAACCATTTGGGAAGTTTTGGGGCTTTCTACGAAATAGGAGGGTACAAGAACCCTGTTTTGGTTTCCGGAACAGATGGAGTAGGAACCAAGCTGAAAGTAGCTTTGGATACCCAAAAGTATGACTCTATCGGTGTAGATTGTTTCGCGATGTGTGCCAATGATATTCTTTGCCATGGGGCAAAACCATTATTCTTTTTAGATTACCTGGCTTGCGGAAAACTGGATTCTGAAATTGCTGCAGAAATCGTTTTAGGAATGGTAGAAGCTTGTAAGGATAATAATTGTGCATTGATTGGTGGGGAAACCGCTGAAATGCCTGGGATGTATCAGCCGGGAGATTATGATGTGGCAGGATTCTGTGTAGGGATCGTAGAGAAAGATCAGATTATCGACGGTTCCAAAATCAAAGCAGGAGACAAGATTATTGCATTGCCAAGTTCAGGTTTCCACTCGAACGGATTTTCACTGGTAAGAAAAGTATTCCCGAATTTTGAAGAAGAATTTGAAGGAAAGCCATTATATGAAACCCTTTTAGTTCCTACAAGATTGTATTATAAAGACATCCATAAAGTGATCGGAGAAGTACAGGTTGCAGGAATTGCTCACATTACAGGAGGAGGTTTATATGAAAACGTTCCAAGAATTATCCCTGAAGGATTATGTGCTTCCATTGATGCATCAAAAATCAGGATTCCAAGCATTATGCTTGAATTGGAAAAAAGAGGTGGTGTAGCTCGTGAAGAAATGTTCGGAACATTCAATATGGGAGTGGGAATGACAATTGTTGTAGATGCAGAACACGCAGAAAAAGTATTACATCTTTTGGATGATGCCTATGAAATCGGAGAAATAACAAAAGGAAGCGAGAAAATCCATTTATCAATATAACAATTGATCAATGTATCAGTGTACCAATAACAATATGGTTACATTGATAAACTGATACATTGTTACATTTAATAACATGAAAAACATCGTTGTACTCGTTTCAGGTTCCGGAACCAACCTTCAAAGAATCATAGATACTATTGACAATGGAGAGATCCAGAATGCCAAAGTCACTCTGGTTGTTGCCGACAGAGAGTGTTATGGGCTGGAAAGAGCAAAGAATCATCATATTGAAAATATACTGATTCCGAGAGGAAAGAATTTCAGCAGTGAGTTGAGTAAAGTAATCCCTGAAAATACAGATTTAATCGTATTGGCCGGATTCCTGTCTATTCTGAAACCTGAATTCTGCGAAGCCTGGAAAGGTAAAATCATTAATATCCATCCTGCGATGCTTCCGAAGTTCGGAGGAAAAGGAATGTGGGGAATGAATGTTCACA
The DNA here is from genome assembly GCF_003729955.1 of Chryseobacterium daecheongense. Taxonomy (GTDB): domain Bacteria; phylum Bacteroidota; class Bacteroidia; order Flavobacteriales; family Weeksellaceae; genus Chryseobacterium; species Chryseobacterium daecheongense. The sequence continues at coordinate 63,774 of NZ_RJTX01000001.1, forward strand.
ATGCCGTTATTGAGGCTAAAGAAAAAGAAAGTGGTGCAACGGTTCATTTTGTAACATCAGGAATTGATGAGGGAGAAATTATTCTTCAGAAATGTTTTGAAGTGACGGAAAACGACACTCCTGAAACATTAGCACAAAAAGTACATCAGATAGAATATGAAATCTTCCCGAAGGCCATCAATAAAGTATTAAATAATGTACTCAGCTGATAATTGAGCAGTTGACCAATTATTGACCGCTTTTATATTAATAAAAAACACATTTAGATTTTGAAAAAATATTTCGAAAGCATTTGAAAAAATCTAAGTAAAATAAAGTAAATCCGGGGGTGAAAGACCGGAATACAGTTTGAAATAGCTGTAAAAAGTAAAAAATCGAAAGTAAAATGAGTAAAAAACGAGTTTTAATCAGTGTTTCTGACAAAAGCGGGTTAATAGAATTCGCGCAGTTTTTGGAAGCCCAGAATTATGAATTAATTTCTACGGGAGGAACTTTCAAACATTTGAAAGATGCTGGTTTAAATCCAATTCAGATTGATGAGGTTACCAATTTCCCTGAAATGCTTGATGGAAGAGTGAAGACCTTACACCCTAAAGTTCATGGCGGGCTTTTGGCTGTACGTTCCAACGAAGAGCATATGAAGACCGTTCAGGAGCACGGAATTGGGTTGATAGACATGGTGATCGTGAATCTTTATCCTTTCTTTGAGAATGTAAACAAAGACATTTCTTTACATGAAAAGGTAGAATTCATCGATATCGGTGGTCCTTCCATGCTACGTTCTGCAGCTAAGAACTTTGACTCTGTTACCGTAATTACTGATGTGGAAGATTATACCACAGTAAAACTGGAAATGGAGCAAAACGGTGATACGTATATTGAAACCCGTAAGAAATTGGCCGGTAAAGTATTCAATCTTACTTCTGCTTACGATGCAGCTATTTCAAGAATGCTTTTAGATGAAGAATATCCTACGTATTTAAATGCATCCTATAAGAAAGTTTCTGACCTGAGATACGGAGAAAATCCACATCAGACAGCAGCTTATTATGTTTCTACTTTTGAAAACGGGGCGATGAAGGATTTTGAACAGTTAGGTGGAAAAGAGCTTTCTTTCAACAATCTTCGTGATATGGACCTTTGCTGGAAAGTGGTAAACGAGTTCAAAGAAGAAATGGCTTGTTGTGCCGTGAAACATTCTACACCTTGTGGAGTGGCGATCGGAACTTCAGCTTTGGAAACCTATCAGAAAACTTTCGAATGTGATCCGGTTTCCATCTTTGGCGGAATTGTTGCCATGAACTACAAAATTGATGCGGCAACAGCTGAAGAATTGAATAAAACATTCCTTGAAATTGTAATGGCTCCTGATTTTGATGAAGATGCCTTAGAAATTTTAAGAAAGAAAAAGAATTTAAGAATTATAAAAATTGTAAATCCTGTTTCTGATAAGCAGATGTGGGTGAAGATTGATGGTGGAATGCTGGTTCAGGATTATGATACTCATTTCTCTGAAGACATCAAAGTAGTAACCAACGTACAGCCTACCGAAGAACAGAAAAAAGCATTGTTGTTCTCTCAGAGAGTTGTGAAGTATGTGAAATCCAATGCTATTGTTGTTTCCAACGGAATCCAGGCTTTTGGAATCGGTGGAGGTCAGGTAAACAGAATCTGGGCGACACAGCAAGCTATTGAAAGAGCAAAAGAGAAGTTTTCGGGAGATTTGGTATTGGCCTCAGATGCTTTCTTCCCATTCCGCGATGTTGTAGATTTCTGCGCTCAGGAAGGTATCAAAGCGATCATTCAGCCAGGTGGAAGTGTAAAAGACCAGGACAGCATCGATGCGGCTAATGAGCATGCGATTCCGATGATGTTTACAGGGATGAGACACTTTTTACACTAATTAAAATAGAATTAAAATTGGTTTTGAGATTGTATTTATAGCATTCAAAATTATATATTTGTAAAATTAGACTAGTTAATTAATAAAGTATGAGAATATTAATCATAGGTGAAGGTGGAAGAGAATCTGCGTTGGCAGCAAAACTTCATAAAGACTCCAGAGTTACTAAAATGTTTTTTGCTAACGGAAACGCTACTACCGATGCAATAGGGAAAAATGTTCATTTATCAGAAATCAAAGAACTTAGAGATTTCGCTATCAAAGAAAAAGTAGATTTAACGATTGTAGGTCCTGAAGCACCATTGGTAGCTGGTTTGAAGGACGAATTCAAAAAACACGATCTTAAAGTTTTCGGTCCTGATCAGAAAGTAGCAAGTCTTGAAGGAAGTAAGGCTTTCTCTAAGAAGTTTATGCAGACCTATGATATCAAAACAGCAAAAGCTGTGGTATTTGATTCATATCCTGATGCAAAAGCATATGTTCAGACCCAGGAATATCCGCTGGTGGTTAAAGCAAGTGGTTTGGCAGGTGGAAAAGGAGTAGTGATCTGTGACACCATTGAAGAAGCAGAAGCTACGATCCACGATTTCATGATCCGTAGGATTTATGGTGATGCAGGGATCCAATTGGTTATCGAGGAATATTTACAAGGTTTTGAGGCTTCTATCATTGCATTCTCAAACGGTGAAAAATTATTCCCATGTATTCCTGTAAAAGATTACAAAAAAGCAGGAAACGGTGATAAAGGTCCAAATACAGGAGGTATGGGATCTGTAGCACCCAGTCCTGAGTTTACCCAGGAACATTATGCAGATTTCGAAAAAAATATCCTAGAAACAACTATTAAAGGTCTTAAAGGAGAAGGCTTTAGTTTCAAAGGAATCATTTTCTTCGGATTGATGGTGACGAAAAAAGGAACTTACCTTCTTGAATATAACATGAGATTTGGTGATCCTGAAACTCAGGTTCTGATGGCTCTTATGGAAAACAACCTTTTGGATGTGATCAATGACTGTATGAACGGTAAAGATATCCAGCTTAGATTCAAAGATGAAAAAGCGGTTTGTCTGGTAATGTGTTCAGGAGGTTACCCGAGAAATATCGAGACAGGCTTTGAGATTGTAGGAGAAAACAAAGTGAAGCATAGCCAGCTTTTATATGCTGGTGCGATCAAAAAAGGAGATAAAGTGGTTTCTAACGGCGGTAGAGTACTGAATCTGGTTGCTACAGGGGCTACTTATGATGAGGCCCGTAAGAAAGTTTATGAAGATGCCATTCCTGTTCACTTCGACTATAGTTTCTACAGAGAAGACATCGGAAAATTCTAATAAAAATCACGAAAAAAGATTTGGAGCGCTTCCAAGTCTTTTTTTGTAAAAACATTTAAATCGGCAATATGCTTTAAGCGGTAAGCGACAGGCTTTATAAAGGTCGAACAAGCCTATTGCATGCTGCTTGTAGCTTAAAGCTCTATTATCAATTATTAATTATTAATTATCAATTATATAATGAACAACGGTATTATCATATTAGATTTCGGATCCCAGTACAACCAGCTTATCGGAAGAAGAATCCGTGAGATGGGGGTATATTCTGAAATCCTGCCTTTCAATACACCTCTACAAACTATTATAGAAAAACAGCCAAAAGGGATCATCCTTTCCGGCGGACCAAGCTCAGTGAATGCAGAAAATGCCCACTTAGTTGAGAAAGAACTATATGAGCAGGGAATACCTGTATTGGGAATCTGCTACGGAATGCAGCTAACAGCTCATGTTTTAGGCGGAAAAGTACATAAAGGAGTGAAAGGTGAGTATGGAAAAGCCCACCTGGAAATTGTAAAAGAGAGTGCTTTACTTCAAGGGGTTTCTCAAAACTCTGTCGTTTGGATGAGCCACTTTGATGAAGTAGGAATGCCTCCTCCTGGTTTTGAGCTGAATGCGACTTCCGGAGTTATTGCTTCCATTTCTAATGCTGAAAGAAATATTTACTGTGTTCAGTTCCACCCGGAAGTTTCCCATACGGAAGAAGGTGGTAAAATGCTTGAAAATTTCGTGTTCGGAATCTGTAAAGCGGAGAAAAACTGGAAATTAACCAATTATATCGAGAAAACAGTTGCTGAGATTCGTGAAAAAGTAGGAGATAACAAGGTAATCCTTGGACTTTCAGGTGGAGTGGATTCTTCTGTAGCGGCTGTTTTGATCCATAAAGCGATCGGTGACCAATTAACCTGTATTTTCGTAGATACCGGTCTATTAAGGAAGAATGAAGGCCAGAAAGTAATGGATAACTATGGAGAGCATTTCCATATGAATATCAAAATGGTGGATGCTTCCAAAAGATTTTTATCCAAGCTTGAAGGAGTTGATGATCCTGAACAGAAAAGAAAGATCATCGGAAACGAGTTCATTCATGTTTTTGATGAAGAATCTCATAAAATTGAGGGTGCTAAGTTTTTGGCACAGGGAACCATTTATCCGGATGTGATCGAAAGTCAGTCGGTGAACGGACCTTCAGCGGTAATCAAATCCCATCACAATGTAGGTGGACTTCCGGAAGATATGGAATTCGAATTATTAGAGCCATTAAGAGAGCTTTTCAAGGATGAAGTAAGAAAGGTAGGAGAGGAGCTTGGAATTCCACATCATTTGGTATACAGACACCCTTTTCCGGGACCAGGTTTAGGAATCAGAGTTTTAGGAGCGGTAGATGCTGAAAAAGTAAAGATTCTTCAGGAAGCAGATGATATTTTCATTGAAGAGCTCTATAAAAATGACCTGTACGAAAAAGTTTCTCAGGCTTTCGTAGTATTGCTTCCGGTAAAATCCGTAGGAGTAATGGGAGATGAGAGAACGTATGAATATACTGCAGTAGTTCGTTCTGCGAATACGATAGACTTTATGACGGCAACATGGAGCAAGCTACCTTATGAGTTTCTTGAAACGGTTTCCAACAGAATCATCAACGAGGTAAGAGGGATCAACAGAGTAGCGTATGATATCTCTAGCAAACCGCCAGCAACGATAGAATGGGAATAACCCGATAAAAAATACCCTAAAAAAACATTTTATGACTTTACTCATAAAATGTTTTTTTTTTAGGAGGTAACTTTGTAGCGGAATTAAATAATTTCAAATAATTTTTTTTTCATCATTTGTGTTTTTTACCTCCCGAAAGGGAGGTTTTTTATATTATAAACAGATTGTGTGTATAAAAATAAACCGAGCAATCTCAGATCACTCGGTTTTTTGGTTTTTATCACCACAACTAAAAAATAGTATAAATAAATGGAACTGTATTGCTTTCAAGTTTGCCATCAAAAAAAATATATTTTTTGAGTTTTTGTTTTTGCTTTAGAGTTAAATATTCCTGGACTTTCTTATCTATGCATAGTTGGAGTGTTAAAGCATAATTTTTTTTATCATTCAAAACATAATAATCATAAAAAAATGTATCTCCCCGTTTTATATCAAAAATATCCAGTTTCATTTTTAAGATTAAGTTTTGTTTTGGTGTTAAGAATAGGAGGTGATTCATTACGTATAAATTTCTTTTAGCTTCAAAATCACTTTTTAAGCCATTTTCTTTTTGCCATCTTGTTATTTTCCTCTTTTCTTTTTGATCTTTTCTATTTAACTTTTCAAGTTGATCATCTCCTGAATGATAACTTCTAATTAAAGATATAGCTGGCTCATTTGTTACTCTATCTTTGAAGACTACTGTAAATGCAAAAAAATTATAGGGATTATTAAAATTATGAATACCACTGCAAAGTTCATCAGAATTATATCCTTTAAAACTTTTTTTATCTAAAGGTATTGCATAATAACTGTTAGTTAAGTTAGTAATACTAATTGTTATTTCTGACGTTGATGAAGAGGTTTTTTCTAATGAAACAATTTTAACATCTATTTGTCCAAAACATAGAGTATATAACAAAAAGATTATAAGGGTTATTGTTTTTCTCATTTTTTTATCTTTGATTTTGCGTTATTAATAAATAAATTATAGGAGTTAAGTAGGTTAGGAAGATTATTTTTAACAATATCAATAGCTGTTTGTTCATATCTAGCCTGTATGTTTCTTGCCTCTGGGCCGTGAACTCGATAAGTATAATCCCATGCATTGGAAATATCTGGGTGGCTCCATCTTTCTTCCCATGAATAAGATATGAATTCTGAAAAATATCCAAAAGCATTACTTTCATTTCTACCCTTTAAATTTACTGTTTCATAAAAGTTTGGTAAAAAATAATCGGTTATCGAATGATTCATTTCATGTCCAATAGCATAAGCTAACACTAATACATTTGATATATTGCTCATATTTAATAAGATTTTATATCCTTCAGCTTTTGCCATAATATCTTTTCTTGTGGTTTTTTCGAAAAATACACTGGCAGATAACTTTTGTCCAGCTACAATGTTAAGTATAATGTTTAGTTCATTAAATACATCTACATTTAATAGCTTAGCCGCATGTTCAAATTTAGCTTTTGTATTAAGTGGATCTTTAAATCCACCTGCTTCTAGACGATCTATCATAGAAAATAATGCTCCAACTGAACCATTCTTATTTAGCAAATAATCTTGGAAAAATGCAAAAAACATTTTATCAGTAGTAAAAATTCCACCGTTTCCGCCACCGCCACTATTATCGCCTGTCATAAAGGTATTATATCCTTTTTTATCAGGTGATCTCCAGTTTATATGATGATAATTATTAAAATCCTCCATTTCACTATGCCAAACACCATTAGAATCATAAGAACCCATACCATCAGGATCAGTAAAAACAACAGGATTGTCCATCGCATAATGATAAGGCGACCATCTTCTGTAGCTTTCTGCTAAAGGATCAATAACTCCCCATCTTCCCAGATCCGGCATATACATTCTGGCTCCGAAGTCATACATACCATTTTCCTGAAGCTCCTTACCATTAAATTTGTATTGGTAAGCATTCTGGGTAGTGGCTGTGTAATTATGCAGCATCCCGAAAGGGTAGTAGTCGTTATTTTCTACAATTTCTCCGGGCTTTTAGTAATCTATACACATCTGACTCCATCCAGATTTGGAACATTGTACCACTTTGTATTGTCTTGGCTGGATAATGCCATATTGACCTTTTACAAAAAAACGAACCATTTAAAATTAGAGTATTGATTTCAACACTCTAATTTTTTGTTCTGTTTGAAGTGTATTAAGGATTATAAACTTTTTGTCCTAAGAAAGATAACAACTCCACAATAACAATGATAATCAAACATGCATAAAGAAAACTTTTTCATTTTGATTATTCTTTTGAATTAAAGAATGTAGACTTTTAAAAGGATAGTTTTTATAAATTTTTGTATTAATAGCATATAGTTCGTTATTATAACTTATAAAGCTTACTGACATCTCTTCTTTTGGAGTAGAATATATAAAATCTCCTCTTTCTTTATTATTAAAAGAAATATTCAGATAATTACCTTTAAAAACAATTTCAGTAAATCCACCATTTAAGTTTTGTAATTCCTTTCCATCTATATAATATTTAATATTTGTTATATTAAATGGATAATCATAAAAACCAAAATAACGAGCGACTTGTTCGTCAAAATCAGGAGGAAAAGATATCATATTGTTGTTTTCTTTAAAATCTTTAAGAGATTTGTGTATTGATAGTCCATCATTAATTCCCCCTAATTTAGTAACAGTAATATAGTGTTGACCATTAACAATAGCATTAAAACCTATATGCTTTTTATCATAATTAAAACTTTTTAAATACTCAACTTTTAAATTGGGAGCATTAAGTAAATTTTCTAAAGTAATTTCAGGCTTTAACCTACTTACTTCTAATTTACTGGAATACTTTGAAAATATAATCGACTTATATGCTACATAACTTATTACAGTAACAATTATAACTAAACTTGCATAAAAAAACTTTTTTCTCATTTTAATTATTCTTTGTTAATTAAAGAATGTAGACTTTTAAAAGAATAGTTTTTATATATTTTTGTATTAATGGCATATAATTCGTTATTATAGTTTATAAAGCTTACTGACATCTCTTCATTTGGAGTAATAAACCCGAAATCTTTTTTGTTTTTATTATTGAATGAAATATTCAGATAATTACCCTTAAAAATAATTTCAGTAAATTGATTATTTAAAATTTGTAATTCTTTACCATCCAGATAGTATCCAATTTCTTTTATATTAAAAGGATAACTAAAAGGATCTATATAACGACTTACTTGTTCGTCTATATCAATAGGTGGAAATCCAATGACATCATTTTTGTCAAAATTTTTGTCAATTTTGTTCAATTTTAAATTACTATTGATCCTTCCTAGTTTTGTAACAGTAATATAATATTTGTTATCAACTATTCCATTAAAACCTATCCATTTTTTATCATAACTAAAACTTTTTAAATACTCAACTTTTAAATTGGGAGCATTGAGTAAATTTTCTAAATTAATTTCAGGCTTTAACTTACTTACTTCCAATTTACTGGAATACTTTGAGAATACAATTGACTTATATGCTACATAACTGATTACAGTAACAATTATAACTAAACTTGCATAAAAAAACTTTTTTCTCATTTTTTAATTAATTAAAGAGGTTCAACATAAAAGCCGGTTGTGGTAGCTGGTTGCAGATATGTACTATTCATAGGAGGTGCAAATCTATTAAGAATTGCAGCTAAAATTGTTAATCCAGCTGAAATAGGTTTTATACCATACGTATTTGTATTGGTAGAATATGCATCCAACTTATGCTCAAATTTAAAAGATAAATCACTGTTAAAAGGATTACCTACTGTTCTTGTTCCTGCCATTCCTATACCATAATTACCAATAGAAATAGTACCTCCCAAAGAATAGGAGTCTTTTGAAACTTCATGATTAAGTTTCCAAAATTGCCAGTTCAATTGTACGTCAACCAAGCTATTTTGTTCATAAGAAGTAATATTTCTTACATTTTTTACATCTACATTTAATATTCCGGTCTTTCCTGCGGTTGTAGATATTTCATTTTCTGCCCTTATAAAATAATTCTCTGGAACTTTTAGTGTTACCATACCATAAGAGGAAGTACTTGTAATATTATTTTTCCAAAAGCTATCCCACAAACTTACAAACTTCCGGTGTGCTGTCCCTACATCCGTATATCTGGGGCCTTCAGAGCCTCCAGTCCAATTTCCATCTCTATATTGATAACCAGTAAAGCCAATGGAAAATATTTGTCCATCTTTTGCTTCTTTAGGACATTTAGGACAATCAAAAGATCCATTCTCAGCTCCAAATTGTTCAAAATCAAACTGTGAGAAATCAGGAGTGTATGTACTGTTACCCAATGAAAGGTGTTATATTCTTTTTTGTCAGGTGATCTCCAGTTTATATGATGATAATTATTAAAATCCTCCATCTCACTGTGCCAAACACCATTAGAATCATAGAACTATACTATCAGATTTGTAAATTGGGGGATTCAAAGCAAACAAAAGTAGGAATTTCCTACTTTTGTTATGGAACAATATAAATTGTCATTTGATATTTAAAATTATTTTGAAAATCTTTTTTTCATTTCCATTATTTCCCATTTGTTATTTTTATTGTTCCTTTTAAGATAATATAAAATACCTTGGCTTCTATCTGAGGTAGAAAAAACAACAAATCCAAGGTCTTTATTAAGAATGAAATCATAGATTCTAAAAAAGCTATTATCTAAAGGTTGAGTAGTTTGTATATTTAAGGATATAGAATCATTTTGATATTGAATAGGCTTATTTGTTAAAACTTTTTTTTCATCATATATTATTATTTTTTTATTATAATATTCTTCTAAGGAAGATTGAACAATGTTATTTTCAAAAAATTGATTCATAAAATCTTGCTTTCTATGTAGACTTGTAGATTTGCATGATATTATTAATAATAAGATAATTATTATATAACTTAACTTTATTCATAGTTTAAATTTTATTTAGAAAGAATATTTGAAAATGATTTAAAATTCTGTTTAATAAAAGTTTTAAAAATTTCGGATATATTAGGTCCATAATTTCCTATGTATAAACTAGATTGCTCTTTAACATTTGGAAATGTTGATCTCATAGCTCTGTATTCAAAAAATAGTCCTATTTCATTTGAAAAGTCTGCTGCTATTTGTGTATCTTTAAACCTAACAGTACGTTTTGTCCAATCTCCCCAGTGTCCTGTTTCGTGTCCAATTGTCATAATCATCCAAAAAGTATTAGTAACTCCTTCAAGACTATTTGTATTTTTATTAGCTTTCTCATACCAATCTAAAACTTTTTCATCAGCACTGATAGTGTTTATAAGTGATTTATCCTCTAGCCTTGCATAAGGATATTCAGCATCTCCGAATGGTAAACTTCCTCCATCTTTTATGATTGCTCCTTTGCCATACTGAAAAATTTCTTTTAGTTCTTCAATAGAAAAACCACTTACACTACTTAATGCCTCCATGAAGTTTTTGTCATTTGTCATCTTAGGTAGAATATTAGTAACTAAATTGTAAAAAGCTGGGTACTGTTCTTTATAATATTCTTCTGTTCCTTTTGGAAACTTAAAAGAAGGCCCAAATGCTAATAAGGTATTGAATAAATTTTCCATATTTATACTCCCACCTCCATTTCCTGCAGCATCGCCACTTTTCAATGTATAGGCTGTTCCTTTCCAAGATCTATTAAAAAAACTATTAAAATCATCAACTTCCCGAACCCATTTACCATTTTCATCATAAGATCCCATACCATCAGGATCAGTGAAAACAATAGGGTTGTTCATCGCATAATGATAAGGAGACCATCTTCTATAGCTTTCCGCTAAAGGATTAATTATGCCCCATCTTCCTAAGTCTGGCATATAGCATCTCACTCCATAGTCATAGTATTGGAATTACTTTCATCACTAACAATAAAACAGTACCAAATGTATAGATATTTTATAATTAGAGTATTGAATTTTCAATACTCTAATTATTTTTGATCCGATTTTAAATATTACTATTTTTTATATTCTTGAAAATATGTCTTCAACTTCAATTTATTTTTTTTCGTCAAATATTTTTCAATTTCTGTAATATTTCCGATTTCATCATAATATTTATCGAAAATTTGCAATATAATTGCATTACATGTATCAGTTCCTCCATTTTCAATAGCATTATTTATGAAAAACATTATTTTACTCAAATATTTTTCATTATTAATATTATCGATAATAAAGTTCCCTAAATCGCCTAAGATTGGATATATACCATCTTCTTCATCAAAAATGGATACGAACCCTGGAATAAATTCTTTTATTTTTTTTGGTATATCTTTATAATAATTATCTTTAATTTCCTGAAAGTGCATCTTGAATATCTTTTAAAAGTTGTTTAAAGACAACACTAAAAAAAAGAATATTGAAAGCAATATTCTTTTTTTTAATTAATTAATTATTTCCCACAATAAACTGACGAAGATCGTGGTATTTTCTTACCCTTCTCTTTGTATATGTAATTTATTGATGATTCAACATCTTTATTACCCATTTCATAAGCTTTTAACAAGCAATAGGAAGCATACTGACTATTATATGCTAAGGGATCTTCCAATGTAAAATCAAGAATCTCACTAATATTGCTATAAGCTTCTTTTGAATTATTTTTTTCAGCCATTAGAATAGCATAATATAAAAATTCTTTAGCATGGCCACTTGTTACATAATTCTTATAATATTTTTTATATGCAATAGTATCATTATTAAGTATTACCTTATTTAATTCTTCTTGTAATTTATGATCGCTAAGATTAAGATGATTAGTATCAGAAGCTATTTTACTTTGCTCGACACTTGTATTGTTGTCATTATTCTTCACCTCAGTTTTCGTACAGCTAAATAATGCAAACAATGGCATAATAAATAATAAGTTTTTCATTTAAGTTTATTTAAAATTTGGATATTTTTTAAGAAATTGTTGATATGAATAACCGGTTAAGTACTCTCCATTCCTGTAAAATACAATACCTCCTCGACCATCGCCTGTATTTTGAGCTGCATTAATGTTTTTAATACCATTAGAGCCTGGATCATAGGTTACAAAACCTTTAAAAGCAATTACCGTAAGATTAGGATGCGCTTTTGATATTTGTTTCCCAATAGCTTCATTTTGCATAGAACTTTGACCTGATAAGCAAGCAAATAAAATCAAAATTGGATCTTTCATCTTATCCACATTTGCCCAGTTTTTATTTTTAGATTTCATTACAGCATCAAAAGTTTTTGCATCTTTTATTCGATCCTCACCATTAAATAATGTTCCAAAGTTTCCATGTGCATACACTCTGAAAATTCCATCGCCTTTAGTATCTTTAAATAAATTATGCATTTGTTTAAAAACTTGGTGAAATTGTGCTTCATCGTTCTTCCCAAAGAAACTTACAGGTTCCTCATCATTTTCAATTCCAAACCTCGAAAAATCAAACTGTTCAAAATTTGGCTGATAATTTTCACCAGAGTTTGGAAAAAGGGCGTCCATCAAATCACCTATTGTTATTCCACCGCCACCATCACCTAATGATTCATCTCTCTTAATTGCTAAATCTTGTTGGTGATATTCACTTTCCCAGATGATGGAAATTATTAAAATTTTCCATCTCACTATTCCAAATCCTCTTTCAGATTTCAGTGAATTCTAATCATAAATAAAAAGAGTAGAAGTTATCTACCCTTTCTTAATCTTATTTTTTATTTTTTTAAATTTAATGTACAATCTGTTTTTATTACTCTAGAATATATTGAATTGTTATTGAATGGATTTTTAATTATTTAACAAACTCATATTTCTTCATTTCATCTGGATCACCATCCCAAACATATAAACTCCATGGGGGATTATTGCCGTGAATACCTTGTCCCGAAATAAAAAAAGTAATACTTCCAGTTGTTTGATTTTCAGGTATTTCATAGATAATTTTAACACCTTCATTTATCCCATCAATAATTCCACTCTCAGAGTTTACCATATTCCAAGTACCGTTAGTATTCAATTTTTTATTATTGTTTTCAGGAAAACTACTGAAAATATAATGATTGATATTTTGTAACGTACATGTACCATTTTCATTTAATGTTATTACAGCACCGTCATCTGATTTCCATTTGCCTATAAAATGCTCTTTTTCAATCTTTGGCTTACTACAGTTCATTAGTGAAAATATTACTATTAATAAAAAAACTATTCTTACCATTGTTTCATTTTTAAAATTTCTGTCCAAATTAATGTTTGTGTTGTTTTTGATCCCCAACCACTTTTAAATTTTTCATTTATATATTTCCCAGCTGTATTTTGCCACGCAGGTAAATAACCTAAAACAGGAGGCCTGGAAGCAGATTGCATTGTAGAAGAATTTTCTACAGAAAAACGAACAGTTACTGTATGATTCCTATAATTAGGTATAGCTGTCCAGTTTAATGTATATGATCCAAGAAAAGTCACAGCCAAGTTCCCTGTTAATCCTCCCGTTAATAAGGTTGAATAATCTTTTAAATATAATCCAACTCCTTTTACTCCTCCTAATTGATATGAATTTTTACCAGAAAGTTCTTGACCATGTAATACATTATACAATATTATCTGTCTTGTATTTTCTACATGAGAATGTTTTCGTAACATTTCTGTCATTAAATCTCCGTTTGTAAAATTTCTGTGTCGTGGACCTGTCCCTGTAAGCCATTCAACACCTAATTCAAATGGGGTGATTTCTTTATTTGATTTAGGTTTTGGATCATCTGGGCAACAATCGTCAGCTCCAAATTGTCCAAAATCAAACTGTTCAAAATTTGGTTGATAATTTTCACCAGAGTTTGGAAAAAGGGCGTCCATCAAATCACCTATTGTTATTCCACCGCCACCATTGCCTAATGATTCATCTCTCTTAATTGCTAAATCTTGTTGGCGATATTCACTTCCCAGATGATGAAAATTATTAAAGTCTTCCATCTCACTATGCCAAACACCTTCCGAATCATAAGACCCCATTCCGTCCGGGTCAGTAAGATTTATTGGATTGTCCATCGCATAATGATAAGGCGACCATCTTCTGTAGCTTTCTGCTAAAGGATCTATTACACCCCATCTTCCCAAATCCGACATATACATTCTGGCTCCGAAGTCATACATCCCACTTTCCTGAAGCTCCTTACCATTAAATTTGTATTGGTAAGCATTCTGGGTAGTGGCTGTATAATTATGCAGCATACCGAAAGGGTAGTAGTCATTATTTTCTACAATTTCTCCGGGTTGCCAAACTGTTGTACATAAAAACTTACCTGAACATTGGATAAATTCATATTGTCTTGGTTGGATAACTCCATCTTTGCTGATGTCTGTATAACTTAACCTTACATTACCTAAATGATCTGTAAAATTATATACATACTGATTGAGTAAAGCATCATAATATCCTTCAGGCGTAGGAATGATCCAGTAGAATTGAGCTCTGTTATAATACCTCCAGAAGGAGTGGTTTGGGATGTTTTTTTTATATCTTAAAGAACTTACCTTCTTCCAAAAATTACCAATGAAATTAAAGTATTGATTTCAATACTCTAATTTTTTGTTCTATTGAAGTGTAAACTTTTGTCCTAAAAAAGTAGCGATACCAGTATTGAAAAAGTCAACTTTTAATGTTTATTTTTCAATACAATATAATTCTTTTATGATATATTTTCCATTAACTTTTGCAACTACATGATAGTTATTTGATTCAACATTCTTATTTACAATTTCTGTAACATTATTCTTAGTGTTTTTCATTATGTAATTCTCAATAGCAATAATATCATTCTTTTTTTCTGATAGAAAATCATCATTAGGATTAATATTTTTATAAGATTCTTTAACCGTTTTATTTTCTGCATTTTTTCTAATAATAAATAACTCTTCGTTATCCTTTATTTTCAATATTGAAATTGTAGATGATGGAATAGTTAAATTACTTGTAATTGTATTAATTATTACAAAATCACCTTTAATTTTTGAAGATTCAATTAAGTCTATTGTTCCTTCTTTCATCATAATATATGTCATCCCAGGAACTTTGCAGTCTTCCTTTAATTTATTAGAACTTGATGGGTCTCGTTTTATAGAATATATGGTGAAATCACTCTTCATACAGTTGTCGAAAGTTTGTTGTTCCAATCCGATGAAATATTTTTGCACCAAATGCCTTTGAGTGCTACATCCAATAAATAAGAATATAAAAACAAATATAAAAAGGCTACTTCTTTTTAACATTTTGATAATAATTAAATCTATTTGTTAAACAATTAGTTACAAAGATATTATAAAAAGAATGATATGCATCAAATTTTTCCCCTAATGTTATAGCATCAAGTCTTTTACCTTTTGAGTTATAAAATACACTGTTTCCTACAGTATCTATTAATACTGTTTCACCATCAATCTTTTTTATACCATTTTGAATAAATGTTCTATAAGAAATCCTTAAGGGTAGAGAATTTTCTCCTCTTAGTTGATTTTCAATATGAGATGCATACACCTCTGACCAACTTACGTCGTCATCTTTAGTTTTTGTTTTTCCACCAACCCAGAGTCCAAGAGCATCGATATTTTTCTCGGGATCCATACCATGTGCCATTTCATGTCCTAATTTTATAAAAAATGGAGAGTCGGAAAATTTACCATCACTTGTAGGATACGATGATGATAAATCTGGGTTTATATAAGCTACTCCGTTTAGATAGTTGTTTATGCCTGTTGTTATTTGTATATTAATATTATTTTTGCTATTATCAAAAAATGATATCATACCTTTTCCAACATCTCCTCCTGCCTCTAATTTTATAAGTCCCTCCATAATTTTTCTAACGTTAGTGGATAGCTTTTCTTTATCTTTTCCATCAATTGTAACCCACTCTCCCCCCACTTCATGTTGTATATGACCAGAAGTATAACGATATTGATTTTCTCCATCAGTAATACTAATCCATAAACCATCAGGATCAATGAATAGAATAGGATTATTGATTGCATAATTGTATGGAGAAAAGTTATGTCCTTTTTCACTTAAAGGATCTATTTGAGTCCATCGCCCTAAATCAGGCATATATTGACGCCAACCATAATCATACATACCTGTCTCCTGTAATTCTTTTCCATTGTACTTATACTGATAAGAATTTTGTGTAGTGGCTGTATAATTATGCAGCATACCGAAAGGGTAGTAGTCATTATTTTCTACAATTTCTCCGGGTTGCCAAACTGTTGTACATAAAAACTTACCTGAACATTGGATAAATTCATATTGTCTTGGTTGGATAACTCCATCTTTGCTGATGTCTGTATAACTTAACCTTACATTACCTAAATGATCTGTAAAATTATATACATACTGATTGAGTAAAGCATCATAATATCCTTCCGAAGTAGGGATGATTCTCAGTTTCAGTTCAGGAACCTCATTAGGATCAGGATGGAACGTTCCCTGACCATTCCATGATTCTATTAAAAATGTAGACTTGTATTGGAAACCATCCAGATAATCGGTTTCTAAATCTCCAAAGAGCTTCTTCACTTTCACTCCATCAGCTCGGTAAGTGTAATTGGTTACCTTAGAGTTTTGGGTGATCTGGCTCGGTAAATTTAAATAATTATATTGGATGGAGGAAATCCCTTTATCCAAATGCGTCATCATATTTCCGTTGGTATCGTACGTAATAGTGTTCGGGGTGGTTATATAAGGATAACCGGAAGGGTTTTGCTGTTCATCGGTTACTTTTGTCAGCTTATTCCCGTTATACTCATATTTCAGGTTATCAATCATGGTGGCAAAAGTGTTTCCAGCTGATACACCTTCCGATCTTTTTAATCTGGAGATGCTTCCGTCGATATCATAATCAATCTTTTCAAAAAATTCTTTGGCAGATTCACTTCCTGCTTTTTGATAGAATCCTGCACTTAATCTGTCTAAATTATCATACACATATCCGTATCTTTTGAGTGGTTCATTTTCCTGCGTAAGGGTCTTCCATGAAACTTCGGCAATATTGCCGTTGTATCTGGCTTTCACTTTCAGATCGGTAAAATCGGAATTAGGGGTTTCCATACCTTCTACCTGGTTATAATTGATCTTATATCCGAATAAATCACTTCCTAAATTGTCAGGATCATTGATCTTTGTGAGTTTACCATGGATATTATATGTATAGTTCACAGTCTGCAATGGAGAAGCAATGGTATTTCCTACCTTTTTCACTTCCAGCTGTCCAAGATCGTTGTACACATTTTGGCTTAATACTTCTACGGGGTTGCTATCGATCTGGTGTTTATGGGTTAATAGCCTGTTCTGGCTATCATACTCAAATGTTTCTGTAATGATTTTTTCCGTATCGGTACTTAATCTTTTATGATACGTTTTGGTTTGCAATACTGCTCCTGCGAAATCAAGGTCTGTTTCCGTTTTGGTGTAACCTCCTAAATGATTGATAGAATGGGTACCTATTGCCCTTCCATCTGTATCGTACCAGATATGAGATTGGCTCCAGTTATCATCTTCAATATTTTTGACATAGGAAGAAGTAGGCATTCCTTTAATACTTCTGTAAGAAACAATCCCATTGGAAGAATATTGAGTAGGAGTAGCGCTTAAAGTAGTCTTTCCTAAAATGGTTGAAGGCCTTGCAGGAGCTCCGGATGGATAATCATCATAATAATTAACAGATAATAGGGTTATGATCTCATTAAACAAAATATTGGTGTAATACACCTGCATTCCGTTTTTTGTAAATCCTGTTGCATCTCTTGAATCTATAACAACATAATCATCGGCAACATCCTGTAAGGACGCTCTGGGCGCTGCCAAAATAAATCCTGTATAGATTACCCTCCCAAACTGATCATATTTGGTAAAAAGCCATTTCCCAGAAGAGCGCATTACGGCATCCTGAGTGAAGATCAATCTGTTAGCCTTATCGTATACCATATGTTCCCATCCTTTTCCGGGAATATATTTTTCCACCAGTCTGTTTTTGTTATCGTATTTATATTGATAACAAAAATCATTTAAAACAGTCTGTGTAACCACATTTCCGTTTTGGGAGATTTGTACGTCAGCTTTTGGAGTGATCACATAAGCAAGCTGATCGTAAACATTGTAAATATAATAAGTGTCTACAGGAGTAGAACCATCCATTTTTCTGGCAAGAACGGTTTGCCCCTGGGAATTTTTAAATGCAATACTTTTATTGCCATCTTCATCAATGGTAATGTTTTTCATTAATTGACTTTCAGCATACCATTCCACGGTTGGAACCGAAGGTGATAATGTGGCATCTGCCCAGGAAGAGGTAATTACATATTTTTTTACCTGATCTGCTGAAACATTGGTCTCATACTGTGATTGAATAGTATGTCCGGATCCTTTCTTCCATGCATCTCCGGGAGCGGCAACCTCCAAAACTTTTCCAAGAGGAGAGTTATCAAAAACCTTTTCCGAAAAGGCATTGGCAACACCATAATAGGAGTTGATATCGGCTTCGGATACAGGTTGTATTCCTGAATTGGCTGTGGTTATGGGTAATGGCAGGAAATCTTTTGGCTGTCTTCCCAGCTCATCATAGAACACGGGAACCACCAGATCTTTTCCTGATGGGGTAGATTTTACTGAAACAGTTTGTTTCAGTCTTCCCAGTCCGTCAAAATACTGTACAGCTTCGGATTTTTTGCTTCCGTCCTCAGACAGATAGGTTTTAGAGTAAATATAATTCTGCGAGGCAGTAGGGGTTTGTGCATAGAATAATCCGGCTACAAACACTATGTGGAATATAAATAATATTTTTTTCATTTCTTTAGAGATTAGAAGTTCGAGCTATATGTTGGGTATAATCAAGGTGAACAGTCAATTATCACTCATTACCCATTACTTATTACTCATTAATTACTGTTTGTAGTTATATTGGTATTCTTTTAATACTTTTCCGTTCACGTCTTTTACTTTCTCCAGTCTTCCGAAACTGTCATAGAGGTAAATTTCTCTTATCCCGTTTGGAGGCAGAACATTTGTAACGCCTATTAAAGGATTATAGGTGTATGCTGTAATCTGAAAGGCAGATAATGCACTATTAGTTTTGAAGCTTTCCAGTTGGGTCAGCAAGGTATCTTCTTTAGCCTGCGCATTGGACGGAGTGGCATTCGCATCTTCATCAGAAGCATTCACAATAGCATCAATCAGATTCTGAGGAATATCAGAAACCGTAGCGCCATCGATTTTAGCGATCGGCATCGTTTTATTATATCCCCAGATTATAGTTGTAGGTGTTCCTTGACCTGTCGGCGAGTCCGGTGTTGTAGAATATTGAATTACCTGCCCTTTCTCATTATAGGCATCATATCGGATTCCTGTATAGCTGTTCGCTAAATTATCAGGGGTATATACGAGTACTGAAGTAGGATAAAGCTGGGTTCCGTTATCAAATTTGATTTCACTCTTAGCCGTAATAATTCCGTTTTTCTTTACCTGTGTTTCTAACGGTGTGCCCAATATATTGGCATTGATAAGAGCTGTATGGTTTTTATCTTTTGCGTATTTATAGGTTGTTTCCTGTGTGCTTCCGTCAGAATGAGTTGCCTTTTCTGTTACCAAATTAAAGTCATCAGCAGATCTAATGGTTTCTGAGCTGGTGGTCACGGCTCTCGCATTTTGGTCAAATACTTTGGAGGTAGCTCTTTGTTCTTTGATCCATGCTGTTTTCGTTTCATAATCACCATCTGCAAGAGGAACGTAATTGGGTACATTCATCTCAGCAATTGTATAATCATAGTTTTCAGAAGTTAGTAATTGATTTCCGGCATTATATACCTCTTGTTTATCAATCAACCCATCTTTAGTAATATTTATATTCGGCCAATATCTGTAAGGTGACCCGGTCTGTGCCGGGTAAGCGGAAGGAGCTTTATAATAATATTTGGTATAACCTCCGGTGTCTCCATTCAATACCTTTACATTTTTATAGACTATAGACTGAATTGGATACCCCATATTCATTCCTTCCTCTATACTCTCTCCACTCGAGGAATTGGCATCATCAAACTTATCGTAAGCAAATTTTTCAAATTTTGCTGGAGTTTGGGAACTGAAGTTCTCAAAATACTTGATACTTTCTATTCTTACACCCAGATCTCTCTCAACAATTGCATTTTTATAAGGAGCATCTTTAATGGCCATTTCATAAACTTCTATATGTCCTTTACCACCTGTTGGGCTTTGTATTTTAATGGTGTGGGTTCCTGGCGCTAACATAAATTTTGTAGATGATACTATTGGCGGAGGTGTTGAACATAAAACATTTGTATGGCCATCATTATAGTTAGCATCAAGAATAGTATAAGTAAGAGAAGGTTGAGAACCATCACCCGGATCAATTAACGGCGGATAAGGATAAATCTCGTTCACAACATATTTTACATACACAGCTTTATTAGCCATTGGAGTACTAGTCACTGTAAAGTTATAAGTTGTTGAGAGATTGGTATCAAAATCTGTAGTGTAAATCGGTTTCAGGTATTGAAACTGCGGGTTTCCAAAGTATACCATATTATCATTAAAATCCGCCATGTATTGCGTGAAATTTTCATGGGCATATTCATTGGCTTCAAAGTTATATTCTACCATTCCACCAGTAGGGAGCTTTACTTTTTTTAAAGAGCCTAGAGGAAAATATTTAGGGTTTTCAATCTCATTGGTTTCCGGATTATGAGAAATATAATCGCATAGGAAGTAATCTTTAAATTGCCCAGGAATCGGACCATATTCTTTAGGATTTCCTGAAACGTTGTATTCAAATTCGGTAGTCTCACTTTTGGCAAGGTCTGCACTGTATTTTTTGATTTTCCATAGTGTTCTCTTCCAGATGGATTCCTTATAATCGTAAGGGTTTGTAAAACTGGATGAATTGTATATAAATTCTAATTTTGAAATAACGCTTCCTGCATTGTTTTTCAGAACAATAGAGTTCACCTGATACGGGTCGTTCATCGAATTTTTAAGAGATTCGGTGTAGGTATAATCCAATTCTATAGAACCATTATCTTTTGACCAAATCTTTTTTAGTTTACAGTTCTGATACGGAGTAAGCGGATCTGCCATCGGATAATAAACATCCACTTGGTAATCCATGGACACCAACTCCTGCATCTTGTAATCATAGATTTTAGTCAGGAAAAATGCACTTTTATAATCATTAATCTGTGACCCATTCTTATATTCAGAAATTGAATTTTTATCAAAAACATAGATGTATCCCTTATCATCTGTTATTTTGAAACTATTAAATATTAAAGTAGCGGTATTATTGTTTCTTACATATTCAATCTTAAGATTAGAAGGGGTGAGTTTAATAAGTTGAAAAGTATTGTTAGTAAGATCTCTTATGATTCTGAATTTTCCACTATATCCTCCTATATTGTAATAGTAGATATCATTAAATTCATTTTTGATATAATTACCACTTGAAGCATCATCATATTTTTCATCCAATTCTTGAACGATCTCTCTGGAAATTACTCCATTGATACCCAATAAGCTCCATCCTAATCCTACTTCACTTGCCTTTTCACTACTTAATAGATTTTTGGGATGGTAACTAATTGTCATTCCGGCAGTAATTTCTTTACTGTTGGTTGGTAATGAAACCAATGGAAATGAAATATCCGGAACTCCTGTAGCAAAAGAAACAGGGGAGTTAGTGTATGTAGATAATGAAGAGACAGAAGCTACAGGTTTGGAAAAACCTGTTTCAAAATCCTGCCCCATGTACACATTTGCAATGGCAATGGATAGTGTTAATAATATTTTCTTCATCTTAGTTTATTTCTTAATGATTTTAGCACTTGCGTTTTTGTTTGTATCTGTTTTAATGGTGACAAGGTAAGCTCCTTGAATTAGAGGCTGGGTATTGATCTTGGTTACCTTATTCTTTGTCTTGGTTTGCTGTAATAATTTCCCACTCATATCATACAATAAGATATCCGCTTCCTTAAACTCATAGCCAATCTCTACATACGTGTAATCTGATACAGGGTTTGGATAGACTCTGATATCCTGCTTCTCGATCAACTGATCAATCTGTCCGTCTCCCAGCTTGACAATCTTCCAGTTTTCTTTTCCTAATTCCTCTGCACTGGTTCCTGCCAGTATAATGGAACCGTCTCTGTTAAGCTTAATATCTGATAACCTTTCTTCCTTCTTTCTGGATTCTCCTTTCACATGCTTTCTCCACTGTTCTTTCCCTTCCTGGTCCAGATACAGCATCCAGAACGTCTCATCATCATTCTCTATTCTTCCTTCTGCCTGAGTATAACCTCCTAATAATATTCCTTTGGTTGCATTTTCATTAGACTTCCCGCTTCCTGCTTCCATCATCCCACCTATCACACTCATTCCCATCAAGACGTCCCTGTTCTTAAAGTTGTAGGATTTCTGCCATAACTCTTCTCCTCTTTCATTTAAGGAAATCAGCCATAAGTCAGTTCCTTCTTCTATTCCTGTGGTTTTGTTTCCTGATCTTTCTGATCTTGATTCTCCACCGATTACATATCCTGTGGAAGTTAAAGCAAGGGTTCTTATATGGTCATCTGCTTTCCCTCCATAGTTCTTTTCCCATTCCACTTTTCCATCTTTACTCAGCTTGATGATCCAGTAATCGCCTTCACCATAGTTCTCTGTTTTCTTTGAACCTCCAATTGTACTTCTTGAATAGATCCCTAGCAAAACACCTCCATCTTTGGTAGGAATCATTTTCTCCACTTCATCGAGTCCTTTTCCTCCTAAGATGAGTTCTGAAGTCTGTTTTCCTGTTTTATCCAATCTGATAATCCAAATGTCTTTAGAACCAAATCCTTGGGCTGAGTTCTGAACATTTCCTGCTACAAAGTAGCCTAGGTCTGTAGTTTGAATCACCGCTCTGGCTTCTTCATCGGAGGCAGTTCCTAAAGTTTTCTGCCACTGTTCTTCTCCAAATTCATTGATTTTGATGAGCCACAGATCAGATCCTCCTTTAGATTCTTCCTTTTTATCCACTGCTTTTCCTGAATAGGAAGTTCCAGCCAGAAGAAAACCTCCTTCCTGGGTATTCACCGCAGCGGAAAGGAAATCATGATTCTGTCCTGAAAAGTATTTTTCCCAGACTTCTTCACCTTGTTGGTTGAGTTTAACCAAATGGAAATCGTAACCGTTATTCTGCTTACCGCCTTCTGCCTGAAGCTTAGAGCTTTGAATACTGCTTCCAGAGATAAGATACTGTCCGTCAATGGTAGTGGTTACCTGTGAAAGGAAATCCTGGGTCGAGGATTTGATGTCTTTCTGCCATAGAACCTGCTGCGAATACAAGCTGGCAACTGTGCACAGTGTGAGTACACTCATGGATAGTTTTTTCATCCTTATGTTATTATCTTAGAGTTATTATAAATATTCAAAAAATCGGACAAATTTAATATTTTTTAACAAATTTTAAAAGAAAATTTAATGCATCTGTTTTTAATTGAATAATGCGAAAATATACTTTCAATACGACAGAATATGTCGTGTTATTTATAAAACCTAAAGAAATTGCTTGTTTTGACCCAAGCAGTTTGTCAAGCCGTTGAAATTTTAAAATGATTTCCCTATTTTTATTCAAAACTTACATCAATGCAAATAGAAACAAGAAAACTGAGTATTGAAGATTATGACGGCCTGGTTGAAACCATGCGTAGGGCTTATCCTCAGATGTCTGAATATGTATGGTCGAAAAAAAGTATCAGTAAGCTTGTCAAAATATTTCCTGAAGGTCAGATATGTATCACAGTAGATGGAAAGCTGGCGGCGGTGGCACTTTCCATTATTGTCAACTATGAAGAATTTGGTGATGATCATACATACAGTGATATCACCGGGAACTATTCCTTCAATACCCATACCTCTGTAGGAAATGTTTTATATGGAATAGAAGTATTTGTAGACCCGGAATATAGAGAACTGCGATTGGGTAGAAGACTCTATGATGCCAGGAAAGAGCTGTGTGAATTGCTCAATCTCAAGTCCATTATTTTAGGAGGAAGAATCCCGAATTATCATAAATACAGCAAAGAAGTTTCCCCAAGAGAATATATCCGGAAGGTAAGGGATAAAGAAATTTATGATCCCGTGTTATCATTCCAGCTTTCCAATAATTTTTTACCGATCAAAATTCTTAAGAAATACCTTCCTGAAGATGAATCTTCAAAAGAAAATGCTGTTTTACTACAGTGGAACAATATTTATTACAGCAAAAAGCCTAATACGATGCAGGATAGCATCATCCGTTTAGGATTGGTGCAATGGCAAATGAGACAATTTAAAGACATCAATGCTTTCTATGAACAGGTAGAATTTTTTGTAAATGTGATGGGGGATTATAAATCGGATTTTGTACTCTTTCCGGAACTTTTTAACACCCCTTTACTGGCTCCTTTCAATAAGCTTTCGGAAAGAGACAGCATGATAGAGCTTGCCAAAATAACAGAACAGATTAAAGAAAGGATTTCAGAATTAGCGATCAGTTATAACGTGAATATTATTTCCGGAAGCATGCCGGTTTTTGAAAATAATGATCTGTATAATGTAAGCTATCTGCTTCACCGGGACGGAAGAATAGATGAGTACCGTAAAATTCACATCACTCCAAATGAAAGAAAATACTATGGAATGAAAGGGGGAAATGAAATAAAAGTCTTTGATACAGATTGCGGAAAAATCGGACTTGTGATTTGTTATGATGTGGAATTCCCGGAACTTCCAAGAATTTTGGCAGATCAGGGAATGAAAATATTATTTGTCCCATATCTTACCGATACACAGAATGCCTATATGAGAGTACGACATTGCGCAGCGGCCAGAGCCATAGAAAATGAATGTTATGTAGCCATTGCCGGATGTGTGGGAAATTTGCCGGGTGTCAACAATATGGATATCCAGTTTGGGCAGGCTGCAGTATTTACTCCTTCCGATTTTGCTTTTCCCTCCAATGCCGTAAAAGGAGAAGCAACTCCCAATACGGAAATGACTTTAATTGTGGATGTGGATTTAAATTTATTAAAAGATTTGCACTATAATGGTTCCGTACAGGTTCTTAAGGACAGAAGGAGAGATCTTTATGACACTTACCTCAAATAATCCGAATAGGAATTAAATTAAGATATTATATAAAAAATAAGCTCTCATTTCTGAGAGCTTATTTTATGTTGAAATAATATGATTATTCTTTAATGAATTTCTTCTGAACAGTACCTTCTACATCTTCGATATAGATCACATAAACACCACTGATCAGTTTGCTTACATTGATCTGGTTGTTCAGGATAAATCCGTCAGAGATCAATTGTCCTGCAGAATTATAGATCTTATAAGCTGCTTTGCTGCTGATATTCTTCACATGCAGTACTGAGCTTACCGGGTTAGGGTAGATCATAATATCATCCTGGTTAAGAGAATTCGGAACAGGAACTTTAGAAATTCTTACCGTGTAATCTTCAACTTCTCCATAAGGGAAGCTAGTACAATTCACCGGAATACCTCCTCTCTGCATCGCTACTCTCATCAATACATACTTGTAATCTGCTGTGCTTACGAAAGCGTTAGCTGGTACACTGAATGTTCCCGTAACAGGAGTATTGGTATTCGGACCATTAGCAAGGATTCTTTCATTCGGATCAAAAGTACCGCTTCTGTCGAAATCGATCCATACGGCAATCCCTTCTTCATTTGTAGAGGTCTTCTCAATAGTAATTTCATTTCCTGTAGATCCTTGAATCAATTCAATGAAAGTAGCAGGAGCACCTGTATAATCTGTATAGTTAGAAGCTCCGGAAGGATTCTCCATAGTAGGTTTACCAGTAGGCTTCACCGTTACTTTTGAAATATATTCCTGAGCTGAGCTCTGAGCAGACATCTGACAGTAGATTACTGTAGGCGTTGTGAAGAAATACAATGGGGTAAAGTTACCTGGAGTACCACTACAAATGTTGGCTACCTGCATTTCATACTTTGTTAATTCAAGTAATCCAGTAAGAGTAACTGTATTAGTCGGAGTATTAATTGTAGTCCAGCTTGGGATACCTACTTTTCTGTATCTCAAGATATAAGTTGCTCCAGGGAAAGGATCCCAAACCACAACTGCACTTGTTGGAGTAATAGTAGTAATCGTTAATCCCGGAGGAGGAATTTCACAAGTTCTTTCTGTAGTAAATACCTTAGGGGAAGACCACGGGTTAAGAGTAGTTTCTCCATCACACTTATTAGCGATCTGAACTTCATAGGTAGTATACACATTTAAACCAGTAAGAGGATAGTTATTCGCCGGTGGTGCCGGTAAATTTACCGTTGTCCAAGCAGTGGTTCCTACGATTCTGTATCTCATTGTATATGTTGAACTTGCTGCAAGCGGAGTCCAAGTCACCAATGCTGTAGTTGTTGTGATATTACTGATCGTTACATTCGGAGGAGTAGGATCACATCTTGTCAGGAACTGATTGTGTGAGTACCCTCCTGTAGTTGTATTACAAATGGCAGCCACCTCTACTTCATATTGAGTAGCTGAAAGTAATTGAGTTAAGGTATATGTGTTGGTTGGCGTCGGATAAGGTTGAGCCGGTACAGCTATCGTCTGCCATGTAGGAGAACCAATAGGTCTGTATCTGATTGTATAAGAAGCTTCCCCTGAATCCTGAGGCCATGTTAATGTTACAGAATTATGAGTAATGTTTGTCAATGTTACTACCGGTGTAGTTGTTTTACAGATTACCAGTTTCACATTGTCAATAGCTACAGGTGGTTGAGTACCTCCTGAACCATCATTTCTCCACTCAAATACCAGACGCATCGTAGTTCCTGCAAAGCTGCTTAAGTTTAAGGTAGAATTTAAATACCCTAACCAGGTAGCTTGTTGATTATAATTAGTTCCTAACTGAACTCTTCCTGTACCCGCAGTAATCTGAGTTCCTGCAGTAGGCATATAAGTAGCTGGAACCAACCAAACTCTTAAGTAATCGAATGAACTTTCTCCCACAGCTTTCCAATCAAACGATAGTTTTGCGATCGTAGTTCCTGCAGGAACAGCAATATCTCTATACGCATGAACTGTACTGGCTGATGTAATTGTATATGAATTGGTTGCACCGGCATCGTTGGAAATATAGATAGAATTTCCTGTATTTCCGGTAGCCGCTCCCATAAACCATTTATTAGTTTGAGTACCACTTGTGAACCCGAAATCATTAGGGCCTGTGGTAAACGGCTGATAATATGGTATCGTCGCAGGGATTTGTGTAGTCGTAAAGCTTGGACCCGCTACCCAGATACTTGGATTGGTAGGGCTACACATAGCACGTACCCACCAATAATAAGTTGTATTTGGAGTAAGAGGTGTCAACGTTGTTGATGTTCCTGCAACTGGTGTACCTGCCGTAGCACCGGTAGGAGGAACACCTGTAGTATTAAAGAATACCTGATATCCGTTGGCTGGAGCCGGAGTAGGAGCAGTCCAGTTAATAGTAGCAGTAGTAGACGTAACTGTAGTTACTCCCATTGCCGTAGGAACGAAACATGAAGGAATGAATAAATTGATATTGTCAACAGCAATAGCTGGCTGTGTTCCAATAATACCATCATTTCTCCATTCAAATACCAAACGCATGGTACTTCCTGCAAATGTACTTAGGTTGACAGCCGTGTTAAGGTAATTCTGCCATGTCGTTTGCTGATTAAAGTTACCGCCAATCTGAATTCTACCTCCTCCTGCAGTGATCTGAGTTCCTGCAACAGGCACAAATGATGAAGGTACCATCCATACTCTTAAATAGTCAAAAGTACTTTCACCAAATCCTTTCCAGTCAAAAAGTAAATAAGCAAGAGTAGTTCCTGTAGGTACAGAAATATCTCTGTAAGCATGTACCACACTGGCTGAGTTCACATTATAACTGTTGGTAACTCCATTGTCATTGGAAATATAAATAGAGTTACCCGGATTTCCGGTAACGTTACCAAAATACCATTTATTTGGTTGTGTACCGCTGGTAAATCCAAGGTCATTGGTTGTATTGAAATTCTGCGTGTAAGGAATGGTTGCGGGTATCTGGGTCGTTGTAAAATTCGGACCAGACATCCACATACTGCTGTCTGTAGGGCTACACACTGCACGAACCCACCAGTAATATGTTGTATTAGGTGTCAGAGGGTTTAATGTTGTGGATGTTCCTGTAACAGGAGTTCCAACAGTTGCAGATGTAGGGGGAACACCTGTGGTATTATAATATATCTGATATCCGTTGGCTGGTGCCGGAGTTGGCGCCGTCCAGCTTAAGGTTGCAGAAGTTGCTGTTATAGCAGAAGTGGTTTGCCCCATTGGAACAAGACAGGTAGGAATAAATAAATTGATATTGTCAATAGCTATAGCGGGCTGTGCTCCGAGAATACCATCATTTCTCCATTCAAATACCAGACGCATTGTACTTCCTGCATAAGCGCTGATGTTTAAAGTTGGTGATACAAAAGTTTGCCATGTGGTTTGCAGGTTAAATTGGCCAACCTGAGTTCTTCCGGTTCCTGCAGTGATCTGCGTTCCCGGAGTGGGAGTAAAGGTGGCCGGAACCAACCATACTCTTAAATAATCCCAACCATTTTCTCCTACTCCTTTCCAATCAAATGAAAAGGTAGATATAGTAGATCCTGCGGGAATTGTTATATCTCTGTAGGCTTGAACCACACTGGCAGAATTTACATTATAGCCGTTAGTGACTCCGTTGTCATTGGAGATATAAAGTGAATTACCGGGATTACCCGTAACATTGCCATGAAACCATTTATTGGGCTGGGTACCATTAAGAAGGGTAAGATCATTCGTGGTCGAAAAATCCTGGGTATATGGTAATGTTGCGGCCTGACCATAGGCTTCTGGTATAAAGCCCATATTCATCAAGCATAGAAGAAGAATTAAAACAGTAGAAAATTTCTTCATAAGTTAATATTTTATATTAATAATACAAATCTAAGGGTTTTTTGCTTTTTTGCCTCATTAAATTTTATGTTTTTATAAAAAAAATATAAGGATATGATAATTTCGTTGAAATATTAGATGAGGTTACTTTGAATAAAACGTCTTTTTATTTGTTTTTATTGTATGGTTTTATGCGAATTTGAAGCTAAAAATAACATATTTCTTAATATTTACTTATCAGTCAGTTGTGTATTATTCTATTTATGGAACTGGAATAAAAACTTTTATAATTTTCAATTGGGGAATAATTTTTGAAGTAATTTGCAGCGATTACTTTTACTATGTTTGATAAGCAACAAAGAAAACTGAAAAGATCAGCCAGACTAATTTCCGTGTTAAGCAAATACGGATTTAAGGATATGCTGGCAAGAATGAATGGAAATA
This sequence comes from Chryseobacterium daecheongense, assembly GCF_003729955.1. Lineage (GTDB taxonomy): Bacteria > Bacteroidota > Bacteroidia > Flavobacteriales > Weeksellaceae > Chryseobacterium > Chryseobacterium daecheongense. Next base: position 93,161 of record NZ_RJTX01000001.1, read on the forward strand.
AGCAGGAAGATTATCCCCATGATCCGGATGAAATTATATCAAAAGGTACGGTTTATGAGCGAATCAGGCTCGCTTTGGAAGAATTGGGACCTACTTTTGTAAAGCTTGGACAAACTTTCAGTAACAGAGAAGATCTATTGCCTCCTGAACTCATCCAAGAGTTACAGAAGCTTCAGGACAAGGTTGATACTGTAGAAATGAATGTAGAAGAAATCCTGGAAAATGAATTCAATATTCAAGTAAAAGATCATTTTCTGGAAATGCCCAAAGAACCAATAGCTACAGCCTCTATTGCACAGGTTTATAAAGCGGTTTTACTGAACGGAGACCAAGTTATCCTGAAAATTAAAAAACCGGACGTGCAGACGGTAATTGAAGATGACCTTCTTTTGATCAAAGATATAGAGAAGCTGGTTTCCACCTATTCCGAAATAGGAAATAAACTTAATCTTAAACAAGCCATTTCAACTTTTGAAAGATCTCTACTGGAAGAAGTTTCCCTGATTAATGAGAAAAATAATATCCAGCAGTTTGCTTTAAACTTTAAGCATAATAAAGAAACCTATATTCCGAAGGTGTATGAGGAATTTTCCAACAATAATGTGCTTTGTATGGAATTCATAGATGGAATTAAGGTCACAGATAAGTCGGTTTTGCTGGCTAATGGAATAGATCCCGTAAAAGTTTCTGAAGTGGGCTTACGATTATTTGTATCACAAATTCTTGATTATGGCTTTTTCCATGCAGATCCTCACGCAGGAAATATTCTGGTAAAAAGAGACGGCAAGATCGTTTTCATAGATTTCGGAGCGGTTGGCAAAATACAGCCGAATGATAAAGAGATCCTTGAGAACCTTATTGCCAGTTTTGTGGCTAAAAATTCCCACAAAATTGTACGTTATCTGAAAAAGATGGCGGTGAGCTATGAAATTCCTGATGAAAGGAGATTTGAAAATGATGTGGAAGATATCCTGAATTTCGTTCACAGTTCTTCTTTACAGGAAATCAATGTACAGGTGATTATCAACAAAATGAAAGATATTCTGAAAGACAACAGGCTTTATATGCCGGATTATTTTTATCTTTTATTTAAAGGAATAAGTTTGATAGAAGGAGTGGGGAGAAATATTAATCCGGATCTGGATATCGTGAAAAGTCTCCATCCTTATACCAAAAAGATATTCACAAAAAAAATCAGTCCGAAAAACCTGCTGAAAACCGGGATGGACAGGATGATGAACTTCACGGACAATGTAGATGAAATCCCGAAAGAGCTTCGTTCCGTTTTACAGAAGCTAGATGAAAACAAATTCACCGTTTCCAGCGAAATTAAAAACATAGAAAAGACCAATCAGCTGATCAAATCCAGTATTGTCAACCTGATCTTAGCCATGATCCTCGGAGCGAATATGATTGCAACAGCCATTGTTTTTGTTTCAGAATCAGGACCGAGAATTGGAGAAATGTCTCTAATTGCCGTTTTAGGATTTATCTTTTCGGTATTGCTGATCTTAATTCTTTTACTGAGAATAACCAGAAAATAAACACTGAAATGGGTAGCATGGTAATATAGATAAATACCATTAATCATTATTTATTATCAATACAATCATACTGTGCAAAGTTGAAGCATCCCATCCTTTTATATACACAAAAATAAATACCTATCTTTGCAAAATGGAAAAACTCACTTTTGCAGATTTTGATCTTCCGGTTAAAGTTCTTGATGTTTTAGCGGATCTTGAATTGTTCGAACCTACCCCTATCCAGGAAAAAAGCTTAAAGCCGATACTTTCCGGGAGAGATGTTATGGGAATTGCACAAACCGGAACCGGAAAAACATTAGCCTACCTTTTACCTGTTTTGAAGACATGGAAATATAGCAAAAGTGGAAATCCTACAGTTCTTATCCTGGTTCCAACAAGAGAATTGGTGGTGCAGGTAACTGAAATCCTTGAAAAACTAACGGAAAATATTACGGCAAGAGTGATCGGAATATATGGTGGGAAAAATATCAATACCCAAAAGTTATTGTTCAACGATGGTTGTGATATTCTGGTAGGAACTCCGGGAAGGGTGATGGATCTATCCATTGATAATGCGATTTCCCTGAAAGAAGTTCAGAAACTGATCATTGATGAGTTTGATGAAATGTTGAACTTAGGATTCAGACCTCAGTTGACACATATTTTCGAAATGATGAAAGAGAAAAGACAGAATATTCTATTCTCTGCTACAATGACGGAAGCCGTTGATGAAATGTTGGACGAATATTTTGCGAGTCCAATTGAAATTTCATTGGCAAAATCAGGGACACCTCTTGAAAAAATACAACAAACAGGATATAAAGTCGAAAACTTCAATACCAAGATTAATTTGCTTGAGCATTTATTGAAAACGGATGCCGATATGTCAAAGGTTTTGATCTTCAACAATAATAAAAGACATGCAGATCTGCTGTTTACTAAAATAGATGAGCTTTTCCCGGAACAGTTCGATGTGATCCATTCCAATAAGTCTCAAAATTACAGGTTGAAAGCCATGAAGAGATTTGAGAATGAAGAAGTGAGAGGATTGATCACTACCGACGTTATGGCGAGAGGTCTGGATATTTCAGACATTACGCATGTGATCAACTTTGAAGTTCCTGACGTTCCCGAACAGTATATCCACAGAATCGGTAGAACGGGTAGAGCGGATAAAGATGGGAGTGCCATCACTTTTGTGACTAAAAAAGAGGAAACGTTGCTTCTTGATATTGAGTTGCTGATGGATAAAGAGCTTCAGTTTATTGATTTCCCTGAAGGCGTGAAGATCAATCCTAAGAAAATTGCTGCAGAAGAAGAACAGATAGTCATGAAAAATCCTGCCCGAGTGAAGCTGAATGAAGGAGGAGGCGCTTTCCATGACAAGAAAGATAAAAACAAGAAGGAAAATTGGGGGGGACCTTCGAAAAGAAAGGAACCCAAGAAATTTGGAGCCAACAGAGCCCAGCAAAAAGCAAAATCTAAAGCAAAAAGAAAGAAATAAAAATAAAAAACTCCCAAAACGGGAGTTTTTTATTTATTGTTAAAAGAACTTTTATTCAAAATCTATTTTGTTATTTTTCATGATTTCTTTGAATCTTTCTAATTGCCCTTTTTCTTTCATATCCTTATAAATTAAGCTTAATATGGCTTCTGCATCGGCTCTGTAGGCAGATTTTTGCTTGTTGTAAATAATATAGGCTTTGCACATATAGTCCAACGCTTTTTCACTTTCTTTCAAATCCGTAAAATACACTTGTCCAATCCCATAATAGACTTCAGCATCACCAGGATAAATATTATCAAAGGCTAAATAAGCATCAATCGCTTTCTGGTATTCTTTTTTGTAGACATAGGTAATAGCAATATTCTGCAATGGCATTTTACCTTTTGGATCTATTTCAAGAGATTTCTGATAAGCATTGAGGGCATTGTCGTATTCTCCGATTCTTCTGTAGCAAACACCAAGGTTATCCCAAGCATAAATAAATTTAGGATCTTTTTTTAAGGCTAGCTTATAGTTGTTAATGGCTTCTTTCCAGTTCTCTTTTTCAGTAGCCGCTATGGCTTTGTCATAGAAGTCTAGTGCCTCTTTGTTTTTAGACATTTGATCATTGTGGCTTTCCGCAGCAGTCACGAGATCTCTCAATCGGGGACAGTTAGCCATCATATACGTTTCCAGATCATAATAAGCAAGTTTATAATCTTCAGAATCAGGGTTTGTATTAACGGTGATTTTTGTTTTCTTATCCTTATTGTTTTCGTTAGCTGCATCAGATACGCCTTTACTGATTAGGTAAGGAAGCACATTATCATTGAGGCAAGAACTAATTTCCTGGTTCCTGGCTTCTTTGGATTTATTATTTGCATCGACGCTATCAAGACATTTACAGGATTTTTCTGCAGCCCCTTTAATTGCAGTATCCGATAAAGATTTAGCAACTTTATCCTTTTGGGCAGATGTAAATAAAAAGATGAAGAGTGAAATTAAGATGGTTATTCGTTTTTTTATCATGGTATTACATTATTTCATATAAGGATTCATGACTGTAGTCCAAAGTCTGTATCCTTCCGGAGTAATATGAAGCATATCGCTCACAAAAAGATCTTTTCTTACATTTCCATTAGCATCTTGCATAACCTTAGTGATGTCAATGAATTCAGCATTTGGTTCTTTCTTCATAAAGCAGGCGATTTTCTTATTTGCTTTTTTCATTTGCGGCCATAGTTTCTCGCGGCTTGGAGAATATTTGATGGAAATATAATCTACTTCTATAGTTGGAAATTTCTCACGGATTTTAGCATAAAAAGTCTTGAAACGTTGTACCACTTCTTTGGCTTTTAGCTTATGGTTATCAGCAAAATCATTCTCACCGCAATAAATGATGATCTGCTTAGGCTGATAAGGATTCAGAAGGTCTTCTGCGTAATAATTCAGATCAGTCAATCTGGACCCACCGAAACCTCTGTTGATAATGGTTTTATCTGGAAAATAACTGGAAACATCCGTCCATTTGGTAAAAGATGAGCTTCCGATCAGAAGAATGGCATCTTTAGGAGGCGTATTTTCCTGATCTGCTTTTTTAAAGTTCTGAATATCCTGCCAGAACATTGGCTTCTGTTCCTGTGAAAGGAAAAATGTGAAAGCCAGCAATAGAAATGCTGATAAAATCTTCTTCATAATTTAATAATTTTAGTAATTAAATATCTTCTCATAAAAAACTCCCGATTTACCGGGAGTTCTTTTTATCTTTTATATGTTGTATAATAGAGGTCGTTGATACCATCGCCATTAGCATCACCATTATTGAAAAGCTGCATGACTTTTAATTCCGAATTGGAAAGAATCGTTACTAGATACTTTTCTTCCTCCTCCTGATCAAATTTTATGACAAGATCTTTTGTTTCTTCATTATAGGTAAACTTACCTTCATTTTTCCCATTCAACTGGCAGTTAGCATCTGTTCCTGAATAATAGGTATAGCTTACATAATAATCAGTTCTGAAATGTAGGATGTTTTTCATACTGCATCCGGAAGGAGAACCTACTGAAAGTGGAGTTTTGCCATCTTTCCCGGAAATGATCTCTGTTTTACTCACTCTCCAGTCACCTTTTAACATATCCATTTCGTATGCTTGAATATCATCATCTTCACAAGATGTAAGCGCAATGGCAGAAAAGGCAAATAAAAGTAGCTGTTTTTTCATTTTCACAAATTTAAGAATATGCTAAAATATAAATAAATTTGAAATATCTGTAATGAAATGTTGGTTTTTTAAACGAATGTTTGTAAATGATATAATTTTGAGTTAGAAGATAGAAGCTCGGAGAAGAAAGAAACAAAAACTCATAACTCTCAGTTTCCAGCTTCTGATTTCCGGCTTTTTAATAACTCATTTCTACAATCTTATAGGCATCCTGTGGAGTAAGTTTCCTGTATTCTCCCAATCCGGACCAGTTTCTGTCTGTAAAAGCCTTTTCCACTCTTTCAGCAGTACCCTGATATTCTTGTGTATATTCTGAAAGCTTAGTCTGGATATGGAGGCTGTGGAAAAATTCTTCCAGTTTTTTGATTCCAGCTTCCGCTTTTTCCTCTACTGTTCCGTCTTTAATTCCCCAGACTCTTTCGGCATACTGGGCAAGTTTCCCTTTTTTAGTTTCAAAATTATATCTGTAATGAGAAGGAGCAATGATAGCCAATGTTCTCGCGTGGTCTATACCATAATAAGCTGTTAACTCATGTCCCATCGCATGAACTGCCCAGTCTGTGATCACTCCTTTCTGGATCAGTCCGTTCAAAGCCATTGTACAGCACCACATGAAATTTCCTGCAGCCTCATAATCAAAATCATCTGCCATCACTTTAGGTGCTGTTTCCTGTAAGCTGATCAGGATACTTTCTGCAATTCTTTCCTGTAAATCCGCAGAAGAAGGAGCTGTCATATATTGTTCCAACACGTGAGTATATGCATCGGTAATCCCGTTGGCAATTTGGTTTTTAGGAATAGATCGTACCACCTCCGGGTCCAATACTGAAAACTGCGGAAAAAGTCCCGGCCCGCCGGAAGACAGCTTTTCATCAGTCTCTCTTCTGGAAATCACGTAGCCAGAATTCATTTCGGAACCGGTTGCCGGTAACGTTAAAATACTTCCGAAAGGCATTCCTTGTCCTTCCAATGTTCTTACAGAGTTTCTCAGGATATCCCAAGGTTCACCATCATAATGAGAAGCTGCGGAAAGGAATTTGGTTCCGTCAATTACTGATCCTCCACCAACAGCCAAAAGGAATGTGATATTTTTTTCTTTAATAAAATCCAGGGCATTCATCAGAATTTCATACTCCGGATTGGCTGGAACCCCACCGAATTCATATACCTCATGATCTTTTAAAGCTTCTTTTACCTGGTCATAAACACCATTATTCTTGATGCTTCCACCTCCGTAGATCATTAATATTTTGGCATTTTGTGGGATCTCTTTTGAAATTTTAGCGATTTCACCTTTCCCGAAAAGTATTTTGGTTGGATTCTTAAACTCGAAATTAAGCATTGTTCTAAATTTATTTTAACCAAATTTACACATTACTACATGAAAATTGAGTTAAAGAAGTTTTAAAATTATGATGATTGATTTTTATGAAAACTATTAAGCTGATTAGAGGGCACTATATGTAAACTCAATCAATTGGAAAGGAGAGCTTTTGCCCTTTTAATAAATTTTTCCTTATCCCTTTTAATATCCTCGATCAATTTTTTTCTTTCCTCGGGAATCGTCAAATATTTATCACTCCAAAGATTAATTTCTACAATTAAAGGAACCAGATCAATTCCTTTTTCTGTTAAATGATATAAAATTTTCAGTTTATGATCAGGATGATCTTTTTTTGCTATAATTCCGTTTTCTAATAAATTTTGAAGCCGGGAAGCCAGAATATTTGTTGCAATCTTTTCTTTGGATTTCAGGAAATCTCCGTAAGTGCATTCTTTTTTAATCATCAGGTCACGGATCATCAATAACGACCATTTGTCGCCCCATATTTCCAGGGAGCAACTAATCGGGCAGTCTGATCTTTTTTTATTCATAATATTAATATCTAAAAGATTGCTTGCAAAATGAAAGTTTTTATTTTAATTTTACTTGCAAAATAAAAGTAAATTTAATTATAAAAATTGAATAAATCAAATGGAAAATTATGACATTGCCGTAATCGGCTCCGGACCTGGCGGATATGTTGCTGCAATCAGAGCGGCGCAGTTGGGCTATAAAACTGCAATTATTGAAAAATATGATACTTTGGGAGGAACATGTACAAATGTTGGCTGTATTCCTACAAAGGCTTTACTGGACAGTACACATCATTTCTCTGAGGCTCAGCATACATTTAATGAACATGGAATTAAATTGAATCAAATCGAGCTGGATTTTCAACAGATGTACAAGCGAAAAAATGAAGTTGTTTCAAAAAATACTGCCGGGCTTGATTTCTTGATGAGCAAAAATAAGATTACGCGTCTGAAAGGAACAGCAAGTTTTGTCAATAATTCAACAATAAAAGTGGTGAATGAAAATGAAACAATTGATGTTACTGCAAAATATTACATCATTGCAACGGGTTCAAAACCATCAACAATTCCGGGTGTTGAAATTGATAAACAAAGAATTATCACATCAACCGAGGCATTGGCATTAAAAGAACAGCCGAAATCAATGATCATCATTGGTGGGGGTGTGATTGGTGTTGAAATGGCATCAATTTTCATTCGTATAGGAACCCAGGTAACCATTCTGGAATATGCGGATCATCTGATTTCAACAATGGACCATGAATTAGGAAAAGCCCTGGAGAGAATTCTGAAAAAAGGAGGTGTTGATATCCGTTTAAATCAAGGAGTTTATAAAGCTGAAAATTCAGGGTCTTCTGCAAAAGTCTTGTTCAAAGATAAAAATGGTGATGAAAACGAACTGGAAGCTGATTATGTATTGGTTGCAGTCGGAAGAAAAGCTTTTACAAAAGGTTTAGGTTTGGAAAATACGGGTGTTGAACTGGATGAAAGAGGTTTTATTAAAGTATATGAAAATAATAGGACAGCCGTTTCCCATATTTTTGCGATCGGTGATGTGATCGGCGGTGCCATGTTGGCTCATAAGGCGGAAGAAGAAGGAGTTTTGGTGGCAGAAACAATCAACGGACAAAAACATCATATCCATTATGATAGAATTCCTGGGGTAGTGTATACTTGGCCGGAAGTGGCTTCTGTAGGGTATTCTGAAGAATATTTAAAGAAAAACAACATTCCGTACAATGTCGGGAAATTTCCGTTTTCTGCAAGTGCGAGAGCGAGAGCTTCGATGGATACAGATGGTTTTTCAAAAGTTTTAGTAGATCCGAAATATGGAGAAGTGTTGGGGGTTCATGTGATTGGAGCAAGAGCAGCAGATCTGATTGCACAAGGTGTTATTGCTCAGGAATATGAAGTGACGGCCGAAGATATGTTCAGGATCTCTTATGCACATCCTACCTACTCTGAAACGCTGAAAGATGCCTACTTAATTGCTTCGGGACAAGGAGCGATTAATATTTAATTGTTTAGAAACTGGAAACTGAAGGATAAAGAACTTTCGGTTTCCATTGCTTTACTTCAGGCATTCATCACTTTTAAAATAGTTTCCGTTGTTTTTTGCTTCAAGCTTTCCGGTTTTTCTATTAATTGTAATAAAGAAAGATTCTTTGGTTAACGGGCAGGATTTTGTTTTTGAAAGATATAATGAAATATTTTTGTCTCCAATTTTGTAAGAACTGCTTAACTGATTAGTTGTATCAACGACATAACCATACGTATTGGCAATTAAAATGGCTTCCGGAAGATTATCTACAGTTCCGATGAAATCCCTCAATTGCTTTTCATTGGAAAAATATTTGGAACGGCTGTTTTCACAGGCTATAAGATAGGCAAAGCAATCTTCTCCTAAACATTGTTGAAAGAAACCTTTTTCCGGAGCCGGATCATTGATCGTCATATATTCCGGAGCCTGGCTTTCATAGATGATGGCTTTATCAGGATCAGGATTGTTGCGAAATACGGACCAATATTCGTATTTTTTATCAGGGATGATGAAAGGGTAAAGCAGCTCAGTATTGTCTAATACTTCCGGAATTCTTTTGTAGTCCTCGGGAACTGTGTTCTGGCTGAAAACAAAACCTGAGCATAGCAGTAAAACCGGAAATAATTTCATTCTTTAGTTTTTTGCAAATTTAACAAACTGGAATTTATTGAAAAATAATTTTATAGTACCCATTTTCATCTTTCACATCTATCCCGATACCAGTAAAAGTCAGCTTATTGATTTGGTACCCATCACAACCTCCCTTAAATTCTGATGATTGTATTGAAAAATTAAAACCTTTAACATTGGAAGAGAAAGTATAATTTTTTGTACCATTATAAGCACCCACATTTTCTAAAATAATCATATTGTCAGTGGTTTTGGTCAATTGTATATTGCCCTGATTTTCCTCGTGGATTGAATATGAGGAGAGGGTTCCATTGGCAATAAGATTCTCATCATTAGCATCCACAAACTTAAAAACGATCGGTTGAGGAGCATTATAACACTCGTCTCCGCAGCCTATGAAAGTGAAAGCTATTAAAAGAAATATGAATATTTTTTTCATGGGGTCAGTTTTTGTGAAACTAAAACTTTATTAATATAAAATCAAGCTTTAATATTGCAGTTTATTTGTCTAATAAAGATTATTATTCATTTAAATCTCTAATATAAACATAATCGAAAAATACAAAATTTTGATTAAATAAGTATATAGTTTATGTATAAAATAATCCCAAAATCCCCTACATTTGTTATATGATACACGACCAACGCGCAGAAAAATTCAGGCAGATCGTAGAAAATAAATATCAGATCTACAACTCATTATTCATGAGCCTGCCTTATGATAAAATGACGAATATCGGGATGTTGCTCCCATTTTTATATGAAGAAAGTAAAAACGGCTATGAAGCAGGAAAAACACCGGAAGAAATTGTGGAAGAATTCTTTAAAAGCCATACGGATTTGAAAACTGAGGAGCAAAAATTGGAACTGCTTTTCAAGATCATTCAGTACATTGAAAGACAGGTGGTTTTGTTTGATAGTATCGAAGATGCGGCGTTTCCTAGTCTTCATTCGGAAAGTGATAACGGAACCGTGACCAACCTGTATGAGCGTTCCCTCCAGGAACATAAGCTTGAAAAAGTACGCGAAAAGCTAAAGGATTTTACGGTAAAAGTGGTTTTCACAGCTCACCCGACGCAGTTTTACCCAAGTTCCGTACAAAGGATCATTCATGACCTGAGAAGTGCGATTACTACTGATTCGGTGACGAATATTGACATGTTGCTGCAACAGCTGGGAAAAACCCCATTTGTCAATAAAGAAAAACCTACTCCGATCGATGAAGCATTGAGTATTATTTCCTATCTGAGATATGTGTATTATGATACTATAGGAGAATTGTTTACTAAAATCAAGAAAACATTTGGGAACGGGCATTTTCATCTGCATGAAGATATTATCCAACTGGGTTTCTGGCCGGGTGGAGACCGGGATGGAAATCCTTTCGTAACAGCGGATGTTACCAAAAGGGTAGCGGAAGAACTTCGTTCTGCTATTTTAAAATCGTATTACAGCCATTTGAAATTTATCAGAAGAAGATTAAGCTTCAGAGGAGTGTCGGAGGTGTTGAATCAATTGAGTGAAGAGTTATATGCTGCGATATTCAATAATCAAAAAATAACCGCTGAAGATATTTTGAAACGAGCCGATGAAGCTGAGCTTATTCTTGTTCATCAGCATAATTCATTATTCCTTGACCTATTGGTGAATTTCAAAGACCGGGTGAAGATTTTCGGGACTCATTTTGCAACGCTGGATATCCGCCAGGACAGCAGGATTCATCAGAAAGTAATTGATGAGGTTTTTGCAAGGGTTTATGGAAATACAGGAGCTTCCTATGAAGAGAAATTCAATCAGTTAATTGAGATTTCAAATCCTGTAAACTCTGATGATTTTGGAGATATTATACAAGACACTTTGAAAACGGTTGCTCAGGTAAAAGAAATCCAGGAACTGAACGGAATCAGAGGAATGAACCGTTATATTATCTCCAATTCCGATGCTGTGAAAGATGTCATGAATGTATATGCATTTTTCAAGGTCTGCGGATATGAGGATGAAGATATCAAAGTAGATATTGTTCCGCTTTTTGAAACAATGGAAGGTCTCCAGAATGCTGAAAAGGTGATGAGCGAGCTGTATCAGAATCCTGTCTATAAAAAGCATCTTGAAAGAAGAGGAAATCAGCAGACTATAATGCTTGGGTTTTCGGATGGAACCAAAGACGGGGGGTATCTGAAAGCCAACTGGGAAATCTATAAAGCCAAAGAGGTGCTGACGAAGCTTTCTCAGCAGAACGGTATCAAAGTAGTGTTTTTTGATGGCAGAGGAGGGCCACCTGCAAGAGGAGGAGGAAAGACTCACGATTTCTATGCTTCACAAGGGAAAACAATTGCCAATAATAAAATCGAATTAACCATTCAGGGACAAACCATTACCAGTATTTTTGGAAACAAGGAACAGGCAAAATACAATTTTGAACAGCTTCTGACTGCGGGTGTTGAAAATGATGTATTCAAAAATGCAAAAAAAGAATTAACGGATAAACAAAGAAAGCTGATTATTGAGCTGGGAGATATGAGTTATAAAAAATATTCTGATCTGAAAGCTCATCCGATGTTTGTACCTTATCTCCAGGAAATGAGTACGCTGGAATATTATGGGAAAACCAATATTGGAAGCCGTCCTTCCAAGCGTGGCAGTGGAAATGAACTGAAATTTGAAGATTTAAGAGCGATTCCGTTTGTAGGATCATGGTCGCAGCTAAAGCAAAACGTTCCCGGATTTTTTGGATTCGGCTATGCGATGAACGAAATGAAAAAGCAGGGGAGATTTGAAGAAGTCAAAGAGCTTTATAAAGGTTCCGATTTCTTTAAAACATTAGTTTTGAACTCTATGATGAGCATGAATAAATCTTATTTTCCATTGACTTATTATATTAAGAACAATCCTAAGTTCGGCGAATTCTGGAATGTTCTTTTTGAAGAGTACAACCTTTCCAAGGACATTATGTTGGAATTGACCGGATTTACTTTACTTCAGCAGGAAGATCCGCTTTCGAGAAAGTCTGTGAGAATCCGTGAAAAAATTGTACTGCCTTTATTAAGCATTCAGCAATATGCATTAATGAAGATTCAGAAAGGAGAAGGAAATAAGGAAGCCTATGAAAAATTGGTGACCCGTTCTCTTTTTGGAAATATTAATGCGAGCAGAAACTCGGCGTAAATTTAAAACATTGAATTAAATAAAAAACCTCTCAATCGAGAGGTTTTTCTTTTATTCTTTTATGAATTTCTCATAGTAAACTTGGGCCTTTGTCTGAATTTTCAAATAATAAGTTCCTTTCGGAAAATCTTCAACTTTAATGGATGTTTGATCATTGGCTTTTCTGATCAATCTTCCCAAATTATCATAAATTTCCAAACTTGCAACATCGCTTTCGGAAGCAATATTTAAAATGTTTTTCACCGGATTAGGGAAAATGGCAACCTTATGTTTTTTCACCAGCTCAGAAGTATTTAAAACAGAAGTGTACAAACTTCCGAAATTAAGAATACCATACCCCATCTGTGTGGTATTGCTTGGATATAATGAAGCGGTTTGCCTTAATTTATTTCTCATCAGATCTCTGTTCATCGTAGGAAATGCCTGAATCAAGCAGGCAACACCTCCTGCAGCAATGGGGGTCGCAATAGAAGTACCGTTAACTACAGTTACAGCATTGTTATGGACCGTAGGTGTGGCAGTTCCTCTTGCACAGCCGTCAGGTTTTATAGCCCCCGCTGAATTAGGGCCGTATGATGAAAATCCGGAAACACTTCCTGTAGAATCTACAGAACCGATGGTAAAAGCCTTAGTGTTATCAGCCGGAGTTCCCAAATAATGCCATGTTTGCTGTCCTGAATTTCCGGCAGCCACAAGAACAAAAATTCCTTTGTTAACGGCAATCTCCGCTCCTCTAGCTATGAATGAAGTGGTTCCGTTCATATTGGCATAGGTGTAATTATACTTCGGGTCATCGAAAGTTGTATATCCCAATGAAGTAGTAATAATATCCACCCCCTTTCTGTCAGCTTCTTCCGCCGCTTCAATCCAGTATAATTCTTCTTCCGGAATCTCTACAGCAGTATTTTCACTTCGGTAAAGATAAAAACTGGCATCCGGCGCAGAGCCTACAAATGAATCCTGTATATATCCTCCAATGGCGCCTAAAACCACTGTTCCATGCGCATTCAGAGAAGTATTGTATATATCGGTACCTTTTGAAACAAAATCATAACCACCCTTTATCAGGTTGTTAGTCCATAATCTTGAAAAGGCGGAACCTGTGTTTACAGTTGGGAATCCGGTATCAATGACTGCAATGGTGGTTCCTGTTCCGGTATATCCGGCTAGATGAAGCTGTCTGAGATTGATCTGATCAATTTGTGCAGCTCCGGAACCATAATCAAACGTTGTTAAAACCTTTTGAGTATCGGTTGTATTTTCCCATTTATTCTGATGTAATATTTTGGTTCCACCGGAAGAGTTTTTAGCAAAGCTTTCAACAGATTGTATGTAGGGTTGTGCCTGTAATGTTATGATCTGGGCGGGAGTGGCATTTACAGCAGCTCCGTTCAGCCATTTGGAATAATCTGTTACGGTAAAGCCCAGATTTTGCAGGTTTTGGATATAGGATTGTTCGATAGGTGCATCCTGGTCATTAAGGGGAATACCTAATGTTGTACGTCTGTCAAGGGACTTTTGTGAAAGCTCTGATAATGGATTGGCATAAAACGCAGCCTTATTAGGCTTATCTGTAAAATACACAAAAACCAGCTCGGTTTGCCCGAACGCTAAGGAATAACCCATTAACACACAAAAGAGTAAAACTTTTTTCATGCCATTATTTTGTATAAAGATAAAACAAAATCAATAAAATTTTTGACAGGATATTAAATTCCTTATTTTTACAGAAATAATTATTTATGAAAAAGATTCAGATGGTTGACTTACAAAGTCAGTATTACAAAATAAAGAATGAAGTAGATAATGCAGTTTTAAATGTAATGGATTCAGCGGCTTTCATCAATGGCCCTGAAGTAAAGTCTTTCCAGAATGAATTGGAGTCTTATTTAGAAGTAAAGCACGTAATTCCGTGTGCTAACGGAACGGATGCTTTACAGATTGCTTTAATGGCTTTAGACCTTAAAGAAGGAGATGAAGTGATCACTGCCGATTTTACTTTTGCGGCAACTGTGGAAGTAATCCATTTGCTTAAGCTTAAATCCGTTTTAGTGGATGTAGATTATGATACGTTTACGATTTCAACGGAACAGATCAGAAAAGCAATTACTCCGAGAACAAAAGCAATTATTCCGGTACATTTGTTCGGGCAGTGCGCCAATATGGAAGAAATTCTGAAAATTGCCAAAGAACATAATCTATATGTGATAGAAGACAATGCACAGGCAATTGGTTCAGAATATACATTCTCTGATGGAACAGTGAAAGCTTCAGGAACAATGGGAATTGTAGGGACTACCTCATTTTTCCCTTCTAAAAACCTAGGCTGCTATGGAGACGGTGGAGCAATCTTCACTAATGATGATGCATTGGCTCACCGATTGAGAGGGATCGTAAACCACGGGATGTATGAAAGATATTATCATGATGAGGTAGGAGTGAACTCCAGATTAGATAGTATTCAGGCTGCTATTTTGAGAAAAAAACTTCCTCATTTAGATACTTATAACGAGGCGAGAAGAAAAGCGGCGGATTATTACGATGAGGCATTTGCCAATCATCCAAATATCTTAACACCAAAAAGAGCAGAGAATTCTACGCATGTGTTCCATCAATATACATTAAGAATCCTGAATGGTCAACGTAATGAACTACAAAAATTCTTAGCAGAAAAAGAAATTCCTGCGATGATTTATTATCCTGTTGCTCTAAGAAAACAGAAAGCTTATTATCAGGAAAGTAATGATGCAGATTTTGTGAATACTGATAAGCTGTTAGATCAGGTAATTTCTCTTCCGATGCATACGGAATTGGATGAAGAACAGTTGAAGTATATTACTGAGGCTGTATTGGAGTTTATGGGGTAATAGGATGAAAAGGAATATTTTTAAAAGTAAAAAATTATATTTTACTAATATTATATTTAATATTATTCTTTTAATAGTATCAATTTTAAGTTTAAAAACATTAATATTTTCTAAGGCTTATAGTTTTACAGACAAAGAACAGTTGAAGGAAATAATATTATATTTTGGATATTCCATTATATATTTCATTGCTTTAATTTTACTGATAATAAAACCCCCAAAGGGAATATTCTATCTTAACATTATTTATTCTTTAGCTATTTTATTTAATTTTAATGATTTTATTATTCATTATTCAAAATATGCAGAGAGTATTCACAGGGTCGTTTATATAGTTTTGATTATTATCTTTACATTAGTTTTTGCATCCTTTATTTACCTTAACAATAAAAAGAAATTTAAAATAGATTTCTTAGAACTAGAAGAAATAGGAAAACACAAAGAATAAAAAAATATTATTAAAAATGGCAATACTTGTCACAGGAGGATTAGGGTACATTGGTTCCCACACAGTAGTAGAACTTCTTAATAATGGTTTTGAAGTTGTAATTGTTGATGATTTATCCAATTCAGAAAAATTTATTTTAAAAAACATTGAGGAAATTACAGGGAAGAAACCTGTTTTTTATCCCTTTGATTTAAAAAGAAAAGAGCTTCTTAAACAGGTTTTTGATGCTCATCCAATTGAAGGATGTATCAATTTTGCGGCGTATAAAGCCGTAGGAGAAAGCCAGGCAAAACCTGTGGATTATTATGAAAACAATTTGTTTTCACTGATCAATATCCTTCAGGAATTTAAAGAAAGAAATATTTCTAATTTTATTTTCAGCTCATCTTGTACAGTATATGGACAAGCTGATAAAATGCCGATTGATGAGAATACCCCTCTGAAAATGCCCGAAAGTGTCTATGGAAAGACTAAACAAATGGGTGAGGAAATTCTGATCGATTTTGCAAAGGCTTACCATAGAAAGATTTCTTTGTTAAGATATTTTAACCCCATTGGAGCACATCCTTCTGCAAAATTAGGTGAATTGCCAATCGGAGTTCCTAATAATCTTGTTCCCTATGTGATGCAGACAGCTGCAGGAATACGTGAAAAATTGAATATCTGGGGAAATGATTACGATACGGAAGACGGAACTCCAATAAGAGATTATATTTACGTTGTAGATGTTGCCAAAGCCCATGTAGCCGCTTTACAAAAGCTGATGAATGATCAGTCGGAAGAGGGCGTGATCGATATTTATAATCTGGGAACAGGTAAAGGCTCATCTGTTTTGGAAGTAGTGAAAGCATTTGAAATGGCTAATAATGTAGAAGTTCCTTATCAGATTTGCCCGAGAAGAGAAGGAGATATTACGATAGCGTATGCCAATGTAGATAAAGCAGAAAGAGAACTTAATTGGAAATCTGAAACCTCTTTGGAGGAATCTCTGAGAACGGTTTGGGAATGGCAGAAATATTTAAATTCCAGAAATTCTTAAAAATCATACTATGGCTTGGAATCCAGAAGTTTACGACCAGTTTAAAAATGAACGCTCTGCACCGTTTTTTGATCTGCTGAATTTGGTGGAAAAAAGGCCGGATTTATCAGTCATTGATTTAGGTTGCGGAACCGGAGAACTTACCTCCCAATTACTAGATTATCTGGAGGATTCTAAAATTGTAGGAATAGATTCTTCGGCTGAAATGCTTGAAAAGGCAAAACATTTTGAAACAAGCAGACTTACTTTTGCCAAAAGAAGTATTGAAGATCAGTTAAACTTAAATGATACTTTCGATCTTATCATTTCCAATGCGGCCATCCAATGGTGCAATGAGCATAAAGAACTGTTTCCAAGAATTATCAGTAAGATAAAACAAGGAGGGCAATTGGCTGTTCAGATACCTTCCAATCATGAATTCATTGTTCATCGATTATTGGGTGAAGTAGCGGACCGGGAAACATATAAAGGAGTATATGCTTCATGGAAGCGAGAGTACACCGTATTAAAGATAGAAGACTACGCCGAAATATTGTTCAACAATAAAGGAAGGGAAATCACCGTTTTCGAGAAAGTATTTCCCCATGTTCTTGAAAATGCCGAAGCAGTATATAACTGGGCATCAGGAACAGCCATGATTCCTTATGTTGAAAAGCTTCCGGATGACATGAAAGAACAATTTAAAAGCGATTATAAAAAAGAACTGCAGGAAGTCTTTCCTGTGTCGCCGGTATTTTATCCGTTTAAAAGAACATTTATTTCGGCGAAATTTTAAAAAGAACCCCATATGAAAACAGAAAGAATAGGTATTACATTTTCCTCATTTGATTTGCTTCACGCCGGCCATATCAAAATGCTGGAAGAAGCAAAAACCGTTTGCGATTATTTAATTGTAGGATTACAGATTGATCCTTCACATGATCGTCCCAATAAAAATAAACCTACCCAAACCATCGTAGAAAGGTATATTCAATTGAAAGCTGTAAGTGCTGTAGACGAGATTATTCCTTATTATACGGAACAGGATCTGGAAGATATTTTGAAATCTTTCGTTATTGATGTAAGGATTATCGGGGACGATTATATGGATAAAGATTTTACCGGTAAAAAGTACTGCGAAGAAAAAGGAATCGAAATCTATTACAACAAAAGAGATCATAGATTTTCTTCCAGTGATTTAAGGAAGAGAATTTATGAAGCGGAAAAAAATAAAATATAAGTTTTAAAATAAAAAAATCCCGAAGCATTTCGGGATTTTTTATTTGTATTACATTGGGCCTTGTTGGTCATCACCGCTTTCATTCGCATTGATGTCTTTTTTCTTTTTAGGCTGCTCTACCTTTTCTCCTTGCTTGAATCTGTAGGTTAGAGACAATGCAAACTGTCTTGGCTGCCATTGCATATAAGATTCTCTGCTGAATTCCGAAGTATTGGTAACACTTCTCATAGAACGGGTATTGAAGATATCCTGGATATTGAAACTGATGGTTCCATTACCTTTCCAGATCGTTTTTGACGCTCCGAAGTTGATCGCATACATATCTTTTCTATCCTGGTTTTCCGTTTTCTGTCCTCCTCTGTAGAATCCCTGAACCTGGAAGCTGAACGTTTTATCTATTTTGAAAGTAGAAGTAAGTCTCGCTCTGGAAGAGAATCCTGAACCCTCAAAAGACATCGGCTCATTAAGGATGTTCGGATCTGTATAAATACCTTTCGTGTTATAACCGAATAAGTCAACATTTCCTAAGAATTTCAACCACTTTGTAGCATCCCAGCTAAAGTTCAAGTCTAAACCGAAACGGTCATCAGTACCTAAGTTAATAGGCTTAGTATAAAATATGCCACCTGCTGAATATACCAACATCTTTACATCATCTGTAGAATGTCTGAAATACAGAGTAGGGTTGATCGTAAATTTACTCTTAGAAATACTATATCCTACTTCGTATGAATCCACATAAGAAGGGTTAAGATCTATGTTCCCAAGGAAAATATTCTGGTTATCTGAGTAGCTTGGATTAGGGATCAGGAAGAAAGATCTCGGGCGGTCAATTCTTCTTGAATAATTTACTAAGAACTGATTGTCTTTCGCAATCTCATAGCTTAAGAAAACACTCGGGAATAAATTATTATAATTTTTTGTCTTATCAATAAGAGAGTTTGGATTCAAATTCTGATAATCAATATCAATTTTTGAATTCTCATTTCTTAAACCTAATTGGTATCCTAAATTGCCGATTTTACTTTTGAACTGTACATAGGCTGCATTGAACATCTCCTTATAATTAGCATCATAAGTGAAATCGGTAAGATATTGGAAATTAGAGGAAGGCAATCTTTCCAACACGTCATTGTCATAGGTGTTTTTGTTGATATCCAATCTGTAGCCTGCTTCAATTTTTGAATTTTCCCCGATAGGAAGCTCATAATCAGCCTTGGCAACTACCGTGTTGTTTCTGGTCGTTTGGTCGATAACATTCTGTAAAGCAAAAATATCATCATTAGTCTGAGTGACATCTGTATCGTTGTACGATCTGTTTCTCTGCAAACTTAAAGATAATGATAAATTTTGTCCTTTATCATTAAATTTATGATCCAATCCGAAATCTCCCTGGAAAGCAAGATTATTATTGGAACCGTCATTCAATCTTCTTGTTAAAGAACGTGATCCGTTAAGGTAACGGTAATCATAAATTACATTTCCAAAATTGTCACTGTCGAATGTTCTTACAGTTCCTGAAGCATTTACCGATGTTTTATCGGAAATATCGTACACAATACCTGCAGAAGCATTATAGTTGTCGTTTTTATTTTTAGAAATAGACTCCTGGTTCATCTGGGTTCTGTCTAAAGCAGATACCGCATTAAAGTACGTTGCGTTATTTCTGTTAGTGTTCTTAGATTCTCTGTAACCGCCGCCGCCATTTAAGAACCATGTTAAATTACCTTTTCTCCAGCTCAGATTGGTATTTAAAGAGGTTTGAGGCAAATATCCTACTGTTCCCGTTACACTTCCGTTAAAGCCTACTTTCTTATTCTTTTTAAGAATGATATTTAAGATCCCTGCAGTTCCGCTTGCTTCAAATTTAGAAGAAGGATTGGTAATTACTTCGATTCTTTCGATCTGATCAGCAGGAATACTTTGTAAAGCATTAGCACCATCATCAATTCCTAAAAGAGCAGAGGGTTTCCCATTGATCAAAAATCTTACATTGGAACTTCCTCTCATGGAAACCGTACCATCTGTATCCACAGAAACTGAAGGAACATTTGCCAATACATCCTGAAGATTACCTCCTCGGCTGACAATATCCTGAGATGGATCATAAGTTTTCTTATCTAACTCTACTTTATAAGGTTTTGTACTGGCCGCAGTAATTACAACTCCCTGGATTTCCTGGGTTTTCAGATCAGTACCCGTAGCTTCCGGTACAATGGAAAGAGCGCCGATATTTCCGGCACCTGTTATCTGTTTGTTGATGACACTTTTCTTGTAATCTACTGCCTCTACTGTAATATCATAATTTCCGGGAGCCAGATCCAGCTTATACTGTCCTTTTTCATCTGTAAGGGTTGCATCACTCAAAGCCTTGTTGGCTTTATTACTGAAGGTTACCGAAGCATAAGGAACTCCCTGATTGTTTTTGTTGACGATGTTTCCTGTAATGCCTACTTTTTCCTGAGCAAATGCCAAAGCTGCTGCTGAAAGAACAAAAGTGAGCCCTAAGGTTTTTTTTGTGAAAATGTTGATAATTTCCGTCTGGTTCATAAGGTATTTTTATATAAAATCGCGAAATTTTTATTCTTTAAATTATTAATTTTTCAAAGAGATAAAATGTAAAATATGACGATTTGTTTATTATTTCTAAAAGGATATGTCGTTTTTAAATGCTAAATGTTAATTATTATTTTGTTAAAATAAAGTTAAAAGTTTTCTTTATTTTATATTTTTTGAATTGAGCCAGTCCTGATATGCTTTTGCATTAATAGCATGCTGTTCAGCGCTTGCTGTAAACTTATGATATCCGAATCTTGCAGGGTCAGCACACATGAATATATAATTGTTGTTTTCAGCATTCAAAACGGCGTCTACCGAGTTTTTATCCACCACACAGATTGGTCCCGGAGGAATCCCTGCGTTGGCATAGGTATTATAAGGTGATGGAGTAGACAAATGTTTGTATAAAACTCTTTTGATAGATTCTTTAAAGTTGGTTTGCTTGTTGATAGCGTAAATTACCGTTGGATCAGACTGCAGTTTCATTCCTTTTCTGTAACGGTTCAGGTATAATCCGGCAATCGTTTTCATTTCATCTTCTTTTCCCCCTGATTCTTTGTATACAATAGAAGCTAAAGCATAAATCTGGTTTCTGGTCAATCCGGATTGCTGCTCTTTAGCCTTTCTTTCACTGTTCCAGAAACTGTTATATTGGTCTTCAAATTTTTTAAAGAACTCTTTCGGGGTTACTGTCCAGAAAAAGTTATACGTATCAATAAAGAAATATTTCTTTAAATCTTCCGCACTAGTATATCCTTTTTCAGTAGCAATGGTATTGAAATCTTTCACAAATCGTAAAGAATCCAATTCTGTCTTTTTGGTCACTCTTCCAACCATTTGATAGATATCCCCAAAATCACCGATTCTAAAAGTATTCTCGGTCTGATTTCCGGCTTTGATCATATTGACAAGGTTGGTGTTACCTGTTCCTCTTTGAATACGATAACGTCCAGCCTTAAAATATTTATCCAGGTCTTTATCCTTTGCTACCGCCTCAAAAGATTCTTTATTCTGAATATAAGGACTGATAGAATCCAGGAGCTGCTTGAAACTTGCGTTATGAGGAATTAAAACATAACCCTCTTTTTCCACATTGTTCCCGTAATATTTATTATAAAATCTAAAACCAAAAAATCCTGCCACAACAAAAACAAGCAGAATGATAATGAGAATAGCTTTTTTCATTATAAGTTAAGTGTTGATTAAAAGTTTTTTGTTTAAATAAGGTCTATTTTGCCTTTAAAAACCTGTTTCGCAGGACCTTCGAGCCAAATGTTATGAAAAGAGTTTTCATCTTTTTCAGCATATACCTTCAGGTCGCCGCCAAGTGTTTTAACTTTTACAGAGATTAGATTGTTTTTTTGCAGAAAAGTTAAAGCCGAAGCCGTAACTCCTGTTCCGCAGCTGTAAGTTTCGTCCTCAACGCCTCGTTCATAGGTTCTTACGAAAATTTCATCGTCATTAATTTTTTCAACAAAATTGACATTGATCCCTTTTTCGTGATAATTTTCTGAGTTTCTGATCTCGTTTCCTTTGGCAAAAACATTGTAATTCACCAAATCCTCCACATATTTTACATAATGAGGCGATCCGGTATTCAATACAGTGTCATTTCCGTCGTTAGAAATCGTATCTACATCAATCATTTTTAGTTTAATGATTCCATTATGGATTTCTGCTTCGTGCTCTCCGTCAATCGCAATGAATTTGCATTTGTCTTCGAAAATATCAAGGAAAAAAGCAAAAGCGACAAGACATCTTCCGCCGTTTCCACACATCGTGCTTTCCCCACCGTCTGAATTATAATACACCATTTTGAAATCATAATTTTCATCATTCTCCAGAAGGATAAGTCCGTCTGCTCCGATCCCGAAACGTCGGTCACAAAGCTTCTCGATGATACTTTTATCTTTTGGAAATTGAAGATCTCTGTTGTCTACCATTACAAAGTCGTTCCCTGTGCCTTGATATTTATAAAATTCCATAATTTGTTGTCTGAAAATGAACTTGCAAAATTACTATATAAAAACGAAAAACGAACAGTGTTAGCTGTTCGTTTTCTTAATTTAGAATTATTATCTTCTGAATCCGCTTCCTGATCTGGAGGAGTTATCCTGCTGATTGTTCTGCGAACTATTGTTATTTCTGAATCCGCTTCCGGAGTTGTTGGAGTTGCCATTGCTGTTTCTAAATCCGCCGCTGTTCTCCTGTCTCTGGTTGTTATTCTGTTGTTGCTGCTGGTTTCTGAACCCGCTTCCCTGATTGTTTTGATTTCTGTTGGAATTGGAATTTCTGAATCCGCCGCTGTTATTCCTGCTATTATTATATCGAGGATCATTATTATAATTACTGTTATTATAATTTCCATTATTGGTTGGTGTATTACGCAATCCATTGGAAGGTCTTTGTGAAGTGCTTCGTCTCTCTACATATACCTTTCTTCTGTTATTCCCATTACCGTAGTAATAATAAGGAATACCGTTGTCATAATAATAATTGATATCATTTCTGTAATAATATCCATCATTTCCATAATATCCTCCGCTGCCGTAATACCCATAAGGGGCATAATAATATCCGTTGTTATAATAAGGATCTCCATATCCGTAAGACGGACCGCTTGCATAGCCATCAGTATAGGCCATACAAGATGATAAACTAGCTATAGTAAAAACGCTGAATGCTATTTTTAATAAATTTTTCATGACTTTTCTGTACTTTTTTCTTTAAAACTTTTTTTCCAATTGACGTATCCGAGGATCGCCATTATAGTAAATACCAAATATTGAACCGAAGTGATTCCAAGTCCCTTAAAAATCATCATAGGAATACAAATTAAGTCTCCGACGATCCAGAAAATCCAGTTCTCAATGCGGCGTTTGGCCATAAACCACATACCTACTAAAAATATGGAAGTAGTGATCACATCCAGCCAATTGGCCCAATCAAGATGATACAGTCCCAGGCTTGCTCCCTCCATTGAAAATTGATTATCGATATAAGGTTTGTAATAATAAACTACTGTTACCAAAGCAAAACTTATTATGAAAAGCAATACTCCGAACAGCCATTCTCTTTGGGTCGCCCAGGTAACATCTACGTGAATGTGATCTTCAGAATTCTTCGCCCACAAAATCCACCCGTAAATGCTCATTATTGTATAATATACATTGATCATACAATCACCCAATAATCCGAAATTGAAAAGAATGTATACATAGATCAGAGTGGAAATAATCCCGGTAGGATACACCCAGATATTTTTTTTAATGGAGAAATAGACACTTAGTATTCCAAAGACTGCTCCTGAAGCTTCCAGAAGAATTTGTAAAGAAGTATAGCTCTCATACGGTCTTACAAAGAGATCATATAAATTCATGTGATCAAAAATAAACAAAAATTCATACACTGGGAAATACTTCGAATAAGGTGGAAATCAGTTTTTTAAGTTTTTTTATTTAAATTAATTCATGAAATTTTGTCAATAAATGTTAAGATTTCTAAAATTTTTATATTTTCGTAAATCTTTAATAAATAATAAAATATGTCAAAAATTTGGGTTAAAAAACCAATGAGCGCTTATGAAGCTGATATCAAAAAAAGCCAGTTGAAACGCGTTTTAGGAAAATGGAGCCTTACAGCCATTGGAATCGGGGCAATTATCGGAGGAGGAATTTTTGTACTTACGGGAACTGGAGCTTATTATAATGCAGGACCTGCATTGGCTCTTTCTTTTGTAATTGCGGGGATAGCCTGTGTATTTGCCGCTTTATGTTATGCTGAATTTGCATCCATACTTCCGGTAGAAGGTTCAGCGTATGCATATGCATATGGAACTGTAGGAGAAATTTTCGCATGGATCATAGGATGGGGATTGATCTTGGAGTACGCTATGGGATCAATGACGGTCGCCGTATCCTGGTCGGGATATTTTAGTAAACTGCTCAAAATGTTCGGACTTCACCTTCCAACATGGCTTACTACAGACCCACAGACATATTGGGCTTCAGGAAATGAAGGGTTTTCTATGAACTTACCTGCATTCTTGATTGTATTATTTGTAATTTCTATCCTCGTAAGAGGTACAAAAGGAGCTGCAAAGGCGAATAACTTCATCGTAATGCTAAAAGTTTCTGCTATTATCTTCGTGATCGTTGCAGGTGCTTTCTTTATTGATCCTGTTAATTGGACTCCTTTCATTCCAGAACCGACTACGATTACTGAAAACGGGGTTTCTCATTCAGCTTACGGTTTGGCCGGAGTGGTAGCGGGAGCATCAGCTATTTTCTTTGCGTATGTAGGTTTCGATGCGGTATCTACACAGGCAGGAGAAGCAATCAATCCTAAGAAAGATGTTCCGTTTGCTATTATTGCTTCATTGATCATCTGTACCCTTTTATATATTTTGGTTTCCCTTGTATTAACGGGAATGATGCACTATACAGACTTCAATCCGCTTGGGAAATATCCGGATGCGATTAAAGCGCCTGTAGCGTATGCATTTGATATTGCAGGTCAGGCCTGGGCAGGATACATCATTACGATTGCTGCTACTGTTGGTTTGATCTCTGTATTAATGGTAATGATCATGGGACAGTCAAGAATTTTCTTGGGAATGTCCAAAGACGGTCTTATTCCTGCAACGTTTGCAAAAGTAAACCCGGAAACGGGTGTTCCTACTAAAAACCTTATTATCTTAGGAATTGTAATTTCCATTGTAGCTTCATTAACGCCAATTAATGATTTGGCACACATGACAAGTTTCGGAACGCTGTTCGCGTTTACGATGGTTTGTGTAGCTGTTTGGGTATTGAGGGTAAAAGAACCGAACTTACAAAGAAACTTTAAAGTTCCTGCATTACCGGTAATTGCTTGTTTAGGTATTGCGATCAACGTTTATCTGATCATCAACTTAAGTAAGGAAGCTCAAATGTATTCTCTTGCTTGGCTGGCTATCGGGTTTATTATCTATTTCCTTTACAGTAAAAAGCACTCTAAACTTCAGAATGGAGGATATGGAGAAACATTTAAGGCTGAACAGGAACCTTTAGAAAAACCAGATTTAGATCTATAAAAATATAAGTTAAAAGTCCACAGAATTCTGTGGACTTTTTTATTTTTGTTTATTATGAAAAAGATTTTCTCCATTTTATTTTCATTGTTGGGCATCTTAACGTTTTCCCAAGAAGTTGAAAGTTTTACCACGATCTTCAATGATAAGATCAGTATAAGAGCTTTAGAGATGTATGATCACAAAGTCTGGTACAGCGGAACGGATTCAAAATTCGGGTTTGTTGATTTGAAAAATCCTCAAAAGCAAAAACAGATCCAATTGTCTGAAAAGAAACTTCAGTTCAGAACATTGGCTCAGGATAAGAGATTTTTTTATGCCATCAATATTGAGAGCCCGGCATACTTTTTTAAGATCAATAAAAATGATTTAAAATCACAGATTATTTATACAGATACTACGAAAACTGCATTTTACGATGCACTTTCTTTTGACGGGAATAATGGAGTTGCATTAGGAGATCCCTACGGAAAATGTATGAATATCCTTGTGACTAAAAATAATGGTGAAAGCTGGAAAACATTACCCTGTAATGAGAAATATGAAATTGGAGAAGGAGAGGCAGCTTTTGCTGCAAGCAATTCCAATATTTACCTGAACAAAGATGAATTCTGGTTTGTAACGGGAGGGAAAAAATCAAGGCAATTCTATTCTTATCAAATGGGAGATAAACTCTATGGGAAAGAAGTGCCGTTTGTTAATGGAAGTTCTTCAACAGGAATTTACGCTATGGATATGGATATAGAAACCCGATTTGGAATTGTTGTAGGAGGAGATTATACAAAGCAGGCTGAAAACGTCAACAATATTGCTACCACAAAAAATGGCGGAGAAACCTGGGAAATACAGGCTTCCGGACAAAATGCAGGGTATACAACCTGTGTAAAAATCAAACCCAATTCTAAAGGAAAGGAAATAATTGCAGTAGGTGACCAACACATCAGTTATTCTTCGGATTATGGAAAAACGTGGAAGAAATTATCTGATGAAAAAGGTTATTTCGTTTGCGAATGGGTAGATAAAAATACGGTGGTTTTTGCAGGGAAAGACAGGATTTCAGTAATGAAATTAAAATTTTAAATATCCAAGATAGAGTATATCTCTGTAAATTTTGTGTATTTGCTGTTTCTCAGATCTAATTTTGAGTAAAATTTCTTTTATGAAAAGTTTAAAAATTTTTTTGCTAATTCTTGTTCCAACAGTTTTTTACAGCCAGAAAATAAGAGTTTTCATTCTTGCAGGACAATCTAATATGAATGGATTCGGCTACAATAAGGACCTGCCTAATGATCTTAAATCTTTCAAAGATGTGTATATATTTCAGGGAAATTCGGTCCCTGATGGAGATTTGAATGGAGGAGTTGGAAAATGGGAAGCATTAAAACCGGGAAATGGTACCGGATTTAAATCAGATGGAAAAACCAATACGCTTTCAGATCGTTTCGGGCTGGAACTATCTTTTGCAAAAAGAATGAAAGAGCTTTTCCCCAATGATAAGATTGCGTTGATTAAATATGCAAGAGAAGGTACTTCTATTGACAGCCTTGCCAAAGGTGATTTCGGATGTTGGGATTCTGATTTTCGTGGGAAGAACGGAATTAATCAATATGATAATTTTCTTACAACCGTTAAGAATGCGCTTGCTGAAACGGATATTGACGGAAATGGAAAGAAAGATATACTTGTTCCTTCCGGAATTCTATGGATGCAGGGTGAAGGAGATGCAAGCTATACTGAAGAAGTTGCCAATAGATATTATGTTCATCTGAAAACATTGATGAATCAGATGAGAGCTGCTTTATTAACGGATGATTTACCTGTTGTCATTGGAAAGATTTCAGATTCCGGAAAAAATGAAGTAGGGAAAGTATGGCCAAGAGGAGAATTGGTGCAATATGCCCAGGAAAAGTTTGTGCAAGATGATAAACATGCAGCCATTGTCCGCTCAACAAAAAAATATAACTATGGAAATGATCCATGGCACTATGATAGTGCGGGCTATATAGACCTCGGTAAAAACTTTGCAGAAGAAGTATTTAGACTCATTATAAATTTCGAAAACAAACCCTAATATAATTCATAAGTTGTAATTCATAAGTTATGACTAATTTTGCAGTATGAATTCTTTAATTGATAAATATAATATTCCCGGACCGCGTTATACATCGTATCCTACCGTTCCTTATTGGGACGAAAGCACTTTCTCCCCTGAAAAATGGAAAGAAAGTGTAGTAAGATCTTTCCATGAAAGTAACTCTGGCGAAGGAATTTCCATCTATATTCATCTTCCATTTTGTGAGGCTTTATGTACGTTTTGTGCATGTCATAAGCGTATTACCAAGCAGCACAGTGTAGAAATACCTTATTTAGAAAGTGTTTTGAAAGAATGGAAGCTTTATCTTGAACTTTTCGAGGAAAAACCGAAACTGAAGGAACTTCATTTGGGTGGAGGAACACCCACATTTTTTTCTCCGCAAAATCTAAAAACGTTATTAGAAGGAATTTTTGCAACCGTTGAGATTGCAGAAGATCATGAATTTTCTTTTGAAGGACACCCTAATAATACGACCAAAGAGCACTTACAAACATTATATGATTTAGGATTCAGAAGAGTGAGCTTTGGAGTACAGGATTATGACCCTAAAGTTCAGAAAGCCATTAACAGAATTCAATCTTTTGAAAAAGTAAGAGAAGTAACAGAATGGTCCAGAGAGATCGGGTACAGAAGTATCAGTCATGATTTGGTATTTGGACTTCCGCATCAGCATTGGGATGCTATGGAATATACCATTCATAAGACATTAGAATTAAAACCGGACCGATTGGCTTTTTATTCTTATGCTCATGTTCCATGGGTAAAAGGAGTAGGTCAGAGAGGATTCGATGAGAATGATTTGCCAAGCGGAGAAGAGAAACGCCGTTTGTATGAAGATGGTAAAAAACTGTTACAGGAATTAGGATATATAGAAGTGGGAATGGATCATTTCTCTTTCGAACATGATGATTTATACCAATCCTTGATCCAGAAAAAGCTCCACAGGAATTTTATGGGCTATACTTCAAGCAAAACTCAGCTAATGGTAGGCCTTGGAATGTCTTCTATCTCAGATTCATGGTATGCTTTTGCCCAGAATGTGAAAACAGTGGAAGAGTACCAGAAAATGGTAGAGGAAGGTCTTATTCCTGTTGTGAAAGGTCATATCCTGAATGAAGAGGATTTGTTGATGAGAAGACATATCTTAAATCTGATGTGTCAGCTTGAAACTACTTTTGATTCACAGGATGCTATTCCGGAACTGGAGAATGCCTTTGAAATGCTGAAAGAAATGGAAAGTGATGAGCTGGTTGAAATACAAGGTAGTACTATAAAGATTACAGAAAAAGGAAGAGCTTTCACCAGAAATGTGGCGATGGTTTTCGATCTCAGAATGATGAGAAACAAACCGGAAACAAGGATTTTCTCGATGACAGTATAAACAAACAGATGAAATTTTTCATAGATTTGCTTAAAACTAAGGTACTATGAAAAATTATATCAAAATTCTAGGGATTTTGCTCCTGTTCTGTTTTCAGCAATCATATTCACAAGGTTTACAGGAATCATTAGACTGGATTAACTCCAAACGATTGGAAGGATTCGATTATTTCAGCGGATCTGTACCCGTAAATGCAGACAATAAACTGCAAGTAACCCCTGAAAAAATAAGGATCGAAACAGGTACTGCTGAAGGCTATACATGGTTTGGCTGGAATACCATTAATGATTTAAGAATCAACGATGACGAAGCTGGCAAGTATGTTTTATACATTGTTTCCAATTATATTCATGAGGGTTTGCCTTTATATATAGGGATTCACTTTAAGACAAAAGATTTAAGAGATCGATTTTCAAAGGCTGTAGAACATGTGGCAAAATTACAGGGGGGGCCTAGTTTAGTATATGATAATTATGAATCTTCTAAAAGTGCTGCCGTTTCATGGTTAAAATCCAGAGGAATAGATGTTTTTGAAGGAGATAATAAGCTAAGGATAGATATTACTGAAGATCAAATAAAAAAATATTACTTAAAATCTACGGATGTTATAGAGATCAACTGGAGAGATGTGAAGGAAATCAAATCTGAGATCTACGAGAAAAATAAAAAATATAGAAGCATTCAGGTAATAGGTCCTACAGATGTTAGCGGAAATATAAAAATTATTAAATATTACGTATTTCAGAATATTGGAGATAAATATGTGAGTGCGCTTAAATCATTGGCTATTAAAAATGGCGCCAATCTTGTAAAAGATGATTTATTTTAAATGACTCATTGTTAAATAAAATTAAGGCGATTCTTTTCGAATCGCTTTTTTGGTATAAAAGGTTTCGGGGTTGCAAAGCAACCCCGAAACCCCAAACTGATCATGTAACAGAGTTACTTAATGATCAGTTTCTGGCTATAAGATTTCAGATCCCCGGATTTAATGATGATATAATAAACTCCGGCAGGAACCCATGAAATATCAATGCTATTATCTTCATTGATCCTGGTATTTTCCATTACCATTCGTCCATCCGTACTGATGAGATCAGCAGAAGTATTTTTATCTGTAAAACCTTCTACATAGATCATTTCAGAGGCAGGGTTCGGATAAATCCTGATTGGGTTCCATCCGGCTTCCTGAGTTCCTAAAGTACTGTTCGTTTTCACTTTGAATATTTTTCCGCTGTTTACTGCGGCTACATACAATTCCTTCTGATAATCCTCTCCAAAAGTTGAAAAGTTATTGCCTGTGAAGGCGGTGGTCCATGTAATGGAATTATCAGCATTCAGCATTCCGATCTGGGTGGAACAATAATCAGCAAAAAAATATTTTCCCTGTAATGCAGGGTATAATGTTCCTCTGTAGACATAGCCTCCTGTTATAGAACACTTTCCTCCGGAATGATCATAAACTGCAATAGGAAAGGTCATAGTAGTAGCACTTGCACATCCTGCCGTATTGTATGCATCATTTCCTTCATAGCATCTCCATCCGTAATTAAGTCCGGCTTGTGTCAAAGGCATTCTGTTAATTTCTTCAATAGCATTTTGTCCTACATCGGCTATCAATGCATTTCCGCTGGTGAGGTCAAAGGAGAATTTCCAAGCATTTCTAAGACCATATGCCCAGATTTCATCGGCGCCGTCAACTCCTATAAAAGGATTACCTGCAGGAATATTATATGCTCCGGTTGAATTGACATCAATACGCAACATTTTTCCTAACAAAGAATTCTTGTTTTGAGCATTATTGTTAGGGTCACCGCCACTTCCGCCATCGCCGGTAATGATCCATAAATTGCCGTCGGGAGCAAAATGAATGCTTCCTCCATTATGATTGGTAAACGGTTTTGGAATGTTCAATAAAATTTTTTCAGAGTTTGGATCAGCCACATTGGGATCAGTGGCACTCACAGAATATCGGGCTACGATAATATTTCCTGCGGTATTGTTATAATACACAAAAAAATAGCCATTAGTAGCATATTGGGGATGGAATGCCAATCCTAAAAGGCCTCTTTCACCTCCATACACTATTTTAGTGCTTATATTCAGGAAATTAGTAGGATTAATGGCTCCGTTAGGCTGGATAATTTTGATGATTCCATCCTGCTGTACAACAAACAACCGGCTATCGTTGGCGTTTGTAATTTCTACGGGACTGGTAAGTCCGCTCGCAAAATCTTCCAAAATAATGCTTTGAGAATTAAGGATTAAGGAAGAAAAAATACATGCAGTAAAAAGTAGTTTTTTCATAATATTGTGATAATTAGGGTGTTGTTTAATCAATGAAAATTTCATACCAACCTTAGTTTGAAAAAATCATAAAAATATATCATGAAAATTGAAGAATATGGAATATGGCAAAGAAAACCGATATACCTGAAAATAAACGATTTCTGATGTTAAAAATTCATAAAATAGAAAGAAATGATTATATTTGCCGACTTAATTTAACGTAGTTATAACAAAATGCAAGGAAAAGGACTTATTACAATTGTTGCTATTGTATTAGGGTTAATTTGCTTAAATGAGCTATTACCGACCTGGTACGCCAGCAAAATTGAAAAGCAGGCGACTGCTGTAGCAGGAGACAATCCGGAGAAGTATCAGAAAGAGATTGCAAGACTTTCTAAGGATACTCTGAACCTGGGGTTCACAAAACTTTATTACACCAAAGCGAAGGACAAGGAAATGAAACTTGGTCTTGACCTTAAAGGAGGGATCAACGTTCTTTTGGAGATCAACCAGAGAGATTTGGTGAATGATTTAACCAATTATTCTACCAATCCGGTTCTTATTGAAGCTTTAAACAAAACTGATGAAGCTCAGAAGAACTCTACAAGATCTTACATTGATAATTTCTTCGATCAGTTCGATGCTGTAAACAAAGCAAAAGGAACCAATCTAAAACTTGCAGATCCGGAAATTTTCGGAAATACCAACCTTACGGAGATCAAATATAACACTACTGACGAGCAGGTAAAAAGCATCGTTAAAAGAAGAATCGATCTTTCTGTAGGAACTGCTTTTGAAGTAATCAGAACCAGAATCGATAAGCTGGGAGCTATCCAGCCGAATGTTCAGAGAGTTCCGGGAACCGCAAGAATTTCTGTGGAAATGCCTGGGATGAAGGACATCGATAAGGTGAAGAAAATGCTTCAGACTTCTGCTAAGCTTCAGTTCTGGGAAGTACAACAAATCCCTGAAATCGCCCCTTATTTCCAGACTTTAACTACTATGGTAGCGGTAAAAGGAGATTCAATGGGAGTTGCAAAAAATGTAAACTTCATGAACCTTATGCAAGGTGGAAAATCTGCTAATCCAAGTTCTGTAGGAAGCGTAAAATTATCTGACACAGCTGTTGTTAATAAAATTTTGAACAGTAAAGTGGCGCAGTCTCTACGTCCTGCAAACATTAAATATACCCAATTCATGTGGGGATACAAGCCGGAAGCATCAGATCCTGAAAGCTTAGTATTATATGCCGTAAGAGGAAACGTTAACCAAAAAGCTCCGGTAGACGGTGCCGTTGAAACTGCTAACATCAGCTATGATGAATTAGGTAGAGTAGTAGTAGACATGCAAATGGATTCTAAAGGAGCCAAAGAATGGAAAACACTAACAGAGAAAAACGTTGGTAAGCCTGTAGCGGTAACGCTTGATAATAGAGTGTATACTGCTCCGAATGTAGTAAACGCTATTCCTAACGGTAGAACTCAGATCTCAGGAAACTTCTCTCAGGATGAAGCTAAGGAATTAGTTGACGTTCTTGGAGCGGGTAAACTTCCTGCAGGTGCTAAAGTGGTTCAGGCTACTCAGGTAGGTCCGTCTTTAGGACAGGAATCTATTAATGCAGGTTTCATGTCATTCGTTATTGCATTCCTGATCATTATCGTATACATCATTTTCTATTACGGTGGTGCGGGAGTTTATGCGGTAATCGCCATGATCATCAACTTATTCTATATTTTCGGTATCATGGATTCAGGGGATTTCACCCTTACACTTCCAGGTATCGCAGGTATCGTTCTTACTATGGCGGTTGCGGTAGATACGAACGTTATCATTTATGAAAGAACCAAAGAAGAATTATTTGCAGGTAAAGGAATCTTAGAAGCATATAAAGATGGTTTCAAACATGCTTTAAATGCGATTATTGATGGTCACTCCACTACTTTCCTTACGGCAGTAGTATTGTTCTTCTTCGGAACAGGGCCTATCAAAGGTTTCGCATTGACATTGATGATCGGTATCGCGATGACTTTATTTACATCAGTATTGCTTTCAAGAGTAATGATCTTCAGCAGACTGAATAAAGGAAAAGGTCTTTCTGTTTGGACTGCTCCAACAAAGAACTTATTCAGAAATACTTGGATCGATTTCATTGGAAAAAGAAAATATGCTTATATTATTTCTGCTATTTTAACAGCAATCTGTATCGGATCTATTTTCACTCACGGATTTAAATATGGTATCGACTTCACAGGAGGTAGAAACTATGTGGTAAGATTCGATAAAGAAGTAAATGCTAATGATGTTGAAGAAAACTTAGTGAAATTATTTAAAACTGAAGATGGTAAAAACTCATCTGTAGAAGCTAAGACTTTCGGAAATAATAAGCAATTAAAGATTTCAACCGATTACCTTATCGAAGATGAATCTTTAAAAGCTGACCAGACTATTGAGCAGAAATTATACGAAGGATTAAAATCAAACTTACCGGCAGGAATTACATTGAAAGATTTCAAAGCGGCTGATAAAGACCACGCAGGAATTATTTCTTCTGAAAAAGTAGGTCCTACTGTTGCAGATGATATTAAAACTCACGGTGTTTTTGCTGTAGTAGGTGCTTTAGGAATTATCTTCATCTATATCTTGGTAAGATTTAGAAAATGGCAGTTCTCTCTTGGTGCGGTTGCAGCTTTATTCCACGATGCGGTTATTGTTTTAGGGGCGTATTCATTGCTTCACAAATATATGCCGTTCAATATGGAGATCAACCAGGATTTCATTGCTGCGATCCTTACCGTATTAGGATACTCAATCAACGATACGGTGATTATCTTCGACAGAATCCGAGAGTATTTGAGAGAGAAGAAATCTATTACACTAGCCGGATTATTTGATGATTCAATCTCAAGTACATTGGGTAGAACATTCAACACGTCATTCACTACGATCCTTGTAATTTTGGCGATCTTCATTTTCGGTGGAGATAACCTGAGAGGATTTATGTTTGCGATGTTGATCGGTATCGGATTCGGTACTTATTCATCCATCTTTATCGCTTCGGCAATTGCTTATGACTTCCTTAAGAAAGGCAAAGAAGAGGAAGTGCATGGTAAGTCTACCAGCAATAAAGAAGTCCTTGCTTCAAAATAAGAATCAACTACAATAAGTAAAAGCCTTTCATTTTTTGAAAGGCTTTTTTTATGAGTATTATAAATTTTTAATGTTACATTATTTAGAACAATTATTTTTTAGATTTCATTAATTTTGCACGACTATGGAAAATTCAAAGAAAAAAGCGGCCATTGGCTTTATATTTATCACTTTATTGATTGATATTACCGGATGGGGAATTATCATTCCCGTTGTTCCTAAATTGATCGAAGAATTGATTCACAGTGATATCAGTGAAGCTGCAAAATATGGAGGCTGGCTTGGATTTGCCTATGCTTTTACCCAGTTTGTATTTTCTCCTGTAGTGGGAAATTTAAGTGATAAATACGGAAGAAGACCCATTATTCTGATCTCTTTGTTCGGATTTGCTGTTGACTATATTTTTCTTGCCCTTTCTCCAACCATCTGGTGGCTTTTTGCCGGAAGAATCATCGCCGGAGTTACAGGAGCCAGCATTACAACGGCAAGCGCATATATTGCCGATATTTCAACAGATGAAGACAGAGCCAAAAACTTTGGATTGATCGGAGCGGCCTTCGGTTTAGGATTCATTATCGGGCCTGTTTTGGGAGGGCTTTTAGGACATTATGGTTCCAGAGTCCCTTTTTATGCGGCAGCAGGTTTGTGTTTGTTGAATTTCCTATATGGATATTTCATACTTCCGGAAAGTTTGGATAAAGATAAAAGAAGGGAATTCGACTGGAAGCGTGCGAATCCGGTGGGCTCTTTCAAATTCTTGGGAAAGCACCCGGAGATTTCAGGACTTATCGTTGCTCTTATCTTAATTTATATTGCAGGACATGCGGTACAAAGTAACTGGAGTTTCTTCACCATGTATAAATTCAATTGGGATGAGAAAATGGTCGGAATTTCCCTTGGTGTCGTTGGTTTATTGGTTGGTGTTGTACAAGGAGGATTGATACGATGGACCACTCCGAGACTGGGAGAACAGAAAAGTATTTATTACGGGCTGGCTCTATATGCGGTCGGAATGTTACTGTTTGCTTTTGCTACTAAGGGCTGGATGATGTTTGCTTTCCTCATTCCATATTGCTTGGGTGGAATTTGCGGACCTGCGCTTCAGTCCGTTATCACGAAGAGTGTTCCTTCCAATGAACAGGGAGAATTGCAGGGAGCTTTAACGAGTTTAATGAGTGCTACCTCCATCATCGGACCTCCAATGATGACGAACCTGTTTTACTATTTCACACATGATGAGGCTCCGTTTAAGTTTTCCGGAGCACCGTTCTTCTTAGCTTTCATTTTAATGGCCATAAGTGTAATTGTCACTTATATTAATTTTAAGAAGAAAGGAGTTAAAAAAGACATTATAGAATAACAATAAACCGGGGAAGCAATGCATTGCTTCCCCGGTTCTTAATATAATATTGGAAAGAATGTTTATGGGTAAAGAGTCTTGGTTCCGTTATGTACAATATTGCTTCCCAATCCTGAAAAAGACACGGTAAAATTGGTTGAATTGAAGCTTAAAGAACCAGTTGGTGTGCAAAGTCCTAAGGCAAAAGCACATTTTCCGTAAGTCCCGGAATTTTTAGTGATTTTACTTTCACTTTTTGCTTTTCCTAAGCTGATATTGGCCCAATCCTCTACATCTGTATTGGAAACTGTAGAACCACTATAATAAATAGTGATTTTGTAGCCCATTTCACCTCTTTTGGTACCCCAGATCCAATCTGCAGTCCACCATTGCTTGTACCATTTGGATAATACTTTTGCTTGGGTATTATCAGAAACTTCAGTAGTTCCTCTGGCGTCCATCATCACCAATCCTCCAAGTACATTATCCCAGATGATTCCTGAATCGTTATAGAAACATAGCGAAGTAAAACTTTCACCTTTATTGTTCCATGAGATTTCAAGAACGTTTACGTTTGTTTTGATTTCCTTCTGTGCAATTTCTTTTAGGCCTTCCTGAGCAGTAGACAATTCTTGAGAAGAAAGATTTCCAAGTTTATTTACTTGTACAGTTTCAGGGGTCAGAATATTACCGGTAGAAATAAAGCTTTCCCGATCTGTAATTAAACTTTGAGCGATAGAAACACTTTTTTCTGTTGAAAGTGTACCTAAAGCTGTAACTCCTGTGATTTGAAGGGCATCTTTTACATACTTTTCAAGATTCTTTTTAGATTCATCAAGCTGTATCTGTACATTTTCCGGCAATGCCTGAACGGAAGCAGGTACAATTTCTTTTTTTAAATCTGCAACGGAAACTTTCTGAGCTGTTGTTTCCTGTATGACCTCATTGTTTTCATTTTGACAACTGTTTAGCATTACTACCGAAACTACGGTCAATAGCTTAAAAAAGGTTACTAAGTTTTTCATAAATATTAATTTTTGATTGGTGTATTAAAAATACAAAAAAATCAAATATAATTCTCTTGCTGTAGAATTAATTATTGATGAATTTTAGGTATATTTTGTATTAAGTCAGTTCATAAAGACAGGGTAGGGCTAATCATATGTATTGATAAATCTTAAAATTTGTTTAAAATTGAAATATCATATTGAACAACTGTATTATATATGTATAATCTTTCGTAATTTTGTGGAATGGAATTAAGCTTTGGAGAAATGGCATTGATCGCGGTGGCGATCGTTGTATTATTCGGACCGGATAAACTTCCCCAGATTGCACGTGACTTAGGAGCAGGTGTAAGAAAAATGCGTGGCGCTGTGGAAGATATCAAAACGGAGATCATGAAGGAAACAGATAATCCTGTTTCTGAGATCAAACGTGAAATAGAAAAGGTGAAAGATGCCGCAAAAGATTTTAATCCTATGAAAGATATTGAAAAGGATATTCTTACCGAGCCGTCTTCCGAACCTGCAAAACCGAAGCCTTCTGAAGATGAAACTTATGAAGGACCTGTAAGCAGATAATTCATGGAAGAAATCATTCAGGAGGATAAAAAGATTTTTTTATATCTTAATAATTTAGGAGATACCTCTTTTGATCAGTTTTGGCTGCTGATCTCAAGCACCTGGCTATGGATTCCTTTATACATTATATTTCTTTATTTTCTATACAAGAATTATCAATTAAGATCACTTATTTATATTCTTTTGTTCGTTGCTATCGGAGTTACCATTTCAGATCAGCTTGCGGGAATATTCAAATATGGAGTGGCGAGATTAAGACCTTGTCATGATCCGGAATTAGAACACCATATGCGGATTGTAAAATGCGGCGGATCTTTTGGATTTTATTCAGCGCATGCATCCAATACCTTTTTTTTAGCCACTTATTTAAGTATTTTGCTTAAAAATAAACTTAATTGGTTTCCTTATGTTATATTTGTATGGGCCGTAGTGGTTGCCTATAGCCGTATATATTTAGGAGTGCATTTCCCGATAGATATTTTGATGGGGGCGTTTGTTGGATTTTTATTGGGAGGGCTGTTTGCCACACTTGCCAAAAAAGTCATCAATAAACAAAAGATAACCTCATGAAAAAACATTTATTACTTGTATCACTTGCTTTTACCTCATTGCATTTTTATGCACAGACTGCAAAAACCGCTGAAGAGTGTTTCAAAAAGGCAGATTACAAATGTGCTGAAGAGCAGTATACCAAATTAGCAGATAAAGAGCAGATTCAAAAGTTTCAATCCGAATATTACAACAATTTAGGCACCTCTCAATGGAGATTGGGAAAGACAGCATTAGCTTTTAAGTCTTACGAATCAGCATTAAAGTCAAATCCTATGTCAGCTTCTGTATATGCCAATTTAGCGTCTCTACACAGTCAAAGAGGAAGCAAAGCAAAGGCATTGGAATATATTGATAAAGGATTGCAGATAGAGCCTGAAAATGTGGACATGTATTTAACCCGCGCTAAAATTTATGATAGCCAGGGTAAAAAAGATTTGGCAGCCAAAGAATTTAATCAGATTTTAAGTTTTGCACCGGAAAATTTATTTGCAAGGACCGGGTTGGCAAATCTTAAAAAGAACAGTGGAGATCTGGAGGGAGCGTTAAAAGATTACAACCAATTGATTTCCGAAAAACCGGAATCTTTATTATACAATGGAAGAGCAGACCTTTATCTGAAAATGAAGAAACCTAAAGAAGCTCTTGCAGATATTAATAAAGCGATTTCCATTGATGCTAAATTTTCACAATCTTATGTGACCAAAGCCATGATCTTATTTGATACTCAAAAGCCAAAAGAAGCTTGTTCCAGTTTGGATAAAGCAGTAAGTTTGGGTTATGAAAAAGCTTTGTTGGCGGAATATTATACCAAATGCCCTGCGAAATAATAATCAAGTTTATAAAAATAG
The DNA here is from genome assembly GCF_003729955.1 of Chryseobacterium daecheongense. Lineage (GTDB taxonomy): Bacteria > Bacteroidota > Bacteroidia > Flavobacteriales > Weeksellaceae > Chryseobacterium > Chryseobacterium daecheongense. The sequence continues at coordinate 132,024 of NZ_RJTX01000001.1, forward strand.
TAATAAAAGACTCGGCTCGACATGAAATGTCGAGCCGAGTCTTTATATTAAGGATTAATCGTTATGATAAGGTTTACCTTGTAAAATCTGGTCTGCACGATAAATCTGTTCTACAATAAAGAGTCTTATCATTTGATGGGTAAACGTCATTTTGGATAATGACATCTTTTCATTGGCCCTGCTGTAGATCTCTTCGGAAAATCCATATGCCCCGCCTATTAAAAGATGAATCTTTTTTACAGAAGAGTTCATCCATGTATCTATTTTCTGTGAGAATTCCCTGCTGGTGAATTGTTTTCCTTTCTCATCCAGAATCACAACAAGGTCATTCTTATCAATGTGATTCAAAAATAATCGGGCTTCTTCCTTCTTAAGAAGATCAGGAGAAAGATTCTTTGCATTTTTAACATCCGGAATTTCGATGATCTCAAAATTCCAGTGCTTGGGCAAACGATTGAGGTAATAATTAATCAAAGAAGTAATCTCCTTATCATCTGTTTTACCGATACAAAGTAAACTGATTCGCATTTGTTTTCAATAAAAGAGCTCAAAGATATTCATAAATTAGATTTTTTTCATATTTTCATCCTGTTTTTTTAACTCCTATAGATCAATAGATGGGTATAAAAGTTCCTAAATTTATCTTGAAAATTCAAGATTTCTTTGATGATATACATATTCCTGTGTTGGGGATATCGCTTTGGCAGATGTTCCAGATCTATATTTCGGGGATCTTTAAAGGGCAGATCGGCAGGAAAGCTGCGGCTATTTCCTGGAGCTTTACCATCAGTTTGTTTCCATTTTTACTCTTCCTGTTATCTGTTTTGCCGTATATGCCGCATTACGATAAGCTGCAGTTTTACATCTTTGAAGTATTAATACATAATGTTTTTCCATCGAATATGGAAACCGATGTCCGCGATTATATTGAGAAAAGTATTGTTCCCAATATGAAGGGAATCAGTAATCTGACGATCATTTTGGCGTTAGTGTTCGCTACCAACGGAACATTCTCACTTATCAATGGCTTTAATGAAAATACGGATGAAAAACTGAGCGATGTCAAAGAATTCATTCTTTCCTTTTTCATTACCATAGGATTTATCAGTATTGTATTTCTGGCACTTTTCGGAGTGTATTACGTGGAAGTTGTAATGAAGCTCTTTACTCCGGCATATGATATTTCATGGTTAGTAAATAACTTATCCAAAATCATCGGATTTGTTTCTTTTCCTGTATTTTATTTTATCTTACTGGCTTTATTTTATTGGTTGGGAACAGTAAGGATTACGAGATTCCGACAAGCTGTACCGGGAGCTATTCTAACCACCGTTTTGTTTGTACTTACAACCTATATTTTTGCCATTTATGTGAAAGATATCGCAAGATACAACGTCCTTTACGGATCTATCGGAAGTATGATCCTACTGATGGTTTGGGTAAATGTAAACGTATATTTATTACTATTCGGAAGTGAGCTTAATATGGCTATAAGAAAGTTGAGAATAGAAAAGCTGCTTTCTGACGAGCTTAAAAAAGAAGCTTCCCATTTTCATGCAGAAGTTAAGGAGCCGGATTTGAATGTTGATGATGAACATAATAGAAAACTTGAACAATGATAAAACAATGTGAATATTTAGCTTTGGTTTTACTCCTTGGTTTTACATCATGCAGTCATATTATTGACGAAATTGATCGTGACAGGGAAGAGGAAAACTATACTACACCTTACATGGGAAAATGGCAAGGCAGCTATACCGGAGATGAAAATGGAACCTTAACGATGAATGTAGGTAAAAGTGGCTCTGTAGAAGTTATTAGAACTTCTGGAAGCTTTCAGGAAACATTCTATACCTCTTTAGCTGGAGGAGGAAGCGGGGCTATTTCCTCCAATTCAGGATCATCTTCAGGATTTGTCATATATGGAAGTTTAGAATCAAAATCCGGAACTTGGGTAAAAGGTAATCTGAAAGGAAGCTGGAGCGTAGTAAAAAATTAAAAATTATTCCTCTTCACTTTCTTCTATATTCCTGCTAGAGCTTACCTTTAAAATAATAAATCCAAGGACAGCTGATAAAAAAGAAGCGACCAAAATGGCAAATTTAGCTTCATCCTGAATCTGGATTTCATCTTTAAAGGAAAGCAAGGCAATGAATATGGACATCGTAAATCCTATACCCGCCAGAAAGCCAACACCTAACATCTGTGTCCAGGAACTTCCCTGAGGTAAAGAACTTAGTCTGGATTTAATAGCAATAAATGAAAACAGATTGATTCCAAGCAGTTTTCCAATAACCAATCCGCCAATAATTCCAATTCCTAAAGTATTCGTTAATCCATCAAGCATTTCATTACTAAATGTAATATTGGTATTGGTTAAAGCAAATATAGGCATGATAAGAAAGCTTACCGGGAAGTGTAGTTGGTGTTCCAGTTTTTCCAAAGGAGAAATTTCTACATTGGATACATTAGTTGGAATAGAAAAAGCCAATACAACTCCGGCAATGGTTGCGTGAATCCCGGAATGATGCAGAAAATACCATAAAAACAAACCTGGAATGAGATAAAAAATAATTTTGGTAACCTTAAGGAAATTCAGAAGAAATAACAAAAGAGCAACTCCTGCAGACAGGAAAAGATAAGTCCAGTGAATCTGTTCCGTATAAAAAATAGCGATTACTAAAATAGCGCCCAGATCATCCACAATTGCTAATGCCGCCAGGAAAATCTTAATGGAATTGGGAACCTTATTTCCCAGCATGGAAATGATAGCCAGTGAAAAGGCGATATCCGTAGCCATAGGAATTCCCCAGCCGCTGCTGTACTGGGTTCCAATATTAAAAAGGCCAAAAATAACCGCAGGAACAAGCATTCCGCCTATTGCAGCGATAATGGGCAGCGAAGCGTTCTTAAAAGATGAAAGTTCTCCTTCCACAAGCTCACGTTTGATTTCAAGCCCTACCAAAAGGAAAAAAACAGCCATCAACCCATCATTGATCCAAATGCTTACCGGATAAGTAAGATGAAAGAGATGAATACCAATTTCCTTGTCCAGGAATCGTTGAAAGCTCTCAGCAAAAGAGGAATTGGCAATAAGCAGCGATACCAGTACACAAAAAATGAGCAATATACCTGATGATTGATTACTTTTGAAAAATTTTTTAAAGTAAAGGGTTAAATTCATTTTTTAATTTATAATCGTCTTACTCTTGAAACTCCGTTGATCGTTTTAAGCTTTTTGAATGATTCTTCCAGTTGGGATTTATTTTTTACTTCCAATGTGATATTTCCGGTAAATATTCCGTCATTGGATTCAATAGACATACTTTTCATATCCATCCCCATCGAATTACTGATCACGGCAGTAATATCGTTGATCATACCCATTCTGTCAAGCCCTTCGATCTCAATTTTAACACGGTTTTTAAAGCTTTCGGCATTTACCCATTTCGCAGGAATGACACGATAATCGTATTGGGCTCTCAGATTGATCGCATTCGGGCAATTATCATTATGAACCTTAATTCCGTCTGAGATCGTAATGAAACCGAATATTTTGTCTCCCGGAATTACCGTACAGCACTTGGCATAGCTGTAGTTGAGTTTTTCTTCATCCTTCCCGAAGACGATCATATCAAGATTGGTCTCCTTCGGTTCTTCAAACTCCTGATTTTTAGTTGGTGATTTTCGGAATCTGGAAAGTAAATTGTTGAATACGTTTTTACTTTCAATATATTTTCTTAAGCTGCTTGCATCCAGCTCGTTATTTTGAAATTTAAGGAAAAGCTCCTGGGAGGTTTTAAGGTTGAAGAATTTTTGAAGCTTATTCACTTCCTCATCGTTGAAATTGATTTTAGCATGACGAAGCTTTCTCTGTAATATCTCTTTTCCTTCTTCTACAAGCTGGTTTTTTTGAGAATTCAGGAACCCTTTGATCTTTGATTTGGCTTTAGAAGTCACAACAAATTCCAACCAGTCGGATTTCGGTTTCTGATTCTGTGAAGAAAGAATATCCACCTGATCACCATTTTGAAGAACATAAGAGATCGGAACCAGCTTTCCATTGATCTTAGCTCCTAAACATTTCATTCCTAAATCCGAGTGCACAGAGAAGGCAAAATCTAGAGCCGTCGCATTGGTTGGCAAGATTTTAATCTCTCCTTTAGGCGTGAAGACAAAAACTTCTTTAGAATATAAGTTGAGCTTGATATTATCCAATAATTCGGAAGTAGAAAGATTTTGCTGCTGCTCCAGTACTTCACGGATCTCAGTAACCCATTTTTCGAAATTCCTGTCTTCAGAGCTTTGTTTATATCCCTCTTTGTATTTATAATGGGCGGCAACACCTTTCTCTGCAATTTCGTCCATTCTCTCGGAACGAATTTGTACTTCAATCCACTTTTTATCCGGTCCTAAAACCGTTAAATGCAAACTTTCATATCCCGTAGCACGAGGTTGGGTAATCCAGTCGCGCATTCTGGAAGGGTTACTGTGATAGACATCCGTAACAATGGAGTAGATCTTCCAGGCCAAGAATTTTTCATTTTTCGCATCCGATCTGTAAATGATCCTGATAGCATAGTTATCAAATACCTCTTCAAAAGAAACTCCCTGTTTCAGCATCTTTCTGTAAATGGAAGAAATGGCTTTAGCGCGGCCTTTGATAGTGAAGTTTAAGCCTTCTTCTTTCAGCCTTTCAGAAACTTCTTTTTTGAACTCCTCAATATATCGTTCTCTGTTTTCTTTAGCCAGCTCTAATTTTTCCGTGATCTCATTGTAAACATCCGGATTATTATATTTCAGGGATAAATCTTCAAGCTCGGATTTAATGTTGTACAATCCCAGACGGTGAGCCATTGGAGCATAGATATACACGGTTTCGGAAGCAATTTTCTTCTGCTTGTCCGGTGCCATGCTTTCCAGTGTACGCATATTGTGAAGACGGTCTGCAATTTTGATCAGGATAACCCTGAAATCTTCAGATAATGTCAACAGAAGTTTTCTGTAGTTTTCAGACTGTACAGAGATATTCTGATGGTTCATGATGGAGATTTTCGTAAGCCCGTTTACAATATTGGCTATTTTTTCTCCAAAGATCTTCTTGATATCTTCGTATGTATAATCGGAATCTTCTATAACGTCATGCAGCAATGCACAGGCAATGGAAGTAGCTCCCAAACCTATTTCTGTTGCCACAATTTTAGCTACGGCAATAGGGTGGTAGATATAAGGTTCCCCTGTCTTTCTTCTTTGATCTTTATGAGCATCCAGGGCAATATCAAAAGCCTTTCGGATCAGTTTATTATTTTCCTCATCAAGACTCCTGTATGTGTTAGAAATCAGGTCCTTATATCTTGCAAGTATTTCTTTATTCTCTTGTTCTAAGTTATAACTCATTTGTGTAAAAAGCCTATATCACACGAAAATACGAAATTTTTTCCACTTTTCAAACCGTAAAAAATCCGTAGATGGCTCTACGGATTTCGGTTATTAGATTTTTTTTGTATTGTCAGAATTTTACCTCAGAATCAATTCCAATGCTGGATGCTTTTATTTTTACATCGGGGCTGTCATGAATTTCAGCCTTGCTTCTTGCATCAATGAATCTTTTGATATTATGGTAATGCGCCTGTTCGATACCCATATTTTCAAATAAATACGTTTTCAATGCTGCATTTTGGTTGAAAACGTCACGGGCATTTTCGATCTGGCTTTGATCTTTTACGGACACACTCGCCAGGTATTGGGAGTTATGATGGCTGTCATCGATATACACAATGTAATCTGAATTTCTGAAACCGGAGCTTTCTAAATCCGCTTCAAGCTTTTTGTAATCGCTGTGATGTGCAAATAATCCAGCTAATATATTTGACATAGCAATAGTTTTTAAATTTGTACTTAAAGTTAATCATTATTTTCTATTGTTTTTGAAAATATTCAATAAATTTAATGATTAGTTATTTTATCTATAATATAATTTTAATTATTTGAAATTGTCTATAATTAAACCCTTGTTTGGTTTTGTTGTTTCTAAGTTTATAATTAAAAACGGACCGAAGCCCGTTCATATTATTATTAGTTAATTCTTTCATTTTTGATTTCCTCTACTATTTCAGGATTTAAAAGGGTAGTAATATCTCCGAAATTACTGAAGTCTCCTTCTGCGATCTTTCGTAGAATTCTACGCATGATCTTCCCTGAACGCGTTTTTGGAAGCCCGGAGACAAACTGAATTTTATCCAGCTTTGCAATTGGCCCGATCTGATCTGAGATCAGTTGATTGATTTCTTTTTTAAGATTTTCCTTATCACGGCCTTCTCCTGATTCTTTTAAAATGACAAATCCATACAATGCATTTCCCTTAATATCATGAGGATACCCTACAATGGCAGATTCCGCTACAGCAGGGTGCTCATTGATGCTATCTTCGATTGGGGCTGTTCCCAGATTATGCCCGGAAACAATGATGACATCATCCACACGACCGGTAATTCGGTAATATCCTACTTCGTCTCTCAATGCACCATCTCCTGTAAAATATTTCCCAGGAAAAGCAGTGAAATAGGTTTCTTTATATCTTTGATGATCACCCCAGATCGTTCTTGCAATTCCCGGCCATGGAAAACGGATACAAAGGTTTCCGGTTACCTGGTTTCCCGTAATTTCATTGCGCTTGTCATCCATCAGTACAGGTTGGACTCCTGGTAGAGGAAGGGTAGCATAAGTTGGTTTAGTCGGTGTGATAAATGGGAGCGGAGAGATCATGATTCCACCTGTTTCGGTTTGCCACCAAGTGTCCACAATCGGGCATTTTTTCTTTCCTACATGATCGTTGAACCAGTGCCAAGCTTCATCATTAATAGGTTCCCCAACCGATCCTATCACTTTTAATGAGCTTAGATCATGTTTATCTACCCATTCTGTACTCTCCTTGGCTAATGAACGAATGGCAGTAGGTGCCGTATAAAATTGGGTGATCTTATGCTTTTCAATTACTTCCCAGAATCTGTCCGGTTCAGGATAAGTAGGAATTCCTTCAAAAATAACTGTTGTTGCTCCATTCAAAAGCGGCCCGTAAAGAATATAGGAGTGTCCGGTAATCCAGCCAATATCAGCTGTACACCAATAAATGTCATTCTCTTTATAATTGAATACATTCTTGAAGGTATAGGCCGTGTAAACCATATATCCGGCACAAGTGTGAAGCATTCCTTTAGGTTTTCCCGTAGATCCGGAAGTATACAGAATGAAAAGCGGATCTTCGGCATCCATGATCACGGTAACGAAATCCGGTGAAGCTTTCTCATAAAGATCGGCCATCCAGAAATCTCTGTGCTCTTTCATTTTGATCTCATTGTTGGTTCTCTTTACCACCAGAACTCTTTCAACACTTGGTGTCTTTTCCAATGCTTCATCTACAATGCTTTTTAAGTCTAAAACTTTGTTGCCTCTGTAGCTTCCATCGGAGGTGATCACCATTTTGGCTCCACAGTCATTAACTCTTGAAGCTACTGCCGTTGCGGAAAATCCTGCAAAAATCACAGAATGTACAGCGCCTAATTTGGCACAAGCCAGCATGGTTACAGCTAATTCAGGGATCATCGGGAGATAAATGCATACTCTGTCTCCTTTTTCAATGCCCATTTCTCGTAAAACATTGGCGGTTTTGTTAACTCTTGTGTATAATTCGTTGTAGGAAATATGTTGAGCTTCCTCTTTCGGATCATTAGGTTCCCAGATGATCGCAGTCTTGTCGCCTCTTACGGAAAGATGTCTGTCCAGGCAGTTTTTGGTAATATTTAATTTGGCATTTTTAAACCAGGTGATCTTGGCTTCATTCATATCATATTTTACAACCTTGCTCCATCTCTGATACCACACAAAATTCTGATCAGCAATTTTGTCCCAAAACTTTTTAGGGTTTTTGATAGATTTTTTATACTCTTCAAAATAATGTGGCAGATCTTCTATTTGATAATTTCTCATATCCCTTCTTTTTTTGAAATTTGAATTTTATAATTAATGTATACTTTGTTAAGCTCTGTATTCTCCAATTTTTTGCTGGATTTCTTCAATGATTTTCTCGTCGTCAATGGTGGATGGGATTTGAAATTCTTTCCCGTCCAACAGCGTTCTTATCAGTTTTCTTAAAATCTTTCCGGAACGTGTTTTGGGTAAACGCTTCACAGTTATTACATTTTTAAGACATGCAACAGCTCCTATTTTTTCGCGGACGGCTTCCACGATCTCTTTCTCTATCTCACCTTCCGAAATTTCCGAACCGTTCTTTAAAACCACCGTTGCAAACGGGATTTGCCCTTTTAAATCATCATCAATTCCTACCACTGCACATTCTGCGACGTCAGGATGTGAGGAAACAATTTCTTCCATTTCCGAAGTCGAAAGGCGGTGACCTGCAACATTGATAACATCATCCACTCTTCCTGTTATGAAAATATATCCGTCTTCATCCTTTATGGCGCCGTCTCCGGAAAAATAATAGCCGTTGTATTGTGATAAATAGCTATTTTGAAAACGTTCGTTATCATTCCAGATTCCTAATAAAGCGCCTGGAGGAAGTGGTAGTTTGATAATTAAATACCCTTCCTGATGTGCATCCAGCTCGTAGCCATTTTCATCAAAAATTTTAATATCATAACCCGGAATCGGTTTTCCGGCGGATGCTCTTTTAATTTTGTAGTGGTCATCACAGGTCATTAAACCCAGCATTGGCCAGCCGGATTCCGTCTGCCACCAATGGTCAATAGCAGGAACTCCGATGTGTTCTGCAAACCAGTCTAAAGTTGCCACATCGCATCTTTCTCCGGCCAAAAACTGCTTTTTGAAGTGGCTTAAATCATATTTTTTAACCAGTTCTCCGTTAGGGTCTTCTTTTTTGATGGCCCGAATGGCGGTAGGCGCTGTAAACATCACCGAAACTTTATATTCTGAAATAATTCTCCAAAAAGTTCCTGCATCGGGTGTCATAATAGGTTTCCCTTCAAAAATAATTGTGGTATTCCTGTTAAGCAAAGGTCCATAAACCGAAAAGCTATGTCCAACGGCCCAGCCAAAATCTGAAGCTGCCCAATAAGTTTCTCCAGGCTCAACCCCATAAATATATTTCATGGAAAATTTTAAAGCAGTGGCATAACCGCCGGTATCACGAGTAATTCCTTTTGGTTTTCCAGTGGTTCCCGATGTATATAATAAATAGAGTGGGTGAGTGGATTCTACAGAAACACAATCAACCGGTTCTGATTGTTGAATTAGTTCCTCATAATCAATTAATCCCTCAAACATTTCGTGCTGATTATCGACTAATCTTCTGTTATAAACAATGATGTTGTCTACTTTATCCTGAGCAAGTTCAATAGCTTTTTCAACTAAAGGCAAATAAGGAATTCTTTTGGCAATTTCCACTCCTGCGGTTGCGGTAATTAAAGCTTTTGGTTTGCAGTCATCAATTCTTACTACCAATTCATGAGGCGCAAAACCTCCGAAAACCACATTATGGATCACACCTATTCTTGCACAAGCCAGCATGGCAAATAAAGTCTGAGGAATCATCGGCATATAGATAACGGCCGTATCTCCTTTTTTCAGGCCTAGAGAAACCAGGCCGCCAGCAAATTTTGCAATTTCTTCTTTCGCCTGATTGAAAGTATATGTTTTCTTTTGATTCGTCACCGGAGAATCATAAACAATGGCAATCTGCTCCCCGAAACCGTCTTCAATATGCTTATCGATACATACATAACACATATTCAGCTTACCATCAGAAAACCATTGTGGATAACTGTTTTCGTCCTTTGAAAGAATTTGGGTTGGAAATTCAAACCATTGGATTTCCTGGGCCTGTTCTTGCCAAAAGCCTTCTTTATCTTCTATACTTCGTTTAAATAAAGTATCTGCATTCATGTTTACTTTGGTGTTATATTGTCATTTCGATGAAGAAGAAATCTTGTAGAAATTCTTCAGTTCGTTCAGAATGACAAAGCGGGTATTAATTTGTCTTTTTTTTTAATTTATTTCTCAGACATTTCCTCAATCTGCTGCATCAGTTTTTTTATTGAGTAAGGTTTTGTTACATACGCATCGGCTCCCATTTCCAGGCCTTTTTCAATGTCCTTCGGATTGTTTTTCGCGCTCAGGAAAATAACTTTCGTGTTTTTTAATTTTTCATCCTGCTTAATGATGTCTAAAGTACTGTAACCATCAAGATTTGGCATCATAATATCGAGCAGGATTACATCCGGAATCATGGTTTTTAAAAAGTCTAGCACTTCAGTTCCGTCCCTTGCAATATATACGTCGTAACCGTTTTTCTTGAAGCTGTATTCCAGCGACATTAAGATTTTATGTTCGTCATCGGCAATGATTATCTTTTTCATAGTATACTTTGATTGTGTTCCACTTCATTTTTAATCTCTTTTATTTTTTTCGGAAGAGTGATCGTGAAAGTTACCCCTAATCCGCTATTTTCTGCTTTTATAGTTCCGCCCTGCGCCTGAACAATTTTTTTAGAGATGGCCAATCCCAATCCGCTTCCTGTTGGCTTTAAGATATTTTGGTTTTTGGATTGGTAGAACTTATCAAAAATCATTTCCAGGTCCTCTTCGGGAATATGTTTTCCGGTATTGAAAATGGTAATAACCAATTGATTTTCTTTTTCAGCTAATTTAGTTTGAATTGTGCCTTGTTCCTCCGTAAATTTCAAAGCATTTCCTAAAATATTCTGAAAGAGCTGGATCATCCTTGCTTCATCATATTCAAATAAAGGCTGGTTCAAGAGATTCACTTCGCTTAAATGGATGTTTTTCTGCTGAATCAGGTGCAGAAGCGGATTCACTGCTTTTTTATAAGTTTCAATAATATTGTTTTCCTGAATATGTAAAGCAATTTCACCATGTTCCAGTTTATCCAGATACAAAATATCATTGATGATTTCACTCAACCTGTCGGATTCCGTAATGATATTGTTTAAAAACTCTTTTTTAATGTCTAAAGGAATATCGTCATCGTCCGCTAAAATTTCTCCTGCTGACCGAATTGCGGTAATAGGAGTTCTTAATTCATGAGCTACAGAATCGAGAAAGTCGTCTTTCTGGCGGTCTTTGATGATTAAGCTTTCATTGGCATTTCGTAAATCGTCGGATAGTTTTTGCAGTTCTTCCGACTGTTCGGTAAGTCTTTTATTGATGGTAATATTTTCTTTGGATTCTTCTAAAATATTTAAAACCTCCTTTAACGAAATTTTATCTTCTTTGGTAACTCCTTCAATTAAAATTTTAGCGGAAGCAGTTCCTATTCTTCCGGCTAAAAGATTTTCTGAGAATTTGATGAATCTTGAATCGGCAGTTTCTGTCTGTGAATCAATATTATATTTTAAATTGAAAATTCTCAAAGCCTGTTCGGTTTTGTTTTTGCCTAAAAATCTTTCCAAAATGTTTTTAATATCCGAAACATAGGCTGTTCCACGCCAGATGAATGCATTTTCATGATTTTGGATGTACTTGTCGATATCCACATATAGCTCAGCAAAATTTCTTTCACGGTAGTTTCCTTTGATACTCACTGAAATGATCGTAAATAAACCGGTATTCACTAAAAGCGACCAAAAGAAAATCTGCGGAATTCTTCCTAAATAGGGAATAGTGAAAAAATCAAACAGATTGTACATATCCCGTAAAGCTCCTTTGACCTCTTGATTGTAAGAGAAATAATACTGAGGAATAATTAATCCGAAATAACAAATTATTAGCCCAGCCAAAAGACCTGCAACAGCTCCTTTGTAGCTTCCTCTTCTCCAGAATATTGCACCGAAAAATGCAGGAGCTAATTGTGCAATCACTACAAAAGAGATCAACCCCACAGAATCCAGCGAAGTTTTCAGAATGAAATATTTATAGAAAGCAAACGCCATAATGACCAGAGCAAAAATGCTGATTTTCCTGATATTGGTAATATTTCTCGTATTCTGAACTTCATTTTCGGATTTGAATTTTCCCAATAGTCCGTATGGAATGATCAGGTTGTTGGAAAGCATGATAGATAGAGTAATTGCAGAAATAATGATCATTGAAATACAGGAGCTTAACCCTCCGAGAAAAACCAAAACAGTGATCAAAGTATTGTCAAAATGTTGTGGAATTAAAATAGAGTAGAATTCCGGATTTACATTTTGTCCGTCGAAAATAAGTCTTCCGCCCCAGGCAATCGGGAAGATGAAGATGGTGAAAATCAATAAGTAAAGAGGGAAGAACCAAATCGCAGTTTTGATGTGCTTCTCCTGCCTGTTTTCTACAATCGCCGTATGGAACTGTCTCGGAAGAATACAAATGGCAGTTCCTGAAATCATGCATAGGATCATCCAGTTCAATGCACCCTCAATACCGTTAAAGGTATTTTTTTCTTTAAAATCTTCAAATTGACTCGCCTTTTGGTAAATATCCGAAAAACCATCAAATACAAAATAGATCACAAATAATCCTAAAACAATGATAAAGAAAAGTTTAAGGAAACTTTCCAGCGCAATGGCGGAAATAATTCCCAAACGTTTTTCCGAGGCATCCACATATCTTGTACCGTAATATGAGGAAAATAAAGCAATTAAAACCACAACAAAAGTGGCATTGTCTGTCAGGATATTTTTAGACATTGAAGTTTCCGTCACCAGGTGAAATGTTTCGGAAATTGCCTTGATCTGTAAACCGATGTAAGGAACAATCGCCAAAAGACAGACGATCGTAATAATAGCACTGAAACTTCTGCTATTTCCGTATCGCAAGGAAATGAAATCTGCAAGGCTGCTGATTTTATTAACTCGTGAAATCCGTACAATCCTTGTATTGATGTAAATCCATGCAGGAATGATAATGATAGGGCCAATGTAGATGGGAAGATAGTTAAGTCCGCTTGTAGCCGCAACGCCAATGCTTCCGTAGTACGTCCAGGCTGTGCAGTACACTGCCAGTGAAAGTGCGTAGATGTATGGATTGTTGATCCAAAGCTTACTTTTTTTCTTCTCCGCTAAATGAGCGACTAAGAATAAAAGCGCCAGGTAAAACAAAACCACGGTAAATAACGCGAAACTACTCATCATATTTTTTTACGATTACAAAAGAAATAATGATGGAAACCATCCAGACAGCAAAAATGTAAATCAGAATCATCGGGTAACCGAAAATTTCCCTGTCACTGTTGAACAACAATGAAACAGGAATACTGAACGCTATCAGAAGCCCGATGCTTAGAATGATTAACTTTTGTTCGTGTCTCTTTTTCATACATGATAAGTGATAAAAGATAATTGATGAATAGACATTGAAGTATTCATCAATTATCATTGATCGTTTCTGTTTTAAATTTTGTCGTCAGAATACTCTCCGGTTAACGAATAGTAACCAAAAATTGCCATTCCGCCTGAGATAATCGGCATCAAAACAAACAGGATGATGATTCCGAATACCAAATCTTCCTGTTTTCCCGAGGTGATTTTTGGAATTCCCAATACTGTAATTCCGAAATATCCTACCACTAAGGCAATGGCGATCCAAAGTATGCCTAATATTTTTTTTAGTCCGTTCATTTTAGTAGTTTTAAAATTAATAAAAATTTAAGTGATTCTGCTCCTAATCGTGAATATTATTGTTCTTATTTTTAAGATAAAATAATCCGATCAATAAGCAGACTGTGGCAACTCCGATCGGATACCAAAGTCCTTCCAGGTACCAGGTTGCATGTCCTGCCTCTTTGCCTGTTGTTACTAAGTAGGTAGCAACCGCAGGAAGCAACCCTCCAAAAACCCCGTTTCCAATATGATAAGGCAGAGACATTGACGTGTAACGGATTCTCACAGGGAACATTTCTACCAGAAAAGCTGCAATAGGGCCGTAAACCATTGTTACAAAAATGACCTGGATAAATACAAGGAATACCAAATACCATTTTGTATCATCAGCTAATTTCACGCTTTGAGAAACTTTCGGTTCTTCCGCTTTTCCGTCTTTAATGACAGGGCCGTTTGGCGACCAATGAACTACACTATCTTTTTTGATCAATGTTCCATCTGTATAAAGTGTTTCTTTATGGAATGTCACTAAGCTGTCGGTGGTGATTTTGTCATGAACTTTTGCTGTTCTTTTTTCTGTAATTCCGTTTGTTACAATGGTTTTGTTTTCAAGATTTACGCTTTTAAACATAGAGTCGTAAATAGGTCTGTAGGCTAAAATAGCCACTAGCATTCCCGTTAACATCACCGCTTTTCGCCCGATCTTATCCGAAAGCCATCCGAAGAACACGAAAAAGGGTGTTCCTAAAAATAAAGCAGTTGCCATCAATGAATCTACCTGTGCAGATTCCACATTCATTACCTTTTGAAGGAAACTCATCGCGTAGAACTGTCCGGTGTACCAGATCACTCCTTGCCCCATCGCAGCTCCAAATAAAGCTAATAATACAAACTTGAAATTCAGTTTATGTCCGAAACTTTCTTTCAACGGGTTTTTGGAAGTTTTTCCCTCGCTTTTAGCCTTGGCAAAAAGTGGAGATTCCTTCATATTTCTTCTGATGATGTAAGAAACACCCACCATTAAAATAGAGATCCAGAAAGGGATTCTCCATCCCCAACCGTCAAATTCTTCTGCGGAAAGGCTGGTTTTTGTAACTAAGATAACAATTAATGAAATGAAAAGTCCCGCTGTGGCCGTTGTTTGGATCCATGAAGTCCAGTAACCTCTTCGGTGTGGTTGTGCGTATTCTGCTACATAAGTGGCAGCACCTCCATATTCTCCACCTAAAGCTAAGCCTTGCAATAATCTTAAAATTAAAACTAAAACAGGTGCCATAAATCCAATGGTTTCATAGCTTGGAATACATCCGATAAGGAATGTGGAAAATCCCATAATTAATAGAGTTACCAAAAATGTATATTTTCTTCCAATGATATCTCCCAATCTTCCGAAAAATAAGGCTCCGAAAGGTCTTACCACAAATCCTGCCGCAAAAGTGGCAAGCGTAGATAAAAATGCCGCGGTCGGATTATCTGCCGGGAAAAATTTCGTGGCTAAAACAACGGCTAAACTTCCGAAAATATAGAAGTCATACCATTCTATCAATGTACCGAGTGATGAGGCAGTAATAACGCTCCAGATGGTACGGTTTTTCTGCTTGTCGGTCATATTTTTGTAGGCATCGTAATGATTTTCGCTCATATTGCTTGATTTAATGTTAGTTAAAAATGATATTGAGTTTCTTGGTTTTATAAATAAATCTGGAACTGTATAATGAATTCGCCTTTGGATTCAGGGCTTTCCGTAGGACTTGTATAAACCGGTCTTGTTGAGTACTGTGTTGTAATTTTCGCGTGATGGCCGTCTATAAACCAGTTCGCGCCAACATCAAATTGAGAAGAAGATTTGTCATATGCTTCAAAATTTTTATGCGTATATGCTGCAAAAGGTTGAATTCTAATTTTGGGTTTCTCCGCCTGGCTTGGTAAAAGCAGGCCCGCCTGTGCATAGATAATATTACCTGTTCCAATGGTAGGTTGCAGATTGCCCGGTCCGGCGATCGCTTTATCACCAATGAAGTTCGGGTCCGATGCAGCAATGTTCATGATTCCTAAGTTTCTGATATAATTGGGACCGAACTGATAGTTATAATAGCCGGCATAAGCCGAAACCGCCATTTTATTTTTAGCATTTCCCAAAGGAATATCAGCAAACGCATCCACGGCCACAAGAGTAATATCGTGCTTTTCAATCGTTGAATTCACAGAAGACCTTGTCCCGTCTTTTTGATGATAAAATCCCGCTCCTACATTGAAAACTTTCTTTGTTCCCAGATAAGAACCTACCTTGAAAGGAAGTGTGTTTGATTCTTCTTCCAAAAATTGATATTCAACATATCCTGCCTTTGAAAAATTTGGGTTTCCGTTGTTGTCAACAGCTACTGCTTTTGAAGGGTCAGTGACATTGGGAGGAGTTAAATCTGTCGCAAAAGGTTTGTTTAGGCTTAAACGATACTCCAGTTTTCCATACTTTCCTTTCGCGAACATACCCAATTGTCTGGCAAATTGGTCTGAATTGTCAATCAATGGCCAGGTGAAAATAGGAGAGTCAACAGTAAGGAAATTCAGAGTGGAAGCCATGGTCATACGGGAAAGCCCCATGTAATAATGAAGTCCTGCTCCTAAAGATAAACTGAATTTTCCTGCTTCTCCAGGTAAAATAACTGCATATTCATTCCATGCGTCATGGAAAAACATCTGTGGTTTTTTACCGTTTCCATAGCCTCCTGTACCGGAAGTTCCGGAACCGCCACCATTAATAAAGGTTTGATTATTGATTCCGAAATGAGCCAAAATCATATATCTTTTAGAGATCTGAGCATAGGCTAAAGCACGTAAACGTCTATTTCCTAGGCTCCAGGAATTGTCGGTAGGTTCTCCGCCAACCATACTTCCAGGATTCATTTCGGTGTTTCGCAGCCAGAACTGATCCCATAAAATAAATCTGATGTACTTATCGCCCTGTTGGTTAAGGTTTACTTTCAATCCACTTCCATAATCAGGCGAGCCTTGAGAATATAAAGAATTGCTGATTAAAGCCAATCCAATAAAAGTGAGTAATTTCTTCATAAATTATCAATTTTTGGCGTTGTTTTTTGTGAAAGCCAAATTGTAATTAATAATTTATTTACAAAAATTTAATATATATTAATGGTAAGTATATAGTTAAGAGTGTTAAGTTATGAATTATGAGTTATTGAAGTGTGTATATTTTCGTATTAATTTAATATGTAATGTTTTGATTTTGAGTTTTTTAGTTTTTTAGTTTTTAATCATGTGTAATAAAACTTATAACTTATAATTAATAACTCATAACTCCAAAAGCCTATTTTTTAAATCTTTCCCATTTGATCAGCATATATTTATCGGCAAACTGGGTAATGATCAATCCGGAGTTTTTTATGTTTTCTTCCTTAGACATATATTCGATCAATTCGTTTTGTTTTAAAATTTTATATACTGGATGGAATTCTGAGTGGGGTGGTCTTTTGATATTGTATTTCTTGATCCAGGAACTTATGGTAACATGGGAAACCCCGATGATCCGTTCTATTTCCCGGAAGCTTAAACCTTCAAGATATAGCTGTAGAGCCTTTGTTACATAATAATCATCTATCTTTTTCCCGAGTTTTTTCACTGTGAAATAATAGTTACAGTTCTTACATAAGAAGCGTTGTTTTTCGTTGATAATTCCACTTTTTACAACTGTGTTGCTGTTGCATTTAGGGCAGTGAGTTTCCATAAATATATCTTTTTAGCAAATATATAATAATTTAGCAAAATATTAATTTAATATAAAGATAATTTTACCTGTGTATTTATTTTAAACAAAAAAAATATCTTTTTAATTTGGTTTTTAAAGTTATTATACTTTAAATTTGCCGAAAAATTTAGATAAATAAATGGAAATAGAAATTTCCTCATCCATACATTTAGTGTATGTGAGTGAAATACAGCAGGAAATGTACGATTCTGCACAGCGAAGAGGAACGGGGATTGCCAAACGTTCCATAGAATATTTAAGCAAGAAGATTTCAGAAGGCAATGCTGTGGTGGCTACTGAAAACGGAGAGTGGGTAGGTTTCTGTTATATAGAAACCTGGTCGCATGGCCAGTTCGTGGCGAACTCCGGATTGATTGTTTCCCCGAAATTCAGGGAAAGAGGCGCTGCCACTTTAATCAAGAATAAAGTGTTCCAATTATCTAGAGAGAAATACCCGAATGCAAAGGTTTTCGGGCTTACGACGGGCCTTGCCGTCATGAAAATCAACAGTGATTTGGGTTACAAACCAGTCATTTATTCTGAACTAACTCAGGATGAAGAATTCTGGAATGGCTGTAAAAGCTGTGTAAATTATGAAATCTTAATGAAGAAAGAACGTAAAAACTGCCTTTGCACGGCTATGCTTTTCGTTCCTGAAAATATAACAGAAAATAGTGTTGCCCATACGCAGCCGGAAATTAAATATAACAATGAACAAGAAAGTCATCTTAGCGTTTAGCGGAGGTTTGGATACCTCTTACTGTGCTAAATATCTCAGTGAAACACTGGGATATGATGTGTATGCAGTTACTGTAAATACCGGAGGTTTTTCCAAGGAAGAAGAAAAAGAACTGGAGAAAAAAGCTTTACATCTCGGGGTAAAAGAATACAGGTGCGTAGATGCTCAGGAAGATTATTATAATTCTTGCGTAAAGTATTTGATTTTTGGAAATGTATTGAAAAATAATACCTATCCGTTGTCTGTGAGTGCAGAACGTACTGTTCAGGCGCAGAAAATTGCAAAATATGCCATTGAAATCGGGGCAGATGCCATTGCGCATGGAAGTACAGGGGCAGGAAATGATCAGGTTCGTTTTGACCTTATCTTTCAGGTAATGTGTCCGAAGGTAGAAATCATTACACCGATCCGCGATATGGCCTTGTCTCGAGAAGAAGAGATAGTGTTTTTGAAAAATCACGGCTATGAAATGGAATTTCAAAAAGCTCAATATTCTGTAAATAAAGGACTTTGGGGGACTTCAGTGGGCGGGAAAGAAACATTGACCTCAAGAAATTACCTGCCTGAAGAAGCATTTCCTTCTCAAATGAAAGAAACTCATCCTTCTGAATTGGAAATTGAGTTTAAAAATGGAGAAGTAGTAGCGGTGAACGGAGAAGGTTTTGAACATCCGGTGTATGCGATCCAGAAAATTGAAGAATTGGCTTCTACTTACGGAATTGGCCGCGATATCCATGTAGGTGATACTATTGTAGGAATTAAAGGAAGAGTAGGATTTGAAGCAGCAGCGGCATCAGTGATTATCAAAGCTCACCATTTATTGGAGAAACATACTCTTTCCAAATACCAGCAGATGATGAAGTCTCAGCTTTCCGATTGGTATGGAAACTGGCTTCACGAAGCACTCTTCCTGGACCCTGTGATGAGAAATATTGAATCTTTCTTAGTTGATTCTCAAAAAACGGTAAGCGGAAGAGTTTTTGTAACGCTTCATCCTTATCGATTTATATTAAACGGAATTGAATCTGAACATGATCTAATGTCAGACAAATTCGGGAGCTATGGCGAGGCTAACAGAGCATGGACAGGAGAAGATGTGAAAGGCTACACTAAAATTGTAAGCAACTCTTTAAATATATATCACCAGATTAACGGTATAAAAGCATGAAAACGGTAGGAATTGTAGGCGCCAACGGTTATACGGGAAGCGAATTGGTTCGTCTGCTGGCTTTTCATCCCCATGTGTCTTTGCGTTTTTTATATAGTCGTTCAAACTCCGGGACAAAGATTTCAGATTTGTACCCGGATTTAACGACGGTTTGCGAATTGGTTTTAACGGATCAGCCGGAAGATGTAGATATCCTGTTCTTATGTCTTCCTCATAAAGAAAGCCAGAATTGGCTGGCTCAGAATCTTATAAACGAAGAAACGTTGATAATTGATTTGGGAAATGATTTTCGTTTGGACGGAAACTTCGGAAACAGAAATTTTATCTACGGTTTGCCTGAAATCAACAAAAAACAACTTTCAGGATCAAAAAGTATTGCGAATCCCGGATGTTTTGCGACTGCAATCCAGCTGGCTTTGCTTCCATTGGCTGAAAAAGGGTTGTTGAATGATGTTTACACTACTGGGATCACCGGTTCTACAGGAGCTGGACAATCATTGCAGCCGACCACTCATTTTACCTGGAGGAATGATAATATTTCGGCTTATAAAACTTTAACGCATCAACATGTGGATGAGATTATACAGCAATTGGTTTCTTTTAATACCAATGAAATCAACCTGAATTTTGTTCCGTGGAGAGGTGATTTTACAAGAGGGATTTTTACGAGTTCCACAGTGAAAACAGAAGCAGAGCTTTCGGATATTTATCAATTGTTTGAAGACTTTTATGTAGATGAGCCGTTTGTAACAGTAAGCAAAAAAGCAGTTGATTTGAAGCAGGTTGTCAATACGAATCGCTGTGTAATTCAGATTGAAAAAAGAGGAAGTTTTGCAGTCATTCATTCAGCAATTGATAATTTGTTAAAAGGAGCTTCCGGACAGGCAGTCCAAAATATGAATATTGCGATGGGATGGGAAGAAAGCTTAGGATTGAATTTAAAACCGATAGCATTTTAAATGCAAATGGGGAATTAAAAAAATCTCATAAACCGCGAGACCCACAACCTGTATCTCGCAACTATCAACCAACAACAAACTAGAAAAAAATGAATTTATTCAACGTATATCCATTATTCAACATACATCCGGTAAAAGCTCAGGGATCATTTCTTTGGGACGATAAAGGAGAACAATATCTTGATTTTTACGGAGGTCACGCTGTGATTTCTATTGGTCATAATCATCCGCATTATCAAAATAAATTAAAAGAGCAGTTAGAAAAAATATCGTTCTATTCCAATTCTGTTCAAAACGAATTGCAAATTGAATTGGCGGAAAAACTAGGAAAGCTTTCAGACTGTGAAGATTACAACTTGTTTTTATGTAATTCAGGAGCAGAAGCGAACGAAAATGCTTTAAAATTGGCTTCTTTTCATAACGGAAAAAGTAAAGTGCTTTATTTTTCAGGATCATTTCATGGAAGAACTTCAGCTGCAGTTTCTGTAACGGATAATCCGGACATTGTAGCTCCGGTCAATTATTCCGGAAGATTCATTAAATCAGAATGGAATGATGTTGAACAACTGAAGGAAATTTTTGAAACTCATGGAAGCGAGATCTCATCCGTTATCATCGAAGGGATTCAAGGTGTTGGCGGAATCATGATTCCAACCCTTGAATTTTTAACCAAAATCAAAGAATTATGTGAGAAGTATGATGCGGTTTTGATTTTGGATGAAGTACAGTCCGGCTACGGAAGAAGTGGATATTTCTTTGCCCATCAGGAATTTGGAATTGAACCGGATATCATCACAACTGCAAAAGGAATGGGGAACGGTTTCCCTATTGGTGGAGTTCTGATCCATCCGAAGTTTAAAGCTAGCAATGGCTTATTGGGAACCACTTTCGGGGGAAATCACCTGGCTTGTGCAGCAGCAATTGCTGTTCTGGATGTGATGAAAGATGAGAATCTCATCAAAAATGCCCAGGAAATGGGCGACTATATAGAAAATGAAATTAAAGATTTTCCACATATTCAATCCATCCGAAGGAAAGGATTGATGATTGGTATTGAACTCGACAGGAACTGCTCGGAAGTGAGGAACAGCCTGTTGTACGACCATCATATTTTCACAGGCAACTCTAATGATAAGAGTGTTTTGAGGATTCTTCCGGCTCTTAACATCAGGAAAGAAGAAACCGATCTTTTCATCAATGCGCTGAAAACGGTTTTAGAAAATATTTCAATACAAATTAATGTGTAAAATAAAAATTATCAATGAAAAAATTTACCGCTGTAAGTGATGTAGAAAACTTGCAGGATATTATAAAAAAAGCATTACAGATTAAAGAAAACCCTCTTTCGGAAACGGAGAAAGGAAAAGGAAAAACCATCGGACTTGTCTTTTTAAACTCAAGTTTGAGAACACGTTTGAGCAGCCAGATTGCAGCACAGAATTTAGGATTAAATGTGTTGACTTTAAATGCCGCACAGGAAGCCTGGAACTTGGAATTTGCAGACGGAGCCGTTATGAATGGCGATACTGTTGAACATATTAAAGATGCCATTGAAGTATTGAATCAATATTGTGATATCATTGCAGTGCGTTGTTTTGCGGGAATGAAGAATAAAGAAGATGATGTAAATGAGAGCATTCTAAGCCAGTTTGAAAAACATGCGAAAGTTCCCGTTATTTCTTTGGAATCAGCTACACGTCACCCTTTGCAAAGTTTGGCAGATTGCATTACGATTACAGAAAACTGGAAAGAAGAACGTAAACCTAAAGTGGTTTTAACCTGGGCGCCACACATCAAACCCATTGCTCAGGCAGTTGGAAATTCTTTTGCAGAATGGATGCAGGAAATGGATGTTGATTTTGTGATCACCAACCCGGAAGGATATGATTTGGATAAAAAATTCACAAAAGATGTGAAAGTGATTCACAGTCAGGACGAAGCATTGAAAGATGCAGATTTTATTTACGTGAAAAACTGGTCCTCTTTTGATGAGTATGCAGCAATGCCGGAAGTTAAGGAAAGCTGGATGTTAACCAATGAAAAACTGGAAAATACCAATAAAGCAAAGGTTATGCACTGCCTTCCTGTTCGTCGTAATGTTGAATTGAGTGATGAAGTAATGGACGGAGAAAATTCCATTATCTATCAGCAGGCAAAAAACCGGATTTTTTCGGCTCAGGCTGTGTTTTCTGAAATTTTAGATGAATTGAATTCAAAATAGGATGATCATGCAGGAAAAGCTTTTTGTGGTCAAAATTGGAGGCGCTTTGATCGATGATGAGGAACTGTTGAACCAATTTCTGGAACAGTTTTCTGAGATCAAGGAAAAGAAAATCCTTGTTCACGGCGGCGGAAAATTGGCCACGACTTTAGCCGATAAACTGGGGATTGAACAGAAGCTGATCAATGGACGAAGAATCACGGATAAAGATACCCTGGATATTGTAGCGATGGTATATGCGGGAGGGATCAATAAAAATATTGTCGCTAAACTTCAACAGAAAAAATGTAAGGCTATAGGTTTTTCAGGGGCTGATGCAAATCTGATTAAAGCTAAGAAAAGAGAGCATGAAGAAATAGATTTCGGATTTGTGGGCGATATTGAAAAGAAAAGCATAAATAAGAAATTGATTTCCAAGTTGCTTAAACTCGGATTAGTTCCTGTGTTTTCAGCAATCACCCACGATAAAAAAGGACATCTTTTCAATACGAACGCGGACACGATTGCATCAGTGCTTGCTCAGGCCTTATCGGTAAAATATGATGTTGAATTGCTGTATTGTTTCGATAAAGAAGGTGTTTTGGAAGATGTAGACAATCCTCAATCAGTTATTAAAAATATTTCGGAAGAAGAATTTTCAACATTAAAAGATGAAGGGAAGCTGCATAAAGGAATTTTGCCCAAACTGGAAAATGCACTTGGAGCCATAAAAAATAATGTCAATAAGGTATTCTTAATTAAAGAAAC
The DNA here is from genome assembly GCF_003729955.1 of Chryseobacterium daecheongense. Lineage (GTDB taxonomy): Bacteria > Bacteroidota > Bacteroidia > Flavobacteriales > Weeksellaceae > Chryseobacterium > Chryseobacterium daecheongense. The sequence continues at coordinate 155,194 of NZ_RJTX01000001.1, forward strand.
CCAACTAAAAAACCATATAGAAAACCACCATGAAGGAACTGAAATCTGTTTATAGTAAAGAAGAATTGCTGAAAAATGCAGTGGAATTGCTTAAAAAGCTGATTGAAATTCCGTCATTCAGCAAAGATGAATTTAATACGTCTGTGGAAATTGAAAACTTTTTCAAAAAGCATCAGGTTCCTACCAAACGTTTAAAAAATAACATCTGGGCGGTGAATGAACATTTTGACGTGTTTAAGCCTTCCATTTTGCTGAATACCCATCATGATACGGTGAAGCCCAATAAAGCCTATACTTTAGATCCATTTTTACCGGTTGAAAAAGATGGAAAATTATTCGGGCTGGGAAGCAATGATGCAGGAGCTTCTTTGGTTTCTATGGCACAGGTTTTTTTACATTTTTATGATAAAGAAGACCTGCAATATAATTTGGTGATTGCATTGACGGCAGAGGAGGAGATTTCAGGTTTTGACGGTATTGAAGCTTTATTTCCTCAATTACCGAATATAGAGCTTGCTATTGTAGGAGAACCAACGCAGATGAATCTGGCGATTGCGGAAAAAGGACTGTTGGTGATTGATGGGGAAATGAAAGGCACTCCTTCTCATGCTGCTCACCCTAACAACGATAACTCGATTGTAAAATGTATGGAAGATTTGCAGAACATTTTGCATTTCAAATTCCCAAAAGTCTCAGATCATCTGGGTGAAGTGAAAATAACGCTTTCAGGCATTCATGCCGGAGTGCAGCATAATGTAGTTCCCGAATCCTGTACTTTTACTTTAGATGTAAGAGTTACAGACGAATATACCAATAAAGAAGCCTTTGAAATTATCCAGTCACAAATGCAGTCAGCTTTAACGGCGAGATCTTTCAGGTTGAATTCTTCAAAAATTGAAATGGATCATCCGTTTGTACAGGCCGGTTTGGAAATCGGGAGGACAACGTACGGTTCGCCTACTTCGTCTGACCAGGCAATTATTCCATGCACATCGGTGAAGCTGGGACCCGGAGACAGCAGGCGCTCCCACACTGCAGATGAGTACATTTATATAAAAGAAATAGAAGAGGGAATAGATATTTATATCCGGATCCTGGAGAAAGTTTTGTAAGAGAAGTTAGAAAATTGCGGAATGCTTTATAACTAACATCTAATTTCTAACTTCTAAAAAAAGATTTTAGGTTTAGTTTTTTAAGTTTTGATTAGGCTCAGTAGAGATGATGAAGTTTGAATATTTTTAATAAAGATTTATGCAAAAATGAAATTAAAAATGAAAGACTTACATGTGGAAATGTTTGTTTTTACCGGAAGGTATTCTACTGGGCACGTCAAAACGAAACAGAATAAAAAAAATAATATGAAAAAAATATGGCAGAAGGATGACCTTGCCACCAATATAGTAGTTAACCAATTTACAGTCGGGAAAGATCTTGATTTTGATGAGCGTTTAGCCAAATATGATGTTAAAGGATCTATGGCGCATTGTAAAATGCTGGCGGAGGTCGGAATTATTTCCGGAGAAGAATCAAAACAGATGTTGTCTGTTTTGGCAGAGATTTTAGAAGATATCGAAAATGGAAGCTTTGAAATCGATAAAAAAGCGGAAGATATTCATTCTCAGATTGAAGCCATTTTAATTGAAAAATTGGGCGATACAGGAAAGAAAATTCATACAGCCCGCTCACGTAATGATCAGGTTCTATTAGATATAAAGCTTTATTTATTAGATGAGATCCGTGAAATTACGGCTTTAACAGATCAGTTTTTTCAGATATTGATCCAACTGGCGGAACAGCATAAAAATGTACTGCTTCCGGGCTATACTCATTTACAGATTGCTATGCCTTCCTCATTCGGATTATGGTTTGGAGCGTATGCGGAAGCATTGCTGGATGATGTTGAAATGTTGTTTTCGGTTAAGAATACCATCAATAAAAATCCTTTGGGTTCTGCGGCGGGTTATGGTTCCTCTTTCCCGATTGACCGTGAGAGTACAACATATAATTTAGGTTTCCAATCAATGAATTACAATTCAGTGTATGCTCAGATGACTCGTGGGAAATCAGAGAAAATATTATCAATGGCAATGGCAACGCTGGCGGGAACTTTAGGAAAGTTTGCCTATGATGTTTGCCTGTATTTAAGTCAAAATTTTGATTTTATCAGCTTTCCGAAAGAATTTACCACCGGAAGCAGTATCATGCCGCACAAGAAAAATCCTGATATTTTCGAGTTGGTTCGTGCACGTTGCAACAGAATACAATCGTTGCCAAATGAATTTATCCTGTTGACGAATAATCTTCCATCAGGTTACCACAGAGATATGCAGTTGACCAAGGAAATTCTTTTTCCGGCTATTGATTCTTTAAAAGAATGCCTTGAAATTCTTAATTATACTTTGCCGAATATTCAGGTGAAAGATGGAATCTTGGAAGATAATAAATATCAGTACCTATTCAGTGTGGAGAAAATCAATGAAGAAGTGAAAAACGGAAGCTCATTCCGTGATGCCTATATAAAGGTAGGACAGGAAATTGAAAATAATGAGTTTGATTTTAAAATGGAAAGCCTGGATCATACCCATCAGGGAAGTATAGGAAATCTTTGTTTAGATAAAATAGAGTATCAGTTTAATAAAGTGAAGAATAAATTATTGGGTTAAAGATAATAACATAATTACTTTAATTTTTTTATTAATATTTCGGTTTCACTGTAAGGTAAAACACTATTATATTCAAATTTCCCATCTTGTATATCTGAAGAAATCATAGACATTGTTATTATTTCTTTATCAATAATAATTGCGATTCCGTTACCAAAGTTTTTGGATGTAACTTTTTGTAATTTTGAAGTTCCGGTGTTATTAAACTGAAAGGAGACAGTGGGATACTTATCACCGTTCTTAATTAACATGATATCTTTGATATCTTTTGATGTAAGAAAGGGAATATTTTCTATTTCCAGTGTATTTCTATTATTTTGTTTTTTTTGTTCAATAACAAGATAGAATCCATTAATTCTTTCATGTTTTTTACTAAAGAAGTTATTTAAATATTCTGCTATGTATTTTTGAGCTTCAATATTTTGTTCTTCTTTAATTTCCCCATCAGGAATAACATCTACAATTTCTGATGTATTTTGTGAAAATAATATATTTGATATAAATATTCCTACGATTAATAAAGTGTATTTCATGAAGTTTTGGGTAAATGTTTTATCAATTAATAACATTTTTATCATATTAAATAAATTTACTCCAGATCAATTTTGAACTTGGTGGATTTTTTTACCTCGTGAAGCACAATAGAACTGTGATACTGCCCAATATTAGGAATATTTGAAATAACATTTACAGCGAAGTCATTATAAGAGTTGATGTCTTTGGCAATGATCTTGAGCATGTAGTCGTACTCCCCGGAAAGACTGATGATCTCCTGAACTTCATCGTATTTCCCGATGTTCTTCTCGAAAGTCTCCAAAACTTTCTGAGATTGCTCTTTCAGACGGACATTACAATAGACCACAATATTCAACCCTAATTTTTCGCGGTTTAAAAGACCGACATATTTTTCAATGATACCCTGTTTCTCCAGTTGCTTGATACGTTCATACGTCGGAGTAAAAGTAAGACCTATCTTTTCTGAAATTTCCTTTACAGATAAAGTAGAGTCTTCCTGAATAATACTAAGGATCATTTTGTCTTTTAAATCCATATAAATTGGTTTGAGTTGTAACAAAAATAACATTTAAAAATGAAAATAAGGAGAGATTGAAGTTTTTTAAAGGAATTGAAAAATTGGTTTTGTCAGTTTATAAAATTGTTGTATCTTTGCACCTAATGAATAAAAGAGTATTTATATCATTAGATTTACCGGGCGAAAGCGCCCTTTACGATATTTATTATTATTAAGCGAAGATTTGGTCTTCGCTTTTTTTTGTGTAAAAATTTGAGAAAATATGTTTACGATTACAGAACTAAGCACCGAGAGAATCAACAGTATACTTGCTGAAGCAATGGCTTTTGCCAATGGAAAAACTGCCAAAATTGAAGGAGAAGTTTTTTGTTCCAACCTTTTCTTTGAAGACAGTACCAGAACCAAAACAAGTTTTGATATTGCCGAAAGAAAATTAGGATTACAGGTAGTCCCTTTTGACGCTTCGAACAGCTCGGTCAATAAAGGGGAAAGTTTATATGATACGGTAAAAACGATCGAAAGCTTAGGCGTAAACCTGGTCGTAATAAGAGATAAAAAAGACAGATACTTTGAAGAACTGAAAAACATTACCATTCCTGTTATCAACGGCGGAGACGGAACGGGAAACCACCCGTCACAATGTATGCTTGATCTGATGACGATCTACCAGGAATTCGGGAAGTTTGAAGGACTGAAAGTAGGAATCGTAGGGGATGTAAAACACAGCCGTGTTGCGAACTCTAATGCGGAAGCGTTAAGAAGATTAGGGGCTAAAGTATACTTCTCAGGACCGGAACAATGGTTTGATGAAGGAGCTTTAATTAACGGGACATACTTAGCTGTAGATGAACTGATTGGTGAAGTAGATGTTTTAATGTTATTAAGAATCCAGCATGAAAGACATGATGCCAAAATGAGCTTCTCCGCTTCAGAATACCATAGAAAATATGGTTTGACGAAAGAAAGAGAAAAAGCGATGAAAAAGAATGCTATTATCATGCACCCGGCTCCGATTAACAGAGGAGTGGAAATTGATACGGATTTGGTGGAATGTGAACGCTCAAGAGTATTCAAGCAAATGCAGAATGGAGTTTTCGCAAGAATGGCCATCCTGAAAGAAGCATTGGAAGAAAAGGGATTCACATTTAAGTAAAAAGTAGAAAGTACAAAATACATTTTACAACCGACATTGTACAAAAAATAAAATAGAAATCTAAATAAAGAAAATGAAGAAAAAATTAATACTGGAGTCCGGTGAAGTATTTCATGGAGAAGGTTTCGGTGCAGAGTTGGAAACGGCGGGAGAAGTGGTTTTCAATACCGGAATGACAGGATATCAAGAATTGATTTCAGACCCGTCTTATTGTGGTCAGATCGTATGTATGACCTATCCGCTTATCGGAAATTATGGGATCAACCGTGATGATTACGAAAGTATTGAGCCGGCGATTAAAGGTCTTATCGTAAAGGAACTTTGTGACTTCCCGTCCAACTTCCGTACGCAGATCACTTTAGATGAATTGTTTAAAAAGAAAAACCTTTCGGGAATTTCAGGAATTGATACGAGAAAGCTGACAAGAATTCTTCGTAACCATGGAGTGGTGAAAGGAAAGATCGTGAATGAAGATGCAGATGACAATGCAGTAGTAGCAGAATTAAAATCAACTAGATTCCCGACGAATCAGGTAGAAATGGTTTCTACTAAAACATCATACGCAAACCCTGGAAGAGGATTTAAAGTAGTACTGGTAGATTTCGGTTCCAAATTAGGGATCATCAGAGAATTGTCACAAAGAAACTGTGATATTATAGTGGTTTCACAAGATACAACCGCAGAAGAAATCTTATTAATGAATCCGGACGGAATCATGTTATCCAACGGTCCCGGTGACCCGGAAGACAATCCGCATGCCCTGGAAATGATTCGTGGAGTACTGGGGAAAGTTCCGATCTTCGGAATCTGCTTAGGACATCAGTTGATCGGTTTAGCTTGCGGAGCAAAAACATTCAAATTAAAATTCGGACACAGAGGAGGGAACCACCCGGTGTTGGATTTAGAGAAAAACAAAGTGGCCATCACTTCTCAAAATCACGGGTATGCCGTAGATCAGGAAAGTTTGAAAGGAACGGATCTAATTGAAACGCATATTGCATTGAATGACAGAACCAATGAAGGATTGAAACACAAAATCCATCCATGTTTCTCTGTTCAGTACCACCCGGAAGCAAGTCCTGGTCCGGAAGATGCCAACTATCTGTTTGATGATTTCATCCACTTAATGGAAGACTTTAAAAACAAGAAAAACCAATAAATTTTCAACATGGAAACTCCCTTACAATTAGCCAATCGTTTTCGTGAAGTGTATTTGAATGGAGAATGGGTAGTGTATACCAATTATAAAACTCAGCTGTCAGAAACTCCCAGAGGAATTTTGACCAAGAAATGGGAAGATCTGAACAGTATTGAATCTATCGCTTTTCACATCCATTATTATGTACACGGAGTGCTGAATGTGCTGGAAGGAGGAACACTGGACATCAGCGATAAGTATAGCTTTGATTTTCCTCCCACGAAATCAGAAGAAGAATGGAAGAGTTTCCTGACGACATTTATCGAGGATTGCGAGAAATTTGCAGACATCATTGAAAAAATGTCAGACGAAGATTTGGATGGAGATTTTTCCGAAAATAAATACGGAAGCAAAAGAAAAAATATCAACGCTTTGATTGAGCATGGGTATTACCATTTAGGACAGATAATTTTAATTAAAAAGTTAGCAAAATAAAACATTAGAAAATAGGCTAAAATCTAGCATCTAACTTCTAATATCTAATAAAAAGAAAATGGCAAAACGTACAGATATAAAAACAATTTTAGTAATCGGTTCAGGTCCAATCATCATTGGTCAGGCAGCAGAATTCGATTATGCAGGAACGCAGGCTTGTTTATCTTTGAAAGAAGAAGGATACAAAGTAATTTTGATCAATTCCAACCCTGCAACGATTATGACGGATGTGGAAATTGCAGATAAAGTTTACATCGAGCCGATTTCCCTGCAGTTTGTAAGTCACATTATCAGAAAAGAGCGCCCTGATGCGCTTCTACCGACTCTTGGAGGGCAGACGGGTCTGAATATGGCGGTAGAATTGGAAAAATCAGGGATTCTTGAAGAGTGCAAAGTAGAAGTATTGGGAACCAAGCTTTCTGCGATCAACAGAGCAGAAGACAGGGATTTATTCCGTGAACTGATGAGAGAACTGAACGAACCCGTTCCTGAATCAGACATCGTAAACACAGTAGAAGGAGCACTTGCTTTTGCTGATGACATCGGTTATCCTGTGATTGTACGTCCTGCTTTCACCATGGGTGGAACAGGAGGTGGTATCGCTTCCAACGAAACTGAATTGAAAGAAATTGCTGAATTAGGACTGAAACACAGCCCGGTTACACAATGTCTTATCGAAAAATCAATTGCCGGTTTCAAAGAAATAGAATACGAAGTAATGCGTGATGCAAACGACAACGCGATTGTGGTTTGTAACATGGAAAATATAGATCCGGTGGGAGTTCATACTGGAGATTCCATCGTAGTGGCACCTTCTCAGACACTTTCAGACAGAGAATATCAGTTATTGAGAAACGCTTCACTGAAAATCATCAGAGCATTAGGAATTGAAGGAGGATGTAATGTACAGCTGGCTTTAGATCCACACTCATTCAACTACTATATCATCGAGGTAAACCCAAGAGTTTCCCGTTCATCCGCTTTAGCATCAAAAGCAACAGGTTACCCGATTGCAAAAATTGCTGCGAAAATCGCGGTAGGATTAACGCTTGATGAAATCATGAATCCGGTAACAGGAAAAACATATGCATGTTTTGAGCCTGCTCTGGATTATGTGGTAACCAAATTCCCGAGATTCCCATTCGATAAATTTGAAACAGCGGACAGAAGACTATCTACTCAGATGAAAGCTACAGGAGAGGTTATGGCGATCGGAAGAAACTTCGAAGAGTCTTTACAGAAAGCTATCCGTTCCTTGGAAACGGGAATCAGACATTTGGGATTAAAAACCAAACAGGCTCAAGCCCTTACTGCTGAAGAAATCGAAAGAAGAATCAGAGTTTGTGATGATGAAAGATTATTCATCATCGGAGATGCATTGAGAAGAGGGTATGATTGGGAACAGATCGTAGAATGGAGCAAAATAGATAAGTTCTTCATCTGGAAATTAAAGAAATTAGTTGATTTCGAAAAAACAATTGCCGAAAATAAATTTGATAAGGAAACTTTAATCCAGGCTAAAAAGTTAGGATTCGCCGACATCAATATTGCTGTTCTTTGGAATGTAACTGAACGCGAAGTTTTCAATTTCAGAAAAGAAAACGGAGTAATGCCGGTGTATAAAATGGTAGATACCTGTGCAGCTGAATTTGAATCTGAAACCCCATATTTCTACGGAACGTATGAAGAAGAGAATGAAAGCGTAGTTTCGGATAAAGAAAAGATCATCGTTCTAGGTTCCGGACCTATCAGAATCGGACAGGGGGTTGAATTCGACTATGCAACGGTTCACTCAGTTTGGGCGATCAAAGAAATGGGCTACGAAGCGATCATTATCAATAATAATCCTGAAACAGTTTCTACAGACTTCTCAATCTCAGATAAATTATACTTCGAGCCCCTAACGGAAGAAGATGTAATGAATATTATCGAGCTTGAAAAACCTAAAGGAGTAGTCGTTCAGTTTGGAGGTCAGACTGCCATCAACTTAGCAGATAAATTAGCTTCTCATGGCGTTCAGATCTTAGGAACTTCATTGGAAGATCTGGACAGAGCTGAAAACAGAGATAAATTTGAAAAAGCACTTCAGGAATTAGGAATTCCTCAACCTAAAGGGAAAACATCTGTTTCAAAAGAAGAAGCGATCAAAATTGCCAACGAAATCGGTTACCCGGTATTGGTACGTCCAAGTTATGTTCTAGGAGGCAGAGCGATGGAAATCGTATATACGGAAACAGAATTGGCTCACTACATGGAACATGCGGTGGAAGCAAGCCCTGAACACCCGGTTTTGGTTGATAAATACATGGTAGGGAAAGAAGTGGAGGTTGATGCGATATGTGATGGAGAAACAACCGTTATTCCTGGGATCATGGAGCACATCGAAAGAGCGGGGGTTCACTCCGGAGACTCGATTGCTGTATATCCGCCCCAAAATATCTCTCAAAAAGAAATCGAAACTTTAGTTGACTATACAAAAAGACTGGCAAAAGGACTGAACGTTATCGGTTTAATGAACATCCAGTACGTTCTTTTCGAAGGAAACGTATATGTGATCGAAGTTAACCCGCGTTCATCAAGAACGGTTCCGTTCTTATCTAAAATCACGGATGTTCCAATGGCTAACTTAGCAACAAAAGCGATTTTAGGCCAGAAACTGAAAGATTTGGGTTACAAAGACGGATTGGTTCCAAATAAAGAAGGAGTATTCGTAAAAGTTCCTGTATTCTCATTCTCAAAGCTAACGAAAGTAGACATCTCTTTAGGCCCTGAAATGAAGTCTACAGGAGAAGTAATGGGAAAAGATACTACCCTGGAAAAAGCACTTTACAAAGGATTAATCGCAGCCGGAAGAAAAGTTCCAATGCATGGTTCTATTTTGTTCACAGTTGCCGATAAGCATAAGCAGGAAGCAGCTGATTTGGCGGCAAGATTCCATGAAGTAGGTTTCAGAATCTGGGCTACGGAAGGAACGGCAAAATTCTTCGAAGAAAAAGGAATTCCTTGCAAAATAGGATACAAGATCGGAGAGGAAAGCGTAAACCTTATTGACCTTATCCAGAAAGGAAAAGTACAGTATGTAGTCAATACCACTACAAAAGGTAAACAGGCAGAAAGAGACGGATTCCAGATCAGAAGAATGAGCGTGGAAAACGGAGTTCCTTGTTTAACTTCAATGGATACGGTAGAAGCGATCTTGAAAGTGATTGAAAGCATGAGCTTCAAGATGGAGACGATGTAATTGTCGAAATAAATATAATTAAAACGCACCCTTTTTAAGGTGCGTTTTTTTATGAATAAAAAGTTTGACTAGTTAACAAAATATATGATTTTTAATGTAATTTTAGTGAATTCTCATAATAAATAAAACATGTCATTTTTTAAAAAGCTTTTTGGTATAGGTGATAAAAAGAAAGAACCAGTATCTGGTGTAAACGAAGATTTGCCATGGTTAGAACCTTCAGAAAATCTCTGGAATATAAAGCTTCTGGATTTGCGATCTACTAGTTCTATGCTTTCTTTTTCTTCGGATCCGCAAATGGCAAAGAATGCTGTTTCTTATAATGGGGACGATGGAACTGCTTTTTGGGGGATAAAACCGGATGTTGACATATCTGTTTCTGCTGATCTAACTATACCTATTGACGGAACTTTAGAGCCAGGTGTTTTATTTGTACCTGGTACAATGGAACATAAATGGGCCATTTTTTTTGATGGGATATATCTGATTTTTGTACGTAGTTGGCTGAGAAAGGTTTTGGTGGTTGCAAAAACATCACAAAAGAATAATTTGTTAATCATTGAAAATATCATTGGACAATTTACTGATAATGAAAGTCCAGAATTTACACGAGCAGTTTTAAACTTTTTATTGATAGGTTATGCCATTGGAGAAAATATTCCAGCGCCATTACCTAAATCATTAGAACTAGAGACCAAAAAAGCAGGAGCTTGGGCTTTTTCAATATATGGGAATAAAGCTCATTTTGGAACTTTTGATGAAGGATTTCTTCCAATTACAAAAGGAAAGTTAAGGTCTCACTCTTTGTTGCATATTGCTGTAGCGAAATCAAATGTTGATGAAATAGAAAAACAAATTAAAAACGGAACTGATATCAATTTATTGGCAGGAGACGGTTTGGCTACTTTGCATTGGTCAATAGCAGATGAAAGTACTGAATCTATGAAGAAACTGTTGGAACTTGGAGCAGACCCAAACATAAGGACAATACAAGGAGCTACACCATTAATGAATGCTGTTCAATCTAACAAAGTAGATCATGTAATTTTACTTTTACAGTCAGGAGCATTGATAAATGCTAAGGATTATAGAGGATTTACGGCCTTACACAGAGCAGCAGAAATGGGACATTTGGAAATTTTAAAGATTTTATTGTCAAAAGGAGCTGATAAAAACATTGAAGCAGAAAATCATACTGCATTGTCACTTGCAAGAGCAAGAGAGAATAAAGAAATAATAAAACTATTAACAGATACAAAACAACCATGACACAATACCAAGCCAAATCCCCCAACTCTTTATCTTTTGACATCACAAAAAGTGATCAATTAATTGGAAAACTCATTTATCAGGGTTGGTTCAAATTCAATGCGATTATAGAACTTTCAGATAATTCAACTTACCAGATCGAACCTAAAGGTTTCTGGGGAACTACCATTGAACTTAAAGACGGTGAAAATGTACTCCTCAAATTCAACATGAACTGGAACGGAGAAATCATCATACAGACATTTTTTGACAATGCTGAGAAAGATTATATCTTCAAACACCGAGGGATTTTTAAGGATTCCTATGTGTTGACAGACCATGAAGGAGCAGAGCTTTTGGTTATGAAGCCCCATCTGAAATGGAGTGTGATGAATTATGAATATACGATCACGGCATCCGACAACTTTGAGACATTGCCTCAAAAGGAAATTTTATTGATCAGTTCATTGCACTGTGCCAACTACTATATGTCTATGATGACTACTTTCATGGGAGTATAAGTAAGAAATGATCTGAAAATTTATTACTTTTAATTCAATGAAAATCATACACCTCAAAACCGTCACAACTCCGCTCGGAGATATGTTTGCCTGCGCTGTAGACGAAGGAATATGCCTTTTGGAATTCACCGACCGGAAAAATATGGAGAAGCAATTTAAATCCTTATCAAAATCTTTAAACGCAGAAATTACAGAGAAAGATCATCCCCATTTCACACAACTTGAAAATGAGCTGAAGGAATATTTTGAAGAGAAAAGAAATACATTTGAAGTCCCCTTATTTATTACGGGAACCGAATTTCAAGCAAAAGTATGGCAGCTTTTAAGAGAGATCCCGATGGGAGAGACCAGAACCTACAAGCAACAATCTGAATTTTTAGGAAACCCTAAAGCTATTCGTGCAGTGGGAACCGCAAACGGTATCAATAAAATAGCTATTCTGATCCCTTGTCACCGTGTTATAGGTTCTAATGGAGAATTGGTGGGGTATGCAGGAGGAATCTGGAGAAAACAAAAATTGTTGGAATTGGAGAAGGCTATCTTGTTTTGATTTTGTAATTTTAAACAAAAATTTGCACGTGAGAAAGTTAATAATAGCACTTTGCTTATCCGTTTCAGCTTTAAGCTTTGCACAGGATTATTCTGTTCCGGCAGCGAGCCCGAGACAAAAAGTAGAACAGCAGTTTTCAATGTCTAAAGTGACGATTGATTATGGAAGACCGGGAGTAAAAGGACGTAAAATATTTGGTGAATTAGTTCCTTATGGTCAGGTCTGGAGAGCAGGAGCCAATTCCTCTACCAAAGTTACCTTCGGACAAGCCGTGAACTTTGGCGGAAAAGTAGTTCCGGCAGGAACCTATGGATTATTCATCATTCCAACCGAGAAAGAGTGGAAAGTGATTCTGAATAAAGATTTCCAGCAATGGGGCGCCTTTACGTATGATCCGAAACAGGATGTGGTAGATGTTACGGTTCCTGTCAATAAATTGGCAGACAAACAGGAGTGGTTTGAAATTACTTTAAATCCTATTGACGAAAACTCGGCCAATCTTGTGCTGAAGTGGGATTTTGCTCAGGCAGAAGTTCCTTTGAAGCCGGCAAAACCTGATGCAGTGATCAAGATTACAGATAAGCTGAAAGAGATTAAAAAAATAGAATCTGACGCTAATAAAACCAAAAGCTAAGAAATGAACTTTTCAATTCAACCTGTTTTAGAAAATCAGGAATATCAATTAATCCCCTTACAGCAAGGGGATTTTGAATCTTTATACGAGGTAGCCTCCGATCCTAAAGTATGGGAACAGCATCCCAACAAAGAACGCTACAAAAAAGATGTTTTTGAAATCTTTTTCAAGGGCGCTATTGAAAGTAAAGGCGCATTCAAAATAACAAATAAAGCTTCCGGTGAAATACTGGGAAGCAGCCGTTATTATGATTTCAATGAAAATGACAGGAGTATTTTCGTAGGATATACCTTTTATGGAACCAACTCATGGGGAAAAGGAATTAATCCGCAGGTAAAGAAACTCATGCTGGATTATATCTTTCAATATGTGGATAAGGTATATTTCCATATCGGTGAAAATAACCTGCGTTCTCAGATTTCAATGGAAAGATTGGGCGGAAAGAAGATTGCAGAGGAAGAGGTTGCTTATTTTGGAGAACCTGCCAAAACCAATTTTGTCTATGAAATAAAAAAAGAAAATTGGCTATAATGAAAAAATATAAAATCCAGAAATCCCCCTTTGTAGTGCCCACTATAGACGGGAAATTAATTGAAGAGCATTGGGGAAACTCAACACAGAATTCCAATATTTCTATTGCACATATGGTTGCACCACCGGATTGGAGTGAGCCGCATCAAACGCCTGAGTTTGATGAATTCACCATCATTATTTCAGGAAAAAAGCAATTTGAAATAGAAGGTGAAGTCGTTGTTCTTGAAAAGGGACAGAGCATTTTAGTGGAAAAAGGAGCCAGAGTACGCTACAGCAATCCGTTTTCTGAGGCTTGTGAATACATTTCAATCTGTTTGCCGGCTTTCTCTATTGAGCTGGTGCATAGAGAAGAGGAGGGAGTAGATTAACATGGCAACACAGATTTGTCCCAAGTGTAAAGAAAATTCCTTCACCTGGAGTGTGGAAGACGAAAACTCAGGTATTACCGATTGGGGATGCTATGAATGTGGATATCATGCTACTGAAAATGAATCCGAAGAATGGGTGTGTGAAAATTGCAAGGAGAAAACAAAAATCAGATTAAAAGATAGCGAAACAGAATATTGGTGGTGCTGTCGTTGTAATAAAATCGATAAAAAATAGCTTTAAATTTTGAGGCTGTTTTTTGAATATTCATGAAATTATTTTGTAAGTTCGCCGCTTCAAAAATTAATCAATGAAAAACAAATTATCCATTGTGTTATTGGCGGGGATTACACTTTCCACTACTTCATGTGCAACTATTTTTACAGGAACTAAAGATTCAATTTCCTTTACTTCAAATCCTGAAGGAGCTAAAGTATTTCATAAAGGAATTGAAAAATGTGTTACACCTTGTACTTTAGAAATCCAGAGATCATTAAGCAAACAGACGGTTACATTTGAAAAAGAAGGTTTTGCCAGTAAAGAAGTAAAGCTGACCAAGAATTTTAATGCAGTAACCTTATTAAATATTCTTTTCGGTGGCGCCATTGGCGTTGGAATTGATGCTGCATCTGGTTCTTTAACCAAATATTCTCCAAAAGCCTATACTGCTGAATTAGAAGCTAAATAATTGCTGATAATAAAAGAGTTACAATAAAAGTATCGGCTTCGCTTAAGCGAAGCCGATACTTTTTTAATATAGACTTATTTTAACATCTCTTTCAAGAACATCAGCGTATGATTCCAAGCTCTTTTTGCCATTACTTCATTGTAATCCGGGGATTTCGGATCTGTGAATGTATGTTTGGAATGAGCATACGTGATAATCTGCCAATCTGCATTCCCTTCATTCATTTCTTTGATTAAATTATCATAATCCTGTTGGGTAACGCTTTTATCATCGGCAGGGTTTTCAACCAGGATTTTCGGAGTGATAGGTCCGTTCTTTCTGGTTTGATCTTTAGCCAGGCTTCCATGAATGGAAACTACTCCCACAACAGGTAAATTCCCTCTTGCCGTTTCTAATGCACCGGTTCCTCCGAAGCAATACCCGATGACCGCAATTTTATCTGGAATAGCGCCTTGCTTCTTTAGCTGCTCCAAAGCCAGGGAAATCCGTTTCTGATAAGCTTCATAATTCTGTTTGTAATATCCGGAGCTTTTTGCAGCCGCTGCATTATCAGCCGGAATATTTCCTTCCCCATAGATATCCGCAATAAAAGCAATATAGCCTTGCTTTTCAAGATCTGCTGCCGCGGTTTTGGCTTCATCGTCTATTCCTTTCCATGCCGGTAAAATAAGAACTCCGGGAAGCTTTTTCCCTGCATTGGAAGTGACCATGCCATTGAGCTTTTGGGTGCCGTCCTGATAAGTGACCGTAGAAAGCTTCTGACTGAAAAGTGTTGCTGAACTCATAAGAAATACTGATAATAAAATTGAACGTATCATATCTTGTAATTTTAGTAAATATTAGCTGGTTTGCTTGTCATTCTGAATGTAGCGAAGCGCAATGAAGAATCTCAATTTATAATCTTAATCACATAGTTGTTCTAATGTTTTTAACATTAAAAGCTCTCGAAATGACAAACAAAAAATCCTCATCTAAATTACTAAATAACTTACCATGAGGATTGTTAAATTGTTATAAATATGGCTGTCTATTCAAATTTTACACCCAGGTTAGCCAGTTCATTTTCCAGATCGGTTTCAGGATGAATGTGGATGGTATTGAAGCCTAAAGTCTGGGCTGTTTCAATATTTTTCGCATTATCATCTATGAAAACAGATTCCTGCGCCTGAATTTGATACCTTTCCAGCAAAACATACCAGATCTTCGGATCAGGTTTGATTAATTTCTCCGTTCCCGAAACCACAATTTTTCCATTGAAAAGCTGGAAGAAATCATAATTCTCCAATGCATACGGAAAAGTCTCAGCGGACCAGTTGGTTAAACCGAACAGTTCATATTGAGTGTTTCCAAGCTTCCTCAGAACTTCTACATTATGTGGAATGTCACTCTTTAGCATAACAGTCCAATTATCATAATACGCTCTGATGTCTTTTTCCCATTCCGGGAATTTTTGAATCTGGATTTCAGTGCCTTCTGCAAGGCTTCTTCCTCTGTCCTGCTCCTCGTTCCATTCCTGTTGGGCGATATTCGTGAGAAAATATTCCATTTTTTCATCATCATTAAAGTAGTCTTTGAAAAAATATCTTGGATTCCAATCCATTAAAACCCCTCCGAAATCGAATACAATGTTTTTAATCTTCATTTGTAAATATTTTAATTTAGTGTATTTATTCAACCACAAAAGACACAAAAGTTTTTAATATATAAGTATTTTAAAGTAAAATATCTACTGGTGACAAAGTACACACAAGTTATTTGAAAATCTGAGATTTTCATCTTATGTGAACTTTTATTTTCCATGTATTAAACTTTTAGAAACTCAAGTGTACTAACGTGTTCATATCAAAATCTTTTGTGCCTTTTGTGGTTATAATTTTCTCAATCTTAGCCTTTACCTTATCCTCAACCTTATTTATAAAACTGATACTGTCCATTCTCAAAATACGCATTGATGTGCTGCAACCCGTTCGTCAGAATAATTTCTTTGGCTCCGATGATGGAATTATATCTGGCTGTCTGCTCAAATGTCTTCTCCGTTAATTTCACAGACGGAGCCTTGCATTCAACCAGAATCTTGGGCTGTGCTTTTTCTGTAACTAGAAGGTCGACTCTTTTCGTTAAACCGTTTAAAACGATCTTTTTTTCCGTGATCAGTGCAGACGTGGAATAGGACTTCACCGTAAGATAATAATGGATCCAGTGTTGCCGTACCCATTCTTCAGGAGTGAGCAAAAGGTAAGTTTTACGAATCAAATCATAAATAAAAAACTTATCTTTGTCTTTCTTGAATTTAAAATCAAAAGTTTCCTGAAAATTCAGTTTTGGAAGTTCCATTTATAAGATGAAAGAATTAGATTTAATCCTCAAAAATATTAAAAATAAAGAAGTTTTACCTATTTATTTTTTCCACGGAGAAGAACCTTACTTCATTGATGTAGCTGTAAAAGCTCTTGAGCACGACTTTCTGGAAGAAGATGAAAAAGCTTTCAACCAGACGGTAGTATACGGAAAAGATACTTCTTACCAGGAAATTCTTTCATTGGCAAGACAGTTCCCGATGATGGGGGATAAGCAGGTGATCATCGTAAAGGAAGCCCAGGATTTAAAGCTGAATGAAGAGGAAAACAGGATCCTGGAATCGTACGCGGAAAACCCCGTTCCTTCTACGGTATTGGTTTTTGCCCACAAGCATAAGAAACTGGACAGCCGTAAAAAAGCAGCCAAAGCATTAGACAAAGCCAAAGCACTTTTTCTGAGCGAATCCATCAAAGAAAATAATCTTCCGAAGTGGATTGCCGATGAATGCATCAGTCTCAATATCAAAACAGCCCCGAATATTTCCCATCTTCTGGCAGAATATCTTGGAAACGATCTTTCAAGGATCGCCAATGAACTGAATAAGCTGAAGATCATTCTCAGAGAAGGAGAGGTTCTGGATGGGACCATCATTGAGAACCATATCGGGATCAGTAAAGAATACAATGTTTTTGAGCTTCAGAAAGCGTTGGGAACAAAAAATGCGAATGCAGCGTTTAAAATTGCCCATTTTATGGGGAAGAATCCAAAGAACAATCCTTTTGTGATGATGTTGGCAAGCTTGTATAATTATTTTTCCAATGTGATTGTATACCAGACGATGATTGGGCAGCCGCCACAAACAATAGCTTCGCAAATGGGCATCAATCCTTATTTTATTAAAGATTATGCCGAAACCGCCAGATTATATCCTTTGAAACACGCCACAAGAGTGATCTCTATTTTAAGGGAGTTTGATATGAAAGGAAAAGGATTGGGCGCCGTAAACATGAATGAAGCAGAACTCATCAAGGAGCTGGTGTACAAAATTATTCATGTGGATAAGATTAAGATGAAAGTATAAAGGTGAAAAGTGAATCGTCAATTGTGAAGGTATTGACAGCCGGCAATTCACTATTGATTCATTGACATTTGACATATTAGATATTGACAAGTATCATTAAAATAACTTTAAATAAAGACTAAAAATTACGAAATTAGCAGTCGTTAATTTTAAATTTTTTTGAAAAGAAAATTATGGAGCAAAATATTTTAGATTGTGTGATCGTAGGATCCGGGCCTTCAGGTTTTACAGCGGCAATTTATGCTGCGAGAGCAGATTTGAAACCTGAATTGTATACAGGGTTGGAACCGGGCGGACAATTAACCACTACCACGGAAGTAGACAATTTTCCGGGATATCCTGCCGGGATCACAGGTCCTGAAATGATGATGGATTTACAGAAGCAGGCAGAAAGATTCGATACTAAAGTACATTACGAAATGATCACTAAAGTAGAGCTTTCTAAAGAAGTGGGCGGGGTTCATAAATTATATGCAGGAAACAAAGAAATTTTTGCAAAAACCGTTATTATTTCTACCGGAGCTACGGCTAAATATCTAGGTCTTGATGATGAGAAAAAATATGCAGGAGGAGGTGTTTCTGCTTGTGCTACATGCGACGGTTTCTTCTATAAAGGGAAAGATGTAGTAGTAGTGGGAGCAGGAGATACGGCGGCGGAAGAAGCTACTTACCTTGCCAAGCTTTGTAAAAAAGTAACCATGCTGGTAAGAAAAGATGTGTTCAGAGCTTCCAAAGCAATGATTCACAGAGTGGAAAACACGCCGAATATTGAAGTGAAGTTCCACCATGAGTTAATCGGGATTGAAGGGGAGAACAGCCTTGTGGAAAGAGCAGTGGTGATCAACAACCAGACTCAGGAAACATCTACGATAGATGTAGACGGAATCTTCATCGCGATCGGTCACAAACCGAATACGGATATCTTCGTAGGACAGATTAATCTGGATGAGAACGGATATATCCTTACAGAAAAAGGTTCTACAAGAACGAATCTTCCGGGAGTTTTTGCAGCAGGAGATGTTCAGGATCATATCTACAGACAGGCGATTACAGCGGCTGGAAGCGGATGTATGGCGGCAATGGATGCTGAAAAGTATTTAGCGGAATTACATTAATATTCAACTTAAAAATATAAAACGCACCTTATGGTGCGTTTGTTTTTGATATGAGAAATCTACTGTATATCTTCATCGGAGGCGGAGCAGGAAGTATATTGAGGTACCTGATCTCCAATTATACCCAGAAACTCTGGAACATCAGCTCGTTCCCGATGGGAACTTTCCTGGTGAATATTACGGGCTGTCTTCTGATCGGGTTTCTGACTTCGTATTTTATGAAGAACGATAATTCTTTGAAATTTCTTTTGATTACGGGGCTTTGCGGTGGCTACACTACTTTCTCCACCTTTTCTGCGGAAAATTATTCCTTATGGCAGAACCAGCAGTACGGAACTTTGTTTTTATATGCAGGTTTAAGTGTTGTGTTGGGATTCTGTGCGGTGATTGCAGGGATGAAACTTCAAAGTATAGTATAATGTCTTCCAATCATGTTAATTGTTTTTGCTTCTTAAATCAAATCGAAGTGGCCCTTCAATCTAATAAAAACAAATAATCCCCAACCTGAGAAGGGGATTTCTTTTTAATCTAAAAGGTTATTTTCTTTTATTTTAATTGACTCTTGCCTTTCAATTTTAATTTCCTTTCCGTCTGGTCCTATTGCTTTGTATTTGGATTCATAATTGCCCGCATTAGGATCTATAACATACTCTTTTCTTTTTTTTAAGAACTGAGATTTATTTACATCATATACTGAAGCATATTTAAGAGGTTCAATCAATTCTTTTGCTTTTACAATTTCAACGGCATCTATCTTTATTGTTTTTTCTTCGTTGTAAACTTCTAAAATTAACCCATCTAATCCTTTAAACCTAAAAGGACCTTCAGGTATAGGTATTGATGAGGTATACCAAGCATAATATACTTTTCCTGTATCAGATATTACCTTTGCTAATTTACATGGATATGAGAGGATTATTTTTTGTTTATCTTTTATAAGTTCCCATTTTAGGTTAGGTTCTTCATATCTGTATAAATCTTTTCTCCCTATTGGAAGTGTAACAATTATTTTATCTCCGTCTTTATAAGTACTACTCTTAGATTTTGGATAACTGCTTATGGGTAGCTGTCCATAATTTCCCCGATTATTCTTTAGATAATCATAAAAAGCCTTTGCAGTTTCATCTGCATAAATAGATCTGCCTGTATTACATAATAATGTATAACTAAACACAGAGGTTTCATTTTCATTTTTTAATAGAGTAGAGTCAGATGCCATAATCATATAATAACGAACTTTCAAATCAGATAAATCATTCTTTTTTTGAGAAAAGAATATAGTGTATGATACAGCACAAATGAGAAACAATATTTTTTTCATTCTACTAATTTAAACTCTTTCTTTTACCTTAGATGTATACAATTCGTTAAATGTAAAAGTAGTAACTGGTTTTTCTCCATGTAATTTGCAAATTTGATTATTCATAGTAACTACTTCATCCATATAATCTTCATATTGGTCATCGGTCATATTTTGTATTGCAATATCAGAAGTCATATTAAATGTCCATCCACAAGTGGATTGATAAAGATAATGCCATTGTATTTCTCCGAAAACTTTTCTGATTTTTGCAATTTTTAAATTATTTGAATTGGGGAAATCAATAGAATTCGATTTGACTTCTTTGTTTTTGGCGCTTACTAGTCCAGCAACTCCTAAAGTTGCAATTACTAAAATTTTTTTCATGATCTGTATTTATTTAATTAGAATTATAAATGTAAAAATATAAATCAAACGTTAGGGAAAAATTTTATTATGTTAATTATATAAGTTTCCTTTTTTATACTTTTGATTAATGAACATTTAAAGAAACATATTTTGCAATGAGGTAGCCATAAAATTACGACAAGGGTAGTAAATAATCCACCTGATTTTTAGCCCATTATTAGACAATGTTAAAATTTCTTATCAAAAAGTTTTGGTGAAAAAGAAAAACGTTCTATATTTGCACCACTGAAAACGAAGGCACAGCCTGAGTTGAAGGAGAGTTGGCAGAGTGGTCGATTGCGGCAGTCTTGAAAACTGTTGACTGTAACAGGTCCGGGGGTTCGAATCCCTCACTCTCCGCAAAAATTAGAACACCTTCAAATCAAACGATTTGAAGGTGTTTTTTTGTTCAACTATTTCAGGTGATTATCTTCTTAAATGCTCCCTTGCTTTAGCATTAGAGGGATTTATTTTTAAGCAGTTGTCAAAATTTTTCATTGCTTCTTTTGAATTTTTTATACTTAAGTATGCTTCTCCTAACTTGAGATATGCATTTTCGCTATCAGGATAAAGGAGGGTATTGAGTGCATAAATCTCAATTGCCTGTTTGGTTTTCTCTTGCTTCATCAAGTCATCTGCAACATCATTAACGAGCTTTTCGTTTATTCTGAATCTTGGAAAGTTTTGCTTTGCTTTATTGATAAGTTGCAGTAGCTCGTCGCTGGTCTTATGTGACATTTCATTTTGAATGCCTCTTATAGTTGCAGGATAAGTAAAAAGTTTGCCAACAATGTCATATGCAACTTTAATTCCTGCATCACTGCCTTTATTGCTTATTGCGATTATTGTAAAATCACCAATCCGTTGCAAGGAAGTTGAGAAGTCAGTAATACCACCATCATGATAGAAACGTGGATTTTGTCCAATCGAATCAAGATCCCAGCCCAAGCCATAATTACTATTTTGTGCTTTTGTTAATATTTCCTTTCTAATTTTATCTTTGAATATAACATCAGAATCAAATACGTTTGCCCATTTTAATAAATCATTTGCAGTTGAGTAAAGCCCACCAATCGCAAAAGAGTTGTCCATATTTATATTAGAGGTGTTTACAAATAAACTGTCATTTACCTGATGATAACCAGATGCCCGATTTATAATCAAAGTCTCCTTTTTGTCGACTCCGGTATTTTTTAGTTGCAAAGGAATAAAAAAATTGTCCTGCAAATACTGCTCAAGAGAAACTCCGGACACTTTTTCAACAATAAGACCTAATAAATAATATCCGGAATTATTATAATTATATTTTTCCCCTGGTGCAGATTCTAATTGTTTTGCCCTAAACAGATCGACGATTTCTTTCGATGTATGCTCCAATAAAAGGAAATTCCCTTTTGCTTCGGGCAAACCTGTAAAGCTAACGAGTCCCGAGGTATGTGATAATAGTTGCCTTATAGTTATCTTTTCCCAAAATGCTGGACATTCATCCAGGTATTTGCAAATGGAAGCATCCAAATCAATTTTATTTTCCTGATATAATTTCGTAATTGCAGCAGCAGTAAATGTTTTACTCACTGAGCCAATTCGAAATTTAGTATTCAATGTATTGGGTACCTGCAGCTCGTAATTAGCCATGCCGTATGCTCTGGCAAAAACTTTTTTTCCATTATGCGAGACTAAAACAACACCACTGAAATTGTCAAATTTTACTGAAAAATCCATATAGTTTTCTACCCATATGGCGATTTCCTTATCAGATAATTTAGAGCCGGTTTGAGACAAGGCAAAGCTGTTTAGCCCCAAAATTAAAAAAGCGATTAAACATAAGATTCTTCTTCTTATTCTGAGTGAAGTTTCCTGAGAGCTTATGTACTTGTATATAAAGCTGCTTTCTTCAGGTTCATTTAATATCCGCGTTGTACATCCTGTGCTAGGTAATTTGGTATCGTCAATAATTTCGAAACGTGTTAAACCGTTAACCCCTTTGTTTAACGCTTCTGTTACTAAAATATGTTTCTCTGCTTTATTGAATAGTGTATCTCGACCATACACGTCGATTAATTGAGAAGCTTCAGATCCTTTTGTCTGTTCCAATACTTTCAATTCTTTCTCCCTTGCGGTTAACTTATTCATTTACATTAATTTGACTTTAAATATACAAAAATGCTTGATGAAATTAAATTGACAGATATTAAATGATCAGCTTGAATACACCCTGAAAAGATGATTGCTTTTTTTATATAATACCCTTATCTGATCAAACACTTAAGCATGGTAACTTTACTCGTTGATCAGCTTGAACGGACCGATTATCCGTGAGAAAAAAGACATGAAAGCAGAATGTAGAGAAACAAAAGTTACAGAGAAAAATTTTATCTTTAATGTCTTAAAAGAATATAAAGTAAAATAGGTAAAAGATATAATGACCGGCAAATCAAAATCAATTCCCGTAAGGCCTTTAGCGAAGGAATTTGACAAAGGCATCGCTGTCGGGAAATATCCGATTGCTGATTTACGACTTTCAGAAGAAGCCGAATACTCACATAGGCACGATTATCATTTTTTTATCTTACAGGAAAAAGGAACATCTTATTTCGAAATTGATTTTGAGAAGCATCAGATCAAAAAGCCGTCTATTATTTACATTGCACCCAATCAGGTTCACAGGGTTTTAAAAGCCGAAGGCATTGAGTTTTGTTTGTTAGCCATCAACAATGAAAACCTGCACCCTGAATACCTGGAATTATTGCAGGAAATCTCACCCGCAAAGCCGTTACCGCTAGATTCAAAACACTTTTCTCTTATCAGCCAAACATTTCTGTTGTGCATTAACCTGTTTGAAGATAGAGAAAGCAAATTATATCTGTCTTCGCTAAAAGATAGTTGCAATACTTTGATTTCTTTATTTCTATCGCAATATCTGGAAAAATCAAAACAGGCGGATGCACTTTCCCGATTTGACCTCATAACCAAGGCATTCAAATTAGCACTGGAAAACAATTTTATTAAAACCAAACGACCTGCCGACTATGCCCAAAAATTGAATATTTCCGTTCCTTATCTGAATGAATGCGTGAAAAATATAACAGGCTTTCCTGTTTCTTATCATATTCAGCAGCGTGTTATTCTGGAAGCCAAACGATTGCTTTATCATTCCAATAAATCAGTCAAGGAGATTGCTGCCGAATTGGGTTATGAAGATTATGCCTACTTTTCACGCTTGTTCAATAAAACAACTGGAATGACCGCGTTGACTTTCAGGAATAAAAACCACGATTAGTCCTATACTTACGCCTTTCATTCCATTGTTTGCCGACCTCATTCGCTGTTCCTTTGTATGAGGTTTTAATGCAATAAACAATGATTTCTAAACTACCAAAATGGGCGGCTGATCTCACGGAAAAAACGGGTTCTATAATGTTTGATATGAAAATATTGGAAACCGTTTATATAAGTCCAGACATAAAGAAAATACGTTTTCAGGGGGATATATCACAAATGAACTTCCAAATAGGGTATGCCAATATTATCCGTGTAAGCAATACGGAATTCAGAAACTATACGGCATCATATCATAATGTTCGTGACCGGATTTTAGATATTATTTTTCATATTCACGACAATGGTGTCGGAAGCCGATACATTGACAAGCTGAAGCCAAAAGATGAATTGCGCATCAGTATTCCGAGAGGTAAAAAAATGTATAACGAAACAATAAGGCAGCAGTTCATCTTTGGCGATGAGACCTCTTTGGGACTTGCCTGCGCAATTTTGCCGATCCTGCAAAAGAATAACCATCAATATCAGTTTTATTTTGAATTGGACGATGAGAACCAGAACGTCCCTGAATTATTGGGTTTGGAAAATTATACGGTATTTTCAAAAAAGAACACATTCAGAAACGAACAATGGATCAGTGAACTGCCGGTTGTCAACACCGATGAATGGGACGCTGCAAATTATATATTGACTGGGAACGCAAAATCAGTCCAGACATTCAGAAAAGTATTGAAAGGTAAATCGAGAAGTAACATTTCTTCGCAGGGTTATTGGCTTGAGGGAAAAAAAGGATTATAAATTGAGCTAAAAAAGCCAATGAAATTCTGCTTTTATTCGAATGATGATTTAGATGTTTAAAAACATTATAAATATGTTGTTTAATTACTGTTTAATTGAAGACAATTATAAAGAATAGCCATAGCTATATTCCGTTGAGAGATCAGCGATAAAATACTCAGATGCAATAAATGTCGATAAATCCTGCAAAAATTAAAATTTGGCAGGATTTTTTTGTTGCTGAATTCACGCAATTTTCAAATAAATTTATAAAGGATTGGGTTGGGATTTTTCATGTTTGCATTATTATACCATATTGTTGTTTAAGTTGATTGTTTCGTAATTATTTGGAGTTAGAGTATAAAAAATGGTAATTGAAAACAGCGGTTTGCTTCGTTTTTAATAATAAAAAGTGTGTATTTTACATTTTTTTTTCAATCAAAATGAAAAAAAATTCGATTCTTCTTATCATAATATTTATTCCAAAAATAATTTTTTTTTCAGGAGCCAAATAATCTGGCAATTAATTGTGAATTCATATTTTATGAAATAAGTAAGTGTAAAAGTAATGATAACCTTATCATATTTTTTATACAATTCATATCATAAAAAACCGATATGTAATGTATTGATAAGCAGTAGATAATGACGGATTTATTTTTTTTATTCAGATGAATTTTTATATTTGTAATGTTACCAAAATGTTAACAAACTAATGAATCAGAACTTTATTCGTACCTATGTCTCTGTAGACTGTGTTGTATTTGGATTTGACCATGAAAACCGGTTGAATATATTATTAGTTCAACGCCATGTAGATGATATCCCGTTGGAAAAACAGAGAAAATTGCCGGGAAGTTTAATTTTTAGTGATGAAGATGTAGATGATGCCGCACAAAGAGTACTTCATGAACTTACCGGAATAAAAAGAATGGTTCTTAAACAGTTCCGATGCTTTGCTGACCCTATGAGGGCAAGCAATGCACATGATATAAAATGGATGGATAAGGAATATAAGCACCATATAGACAGAATTATTACAGTAGCTTATCTTTCTCTTTGTAAAATAGATCATAAGATCAACAGTACAAAATATGATACCGTAGACTGGTATCCTATTGATGAAGTTCCGGTACTGCCATTTGATCATAATAAAATCATCACAGAGTCCCTTATTGAGATACGAAAATGGATTGAATCTGATTTCTCCATTATTTTTGAGCTGCTGCCGAAAAGATTTACCATAAGACAGCTCTATCAGCTCTACAGTGCTTTAAGCGAAAAAAATATTGATATTAAGAATTTTCATAAAAAAATATCTTCATTCCCTTATATAGTTCCTTTGGATGAAATTCAAAAAGACGTATCACACCGTGCAGCAAGGTATTATAGATTTGACGCGAAGATCTACAAGAAAAACAATACAAAACTTATAAAATAATCCTTTTAAAAAATTATGTACTTACTAGGCTATGACATTGGCAGTTCTTCTGTGAAAGTTTGTCTCATCGAGGCATCCAGTGGAAAAGTGATTGCTTCTGAATTTTCTCCCAAAAAAGAAATGAAAATCACTGCTATAAATCCCGGATGGGCAGAGCAAAATCCAGTTGACTGGTGGACCAATCTGAAATTGGCGCATGAAGCTGTCATGCATGAATCCGGAGTACATGCTGAAGATATTAAAGGGATTGGAATCACCTGGCAGATGCATGGTTTGATTCTGGTAGATAAAGATCAGAACCTTTTAAGACCGTCAATTATCTGGTGTGACAGCCGTGCTGTACCTTATGGTGAAAAAGCATTTAAGGCAATAGGTGAAGAAAGATGTCTTACTCATCTGTTAAATTCACCGGGGAATTTTACGGCATCAAAACTTGCATGGGTAAAAGAAAACGAACCTGAAATCTTTGAAAAGATAGATAAAATAATGCTTCCGGGAGATTATATTGCGATGAGGCTTTCAGGGCAGATCGGAATGACGATTGAAGGATTGTCGGAAGGAATCTTCTGGGATTTTAAGAACAACTGTATCTCGGAAGATATCATCAACTACTATGGGATTCCGAAAAGCTTTTTCCCTGAAATTGTACCTACGTTTGGTATTCAGGCAACAGTTTCTAAGATCGCAGCTGAGGAATTAGGCTTAAAAGAAGGTACGCCTATCTCATACAGAGCAGGAGACCAGCCCAACAATGCTCTTTCCCTGAATGTTTTCAACCCGGGAGAAATAGCCTCTACGGCAGGAACTTCCGGTGTGGTATATGGGGTTCTGGATCAGCTGGAATATGATAAGTTATCAAGGGTAAATACATTTGCCCATGTCAATTACACAGAGGAACAGATCAGGCTGGGAGTTTTACTGTGTATCAACGGAACCGGAATTTTAAATTCCTGGCTGAAGCATAATTTTGCAACCTCACTTTCTTCTTATGGGGATATGAATGATATGGCTTCACTTTCACCTATCGGTTCTAAAGGACTAAGTATTATTCCTTTTGGAAACGGGGCTGAACGGGTGCTGGAAAATAAAGATACAAGTTGTTCCATTCACGGAATTAATTTCAATATACATACAAAGGGAGATATACTGCGTGCGGCGCAGGAAGGTATTGTATTCTCTTATGAATACGGAATGGATATCATGAGAAATATCGGAATGGATATCCAGGTGATCCGTGCAGGAAATGCCAATATGTTTTTAAGTTCAATTTTTCGCCAGTCACTATCCAGTGTCAGCAATGCACTTATTGAACTTTATGATACGGATGGAGCAGTAGGAGCTGCAAGAGCTGCGGGAATGGGAATAGGATTTTATTCAGATTCCAGAGAAGCATTTTCTTCACTTGAAAAAATAGCGGTGATAGAGCCCGAACATGAAAAACAAGAACAATATTTAGAAGCCTATGCCAGATGGAAACATCATCTTAATGAAATAATCTAAAAAAATTACAACAGTATTTTTCATCCTCTTACTGACTTTTGAGAATCAGTGAGAAGGGAATCTCTACGCAAAAATTAAAAGGACAAATTAAAATTAATCAGATAAATATGAACACTTTAACAGGTACAAAAGAGTTTTTTACGGGTATTGAAAAAATTAAGTTTGAAGGGAAGGAAAGCAAGAACCCGTTGGCATTTCGCTATTATGATGCAGAAAGGATCGTAATGGGGAAACCTATGAAAGATTGGACCAGATTTGCGATGGCATGGTGGCACACCCTGTGTGCAAACGGAAGCGATCCGTTCGGGGGGCCCACCATCCACCACCCATGGGATATCGGAAATGATGCAGTGACCAGAGCAATGCACAAAATGGATGCAGGCTTTGAATTCATGTCTAAAATGGGCTTCAACTATTACTGCTTCCATGATATCGATTTGGTAGACCCTGCTAATAACTGGAAAGACTATGAGAAAAACCTGCAGACCATTGTGGAATATGCAAAACAAAAGCAGCAGGAAACAGGAATTAAGCTTTTATGGGGAACAGCCAATGTTTTCACCCATGAAAGATACATGAACGGAGCTTCTACCAATCCCAATTTTGATGTAGTAGCCTGCGCAGGAACTCAGGTGAAAAATTCAATAGATGCTACGATAGCATTGGGAGGTGAAAATTATGTGTTCTGGGGTGGAAGAGAAGGATATATGAGTCTTTTAAACACGGATATGAAGCGTGAAAAAGATCATCTGGCCCGTTTCCTTTCCATGTCAAGAGACTATGCACGTCAGCAAGGTTTTAAAGGAACTTTCCTGATCGAACCGAAACCGATGGAGCCTACCAAACATCAGTATGATTATGATTCTGAAACAGTAATCGGATTCCTGAGACACTACGGATTAGATAAAGACTTTAAACTGAATATCGAAGTAAACCATGCTACATTGGCAGGGCATACATTCGAGCATGAACTTCAGGTTGCTGTAGATGCAGGGCTTTTAGGAAGTATTGATGCCAATAGGGGAGACTATCAGAACGGATGGGATACGGATCAGTTCCCGATCGATTATTATGATATGGTTCAGGCATGGCTTGTACTGCTTCCGTCGGGAGGTCTGGGAACAGGAGGAGTAAACTTTGATGCCAAGATCAGAAGAAATTCTATTGATGCTGAAGATTTATTCATTTCTCACATTTCAGGAATGGATGTTTTTGCCAAAGGTCTTCTTGCAGCTGCAGATATTCTTGAAAATTCGGATTACAAAAAACTGAGAACAGACCGCTACACTTCTTTTGATAACGGAAATGGGAAAGCATTCGAGGAGGGTACGCTTACACTGGAAGATCTTCAGAGAATAGCTCACGAAATCGGCGAACCACAGCCAAAAAGCGGAAAACAGGAATTGTTTGAAGCCATCGTGAATATGTATATATAATAAAAAGATAAAAGGCTTATAAACACTAAGGATTTTTATAAACTATAATTATTAAACAGCCTTTTATTTAACAACTAATACTAAAAAATAATAATTATGAACCGATTTTATTTCAAAAAAAGCAATAGAGCTGCATTATTTTTTGCCATGACTTTATTGCCTTCCGGAATAGCATATTCACAGGTTAAGAAAGATACAGTAATTAAAGAAAATAAGATAGATGAAGTTGTTGTGATAGGATATGGAACCCAGCGAAAAGAAGCTGTGACGGGTTCTGTAGCTACAGTAAAAGGAGATGTTCTGCGTGAAGTACCTTCTGCTAATATTACCCAGTCACTACAAGGAAGAACGGCTGGTGTTGATATCTCACAAACTTCCACAAAACCGGGTGCTACAATGCAGATCCGTATTAGGGGAACCCGATCTTTGACAGGAGATAATAACCCGTTGATTGTATTGGATGGAATTCCTTTCGTGGGCTCATTGGGAGATATAAGCTCCAGTGATATCAAAAGTATTGATATCCTGAAAGATGCTTCTGCTACGGCAATCTACGGATCCAGAGGAGCAAACGGAGTTATTCTCGTTACGACCAACAGAGGAGCAAAGGGACAGAAGCCAAGATTTACCTACAATACTTTTACCGGAGTTCAGACCCTGTTTTCAAAATATCCTATGATGGATGGTCCTAAGTTTGCGCAGCTGCGTGCTTACGCGATTCCTGCGGGAAATACAACACCTTTGTATTCAAACGGGGCGGATGAAAATAACAGTGTTAATACAGACTGGCAAAGCCTGTACTACAAACCGGCGATGATGACCAGTCATGATATCGGTGTTTCAGGTGGAACCGAAGGCGGTAATTATAATGTTGGTTTGTCATACTTCAAGCAAAATGCATTAATTCCGATTCAAAGTTATGAAAGATTTGCCCTGCGAATGGCCATTGACCAGCAGGTGGGTTCTGTCTTTAAATTCGGGTTTACAACCAATACAAACTATTCCATCTCAGAAGGGAACGGAGTAAATCCGGGAGCCGTTTTGGGCTATTCTCCTATTGCCAACCCTTATAATGCGGATGGCAGCCTGAAAAGAGTGATGAGTACCGCAGGTGGTATCGATCAGACATGGATCTATACCAGAGAAAGCTTAGAGAGTCTGGGAGATAAATACATCGATGAAACCAAGGCTTTTGCATCATATAACAATCTGTACGGAGAAGCCAGTCTTCCAATCAAAGGATTGAAATACAGATTAAATGTAGGTTTGGATTTCCGAACTTCAAACAGCGGAAATTACACCGGTGTAGGGGTCTTTAATACGAACCCTCTGGGACCGTCAGCGGCAGGAAGAGGTAATAACCAGACTTATCACTGGGTATTGGAAAACCTCTTGACTTACGACCGTACATTCGGCAAACATAAGATCAATGCCGTAGCACTATATTCTGCAGAAGAGAATAAGTATACAAGCTCATACATGAGTGCAAAGAATGTCCCTGCAGACTTTTTCCAGTATTATAATCTTGGACAGTCACCTCAGGCAGATATTACAGTAAGACCTGAAGACCAGATCTACTGGAAAACAGGTTTGCTTTCCGCCATGGGAAGAGTAATGTATACTTACAATAACAAGTATATGCTGACGGCAACACTTCGTGCCGATGGATCTTCCAGGCTGGCTCCGGGGAACAAATGGCATACGTATCCGGCATTATCATTAGGATGGAATGTTACCAATGAATCTTTCATGGAGAATATCAAAATTATTAATCTTCTTAAATTCAGAGCTGGATGGGGACAGACTTCCAATCAGGCTGTGGACCCGTACTCTACGATGGGAAGATATAATGTAGCACCATACAATTTTGGAAGTGCAGGAAGTACGGGGATCTATGGAAGTCAACCACCCAACCCGAATTTAGGATGGGAATACTCAAAAACACAAAACTACGGAGTTGATTTCGGTATATTGAACAACCGTCTTACGGGAAGTGTGGAATATTACAAAACCCATACATTTGACTTGTTGACACAGAAGAGCCTTCCGGCGACCAGCGGTTGGTCATCTATCGTTTCCAATGTTGCAGAAACAGAAAATAAAGGGTTGGAAGTTTCCTTAAACGGAATCATTTTTGATAATCCGGATGGGTTTACTTGGGAAGCTGGAATTAATTTTTATACCAATAAAAACAAAATTTTATCTCTTGCATCCGGAACAGAACGTGACGTCAATAACTTATGGTTTGTAGGTCATAATATTAACTCATTATATGATTATCAATATATAGGTCTTTGGCAGGCTGGTGACCCTTATCAGAGCATTCTGGAGCCAGGCACCCCGGCAGATGTTATAGGATCGATTAAAGTTCTTTACACCGGAGGTTATAACCCTGATGGAACCCCTGTAAGAGCAATTGGACCTGACGACAGACAGATTTTTGATACAGCCCCGAAATATCAGGGAGGATTCAATATGCGATTTGCTTACAAGAATTTTGAACTAAGTACGGTAGGAGCTTTCCAGCACGGAGGAATCCTGGTAAGTACCATCTATGGATCTGCAAGTTATCTTAACAGATTAACGGGAAGAGGAAATAACGTAGATGTTGATTACTGGACAGAAAATAATACTGATGCCTATTTTCCGCGTCCAGGACGACATTTAAGTGGTGACAACCCTAAATATTCTTCTACTTTAGCGATGTTTGACGCTTCTTATCTTAAACTTCGTACCATTACATTAGGATACAATGTTGATAAAGAGTTTTTAAAAGATTTGAAAGTCAATAGCCTCAGAATCTACTTCACCGTAACCAACCCTATTGTATTATTTTCTCCTTATCATAAGTTTTCAGGAATGGATCCGGAGCCCAACTCTTTCGGAAATGAAAATCAGGCAGTAAGCGGATATCAAAGCCGTCAGCTTGTTATAGGAACCAATAACCCTTCCACAAGAAATTACTTGATGGGACTTAACTTAACCTTTTAAAACTGTACAGTCATGATAAATTTTAACAAAAAACTGGTATTAGGAGCAATCTTTTTATCTTTAACGTTTACAGGTTGTAATGAAATTCTTGATGAACAGCCAAGATCAATATATACGGCTGATTATTTTAATACAGCAGATGGAGTTAATCAGGGATTTACGGCCTTGTACAGACAGCTCCGATTATTGTATGGTAACGGATACTTTATGAGTAATTGCCAGAACGGAACTGACGAATCTACATGGGCACAAAGTGCTGATGGCAATTTTAAAGAACTGGATATGTCCGGAAACGGAAATATCAATTCCAATACATTTCCTACAAGTATGGTGTGGAATTCAGTGTTCCCATACATCAATACAGCCAACGGGATTATTGAAAAAGGACCCGGATTCGGAATTGTAGAATCTATGATTTCTGAAG
This sequence comes from Chryseobacterium daecheongense, assembly GCF_003729955.1. Lineage (GTDB taxonomy): Bacteria > Bacteroidota > Bacteroidia > Flavobacteriales > Weeksellaceae > Chryseobacterium > Chryseobacterium daecheongense. The sequence continues at coordinate 187,508 of NZ_RJTX01000001.1, forward strand.
CCCGTTTCTTCCGTGGATTTTACTATTTCATGCTGGTTCAGACCTATGGAGGGGTTCCTTTGGATTTAGGCGCAGGAGAATTGAAATATAACACTTTGCCGTCCACAAATTCTGCAAGGAATACCGTTCCGCAAGTATATACAAAAGCTGTCTTTGCTGATCTTAAAAAAGCAATAGAAAATTTACCTTCATCACCAAGGGTAACGGGAGGTGTAACCAAAAATGTAGCTAGATTAATGCTTGCCAAGGCTTATCTTACCTACGGATGGTGGCTGCAAAACCCCAACAATATTCCTACTTATCCGGAAGCTGCAAGAACTGATCCTGATGGGCATAATGCCCAATGGTATTTCCAACAGGCTTATGATATTGCAATGGAGGGGATCAATAATCCCGGACCTTATGCGCTTCAACCTACCTTCTATGATGTCAATGTAGGTTCAAATGACAGAAATACTGAATCTATGCTGTATGCAGACCATATACAGTCAAGTACATACTATAATGAGGGTGATCCTGTAGGATTTGGTTCAGGTTGGGCACCAGATAATTTTGCGGCATGGATGCAGACATGGAACTACACAGCTATCAAAAGCAGTAAAACCACAGCGTGGGCAGGGGCAGATGTTGTAAGCTCAGTACAGCGTGAAGCGGCACAGTCTCTGGGGCGTCCATGGGTTCGTATGTGTCCTACCTTGGGAGTTATTAAAAATACTTTTGCCGATAAAACCAATGATTCCCGTTATGATGGTACTTTTGTAACCACATACAGAGGAAACTGGCACAAAAATGGGACAGGTCTTACAACAGTTCCTGTACTTTATAATGCCAATAATCTGCCTGTACAGCCGGGAGGAGCTATCTTAAGTTTCCTTAACGATGACAGCCAGACGCCTTCTTACCCTACAGGAGCCGGACAAAGCGGTGTAGGAGCAGGTACGCTTTCAGGAAGAGCAGATTGGGTAATCGCACCGAATGGAATCAGCAGAATTGTATATCCTGGCTTATGGAAAATAGGAACTTATCGTACCGATGATCCGAACGGCTTAGGATATCCTAATGCAGGATTAACCCGTCCTTTCAGTGTTGCCAAATTTTCAGAATTCTATTTTATTGCTGCGGAAGCAGCAGTAAAAGGAGCTTCAGGAGCTATGACGGCCAGAGACCTTATCAATGTCATCCGTGCCCGTGCCGGAAAATGGAAGTTCAATAATGCCCAGAATACTTCTTATGTAATGGATAACAGTGCTGCCATGATTGCTGCAACACCATCCGTAATTACCATTGATTATATCCTTGCAGAAAGATCTCGTGAATACTATGGAGAATTTTACAGATGGTATGATCTGGTGCGTACACAGAAGTGGGGAGATTATGCTGCTACTTATCAAATTGGAGGCGCTTCTTATGGAGACCACACTCCGCAAACGGTAACAAGAACAATAATGCCTTTTCACTATCTGAGACCAATTCCTCAGAATCAGATTGATGCGATGGAAGTTTCTGCAGATATTAAGGCAAAATACCAGAATCCCGGATACAATTAATTATTTTCTACATTCATATCAGTAACAGAGTAGGTGTGAAAGCACCTGCTTTGTTTAATTGAATTAAAATTTAAAATTATGGAAAAAACCTGGCGTTGGTTTGGCAAAAAAGACAAAATAGAACTGAATACGCTTCGTCAAATAGGAGTAGAAGGAATTGTTTCTGCACTGCATGATATCCCAAACGGAGAAATCTGGAATTTGGAGGCCATCAATGATTACAAAAACTATATAGAAAGCCACGGACTTCGCTGGTCTGTTGTAGAAAGTCTTCCCGTAAGTGAAGCCATCAAATACGGAGGTGAAGACCGTGACTCTTTGATAGAAAATTATATCACAAGCCTTGAAAATCTGGGTAAATCTGGGATTACAACAGTTTGCTACAACTTTATGCCTGTTCTCGACTGGGCAAGAACCGACCTCTTTCACGAATGGGAAGACGGTTCGTCATCACTTTATTTTGATAAAGCCAAGTTTGCTTATTTTGAAATTCATATCCTTCAAAGAGAGGGAGCCGAAAACGATTACAACACAGAAATCCTTCAGAAGGTAGAAGAGTTAAAAAATACTTTAACGGAAAAAGATAATAACGATCTGATAGACTCAGTTATTGTAAAAACACAGGGATTCGTTAACGGAAATATAAAGGAAGGTGAATTGAATCCTGTAGAAAAATTCAAAAGTTTATTGGCGTTATATAATGGAATCGATAAAGATAGGCTTCGCCGGAACATGCAATATTTCCTTGAAAAAATAATGCCTGTCTGTGAAAAATGGAATATCCAGATGTGTGTACATCCTGATGATCCTCCGTTTTCATTACTGGGCTTACCAAGAATAGTGACCAATGAAGAAGATATAGACTGGCTTCTGAAAGCTGTTGATAATCCTCACAACGGATTGACGTTCTGCGCCGGTTCTTTAAGCGCCAACCTTCAGAATGATGTTCCGAAACTGGCTCAGAAGTTTGCCCATCGCACAAAATTCGTCCACCTGAGAAGTACAAACGTCTTTGAAAACGGCGATTTCATCGAGGCTCATCATTTGGGAGGAAGGGGAAAGCTCATTGAAGTGATTCGTGTATTCGAAAAAGAAAACCCTGATCTGCCCATGAGAATTGATCACGGAAGACTTTTAACAGAAGATATTGACAAAGGGTATCACCCCGGCTATTCATTTTTAGGAAGAATGCTGGCATTAGGCCAGATCGAAGGAGTAATGGCAGCGGTACAGTCAGAATTACAGAAAAATTAATCTGCGTTTGTAATAAAATAGTAAAAAGTAAAATGAAAGACCTGTTTAGTATTAAAAACAAAGTAGCAGTCATCACAGGGGCTTCGGGCGTTTTGGGAGGCAGCCTCGCCAAAAGTTTTATAGAAGCTGGAGCAAAAGTTGTTGCACTGGGAAGAAACCAGGAAACATTGGATGCCCGGGTAAAAGAACTTACGGATTTAGGAGGAGAGGCACTCGCTGTAGAAGCCAATGTGATGGATATTGAAAGCCTTGAAGCTGCTGCAGAGAAAATAAAAGAAAAGTATGGCAGCATTGATATTCTGCTCAATATAGCCGGTGGAAATATTCCGGCAGCAACCTTATCTCCCGAACAGTCATTTTTTGATATGGATATGAAGGGATGGACAGAGGTTACCGATCTTAATATCAACGGAACCGTTTACCCGAGCTACGTTTTCGGAAAAATAATGGCTGAACAGGGAAGCGGAAACATTATTAATATTTCTTCCATGGCGGCGTATTCAGCTATTACAAGAGTGGCCGGATATTCTGCTGCCAAATCGGCAATTACCAATTTTACCCAATGGCTGGCATCTGACCTGGCATTGAAATTTGGAGATAAAATACGTGTTAATGCAGTGGCACCCGGATTTTTCATTGGAGATCAGAACCGTGCTATCCTCTTGAATCCAGATGGAAGCTTAACCGAGAGAAGTAAAAAAGTAATGGCTAAAACACCAATGCAGAGATTTGGAGAAGTGGAAGAGCTGAACGGTGTTGTACAGTTTCTATGTTCGGATGCGGCAAGTTTTATCACAGGAGCATTGATTCCAGTTGACGGAGGCTTCAGCGCATTCAGTGGAGTATAAGACAATTTTCTTCATATACTGACGAACAGGATCTTAATGGTTTCATTCAAGGTCCTGTTTTTAAAATGTTAACTTTCTTAAAGTCTGAATAGAGAATAGTAAAAGTAAATAATGAATAATTCCATTAAAAATAAAGACGTTTTCGGAGAATTGTTTTTGCTTGAATCAGCAAAGGCAGAAAATCTGTATTTCGGTTATGCTAAAGACATGCCGGTTATCGATTATCACAATCATCTTGAGCCGGACGTTATTGCTGCCAATCAGAATTTCCGTTCTCCAACTGCTATCTGGCTGGATGGAGACCATTACAAATGGAGAGCCATGAGAAATTTTGGCGTTGATGAACAGTATATTTCCGGAAATACTTCAGATCAGGAAAAATTCAGAAAATGGGCAGAAGTAGTGCCTTATACCCTTCGCAACCCGCTGTTTCACTGGACCCATCTGGAACTCAAAAATCCTTTTGGAATCAGCGAATATTTATCACTTGATAACGCAGATACCGTGTATCATCAGATGAATGAAAGTCTGCAAATGTCCGGCTTTTTACCACAATCTATCATTGAGAATTTTAAGGTAGAAGCCTTGTGCACTACAGATGATCCTGCTGATGATCTGGCTCATCATAAAGCTTTAAAACACAGTGGATTTAAAACGGCTGTTCTTCCGGCTTTCCGTCCCGATGCCTATATCAATATAATCAATCCGGAACAATATCTTTCAGGAATTAAAAAGCTTGAAAAAGTCTGTGGGTTTTCCATCACATCAGTTTCTGACCTGTTGAATGCACTTCAGACCAGAATCAATTATTTTGTGGAAGCAGGAGCAAAAGTAGCCGATCATGGGTTTGAATATTTCCCGGATACTACGAAATGGAATCATAGCCTTGAAAAAGAATTTTCCGAATTCCTGAAGGGCAACCTCTCAACATTTTCCGATCCTGAAGTTTTATGCGGCTATATGCTGAAAGAGCTTTGTAAAATGTATGCAGAAAAAGGCTGGGTACAGCAGTTTCACGTAGGGGCAACCCGAAACAATAACTCAGAAATGTTCAGGAAAATGGGTGCCAATGCAGGGTATGATGCCATTGGAGAACCGTATTACGCACAGAGATTGAGCGTTTTGCTTGATGAGCTGAATACGGAAGGAAAGCTGACCAAAACTATTATTTACAATCTGAATCCGGCATTTAATGAAGTTCTGGCATCCCTTGCCGGAAACTTCAACGAAGGAGGAATCAAATCCAAGGTACAGTTTGGAGCAGCCTGGTGGTTTCTCGATCAGCTCGATGGAATGACAAAACAGATGAACACACTTTCTAATATCGGTTTGATCAGCACTTTTGTAGGGATGCTTACCGATTCCCGAAGCCTGCTGTCGTTCTCAAGACACGATTATTTCAGAAGGCTTTTGTGCAATCTGTTCGGAAGTGAAATGGAAAGAGGTCTTCTTCCCGATGATGAAAAATGGGTAGGAAAGATTATTCAGGATATCTGTTATCACAATACGAAAAATTATTTTGAAATCTAATACCATGCAGGATTCAGCGAAAATACTATGTTTCGGGGAGCTGCTTCTCCACTTTGCCCCGGATTCCGAAGGAAACTGGCTTAATGAGCAGTCTCTGAAAATTTATGTGGGCGGTGCCGAATACAATGTAGCGGCAGCACTTTCCCAGTGGAGGAATTCTGTGAAATTATTATCAGCTTTACCTGAGAATTTTGTTGGAAATCAGTTAGAATTTCAGCTTAAAAATAAAGGAATAGAAATCCTTGCAGAAAAAAACAAGGGGAGAATAGGAACATTTTATCTTTCTTCTGATGGAGATATGCAGAATGCTTCGGTGGTGTACGATCGCTTTCCGTCTGTTTTTACCCAATCGGGTTTTGAAACTTTCAACGATGATGAAATATTTTCAGAGGTACAATGGCTGCATATCAGTACCATCACACCGGCCCTGAGTGACAATGCATTTCGCAAATGTTTACAGATCATGAAAGAAGCCAGAACAAGAAATATTACGGTTTCTCTTGACCTGAATTACAGAGCGTTGCTTTGGCAAAACCAGAATCCTCACAAAATTAGAGAGCTTATGCCTTTTGTCAATGTTCTTATGGGAAATATCTGGTCTGTTGAGCAGTTTGTGAATATTCCTTTTGAATATGAACTTAACGGAAATTTTGATGATGAAAACCTTCTGAAACAGGCCGAAAAAACAGCGTTGGAAATCAGGAAACAATTTCCGAATGTGGAAAAAATTGCGAATACCTTCCGCTTTACAAACGGAGAACAGGTCAATTATTTTGCCACTTTATTTGCTGATAAACAGCTTTTGATTTCAGAAAAATATGATGCAGATAAAATTGAAGAAAGAGTAGGAAGTGGGGATTCTTTTATGGCCGCTTTGATTCATGGAATTTTAAAAGGAAATCCTGAACAGCAGGTACTGGAGGATGCCACAAAAGTTGCTTTTAAAAAGCTTTTTGTAAAAGGAGATACCATTGATGAAAGCATTAATATCGAAACATTATGAGTGAAATACTACAAAAAATAAAAGAGCAGAAAATAGTTCCGTTGTTCTATAACGAATCGTTTGAAGTTTCAAAAAATATCATAAAAGCTTTATACGAAGCAGGAATCCGTGTGATAGAATATACCAACCGGGGCCATCAGGCATTGGAAAATTTTACCAGAATGAAAGCCATTTTCCATACAGAATTTCCTGAGCTTTTGTTAGGAATCGGGACGGTAAAAAACATACAGGAAATGGATGATTATGCCAGTGTAAAAGCAGATTTCATCATTACACCGGTGATCAGTGAAGCATTGGTGAAACGTGCTCTCGAAAAAAACATCCTACTGATTCCGGGCTGTTTTACCCCTTCTGATATCAATATTGCATTTCAGAATGGGTTAACCCTGGTTAAAATATTCCCGGCAGATGCTTTAGGGAAGAACTATATTAAATCTGTACAGCCTGTTTTCCCGGGAATGAATTTCATGCCAACCGGAGGAATCCATGCAGAAACTGAAGATATCAGAGAATGGCTCAATGGAGGTGCTGTAGCAGTTGGACTGGGAAGCTCACTTATAGGAAAAGATGTTAATGAAGAAGAACTGACTCTGAAAACAAAAAAATTACTACAACAACTTAATCATAACTAAATGCAGGCTCCTAAAAACCGCAATATAAGATGGTGGATGCTGTCTCTCGTCTTTCTCGCCACTACGATCAACTATCTTGACCGTCAGGTAATGGGTTTGCTGAAACCTGTGCTGGAAAAAGAATTCAGTTGGGATGAAAAAGATTACAGTTATATCGTAATGGCTTTTACCACAACTTATGCCATCGGTTATATGGCAATGGGAAGGTTTATAGACAGGGTAGGAACCAAAATCGGGTATGCCGTTTCCCTTATTGTATGGAGCCTTGCCTCTATAGGACATGGTCTTGTTAAAAGTACTATCGGATTTATTATTGCGAGAAGCACGTTGGGGATCAGTGAAGCAGGAAACTTTCCTGCTGCCATCAAATCAGTGGCTGAATGGTTTCCAAAAAAAGAAAGAGCACTGGCAACCGGGGTTTTCAATTCGGGAGCGACTGTAGGAGCTATTTTAGCACCGCTATTGGTTCCGTTCATTCTTGGACATTACGGTTGGAGGCAGACTTTTATATGGATCGGTGCTCTAGGTATGGTTTGGATTGTTCTTTGGTGGAAATTCTATGCCGTACCGGAGAAAACAAAAAATCTCAGCAAAGAAGAACTGCAATACATAAAAAGTGATCAGGCTGAAAAGACGGAAGAGAAAACTAAAATTCCTTTATCAGAATTACTCAAATATAAAGTAACATGGTCATTTGCCATCGGTAAGATATTAACCGATCCTATCTGGTATTTCTTTATGTTCTGGCTACCGGCTTATTTCTCGGATGTATTCAAAATGGATTTAACAAAACCATCCCTTCCATTGATTGTTATTTATAGTGGAACTACAATCGGAAGTATCGGCGGAGGATATCTTTCATCATTTCTGATCAAAAAAGGCTGGGCAATCGGAAGGGCCAGAAGTATTACAATGTTATTGTTTGCATTGATGGTGGTTCCGGTAATGTTTTCAAAATATGTAGATAATATGTGGATGATTACGATTATCATTGCTTTTGCAACAGCCGCACACCAGGGTTGGGGAGCTAATCTTATGACCACAGTTGGAGATCAATTACCTAACAGTTATGTGAGTTCTGTCATTGGTTTTGGAGGAATGCTTGGTTCAGCAGCAGGAATTATTTTTCCGTTGTTCATCGGGATCGTTTTGGACACATTCAAAAAGGCAGGAAACGTCAATGGCGGTTACAATATTATTTTCTTTATCGCAGGAATTTCATATGTTGCAGCCTGGGGACTCATATCATTGATTAACAGAAAGAAAACCGTTTAGTATAACAATAATATAGTTTGAAATTTAAAAAGTAAAAATGAAATCCGGGCTTTACATGACCATAGGTCTTCTGATCAGTATATTTTCCTTTGCCCAGAAAGGAGGAAAGTATAAGCTGTGGTATGATAAACCCGCCAAACAATGGGTGGAAGCTTTACCAATAGGAAACGGAAAAATAGCGGCTATGGTGTATGGAGACCCTTATCAGGAAAGACTTCAGCTGAATGAAGGGACATTCTGGTCCGGAGGCCCTTCCCGAAATGATAATCAGGATGCTCCAAAAGTACTGGATTCCATCCGGTATTATATATTCAACGGAAACTATAAAAGAGCCCAGATCCTCACGGATAAAGGGCTAACAGCAAAAACAGTTCATGGTTCGGCATTTCAGAATATTGGTGATTTTACGCTGGATATGAATAATCTTAAGGATGTCAAAAATTATTACAGAAAACTGGACATTGAAAAAGCTATCACAACCACCACATTTACTTCTGATGGCATTAATTTTAAAAGAGAGGTTTTTGCCTCAATTCCTGATCATGTAATCATCATTAATTTAAGTTCGGACCACAAAAATGCATTGAATTTTACAGCGAAATTCAATAGTGAGCTTAAAAAGAACGTCAAAGCCATTGATGCCAATACTTTACAGATGGATGGGATTTCTTCCACATTAGATGGCATTCAGGGGCAGGTGAAATTCAATGCGCTGGCAAAGCTCATTGCCAAAGGCGGGAAAACTCGGATCTCAGAGGGCGGAATTTCAGTAAGCAATGCTCATGAGGTCATGATTCTTATTTCCATAGCAACTAATTTTACAGACTACAAAAATTTAAATACAGACGAAATTGTAAAGGCCAAAAAGTATATTGAAAAAGCGGCGCATAAAAATTTCAAAACTTTACTTCAAAATCATCTGATTGCTTACCAGAACTATTTCAAAAGAGTAGATCTGGACTTAGGAACTTCCGAAGCTGCAAAAAGTCCTACAGATGTCCGGATTAAAAATTTTGCAACGGGTTATGACCCGGAACTCATTTCATTATATTATCAGTTCGGGCGTTATCTCCTGATTTCTTCCTCTCAGCCTGGCGGGCAGCCTGCGAATTTGCAGGGGATCTGGAACAATTCCAACAAACCGGCCTGGGACAGCAAGTATACGATTAACATTAATACGGAAATGAATTACTGGCCGGCAGAAAAGACCAATCTTCCTGAAATGCATGAGCCCTTGATTCAGATGATAAAAGATTTGAGTGAAACCGGAAAAGAAACAGCAAAAGTAATGTACAACAGCCGAGGCTGGGTCGCACATCATAACACCGATATCTGGAGAATAACAGGGGTGGTGGATTTTGCCAATGCCGGAATGTGGCCAATGGGTGGAGCCTGGCTTTCACAGCATTTGTGGGAAAGATATTTGTACAGTGGGGATAAAAACTATTTGAGAACCATTTATCCTGTTCTGAAATCTGCAGCACAGTTCTATGAAGATTTCCTGATTGAAGAACCTACGCATCATTGGTTGGTAGCAAGCCCATCAATGTCTCCCGAAAATATTCCGCAGGGACACCAGGGAAGTGCTCTGGCAGCAGGAAATACAATGGATAACCAATTGATGTTCGACCTGTTCACCAAAACAAAAAAGGCGGCACAGATTCTCAATATAGATTCAGATAAAATTCAGGTCTGGAACACTATTATTTCAAAATTGCCACCGATGAAAATCGGAAGCTACGGACAATTGCAGGAATGGATGGAAGACCTGGACAATCCGGAGGACGATCACAGACACGTTTCCCATTTGTACGGATTATTTCCTTCCAACCAGATCAGTCCCTTTACCACACCGGAATTGCTGGACGCTTCGAGAACCGTACTCATTCACCGTGGAGATGTATCCACAGGCTGGTCAATGGGCTGGAAAGTCAATCTTTGGGCTAAATTATTAGATGGAAATCACGCTAATAAATTAATCAAAGATCAGTTAACGCTGGTAGAAAAGGACGGGTGGAATACCAAAGGCGGAACGTATCCAAATCTTTTCGATGCACATCCGCCATTCCAGATTGATGGAAATTTCGGCTGTGCTTCCGGGATTACCGAAATGCTTCTGCAGACTCAAAACGGTTTTATCGATATTCTTCCCGCGCTTCCGGAAGAGTGGAAAAGAGGTAGGATTTCCGGACTGAAAACGTATGGAGGTTTCGAAGTCAGTGTTACCTGGGAAAACAACAAAGCTAAAGAAATCACCATAAAATCCGGATTGGGAGGAAACTGCAGAATAAGGCTTCCGAATGGAATGCAGCTTTCCGGAAATACAAAACTGAAAAAGGCAGAAGGTAAAAACCCGAATTCTTTATTTGAAATTACGGAAACTCCGAAACCGTTGATTTCTGACAAGGCAAAATTGAATCCTGTTGAAATTAAAACCGATCTTATCTATGATTTCCCGACTGAAGCAGGGAAGGTGTACACATTAAGATGGAGTAATAAAAGCTCTGAAGGAACAATTTAAAATTAAATCTATTACAATAAAAAACTAAAAAATCTATATATGAAAATGAGTCTAATGAATTCTGTTTTTTTAAGAAATAAAACCCATGTTATTGCAGTGGCAGCTTTACTTTCCATCAGTAACATCTCTGCACAGACTTTTTCCGACTTCAGCTACCATGGAAACGACAAAATATATAATGACAACCCTCTTAAACCGGGTGAGTTCTATTCCCCGATTTTACAGGGTTGTTATCCCGATCCAAGCATCACCAAAAAAGGCGACAATTATTACTTGGTAAACTCTTCTTTCTCAATGTTTCCGGGCGTTCCGATTTTCACTTCCAAAGATTTGGTCAATTGGAAGCAGGTTGGGCACGTTCTCGACAGACCTTCTCAGCTTAAGGTGGAAAAAGGAGGCGTTTCGCAGGGGATTTATGCGCCTGATATCAAATATAACAAGTACAACGACACGTTTTATATGATTACCACGCAGATCGCAGGCGGAGTCGGGAATATGGTCGTAAAAACCAAAGATCCGGCAAAAGGATGGAGCGAAGTTCAGAAACTGAATTTTGATGGTATTGATCCTGCTATTTTCTTTGATGATGATGGAAAAGCTTACATTGTTCATAACGATGCGCCACCAAAAGGAACCGAACAATACAATGGCCACCGCGTTATAAAAATGTGGGATTACGATCTGGAAAAAGATCAGGTTGTTGCAGGTTCAGACAGAATTATTGTAAACGGTGGAGTCGACCTTTCTCAAAAACCCATTTGGATTGAAGGTCCGCATTTGTACAAATACAAAGGGAAATATTACCTGATGTGTGCAGAAGGCGGAACCGGAGGCAATCATAGCGAAGTGATTTTTATGGCAGATTCTCCGAAAGGGCCGTTTGTTCCCGCTAAAAATAATCCAATTCTTACGCAAAGATATTTTCCGAGAGACCGAAAAGAAAAAGTGGATTGGGCTGGTCACGCAGATTTGGTGGAAGGTCCGAACGGACAATGGTATGGCGTATTTTTAGCAATTCGTCCGAATGTCAACAATCGTGTTACCAAAGGCCGTGAAACTTTCATTCTTCCTGTAGATTGGAGCGGAACGTATCCTGTATTCCAAAATGGCCTGGTTCCGATGAAACCAAAATTGAAAATGCCGCAGGGCGTTCAGAATCAAACTGGGCAAAATGGATTTTTTCCGAACGGAAACTTTACTTATAACGATAAATTAACCGATAAAAATCTCGATTTCCGATGGATTGCGATGCGCGGACCGCGTGAGAATTTCATTACTGCCACGAAAAATGGCGTAAAAGTGAATCCTATGGAGACTAATATCAAAGCATTGGCTCCAGTTTCGGCATTATTCCACAGATTGCAGCACGAAGATTTTGAAACGTCGGTAACGCTTGATTTCAAGCCTAAATCAGAAAAAGAATTGGCCGGGATCACTTGTTACCAAAGCGAAAGATTCAATTACGTTTTTGGAATTACCAAAAAAGATAAAGATTTCTACATCGTTTTGGAAAGAACAGAAAAAGGCGAATCAAAATTGATAGCAAGCGAAAAAATTTCACTTGCAAAGAGTATCAAATTTCAGGTTACAGGAGAAAAAGATGAAATCAGTTTCAATTATTCTTTGGACGGCAAAAATTTCAAAAATCTTGGCGGGCCGGTTTCAGGAGATATACTTTCTACTGATGTAGCGGGAGGTTTTACAGGAAGCCTTATCGGACTGTACAGTACCTCTTCCAATGATATTGTACTGCAATAGCAGGACATTAGAAAAGATACTTAGTGACAAAGATTAAGTGTTTTAAAATGAAAAACTAAGAGTAAAACCAAACACCACATATATTTTGAAAATCAAAAAGTCTTATATAGTTTCTTTTTTGGGGTTTATCGGGCTGAATCTTCTTTCAGCCCAGGTAAACTCTTCCGGAAAACAGAATACAGCATTTACTAACCCCATCATCTGGGCAGATGCACCGGATTTATCCATTACCAGAAACGGAAATGATTTTTACCTGATTAGTACCACTATGCATCTGATGCCAGGAGCACCGGTAATGCATTCCAGGGATCTGGTACATTGGGAAATGTCCGGGTATGTTTTCGATACTTTGAATGACAACTCGAAATATGATTTATTGAAAGGAACCGTTTACGGCAGAGGCCAATGGGCTTCTTCAATCCGCTATCATAAAGGGAAATACTACGTTTTGTTTTCTCCGAATGATGAACCTTTCAAATCTTATTTCTATGTGACTGATCATCCCGAAAAAGGAAAATGGAAACTCATCACCAGAACACGGCATTTTCATGATGCGTCTTTGTTTTTTGATGATGATGACAGGATATATGTTTTCACTTCCAATAAAGTTTTTGAACTGAGTCCTGATTTTAAGGAAGTTATCGGAAATCCGGATGGAACTGAGGTATTTCAGAAAGATGCTTCGGAAACCGGGCTTCTGGAGGGAAATCAGATCATCAAAAGAAACGGGAAATATTATATGATGATGATATCCTGGCCAAGAAACGGAAAACGCCGTCAGGTAGTCTACAGAGCAGATAAAGTGACAGGTCCTTACGAGAAAAAAGTAATTCTGGAAGATAATTTTTTAGGATTCTCCTATGCAGGTCAGGGCGCTTTGATAGATGATAAAAACGGAAACTGGTATTCTCTTATTTTCCAGGACAGAAACGGAGTGGGACGCGTTCCGCTGCTTCTGCCTGTTCAATGGGAAAATGACTGGCCGGTATTGGGAGACAACGGAAAAGTTCCTTTAAAAGGAGAAGTTCCGCTTCCGCCATTCAAACCCAAAAATCATTTGGTGGAAAGCGATGAGTTCTCTGATAAAACAATGAAAATCCAGTGGCAATGGAATCATAATCCGGTGAATGAAGCGTGGTCTTTATCTGAAAGAAAAGGTTTTCTGAGACTGAAAACCAGCAGAGTGGTGGACAATCTGTACGCAGCACCCAATACTTTGACCCAGAGAATGGAAGGTCCAACCTCTTCAGCGGTTGTCGCAATGGATCTAAAAGGAATGAAAGATGGAGATGTAGCGGGTTTCAGTGCCTTCAACGGGGATTCCGGGATCTTGTCAGTAGTGAAGGAAGGTAATGAAAAATTCATCGTTTTTTCAACCAATGAAGTGAGCCTGGACAATAAAACAAAATCCATTACAGGGGTTAAAAAAGAAGAAAAAAAACGAGTTCCTCTCAATTCTGATAAAGTTTTTCTGCGTATCGATGCCGATTTTAACCTCGGGAAAGATCTTGCAGACTTTTATTACAGTACTGATCAGAAAAACTGGACAGAAATGGCAAAAGACTATAAAATGATCTTTGATTACCGGAGATTCTTTATGGGTTCGAAATTCGCAGTTTTTAATTATGCCACTAAAAATACCGGAGGCTTTGTAGATGTAGATTTTTTCAGAGTCAGTGAAGCTGGAAAATAAGAATCAAAAGCAGAGAAAAGTCTGCTGTAAACAGTTAAGTAAAATAATACGCTATTATTTTTTTATCTGAAATAATAAGTATTAAAAATACAAATAAAAATCATGAATAAATCAGTTATATTGGCTTTAGGACTTGTTTTGTCGGGAATGTTTGTTTCCGCACAAACTCTTGATAAACAGGCACCGCAGGGTTTCGATGTGGAAAATGCTGCTATTTCCCACGGAAAAATTGACACGATTCAATATCCGTCAAAAACTGTTGGAACAACAAGAAAAGCTTTAATTTACACACCGCCGGGATTCAAAAAAAGGGAAAAATATCCTGTTCTTTACCTTCTTCACGGCATTGGAGGAGATGAAAAAGAGTGGTTCAGAAACGGAACTCCGCAAATTATTTTAGATAATCTGTATGCCAAAGGAAAGCTTACTCCAATGATCGTAGTGCTTCCCAACGGAAGGGCAATGAAAGACGATAGGGCAACCGGCGATATCATGGCAAAAGATAAAGTGGAGGCTTTTGCAACATTTGAGAAAGACCTGCTGAATGATCTTATTCCTTTTATTGAAAAAAGATATCCGGTTAAAAAAGACCGAAATGACAGAGCCATTGCCGGACTTTCTATGGGAGGCGGACAGACATTGAATTTTGGGTTGGGAAATATAGAGAGGTTCGCATGGGTAGGTGCTTTTTCCGCAGCTCCGAATACCAAAGAGCCTCAACTACTCCTCCCGGATCCATCCAAAGCTAAAGAATTAAAGCTTCTCTGGATTTCATGTGGAGATCAGGACAGACTGATGCCTTTCAGCAAAAGAACAAGCGACTATCTTACAGAAAACAAGATCCCACATATTTTTTATATAGAGCCGGGCGGTCACGATTTCAAAGTTTGGAAAAATGATCTGTATCTGTTTTCACAACTGCTTTTCAAACCAGTAAAACAGGAAGAAGTTAACCTTATTCTAAAATCAGAATAAATACGAATTACTTTAAAAACTTAATATCACCATAATCCATAAACAATGAATTTCAGCAAAATAACCAGTAAAGTATTCATCATCACGGGTGTAATACTAGTAGGAAATACCTATGCACAGTCCTACAGGAAAACAGATTCCGGATTAAGCTTTTCCGCAGGGAATATAGCTGTTGAAATAAAATTGTATGGTGAAAATACGATTAGGATTATTAAGTATCCAGTTGGCAAATCATTTATCAAAAATAGTTTGTCGGTCATTAAACAGGAACAGAAAATCAAATTCTCAGTTTCAGAAAAAAATAATGTTATTTCATTAAAAACAAACGACCTGCTACTTTCCATTAATACTAAAAATGGAGTGATCACTTATGCATTGCCATCCGGAAAAGAGCTTTTGAAAGAAACTGCAAATGATTTCAAGCCATTCAATGATGCCGGAACACAGACCTATTCTGTGAGGCAGGATTTTCAGCTTGAAAAAGACGAGCCGATCTACGGTCTGGGAATTCTGCAAAACGGAAAAATGTCCCAGCGGAATACCGATGTAAAAATGATTCAGAATAATACCTGGGATTTTGTGCCTTTTTTCCAGTCTGTAAAAGGATATGGCGTTTTTTGGGACAACTATTCACCGACACAATTTACGGATACGCCTCAGAAAACATCTTTCTCATCTGAAGTGGGAGACGGTATTGATTATTACTTTATCTACGGTAAAAATGCAGATGGAGTAGTTGCCGGGATGCGTGATCTTACAGGAACTGTACCCATGCTTCCTTTATGGACATATGGCTTCTGGCAAAGCAAAGAACGTTACAAAAGCCAGGATGAACTGACAGAGGTAGTTAAAAAATACCGAGATCTGAAAGTTCCTTTAGACGGAATCATACAGGATTGGCAATACTGGGGAAACAATTATCAGTGGAACGCCATGGACTTCATCAGTCCTGATTTTCCGAATGCTAAGAAAATGGTACAGGAGATCCATGACATGAACGCTCACCTTTCGGTTTCCATCTGGTCGTCGTTTGGACCAATGACCAAACAGTACCGTGAAATGGATTCAAAGGGTATGCTTTTTAATATCAGCACGTGGCCTGAATCAGGTCGTGATGTCTGGCCTCCGGATATGAATTATCCTTCCGGTGTCCGTGTTTATGATGCGTATAATCCTGAAGCCAGAAATATTTATTGGAAATATCTCAACAAAGGCGTTTTCAGTCTAGGTGTAGATTCCTGGTGGATGGACTCAACAGAACCTGATCATCTCAGCCAGAAAGCAGAAGATCTGGACACTAAAACCTCCCTTGGCTCATTCAGAAAAGTAAGAAACGCTTATCCGTTGATGACGGTAGGTGGTGTTTATGACCATCAGCGTGAAACCACCAATGATAAAAGGGTTTTTATTTTAACAAGGTCAGCTTTTGCGGGCCAGCAGCGATATGCAGCCAATACATGGTCTGGTGATGTCAATTCTTCCTGGGAATCATTGCGCAATCAGGTACCGGCAGGATTGAATTTCAGTCTTACCGGAAATCCCAATTTCAATTCTGACATCGGAGGTTTCTTTGCTGGTGTGTATAAAAGAAATGGGGGCTCAAATAATCCAATGTTCCAGGAATTGTATGTCCGATGGCTGCAATATGGAACCTTTACACCAATGATGCGCTCACATGGAACTGATGTTGCGAGAGAAATTTATCAGTTTGGGAATAAAGGAGACATTGTGTATGATGCGATAGAAAAATTCATCAGACTGCGTTACAGTATGTTACCGTATATCTATTCTGTTTCCCATGATGTTTCAAAAAATGGGTCAAGCTTTATGAGAGCCCTTTCCATGGATTTTCTTTCAGACAAAAAAACATGGGATATCAATAATGAATATCTTTTTGGAAAATCATTTTTGGTGGTACCGATTCTCAATGCTCAATATACCCCTGAAAAGACAGTTAAAACCGATGAAAATGAAGGCTGGAATAAAACCGACGGCAATAAGGATAATTCGGTTTCCAATATAGATTTTACTCAAAATAAAAGCGTGAAAGTTTACCTTCCGGAAGGAGCGGATTGGTTTGACTTCTGGACCAATGAAAAATATAATGGAGGGAAGGAAATTCAGAAATTTGTTAATCTTCAGACTATTCCTTTGTATGTAAAAGCAGGAAGCATCATTCCGTTGGGACCTGATGTACAATATGCAACTGAAAAAAAATGGGATCATCTTACCATAAAAGTTTATCCGGGAAGCGATACTGATTTTATTTTATATGAAGATGAATTCGATAACTATAATTATGAAAAAGGAGCCTATACAGAAATACCTTTTCACTGGAACGAAAAATCAAAAACACTCACGATAAGTGACCGGAAAGGTAAATACAAAGGAATGATTGAGACCAGGAGTTTTAATCTGATTCTTCCTGATGGTCAGCAGAAAACGATAAATTATTCCGGGCAAAAAACAGATATTCATTTTAAATAAACTTAAAATATTGGAGTATGAAAAATTTAAGTTTGATAATAGCATTGGGATTTTTCCAGATTTCCTTCGCTCAAAATCCGATCATCCAAACTAAGTATACTGCAGACCCTGCACCAATGGTTTACAGAGACACGGTTTTTCTTTACACCAGCCATGACGAAGATGATGCGTTTGGTTTTAAAATGAAAAACTGGCTGCTTTACACTTCTGTTGATATGGTCAATTGGACTGATCATGGAATAGTAGCTTCTTTAAAAGATTTCAAATGGACCGATCCTGAAAACGGAGCCTGGGCTCCTCAGGTGATCGAAAGAAACGGTAAGTTTTATATGTATTGTCCGATGCCTGGACAAAGAGGAATCGGGGTTTTAGTGGCCGACAGTCCGTATGGTCCATTCAAAGATCCCATAGGAAAACCTCTGGTTAAAAATTCAGGTGATGATATAGACCCTACTGTTCTGATTGATGACGACGGCCAAGCGTACCTTTATTGGGGGAACCCTAATCTTTGGTATGTTAAGCTGAATGAAGATATGATTTCCGTAAATGGAGATGTCGTAAAAGATCCTTCAATAGCTAAAGTGAAAGGTTCGCCGGACCCGTTTCATTATCAGGAAGGACCTTGGGTTTGGAAAAGAAATAACCATTATTATCTGGCTTATGCCTCTACTTGTTGCCCAGAAGGGATGGGCTATGCGATGAGCAAATCCGCAACCGGTCCCTGGGAATTTAAGGGAATGATAATGGACAGTGACAGGCGTTCCAATGGAAACCATCCGGGAATTATTGATTATAAAGGGAAAACTTATGTTTTCGGATTCAATTATAATATCGGGAAACAGACAATGAGTAAACATTACGAACGCCGCTCTGTTTGCCTAAGCGAAATGAAATACAATGCTGACGGGACTATCCAGAAATTACCTTTTTGGAACCCTGAAGGCGTGAAAAGAATTGCGGCACTCAACCCGTACAGCAGAGTAGAAGCGGAAACCATTGCATTCAGCGAAGGTTTGAAAACCGAAAAAATGACCGAGTGGGAAAGAAATAATCCTTATGATACAGGCAAAAAAATCACCGATAGAATGGTCGTTTCATCCATCAACAACGGAGATTATCTAAAAGTTCAGGGTGTGGATTTTTCTAAAGGAACTCAATCGATAGAAGTTTCAGTAGCAGCATTGTATGGGGGAAATATAGAAATTCATGCTGATGCGATTGACGGACCGGTTTTAGGAATTGTAAAAGTAACAGGAAAAGCAGAAGGTGACATTTTCAAAACCATTAAAACACCTGTGAAAGCTGTTACAGGTATTCATGATCTGTACTTCGTATTCAGAGGAGATAGAGACCTGTTCTATTTCGACTGGTGGAAGTTTAATTAAATCCGTTTAAATGATGTTGAAGAATACATTTTTAATTGCAGGAATTACTTTGCTTTCCTTTACTGCTTCCAAAGCTCAGTCAGTCGTCTGGCTGGATAAACTTGACTTGAGCGTGGCAACTCAAGGGCACGGAAAGCCGGGAGTTAATACTTCTGTAGACGGAAAAAAACTGACCATCGCCGGAGAAACATTTAACAGAGGTTTTGGAACACACGCTGAAAGTTCCTTACTGATTACATTAAACGGAAAAGTCAAAAAATTCTCAGCTTTAGTAGGAATAGATGATGAGATCAAAGGCCAGAATCCCGCTGCCGAATTTGAAATTTACGGTGACAACAAAAAACTTTGGTCTAGCGGGGTAATGAAATTAGGCGATAAAGCAAAGCCTGTTTCCGTTTCGCTGGAAGGTGTAAAACAATTAGAATTAGTCGTAACAGACGGCGGAAATGGACCTTATTATGATCATGCCGACTGGGTCAATGCAAAATTTGAAACAACGGACGGTACAAAACTGATAACATTTAACCCGATTTCATCAGTACCTTATATTTTGACGCCAAAACCTGGGGCAATTCCAAAAATTAATTCAGCAGGCGTTTACGGAGTTCGTCCTGGCTCACCTTTTTTGTTCAGGGTTGCAGCAACGGGTGACAGGCCAATGACTTTTACGGCGAAAAATCTTCCGAAAGGTTTAACAATAGATTCACAGACCGGAATCATCACTGGAAAAATAGATTCTAAAGGAAGTTATGAAGTGACTTTGAATGCTAAAAATACAAAAGGTTCAGCTTCAAAAAAATTAAAAATAGAATGTGGAGACAGAATCGCTCTCACACCTACAATGGGCTGGAATAGCTGGAACTGCTTCGGACATGAAGTTTCTGCTGACAAAGTGAAACGTGCTGCAGATGCCCTTATAAAGTCAGGACTGATCAATCACGGCTGGAATTATATCAATATCGATGATTCCTGGCAGTATAACAGAGATGGAAAAGACCCTTCATTCCACGGAAAAATGCGTGATGAAAATGGGTATATCCTGACCAATTCAAAATTTCCTAATATGAAAGGCCTTGCAGATTATATTCATGACAATGGTTTGAAGATGGGGATTTATTCTTCCCCCGGTCCATGGACCTGTGGCGGATGTACCGGAAGCTACGGTTACGAAAAAAAGGATGCTGAAAGCTATACCAAATGGGGCGTTGATTACCTTAAATACGATTGGTGCAGTTATGGTGGTGTGATTGACGGGCTTCCGGATGATGATCCCGGTAAAGTTCCTTCTCTTGCCTTTCAAGGAGGCGGGGATTTGGATAAAGGCGTGAAACCATTCAAACTGATGGGAAGCCTTTTGAAGCAGCAGCCAAGAGATATAGTGTATAACCTCTGCCAGTACGGAATGGGCGATGTATGGAAGTGGGGTGATGAGGTCAATGCGCAATCCTGGCGTACCACCAACGATATTACAGATACCTGGTCAAGCGTAAAGAATATTGCTCTTGCTCAGGATAAAGCGGCTCCTTTTGCGAAACCCGGAAAACGGAACGATCCGGATATGCTGGTTGTTGGCGTTGTCGGTTGGGGAAATCCACATCAGAGTCGGTTGAAGCCCGATGAACAATATCTTCATATGAGTCTGTGGAGCATTTTTTCAGCTCCATTACTGATTGGCTGTGACCTTGAGAAACTGGATGATTTCACCTTAAATCTTCTGACTAATGACGAAGTTATCGCCGTCAATCAGGATGTTTTGGGAAAACAAGGTGTTTGTTTGCAGACCATTGGTGAGCTGAGAATTTATGTCAAAGAACTGGAAGACGGAGGCAAAGCGGTGGCTTTTGCCAATTTTGGAAGAGAGAAAGTGACGCTGTCGTATAAAGATTTCAAAAAATTAGGGATTTCCGGTGTTCAAGCGGTTCGTGACCTTTGGAGGCAGAAAGATATTGCGAAAATCAATACCGATAAAAAAAGTCTTCCATTGGACATTCCGGCACATGGCGTTGCCTATTATAAATTCATTTCATTCAAAGAATAAGATTACAATATGAATCAGCGAAACTTAAAATATATCACACTTTCTTTTCTGTTGGCAGGGATTGGTATTTCTGCGCAGAATCCGGTTATTCAGACCCACTTTACGCCAGATCCGGCTCCCATGGTCTATAAAGGAAAAATGTATGTGTATACAGGGGATGATCAGCCGGGATTTGATTTTTATACGATGACCAAATGGCGGGTGTATTCTACGGAAGATATGGTCAATTATACAGACCATGGTTCTCCCATTTCTTTAGAGTCTTTCAGCTGGGCGCGGGACAGAGCGTGGGCAGCGCAGTGTATTGAAAGAAACGGTAAATTCTACTGGTATATCTGTGCACAGACTGTTGACAACAATATGGCTATTGGGGTGGCGGTGTCTGACAGTCCTACCGGGCCGTTCAAAGATGCTTTGGGAAAACCTCTGATTTCAACCGGAACCTGGGATAATATTGACCCGACGGTTTTTATAGATGATGACGGACAGGCTTATCTGTATTGGGGAAACAGTAAATTATTTTATGTGAAACTCAATAAAGATATGACTTCCTATCAAGGGAAAATCACAGAAATTCCGCAATCGGCAGAAGCTTTCGGTGGACTGAGACGTCCCGGAAAAGCTGATGAAGTTCTGCAAAAGCAGGAAAAATTTGATGATGTGTACGTAGAAGGACCATGGCTTTACAAGCGCAACAATCAATACTATATGATGTATGCAGGAATGACTGGAAGAACAGAATGCTTATCCTATTCAACCAGCCCTTCACCAATTGGGCCATGGAAATATCAGGGGAAAATAATGACTGATCAGCCGACCAACAGCTTTACCAACCATGGCGGAATTATCGATTTCAAAGGAAAGTCCTACCTGTTTTATCATACCGGATTATTGCCGGCCGGAGGAAGCTATGGACGCTCAACTGCTGTAGAAGAATTCAGATATAATGCTGACGGAACTATTCCGAAGGTCACAATGACCAAAGAAGGTGTACCTCCGGCAGGAACTTTAAATCCATATCAGAGAACCGAAGCCGAAACTATGGCATGGTCGGAAAAATGCAGCACTTCCGAAAACAGGAAAACCGGAGTATATGTCTCTGATGCCAGAACCGGAGGGTATATCAAAGTCCGTTCGGTGGATTTTGGAAAAGGTACTTCTGCTTTTTCAGCTTCCGTTGCTGCAGGAATTGACGGCGGCATTCTGGAAGTGCATCTGGATGATGTTAAAGGACCGAAAATAGCCGAGATTGAAATTCCGAGAACCGGTGGCTGGGAAGAATTTAAAACCCTGACCACAAAAATTTCAGAATCTGTTTCCGGTGTTCACGATGTCTATTTTGTGTTCCAGGGGAAAAATATTACGGCAGGAAGAAAGTTATTTAATTTCGATTACTGGAGCTTTCAGAAAAAATAAAACTGACTATGAAAAATACAATACAATATATACTGGGGCTTTGTTTGATAGGCTTTTCCGAAGGCTTATCAGCTCAGAACCCAATTATTCAGACTAACTATACTGCAGACCCTGCACCGATGGTCTACAATGACAGGCTGTATGTGTATACCACACACGATGAAGACGATTCCACCTGGTTTACCATGAACGACTGGAAAGTGTATTCCACCAACGATATGGTGAACTGGACAGACCATGGGACAATTCTCTCGTATAAAGATTTCGACTGGGCAAAACGCGATGCCTGGGCTGCACAATGCATAGAAAGAAACGGAAAGTTTTTTATATATGTTCCGATGTGGTCTAAAACCAGTAACAAAGGCGCTATAGGGGTTGCTGTTGGTGATAGTCCGTTGGGTCCTTTTCATGATCCGCTAGGAAAACCTCTCGTTCAGAGTGAATGGGGGGATATTGATCCCACAGTTTTTGTGGATGATGAAGGACAGGCTCATATGTATTGGGGAAATCCTAAGCTTAAATACGTAAAGCTGAATGAAGATATGATTTCCTATTCCGGAAATATTGTAGAAATTCCGATGACAGAAGAATCATTTGGCAAAAGAGATGGGAAACCCAATCCGGAAAGACCCACAAAATACGAGGAAGGCCCGTGGCTGTACAAAAGAAAAAACCTGTATTATCTTTTCTGGCCGGGAGGTCCGCTTCCTGAATTCATAGGATATTCTACAGGTAAAACAGCACAGGGACCCTGGAAATATGGAGGAATTGTAATGCCTGCTGAAGGGAAGTCATTCACCAATCATCCCGGTGTTATTGATTTCCGGGGAAAAACCTATTTCTTTTATCATAATGGTGCATTGCCGGGCGGAAGCGGTTTTACAAGATCGATAAGTCTGGAAGAGCTTACATTCAATAAAGACGGTTCCATTTCACCATTTAAAATGACTAACGGAATTACAAAAGCTATAGCAGCAGTTAATCCTTATTCGTTCAATCAGGCGGAAATGATTGCATGGTCGGAAAATGTAAAATCATATCAGAATAAAGAGGCAGGTGTTTTCATCAAGGCAAAGAAAAATGGGGCTTTTACCAGTGTAAAGAATGTGGATTTCCGAAAAAAAGGAGCTAGTGCTTTCTCTGCAAGGGTCGGAACTACCCATAACAGTGACGTCACAATGACCATTCATTTGGATGCTGTGAACGGACCGGTTGCCGCGACGGTAGAGGTTCCGATGACTGGTGGAGATGACCGCTGGGAAACCGTAAAAGTTCAGATGGCTGAAAAGATTACCGGTATTCATGATCTGTACTTTGTATTCAATGGAAAAGCCTCAACAGATATTATGTATTTCGATTACTGGACCTTTCTTGAAAATAATTGAGTTATGAGAAAAAAAGTTTTATATGTTTTATTCAGTTTATTCCTGATCAGCAAAAGCTTTGCGCAGGTAGCAGAAATTTCAAGTCCGGACGGACATCTGAAGCTTCAGGTTTTTTCAGAAGAGGGAAAAGCATCGTATAATGTTATCCTTCAGGGAAAGACAATGCTTGAAAAATCCCCACTGGGCCTGGTAACCAACGAGTCCGATTTTTCAAAGAATCTGACATTTACTGACAGCCAAAAAGATGTTGTTTCTAAGAAATACACAAACGAAAAAATCAAAAAATCTGAGATTGATTATAAAGCCAATACTTTATCGGTTAATTTCATCAATGCAGACCAACACCAGATAGGCATTGAATTTCAGGTGAGCAACAACAATATTGCTTTCCGTTATAATATTCCACCGATGAAAGAACGGCTGAGTGTTGTGGTACAGTCAGAAACCACAGGGTACAGATTCCCGTCACAAACCACTACTTTTCTTTCACCTATGATGAAGCCGATGACGGGATTTGCCCGCACAGCGCCAAGTTATGAAAGTGGCTATAAAGCAGATGCTGAACTGGGAATATCATCTGATTACGGGTACGTTTTCCCTGGTCTTTTTCATATCGGAAATGAGGGCTGGGTGTTGCTTTCCGAGACAGGAGTGAACAGTACGTATTGTGCTTCACACCTTGAAACCACAGCAGAAAAAAATCTTTACAAAGTAGCTTATCCGAACATTGCTGAAAATAACGGTTTCGGAAGTACCGGAGCAGCTGTTTCTCTTCCCGGAAAGACACCGTGGAGAACAATTACAGTAGGCAGCTCCCTGAAACCCATCGTAGAAACTACCATTCCTTTTGATGTGGTAGATCCGATGTATGAGCCTTCACAGGAGTATCAGTTCGGAAAATCTACCTGGAGCTGGATTCTTTGGCAGGACAAAAGCATGAACTATGATGATCAGGTGAAATTCATAGACCTTGCTGCTGCTTTGAAATATCAGTTTATTCTTATTGATGCGCTTTGGGATAAAAATATAGGGAAAGACCGTATGAGAGAGCTTATTCAATATGCAAAATCAAAAAATGTCGGGGTATTGCTTTGGTATAATTCCAACGGAGCAGCCAATGACGCACCGATGGGACCGAGAAATAAAATGAGTTCATCCGTTGAACGGAAAAAGGAAATGAAATGGCTGAAAGAAGCAGGCGTAAAAGGACTGAAAGTAGATTTCTTCGGAGGAGACAAACAGGAAACCATGCGTCTTTACGAAGATATTCTGTCGGATGCCAATGATTACGGATTAACCATTATTTTCCATGGAGCCACTGTCCCGAGAGGTTGGGAAGTAATGTACCCGAATTATGCAGGAAGCGAAGCCGTTCTTGCCTCAGAAATGCTTTATTTCTCAGAAGATGTACGGAAACAGGAAGCTTTTTTTGCCACACTTCATCCTTTTATCAGAAATATAGTGGGAAGTATGGAATTCGGAGGTGCTTTCCTCAATACGTATTTAACGGAATCCAACAGAGACAAAAATAAAAGGCATACCACAGATGGCTTTCAGCTGGCTACAGCAGTCCTGTTTCAGAATCCCGTTCAGATGTTTGGTATCATGCCGAATAACCTGACCGATGCTCCGGAATTTCAGCTCAGCTTTATGAAAGAAGTTCCGACACTTTGGGATGAAACAGTTTTCATAGACGGTTATCCCGGGAAATATGCTGTGGTTGCGAGAAGACATGTGGATCAATGGTATGTGGCAGGCGTAAATGCGGAGAAGCAATCCCAGAAACTGAAGATAAAACTTCCGATGTTCGCCGGGAAAAACTTGAAGTATATCAATGATGATGCAAAAGGAAACACATCAGAGAAAGAAGTAAAAGTGAATAAAAAAGGGGATTTTACGATTGAAATTCAGCCGAACGGAGGATTTGTATTGAAAAATTAAGAATTGGTCAATATCCAGAGAGTTTGAGAAAAACGAAAAAACAGAAAAAATGCACTTCAAAAACTTATACATCTTTATCATTTCGGGATTTTTGGTTTCCTGCTCTTCCTCACAGAGTCTGGAAAAGCAGCCATCCAAAGGCCGGTGGCTCACCACCTGGGCAACGGCTCCCCAATTGGTGGAACCCAAAAATCTTCCACCGGAACCGGGGCTTTCGGGGAACACCCTGCGTCAGATTGTGCGTGTATCTGTGGGTGGGAAAAAATTACGGTTACGTTTTTCCAATAGGTACTCTACAGACAGCCTTGCAGTAAAAGCCGTTTCTATTGCCGTGCCGTCCGATAGCAGCAATGTGGATGCAAGTACCATCAGATCATTAACATTTGAGAAGAAAAACAATTTTAAAATTGCTCCCGGATCTGATATTTATTCTGATGAGGTGAACTTTAATCTGAAGCCTAATTCGCTGCTGGCCATTACGATTTCCTATGCAAAAGTAACCCAATCTGTCACCGGGCATCCGGGTTCAAGAACAACCTCTTTTATTGTTAAAGGTGAGCAAGTGAGTTCAGCAGTATTTAAAGATCCTGTAAAAACAGATCATTGGTATTCGCTTTTTAACATCGATGTAAAGGCCGGTGAACCATCGTATGCGGTGGCTATTATGGGAAATTCCATTACCGACGGAAGAGGATCGGGAACCAACAGACAGAATCGCTGGCCGGATATTTTTTCGCAGCGGTTACTGGCAAATCCTTCAACCAGGAATGTAAGTGTCCTTAATTTCGGGATTGGGGGGAATTGTGTGGTGCGCGGTGGTTTAGGGCCTACGGCATTAGAGCGTTTCGATTATAACATCCTCAATCAGCAGGGCGTAAAATGGTTGATCATTCTGGAAGGAGTGAATGATCTGGGAGGAACAAGAGATCCTGATGATGCTTCCAAAAGAGCAGAAGAACTGATTGCCGCTTACCAGGTGATGATCGATAAGGCACATGCTAACGGACTCAAAGTGTACGGAGCAACGATTCTTCCTTTCGGAAAGTCATTCTATGACAAACCTTTCCGTATCGAGGCATGGAAAAAAGTAAACGATTGGATCAGGAACAGCGGGAAGTTTGATGCCGTCATCGATTTTTCAAAACAAATGCAAAGTGAAAATCCGGAGGTCATCTTAAACGATATGCACGATCATGATTTCCTTCATCCCAATGAAGCCGGCTACAGGAGAATGGGAGAATTTGTTGATCTGAACTTATTTAAAAATTAAAATCAAAAAGATATAGTATGAATTTTACAAAAAACATTTCGCTGTTTCTTACATTGTTGTTTATATTTTTTGTAAAAGCAGCCGAACCTTTTATTTCTTTTGCTAAGACAGAAAATTCAATAGTATTGAAAGAGTACAATTCAGGTTTGATGCTGCTTTCGGATAGCGATTCGGATAAAGGAATTCTGCGTGCCGTTGCGAATCTTCAATCCGATTTTCAAAAAGTAACCGGTGTTCAACCTCATCTTGTTTCCCAAAACTCTGGTGTGAACGGAATGATCATCATTATTGGTGAAGCAGGTAAAAGCAAGACCATTGATGATTTAATCAGGCAAAAAAAACTGGATGGAAAAGCATTAACAGGGAAAAGAGAAAAATATATCATTCAGAATATCAGCAATCCTTTTCCGGGCGTTTCTGAAGCTATCGTGATTGCAGGTAGTGATAAAAGGGGAACAATTTATGGAATTTATGAAATGTCTCAGCAGATAGGTGTTTCACCTTGGTATTATTGGGCAGATGTTCCGGTTGAGAAAAAAGAAAATGTATACTTTAAAAAAGGAATTTATACAGACGGAGAGCCTGCTGTAGAGTATCGTGGTATTTTCCTTAATGATGAAGAGCCCTCGTTGGGAGGCTGGGCCAGAGCAACCTTTGGTGGAGTAAACAGTAAGTTTTATGAAAAAGTTTTTGAGTTGATCCTGCGACTCAAAGGAAACTATATCTGGCCGGCAATGTGGGGAAAGGCATTCTATGACGATGATCCTCTTAGCGGGCCGTTAGCCAATGAAATGGGTATTGTCATGGGAACTTCCCACCATGAGCCTATGGCTTTGGCACAAACCGATTGGCACAGGTATATCAAAAAAAATAATCTCCCGAATGTCTGGGATTATGCCAAAAATGCGGAAGTTTTACAAAAATTCTGGAAATCCGGAATGGAGAGAAGCAAAAACTGGGAAAAACTCGTTACAGTAGGAATGCGGGGTGATGGTGACGAAGCAATGGGAGAGGGAACCAATATTTCCCTGCTGGAGAAAATTGTAAAAGACCAGCGTAAAATCATCGCTGAGGTTACCGGAAAAAAAGCTGAGAAAACACCTCAGGTCTGGGCATTGTATAAAGAAGTTCAGGACTACTATGATAAAGGAATGAGGGTTCCGGATGATGTTATTCTGCTTTTCTGTGATGATAACTGGGGAAATGTAAGAAAGCTTCCTGATCTTTCAAAACCTTTGCATAAAGGAGGCTATGGAATCTATTACCACTTCGATTATGTGGGCGGGCCGAGAAACTCCAAATGGATTAATATCAGTCCCATCCAAAGAGTCTGGGAACAGATGAACCTTTCCTATGAACATAAAGTAGATAAGCTCTGGATCGTCAATGTTGGAGATTTAAAACCTATGGAGTTTCCGATCAGTTTTTTCCTGGAAATGGCCTGGAATCCACAGCAGTTTAATGCTAAAAATCTTTTGGAATATACTGAGAAATGGGCAGTCCAGCAGTTTGGAGAAAAACACGCAAAAGAAATTGCCAGAATGATTAATCTGTATTCCAAATACAACAGAAGAGTAACTCCTGAAACCCTTGACGGTAAAACATACAGTCTTCAGAATTACCATGAATTTGAAACGGTTTTAAATGATTACAGAGCATTGGCCGTAGAAGCTTTACGGTTAAAAGAACAGATTCCCGCCGAATATCAGGATGCTTATTATCAGCTGGTTCTGTACCCGATTGATGCATGCAGCAATTTATACGAAATGTATTATGCTGTGGCAAAAAACAGGGAACTGGCAGCGAAAAAAGATCCGGAAGCCAATTTTTACGCAGATAAAGTGAAGGCATGTTTTGAAAGAAACACTTATCTGGATAATCAGTACAATAATGTGATCGCTGGTGGGAAATGGAAGCATATGATGGATCAGATGAGGATAGGATATAAAAGCTGGGCAGACGGCAAAGAAAATATAATGCCTGAAGTTACCTATATTTCCGAAGCCGAGGTTCCCAAAGAAAAGATATTTCAGGAGAAAAACGGCTACGTGTCTATTGAAGCGGAAAACTTTGCAAGAATGCATCAATCAGACAGAATCCATTGGGAAGTGATTCCTGATTTCGGAAAAACAAAGTCGGGAGTGACAACATTTCCGCAGAATGCGTATCCCAAAAGCGATGAAAGTATCTGGCTGGAATATGATATTAACTTTGAATCCAAAGGAGAGTTTGAAGTCCAGCTATTATTAGCTCCAACTTTAAATTTTAATCATAATAAAGGATTGCGTTACGAAATTTCTTTTGACAACGAAACTCCACAAATTGTCAACTTTAACGGCCATTATAAAGGAGAATTGGGAAGATGGCAGTCCGAACATGTCATTAAATCTGCTACAAAGCATTCAATTCAGCAGGCAGGAAAACACACGTTACGTTTCAGAGTGCTGGAACCCGGCATTGTCCTTGAAAAGATACTGATCAACACCGGAGGCTTAAAGCCTTCGTACCTGGGAGCTCCCGAAAGCGAAATGCTTCACTAAATGACCAAATACTGATCACAAATAACATTTTAATTATGAAAAACTAATCTTAATTCACATTCCAATCTGAAATACAGTTCCCAAACAGAGAATGAAGAGAAAGAACAGCGGATGATTTTGTAAACAGCTTTATTTAACAGATCGCTGCCTGATAGTATTCAGGGTGTTTTCCTGATGGTTTTTTGAAAATTAAACTGTCTTGATGGGGAATCTATTGCCCTTACTTTAATTGTTTTCAATCAAAATCATGAATATTTAAACCAAAACATTATGAGAAAAATTTTAAGTCTTGTCAACATTCATTCTATATGCTTGTTTTTCAGTTGTCTGTTGCATGGACAGCTTACTACTGTAAAAATTGATAAGAACATATCTTATCAGAAAATAAAAGGATTCGGGGGATTTGTCTGCAGTCCTCAGTTTGCCTATAATCATATGTCTACATCAGAAATTCAGACGCTTTGGGGAGCTTCCAGTGAAGGTGGATATAATATTATGAGATTATATATTCCCGAAAATAGCAGCAACTGGAGTTCTGTACTGGCTACAGCACAGCTCGCCAAATCTATGGGACTTACCATTTTTGCCTCGCCATGGACAATGCCTGCAGCCTGGAAAACCAATAACCATGTAAATGCTGTGTATACTGACGCCAACGGAGTACAGCAGATAGGATATTTGAAACCGGAAAATTATCAGGATTATGCGCTTTATCTTAACAGCTTTGTTACCTATCTCCAGAACAATGGAGTAGAGCTTGATTATATTTCAATCCAGAATGAGCCGGATGAAATGGCGCAGTATCAGGGATGTATCTGGACGCCTGCACAGATTGCTACTTTCATCAAGAATTACGGACAGCTTATCAATTGTAAAGTGATTGCCCCGGAAAGTGTGGGATTTACGGATAATTTTGCGAGTGCTTTGCTGGATCCTGCGGCAATGGCCAATTTTGAAGTGTATGGAGGGCATCAATATGGGCTTATGCAGTCTACCTACAAACAATTCCAGAATTACAACAAAGAAATCTGGCAGACAGAATATCTGATCAACTGGAATTCTTCATCCACCCAGCCGGCACGTGATTTTAGCTGGAATATAGATGCATTTACCTTTGCCAGCAGTGTCAACAATGCATTATTGGGTAATGTCAATGCTTGGATTCATTATTCTGCCAAACGTTATTATGGCTTAATGGGTGACGGAACCTATGGAACTCCCGCAGGTGTAATGACCAAAAGAGGCTATATCCTTTCACATTATGCCAAATACACAACAGGAAAGACGAGAATAGAAGCTAAATGGGATGACAAAACAGGTGTTTTACAAGGCTCTTCCTACATTTCGCAGGATGGAAATCAGGTTGTTCTTATGGTTATTAATCCTTCTCAGAACTCCTATAGTTTAAAGGTTGATCTGCCTTTTTACACGACTTCAGGAACAAAAGTATTGACCAATACACAATCCAATATGGTGAGCACACCTATTTCTTTGAGTACGGCAACATTCCGGCCTACCGCTGATATCAGCCCTTCCAGTGTCATGACATTTGTTTTTAATAAAAGTGGTGACAGACCTGCTTCTCTCATGACAGGCGGTGATATTCATTATAATAAAATTGAAACACAAACTCCTACCAGTGCAGTTTTTGGTACAGGATTCAATATAAGCAATACAACGGTGACGTTCTCTAATCCAAGTCCTCTTATCAGTAATAATATGACTGCGGCTAACGGATATCTTCAGCTTAATGACAGGTACAATAAATTGATCCTGCATGTAAACAGCTATACAACAGCCGGACAAAGCTATTCGGACAATACGACTTTATACTATATCAACAGCCAAGGAGTAACGAAATCATATAATTATGGGAAGATTAATTTTCCACAAGGAGGAAACTTCGATATCACATTAGATATTTCAAGACAGGTGCTTACGGACGGATGCAAAGGAATTTTAGGACTGAGAAATTCTAACTACAGCTCTGTACTGACGCTTAATCTGGGAGATGTTTATTTCAATGTGGGGAATGAAATTGCTTCTAAATTCGGAGGAACCTATTCCGCAAGTGACAGCTATCTCATGGATGCACTGGAAAACGGTTATTATACTTCAGTAGATTTCAGAAATGTAGCAGGGGTTACTTCCTCCAATAACTGGCAGCCTATGAGCGCCAATACAAACAGTATCTATTATGTGAATTCCAATGTAAGCTCATCTGCCAATAATGTGATTTCAGGTGCAACTTGTTCAAATCTTGTCCTTTCCGGTCAGGGTATGGATTTTCAGGTGCCGTTTAACTTCACAGCCAATGCTGCTTCTTACAGCCGTATATTTAATGGCTACGACGTGTTGCTCTTACCATTTGAGGCTATTATTCCATCTGGAGTTACTGCTTATACTATGTCACCCGGAGCAAACAATATCAGCTGTACCGCAATTTCAAACGGGATCATTCCTGCAAATACTCCGGTAATCATCAATGCTACAGGAAATATTACTTTCAACGGTTCAGGAAATGTTTCCACGCCCAAAGCAATCACAGTCAATCAGATAAACGGGGTTTACCAGAGCATCAAAGTTCCGGCTAATGCCTATGTGCTGAAAACAGAAAACGGAGTAACAGGCTTCTATAAAGTAACTGCAGGAAGTGAGCCTGCAATAGGATCTTTCAAAGCATATCTTACAGAAGAGAATACTTATTCTGCCAACATTCTTCCTTTAAATTTCGGATCGTTAAGCACCAGAAATATTTCTGCTGAAGTTAAAAAAGAGCATGTGAAAATATATCCTAATCCGGTAAAAGCAGATCTTTTCATTGATTCTGATTGTTCAGAAGCTACTGCCGCCATTTTTGACGGAAGAGGAAGTGTCATCAGATCCGGATTGAAAATAAATTCAGGGAAAAACCATATCAATGTGGGAGATTTCCCGGATGGTATTTACTTTATTGAGATTACTCAAAAAAATACTACAATAGTAAAACAAAAATTTATCAAAGAGTAAATTGAATCCAAAGCCATCATAAGCACTGCTTATGGTGGCTTTATTTCTATATAATGTAAGATGAAAATTGAAATGACGATTAAATTAAGTGTGTTTTTTACATTTATTTAAAATAGAACGTTATATTTGTTTTTCAGTTCATTGTCGCCCAATAGCATTGACAATTCGTGTACAAGTAAAATAAGAATGAAACCATAATATCTTATGAAAAAGATTGTAGTAAGCATCTGCATAACACTGGCAGCACCTTTATTTTTTGGGCAGAGCCATTATAAATATCCATTCAGAAACCCGGATCTTCCGGTTAATGAAAGAATAGAGAACCTTCTTTCTTTATTGACAACAGAAGAAAAGATAGGAATGATGATGGATAATTCCCAGGCAGTTCCACGTCTGGAAATTCCAGCCTACGGATGGTGGAATGAGGCACTTCACGGGGTGGCAAGAGCAGGAACTGCTACTGTTTTTCCACAGGCAATCGGGATGGCTGCCACATGGGATGTTCCGGAGCATTTTAAAACTTTTGAAATGATTTCTGATGAAGCACGTGCAAAATACAACAGATCTTTTGATGAAGCTCTAAAAACTGGGCGGTACGAAGGACTAACCTTCTGGACCCCCAATATCAATATTTTCCGTGATCCAAGATGGGGAAGAGGTCAGGAAACCTATGGGGAAGACCCTTATCTTACCTCTGTTCTGGGCGTTGCAGCAGTAAAAGGGCTGCAGGGAAATGATCCAAAATATTTTAAGACCCATGCCTGCGCCAAACATTTTGCGGTGCACAGCGGACCGGAATGGAACCGCCATTCCTATAATGCAGAAATTTCAAAAAGAGATTTGTATGAAACGTATCTTCCTGCTTTCAAAGCGTTGGTTCAGGAAGGGAATGTAAGAGAAGTAATGTGTGCCTACAATGCTTTTGATGGCCAACCATGCTGTGCCAATAATACTTTACTTACTGAAATTCTCCGTGGAAAATGGAAGTATGACGGAATGGTCGTCTCAGACTGCTGGGCACTGGCCGATTTTTTTCAGAAAAAATACCACGGCACTCATCCTGACGAAAAAACAACTGCAGCAGATGCCTTGAAACATTCCACAGATCTGGAATGTGGAGATACTTATAACAATCTGAATAAATCTCTTGCAAGCGGACTGATTACCGAAAAAGATATTGATGAGTCAATGCGCCGGATTCTGAAAGGCTGGTTTGAACTGGGAATGCTTGATCCGAGATCTTCCGTTCACTGGAATACAATTCCGTATTCTGTAGTCGATTCTGAAGAACATAAAAAGCAGGCACTGAAAATGGCACAAAAATCAATTGTGCTGATGAAAAACGAAAACAATGTTCTGCCCCTTAGTAGAAACATTAAAAAAATTGCCGTTGTAGGCCCGAATGCTGATGACGGATTGATGCAGCTGGGAAACTATAATGGAACTCCTTCTTCAATTGTAACGATTTTAGACGGAATCAAAACCAAATTCCCGAATGCTGAAATTATGTACGAAAAAGGAAGCGAAGTAACAGATCCTTCGTCCAGAACATCACTCTATCAGAATTTCATCAGTCAGAAAAACGGCGCGAAAGGAATGAAAGTAGCTTTTTTTAATAACAATGAATTCAAAGGCCAGCCGGCAAACATTTCCGTAAATTCCACAGCAATCAGCTACAACAGTTTTGGAGGAACCCAGCTTGCACCCAATGTAGGAAGAGAAAATACCTCAGCGATCATTTCAGGGATTTTCAAAAGTACTTATACAGGAGAGGTTGTGTTTTCTGCTTCCACTTCTGATATTTATACACTTTTCGTGGACGGAAAAGAAATTGCAACAAGAAAAGGTCCTGACGCAAGACATCCTTCAGAGTTTCCTGTAAAAATGGAGAAAGGAAAAGAATACCAGATAGAACTTCGCCATACACAAAAAGGAAAATATGTAAGCATCAGTTTTGAAGTGTATAGAAAAGACCCTGTTAATTTTGCTTCGGTAAGAGAAAAAGTGAAAAGTGCAGATGTCATTGTCTTCGCAGGCGGACTTTCACCAAGTCTGGAAGGTGAAGAAATGATGGTGAATGCAGAAGGCTTCAGAGGAGGTGACAAAACTTCGATAGCCCTTCCTAAAGTCCAGCGGGACCTGTTGGCGGAGCTTAGAAAAACAGGAAAACCTGTTGTTTTTGTTCTTTGTACCGGAAGTGCTCTGGGATTGGAACAGGATGAGAAAAATTATGATGCCCTGTTGAACGCCTGGTATGGCGGACAATCAGGAGGAACTGCTGTGGCAGATGTTTTGGCAGGAGATTATAACCCTTCCGGAAAATTACCCATTACTTTTTACAAAAACCTTGAACAGCTGGACAACGCCCTTTCAAAAACAAGCAAGCACGAAGGATTTGAAAATTATGATATGCAGGGGAGAACGTACCGTTATATGACGGAAAAGCCTCTTTATCCGTTCGGACATGGCCTAAGCTATTCAAAATTTGTTTACGGAGACTCAAAACTGAGCAAAAATACGATCAGCACTAACGAAAATGTGACCATCACAATTCCGGTAACCAATGTTTCAGAAAGGGATGGTGAAGAAGTCGTTCAGGTCTATATCAAAAGAAATAACGATGCCCAGGCGCCGGCAAAAACATTAAGGGCTTTTGAAAGAGCTTTGATTAAATCTAAAGAAACAAAAAATATTCAGCTGACCCTCTCCAAAGACTCATTTGCCTTCTATGATGAAAAAGCAGATGATCTGGTTTCAAAACCCGGTGAGTATACCATTTTTTATGGCGGAACTTCTGATGATGCAGGGTTGAAAAGTATTCTGTTAACAGTAAAATAAAAATTGATTCGGAACAATTGAAACCATTGCAACCCTACAGTAGCTTTCAAAATATATTACCTATGACAACCAAAAATAAAATACTCTCCATCGCGATTTCCCTTAGTGCTGCTTTTTTTTCGGCTCAGAGTAATGCGACCCGTACCTATAACCTGGATCTGAAAGAACCTCCTGCACCTGTTAAAATACAGCCCACCATGTATGGGATTTTCTTTGAAGACATCAATTTTGCAGCAGATGGCGGATTGTATGCTGAACTGATTAAAAACCGCAGTTTTGAATTTGACGAACCATTTACAGGATGGAAACAGCCCAACACAAAAACACTTTCTCCTAATCTGGATTCCGGGTTTCTGACCATTTATACGGATCATTCCAAGACCAATAAAAATTACGCACGAATTACCGTTCTGAATGATAAAAATTATCTTCTGGAGAATGAAGGATTCAGGGGAATAGGGCTTCATCAGGGAGAACAATATGATTTCAGCTTTGATCTGGAGAATGTTTCGGGAAATATTGCTGCGGTAAATGCAAGTCTTGTTGATGAAAATGGAAAGGAAATTTCTTCAGTTTCCACACTCATAAAAGGAAAGGGGTGGCAGAAGTATACAGTAGTTTTCAAAGCACCGAAAACCGTTGAAAAAGCAAAACTGCGGATCACATTTACCGGAAACGGCATCGTGAACATGGATATGATTTCCCTTTTCCCGCAGGATACCTGGAAAGGCAGAAAAGAAGGCTTACGAAAAGATCTGGTTCAGAAATTATATGATTTACAACCCGGTTTTTTGAGATTCCCAGGGGGCTGTATTGTAGAGGGAAGAACTTTGGCAGAACGATATCAGTGGAAAAAAACAATTGGAAATGTGGCAGACCGCGAATATCTCATCAATAAATGGAGCACAGGATTTACGCATCGTCTTACACCGGATTACGGACAGTCTTTCGGACTGGGTTTTTATGAATATTTCCAGCTTTCCGAAGATCTGGGTGCAGAACCTGTTCCTATTCTGAGCTGCGGAATGGCTTGCCAGTTCAATACCGCAGAGCTGGTGAAAATGGAAGACATTGATCCCTACGTTCAGGATGCTTTGGATCTAATTGAATTTGCCAACGGAGGTTCCGGAACAAAATGGGGTAAAATCCGTACTGAAATGGGGCACCCAAAGCCTTTTAATCTAAAATTTATCGGAGTTGGAAATGAACAGTGGGGAGCGGATTATATTGAACGTTATAAAGTATTTGAAAAAGCTATTCATGTAAAATATCCTGACATTAAGATCATTTCCGGAAGCGGACCGTCACCTGACGGCGAGTTCTTTGAATATGGCTGGAAAGAGCTGAAGCAGCTTAATGCACAGATTGTTGATGAGCACTATTACAATTCCCCCGAATGGTTTATGAAAAATGCAGGCAGATACGACCAGTATGATCGCTCCGGGCCAAAAGTTTTTGCCGGGGAATATGCAGCCCAGTCTGTAGGCGTGGTAAAACCTGATAATAAAAATAACTGGCTAACCGCTCTTTCAGAAGCTGCTTTTATGACTGGTCTTGAAAGAAACGCAGATGTGGTCTATATGACTTCCTATGCACCGCTTTTTGCCCATGCTGACGGGTGGCAATGGACGCCTGACCTCATCTGGTTCAATAATCTGAAATCCTACGCGACCCCGAATTATTATGTTCAGAAATTATTTTCCAACAATAAAGGAACGGATGTACTGAAAATTGAAAGTAACGGAAAAGCCTTGTCCGGGCAGGAGAAGTTATATGCTACAGCTGTAAAAGATGCCCAAAATAATGAGATCATTATTAAAATGGTCAATACTGATACTCAGGCTAAAACGGTAAATATCAAACCAGGAACTCTGAAAACAGATAAGAAAATAACCAAAATCCTTCTATCCGCACCACAACTTTCTACTGAAAATAGTTTCAATGCTGAACCCATAAAACCTAAGGAAGAGATTTCTGAAGCCAAAAATGGGGAAATTTCAACGGAAATTCCTGCCAATTCTTTAATTGTTTTAAAGGTGAAATTAATTTAATAATTTGATATTCAGTGTTTTGTTAAAAATAAGTGTGTTTTTTACATTTATTTAAAATAGAATCTTATATTTGTTTTTATCTCATCAGGAGAAATTAATCTCAATAATCAAAAACGTTTCATCACCATGAAAAAATATGTTATCGGGCTGGACTATGGTACAGATTCCGTACGGGCCGTTCTTATTGATACTGAAAACGGTTCTGAAATAACTTCTTCAGTCAGCTATTATCAAAGATGGAAAGAGGGCAAATTTTGTGATCCCTCAGCCAACAGTTTCAGACAGCATCCTTCAGATCATATTGAAGGTCTGGAGAAAACCATTTCAGAAGTTGTAAGAGAAAGCGGAATAGTGCCGGAGCAGATCGTTAGTATTTGCATTGATACAACAGGTTCTTCACCGCTTCCCGTAACACATGATGGAATAGCTTTAGCATTGGTTCCGGGGTTTGAAGAGAATCCCAATGCCATGATGGTTTTATGGAAGGATCATACAGCTATCCGGGAAGCCGAAGAAATCAATACCCTTGCAAGAACCTGGGGTGGGGAAGATTATACAAAATATGAAGGCGGTATCTATTCCTCCGAATGGTTTTGGGCCAAAATATTACACATCAGCAGAGTAGATGCAGAAGTAAAAAATGCTGCTTATACCTGGATGGAACACTGTGATTATCTGACCTATCTTTTATCAGATCATAAAGACCTGGCAACCTTCAAAAGAAGCCGTTGTGCAGCAGGTCATAAAGCCATGTGGCATGAGTCATGGGGCGGTCTGCCTTCTGAAGAATTTCTCAACAGGCTAGATCCCTCTCTGGGAAAGCTCAGAGGAAGATTATACAGGGAAACTTATACCTCAGATGAAGTTGCCGGCTATCTGAATGAAGAGTGGGCCGC
Source organism: Chryseobacterium daecheongense (assembly GCF_003729955.1). Classification (GTDB taxonomy): domain Bacteria; phylum Bacteroidota; class Bacteroidia; order Flavobacteriales; family Weeksellaceae; genus Chryseobacterium; species Chryseobacterium daecheongense. The sequence goes on from NZ_RJTX01000001.1 coordinate 225,800, forward strand.
TAAAACCGGTCTTACCACTAAAACTGTTATTACAGTAGGAACTTTTGATGCCCATTCAGGCGCAGTGGGAGCAAAGGTTGAAGAAAATGTACTGATCAGGATCATGGGAACTTCCACTTGTGATATCATGGTAGCCTCAGGAGAAACCATCGGAGATACAACCGTTAAAGGAATCTGCGGACAGGTTGACGGCTCCGTAATTCCCGGATTGATAGGACTTGAAGCAGGACAGTCTGCATTTGGAGATGTTCTGGCATGGTATAAAGATATCCTGATGTGGCCGGTTCACCAGATTATGATGCATTCCGAAAATATTTCAGACGAGCAGAAGATAAAACTCGCAGATGAAATGGAGGCCGGGCTTATCAGGAAATTAACCCTTGAAGCAGAAAAAATTCCTCTTTCAGATAGTGTTCCGATTGCATTGGACTGGGTAAACGGAAGAAGAACACCGGATGCAGACCAGGAACTTAAAGCGGCCATCAGCCAGCTTTCTCTGGGAACAAATGCTCCCCATATTTTCAAAGCCCTGGTCAATGCCATTTGTTTCGGAGCTAAAAAGATCGTTGACCGTTTTGAAGAGGAAGGTGTGAAAATCAATAAAGTGATCGGAATCGGGGGAGTAGCAAGGAAATCACCGTTTATCATGCAGACACTCGCTAATGTTCTCGATATGCCTATTGCAGTAGCCGCTTCAGATCAGACTCCTGCTTTGGGTGCTGCTGTTTATGCGGCCGTATCAGCAGGAATTTATCCGACTGTTCAGGAAGCCAGTATGAAAATGGGCTCCGGATTTGAGGCGGAATATCAACCGAAAGCTGAAGAAGTACAACACTACAGAGAATTAATGCAGCAATACCAGAAGCTCGCTGATTTTGTAGAACATAATACCAAACTGAAAAACAACAGGAAAGAACTTCAGAATTCCTGAATATTAACCTTTTGAATTACGCTCAAAATGAATACCTATAAAGAACTCCAAAGAGAATGTTATGAAGCCAATATGCAGCTGGATGCCCTGAAGCTGGTGGTCTATACCTTTGGGAATGTAAGCGCTGTGGACCGCGATAAGGGGATTTTTGCCATTAAACCAAGCGGTGTTCCCTATGACATTTTAAAACCGGAAGATATGGTAATTTTAGACTTTGACGCCAATGTCATTGAAGGGAAACTCAGACCCTCTTCCGATACCAAGACGCATGCTTACCTGTATAAAAACTGGGAAAATATCGGTGGAATTTCCCACACTCATGCGATCTATTCCGTAGCGTGGGCACAGGCACAGATGGATATTCCTGTTTTCGGAACCACCCATGCAGACCATCTTACAACAGATATTCCCTGTGCTCCACCTATGCGGGATGAGCTGATCGAAGGAAATTACGAATACAATACAGGAATACAGATTCTGGAATGCTTTAAAGAAAAACAGCTGTCTCCGGAAGAAGTAGAAATGGTTCTTATTGGCAATCACGGTCCGTTTACCTGGGGAAAAAATGCTGAGAAAGCAGTCTATAACAGCAAAGTGCTGGAAACCATTGCCGAAATGGCTTATCTCACCAGACAGATCAATCCTGATGCAGAACGTCTGAAAGACTCACTCATCAAAAAACATTATGAACGTAAGCACGGCAAAAATGCTTATTACGGACAGGAATCTCAACACTAAACACTTCAACATAAACAACTATTAACGATCAACAAAATTATGTTAACACCTCTCAATACCAAAGAAATCTGGTTCATCACAGGAAGTCAGCATTTATACGGACCAGAAACACTGGCGCAGGTAGCAGACCACTCAAAAAAAATTGGGGAAGAACTTGAAAAATCTTCTTTCATTCCGGTAAAAATCATTGTAAAGCCAACGGTAAAAACTACCGAAGAGATATTTGAAACCATTGCAGCAGCCAATCATGCAGAAAACTGTATAGGAGTGATTACCTGGATGCATACCTTTTCACCCGCTAAAATGTGGATCAGAGGATTAAAAATTTTACAGAAACCTCTTCTGCATCTGCATACTCAGTTCAACAGGGATATTCCGTGGTCTACCATGGACATGGACTTTATGAACCTTAACCAGGCGGCTCATGGAGACCGTGAATTTGGTTTTATGGTAAGCAGGCTCCGAAAGAACAGAAAAGTAGTGGTAGGGCACTGGTCAGAAGAAAGAGTTCAGAAGCAGATCGGTGACTGGAGCCGTGTTGCTGCAGGCTGGGATGACTGGCAAGGAGCTAAATTTGCGCGTTTCGGGGATAATATGAGGTTTGTAGCTGTAACAGATGGAGATAAAGTGGAAGCTGAAACCCAGTTCGGCTTTTCAGTCAATACCTGGGGAATCGGTGATCTTGTCGGCGTTATCAATTCTGTAAGCGAAGGAGAGATAAAAAGCCTTATGGAAGAATATGAATCTTCTTATCACATGGCAGCCTCCCTCTTGGAAGGAGGTGCCAACAGAAACTCACTGCACACCGCCGCAAAAATTGAATTAGGGCTTGAAAAGTTTTTAAAAGATGGTGGATTTAAAGGATTTTCAGATACCTTTGAAGACCTTCACGGGCTGGAGCAGCTGCCGGGAATTGCAGTACAGCGCCTGATGCAGAAAGGATACGGATTTGCAGGTGAGGGAGACTGGAAAACAGCAGCGCTCGTACGTGCCATGAAAACAATGGGGCAGGGTCTTGAAGGTGGAAACGCCTTTATGGAAGATTATACCTATCATCTTGATCCTTCCAATCCTTCTATTTTAGGCTCCCATATGCTGGAAGTAGATCCTGTGCTGGCCGCCGGGAAAGCATCATGTGAGATTCATCCGCTGGGAATCGGGGGAAAAGCAGATCCCGTTCGTCTTGTTTTCAATTCCAGAGGAAATATTGACTCTCTGAACGCTGCATTGATGGACTTTGGAAACCATTTCAGACTCTTGATCAATAAAACCAGAGCATTGGAAATTACAGAAGACCTGCCAAAGCTTCCGGTAGCAAGAGTTTTATGGAAACCTCTTCCTGATTTATATACAGCCGCAGAAGCCTGGATACTGGCAGGAGGGGCACACCATACATGTTACAGTGAAAATATTTCAGTAGAACAGCTGGAAGATTTTGCTGAGATAGCAGGAATTGAATCATTAGTCATTGATGAAGATACCAGAATGCGTGATTTTAAAAATACACTTCGTTGGAATGAAATGTATTATCGTTAATTAATTTTAAAAAATATGTAAATAATTATGAAAAAAACAACATATAATGGCATTTTTATTTTATTATTTTTAATTATTTTCGGCTGTAAAAAAGAAAATAATAAACAGGATATTTCAGGAAAAATGGAGAACATTTCTACTTCAGACTATGGAGTTACGCCAAAAGGCGATTCTATTAAAAAATACACGTTGACCAATAAAAACGGGATGAAAGTTGAAGTCATCAACTTCGGTGGAATTATTACTTCTTTAACTGCCCCGGACAGAAACGGGAAATACGAAGATGTAGTACTCGGTTTTACAAAACCTGAAGGATATTTCGATGGAAACCCTTATTATTTCGGGGCTTTGATCGGAAGATACGGAAACAGAATTGCCAATGCCAAATTCGCACTGGAAGGTAAAACATACGAAATTGATAAAAATGATGGTCCTAACAGCCTTCACGGAGGAAAGGAGGGATTTCATACCAGATTCTGGAGTATTGAGGTAGTAAAAGATGCAAAATTTCCGACATTGAAATTGTCTTATACCAGTGCAGACGGTGAAGAAGGGTATCCGGGAAAATTAACAACAACCGTTTTCTACACCCTTACGGATGACAATGCTTTGGAAATTTCCTATGAAGCAGAAACCAATAAACCTACAGTAGTAAATCTTACCCAGCACTCCTATTTTAACCTGTCAGGAAATTTTACCAAAACAATTACTGATCATGAAATGCAGATCAATGCAGATCATTTTCTTCCGGTAAATGAAACATTGATTCCTACTGGTGAGCAGAAAGCAGTAAAAGGAACTCCCTTTGATTTCATGGTGTCAAAACCCATCGGAAAAGATATCGGTGCAGACGATGATCAGCTGAAAAAAGGAAAAGGGTATGACCATAACTGGATTCTGAACGGAAAAGGATTAAGAAGCATCGCCAAAGTTTATCATCAGGGAACAGGAAGACTGATGGAAGTCTTCACAGATGAACCCGGTGTGCAGTTTTATTCCGGTAATTTTCTCGACGGAAAGTTTGATACTAAAACTGGCGGCAAAAATGAATTCAGAACAGGATTCTGTTTAGAAACACAACATTTCCCGGATTCGCCAAATCAGCCTTCTTTCCCTTCTACAGAATTGAAGCCCGGACAGAAATACCAGTCGAAAACAATCTATAAATTCTCCGTTAAAAAGTAAACTATGGGAAAATTAGCAACTATTGATATTATCATATTCCTGATCTATTTTGTAGTGGTAGCTTCCTACGGATTATGGATCTATAAAAAGAAGAAATCCGAATCTACAGGAAGTAAAGATTATTTCCTGGCAGAAGGATCTTTGACCTGGTGGGCTATCGGAGCCAGCTTAATCGCTTCCAATATTTCTGCGGAACAGTTTATCGGAATGAGTGGCGAAGGTTTCTTTGTCGGAATCGCTGTTGCCGCTTACGAATGGATTGCTGCCGTTGCGCTGATCATTATTGCAGTCTGGTTTATTCCAATCTATCTTAAAAATAAGATCTATACCATGCCCCAGTTTCTGGAAAGAAGGTATAACAAATCTGTTTCGCTGATCATGGCTGTATTCTGGCTGTTTCTGTATGTTATTGTGAATCTTACATCCATCCTTTACCTTGGTGCTCTTGCTATTGATACTTTACTGGGAGGAGAACATCTTCACGGTATTATGATTGGCCTTTTGCTTATGGCGCTTCTGATTGGCTTGGGCGGCATGAAAGTGATTGGATATACAGACGTTATACAGGTAGCAGTCCTTATTATCGGAGGTTTTGCAACGGTTTATATGGCTTTACAGATTGTAGACCAGAGAATCAACGGAGCGGCTGTAGGGAATGCGCTGGCAGGATTCAATACCCTGATCAATGAGGCACCGCAGCATTTTAAGCTGGTTCTTGAAAAACCGACAACAACCACTACTACATTGGCAATGCCTCAGAATCTGGAGGTACAGAAATATGTGGTGTTACCAGGTCTGGCCATGTATTTTGCAGGTCAGTGGATTGTTAACCTGAACTATTGGGGCTGTAATCAATACATCACCCAGAGAGCTTTGGGGGCAGATCTGAAAACGGCAAGAACAGGAATTTTATTTGCAGGATTTCTGAAGCTATTCATGCCTGTGATCGTAATGCTTCCGGGAATCGCTGCTTATGTATTGTACTCTAAAGGGCACCTTCCTGGATTCAATGGGGTGAAAGACGGTGCATACTCTGCGATATTAGGATTCTTACCAGTAGGGCTTAAAGGATTGGCAATTGCCGCTTTGACGGCAGCGATTGTGGCTTCACTTGCAGGGAAAGTGAACAGTATCTCAACCATTTTTACTCTGGATATCTATAAAAAATACCTTAAAACAGATGCCACCGAAATCCAGATGGTGAGAACAGGCCGTTGGGTCATTATTATTGCTATGATGGCAGCATTGGCCTTTACCTGGACGGACGTTTTAGGAATTGGCGGTGAAGGAGGTTTCACATTTATTCAGAAATATACAGGCTTTATCAGTCCGGGAGTTTTTGCTATGTTCCTTCTGGGAATGTTCTGGAAAAGAACAACGGGAACTGCTGCTTTGGTAGGAGTTATCTTAGGCTTTGTCCTGGCGATCTTCTTCAACAGCTTTGCAGTAGGAATTTTCGGGAAAGAAACCTGGATGTATACAGCGTTCACTTATGAAAAGCTTGAGAATGGAGTGGTTCATACCATTACAGAGATTCCTTTCCTGATCAATATGGGATGGTCATTTTTTATCACAATAATTGTAATGATACTGATCAGTCTTGCAGGTCCGAAGGTAAATCCTAAAGCCTTTGCCATTGATGTGACCATGTTTAAAGTAGATAACAGAACTTTAGTTTTGATTGTGATGACACTGCTTTTACTGACCGCATTATATGTAAGATTTTGGTAAAAGTGAATGGTCAATAGTGAATTCGTTTTACTGTCAATTTTTTTAATTCATTATTGACTTGCAAAGCAAAATTGACTTTTCACATATAATAAAAAAATAGGATGCTAAAAAGGCATCCTATTTTTTATTGGTATCAGTTCATCCCAATATATTTGAACTTGAACAATTGACAGGATGTACCGTAATAATCCCAAAGGTGTAAGTTTGAATTACCATCCATGGTGCAGTTGGGGATATCCCAGCCACGTGTAGGATCCACCTTGGATAGGATTTTGTAGTAACCATTGGAGACAGCGACTACTTGCCATGCCTGTGCGTCATTATTATAATTCTGCCAAAGGCGGATTGAAGTTCCCAATGTGTTGCTATTATTTGCCAGGTCAATGCAGCGATTGGATGCACTCGCCTTGGATACAAAACGCCAGTAGCCATTACCTGCGTCAATGGCAACCCACCGCTGTGCAGAAGCTCCATTTCTTGTCCATGGTCTTAACACTGCGCCGTTGGTATCCTCTCCGGATTTCAGATCAAGTACTTTGTTAGCATCGGTCTGAAACTCGATCTCGTAAATACCATTGTTAACCAGGCTGCTGTTTGTATTACAGTTTCCAACAGGATAATTGGAAGATGCATATTGCTGGAACCACTGTTTAACTGGTGCGGCGCAGGCTTCCCAATCGTTGTTGTAGGCTGTTCCTGCATTAGGATCACCTTTGTGGAGGAGATTATCCGGGGCAAGAACATTCCAGCTTACATTGCCTGACTGATCCACGATATATTTTAAATTGGCCCCAAACCCGCTTCCGCCTGCAGTACCTGTTGTACCGATGCCGAAGGTACCATACCCCTGAGGTGCCCAGTCAGTTTCAGTAATGGCGATTGGTGCTATATCTGCAATTGGTTTAACATTGATATTCCATGCGTTCTGAAAGGATTGATAGTTGTTGAGACCACCCCAGTAACCCGGATAGATATGAACAGCATAACCGATATTACCACCCGTGATCTGATTATTGACATAGCCTTGATAATGTGATTGCCATCCTGTACCCGGTATCCAGCAGACATTATTGGCCCCATTGTTGCGAATGATGTTGACTAATGGCTGGAAGAAGTTTTTAAGTGCTGCAAAGTGCTCGTTCCCCGTTGATCCCCATGTGCCGTTTGTCCCCAGAATCTCAACAGGTTCGTTGGCTAATTCGAACATCACATTGTCAGCATTCTTTAGGCTCGGATGTTGCGACAAAAAGGTCCATACGGTTTTAAGATAACTATGATAGGCATCATTCACAGCAATACGATTTGGACATACACCTGGTGGACGCAGGATGACATACATTCCCAGGCTGCGAGCATGGTTGATCAGTGGGATTATCACCTGATCGGTGTAAGTAACCAGACGGCTATAATTGAATCTTGAGATATCGTTCTCCGGGATAGCCGGTCCGGGATCATTGGTCCAATACGGATCAATGTGAAGGCGGATGTAATTGAGATACCAGCCATCGGAAGCGCTGCTGAGCTTGTTCATGACAGCTTTGTTGTAGTTTAGAGCGCCCTGGACATTGTAATTATCCCAGGTACAGTAGCCGGAATTAGCACCATATTGACAGCCATTGAACCAGGGGCTGGGTGTTATGGCAACCCCATGTAAGACAACGTTATTGTCACAGGGATCTTTAAGGTATCTGCCTCCAACATGCAGCATTGGTGTTGCGGCCAATGCTCTTGCGCTAGCGCTGGCACTTAAGGTGGTTTCAGATTCTTCTAGTAAATTTTTTTCATCCATCGTAGAACAGCTGGAAAGAATGATTAACAGAAAGGCAAATAGCCACATTTTGTTTGTTCTCATAATTTATATATTTAAAGATTCGGTCTTTTTTTTAGTCATCAATATCTCGAGTCCCTAACACAGGAGTATTGGGCAGATAAGTAAAACTTCTTAATTTATTGACGTTGGGTTGAATAAGAATTGCTGTTATATTCTATTAAACCGACTAATTCTTCAACACTGGTTTCGGTAGAACAATGGAACCATTTTTATTCAGTTTCCGATTTGAAAATCTTTTCGTCTCTTTTTCTGGGTTCCTGCGTATGTAAGTGTGGAATTTATTAAAATTTAAGTTATTGTTAAATATGGTTATTAGTTTTATATAAAAATACATATAATATTAAATATAAATCAATATTTTATTAAAAATTAACAAAAAATTACATATCATAATTGAATTGTGAGCCATATAATCATAATACATTTTGTGGTAGGGGAAAAGAAAAAACCTTATCATAAATTTTTATTACGATAATTCTAAAAAAAGACAAAATAACTGTTTACCCTGCTTGAAATTTCCCACAAGAGCATAAAAAAATCTCACTTATGTGAGATTTTAATAAGAGTGTGCGGAATTTTTTTACAACTCTAAATTGTCAATTTTCTAAAAAAGTTATTTCTAAAATTATACAGGTTGCAAATATTATATCTTAAACATAAATCCCTGTGAGATCTTTTTATTGTATTTTTTTTCGTCAAACCGGTAAAGAAAAGAGCCTTTTCTGGATGAACTCATGTCCTTTTTGTTGGTATTGACAAGGATATCCAGACTGTTGACTTTACTGGTAAAATTCCGTTTATCGAATTTTTCATCGAAAATAGCTTCATAAAGATTCTGTAGATCCTTCATCGTAAATTTTTCGGGAAGAAGCTCAAACCCTATAGGCCTTGTGGAAGCTCTTCTTCTCAGTCTGGCTACTGCATCCTTTACCATATCATTATGATCGAAAATAAGGTCAGGTGCTTTTTTAAGCTCAACCCATTCTGCGTTGTACTGTTCATTGATCTGAATATCTTTTTCAATATTAATCAGTGCATAATAGGAGATTGACATAATTCTGGCTGTTGGCTCACGTTTGATTTCCGTGTAGCATTTCAGTTGCTCAAGATAGATGTTTTCAAGTCCTGTCAGAGTATGCAAAACCCTGGTAGCTGCTTCATCAGACGTTTCGTCACTGCCAATGAAGCCACCCATCAGTGACCATTCGCCCATCTGTGGTTCGAAGTTTCTTTTTACCAAAAGGATTTTAAGATTTTCGCCGTCAAAACCGAAAATGATACAGTCAACGGCAACAAGGTGTTTGGGATATTGGGAGTAATCCTCAGTCATCTTTTATATTTTACTACAAAGGTAAAGCTTTTATAGATACAATGTTATATAAATGTGATTCATACACTTTTTAATATAAAATCATTTATTTTCATTATAATTATTTCTCCAAAGGTATTTTTGGGGGTTAAAACAGTTAACATTAATGAAAAATATCATTGAAATAAGGTTAAATGTACATGAATTGAATGTTAAAATTATGTTAAAATCAAAATTAGGATTAATAATAAGTAAGTAAAAGAGCTTAACGTTAAAAATACGATAAGGTATGGATGATATTGTTGAAATTATGATCAGAACATATCCTGAATTCATTTTCATAGGGAATCATACGATTTTATCGTCTTGTTTTTCTGTCAGTTGATTATCTTATTTTTTATGATAAGGTAGTGTGTTTCCTGTTGTTTTTAAAGCCTCATGAAAGGTTTTAAATAAAATTCAGACTCATAAAATGTTTTGTATGTTGATTCTTTCCATTATTTTAGAAATGTTGAATTAACATTTATAAATGACCCCAAAACTTTCAGTTTTTTTATTGTGTTTTGCTGCATTTACCTCGGCTCAGGTGAAGGAGAAAATTCATTATTTCCCTTTAGAAACAGTAAAGTTATCAGAGAGTATTTTCAATAAAGCCATGATGGCGGACCGGAAGTATCTCATGGAGATGGAGCCGGACAGGCTGTTAGCTCCCTATCTTAAAGAAGCCGGATTGAAACCAAAAGCAGATAATTATCCCAATTGGGAAAATACAGGTCTGGACGGTCATATAGGGGGACACTATCTCTCCGCATTATCCCTGATGTATGCTTCTACAGGAGATGTCGCAATAAAACGGAGAATTGATTATATGATCAGTGAGCTGGAACGTTGCCAAAAAGTATCTCCGGACGGATACATGTCAGGAATTCCCAACGGGAAAAAGATCTGGAAAGAAATAAAACAGGGAAATATACGTGCTTCAGGCTTCGGCTTGAACGATCGGTGGGTACCTTTATATAATATTCACAAGTTGTATGCGGGATTACGCGATGCCTACTGGTACGCGAAAAGTGAAAAAGCAAAGACCATGTTGATCAGACTCACGGATTGGATGATGAATGAAGTATCAGGACTTTCTGATGAACAGATACAGGATATGCTGCGCAGTGAGCATGGAGGACTCAATGAAGTTTTTGCAGATGTTTATGATATTACTCATGACAAAAAATATCTGCAGCTGGCTCACCGCTTTTCCCATCAGGCTATCCTTACTCCTCTTTTAGCAGGAGAAGATAAACTTACAGGACTCCATGCCAATACACAGATTCCTAAAGTCATAGGTTACAAACGTATTGCCGATCTTGAAAATAATACATCCTGGAGCAATGCTGCTGATTTTTTCTGGCATAATATTACTGAGAAAAGATCATCTATTATTGGTGGAAACAGTGTCAGTGAACATTTTAACCCTGTTAATGATTTCAGCAGTATGATAAAAAGTATTGAAGGTCCGGAAACCTGCAATACCTACAATATGCTCAAGCTTACCAAAGAGCTTTATGCAACGCTGCCCGAATCTTACTACATAGATTATTACGAAAAGGCATTATATAATCATATCCTTTCCACGGAAAATTATGATCAGGGAGGCTTCGTTTACTTTACTCCAATGCGTCCCGGGCACTATCGTGTTTATTCACAACCCCAGACCAGCTTCTGGTGCTGTGTAGGATCCGGAATGGAAAATCATGCCAAATATGGAGAAATGATTTATGCCCGGTCGGATAAGGATTTATATGTGAACCTGTTTATTCCTTCCACATTGACATGGGAGCAGCAAAAAATAGTGCTCCGTCAGGTCAATAACTTCCCAGAAGTTCCTGAAACGACATTGATTTTTGATGCTGCTGGAAAGTCAGAATTTGATTTGAAACTGAGATGCCCGGAATGGACAAAATCTTCGGAAGTAATAATTTTGATTAATGGAAAACAACAGAAAGTACAACGTGGTTCCGACGGCTATTTTACGCTGACTAAAAAATGGAAAAAAGGGGATGTTGTGAAAATGACCTTGCCGATGCATCTTTCTGCAGAACAACTTCCTGACCATTCCAATTATTATGCATTTAAATACGGTCCTGTAGTGCTCGCCGCAATATACGGTACCGAAAACCAACAGGGGCTACTTGCGGATGACAGCAGAGGCGGCCATATTGCTCACGGTCCGCAAATCCCTTTAAACGAAATTCCCGTCCTCCTTGGAAATCCTTCCGAGGTGGTCAACCATGTTACGCCTTTAAACAATAGACCGCTCAACTTTGCTGTTAAAGGCTTGTATCCATCTGAAAAATTCGGGGAAGGGCTAAGCCTTATGCCGTTTTACAGTATTCAGGCAGAAAGATATATCCTGTACTGGCCGCAGGCTGACAAAAACGGAATAGAAAATATGCTGAAACAGAGAGCAAAAGAAGAAGCGGAAACCAGAAAGCTGGATATGATCACCACAGATAAGATCCAGCTGGGAGAACAACAACCTGAATCAGATCATTTTATAGAAAACAAAGACTCTGGTACAGGATATATGGAAGACCGCCATTTCCGTGATGCCAAAGGCTGGTTCAGCTATCAGATGAAAAATACCGGAAAAAATGCTTCATACCTTTACTTGCTTTATTTTGATGCGAATACTAACCGTACATTGAATATTGAGATCAACGGTAAAAAAATCATTGCTCAAAATCTGGAAGGAAAGTCAGGAGCTTTGCCTCAATATCTGGCCGTTCCGATACCGGATTCAGAAAAGAATAAAGAAAATCTTACTGTAAAATTCCTGGCAGACGAAAAACTCATGACTGTTAAAGTCATTGAAGTTCGTTTACTGACAGAAAATTACGAAAAGAAATAAAAGCTGAATAAAACAAAAACAGATTTTTTCCATGAAAAACAGAATCCTATACTTATTATTTTTTCTTGCAACCATTTACGGTTTTGATGCAAAAGTAAGGCTGCCTGCTTTGGTTTCAGACGGAATGATCCTTCAGAGAAATCAGGACCTGAAGATTTGGGGATATGCAGATGCAGGAGAAAAAATTACGATTAAGTTTATCAACAAAACATATAGTGCCACAGCTGATCAGAATGGAAACTGGTCGCTCATGCTTCCTAAGCTTAATGCAGGTGGCCCATTTATCATGACGATTAATGAGATCACCCTTAAAGACATTCTTATTGGTGATGTGTGGGTAGCTTCGGGACAATCCAATATGGAACTTCCAATGCGCAGGCTGACGCCTCTGTATGAAAATGAAATTAAAAACGCCAATAATCAGAATATAAGATTCTTCACTGTTCCGCAGAAATACAATTTTAAAGCTCCACAAAATGATCTTGACGGAGGAAAATGGGAAAGTACCAATCCTCAGACCATTCTTAATTTTTCAGGGGTTGCTTATTTCTTTGCCAAAGAACTGAATGAAAAAAATAAAGTTCCTGTAGGAATCATTCATACAAGCCTGGGAGGATCTCCGGTTCAGGCCTGGATGGATGAAAAATCACTGAAAAAATATCCGGAATATCTGGCTGAAACAGAAAAATGGAAAAATGATGATCTGATACAATCTACGGAATCCCAGGAACAGTCACTAAGCAAGGCATGGTATGCAGAGCTGGATCAGAGCGACATCGGGTTGAACCAGCACTGGGAAAAAGTCAACACAAATGATTCCGGATGGAAAACCATGATGGTACCCGGATCATGGGAGGATCAGGAAGGACCGTTTGATGGTTCGGTATGGTTCCGTAAAGAATTTATCCTGCCTAAAGGAGTAGACCAGAAAACAGCATTTTTAAATCTGGGAAGGATAAAAGATGCTGACATTACCTACATCAACGGAATTAAAGTGGGAAATGTAACCTATGAATATCCTCCACGCTGGTATGATATTCCGAAAGGTGTTTTAAAAGAAGGAAAGAATATCATTACGGTAAGAGTCATCAATGGCGGAGGGAAAGGACAGTTTATCGCCGATAAACCGTATTATTTAGAAATTAACGGACAAAAAACAGACCTGAAAGGCGAATGGAAATATAAAATAGGAGCAAAAATGGAAAAAATGGCTCCCGGACAAACATTTATTCGTTGGAAACCGGTAGGACTTTACAATGCAATGATCAATCCGCTGATCAATTATAAAATCAGGGGATTTATCTGGTACCAGGGTGAAAGCAATACAGGAAAGCCAAAAGAATATGGAGATTTGCTGTCAACAATGATTTTAGACTGGCGTTCAAAATGGAACAAGACTGATCTGCCGTTCTTCATTGTACAGCTGGCTAATTTTATGGAGAAAAAAGATGAACCGATTGAAAGCAACTGGGCCGAGCTGAGAGAACAGCAGAAACAGGTTTCTCTCAGTGTTCCTCATACAGGTCTTGCAGTAACTATTGATGTGGGAGAATGGAACGATATTCATCCGCTCAATAAAAAAGCAGTGGGGGATAGGCTGGCTTTACAGGCGCTGAAAATCGAAGGTAAAAAAATCATAGCTGACGGACCCGTTTATCAGTCAATGAAAACAGAAGAAAATACCATTATTCTATCTTTTAAATCCGGAACGGATGACCTGGTACAGGGAGAACTAAAAGGTTTTGCCATACAGCAGAAAGATGGTAGCTACCAATGGGCAAAAGCACAAGCAAAAGGTAATAAGGTCATTGTATGGAATGATCAGATAGATAATCCTGTCAATGTACGCTATGACTGGGCAGATAACCCTGATGGGAATCTTAAAAACAAAAACGGGCTTCCAGCTTCACCTTTTACAACAGAACAAAATTAATTTAACATAGAAAACTTTATCAAAATCAATGGATAATCAACCGCAAAAAATATCGGTAATAGAAAAAGTAGGGTATAGCCTGGGAGATCTGGCAGCTAACCTTGTTTTTCAGACCCTAGTGACCTACCTGACCTATTTTTATACAGATATTTACGGACTCAAAGCAGAGGATGCTTCTGTCATCACCCTTACTGTAGGTTTAATTGCCGGATTTGGCTTTAATCCGCTTATAGGAGCTTTGGCAGACCGTACAAGCTCACGATGGGGGAAATTCCGTCCATGGATTTTATTTACTGCTGTACCACTTGGTATTGCAGCCCTGTTAGCCTTCAGCACTCCTCATTTTTCCTATCAGGGTAAAATGATCTATGCTGCGGTTACCTATTCGTTATTATTGTTATTATACGCTTCCAATAACCTGCCTTATGCTGCTTTGAGCGGTGTTATTACAGGAGATATGGGGGAAAGGAACAGTATTTCTTCGTACCGTTTTGTAGCAGTGATGTTTGCACAGTTCTTTGTACAGGTATTTATGCTGCCTATTATTTTATATGTGGGTCATGGAGATAAAGCACAGGGAATTGAAACCGTTATGACATGGCTGGCTGTGATCGGATCCGTCATGCTCCTGATCACCTTTTTTACCACCAAAGAAAGAATCATTCCCAAACCGGAGCAGAAATCAAGTCTGACAGAGGATTTAAAAGATTTATTCCAGAACAGACCATGGATTATTATGCTTACTGTGACCGCATTCATATTTATCACACTGGCTATGAAAGGAGGATCTTATGTATATTATTTTAACAACTATGTGGATGAAAATGCCCTGAAGAGTTTTATCTCACCCATTACAGCATTTTTTAATTCTGCAGGGATGAATTTCTTTGGGGAAGATCCCAAATCTGCAGGCTTCGGGTTGTTTAATGCAGGAGGAATTGTCATGATGATCATTGGCATTACCTTCTCTAAAAAACTGGCAGACAGATTTGGAAAAAGAGATACTTTTATCGCCTCATTATTCATTTCTACATTGTTTATCCTGTTCTTTATATTTTATCCTCCGAAAGCAGTAGGAATCATGTTTTTATCACAAATTTTACATGGATTCTTTTATGGAATCAGCACACCGCTTTTGTGGGCCATGATTGCTGATGTTGCCGACTACTCGGAATGGAAGAACAACCGCAGGGCAACCGCTATTATTTTCTCAGCCATGATGGTAGGACTGAAGGTAGGTCTTAGCATTGGAAGCTCTCTGGTAGCTTTAATTATAGGAAAATACGGATACATTTCTGTACATGGAAATGAGCAGGTTATTCAGCCTGAAACAGTGGCAGCAGGAGCGAAAATGCTTGTAAGCATATTCCCGTCCATTCCGTTTTTCATTGCGTGCGGACTGCTTTTATTTTACAAAATCAACAAAAAAATGGAAGTTCAGATTGAAAAAGATCTGGCCGAAAGAAGAAAATAAAACTATTAATATGAAACGTATTTTAATTGGTTTGGCAGTTATTACTGCTTCCGGTCTGTCTGCACAGAAGTCTGACGGTACTTTAAAAAAAGCATTTCAGGATAAATTCTACATCGGAACGGCGATGAGCCTTCCCCAGATTGACGATACAGATAAAAAAGCGGTAGCCATTATCAAAAAACAATTCAGCTCCATTGTTGCCGAAAATTGTATGAAATCCATGTTTTTGCAGCCTCAGGAAGGAAAGTTCTTTTTTGATGATGCCGATAAATTTGTTGATTTCGGGATGAAAAATAAGATGTTCATCATCGGGCATACTTTAATCTGGCATTCCCAGCTTCCAAAATGGTTTTTTTTAGATAAAAATGGAAAGGATGTTTCTCCGGAAGTATTAAAACAACGCATGAAAAACCACATTACAACAGTAGTTTCCCGTTACAAGGGAAAAGTAAAAGGATGGGATGTAGTGAATGAAGCTATTCTTGAAGATGGATCTTATAGAAAAAGTAAGTTTTACGAAATCCTGGGCGAAGATTTTATTCCTTTGGCGTTTCAGTATGCGCAGGAAGCCGATCCCAATGCAGAATTATATTACAACGATTATAATGAATGGTATCCTGAAAAGGTAAAAGCAGTCATTAAAATGGTTGAAAAACTTAAATCAAGAGGAATCCGTATTGATGGGGTTGGAATGCAGGCCCATGTCGGGATGGATACCCCTTCCATGGACGAATATGAGAAAGCGATTCTGGCGTATTCCGATGCCGGAGTGAAGGTCAATATAACAGAACTGGAAATCAGTGCACTGCCTTCTCCATGGGGAAGCTCTGCCAATGTTTCGGATACTGTTGCCTATCAGAAAGAAATGAATCCTTACACCAAGGGTCTTCCCAACGAAGTAGAAATGAAATGGGAAAAACGTTACCTCGATTTCTTTGGTTTGTTTTTAAAACATAAAAATAAAATAAGAAGAGTGACCTTATGGGGTGTTACTGATAAGCAGTCTTGGAAAAATGATTTTCCGGTGAAAGGAAGAACTGATTATCCATTACTGTTTGACAGGAAAGGCCAGGAAAAACCTGTAGTACAAAAAATAATAAAGCTTGCAGAGAAAAATTAAAATCAATAGAATTTTTACTTAATGAAAAAATCAAAATATTTATTCCCGGAAGATTATATGGCAGATCCTTCCGTTCACGTTTTTGAAGGAAAACTCTATATCTATCCTTCTCACGACCGCGAAAGCGGAATTGAAGAAAACGATAATGGCGATCATTTCGATATGAATGATTACCATGTCTTCTCAATGGATGATGTGGACAGCGGAGAAATTAAAGATCATGGCGCAGTCCTTTCGGTAAAAGATATTCCATGGGCGGGGAGACAGCTTTGGGATTGTGATGTAGCCTTTAAAGACGGCAAATATTATATGTACTTTCCTCTGAAAGATCAGAATGATATTTTCAGAATCGGGGTTGCTGTGAGCGATAAGCCTTATGGGCCTTTCATTCCTGAAAAACATCCGATGATGGGAAGTTACAGTATCGATCCCTGCATTTTTGAAGATAACGGAAAATATTATATGTATTTCGGAGGGATCTGGGGCGGACAATTGCAACGTTACAGAGATAATAAAGCACTTGAATCTGCTGTAATTCCTGAAAATGATGAGCCTGCAATCCATTCAAAGGTAGCTTTGCTGAGCGATGATATGCTTGAATTTGCTGAAACGCCTAAAGATGTTGTCATCATCGATGAAAACGGAAAACCGCTGCTTCATGGAGATAAGCACCGATTTTTTGAAGCGTCATGGATGCATCAATATAATGGTACATATTATTTTTCTTATTCTACAGGAGACACCCACCTGATTTGCTATGCAACCGGGGATAATCCTTACGGTCCGTTTACTTTTCAGGGTGAAATTCTTACTCCGGTGGTAGGATGGACTACCCATCACAGCATCGTGGAGTTCAAAGGAAAATGGTATCTGTTTTTCCATGATTCCGTCCCAAGTGGTGGTAAAACATGGCTGAGAAGTATGAAGGTAATTGAACTGGAATACGATCAGGAAGGCAAAATCAAAACCATTGAAGGTCTGGAAGACCAGCAATAGAAAATTCTTAATTATTTAAAATTTCTCAATGCGATATCTGAGACTCAACATTCTATTTTTTCTGATATTTCCTTTGCTGGTTTTCGCGGAGGACGGAAGTCAGCTGTGGCTTCGGTTTCCTGCAAAAAACGGAATATCGGCAGATAAAATCATTTCCAAAGGAAACAGTCCCACACTGAACATTGCCAGAAAAGAACTAAGCAGTCACTGGCAGGGACAAACGGTGGAGCTTCGTACGGAGAATAAAGACAAAAATCTGAAAGACGGTTACAGGATTGTTTCCACCCCTGAAAAAATTGTTATTTCGGCAGGGAAAGAAATAGGATTGTTGTATGGAGTCTATCATATTTTACGGTTACAGCAGACAAAAGCAAACCTGTCTCATTTAAATATTATTGAAAAGCCATCATACGATGTAAGAGTTCTGGATCATTGGGATAACCTGGACGGAAGTATTGAAAGAGGATATGCCGGACGATCCCTTTGGAAATGGGAAGATCTGCCCGGAAAAATTTCTCCGCGTTATGAAGAGTATGCAAGAGCGAATGCCTCTGTAGGGATCAATTCCGTTGTTTTGAACAATGTGAATGCATCTCCCAATATGCTTAGGGAAGATTATCTTAAAAAAGTCAGGGTTCTGGCTGATATTTTCAGGCCTTATGGTATAAAAGTATATCTTTCCGTGAATTTTTCTTCACCCAAAGTCCTGGGCGGATTACAAAACTCAGACCCATTGAATAAAGACGTACAAAAATGGTGGAAAAATAAGGCTGCTGAAATTTACAAACTGATTCCCGATTTTGGTGGATTTTTGGTGAAAGCGAATTCTGAAGGACAGCCTGGACCTCAGGATTATGGAAGAACCCATGCAGACGGAGCCAATATGATGGCTGATGCCTTGAAACCCTACAATGGAATCGTAATGTGGAGGGCTTTTGTCTATAGTCCAAGCAAAGATGACAGAGCCAAACAGGCTTATCTGGAATTTGTTCCTCTGGATGGTAAATTCAGAGATAATGTCATTATTCAGATCAAAAACGGCCCGGTTGATTTTCAACCGCGTGAAGCATTTAATCCACTCTTCGGAGCTTTAAGAAAAACTTCCGAAATGGTAGAATTTCAGATCACCCAGGAATATCTGGGCTTTTCAAATCATCTGGTTTTTCTGGCTCCATTATTCAAGGAAACATTGGAAAGCGATACCTATTCCGACGGGCAGGGATCCACAATTGCTAAAATTACAGACGGCACCTTAAGACCTGCAAAAATGACAGCCATTTCTGCCGTTGCTAATATCGGAGAAGACACTAACTGGACCGGGCATCATTTTGCCCAGGCCAACTGGTATGCATTCGGGAGATTAGCATGGAATCATCAGCTGAGCTCAGAGCAGATTGCAGATGAGTGGATTAAAATGACCTTCACAGATGATCAGAACTTCCTGAATCCGGTAAAAGAAATCATGCTATCCTCCAGGGAGGCTGCTGTGGATTATATGATGCCTTTGGGACTTCATCATATTTTTGCCGGAGGACATCATTACGGTCCTGAACCGTGGGGAGATTATAAAGGCGGAAGACCGGACTGGTCACCTGTGTATTACCATCAGGCTGATGCTCAGGGAGTAGGCTTTAACAGAACAAAAACAGGAAGTAATGCTGTTTCACAGTATTTTCCGCCACTTAATGAAAGATACGGGAATATCTCAACCTGTCCGGAAAATCTTATTCTATGGTTTCATCACGTTCCTTGGGATTATACAATGAAAGACGGAAAAACACTATGGGATGAGCTGTGCTATACTTATGATTCCGGAGTGAAAAAGGTAAGGGGCTATCAGAAAATATGGGATAGAATGGAACCTTATATAGACGAGCAGAGGTTTGCCGATGTTCAGTCAAAGCTCAAAATTCAGTCCAGAGACGCAGTATGGTGGAAAGATGCCTGCCTGCTGTATTTCCAGACTTTTTCTAAAAAGCCCATTCCTTATGATATTGAACGTCCCGTTCACGAATTGGAAGAACTGAAGAAAATTAAACTGAATATGGGCCACCACAATTAAAAAATGAGGCAGCTTTTTCCACGATCGGAAATGAGAGCTGCCTCAAATAATAATAGTTATATGTAAAAATTTAATCCAAAATAATTTTGGAATGATCTAAAATCTGTCCGGAAATACTCCTGTCTAACGGAGAGAAATCATTTTATTAAAAATATTTCCGTTTTCTTCAACCCGGATGATATATTGGTTTGCTGTTTGCGGGTTAAGATTAAAAGTGATATCCACTTTGCCGTCAGCATATTCTCTGTCAGATGTATAATAAGTTGTATTGGAAAGATCATATACTGAAATACTTACAGGCCCTTTCACATCAGACATGTGCAGCTTTGCCATATGGCCCGAAATGGTGTATTCAGGTTTATTTATAGTGCTTACAGGCGTTTTTTCCACTTCCATTACATTCTCGGCACTGATTTGTATTTTGTATTTCTCTATCTTCACTTCCGATTCTGCTACCAGGTAATAAGTTCCTGGTTCAAAACTCTGAAGATCATAAGTTTTCGTCACATGGTCCCCATCCGTAAGATGTTCAGAGAATAGCTCGTCATGGGCAGTGTTATAGACAAATACAGATACACTTTTAGCATTTGAAAGCTCAAAATTCAACGTTTTGGCTTGTACGTTTCCAAAGGAAAGGGAAAAATCTCTGTCCTTACTCATTACATTTGCTGAAAACAATAAGGATCCGGCAAAAAATACGGCTTTTAATAATGTGCTCATGGGTTAAGGCTTTTAGGATTACTATTGCAAAGCTATGGCAGCAATAGTTCTCAGGCTATAATTAAATTTTCATATTTATGTTCTATATTAACTTTGTTTTATTTTATTATTGAATTATTTGTTAATTTTACATATAAATTATTTGCTTTTGCCCTATGAAACATGCAAACCCTTCTTTTGAAGCGATAAGACCGAGTATAGGAAGCAGTTTTACCAGTCTGAAATTTCTGACCAATGAGAACATAAAATCTCATGTCTGGCATTACCATCCCGAGATTGAACTGATTTTTGTCTGCAAAGGCTCCGGGAAAAGACAGATCGGGAGCAGTATCTCTTATTTTTCGGATGGTGATCTTGTTCTTATAGGAAGCAATCTTCCGCATTGTGGGCTTACCAATGAAAATACACGCAACGAGTACGAAATGGTCATTCAGTTTAAACCTGATTTTTTAGGAGAACCTATCTGGGACATACCGGAGATGCAAAGGATTTCTGCTTTGCTTGAAAAGTCTAAGGCGGGAATAGTATTTGGAGAACAGGTGAAAAAGAAAGTAGGAAAGGATATTGTTGAGATGCATGAGGCTTCCTCTTTGGACAGGCTGTGCAGATTTCTGAACATATTGGATGAATTGTCTGTTACTCAGGATTACAGGATCTTAAATGCAGGAAAATATTATCTTCAGACCCAGGTTGAAGACAATGAAAGAATCAATCTTATCTTCAATCACGTTAAAGATCACTTCAAAGAAGCCATAACACTTGAAGAAGTGGCTGATCTAGCCCATATGAAAATACCGTCTTTTTGTCGTTACTTTAAAAAGATTACCAATAAAACCTTTACACAGTTTGTTAACGAATACAGAATTACCCATGCCCTTAAGCTTCTGGCAGAACAGCCTTTAAGTATTACGGAAGTCTGCTTTGAATCAGGCTTTAATAATTTCAGCTATTTTAATAAAACTTTTAAGGACTATATTCAAAAAAGTCCTTCTCAGTACAGGAAAGAGTTTAATTTTTTCATGGAATAATTTTTGAAGATCTGAAAAAGTTACCTCCGCATTATGAATTATGAAAATATAAGTGTAAATTTAACACTTATAAATAATGAATAAACTATGAAATTTTTTATTGATACAGCCAATCTGGCGATGATAGAGGAAGCCAGTGCTCTTGGAGTTTTGGACGGGGTAACTACTAATCCTTCACTTATGGCAAAAGAAGGTATTTCCGGAAAACAAAATATCCATAATCACTATCTTGAAATCTGTAAAATTGCTGATGGAGATATAAGTGCTGAAGTACTTGGAGTTACTTTTGAAGAAATGGTTAAAGAAGGGGAAGAGCTCGCTGCATTACATCCAAGAATTGTCGTAAAAGTTCCTATGACAAAAGATGGAATCAAAGCTATTAAGTACTTTTCTGAAAAAGGAATAAAGACAAACTGTACGCTTGTTTTCTCTCCAGGACAGGCATTGCTTGCTGCCAAAGCGGGAGCTACCTATGTTTCTCCGTTTCTGGGTAGACTGGATGATGTATCAACAGACGGTCTCCAACTGATCTCAGACATCAGACTGATTTATGACAATTATGCTTTTCAGACACAAATATTAGCTGCTTCAGTCCGACACAGTATGCATATTATCAATTGTGCAAAGATCGGTGCTGATGTGGTAACATGTCCTTTGGCTCCTATACTTTCTCTTCTTAAACATCCGCTGACAGATTCAGGATTAGACCAGTTTATCAAGGATTCACAAAAAATGAAATAAGATTGAAAAGATCTGTTTCTCAGAAAAATTTGATATGCATGAACAGTTAATTAATTCAACTATAAAAAAATTTAAGGCCGGCTTCAAAGCAGAACCGGAACATATTTTTCTTTCCCCGGGAAGAATTAATATTATCGGTGAGCATGTAGATTATAGCGATGGATTTGTACTTCCTGCTGCCATAGATAAATACATCTGTTTTGCTGTCCGTAAACTCCCTCAGACAAACTTTTGTACGATCATAGCCAAAGATCTCGGAGAAGAATATGCATTTGATGTCACGATGGAGATAAAACCGGTGCAACAGATGTGGATGAACTATATTCTGGGCGTTTTCAGTCAGCTGCAGAAACCGGAGAATGTGTTTTGCGGTATGGAAATTGTCTTCAGCAGTACCATCCCGATGGGAGCCGGACTTTCTTCATCAGCAGCTCTTGAATGTGGATTTGCCTATATTCTCAATGAACTTTTTGATCTTCAGCTGTCAAAAAAAGAGATTGCAGTGATCGGGCAAAAATCAGAACATTCTTTCGCGGGGGTTCAATGCGGAATTATGGATCAGTTTGCCTCTGTTTTCGGAAAGAAGGATAAAGTGATTATGCTCGACTGTCATTCCCTGGAGCATCAATATTTTGATGCAGACCTTAAAGGATACAGCCTGTTGCTTTTTGATAGCTGTGTAAAGCATAATCATCTGACATCCGGTTATAATGAAAGGCGTAAAGATGTTGAACATGGTAAAAAAGTTTTGTGGGAAAACTTCCCGGAAACTGAAAAATTCAGGGATTTTACGTTGGCGATGCTTGACCATGTAAAAGAAGAAATGGGGAGTATTTCATATAAAAGATGCCTCTATCTTCTGAAAGAAATCCATAGAGTGGAAATGGCGGCAAAAGCTATTTCAGAAGGAAATATTGAATATCTGGGAATACTTCTCACAGAAACCCATGCCGGGCTCTCAACTGAATTTGAGGTCAGTTGTAATGAACTTGATTTTTTAGTGGAAAGTGCATTACAGTATGAAGGAGTATTGGGGGCAAGAATTATGGGAGGCGGTTTCGGAGGCTGCAGCATCAATCTGATTCAGGAAAATAAAGCTGAAGAAGTGATTAAAGCCATCAATGAAAAATATCTGGAACAATTCAATATTCAGATGAAAGTTTATCAAGTTAAAATTTCCGAAGGGATAAAAGAATACACCAATGAATACATCATTTGATCCTAAAAAACATCCCCACAGAAGATATAATCCTCTATTGGATGAATGGGTATTGGTTTCTCCACAACGGGCAAACCGGCCTTGGCAGGGGCAGAGAGAGATAACAGCAGAGAAAGATCGTCCAGCTTATGATCCGGATTGCTATCTGTGTTCAGGAAATATAAGAGCTAATGGAAACCGGAATCCGGAGTACAAAGGAACATATGTTTTTAATAATGATTTCGGAGCATTGCTGAATGAAGAAGTTGATTTTTCTGAGGAATATTCCGGATTTTTTACCCTGCTTCCGGAACGGGGAATCAACAGGGTAGTCTGCTTTTCTGAAGATCACAGCCTTACCTTGCCGGAAATGTCTGTAGAACAGATAAAAAATGTAGTGGATGTATGGCAGGAGCAATTCAATGAATTGGCGGTCCTGGATCATATCAATTATATTCAGATTTTTGAAAATAAAGGGAGCATTATGGGATGCAGCAATCCTCACCCACACGGGCAAATATGGGCACAGTCGTCAATTCCGGCTATGGTCCAGAAAACTCAGGATCAGTTGAAATCCTATTTTGAAAAGAATAAAAGAACACTGCTGCAAGACTATCTTCAGCAGGAAATCACGGCTGGAGAACGCATGATTACAGAAAATGAAGATTTTGCAGCATTGGTGCCGTTTTGGGCATCATGGCCTTATGAAACGATGATTATCAGTAAGCAGAAAAGAGAAAATATTGCTGCCTTTTCCGAGGATGAAAAAAAATCTTTCGCAGCTATCCTCAAGAACCTGACTACGATGTATGATAATCTTTTTGAAACATCATTTCCTTATTCAGCAGGAATACATCAATCACCTACAGATGGAAAGGAACATCCGGAATGGCATTTTCATATGCATTTTTATCCCCCGTTGCTCAGAAGCGCGGAGATTAAAAAATTTATGGTGGGATATGAAATGCTGGCAGAGCCTCAGCGCGACATTACCCCGGAGCAAAGTACAGCCATATTAAGAAGTCTTTCCACCATTCATTACAAGAAAAAATAATAAATCAATATCTTTGAAAAAGAATATGGAACAGATTAAATTAATTGTGACGGACATGGATGGGACATTTCTCAATTCCAGCCATGAAATGAGCCCTGAATTTTCGGATATTTACCAAGAACTGAAAAAAAGAAACATTCTGTTTGTACCCGCAAGCGGGAGACAGATGCCGGGTATCACCCATTATTTTGGAGAAATAGAAAGTGAGATCGGATTTATTGCTGAAAATGGCGGCTATGTGATCTATAAAGATCAGGAGCTTTTTGCCGATACATTGGAATATCAATATATTGTTGAGATCATCAAAGCTGTTCGTGAAATACCAGGAGCCAAAGCCGTATTATCCGCGAAAAAAATGGCTTATTATGAAACTGAAGATCAACAGTTTGTAGATTTTTTCTCAAAGTTTTATACTGAGAACATGAAAAAAGATGATCTTACGGAAATAATTGATGATACAGCCTTTAAAATAGCGGTCTATCATCCTGATGGTTCTGAAAGACACCTGTATCCGGCTCTTAAAAGATTTGAAGAATTCGACTTGGAAGTGGTAGTTTCCGGGGAGTATTGGCTGGACATTATGAATAAGGATATCAATAAGGGAAATGCCCTGAAAATCCTTCAGAAATCTTTGGGGATCTCACCTGAAAATACAATGGCTTTCGGAGATTATATGAACGATATAGAAATGCTGAAGAATGCCAAATATTCATATGCCATGAAAAATGCCCACCCGAATGTGAAGGAGGTAGCCAACTTTGAGGCCTGTACCAATGACAGCTTTGGTGTTTTGAAAACGATTAAGGATTATCTGCATTTGAATTAACCCATCCCTATAATAATATTTCGTCACTTCCTGAATGTCATCCAATGATGTAATTCTAAAAAATGAGACAAAATAAAACCTTAGAATCAAATTCTAAGGTTTTTTATGGGTGAATAGTATGTTATCAAACGGATAACTTTAGCTTAGTATATCACATGGTGCTACACAAACAATCCACGGACATCTTTTGATTCCCGGAGGTGGACAGCATGCTTCGGAACAGCTTAATGCTCCGCCATTAATACCTTTTAACTGATCTCTTGAGATTTTTTTTAGATTTTTCATAATAAAGTGATTAGGTTAGACTTTAAATTAAGGCTGGTTTCCGCCACCGCATCCATCGTAAGGTCTGCATTCCCATTTTCCGTTGATCAGACATAGCTGACCGCCTCGGCAATCGATACCTCCTTTAATTGTTTTCAATTCCTGTCTTTTGATTTTTTTTAGATTTTTCATAATAAATTTGGTTTAGTACATCCGAAATTAATCATTTTTTATTACTTAAAGTAAAATTATCTCTGAAATTTTGTTTCAATGAATTTGTTTCTGGTATGTATCTTTAGAATTAAAGGCTATCCGCTTTGTGTTGTGAAATAAAAAAAACGAAGCCTAAATTTTCGGCTTCATTTTTATGAAATTCTGATTTTATCAAATGTAAATTATGGTAAGATTAGCAAATACAAAGGATACATTTATTCTTCGGCCAGCTTAGACCATTCTGCTTCCAGATCAAGATATACTTCTTTTTTATTGTCGCGGTTGATGTACACCAAAAGATCCCTTTCAGGGGTGATCAGATTATAGAAAAAAGGATCGATGCACTTTTTATAATCAACAGTGAACTGCTCTCCTAAATCCGTCGTGATGCGCAATTGTAAAATCACCTGAGGAATATCGTTGATACTCAGGCCTGTTCGTTGTACACTGAGCACACGGGCTTTACCTTTGAGCCCTTTTGCCTTCAGATCGATAACATTCTGAGAATGACGCCGGCTTGAATATACCATAAAGGCGACCAAAGCGATAGGAAAAATAATGAAAAAGCTTCCCATTGCATATAAAAAATAATTAAGCGGGTAGCCATCATCTGTAAGTGAGCCGGGATCCGCAGTGTAACCACCAATAAGCATTCCCAATCCTACAACAGAAAAGATGACGGGGAGTATATACATAACCGGATTATTTTTCATGGTTTTTACTTTATGATTGGTGATGTAAGTTAGTAAGATTTTTTATTACATCTGTTCATTTTTTACTGAAATATAATTGATCTGGAAGTTATTTCGTGAGAAAATAAATCTTATTCAAGGAATCGTTTTTTTATTTTTTATAATAAGTTTCCCCAATAATTATAAAATCATGCTCATACTAGAGAAAATTTGGTTTTTTTATTAAACATTTCAAATATAAACTAGAATTAAATTCTTTATGCTTTATCTGGTGCTCACTGTTCTGAAAGCCAAAAAATTACTTTAACTTTGCTAAAGGAATGATATATGCCATATAATATTTTTGGGAAGTATCAAACCGTTTAAAACTAATACCAAAGAAACTTAATTAATCAGAAAATTTAATTTAGCTGATAGAACGAATATGGAAGATAAATTCTTAAATTTTAAATTGAGAAAAATTGTTCATTACTCACTGATCGTATGTATTCTTTTGATACAGGTCATTATTGCCATATTTTTTTATAATGAATTTGTCAATGAAAAGAAACTGAAGTTTATAGAAAACCAACTGAAAGAAAGCAGATCATTGGAAGGGTTGACAGAAAACTCAAGAAAAGATTTCAGAGATGCACAGATTTCTTTACAGAAATATATGATCAGCCAGGATGATAAAGACCTGAAATCTTATTTTGCATCCTTGAGAAAGCTTAATAATAATTTCGACAAGATCAATGAATACGAAAATGTAAACCCCGGATTTAAAAATAATCTTGGGCTTCAAAAAAAAGATACGGTGAAAGTCACCACCTTTAAAACTCTAATAGATTCTGTATATCAGTTTTCTATGAACCTGCCTGCGAAAGTGGAGGAGAAGCCGTTTGAGCTGACGAAGTTTAAGAATAACTTTGAAAATCTCGAAATAAAGACCGAAACCTACGCAGATACCATCAAAAAGAAAGGATTAATGGGGCGTTTAAAAGATGCCATATCCGGAAAAGTGAATGTTCAGAAGGAGAGTACCGTTATTACAATGACCAATAATAAAGCTGCAGACCTCTCTCATATAAAATCTGAAATGAATGATGCGATGAAATCCATGGAAAAACATTATACGGAAGAGGTTAAAAAAATTCAGCTCTCTACCGCCAGAAAGCAGCAAAATAATATGCAGTTTTATAATAATTTCAATAAACTTCTGGTATATAGCAACGGTCTGATAGATGTATATGATAACGGAATTAAAAGCTTTAAATCCGGATTGGAAAAAGAACTGGAAAAGCAAAATTCCATCAACAATAAAATAAGAACATATCTTGTACTTGGATTAATGACTTTAATGTTCATTGTATCCATTCTCATCATGTATTTTACAAGGATTGCATTTATATACGAATGGAAGCTTAATGCTGCCAATAAGCAGATCAAGCAAAACCTTAATTTCAAAAACAGAATATTGGGAATGCTGAGCCATGAATTAAGATCTCCATTGAAGATCATTAATATTTTCATTGATAAGATTACCAGAGCAACAACGGACGAAACTATCAAAGATTATCTTAAGTCTATCAAGTTTACCAACAGCACTCTGCTTATTCAGTCTAACCAGATCTTAGAATACACAAAAAATCAGGAGGCGGGCAAAAAACTTGTAAACAACATTTTTAATCTTAAAGATGAGATCAACGCAATTGCAACGGCTATTACCCCTTATATTGAGACCAGAAATAATAAATTTGTAGTAACGGATGACATACCTGCGGATACGGTAGTGTATTCCGATAATATAAAAATGAACCAGATCTTTATGAACATTCTGGGAAATGCCAATAAATTTACCGAAAACGGACAAATCGATCTTAAGCTCAGTACAGAACGCATCAGCGGAAACAGAATTGCGCTCACCGCAGTAGTAAAAGATACCGGTGTAGGAATATCCGAGTCTGATGTAGAGAAAATTTTTGAGCCGTACTATCAGGGAATAGTATCTGATGAGATTGATAATGTAGGAGCAGGCTTAGGTCTTAATCTTTGTAAGGAGATTGTAGAGCTTTTTGATGGCAAAATATCAGTTTCAAGTAAATTGCATGAAGGAACCCAAGTAACATTCAGGATCAATTTAAATACTAGTAATAATGGAATTACCAATTGAAAACAGAGAGATTACTTTCCTTTTAGCAGATGATCATGGGATTGTACGACAGGGAATGGCACTCACCATCAATGAAATTATTCCCAATGCTAAAATCTATCAGACGTCTTCTTTACAACAGATTGTGGAGGAAATACAGGCAAAAGACATCGAAATAGCGATTATTGATGCCCATTTTCCGGGTGGGAACAGCCTGCATATCCTGCCTCAGATAAAAAGTGTGAATCCCAATATCAAGATCCTGATTTTCTCAGGTCTTGAAGAAGATTTATACGCCCTTAAATATATTAATGCCGGAGCTAATGGGTATTTAAGTAAACTAAGCGAAGAAGAAGAGGTGAAAAAGGCTATCCAAAGCATTGTACAGCAAGGTGAATATCTTTCAGCTGTTGTTCAGAACCTGTTGGTACAATTTGCCAATGATCCGAATGCTATTAATCCTCTTAGTCTTTTAACCAAAAGAGAATTACAGATAGCAGAACTGTACGCAGAAGGATATGGAAATCTGGAAATCGCCAATCATCTGGATATCAAACAGAATACGGTAAGTACGATTAAAAAAAATATCTTCGAGAAATTAAAGATCGAAAACCTTGTTGAACTGATCGATCTTATCAAAACCCATCATAAAATATAGGATTTCTCATCCGTTCTTCACTTTTTCATTATCAAAGCCAGTGTTTATCGATAAATATCTACGTGTCTATCGATATATATCTATGCCTTTTATACAGAATTTTATTAGGCAATGTTGTTACTTTGTATCAACAAAAACACAGATGAAAAGAAGCTCTTTGAAGAGCAATATTATATGGCTGTAAATAAACACTGCAGCGATATAAGAAACACAAGTGATGAAATTAATATAAGAGTGTATGTATGGCCTTAGCCAACTTCTTAAAAAACCGAAAAAAACACAAAACTATATAAAGAAGTGAATTGGTCTTTTAAGGTCATTTAATACAAAGAAAAGAGAGGCTCTAGCCTCTTTTTTTTATTTACACATACATCATAAAGGATTACTTTTCTTAAGATCTTTCAATTTCAATCCATACGGGAGCATGATCACTGCTTTTTTCCCAACCGCGAACATGGCTGTCCACACCTCCGGATTGTAAACTGTTGCTCAAATAAGGACTTAATAAAATATGATCCAGCCTGATTCCGGCATTACGTTCATAAGCTTTATAAAGATAATCCCAGAATGTATAGACGGTCTGTTCAGGAAAAAGTGTTCGGATAGAATCTGTCCATCCTTTCTTCAATATTTCCTGATAGGCTTTTCTTACTTCTGTTCTGTACAGGGCATCATTTTCCCATCGCTCGGGCTTATAAACATCTTCCGGTTCCGGAATAATATTAAAATCACCAATAATGACAGCGGGAAGCTCCATTTTGATCAGCTCATGGGTTCTTTTCTGTAAACGTTTGATCCACGACAGCTTATAATCAAATTTAGGGCCCGGATAAGGATTGCCATTAGGAAGATAGAGGCAGCAAATTACCATCTGATCAATAATTACTTCAAGATATCTGCTCTGAATATCCTCAGGATCACCGGGTAAAGAATCCTGTACTTCGATAATATCAAGCCCTTTCGTAAGAATGGCAACTCCGTTCCAGCTTTTTTGGCCTTTCCAGACGGCTTGATATCCGGCATCATTGATTTCTTTTATAGGAAAACGTTCCTGTGGGGCTTTCAGTTCCTGGAGGCATACAATATCGGGTTGGGCCTCTTTCAGCCATTTTAATAAGACGGGCAGCCGTCCGTTAACTCCATTAACATTATAGGTGGCTATTTTCATGTTTCTTTATAATATATTAGAGAGAGGATATAATTGAAACAGCAATAATTATTCCTACTATAAATATGAATTAATGGCAGAGAAAATTATTTTTAATTAATAATCCAAGAGAAATTTGGAATCGTTTAATGTATTAATAGTTAAATGATTACATATTTATGTTAAATTTGTTCACCAACCAAAATAAAAAATATGGAACCATTTACCGTAAACATTTCTGATGAAGTCATCATTGACCTGAAAAGCAGGATCCGAAACACCCGTTGGCCGGGAGAAGAAGACAATTCAGGCTGGAACTTCGGAACCAGCGAAAAGTATCTTAAAGAATTAGCCGATTATTGGCTAAATGATTATGACTGGAAAAAACAGGAATCCTTGTTGAATCAATATCCGCAGTATCTTGCTGAGATAGACGGGATTCAGATTCATTTCCAGCATATAAAAGGGAAGGGTGAGAACTCCAAGCCGTTAATACTGACTCATGGGTGGCCGGACAACTACTATCGCTTTCATAAAATCATTCCATTGCTTACCGAAGGTGAACAGAGTTTTGACCTGGTTATTCCTTCTATTCCCGGATTTGGATTTTCAGGTAAGGTATCAGTGAGTAGTGAAGCCGTGGCTGATCTTTGGAAAAAGCTGATGACCGAAATATTAGGATACGAAAAGTTCTGTGCAGCAGGAGGGGATGTAGGAATGGGAGTTACAAAGGCTTTGGCTTCTAAATATGCAGATGTGGTAGAAGCGGTCCATTTTACGGATATAGGATATCCGATGGGCCAGGAGGATCCAAGTACCATGACAGAAGAAGAGCGGCAATTTGCCCAGTTTGTACAACAATGGTGGTATAGTGAAGGAGCCTATGCGATGGTTCATTCTACCAAACCCCAATCATTGGCATATGGATTAAATGATTCACCGGTAGGACTTGCAGCCTGGATCCTGAGCTTTGGAAATGCAGGAGCCCCACCTGAATTAATTGAAAGGGCATTCGGTGGGAAAAATGAAATGCTGACAAATATGATGATTTATTGGGTTACCCAAACCATAGGAACTTCTATGAGAATGTATAAAGCAGATGCCATTGCACAATGGGGTGGTTCACAGCCATTACAAAAATCTGATGTCCCTGCCGGTATTGCTATATTTCCTCGTGAAGCGCAATTCCCGCGGGAATGGGCTGAGCGGTTTGTAAATGTAATAGATTTTAAAAAGATGGAAGAAGGAGGGCACTTTGCTGCATTAGAAGTACCCGAGGTTTTTGCTAATGAATTAAGATCATTCTTTTACGCTGTGAAATAAAATAGATTCCTTATAAAATAACAAAGGCATCATTGAGAACAATGATGCTTTTGTTATTTTTTGCGGAGAGTGAGGGATTTTGTACCCATTTCTCATCGCTTTATGGATAAGATTTTCGTTGTAGCATCTCTGTGAATGGCCTCAAATAGGATATTGGCAAAAAAGTGGTAAAATCCTAATTTAAATTTTACGTAGTAAAAATAAAAATTTCTGCTCGAATCTGCAAGTAAAAAGGCTAAAATTTGACCATATTTTTTAGTCCAAACCAAGAATTTAATCCTTCTCTTTTCCGGTTGAAATTTCTTAGTAGAAATATTTTAAAAGAAAACGAAGAAAAAAAATTAAAAAAAAGAAAAAAAGAAAGCCTTTTGAAAATGAGCGTGGCATTCTGTCAAGGTTTTTGGAAAATTTTTTTTGCGTATATTTTTATACGTAAAAAAATTTTCTGAAAATCCGGAGGGCTTGACCTTGACAGGATTTAGCTGAGTGACTGGAAAGCGAATTATCTTTGGTTTCTGTTTTTTTATTTTATTTTATTTTATATGTTTATTCCCAGAATCTACTATTATAAGTATAGCTTAGATTTCGTGTTGTGGAAATTTAATGAGGTTGTATTAATTTTTTGTCTTCTAGGAATGCTTAGAATTTCTATTTAGATTTCATTGTTTTTTGAAATCTTTTATTCATTTTTTTTAATATTGCTAAACTCTAATACAATTTCATTTTGAAAATAGAATAGCAATTCATTAAATATTTTATGAAGTATAGAATCCTCCATACCTAATAGAACTTCGCTCATTTGGCATAACGAGTTTGATGTATATTGAACAGGATCTAAAAATCCGCAATCATTTGATCCTGTTAAGAAATCATGAAGTTCTTCTTCTCTTAGACTAAGTTTGTCTTTAATACCTGATACTCCAGCATGAACACTTTCATTTGCCCATGAATAAATAATCCTTAATTTTTCTGCTCCAACATGCTTTTCAAGTTCTCTGAAATTTCTTCTTCCTTTCGGAAGGTCATTCATTGTCCATCCATAACCTTCAGAAAAATCTTTACCATATTTTTCGATAACTTCGTCTCTTCTTTTTGATAATTCTTCCCACTCGCTATCTTCAAGCTTCTCTAAATCAAGACTATTTTCACAAGCTTTGTATTCTTTAGCTTTTTTATACTTCTCAATTATTTCATAGTCATTATACATATGTATGACTTCATAATCAGAATCATATAGATATAAAAATGTTACAGATAGTTCATGGAGTGTTCGCCATCTTGCATGAGCACCATCAGCATAGCCATTTTTGATTAAAACTAAAATTTCATTCGCAACTTGACAAGCTCTAACATGAATAGCAATTAATGTATCGAGTTTAATATGATCGTCAAACGTATCAAGGAGCTTAAAGCATTTTCCATAGGTCATGGAACTGATTTGTGTATTAAGCTCTATAAAACCCTCAAAAAGTCTTATACCAATTTTGTAATTCTCAGCTATTTTATTATAGATTTCTTTTTCACGATTTTTTAAATCAGTATCATCACCAATACAATATTTGTAAATTTCTTCCAACGTACTTTTTGCTATATTTTCAATAGTCGTAGTAAGCTTTTCATCTATAATTTTGTCAAATTCAGCCTGTCTTTCGTATTTACTCTTTGTTTCTTTTAAAAATTTTTGAATGGCTTTTTCGATATAATATGGTTCTTGCATATTTAAAGTTGATGTGGAAAGTTTGTAAAAGAGAGGAATATATATCTTGATTTGAAAATATGCTAATTAATTTTTCAATTATTCTAAAAAGTATGGTAATGTTTTGCTTACAATATCTTTAGACATTTTAGCTAGTGGTCTTTTATGAAAATCACTTTCGTAAAAATAGTTACTAAAATAGAACCTATAAAATTCTGCTTTATTTGTTTTAAGTAAAGGAAAAAAACCTTTTAAAGAGTCTGCATAACTCATACTTAAACTATCACACTTTACAATTAATTCTCCAACAATATCTTTATGAGCATTATAAATTTCATTTAATTTAAAAAGATTAATATTTCCTCTGTGTTCATCATGACCAGAAGTCTTACTAAAAAATGTTTTTTGAAACTTTGGTTGAAAATCCTCTAGTTCTGTTTCCAAGAATAAATGATAATTTTCGGGATGGCTTTTATCAGGTTTATTATCTTTAATTAAAATATGGAATTTTATATCATTTCCAAAATCTTCCAAATAAGGATGCAAATGAGTGCCTAACTCCATTACCTTGTCTCCTTTAAGGTTGGAATTACAATAATAACAACTAGGAATCAAGTTGTAAAAACTCAATGCCAATAAAGGATGATCTGTTTGTGAAAAAAAATGATCAAAAGTTGGGCGAATTAATCCTTTTCTGTGCTTGTCAATAATCGTGTGGATATAACTACGATTACAATAAGGACAAGTATTATAACCTAGTTCACCCGAGATGCCATAAGCGAAATCATTAAATAATGAATAATCTATAATTTTATTTATAATGGTTGAAATTACACTATAGCCAGCATTGTTAACACCGATATGGTGTTTAATGTCAGTTTCAATTTGTATGGCATTTTCAGGAGAGCACAAGATTAATTCTTTAAGATTATCCTCATCATTTAAATAATCTGTAATTAATTCAAGAGCATTTTGATAAGTACCCACCCAAGCAAAGCAATTTCCCTGTATTACTCTGTTGTAATGATTTTGATTTGTTAGTTTATTATTTTCTAAAAATACATTTGAAAGTGATTTTTTTGAATTGCCATTTAGTGAATCATTCTTTAGATCTATATGAGGACGTCCATTAAAAATTACTTCCAAGTTTTTCCTTAAATATATTGCCCGCTCAATACATTTATCTTTTATATCTTCAAAATAATCTTGAGCAATCTTATCAAGATTAGGGTGTACTATTTTAATCATCCTTTTTTCTATTTCTGATTTGGCGTAATACTTCTATCTCGCTGTTTCTTCGATCAATAATTCGGTCTATCAGCTGAACATCAGATTTTTCAGCAACTAATTCAAGGATTTTTGCTTTTAAAAACTGCTCACCGATAATTTCGATTCTGTTTTTAAATTTGCTCTCAAAATCTTCTAAGCTTATTCGATTTTCTTCACGAA
The DNA here is from genome assembly GCF_003729955.1 of Chryseobacterium daecheongense. Lineage (GTDB taxonomy): Bacteria > Bacteroidota > Bacteroidia > Flavobacteriales > Weeksellaceae > Chryseobacterium > Chryseobacterium daecheongense. The sequence continues at coordinate 260,691 of NZ_RJTX01000001.1, forward strand.
TTTCATGAATCAAGTCGCTTATTTTTTTTCTTGAAAATTCTCCCATTAATCCATCTTGAAGAAAGAAGGCGTCTGTAAATAATTCATGAATATTAGCTCCAAATGTTTCCTTAACAGATTGCAAACTATCAGATATAATTGTTTTTCCGTCTTTTTTTTTTAATAAAACGATGCAATTTGAAGGAAGGTCAGAAAGAATAAAAGGAGAATGCGCGGTAAGAATAATCTGTACTTTATGGTTTGTAAATCTAGTTTCAATAAAATCAACGAAGTGGTATATGAACTGTTTTTGCCATTGTGGATGTAGTGCCAATTCAGCTTCATCAATCAAAATGATAAATGGATTTTTGGAATCTATTTTAACACTATTTAATCTTGAAAAGATTAATAATAATGCATACTCACCGGAACTTAAAGATGAATTCGTACCTGGAGAGTGACTGAAAAAGAAATCTACATAACTGGAAATTCCTTTAGCTTCATAATATTCTTCAATTAAATTTTCTAAGTCTTTCTTGTTGGCTTTTGGTAATTCAATAGAAATTAAGCTACTTTCTCTAAGTACATTGATGTTTCTTCCATGAACAAATTTATCCAGCCCTTCTAAAAATCCTTGTATGGCAGATATTGTTTTGTTTAATATTCCATATTCATCTTCTCTTAAAATGGAATAAAAAATATCATGGATTTCTGGCACAATCGAATTCTTATCTGTAGTGTCTCGGTATTTATGAGTATTCAGATAATTTAGTACTCTTTTAGGTACACTTTCATGTGTACTTTTGATTATATCTTCTCCAACTATAAACTTAATCTCGTTTAAAATATATGAAATTGAAGCAATAAAAGCATTTATTAAAAACTTATTCCTTTCACTTTTTCTTACATTAAAATAGCTTTCTGAGGCATTCTGAAGTTTCTTGAGTATACTTTTATATTCTTCATTTTCGTTAAAGATTAAAGAGATATTGAGATAAGATGGAGGGTTCACTGGGAATGGAACTCCTTTCGCTTCTTTTTGTCCGACCCATCTTAAAAGCCTAACCATTCTAATCATCTCTTCAGCAGCAAATGCGGAAAATCGTTGTTCATAAGTCAGATTTGTTCTAAAAGCATCCTCTCCTGTTCGATTTTGATAATCAGCATAAAGTAAATATTGACTTGATAAATTTTTTGTTTCTCCTAACTGTCCGTGAAGGTAATCATTTGTATAGTAAGATGTTGGGTCAAAAGTATTAGATAAAAAAATGGTAATCGCTGAATATTTAATGTCTTCAGTATTTAATACTCTTTTTAGCTTTGAAATACCACTTGACAAATTTATATTTATTTCTCTAGTACTAAAATAGAATATTTGAGTTCCTTTTCTAAAAACAACAATACTATTTTCATCATGATGGTTATGAATTCCACCAGATAAACATTCTATAATATATCTTAGAACAGTCGTTTTTCCTGCCCCATTTTCTCCAATAATTGCGGTTAGGTTAGTAATATTAGCTCCAAAAAATTCAGAGATATAGTGTTCTGCTCTTGAAACAATCAATTCATTTTCATTTTCATCAAACTGAAATTTAAATTCATTACTGAGGTTAATGCCAATTTTACTAATGCTTTTATATTGTTTAATGTAAATGTATAATAATTCCATAATTATCTTTTAGTCAATATAATATCCACTTCACTATTTTCTTTAGAAGTATTGCCATGAAGTTGTGTTTGAGTCTTCTTTTTAAAAGGCTGTTTTTTAATAGTTACAGTATGCAATGGAAAATGTTTTTTGAGTATTTCCAATGTGGTATTAAAAGTATATTCTCGGACATCGGTTCTAACATATATTGTACTGCGTTCCGAATCCATAACTTGCGAACAGTAGCCAAAAATATTGTCTAAAAGATTATAATATTCTACCTTGGAACCAAATCTGCCCTTATGCTTGTGTGCATTTGATTTAGGAATGGCTGGTTCTCCTAACATCCACAATCTCAACCATTGATCTGCATAATAGTCAGTTATTGACCAATAAGGAGGTGAGGTAAATAATAGTGAAAACTTTATTTCTGCATCTTTTGCTCTTTGTGTAATTTTCTCTAATTCCTCTGAACTGTCACCAAGCAATATGGAACTGTCAGCAATTTTTGGGGTTCCTTTCTTATATCGCCACTTAATCTTTTTAGTGATAAATTCCAATGGATTTATTTCAGGTGGAGATAAATATCCCTTTTCTTTCCACCATTCAATGGAATAATTCATTCCCATAGCTTTCGTCATTCGCATCTGATTAGATAGTCCTTCGCCAAGTTTGCCATGCAAATAGACTATAATAATAGACATTAAAGTAGCGTCAACTGAATCAGATTCCCATTTTAAATTTTTTCTTGCTGCCAACAAAAATTTCAGTACTTCATCACAATAACAAAATCTATAAAATTCAGGAAGTTTTTCTATTGATTTTGTATAACGATTCCTCAATTTATAAACATACTCTAATCTATCTAGCACTAATTGCTGTTCTGCAGGGTTTAATTTGGTAGAACCATAGAGCCATCCGACGGGGTTAATTTCTATTCCTAGGCTATATCGTTCAAGTACTCCTCCAGCAAAAATACTGGATCCTCTCCCTGCAAACGGATCAATGATATAATCTCCTTTTCGGGAATATTGCTTTACTACTTTGAATGCAAAATCTATTGGGAACATAGCGTAATATGGACCAAATTTTGCCCAACGTGATTCAGCTGTTTGCTGCCCTTTTACTATGTCGTCAATTTCAATCATTGTTGGAAGAATTTGCTCTTATTTCTCTTGCTATTTTGTCAAATATTGATTTTCCCAAATTCAATGGAATGGCAGCTTCGGAATGAGCTGAAGCCAATGGAGTGACAGAATTTTCGTAACGATTCGATACTAGTTTATCCAACAATTGAAGTAAATCTATCAATCTTGGAAATTGAGCTGGAAAAGCTGTTTCAGGATTAGATTGATACTGATTATATGTAGCAATGGATGCAACAACTCTATGACCGGCTTTAGTTTTATAGAAAATTTTTCTACCAAAAGAAGTGTCTTCTAAATATACATATGTTGGGGAATCATTAAATACAATATGTTTTTTGATGTATTCATTAGTTAAAAGAAAAGCGGATTGATTGGGAAAATTATGTTCAGAACCATTCTTCATTGTATCAATAGCAGAAAAATGATTAACAAAACTTCCGCTTCTTTCAATTCCTAAAACTATCAGGCTTGAACCAAATTCGTCATTAACTTTTGCATTTAATCTTTCTAGTTCAATTCTTATTGGTTTCGCAAGCCAAGAAGCTGTACTGAAAACAGCTAGTGTTCCTTCAATAAAAAAGGCAATATCCCTTAATAAAGAAAAATATTTTGGTTCTTGCTCAAAGGATCTTAGTAAATGTATTAGCTGTAACTTTTTAAATGTTTCTTTAATTTGACCATACATTTCACCACTTGTTCCGGAGGAGTTAAGTAGTTCATGGAGTCGAAGTGCGTCTGTTGAATATAATTTTCCATTACAAGTTTTACAATGATATTCTCCTACATTAAATTCATAATCTTCATCACAGTTGTCATGCGGACATTTTGATGCTCTCCCATTCGCAGATCTTTCTTGCAATAAATATTCATATGTGTCCAACAATGTTTCTGAATTGTTAAAAACACGGAATTTTTGGAGTTCATCAAACAATATTTTTCTCATAGAAGATTTAGCAGAATCTTCTCCTTGTAAAATGACATTACAACCGACAAAAAGACTATCAATAGAAGTTGGTTGCTCCGTTTCTCTAAACTTCTTAGGATCTATAAATTGTTCCTTTTCTAGCTCTCTTACTTTATCAAGTAAAATTACTACTGTAGATACCGTAATGTAGCCAATTTCAGCTCCGGGAAACCCGTTCTGAATAATTGATTTACTATAATCTCCATCAATTGCAATCAGTAATTTTGGTTGCCAGGAAGACTCTTCTAATTCACTTAATTTTATTGTCTTTTCATCCCAATTTATATCTTCAATATCCTTGTTGACTCTGATCTGTGTTTGTAGTTCGCTAATTTTTGAATCAGATAGCAATCTTCGGAGTGGCTCATATGATTTGCCATTTAAAAAATTATTATCACTCATAATCACTTATTTTTTATCTCAAACTTGTCAACTTGTACAGGAACTACAAACATATTGCTCAAAGTTTTTACTCGTAAAAACCCTTTATCTTGTGCTCGTCTTATTGAAGGTTCAAAATCTGCAAAATCATAGTATTTTTTAAGTTCTTTAGTTTCATCGGTATTATTTAAATGACTAATAAACCAATTAGCTGTGTTTTTCAGTATGTTTTTTTGAATACTGCTAATTTCTTGGGTAGCATATACCATACCTATTCGGTATTTTGAACCTTCTTTAGCTGTTCGTACCCATACATCAGAAAGATCTAAATCATTGCCTGCAGGTAAAATGTTATGAGCTTCTTCTAAATAAACTAATATTTCAGGGATATTGTCTTCTCCATTTCTAAAGGCACTTTGATTACCTTTAAAAATATGCCACATTATTCGAGTGGCAGACGATTTATTCAGTTCTGGTTCTCCACTAGATTGGTCTACAATCACTAGTTTACCTTGCAGTAAATCTTGATAAATATCATTGGCATAATCAGTTCCTATGTCTATCGTGTGTTGGATGCTAACACCTCCTATTAAGTTTATGGCTTTAGAATAGTTGAACATTTCAAGCAAGCTTTCCAATTCTGCTTCTGCCCATCCCTCACCGGTAGAATCGTCATCATTTGCATTTGCCCGATTGACTATATAATTCTGGTTAAAGGTGTTAAAGGTTGCGGTTGATAGAAAATGAAATAACCCTTCGAATGCAGGAAATAAACTATCCCATGTAACATCTTTTAAACCCAATGTTGCACCTGCTGCGTTAATTAGACCTTGTTTTTTAACAGCCCTAGTGTCAACGTGGTTTATCATTGCCATTCTTAGATCTTCATTAAAGATGCCACTTATATTTACAGTCCTCTTTGGCGGTGTAAAGCCAGCCTTATTTAGTAATGCTCTGTAGACAAGAACTCGTCTTTGATACCTTTTTAGTTGTCCTTGATATTCACTTTGATTCTCATAATCACTTTCAATCGGTTTATTAAAAGCAATCTGTCTAAAGTTCTTAAAATATTGGGCGGATTGATCTGCGATTTTAAAGTCAATAATTTCTTTCCCGATTTGTAGATTATCTTCTTCAAAGAAATTGATTTTCATTAATCTTCTGAAAGGATCTTTTGGATGTTTGAGAATTCCATAAGTTACAACTTCTGATTCTGCTATTGACTTAATTTCATCCCATATCTCTTTCCTTTTCTTAGGATCTTTTTCACCTTGATACTTCACCTTCAAATCATCTGATTTTTTTTTAAGCTCAACATCTTGTCGCCATATATTTTTCAGTGCATTAGGGTTACCGCCTCCATCTTTATCCTGCACATTTTCATTTGCATATTCTCCGTTAGGGTCAAAAATAATTTGCCCGATCCGAATCGAATTATGTTCTTTATTTTCGGGAATTCGTAATTCAAATACGGACTTAGCAATAATTTTTGTTGTATTTGATTTACCTGTTCTTGTCATACCAAATAAAGCCGACTTCTGTGATAATAAATCTGCCGGATAGATATATACAGGTACATTATCTACTTGTTGATGTTTACGATTTGTAGATGCATATCTTACAGTGCCCAATTTAACACGTTCTGTTTCACCATATTTTTCTATATGTGATTTAAGATTTAATGGGTCACAATAATTGACAATTTCTTCTAAAGCCTCAGCATTTGGTTTGAAAATTTTGAACCCTTTGTTTGAATAGTAATTTGAAATATCACTCCCAAATTTTAATTTCAATCCATCTTGAGGTTTATTTTCATCTTCTTCTAAGAAAAAGGTTCCAACAATTCTACAAGCAACTCCTGAAAAGCTGAGCACATGTCTTGTGTTTAAGTCCATCGATTCTTCGCCATCCCAATTTTTATCAACCTCTCCACTAATTCGTTGGCTAGTATTTATTCTTATACTTTCTGCTTCTTTATCCTGTGGGATTTGTGCAGCATCCATGACCCGCAAAAGAATTATAGAAGCATCTTCATCTTTATAGTCGATTTCATTTTCAGGATTAATTCGAGTGGCAATTAGAAAACTAAGACTTGGTATCCCTCCAACTTTCTGTCTATGGAAATCATGAACTAAAACTTTCCCCTCATCGTAATTAATAGAGTATAAATCTCCTACTAATTGGTCTTTTTGTATTAGTTTGGAAAAGATAGACTTAGCATTCCATTCTGGTTGTTTATTTTGCAAGTCATCAATTGACTTTTCAAATTGCTTCATAGTTATTAGTTTGGTTATTTATTTTGTTCTTCAGAAGAAATTCTTATCGCTTTCTCAAAAGAACTTTCTTTAGTTACTAATGATTTAGCATTTTCTTTAAAATTTTCATCTCCATTATCTTCAAGCAACATTTCTAATTCTCTTATTTCTTTTTCAATATCTCGCTCATCTGCTAAACGAAGGTTTCTAATTTCTTGAATGGCTTCTTTTGTAGTTTGCTGTGACAAATTCTTATTAGCCATTTCAAGAAATTTATCAGCTTGATAAATATTGATTCTTTTTCTCGTTTCTTCTTTAAATTCTTTAATTAATTCAGGTCTTGGGCTTATGGTTTTTCCTTTAAACTTATACCACCAATCTTCTTTTAAATCATCTGTGATAAGTATAATAGAATCATCAATTTCTTTAGCTTTCTCAATAACTTGTTTCCAAACAATTAAATCCCCAAATAAAGAACGATTGCCTTCATTTTGCTTCTCCTTCATATCCATGTACCCTGGAGGAGCTTTTTCATCATATCGCTTTTTCCCATCTCTATATAATTTTTCAAGATCATCCTTTGAAAAATCATCTCCAACTTTTCCATCTAATAGGGTACTAAGCTTTTCCCAAACAGGGTCATTATCCAAATAATCAGGATGTTTGCTTTCAAGAACATCTAGATCACGGCCTATAGAATCAAAAGCAGATTCAATTTGCTTTTTTAATTCTGCTGTTTGTAAATATGGGTGCTTTTTAAAGCCATTAAGTTTAGCTTCTATTTCACCTTTTTTTTTAATTAAGGTTTCCCTAATATCTTTATAAGCTTCTCTTTGGGCATTTATTACAACTAGTCTATTTTTTTGATACTCAAAAGCTGCTTGATAGGTTATCCAAATACGGTCTTTCACTTTTTCCAATAAATTAAAAAAAGCTTCTCTTGTACTAGGGGAATATCTGTATAAGTTCAATAGAACATTAGCATCGAAACAAAATATATCTTTCTCCCAATGTTGTTTAAGCTCTTTTTCATTTAACTTATAGTATTCACTAAACTTTTCTTTCATAAATAATCATATTTTCAAGATAGATATTAATTTATAAAACAAGTGGTCTATACCAAAATAATTTAGCGAAAATAATATACCTATTTATTAACTGCTTTATGGTTTTCCATAATCGATATTAAATTCGACTTAAATTCCTGTAAATTTAATTAAAATCTTTTCTTTTTTATCAAAATTTCCAAGTCACCTTTTACATTTTAATGAGTTTTATTTTTTCCATTTCTAAAACAATCAATCTAAATTTTTATAGGGCATTTGATTAGCTCATAATGCATCACTTATTTACTTTTTAGCTTTATACCTTAACTCCCCACCAAAATCCAACATCACCACCTGACTTCCCTGGAACGGATTATAAGATGGCTGATAATCAATATAGCCTGAAGAATGGAGATTCTTCAGACATTTATGATAGGTGGCTTTTGATCGGATTTTACTGATGCGCATCACTTCATCGCGGGAAATACTGACCGGATTTCGGAAACGGCTGAAATTCCAGAACTGGAATAAGGCTAAATAGAGGCTGATGTGTGATGGATTAAGCGTATTATCCTGAGCCACCTTTTCATAGAAAGCTGTAAGATGTTTGATATAATTCATAATTTGGTTTCGGTGATGTGAAATATCATTACTTCTTTTTCAGCATTTCTTCGATGTCTTTGTAATTATAGTATAATGTCCCGCCAACACGGGTGTAAGATAATGTTCCATTGATGCGTAGATTTTGCAATGTTCCGGAGGAGATTTTTAGAAGTGCTTTGACCTCTGACGAACGCAGCCATAATTTCTGCTGGGAAATCTTGATCTGAAATAGGTTTTGTAGGTCTTCCAGCAATTCGGTTCTAAATTCCTAAAGGTCTTCTTTGGTGATTAGGTTTACGATCATAACTACTTCATTTTTGTTTTTGACTTAGTTTTCTTCTACAAAGTTGTAGCATTAAAACATTCAAAACAATAGTGTTAGAGGGGCGTGGGCTAAATAAAAACAATCTGGATGATGCAGGAATCTTTTGGAGATTAAAAAAGAATAAATTGGAATCTACTAGATGGTTTACAAAGAAAAAAAGACGAGTTCCGAAGTCTTTTCCCCTTTTTGCAAAAAAGGCAAGAGAGTCTTGGATATAAAACTTAAAAAGTTTGTATATACAAAGACACATCTTGCTTATTTATATCGCTTATTTTTCAGAGCTCTGAAATCAAAATGCATTTAACTGATTATTAACCAGTTGTATTAATTGCTTTTGAAAAGAAAAAAGCAGAATAGACAATGATATCAGGGCTGTTTAATTTTTGAGCCGCATCGACAGTACCCGGCCCAAATTCTGCGCCGTGTTACTAAGCTCAATGAAAAAGAATTAAATGATTTGAATATGGAAATTGAACGTCTTCAAAAAGAATTTAAAAATCATAATATAAGAAAATCCTGACTAATGTTGGGATTTTTCATTTTACGGAAAACCGTAATGATATAATATAAAACCTCTTTATATTTACTTTACTAATCAAAAATTATTTATTATGAGCGACGATTTAAGTAAAAGAAGACCACAAGATGCAAGTAAAGTGAATGTAAACGAAACTTGGGAATTAGAATACTGGTCAAAAAAGTTTGGTGTTACCAAAGAACGTTTGAAAGAAGCAGTCAAGGCTGTTGGAACTTCTGCTGCTGAGGTACAGAAGTATCTTGGGAAATAATGCGAATTTTATAAGTAAATCCTGACAAGAGTTGGGATTTATTAAAACACTAAATTGTAATCATTCTGAAAAAAATTAGTAAAAATATTGACTGTAGATTTTATAATACTTATTATTTTTGTTATGTATGGAAACCTCTAATAAAATACAACTTTTCACGTTAAGTGACTGATTTTATAAAATTGTTTTTAAGTATTAATAATAAATTGCGACATGGGAAATCCTAAATTTAATTCAAAAATGCTAAAGTATTTTCTTAGTAGTGATAATGATGTAAAGAGATTTTTCCATACTAAATACATTGAATCCAAATCTGATTATTATGACTTTTTTAGTTATTTTTTGAATAAATATGGAATAGCTATTGGTATTGTTGCAAACATTCAACATAGTACAAATAAATATAGAGCTTACATAAATTTTGCTCCTAAAAATATCCTTAATGAACAGTCTGGAGAAGTTAATCTTATTGAAGATGTGAGTTCAGATGAAGCAAATGAAGTTTTGGCCGAAAAAATTATAGAGATGCTTGAAATGTCTACTTATAATGATTGGACAAATCCCTTGTTCAAGCTGTAGCTTTTGCTGTAAATGAACTTATAATAATATCTCCGTATAATCATCCAAATGGAAGTCAAAACATTGACTGTAAATGTTGCTAATACATTAAAATGATAGAAGATATATTTTTTCAAGACGAAGGACAAGTTAAAATTACTGCTGCTTCAGTTGGTATAAGTAGACTGCGTTGGACTTCTATTAAAGAAACTGACATTAATTCCAACAACTATCTGGAGATAATGAAGAAAAACAGATTTGATCATTTGCCAATAGAACCAACAAATGGAACTATTACTGAGTTTTTCAAAACTTTAGAACCAAACAAATTCGATAAAATTGAAAGACTTCAAATTACTTATGGTGACGTGATTCCTTTAGATACAAACATTAGAGATATTATAGACAAATTTGCAGATCAAAAAAAAACATTCTTTTTTTTACGATATCAGAAAAATATTTCCGGACTTATAACATTAGCTAACCTGAATTGTAAACAAGTTCAAATATATATTTTCAGTTTAATTTGTGAGTTAGAAAGAGAATTAGGAAACTTTTTGAATTCGCAACTAACAGATAATGAAATTAAAGAATGGATAGAAAGCAAAATTGATATAACTAACGCAAAAGACAAATACAAACTAATAATTGAGAATTACAATAGCCTAATAACTTCTGATTTAGAAAATCAATTAACGGAACACTTTTTTCTTGTTGACTTTTTTAAAATAATCTCCGATAAAAATCTTTATCGTGAATTTGGTTATACCAAAACGGAATGGCAAAACTTAGGTAGTATAAACGAGTTACGAAAGAGAATTGCACACCCAACAAGAAGTTTAATAGATAACGAAAATAATATACACAAGTTGCAAAAACGAATTAAAAATATAGAAGATTTGACATTTCGCTTGACAACGAGAAAACATACTAGTGAAAGACATTTATCGTAAGTGACGACAAGCCTAATAATGATTGTCTCTATCCACCACTATGCACAGCTCAAACAGTTACTATCTCTAATTTACATCTACAGAGGCAAAAGATTAATAGATGAAAATAAGTGAGTTGCCCTATCAAATAAGTTTAATTATGCTATGAGAGTATATGAAGCCAAAATCTTGAGCTCTTCGGACTTGATGTAATTAAAGAAAAACGCATTAAAGATCATGACGAGAACCGAAGTTACTTTTGCCTAAAAATGTAACTATATGATACAAAGCATGCTAACTTTGCTTGACTAACTAAAAAATTATTATTAATGATGAGTAATTAAAAAAACTAAAGATGAATCCAAAGTAAATTTAAACGAAGGCTAGGAACTAGAAAACTTTAAAAAATCAATATTTCCAAACTATATTATAAAAACTATTTTATTTTTAAATTATTTCATCATTTTTCTTAATTATATTTACATAAATTAATATTAACCTTTTTTATGTTCGATCTTCATCTCTTAGCAAAAAAATTAAATTCATGTCGATCTAGATTAGAATACTCTGTATATGAAGTTTCTGAAAATACTGGAATTGATATTGATCGCATCTTAAATTTTGAGAACGGCAGTCTTGAACCTAAAGGCGATGAAATATTAATACTGGCTGATTTTTTTAAAGAAGATTATAGATACTTTATAAGTAATCAACAATCATCTGCATCCGAAAACACTGACAGTCTATATCGTCAATTTGGTGGTGAGTTTTCTAAAGAAGATAGGCGAAGTATACAAGAGTTTTTGTTTTTATGTGAATGCGAAGCAGACATTTGGGAACTACTTGAAAAGAAAAACAAAAAATATGACCTGCCAATCAGAATTAATAACAATTTTATAGAGGAAGCTGAAGTTATTGCAATTCAAATCAGGAAATTTATTGGTTATAAAGATCATGAGCTTTTACAAAATATATTTGATGACTTTAGAAAGTTAGGAATACACATTTTCAGACGTGAATTAAACAATTCAAATTTATCAGGAATTTTCATTCAACATCCTATAGCTGGAAAATGTATATTAGTTAATTATTCGGAAGATTTATACCGACAAAATTTCACATTGGCTCATGAAGTTGCTCACTCGATTTTCGATACCAATTCAGAGTACAATGTGTCTTTCACACGAGAAAATCAAGATTCAAAAGAAATCAGAGCAAATCGTTTTGCCGCAGCATTTTTAATGCCTCAATCAGTTCTGAAATCGTTGAAAATTGTAAGTTGGACTGATGACCATTTGATTAAAGTAGCGGAGCAACTTAGGGTAAATGTTATTTCTTTACTTTACCGTTTAAAATCACTAAATATTTTAAATCACAAACAGGTTGAAGACAAAAGGAATCTCAAAGTTCCTACTTATCTTAAAGAAGATCCGGAACTTAAAAATCTTTCTGAGCGAATTGCTAGTTCTAAACTGAAAGTTTTAAAAAGAGGTTTATCAACTTCCTATGTCAGGGAATGTTATGAAGCTTATTCCAAATCGTTTATCTCCCAGAGTCGTCTTGCAGAAATGTTTCTTATACAAGAAGAGGAATTAAAAGATTTGTTGGCACTTTTTAACCTTAAACTAATTTATGAATTCTAATATTACTCAATTTAAGTTATATAATGTAATTGATTCCTGTTCTGTCTGGAACATCTTACTGTCTCCTATAATTTATCAGGCATCTTTGACGGCAGGTTGTTTCTACATAATGACCGGATACGTGGCTTATGAATGCCTTCATAAGAAAAGAAAATTAGGACTAAACACAACTTCAATTGAAAGATTGGAAAAAGAAATTAAAGCGGGAAAATTTACTACCTACAATATTACCATCGACGACTTACAGGACATAGAAATTCTCAACAATAGAAAACGACTTGGCAAAGGTGAGCTTTCTGCAATTGTATTTGCACAAAAAACAAGACAAGCATTTCTTACTGATGACAAGAAGGCTCGAAAATTAGGAAATGACGTTTTGGGCAGTGAAAACGTTCAAACAACACCTCATCTTGTAGGATATTGTTTCTATAAAAGACATTTATTAGATGGAGATTTTAATATTCTAATCCAAGAGCACACATCAACACTTAGTGGAAGTTGGGGAAATCTTAGTCCATATTTTCAGGAAGCCTATGAGTACAGTTTAAAAATTCATCTAATGGAAAAACAAACATAAAATAATTTATTATAATTAAAATACTTTAACCATGCCATTTATTCATTCCCATACTGATCATAAACCACTTTGTCATGAGACAGAATTGTTAATTAAAGATATACATATACTTGCTGAACAAGTAGGTTTATTGCTTCTGGGTAAACATCGTCATGTCGCCTCTATTCTCGCAGCCAAAAGTCGAAATATAACCTTCTCAACACAAACAATGATTGACCGTGCTCAAAGACAACTTACTGTATCAACAGAAATAGAACGTTGGAAAAGAGATGGATGGTTGTTTCAAATGATGACTTGGATTTCTGTGCGAATGGAGAACACAGGAGTGACCTTAGTTTCACAGGCACCACATACAAATCCAGCTCAACATGGTATAGATGGTCTCGCAATAGTTTTAACATCCACCAACAAAATAAGTGCTTTAATAATCGCTGAGGATAAATACACCGAAAATCCAAGGAAAACAATACTTAAAGAAGTATGGCCAGAATTTAAACTATTTGAAAAAGGAGAATTTGATAGTCAATTAGTTACTCAGACCACAATGCTACTTGGAAACTTAAGTGATGACGAGGTTGATGAAATGATTGAAAATGATATATACAAAACATCTAATCGAATTTATCGAGCAGGAATAACACCACTACATAAAAATAATACTCCCACAAAAAGAAAGAAACTTTTTAAAGGATATGATCTTTGTGTCACAGGATCTCTACAAGGTAGGCGTCAAGCGCTGACTTTTAGCCAACCAAACATAAGAGACTGGATGGATGATTTTTCGGTAGAGATTTATAATTTTTTAGAAACACAAAGGTCATAATATGTATAATTCGATAACAGCTAGTATTATAAGTAATGCCCCAAGCATCGATGGTTCTGAAACTGATAATCTTCCTCAATATTTAACGAAAATATACGCACGTATCGTTTCTGTAAGACGTAGAATAGATGGAACTAGGAAAATATCAAAAAGGTTAAATCAAGATATAAAGGAATTGAGAAAGCTGGCTAACAACCTAGAGTCTCTAACAGTTCTTACCAAAGATAATTCTAAGCGAATACCAGCGGCCTTTGTTGCCGCAACAGCTCATAACCTTCTTCAACTTATTAAGGATAATGTTTATAATAGGTTTACACACGAACTAGAAACACAAAGTGTCCCAAGCTGGATTTCTTCTATACTTCTTTTTCTTATAGGAGATAGTCCTGCAGATGCAGCTGAGATTGCTAATAGGATAAAAACAAGTTCAGAACAAAATTTAAAGAGCCAGCTTTGTACAGCCATACAGTTTTTGGCTAAAGGTGAGCTCAGCAGCATAAGAGCAATTGTATTTAATGAAAGACAATATACAGTTGAAGAAGAAGATTTAGAAGCTGAAGATTATCTTTGGTCGTGTTTGCTTCTAGGATTAAAACAAATGGCTGATGTGCTTTTAGGAATTGCAGATATTGAAATGAACTATTTTGAGAAAGTTATTGATTTAGCTGTAGAAGAACTGACCTTTTACGAGATAGATATTAAAAGCTGTTATGCGGGGCCATATCATCTTGCTCTACTGTTAAATATATTACAAGACCATTTGCTGAGCCGAGGCGTGATAAATGTAAACCCGCCATTAGGTATCGATTCATTTGATTGGATACCTTTTTTACAAAAGCTAGCTAGCTCGAGACCATACCTATGGGAAAATCATTTTGATGCTGTTAAAACAGGATTCTTAAACTTTGGAAATTCAGCCGTGTTAACTTTTCCTACTGGTGCAGGTAAGACAACTATTGCAGAACTTAAAATAGCCTCGACAATAATGACTAGCAAATCCGTTCTTTATCTCGTACCTACTCATGCTTTAGAAGATCAAATAAACAGAGATTTAGCTAAACTGTTCGATAATATGGGATTAGATCTCATTAATATTGGCGGCGAGTTTACTGATTTCGGTGGCGAAGAGCTACAAATAATAAATGTGATGACTCCAGAACGTTGTCTCACTCTACTTGCAATGAATCCTGAACATTTTGAAGAAATAGGACTTATTGTATTCGACGAATTTCATTTAGTCAATTCTAGGATAGATCGTCTCGACAAGCGTAGTCTAGATGCAATGTATTGTTTATTAAGGCTTTTCTCTGAATTACCTAATGCTGACTATTTATTAATATCGGCTATGGTTGAAAACGGAAAAGAAATAGCCTCATGGATTAGTAGTATAACTGGTCGTAACTGCGAAGCATTTACTTCAAATTGGAAACCAACAAGGCAACTTCAAGGATGTATAATCTATCCTAATGAGGAATTGACATCATTCAAAAAAATCATCAAGGAAGCAAAAATGAAAAAACCGACAGGGGGCCCTCCAAAGTTGCTAAAAGAAAAGATAATTGTTACTCCCTATCAAATTTTTAGCCTTAGAAATGTTTGGGATGTAAATCGCTCTAATGATTTTTTTGTCAGAAAATTTTTCGATAAAAAAGTTAAGTTGGAAATGAATAATTTTTGGAGAATAACTGGTAATCGTAACCAAGTAGCGGCTGAGTTAGGAGCGCATTTCGTTCAATCAGGCATGAAGACATTAATCTTTGTAAATAACCCAACCGTTGCCAAAAGCACCGCTCGTACTTTGAATGAACTTTTAGAAGAAAGGATTTTAGATATAGATTATTTTAATGCTCAAAATTCTCGAAGAATAAATAGTCTAGAAAAAGAATTAGGTAATTTGAAATATTCTTTTTTCGACACTAGTAAGCAAGTTGTTGCACATCATGGACTACTCCTTCCTGTTGAAAGACAATTAAATGAAACATTATTTAAGGCTAAGGATGGGATACATGCAATAGTTGCAACAGCAACTTTAGCACAAGGGATTAATTTGCCCGCAGAGGTTGTAATCATTGCTGGTGACGACCGATTCGATGAGGATACTAATGGTTCTGAAGAACTATTGGCGCACGAGATTTTGAATGCAGCTGGTAGAGCTGGTAGAGCCGGTATGGCAGCTCAAGGCATTGTCATTTTAGTTCCTAGTAAAATTATCACTTTTGAAAATAGGTCTACATCCCCAATAGCCTGGCAGGATTTGCAACAAAGAGTATTTTCAAAAAGTGATCAATGCCTTACAATTATTGATCCTTTGACACAATTTCTGGATGAAGTGACAAGCAGAGATGATAGTGATCTCCTGCCACAAGATTTGAACAGCTTAATGTTGCGTTTGCATAATGATGAGACAGAGACTACTTCCGTAAAAACTATCTTTAAAAATTCTTTTGCAGCCTTTAAAGCCGAACAAGATGGCGACATTACCTTTTCAACAAAGGTGGATGAACTTATTAGGAAAAGAGATATTTTACAATCAAATCAACATTTTGAAGACTGGGTTGAGACAGTAAGCTTAAAGACAGGTTTAGATCCCATTATTATACAGCAATTAGGTACAAATCTTCATGAGATGAATGTGGAGGATTTATTTGATTTTTCAGTTATAGAATGGATAAATTGGTTTTTCGAGTGGCTTGATGGTAATGAGCTAAGATTTAGTGAGATATTTTCTGGTAGTAACATTCGTGCTCAATTTGCAAGGTCTTTAGGACTTAAGGTTTCAAACTATCAGATTTCAGATATTGTTAACAAAATTTCAGATATTGTTCCAATACTTAAAGCTTTTATTAACGGTGAAAATTATGAAACAATCAATTCTGCTATTCCTGGGAAATCAGACGAATATTTGACAAATGCAAGACACTTTATTCTAAGACTAATTCCGCAAATCAGTTTTGCAATGGGTGTTGTTTCATTAATTTTGAGAGAACAACTGCTTTCACTTGGATATGAACAAGAAGATTTTCCTTACATTGTCAGGAATCTGGCTACTTTAGTTCGGGAAGGATTAGATACTGAGGAAAAATTACAATATAAAATGAACCATAGAAGGTTATTACGTGTTGAAATACATCAAATTTTTGAGGGTTATGGTGATTTGTGATTATATCTGAATTTCACGTAATTTTTCAGAATTTCTTTTAAGCTTATTAAATCATTTTATTCTTATCCCCCCTTTACTTTATAAAGAGAATATACAAAATCTAATAGAGTTGAAATTATTAATCAAGAAAATGTATAAAATTTAATTTTAATGGATAGTCAAATTAGAGGAACCGAAGGAGAAGAATTTGTTAATCAGTTAGCTTTCTCAACATTTTTTAAGTATTGGTGCTACCCAAGTCCAAAGTTGGAAAATGGTAATAAAAAAGAAATCTGTGATTTACTAATTATTTTTAAGGATATAGCCATAATTTTTTCAGTAAAGAATTATGAATTTAAGGGTAATCATAATCGTTATTTCAACAATACTATTTCCAAAGCTACGAAGCAAATCAATGGGGCTTACAAAACTTTATTTTCAAGCAATGAAGTTCGAATAAAACATCCTGATAAACAATTTGAAGAAATTTTCCCTAAAGATTCTATAAAAAAAACCTTTAGAATTATAGTAAATCTAGGTGAGAATGTCAAATTTTATCCATTCAGCTCAATTACCAATAATGGTGATTTTATAACATTATTTGATAGAGACTCTTTTGAAACAATTATCAGAGAACTGGATACAGTCCCAGACTTTATTGATTATATTGAAAAAAGGGAAAAGCTTTTTAAAGATAAATTTACCATTATTCTTCCTGCCGAAGAAGATGACTTTTCGGTGGAAACACAAAAAGAATTCTTTTCAATAACAGAAAATAGCTTTGACAATAATACAAAAACAGTCCTACTATCAGGCACTGAGAAAGATTTACTAGCTCATTTTTTTGAAAATAAGAGAGAGTTTCCTGATATTTTAAATGATGAAACAGTAAATGGATTTTACTTAGTCATAGACAATAAATGGAATGAATTTATTTCGAAAAAAAGATTTGAAAACAAAAAAGAAGCTGACAAAATAAGTTATTTCGTTGATGGATTTGTTGAAAATGAATTATTAATAAATAACATAGGCCAATCCGGTATAGCAGCTGAAAAGAAAAATATCCCGCACTTGGTTTAATCGATCTGATGCAAATTCCTTTTCATAAATCATCTGGATCTCTTCTTTGGTAAGATAAGGACGTTCCACAGCTTTTATTTTTGCTTTATAGCCGAGAAAAGGATCTTTCGTGATCCATCCGTGCGCCATACATAATCGGATGATCTTTTTGAAATTCTTGAGGTATTTCACAGCGGTATTGTTTCCACATTTTCTTACACTGCGCAGCCAGAAATCATAATCACTGACAAAACCGTGATCGATTTCCATAATATCAATATCAGAAACTTTGTATTTCCAGTTAATGAATTCCTGTGTATGTTTTAAAGAAGTTTTGTAACGTTCCAATGTTCCTGGGGCAAAATCCTGACCGACCAAAGCCTCCACTTTGTCATTATGCTCTTGGAATATCGGAATAAGCATTCTTTGCTCAATATCAGTTCCAAGCAGTTTAGATTTTAAACTCTCTGCAGTCACAAAGTTTTCTTCTTTCAGCATCAGGTAGTGGAAATCGTAAACTTTCTGTTCCAAAGTTTTAAGATAGAGATTCAGTGTTTTAGCTTCCTGCGAATTACCTAACGCTTTGTGTGCTTTAACATCCCATTTTTTCGGATCGATATACCTTTTGGCAGCAATGTCTGCTGCCTTGCCGTCTATCGTAATTCGTAAGTAGATGGGAGCGGTTCCGTTGGTTCTGATTTTATTCTTTTTGATAAAGAATAACAGGTTGAATGTTTTGTTCATTGTGTGATAACTTTAATGGTTTAATAATTTACTTTTTGTTACCACTTTTTGCAAGATGTACAACCGTTAGACTTCCTATTGGTCGGGTTTTCCTTGATTTTTCATGACCCATTTTTGTAATTTTTTGAATGGGACACGAAATAGGACATATAAATCGTGACCTATTTTGTTTTTTTTTGATACTGCGCTTAAAACAAAAAACGCTGTAAACATCAATGTTTACAGCGTTTTAGCTTATTTTGGTTTCCCAACTGGCGGAGAGTGAGGGATTCGAACCCCCGGACCTGTTACAGTCAACAGTTTTCAAGACTGCCGCAATCGACCACTCTGCCAACTCTCCTGAATTCCGATTATATTATCATTTTCAGTGGTGCAAATATAAGATGTTTTTTATTTCTGACAAAACAGTTGGGGATTCTATTTTAAGGAATCTTTGGTTATGTGTACCCAGTAATAAATCATGGATTTGTAACACAATAAAATTTTTCAAAGAAAAGGTGTTATCTTTACTGGTTTTGTGCATTTGTAAAATTAATCACATATGCCAAGTAATGTGAGTATCAATATATGCTGATCCATCTATCAAATACAACCATTAAAAATAATTAAAATATGGAATTTTCACCGTTCAACAATGTTGTTAAGCTTTGTCTTCAGGGAATGAGTATGGAAGAAAAAGAGAAACCTGAAGAAGCCCTTGCCTTATTCCTTCAAGGTTGGAAAGAAGCGACTAATGACCATGAGAAATTTCTTGCGGCATATTATGTATCCAGACACCAAAAAACGGTCAACGACCAATTGAGGTGGCTTGAAACAGCATTGGAACACGCTTTAAAAATCAATGATGATACTGTTAAAAGTGCTTTTCCTTCCATGTATTTAAATATTGCCAAATGCTATGAAGATTTAGGCAATACAGAAAAATCAAAAGCTAATGCTGAATTGGCAGGGATGTATAAAAATAATCCTTCGGATAAAGGTCCGTTTTATCATGGGACAAAAGCAGATTTACAGATTGGTGATGTATTGACAGCAGGCGGCAATTCCAATTATAAATCTGAGCTTACAATGAATCATATTTATTTTACAGGTCTGGTGAATGGGGCAGGACTTGCAGCGGCATTAGCAAAAGGTGATGGACGTGAACGTGTATACATTGTTGAACCAACTGGAAATTATGAAAATGACCCGAATCTTACAGATAAGAAATTCCCGGGTAACCCAACCCGTTCTTATCGTTCTGAAGCACCTTTGAAAATTAT
Source organism: Chryseobacterium daecheongense (assembly GCF_003729955.1). Lineage (GTDB taxonomy): Bacteria > Bacteroidota > Bacteroidia > Flavobacteriales > Weeksellaceae > Chryseobacterium > Chryseobacterium daecheongense. The sequence goes on from NZ_RJTX01000001.1 coordinate 280,568, forward strand.
AGGAGAAGTAAAGGATTGGGTGAAGCCAAGCCCTGAAGAGCTTCAAAGATTCCAAGAAAAACTGGAAGATCATAAAGGAGAGATCATAAATTAATAATATAAAAGTCTATTGTGGCTTATGAATAAAGGACTTCACTATGAAGTCCTTCTTTGTAGTATGGAATATTGTTTTTTATATTGTTAATAATGTGATGCCACTCAGGTCGGCTTTTCCGTTTTTCAAGAATTCATAAGTGATACGGTCAGCCTGGCAATCAATAAACCGGATTTTTTTCAAGCTTCTGCATTTAAAGAAAGTATTGATAAGGATTGCATTCTGGAAAGTGACCTTTGTAAATTCACAGTTCTCAAAATAGCAGTCCTCCAGTGTTCCTTCAAAAATAATATCGGAAATCTGAGAGTTGGTAAATGAAGTATGATGGAGTACAGCATCGGTCATATTATTTTTTTCAAAACCACCGGAAGTGATTTGGGCCCCAGTGAAATCAGCCCCGGAAAAATCGCAGCCACTGGCATAGCTTTCATAAAATTCGGCATCTATCAACGAGCAATTTTTAAACGAATTGTTTGCCAAATGCGAACTTTGAATATCGCTGCCCGTAAAATCAGAGCCTGAGAAATCACAATGATCCACATTATTTCTTTTCAGAAGCAGGCCCGACATATCTGAACCGATAAATTTACAGCGCTGCATATTGGAAGAGCTGAATCTTTCATTCAAATTTTTTAAGCCGGAAAAATCTGCATCCAGCCAGTTGCCGCGTGACATATCCCAGCTTAGTTTCTTTTCCTGCTTTCCAGGCGATAAATCATATGATTGCTTAGCCTGAGGTTCAAAAGGGACTGTTTCAGAAGAAGCTATCGACTTGAAATTTTCTGAAAAATAGTTGAGGTCAATGCCCATAATTTCAGCAAGCCTATTAAGAGTAATGATATCGGGGACAGACTCTCCACGTTCCCATTTTCCTACGGCTTGCGGACTGATAAATAACTGCTCTGCTAATTGCGCCTGAGAAATATTTTTCTCTTTTCGTACTCTGGCAATTTTACTGCCAATGATCTTTGTATCCATAATATTCTGGTTTATATTCAACACTGCAAAGATATTTTGGCTTGTTCATGCAATTACTATACATATAGAACCTGTTGGTTGTATTTACGCTACTTATAGTTGTATTTAACAACCATTGGTTGTATTGGAGTGATTTTGAATATTCAGATACCAATTTAAAGAAAAAATAGATATTACATTCCTTTTTCCATTAGTAAGATATTAAACTTATGTCCGTCAGGATCTGCAAAAGCAAAACCGTAATAATTATTTTCGTCCCTGTTCAATTCATGGGAAATGCTGCCTCCTGCTTTTTGAACTCTGTCTTTCCATTCTCGCACTTCTTGTTCAGATTCTGCTGAAAGAGTGAATATGATTTCATTAGTAGTGAATCCGGGAGGCAAATAGTCATCTATTTTGGTACCTTGTTCAAAGAAATGGATCACAAAATGATCTTCCCCAAAAAGAAAGCTGGCTAATTGAGGATCATTGTTAGATTGATTGGGGGTAAACCCTAGTTGTGTGTAGAATTCATGTGTACGTTTTGCATCTTTTACACTAAAGTTGGCCCATATTTTTTTAGATTTCATAGTCTTGGATTTTAAGCGGAATAAAGCAAAAACCGGGCAAATGATTTTATAAATTCAATAAAAAATCCACAACCGTTATGATTGTGGATTTCTACTAAAGTAATATATTATAATTAAGATTCGGTCTTCATTAATCTGTAATTCAATGAAATCGGTTCTTTACCAAATAAACAGGCAAATATATTTTGGAATTCATGGATATATTTGCATCGGATGGCATTGCCATAAATTTTAAGTCCGTCGACAATTTTTCTGGAACTTAAATCAATATCGTACTTTATAAACGGTTCAGGTCTTTCATAACGGATTCTCTGTTCAGAGCTGTATGTTCTGGAGAATCCAAATTTTTCAAGCCATTCTTCTGTAATTTTTATGGGCTTGATTGTTTCTGCCGGGACTGACACACTTTGGGTGTCATTTTCAATTCGCACAAAATAATTTCTTTCATTGTTCTGGAATATCTCAGCAATAGTGAAAATCTGATTTTTATATTCCACTAAATTTCTAATCTTTAGATCTGCAACGTTCATATTATTATATTTTTGTGTAAGGTTAAGGTATTAAGTGAGTGTGTTTGGTAGAGAATATGGCTGCAAATATTATGCCTTATAGATTATTTTTTTTAAATAATATATTAATTATGATGTAAATAATTTAGCAATTATTCATAATTGATTTATATTAAGCATTGATACACTGCGGCCTAACTTCCGAAAAGTTCACCATATTGTTGTATGAAACTTTTTTAAATTTATATCCTGATTAAGTGAACACTATGAATAATGACGAGAAAGCTATAAAAAGAAGTGAGGAAATTACCCATAATTATTTTTCCTTTTTAGACTGCCATATTCAGGATGTCATTCAGGGAAATACCTCTGAATTTATGGAGCTCAACGAAATTGCCGGTAAGCTTGCCGTTTCACACACTCATCTCACAGATACCATTAAAAAAGAAACGGGAAATCATCCTTGTCATTTTTATGACGCTAAAATCATTGAGCAAATTAAAATGATGCTTTTAGATACAGATAAATCTATAGCCGAAATAGCTTTTGTTTTCACTTATGACCCTTCTAATTTTTCAAAGTTCTTTAAAAAATGGACGGGGCTTACCCCGGGAGCATTTAGAAAACAAAACTTTAAATAAACAACTTCCGAAAAGTTCACCATATTTCATCCGTCTTTCCTTGTCATATTTGTACTGTAAACAAATAAATATAAAATTATGTCACAAAATGATTTAAGAGGTAGAGTAGTACTTATTGCGGGTGGTGGAAAAAATCTGGGCGGATTGTTAAGCAGGGATTTTGCTGCAAAGGGAGCAAAACTGGCAATACATTATAATAGTGAGAGTTCAAGAGCGGAAAGTGAGAAAACATTAGCTGAGGTAAAAGCTCTTGGGGCAGAAGCATTCTTATTCCAGGGGGATCTTACTCAAATAGAAAATATCACCAAGTTTTTTGATGAAGCCATTATGACCTTTGGTGGAATTGATATTGCGATCAATACAGTGGGAATGGTCCTTAAAAAGCCGATTGTAGACACTACGGAAATGGAATTTGATACCATGTTCAATATCAATTCAAAAGTAGCTTATTTCTTCATTCAGGAAGCCGGTAAAAAGCTCAATGATCAGGGTAAAGTTTGTACTATTGCCACTTCTTTATTAGCCGCATATACAGGGTTATATTCAACGTATGCGGGAGCTAAAGCTCCGGTGGAGCATTTTACAAGAATGGCATCCAAAGAATTTGGAAATAGAGGGATTTCGGTAACGGCAGTTGCGCCTGGTCCTATGGATACGCCATTCTTTTATGGACAGGAAAGTGATGAGGCAGTAGCATATCATCAATCAGCTTCAGCATTAGGCGGATTAACCGATATTAAAAATATCGCACCGTTAATAGAGTTTTTGGTAACCGACGGTTGGTGGATTACCGGTCAGACGATATTTGCCAATGGAGGATATACGACAAGGTAATTGATTTTAAAGTTTTATAAATGAGGCGATTGTGAAAGCAATCGTCTTTTTTTGTGACAAATTAAGAATTTGTTCCATTTTTTTGTTAATTTAATAGAAAAATAAAAACAACAAATGAATAGTTAAATTCTTAGAAAAATCACCTTAAAAATGTGAAATAATCTGATTTTCAATAGATAGTTTAAAAGAATACCACACATAGTTTTTTTTTAATTAAAGGTTGAAAATCTGGCTTCAAAAATCATATATTTGTTTCTTTAAACAGCTAAAACAATTAAGGATGAATATTGATTTTTTAACAGCCACATTTAAGGATTTTGAGAATATCCCGGATTACGATATTGCTCAAAGAGCAGATTATTTTTATGAATTTCTGAATCATATGAAATCTAGAGGACACATGAATTACAGATTAAAAAATGTTTCGGGAACCAATGCAACATTAAATATAAATATTGCAGACCAGAAAAAGGAATATGTAAGTTTCGTTTCCAGTGATTATTTGGGATTTACACAACATCCCAAAGTAAAGCAGGCCGCTATTGAAGGGATTGAAAAATATGGAACAGGTACAGGAGCTACACCTCTTATCGGGGGATATTTTGATTATCATTATGCATTGGAAAAAACAATCGCCAATTTTTTCGGAAGAAATGAAGATGAAGCAGTAATCTATACTACGGGATATACGGCTAATAGTGCCACTTTGCAGATTTTAATGCATAAAGAAGATTTGGCTATTTTAGATATGGCTGTACATGCCAGTGTGCATGAAGGATGTGCTTTTACCAATAAAAAAACATTTCCGCACAATAATTTGGAAGCTTTGGAACACATTTTGAAGATATCTGAAAATACGTACCGTACAAAACTTGTTGTAGTAGATGGAGTATATTCCCAGGATGGTGATACTTCGCGTCTCAATGAGATATACGATCTTGTAAAAAAGTACAATGCTTACCTTATGGTGGATGATGTACATGGTGTTGGGATTTTAGGTGAAACCGGAAGAGGAACAATAGAGCAGGCTGGCTTACTGGATAAAGTAGATTTCATCACAGGTACATTCAGCAAAACATTTGGTAACTTAGGAGGATTTGTGATCACGAATAAAAAAATCGCATCATTCCTTAAATTCCAATCCAGACAGCAGATTTTCTCAGCAACAGCTCCTCCTTCTTCTTTAGGAATCGTAAAAGCAATCGACTTGATTGATGAAGAACCTATTTGGAGAGAAAAGCTATGGAACAATATCAATTACTTTAAAAAAGGTCTTGATGATTTGGGTCTGGATACCGGAGTTACCTGTTCTGCAATTATTCCCGTGAAAATAGGAGATCAGAATAAAATGTGGGACATCGGAAGAATACTGATTGAAAAAGGAGTGTATACCAATCCTATTATGTATCCTGCCGTGGCAAGAAAAGATGCACGTATCAGAATGAGTGTAACAGCCAGACATGAGAGAGAGCATCTGGACAAAACATTAAATGTATTTGATGACATTAATAAAAAAATGCATATCGCGAAAAAACAATAAATTATGCCTAGAAAAGTAGTGCAAGGTCCTATTAGGGACAAAGAGAAGACAAAACAAAAACTGCTTGCAGCAGTGGGTAAAATCCTGAGAGTAAAAGGCTACTCAGGATTAAAAGTAAGTAAGATTGCGGCTGTAGCCGGTTTTGATAAAAAACTGATCTACGAGTATTTCGGCAGTACAGACAAACTTATTGATGAATATATTAAGTCTCAGGATTACTGGAGTAAGTTTAATCCGAATGTAGAAGAGGAAAAAGTAACAACAATAGGTAAAGAAGTTCTTACTCAGGGAATATTGATGCAATTTGAAAGTTTGAAGAAAAATAAAGAACTTCAAAAAATTATTCTTTGGGAGCTTTCCGAAAGCAAGCCTATACTTAAAAAATTAGTACAGCAAAGAGAAGATGTAGGAGCTGAACTATTTGCCGTTACAGATCCGATTTTTGGGGAAAATGCCAAAAGATTTAGAGCCATCTTAGCTTTGATTGTATCAGGAACTTATTATCTGAATCTATATCCGGCATATAACGCCAATGAATTTTGCGGGCTTGATATGAAAACGGATGAAGGCCGATCTGAAATTGAAAAAGCGATTGTTGATATCGTAGATTTTGCATATCAGAAAGCGGAAAAGTAATTAATAGTTTTCGGGTTTAACCAAAAATGATTTTGTTGATAATTTGAAGACTTTTGGCTTTCAAATTAGAACTATATTTCTTACTTTTGGCCAATGGAAAATTTTATAGTATCTGCAAGGAAATACCGTCCACAAGAGTTTGAAACTGTTGTTGGGCAATCTCACATTACGGATACTTTAGAGCATGCGATTGGGGAAAACCAGCTGGCTCAGGCCTTACTGTTTTGTGGGCCTCGTGGAGTGGGGAAGACAACCTGTGCCCGTATCCTGGCGAGAAAAATCAATGAAAAAGATGGCTCCGTTTCAGAAGACGGATTTGCATACAATATCTATGAACTGGATGCCGCATCCAACAACTCAGTGGATGATATCCGTGAGCTAATAGATCAGGTTCGTTTTGCACCTCAGGTGGGTAAATATAAAGTATATATCATCGATGAGGTTCATATGTTGTCTTCTGCTGCTTTCAACGCTTTTCTTAAGACGTTGGAGGAGCCGCCCGCACATGCTATTTTCATCCTGGCAACTACAGAAAAGCATAAGATCATTCCAACAATTTTATCACGTTGTCAGATCTATGATTTCAAAAGGATTACTATTGAAGATATTCAGGGGCATTTAAGAAAAATTGCTCAGCAGGAATCTATTCAGTATGAAGATGATGCTTTATACCTGATTGCTCAAAAAGCAGACGGTGCTTTGAGGGATGCTCTTTCCATATTCGACAGGCTTTCTACATTCTCCCAGAAAAATATTACCCTTGCAAAAGCAGCAGAGGTTCTCAATATTCTGGACTATGACCAATACTTGAATATTGTAGATCTCGCTAAAGAAAATAAAATTCCGGAAGTGCTTTTTGCTTTTAATGAAATTGTGAAAAGAGGTTTTGATCCGCATATATTCATTGCAGGACTAGGAAATCATTTCAGAGATCTGATGATGGCTCAGAATGCTTCTACCATAGATTTAATTGAAGTAGGTGAAAAAACAAAAACAAAATTTGTTGAGCAAGGACAAAAATGGACTGCACAACAACTGATCGACGCCATAGAAATCTGTAATTATGCCGATATTAACTATAAAAACTCTAAGAATCCTAGACTGACTGTTGAAATTGCATTGATGCAATTGGCTTCTTTGACCGCTGGTTTGGATTCTAAAAAAAAAAATTCATAATATTAGCACCATTTCTTCATGAAAAAATTGAGGTAAAGCCTGTAAGCCAACCGCAAAAAATTGAAGAAAAAGTTGAAAAGATTGAAAGCGTTGATAATAATATTCCCCAGGAAATTGTTATTAAAAAGGCTTCAAAACCTTTATCCAGACAAACGGTTTCTTCAGGTTTCAGCATTCATTCCTTCTTAAATAAAGAAGAAAAAGAGGAAGAAGAAGAATCTCATGCTGTAAAAACAGAAAATCTTCCGCAAAATCACTTTACCGAAACCGACCTGCAAATGGAATGGAATTTGTTATTGAAACAGCTCCAGTCTAAAGATCCATTTGTATTTAACGCGATCAAAGCATTTAAACTGGTTAAAACAGATGAAAATGCGATCAGGGTTTTATATCCTTCGGACTCCGCTAAGGTGGAATTTGATAAAATAAGTGGAGAATTTTTTAATCATTTCAAAAGGAAAGTTCATAACTATGCTATTGAAGTGGAATATAAGAAAGACCACGAAAATCTTAAGATTGAAGTCGTTACCAAAAAGAAAGTTTTTGAAAAATTTGTGGATAAAAATCCATTACTCAAAGATTTGGACGATTTATTACGGTTTGATTTGACATAAATTGTCTATATTTGTCAAATCATTTTGTAAAAAGAACTTTTACAAAGCATAAAAAAAATATTTAAAAAAGTTAAAAACTACACAGAATCAGATATTTATAAAAGTGGAAAAATTATTTATCCCATATCTGTCTTTTCGTAAAGCTGCTTATTTCGTAAGCGGTTATTTTAGCTTTTCTACTATCTATTATAGAAATTTCAGAAACTATTACCGATTTTATTGGTATTGTTAACTGAATTTCTTTCACAAAAAATACAGGTATTCTAAGAGCTCTCTTAATTTCCTGAACCCATTAAAATTTTAACGGCATTTTTTGAAAGGAATTATAAAGTAAATTTTATAATGAACGAACTATTGGTGTAATTTTAAAAAGAAATAAGAATATTAACAAAAATAAAAAGATGAATTTAAAAGATTTGAAGAATGAGTGGATCAACGAGTTTTCGCAGCCACTGATGATTGCAGGACCTTGTAGCGCGGAAAGTGAAGCTCAGATGCTGGAAACTGCCAGAAGGATAAAGGAAACTCAGGCGCAGGTACCTATTTTCCGTGCTGGAATATGGAAACCACGTACAAAGCCGAATGGTTTTGAAGGAGTAGGAGTGATAGGCTTGAATTGGCTTAAAAAAGTGAAAGAAGAATATGGTTTCAAAACAGCAACGGAAGTTGCCAATGCACACCACGTTTTTGCAGCGCTTGAAGCTGATGTAGATATTCTTTGGATTGGAGCCCGTTCTACGGTAAATCCTTTTACCGTTCAGGAAATTGCCATGGCTTTAAGAGGAACCAATAAACCTGTACTGGTTAAAAACCCTGTAAATCCGGATCTTGCTTTATGGATCGGGGCCCTGGAAAGACTTTTAGGACAGGATATTAAAAACTTAGGAGTTATTCACAGAGGATTTTCAACCTACCAGAAAACAAAATACAGAAATAACCCGAACTGGCAGATCGCTTTGGATTTCAAAAGCCAGTTCCCGAATATTCCAATGCTGATAGACCCTTCCCACATTTGTGGAAACAGAACAGGGTTGGCCGATGTTACCCAGGAAGCCATGAACGTAGGTTATCAGGGAGCTATTATTGAATCTCACTCAAATCCTGATGAAGCTTGGAGTGATGCTTCACAGCAAATTACTCCGGAGGTTCTGGCTGAACTGATCGGTAATTTAAAAGTGAGAAATTCAGGATTGGCGGGATTTGATGAAGCGATGGGAAGACACAGGACTTTAATTTCAGACATCGACTTCCAACTGATTGAACTTCTTTCTCAAAGGATGAAAATCTCTGAAAAAATTGGTAAACTGAAAAAAGAAAATGACATTGCTATTTTCCAGCCGGAACGTTGGAAAGTGATTACGGAATATGCCGTTCAGAAGGCAAAAGAAACCGGAATGTCACAAGAGTTTATTGAAAAGGTATTCAAGGCGATCCACGAAGAATCTATTGAAGTACAGAATAATATTATGATAGACAGGTAATAGATTGTAGGTATTAAAAGTTAGGGCTTAGATTTCAGGCCTAGGAAAATGAATAAACATCATTTCTCGACCTCTGAAACCTAAGCCCTAATTCCTTATATTTGCATCCAGTAATCAATATGAAAGGAAAAATCATTAAATCTACGGGAAGCTGGTATCAGGTTTTAGACTTGGAAACAAACAAGATTTTCGAGGCCAGAATCCGCGGCAAGTTTAAGCTGATTAAAACCAGGCTCACCAATCCGCTTGCTGTAGGAGATTTTGTGGAATTTCAACTTGAACAGGATGATATTGCATGGATCACTAAGATTGAACCACGCAAAAATTACCTGATCAGGAAATCCGTTAACCTTTCAAAAGAGGCACACATCATTGCTTCCAATATTGATTTGGCATGTTTTATCTTTACTTTGAAACATCCGGAGACTTCTTTAGGTTTCCTTGACAGATTTCTGGCATGCTGTGAAGCCTACAATATACAGCCTTTGATTTTATTCAATAAAATGGATGTGTTGGATGCCGAAGAAATAGAAGCGGTAAAAGATATTGAATTCCTTTATCAGGAAATAGGGTACAATACCATGCAGATCTCCTCCTATTCCAAACTTAATCTTGAAGCTCTTCAGGAGCTGTTGAAAGATAAAACATCAGTGTTTTTCGGACACTCAGGATGTGGAAAATCTACTTTGGTGAATGCACTTCAGCCGGGGCTGAATTTAAAAACCTCTGAAATTTCAGATACTCATTTGAAAGGAAAGCATACCACCACTTTTGCCCAGATGCACTTTTGGGACTTCGGCGGAAACGTTATTGATACTCCCGGAGTTCGTGAGTTTGCTATGATCGATATTGAGAAAGAAGAGGTCCAACATTATTTTCCTGAGATCTTCAAAAAGAGGGAAGAATGTAAATTTCACAACTGTCTCCACATCAATGAGCCTAAATGTGCCGTTATTGATGCTCTTGAGACCGGAGAGATTCAAATTTCCAGATATTCTACCTATATCAAATTGATGGAAGAGGCGGAAGAAATTTCTCAAAAATAAATTCAATTAATATTAATGATTTGTAATATATCTCTGTTTTTTATTTAAACAGAGAGTGCTTTTTATTTAAATAATTCACCATTTTCAAGTTTAGGGTTAATTTTTGGGGATGCCGATCAATAAAAAACCCAGCCGAAGCTGGGTAAAAACTAATAACCATGAAAACTCAAATTAAACATGAGAATCGCAATAGAATAAACAATTACTGTGCCAAAAATTAGTTCACACTTTCTTAATAAAAGTTATTTTTATGTTAAAAAAACTTTAAAATTAAACTAAAGAATATTTTTTGTAATTTTGCGCCATTAAAAATTTAAAATATTTATGTCTAACATTACATTTACTATGATCAAGCCGGACGCTGTTGCCGACGGACATATTGGAGCTATATTAGGAAAGATTGCAGAAGCTGGATTTAAAATCAAAGCATTGAAGCTTACTCAGCTGACTGTTGCTGATGCTAAAAAATTCTATGAAGTACATTCAGAAAGACCATTCTATGGAGAATTAGTAGAATTTATGAGCTCTGGACCAATCGTAGCTGCAATTTTAGAAAAAGAAAATGCTGTTGAAAGTTTCAGAACGTTAATCGGTTCTACTAACCCTGCTGAAGCTGCTGAAGGAACTATCAGAAAAATGTTTGCAAGAAGCATCGGAGAAAACGCAGTTCATGGTTCAGATTCTGATGAGAATGCATTAATCGAAGCTCAATTCCATTTTTCAGGAAGAGAGATTTTCTAATCAATCAACAATTATTTCAACATAAAAATCCAGAGAATTTCTCTGGATTTTGTTATTTAAGACATTGTGTCACAATAAATAGCGCTGTCATTCTGTCTCACCGGAAACCGTTACAAATTGCTTTCAATGGCACTCACATTTTCACGGTAGAGCTCTACAGGCTTTTCCAATAAAACAGCAATCACGGTCATATTTTTGTCTAATCTCTCCTTAGGAATGTCTATATAAATAATTCCGGGAGTCTGGCTCCAATATAATTTATTGTATGTTTTATGACTGATGATAGAGCCTTCACCGGCAATACGTATTCTCGCAATGCCATTTTTAATACCTTTTAAAGCAATAGGTCCGGTTGGAGTTCCTTCTACAAAAAGATAAATCGTTTGTTGATCTTTAGAAAGAGCAGATAACCCGGAATAATGCCCTTCAGGCAATCCTTTTCCGGTTTCAAACAAAGCTTCTGAATGTTTGCTGATCCATTGCAGTGTTTCAGGATTTGTCTTTTTGGTCTGAATTTTCATATCCATGCCATCATAGGTTAATCCGGAGCTATTGAATATATTATTTCCGGCATATAATTCCCGCGCTATATTATAAACCGCCAATTTTGAATTTTTATCCTCTAATAATTCCGGTAAAGAGTGTTTTTCTTTAGAGATATCTTTTGAGAATACAAGCGGATCGTTGAACTGTAGCTGCACTACGGTAACATCCTGATCAAAATTTACTTTGGATAAATTAAGATTGACTGTTCCATTGTTCCATTCAAAATATACTTTAGAGTTATGATCTCCGACAATTTTTGCGGAAACAGGTTGGGTTATTAATCCATAGATCTTGTCAAAATCTTTTGCCTCTTCCAGATAGAGAAATAAAGATTTCTTATTTCCCGAAAGGGAAGATTTTCCTTTGTAATTTTCAAACGGCAAGCCTTTTCGGGTGCCATAAATAGCTTCCGAATTCTTTGAGGTCCATCTTCCGAGATTTTTCAGGATTTCCACTTGTTCTTCTGGAAGTGTGCCATCCGATTTTGGACCGATGTCCAGTAGCAGATTTCCACCCATGCTGATTACATCTGCTAATGTTCTTACCAGCATATTCGGTGTTTTATAATTTTTATCAAAAGGTTGATAGCCCCACGAATCATTCATGGTATAACACAATTCCCAGGATTTGCTTTGCGGGGGAACTACCGGAATCCCCTGTTCAGGAGTTTCATAATCTCCAGCCTGGAATTAACAATGATGTCGGAATTGAATTTCTTCAAATTTTCCAGTGTTTTTGCGGCTTGCCATTCTTCAGAAGTGTGTTCCCAATCTCCATCAAACCATAATAGATCCGGTTGATATTGGCTGGAAAGCTCATTAAGCTGGGTTTGATAATACGTCACGAAATTCTGCCAGCGTTGAGGATCATCTTTAATCTCATACCTTTTTTGGGTTCTGGTATTAATGTCATAATAAGGATGGCTCCAATCCGGAAGAGAGTAGTAAAGCCCTGTTTTCAATCCTGACTTTTTAAGCTCCTGAACAAAAGGTGTTAAAACATCTTTGTGAGCAGAAGAATTTACCGGTATTGTTGTGGCTTTTTCCGCTTTAGAATTCCAAAGAGAAACACCATCGTGATGCTTTGTAGTGATCACTGCATACTTAGCCCCGGAATTTTTAATAAGTTTTACCCATTCTGCTGGTTGATACTGAGAAGCGGTAAAACCATTGAGCTGCTTCATATAATTATCATGATTGATATAATTATTGAAAAAGGCCCAGGATTCGGAGATACCATCCACAGAATAAATCCCCCAATGAATAAAAATACCAAGTTTGGCATCATTGAACCATTCCATTTTTTTTGAAACTGTTGGTTGTGTCTGAGCATGAACAGAATGGGCAGCTAAACTAAAGCTTAATAAAAGTATATTGGTGAGTCGGGTTCTCATTTCTCCTTTTTACGGCTAAAATAAGGAAAGTGGAGTAAATTACTAAGGGTAAAAGATTCAATCTTATTTATTAGTAATTTTAAGAAATCAATCATCCTAAAATAGAACTATGAAAATGACAACAACACTTCTTATCATTACGGCAACTCTTACAGCGCTCATTGGTGGACTTTTTTATGCCTATTCGTGCTCTGTTATCTTGGGATTGGGCAAATTATCGGATGCAGAATATTTGAAAGCCATGCAGTCCATCAACCGCGAGATCCTGAATCCTGTGTTTTTTATGAGCTTTATGGGAACTGCAGTTTTGCTTCCCATTACAACATTTATGTTGAGAGGGCAAAATCCGGCATTTTTATTTCTTTTATTGGCAACACTTGCTTACCTGATTGGTGTTTTTGGGGTTACTATGGCCGGAAATGTACCGCTTAATAATCAATTGGACCAGTTTGATATTGTGAATTCCTCCACGGAAGCAATTAAAAAAATGCGTGATGGTTTTGAAAACAGATGGAATTTTCTCAATCACATCAGAAGCGTCTGTTCGATAGTAAGTATTGTTCTCGTTATTTGTGCCTGTATAGGATATAAATTCCGGGATATTTCCACCGGATTGTGAAAATTCAGTAAAAATACGTAGTGAGATTCCGTGTTTTTACGGATGTCTTGTATTGGTTTTATGCTGATCTTTACACCAGCATTAGACAAAAAGGAAATTTAAGCATTAAGTCTCCAAAAACTAATAACCATCAACGCTCAAATTTCAGAAAGAAGAAAGGCAGCTTTTTATAAGCTGCCTTTAATTTTATGGTAAAGAAAAGTTTTAAATTTTTAAAAGCTCAATGGTTCTCTCCGGGCTTTCGGAAGAAAATACTGCATTTCCTGCCACTAAAACATCTGCTCCTGCTTCAAACAATTTGGAAGCATTGTCAAGATTTACTCCGCCATCCACTTCAATAAGTGCTGTAGAGTTGTTGCTTAAGATAAGATCTTTGGTTTCTGCGATCTTTTTATAGGTGTTTTCAATGAACTTCTGTCCGCCAAATCCTGGGTTAACGCTCATCAATAATACCAAATCCACATCTGCGATAATATCTTCCAACATTAAAACCGGTGTGGAAGGGTTTAAAACAACTCCTGCTTTCGCTCCTTTGCTCTGGATATGATGAATGGTTCTGTGAAGGTGAGTACAGGCTTCATAATGCACGGAAACAAGATCTGCTCCGTGATCAATGAATTCATCTACATATTTTTCAGGCTCTACGATCATCAAATGTACATCTACAAATTTCTTCGCGTGTTGCTGCACTGTTTTCATCACCGGAAAGCCAAAAGAAATGTTAGGAACAAATCTTCCGTCCATCACATCAATGTGGAACCAGTCTGCCTGCGAGTTGTTCAGCATTTCAATATCTCTTTGCAGATTCCCAAAGTCTGCAGATAAAAGGGAAGGAGCAATAAGCTTCGTTTTCATTTTTACTTTTTATACTTTATATTAATTTAGAGGCAAGAGAAAAGAACAAAGAAAAAAGACAGTTTTTTATATTGATAACATCTTTATTCTTTGTTCTTGCTTCTTATTTCTTAATGATATTTCAGTTTCATTTCCGGTTGTATTTTCAAAACGGTTTCATAGATGAGCTTGATTACGTTTCCTACGTCTTCTTTAGCCACCATTTCCACCGTTGTATGCATATAGCGCAAAGGTAAGGAAATTAATGCACTTGGAACTCCGCCATTGGAAAGGGCAAAAGCATCCGTGTCAGTTCCTGTTGTTCTGCTTGATGCTGCTCTTTGATAAGGGATCTTTTTCACTTTTGCCGTATCGATGATCAATTCCCTGATGACATGGTGAACGGTTGGTGCAAAGAAAATTACCGGACCTGCACCACATTTCTGATCACCCTCTTTTTTCTTTTCGATCATGGGAGTAGTGGTGTCATGGGTTACGTCTGTAACGATGGCGATATTAGGTTTGATATTATCAGCAATCATATCGGCACCATATAAACCGACTTCTTCCTGTACGGAATTGGTAATATATAATCCGAAAGGAAGTGTTTTTTTATTTTCTTTCAAAAGTCTTGCGACTTCCGCGATCATAAACCCTCCGATTCTATTGTCTAATGCTCTGCAAACAAAATAGCGGTCGTTCAGTTCGAAGAATTCATCAGGATAGGTGATCATACAGCCTACATAAATTCCCAGGTCTTCCACTTCTTTTTTGGTAGTGGCTCCACAATCGATGAAAATATTTTCAATTTTAGGCGTTGGTTCATTCTGGTTGGTTCTCGTATGAATCGCCGGCCATCCGAATACTCCTTTTACTATTCCTTTTTCTCCATGAATATGAACCACTTTTGAAGGAGCAATTGTCTGATCGGAACCTCCGTTTCGGATCACATAGATCAGTCCATCATCGGTAATATAGTTCACATACCATGAAATTTCATCCGCATGAGCTTCAATCACCACTTTGAATTCAGCTTCCGGATTGATGATCCCATAGCAGGTTCCGTAATGGTCTATTTCTATCTTATCCACGTAAGGACGGATGTAATCCATCCATACTTCCTGCCCATTGCGCTCGTAACCTGTTGGAGATGATGTGTTTAAATATTTCTCTAAAAATTTTAAAGATTTCTTTTCAAATTTCATAAAAAGGAATGATTTTTGCGTTTAATTTTTGTTCTAATACGCGTAAAAATAATGAATTTTAGTAAGATTATTTGCCTTTTTCTTTTCTTTTTCGGCGTGTGTGCTTTCGGGCAAAAAGACTCAACTATTACAGTAAAGTCATTGAGCCAGTACCCACCGGAAGAATTAAGAGTAGATGAATTCGGGAATAAGTATTATTATGATGAAAGGCAAAAAGCCAAAATCTATGAAATAAACGGTGAAGTAGTCATTGTATTGGATGAGCTTGTATTGGTGAACAAGCCTAAGTTTAATAATCAGCTGGACAGAAACTATTACTATTTCCTAAATAAAAAATTATACAGGGTATATCCTTTATTTCTGACTGCTTTGCAGCAATACAGAGATATTCAGAAAGAAATGACTGATATGGATAGTAAGGTAAGGAGAAAGTACGTAAGAGACCGACAAAATATCCTTGCGGATCAATATGAAAAACAGTTAAGAGATCTTACTACAACGGAAGGACAGGTTTTTGCCAAGCTGATGAACAGAGCTACAGGAAAAAACGTGTATGAGATCATCAAAGAGATGAGAGGCGGATGGAGCGCTTTCTGGTGGAATGTAAAAGGAAAAATGGCGGATATCGATATTAAGGATCAGTATAACCCGCATAAGAACAGAACGGATGAGTTCCTGGAATCTCTTCTTCAGTCCAACTGGAATTCCGGGTATTTACAGCCTTATCCCGGGGCAAGCGATTTCAAAGTAGCAAAATAATAAACTGCATAAAAGAAAAATTCCTGTAAGTCTTTACAGGAATTTTTCTTTTAATTTATCGAATACAATTTGATCTATTGGCAATGGGAACGGATTATCCGGCCGGCTGATGTCGATCCATTCCGTTTTTTCAATGCATGGATCAAGAATAAGGAAATCTTCTTCGTTCACAATATTCACAATATAATATATGGTAAGTAGCTGCTCATTTTCCCTGAAGCGAGAAACCAGAAAATCTTCCTGTGTATATAAATGTTCTACAACGTCTATTTTTACATTCAGCTCTTCATCAAATTCACGGTGAAGGCAGTCGATCAGCCCTTCTCCGAATTCCAATCCGCCTCCGGGAAACTTCATTAACGGTTCACCTGCATATTCTTCAAATAAGGTAAGGACTTTCTGGTCCTTTACAGCACAAGCATAAACTCTGATGTTGATCTTGTCTATCATATATTATATTTTGTATAGCTAAAATAAGGAAATTTTTAAAGTTATAAGTGAAGAGTTATAAGTTTAAAACTATAAATCACGATAGCGGAATTAGATATTTTTAGATCACTCATAATTTATCATTTATAATTTCTTTAAAGCTTTATGGCATTGATCATTTCTCTTTTTCCCGGAGGTCCTTGTTTCTTTTCCACTTTGAAATTAAGCTCCTCAAGAATTCTTCTTACGCTTCCTTTAGAAGAATAGGTGGTTAATAATCCGTTCACACTCATTTTATCGGAAACCATTTCAAAAAGCGGTTTTTCCCAAAGATCAGGCTGAACCCTTGCTCCAAAACAGTCATAATAGACGAGGTTGATACTAGGTAAGTCAATGTCTTTCAGGTCAAAGAAGTCGCATTGAATCTTTTTCAGGCGAAAGCCTTTAATAATTTCAACAGATTTTTCCCAATCTGACTGATGAATTTTTTGATAAATATTTTTGAATTCAGGGTTACCAAAAAGTTCAAAATAGGCTAAATCTTCGATTTCGGATTCATTTATGGGATATTTTTCCAGAGAAAAATAGTTGATAACATGATTTTTGTCAGTTTTTAAATATTCATTAATTGTTACTAAAACATTCAAACCTGTTCCAAAACCGAGTTCTAAAATATTAATTTCGCAATCATTTATTAAATTTAGTCCATTTTTGATAAACACGTGTTCGGCTTCCTGTAAAGCTCCGTGATGAGAATGGTAGTTTTCATTTAATTCATTGATAAACAATGTTTTACTACCGTCATTAGTGGTCTTAATTTCTCTTTTCAAGCTATTTTTTTGTCAAATTTACTCCAAAATTTTTATATTTAGAAAATTATGTTAAATTTGTAGAACATCGTAAAAAATTTTAGAAATGATAATTCAAAAAACCGAGAAATCCAGAATTTCTACATTCGACCCTAATAATTTTTCGTTCGGAAATACTTTTATCGATCATATGATCATCTGTGAGTACGAAAACGGAAAATGGGGTGAAGTAAAATTAGTGCCTTATGGACCTTTAGCATTTACGCCTGCGATGATGGGAGTAAACTACGGGCAAGCTTGTTTTGAAGGAATGAAAGCTTATAAAGATAAGGACGGACAGGTTTTTCTTTTCAGGCCTGAAAAGAATTTTGAACGTATCAACAAATCAGCGAAGCGTCTGGCAATGCCGGAAGTAACGGAAGAGATGTTTTTAGACGGTTTAAAAGCATTGGTAGATATAGACAGAGACTGGATCCCTTACGGAGAAGGAATGTCTTTATATATAAGACCATTAATTTTCGCAACGGAAGAGGCATTGAAAGCAAGAGTAGCAGATAAATATATGTTTGCGATTGTGGCAACGCCTGCAAAAAGCTATTATAGCGCACCGGTTTCCGTAAAGATCTCAGATCACTATTCAAGAGCGGCTAATGGTGGTGTAGGTTCTGCTAAAGCAGCAGGAAACTATGCAGCGTCTTTCTATCCGACTCAATTGGCGATCGAAGAAGGATATGACCAAATTATCTGGACGGATGACTCTACTCATGAATATTTTGAGGAAAGTGGGACTATGAATGTTTTCGTGAGAATCAACGATACGATTTATACGCCGCCTACATCTGAGAAAATCCTTGATGGAGTTACCAGAGACAGTTTTATTCAATTGGCTAAGAGAAGAGGGTTTGAAGTAAAAGTAGAGCCTATTAAAGTAACAGATGTGATAGAAGCTCAGAAAAACGGAACTTTGAAAGAAGTTTGGGGAGTAGGAACCGCTGTGGTAACTACTGTTTTCGAAGCATTAGGATATAAAGGCCAAAAACTGGAACTGCCTAGACTTTCCGATGAAGAAAGCTATGCAACGATCCTTAAAAATGATTTGGTAAACTTACAGAACAATCTTTCTGAAGATCCTTTCGGATGGAGAGTATTAGTGGAAAAGAATGTTCTTGAAACTGTTTAATTGTTAGACCAATATTTATATTTGAAGCCGGGAATTTTCCTGGCTTTTTTATTTCTGTTCAATACAAGATTATCATGTAAAGGTTAAAGATTTAAGACAGCAAAGTAATAGTCAATTTCACTGACTTTAATAAACGAACTTCATCCAGCTTTGCTGCTTTCTTTGCTATCTTGAATAAAATACTGACATACAGAAAACTTTGCGTTTAATATAAAAGCAATTTTTATTAAAAAGTTTTATTTCAATATCTTCATCAAGTTTTGTAATTGATTCCCGAAATGTGTATTTTCGCAAAAGTTTATGAAAAAATTAGTCTTCATATCGGTATTGGGATTGTTGAGCTGCAACAGAAACACGCAGACTCCGCATCCTCCTGTAGGTGGTGTTTTGAGCCAGAATGACCTTGATGTTTCCAAGGAAAGGATGAAGAATCTTAACGGATTGGAGAGAAAGCACATCCAGGAATGGATCAACACTCAGTCTGTAAAATATTATCCTACACAGCTTAATTATTGGGTGAACACCGAGAACTTTGACAGAAGGGAAAGAAGGCAGGACAATACGTTCATCTCTTATTCTTATGAGCTGTATGACTTTGACCAAACCAAGATCTACGACCAGCCGATTGAAAGAAGGGATGCGAGATTCGGACACTTTGATGAATTGAAAGCAGTAGAAAATGCATTGCGTTTTATCCAGGATGGAGAGGAAGTGACCCTTTTAGTGCCATCTTCTTTAGCTTACGGAACGTATGGAGACGAAAAGAAAATAGATAACGATATACCATTGATCATAAAATTAAAAGCGCTATAAATGAGATTGTTTAACAAGAATATAATTCTGGCAGCGGCAAGTATCTCGCTGATGAGTTGTACACCAATTTATAAAAAAATGAACGTAGACAAAGAAACTTACGAAGGTCTTAATGACGGACTTTATGCGAATCTTCAGACAACGAAAGGGAATATGATCGTGAAGTTTGAGGACAAGAAATCACCGGTAACTGTAGCGAACTTCATCGGTCTTGCAGAAGGAAAGATTGATAACAAAGCTAAGGCGAAAGGAGTTCCTTTCTATGACGGAACCATTTTCCACAGAGTGATCAAAGATTTTATGATCCAGGGAGGTGATCCTCAGGGAACAGGAATGGGAGATCCTGGGTATAAGTTCGAAGATGAGAAAAACGATCTTAAACATACTGGAAAAGGAGTTTTATCTATGGCGAATTCAGGGCCTAACTCTAACGGTTCTCAGTTCTTCATCACAGAAGTTCCTACGCCTTGGTTAGACGGAAGACACACGATCTTCGGTAAAGTGGTAAAAGGAGAGGAAGTAATCGATGCGATTGCGAACGTAGAAAAAGGAGCTCAGGATAAGCCTAAAACTGATGTTGTTTTACAGAAAGTATCTGTATTCAGCAAAGGTGATGAGTATAAAAACTACGATGCTGCTAAAACCTTCAACGAAGGAAAAGCTAAAATAGCAGAAAACAATAAAGCATACGCAGCGAAAGAAGAAGCTGAAAGAAAGAAAAAAGAGGAGGAATTCAAAGCCAACCAATTGAAAATGGTTGAGGATTTAAAAGCAGGAATGCAGAAAACAGAGTCCGGACTTTACTATAAAATTACGAAAACCACTTCCGGAAAAGCTCCTAAAGCTGGTGACAATGTATCTGTACACTATGCAGGAAAATTAGTAGACGGAACAGAGTTCGATTCTTCTTTCAAGAGAAATGAGCCTATCGATATTCCTATCGGAATGGGAAGAGTGATCAAAGGATGGGATGAAGGAATCCTGTTATTAAAAGAAGGAGAAACAGCAACCTTATTGATCCCGCCTGCAATGGCTTACGGTGAAAGAGGAGCAGGTGGTGTTATTCCGCCAAACGCCTGGTTAGTTTTCGATGTGGAGCTTGTGAAAGTGAAGTAATTGAAATTGAAAATATTGGAAAGCCACCTGTGAAGGTGGCTTTTTTTGTTGAAAATTCCGTAGAAATACGGTTTTCCGTAAGGTGGTGGAAGTGTATATTCATAAATTTCAAATTAATATTTTATAAATGAAGGATACTCTTATAAATAAAATAGTTGAAATTATCAAGGATTATAGAAGTGAGGATTTGAAAGATTCCAATTATAACTATACAATAGATTATGATCATGTTCTTAAATGGATTTTACAATTCAATGAGGATGATAGAGAATTTATATTATCTGAATTGTTACATCTTTTACCATTTAGCTATTTGACAAAAGAAAATACTTTAAGAATTTTAAGTGATTTTGAAGTTTATACAAATTATTTAAATTATAAAACTGTACAAGATTTTTTGAGTGAAACTAAATTTTTAGATTGTCAAGAATCTGGGAAAAGTCAAAAAATTTTAAATGGAATGATAAATGAAGCACTACAATTAAAATATAATTATAATATAAATGATTGTGGAAATAGACAAGTTAAAAATTGGTTTTATGTTGATGATGTACTTGCTTCTGGTAAAACATTCAAGGATGATATAATTAATGGTATTAAAGACTATGGAATCGATAAATTTAAAGCTGAAAATATTCAGATTATTGCCCCATTTATAATTCTACATCAGTGGGGCAGAAATAATGTTTTATTTTCAATTGAAAAAGAAATAGGAATAAAACTCAAATCAAACTTACATTTCTTTCATGTAAGAATGATTGAAAATAATCCGCATATTAATTATTTTAATAAAAGTCCAAAATTTAATCATGTCTATCCCAAAGAATCTGAGTTTGGATATGAAGTTTTAGAATTTGTAGAAAACTCTTGTGGAATCAGTTACGAAATGAAGAATTCCAATTTTGCCTTTAGAAATTTAAGTTTTCCTGTTGAAGAAAATTTTTTTTCAAACTCTGTTAATAGGATTAGATATGAAAATATTTTATTGGAGAAAGGCTTTGAAATAATGAATAGAATTGAAACAATTAGAGTTCCTAGTTTAAGACCGTTAGGTATGACACCGCCATCATATAAAACACTAGGGACAGGAAGTCATATAATTACATGGAGAAATATTTCAAATACTTGCCCACTTGTATTTTGGTGGGATGCTAATGATTGGTACCCTTTATTTGCGAGAAAACATTAATTTTACTTTGTGAAATATAGTATAAGAAAATATCATAAAAATGAATGTATAACATTCAAAAGCACTAAAAATAAGTTAGGAGAGTTATCTAATATGGCTCCTAATTTTCCTTTAATGATAAATGATATTTCTATTAAATACTCTGAAGTTCTTTATCAATCTATGAGATTTACAGAATATCCATATATCCAGCAAAAAATTATAGAATCATATAACCCGATGATAGCAAAAAAAATCAGTAGACATTATGATAACTATACAAGAAGTGATTGGGATTTTATGAGATTTAAAGTAATGAAGTTTTGTATAGAATTGAAATTATTTCAGAATTATAATAGGTTTTCAAAAGTTTTACTTTCCACTGGAAATCTTCCTATTGTTGAATATACACAAAATGATAAGGTTTGGGGGGCAATTTTAGAGGGCGATTATTACATAGGTACAAATGCTTTGGGAAGATTATTGATGGAATTGCGAGAGAAAGTTAAAACTAATTCATTTGAGTTTCAAGTCCCCGCTTTGATTACAAATGATTTCAAATTAATTGGTGAAAAAATAACATTAAATTCAATAGTTTCGAATTAATTATATAAGTTTTTAATTAATTAAAAAACCTATTTTAGCATAAAATAATCCAATGAAGAAGATTCTACACTTATTTTTTGCTTTTTGCGTAATTCATACATCGGCACAGGGGAAAAGGTTTTTTGAAAGCGGTGAAGCACAGCTCAAAAATCCGGTTGAGAAAATCAATTTACAATATGCGAATAATCTGCCTTTTGTAAAGGTGAGCATTAACGGGAAACCGTATAATTTCTTATTCGATTCAGGAGCTCCAACCGTGATTTCCAATGCCATTTATACAGAATTGGGCCTGGAAAAAAAGCATAGAAGTAAAGTAAAAGATTCTCAAAAAAACAAGCAGGAACAGATCTTTACCCAGCTTCCGGAAATGACCATTGACAATGTGGTTTTCCACAATATAGGAGCGATAGTGATTGATTTGAATAATTCCGAGTTAGGATGCTTCAAGATTGATGGAATCATAGGAGCCAATCAAATGGCGAAGCTGTTCTGGAGAGTCAATTATTCTCAAAATTCACTGGAAGCGACAAAAGACCTGTCTCAATTTGATATCAGCGGATATGAAACGGTAATTCCATTTGATTTTAAGGACCAGAAAACCCCTATTGTGGAAACGAAAATCGGAGGGCAGAAAGTAGATCTTACTTTTGACACCGGATTTACGGGGAGAATCAGGGTTACAGGAAACTACTACGATCCGAAATCCTTCGGCAAAAGTATTGATACCTATGGCGTGAATGCAGTAGGTGCTTACGGAACGGGAAAGCCTGAAACCAACCATATTTTCAAAACCGATCAGCTTCCGTTAGGAAATGCCAATTTTATCCATGAATTGGTGATGACGGGAAATTCCAATATTATCGGGAATGAGTTTTTTCAGAATTTTATATTCGTTATGGACTGGAAAAACAATAAAATCTATATGAAGGGCATCAAGGATCCATCCGCTAAAATGGAATCTTTCGGGTTTGGGTACCGTTTTATAGAAGGAAATGCAGAGGTTTCTTATATTTTCAAGGAAGACAATTTGCCGGTTCAGATTGGGGATTCTATTGTCAGCATCAATAATGTGACACTGGAAAACCTGGATAAGGAAACGGCATGTCATTATTTTATCAATAGGGTGGAGAAGGATTCGGAAACCATTGATATGAAAATAAAAAGAAACGGTAAGATACTAGATGTCAAGCTTACCAAGAAAGAATATCTGAAATAAGTAACTAAATCTAACCAGTCAACAATTTCATAGAGTTTAATATATTTGTGTTCAACTAATAACCTACACTCTATGATCAAGAAAAATTGCGTTTTCTTTGCGCTGATGCTTTGTGCATCCTTATTTTCCCAAGTGCGTATTGCCATTCATGAACACCGGGATTATGATGAAGAACAGCTTAAAAAGCTGGAGCAGGTTAAAACTCTTATGGAAAATATCATCAATTCGGAAGAATTTAAGAATGAGATTTTAGCCATGAAGGTATCCGAAGATAACAACCCGGATCATCTTACCAACCAGCAGATTTATGACATCATCATGAAAGCGGATGAAGTGGCATATCCTAATTCACCTTATGTTATTGATCTTAACTTAAGGATGAAACCTATTCCTTTTTACAAGCCTTTTACTTCAGTTGTAGGGTACACTTATCCAGGCATTAATTATATTGTGACCTACCGTGGAAAGTTCAATGATTGTGAACTGTATGATCTGGTATCTCATTATACTCATGAATGGACCCACAAATTAGGATTCGGACATGAAGATAAGAAGACATGGGATTTTTCCGTGCCGTATCTTGTAGATGACATTGTAGAAAAGCTTGGTAGGAAGAGGGTTAACGGAAACCAATGATTTTAATTTCTTATCTTTAATCCACTATAGATACACTATGAAAAAAATACTGGTTTTATTGGGACTTATTTTTTGTGTTTTAGGAAATGCACAGCAAAAGGAAACTCCAAAAGATTTTATAGCGTTAACAGGAACATGGAAAACAGAAGTGGATGGAAGTCCGCTGACCTTACAGATTAAAGAAGTGGCGAAAGCTTTTCAGTTTTCTCTTATCAATGTCAATAAGGAAGAGTTTATTATTCAGGAAAGTGAGATTTCTTCACCTGCTCCCTCTGAATATGCAGTCCAGGTTAAAAAGGCTCATTTTGTACAATATAAAGACTGCTCCATAAAAAATGCAAAAATTCGTTTGAAGAAACTGGAGGATAATAAGATTTCGTTCAGCTATAGTTCAGATGAAACGGACTGCTCCTTTGGAAGCGACACCGGAATGGATATTTCGGATATTGAAGATCTGATATTCACGAAATAATAAAAAGCCATTCCGTAAAAGAATGGCTTTTTTTAAAATAATATTAATACGTGTTGTTATGAGTCTTATGAAGAGGACATCAAGATCCAATGAATGAATCCACATCATCGGGCAAGTAAACGAATGTTAACCTGCCCGGTTAGTGATGCGGTTGGAAAAATTAAGGGAACTAACTTTTCCATCATTTGTGTCTGATTACTTTTTAACCACTTTTATGCCAAGAATTTTTTTCTTTTTTTTCGAATCTGAAAAGCTGAAATGTAAAAAAAACTGTTTTTTGAATCTGGATTTGAATTATTTAAATCTACACTTTCGAATTATGTTATATTTATTCATAAAATTTATGAACTTGTTGAATATAAGTAGATTAAAGAAGCTTGGATTTTTTTTGAAATATCGAAATAGTTCTATAATGCAATCGATTAAATTCTATGCAAAATAACTCGGGACCGCCTTGAAAAGGCGGTCCCGAGTTGATATTACCAATTTTTATCGATCATATAAATCAGCTGCGTCATGACGGCAGCACCGAGGAGAAGTTCTCTTCGGTTTACTTTTTCAAAGGTGTCCTCTTCTGTGTGGTGAATATCAAAATATCTTTGTGGGTCAGGAACCAGTTCTGCGGTAGGAACACCCATATCGCGAAGCGGATAAATATCTGCTCCGGAATATCTTCCTTCAAAATTATAAACGCCATAAGGAAGGAACAGATTCCCCCAGCTTATAATCTGGTTTCTTTGGGGTTCATTCATTTCTAAGGAAATTCCTCTCGGTGAAAAACCTCCCGCATCAGATTCTATGGCGAAAAGATGTTTTTCATTGCTTTCTTTTACTGTTTTTCCATATTGTAATCCACCTTTAAGGCCGTTTTCTTCGTTGGCAAAACAAACGACCCTGATCGTATGATTGTTTTTTATTCCTAACTTTTTGAATGTTCTCAAAACTTCAATACTCTGAACAATTCCGGCCCCGTCATCATGCGCACCTTCACCCACATCCCAGGAATCCAAATGTCCGCCAACAACAATGACGCTTTTATCTTTTTTGCCGGTAATTTCACCGATCACGGAGTGGGAAAGCTTTTCACCCTTCATTCCACAGTTGGAATTCAGCTTGGCTGTAACTTTCTGATTGTTCAAAAGCTTTTCAAGCTCATCCGCAGTTGTATTTCCAATCGCAACAGCAGGAACTTTGGGCACATCATCATCATATTTCATGGCACCCGTATGAGGAACATCATCAAATGCAGAAGATAAGGAGCGGATGATGGCGAATTTGCCTCCCTTCTTTGCCGTTAAGGAAGCTGCAGTTCTTCTATACACTCCGGCATCACGGTATCCCAGGAAAGTCTGTACATACCCCTGATTGAAAGGGTGATTAAAGAAAACGATCTTTCCTTTCACTTTTTCGGCAGGAAGCTGATCATATTCTTCCAAAGATTTCACCATGATGATCTCTCCGGAAACATCTTTTCCTCCTGTTCCTTCAGAATTTCCAAGAGAAAGCATTTTCAGGCTTTTCCATTTTCCGTTGGAAGTCTGGATGTGAAGAGATTCTTTCCCTCTTTCCCAGACCGGGATCATCACTTCCTGAAGCCATACCTTATCGGCTCCGGCATCACGAAGCTTCTGTGCCGCCCATTGAACGGATTTTTCATACGCCGCGGAACCGCTCAGGCGATGACCTATATTTTTAGTTAAATCTTTAAGTTCCGTATATCCTTTTCCGTTATTGAGAATCTCTAACGAAATTTGGCTGAACTGTATTGAATCTTCTTTAGCCTGGCCAAACACAGCCATACTGAGAAGCAAGAATGAAGTACCTAATAACTTTTTCATATTAATTTTTACCAATTGCTATCAATCATTAAAATCATTTGTGTCATGGCAACAGCGCCTAATAAAAGCTCTCTTTTATTGACCTTGTCGAAAGTATCTTCCACAGAGTGGTGGTAATCGAAATACCTTTGAGTATCAACCACAAGCTCAGCTAAGGGAATATCCAGCTTTTTCAAAGGGGAAATGTCCTGGATTGCTTCTGTCTGGTCAAAATCATAAACGCCATAAGGGAGGAAATATTCTTTCCATGCGAAAACCAGCTTTCTCCTCTGCGGAGCCATATCCAATGAAAACCCCCGCGGAGAATATCCTCCTGCATCGGTTCCCAAAGCGAAAACATGCTTTTCATCTTTCTTTTTAACGTATGCGGCATACATTTCACGGCCCTGTCCGCCGTTTTCACTGTTGGCATATAGAACTACGCGGATCGTGTGGTTATTTTCATAGCCAAGTGCTTTCAGAGTTCTCAATACTTCAATACATTGAACAACCCCCGTTCCGTCATCAATGGCACCTTCTCCGAAATCCCATGAATCCAGCTGGGCACCCAACACAATAACTTTAGAGTCTTTTTTACCCTGAATTTCAGCAATAATATTAGGATTGGTTGTGTCGCCTTTTGATTCGGCAGTCATATTGATTTTAGCGGTGACTTTTTGTTTTTTTATTAATTTTTCAAGCTCATCTGCAGATCTTACACCAATGGATAATGCCGGAATTCTTGCTTTATCATCCGGTTCATAGTAGATCATTTTTGCGTGTGGAATGTCATTATTCGCTGTTGTTAATGATCGTATAATTAAGGCTTTCGCTCCTGTTTTAGCAATTACGGAAGCGGAAATTAATTTTGATTTTGCGGCAATTAAATAAGAATCACTGGTATTAATGATTTTCGGATCCATTGGGAGATTAACAAAAACAATTTTGTCTTTTAGCTGTCCTACCGACATTTGGTTAAGCTCAGAAGTGGAATTGATCAATACGATTTCACCAATCAAATCTTTTCCGCCCGTTCCTTCTGAGTTTCCGAAAGACAGCATTCGAATGTTTTTCCACTCTCCATTTCCTGCTTTTATCTGTAAAGATTCCCGCCCCCTTATCCAAACCGGAGCCTTGGCCTCCTGTCTCCAGATCATTTCAATTCCGATTTCCTTGAACTTTTTTTCTGCCCATTCTACAGCTTTTGCATAATCAGCAGTCCCACTAAAACGGGATCCAATACTTTTCGTCAGTTCTCCAAGGTTATCATAGGCCTTTCCGTTGGTCATGATCTCGTCGGAAATTTTTTTGAATTCGTCGTGGTAATTGAATTTTGCGACGGGTGTTTTGGTAAGTTTTTTTTGCGGCTTTTTTTGAGAAAATAAAAATCCACCCAAAAAGAGTGGAAGTATTATAATGAATAGTTTTTTCATTTTTTATTTACCTTATCTTTTCCGTGCATAAAAGTAGGGAAAAAATAGTAATTTATCAGGCTTTCATGTCATACATTAACAATGCTGTAATTAATTTCGGCTCAATAAAAGTACATTTGGGCGGCATACTCAATTTCAGATCGGAAATTTTGATCATATCATTAAAGCTTACAGGATAGATTCCGAAGCCTACTTTACCTGCACCATTGTCAATTTCTTCTTTTAGAATATTAATTCCGGTAAGGGTAGAGTCTCCTTTTACATAGGAGATCTTTTCAGAGCTGTCCGGGTCTTCGATTTTCAGAATATTCTTGAAAATATACTTATCTATAAGGTGATGATCCAGGTTATCCAGGGACATTTCCGGGGAACGGAGATCATGTTTTACGTGAAGAGAGTAGAACTTCCCGTCCAGATACATGGAAATATGGAATTTCTGTGAAGGAAAATACGGGGTTTCTCCTTTTTCATGGATCAGAAAATATTGTTCAAGCTGCTGTAAAAACTCTTCATTCGATAATCCGTTCAAATCTGTTACAATTCTGTTGTAATCGTGGATTTTGATCGATTGGTTGGAAACGATGAAACTATATACAAAATTATAAGGTTCTGTACCGTTATGCCTTTTGTTTTTTTCTTTCTGATATTTGGCATTCAGAGCAGTGGAACCGATTCTGTGGTGTCCGTCTGCAATGTAGAAAGAATCAATCTGGTCTATAACTTCTTTAAACTGCTGCAGTTTCAAACGATTATCAATTCTCCAGATTTTATGTCTGATCCCTTTTGAATCCACATGATTGAAAATCGGAACGTTTTTCTCCTCATGGTTCATCAATAATTCAATTTTTGAATTGGCAGGATAAGTAAGAAGCACAGGTTCTGCCTGTAAGTTTACTTTTTCCAGATAATGAGCCAGTTTCTCTTTTTTCTGAGGAATGGTACTTTCATGCCTTTTGATCTTGCCGCTCCAGAAATCCTCAATACTTGCCAAACCAAGCAATCCTCTGAAAACCTGTTTGCTGGGATAAATCTGCTCATAAAGATAATAGGCTGAATTGTCCTGAACTAATTTCTTGTCTTCCAGGAGTTCTTCAAAGGTAGAACGGATTTTCCTTAAGTTCCGGTCAATATCTTTAGATTTACTTACCACATAGGGTTTGATCATATGAATGTAAGTATCTTCCACTTGAGCTTTCTCCGCAATTTCTTCCTGGGTGAAATTATCCAGAGGATGAGTTGGGAAAGTGCTCTCAAGGTCTTTATGAGGTCTTATTCCGCGAAAAGGTTTAAAAACAGGCATATTTATTATATAGTTTCTTTTTTTAGCTTAATGATTTGTTCTGCAAGTTCAATCCCGATTTTTTCCTGTGCATCCACTGTATTTCCTCCAACGTGGGGAGAAAGAGACAGGGAAGGATTCATTAATAACGGAAGTTCCGGCGTGGGCTCATTTTCAAAAACGTCCAGAGCGGCTCCCATTACCTTTCCTGATTCAATATAATCGAGCAGGGTTACTTCATTAATTACTCCTCCTCTTGCAGTATTTACAATATAAACTCCGTCTTTCATTTTTTCAAACTGAGGCGTGTCTATAATATATTCATTAGTTTTCGGCGTATTGATGCTGATGAAATCCGTGTCTTTAAGGAATGCATCCGTATCATTGGTCGACGTTATTTCAAAGTTTACGGTTTGCCCATCAAAAAAACTTAACGTAAGCACTTCTGTTCTGGGCTTTCTGGTCAGAACTTTTACCTTCATTCCCAGTGCAATACCCATTTTCACCACTTCCTGTCCTATGCTTCCGAAACCGATTACTCCCAATGTTTTTCCTGAAAGCTCATACGCATTATTGAATGACTTTTTCAGGGCATTAAAATGGGTTTCTCCTTCCAATGGCATCAATCTGTTTGATTCATGAAGGAACCTAGCCAGTGAAAAGAAGTGCGCAAAAACAAGCTCAGCCACCGATTTCGAAGATGCAGTAGGGGTATTGATCACTTTGATCCCTTTGCTTTTGGCATATTCCACATCTATATTATCCATCCCGATTCCGCCTCTTCCGATGATGGAAAGTCTGGGACAGGCATCAATAATGTCCTGTTTCACTTTGGTGGCACTTCTTACCAGAAGAACATCCACGTTATTTTCATTGATAAAATTGATCACATGATCCTGGGCAACACGGTTGTCCAGAACTTCTATTCCCGCTTCTTTTAAAGCCTGTTCTCCTGCTTTAGAGATTCCATCGTTAGCTAAAACTTTCATGGTTTTATTCTACTTAAAAATTTAAATAATGATAAGATTTAAAAATTTTTAGTTGGTGCGCAAATTAATAAAATTAAAATAATTCCAAATAATTGCTTAATGTGTTGATTTTTAAAGCTTTAATTATTTAATTGATCTCATGACATCTACCAAAACCTGAACACTTTCAATCGGCAAAGCATTGTATAAACTTGCTCTGTATCCTCCTAAGCTTCTGTGTCCGTTCAAACCGCTGATTCCTGCGGCTTTCCAGGCATTATCAAACTCTTCTTTCTTGCTTTCATCCGTAATTTTGAACGAAACATTCATTAAAGAACGGTCTTCCTTCACACAGAAAGTTTCGAATAAAGGATTACTGTCGATCTCATCGTATAAAAGCTTTGCTTTGGCTTCGTTTCTTTGTTCCGCAGCAGCAATTCCACCATTTCTTTCTAAGTGCTGAAGCGTCAGTAAAGAGGCATACACCGGGAAAACAGGTGGGGTATTATACATAGATTCCTTAGCGATATGCTGAGAATAGTCTAACATGGATAGCATATTTTCTCTTCCGGTTTTTCCAAGGATTTCCTTTTTAATTACCACTAAAGTAACTCCGGCAGGCCCCATGTTTTTCTGAGCTCCGGCGTAGATCAGGTCAAATTTAGAGAAATCCAGTTGTCTTGAGAAAATATCAGAACTCATATCACAAACCATTAATGTATCCACTTCAGGGAAGGTTTTCATTTGAGTTCCGTAAATCGTATTATTGGAAGTACAGTGGAAATAATCATATTCTGATGATACGGTATAATCTTTAGGAATATAAGAATAGTTAGCTTCTTTAGAAGAACCCACTACATCCACGGTTCCTATTTTTTTAGCTTCTTTGATAGCTCCTGCAGCCCATGTTCCAGTATCTAAATAAGCTGCTTTACCGCCTACTTTCAATAGATTGTATGGAACCATTGCGAACTGAAGACTTGCACCACCTCCCAAATACAAAACTTCATAGTCGTCTCCAAGATTCATCAGTCTTTTTACAATTGCACGCGCTTCGTCCATTACGGAAACGAAATCTTTACTTCTGTGGGAAATTTCCAGAAGGGATAAGCCTATACCGTTGAAGTCCAGAATAGCTTCCGCTGATTTTTCAAATACTTCTTGTGGTAAAATACACGGACCTGCGCTAAAATTGTGTTTTTTGCTCATATTAATTTTGTTTTTTACAGGAACTTGCGAACCTGTGATTTCATTTATTTTTTATTGATCAGATTGATATAAAATTAAAAAAACCGTCTCATGCTGGATGAGACGGCGTATTTTATTCACCGTGTAAGAATGCTTTTTTATTAAGTAAAGCTTCTTCAGACTCTACGTGATCTTCATCAGGAACACAGCAGTCTACCGGACAAACGGCTGCACACTGTGGCTCTTCATGGAATCCTTTACATTCCGTACATTTATCTGTAACAATGAAATATACGTCATCACTTACAGGTTCCTGAGGCGCATCCGCATCTATCGTTAATCCTGACGGTAATGTCACAGTGCCTTTTAATTCGGTACCATCAGAAGCTTTCCAATCTACGGCTCCTTCATATATTGCATTATTCGGGCATTCCGGTTCGCAGGCTCCACAATTAATGCATTCATCAGTTATTTTAATAGCCATCGCTAATTTTTTTTAAATTTGCACAAAATTACAAAATATTCCCCAATTTTACAGTAATTATGAGTATTGAAAATAGAGTTTTAGGACTTTCTAGGTTAAGTGAATATATTAAAGAGTTTTTAGCAAAAAATCAGGGAGATTATAATGAAAGTGATCTTGAATTTGAGTTATTGTTGAGAAAGTCTGAAATAGAAAACCCGTGGTTCACCATTGAAAATCAGAAATTTGCTTTGGCGCAATGGGCTGATTTGCTTACTATAGAAAATGTAAATGATTGGCTTAAAGAATATTCAGTTGCTAAAACTCCGAAAAGAGTAGGCCTGATCTTAGCCGGGAATATCCCGTTAGTAGGATTTCATGATGTGATGTCTGTAATTCTGAGCAATCATATTCCAGTGATCAAATTGTCTTCAAAAGACAGATACATGATTCCTTTTTTATTAAAAAAATGGAATGAATTTTCCAACAATGAAATTGAATTTGAGTTCGTTGAAAGACTGGAAAATTTCGATGCCGTAATTGCTACCGGAAGTAATAATACGGCAAGATACCTGGAATACTATTTTAAGGACCGTTTGAATATCATCCGTAAGAACAGGACTTCGGTTGCCGTATTAAAAGGGGATGAAACAGATGAAGAACTGCAGCTTCTGGCTAACGATATCTTCCAGTATTTCGGATTAGGTTGCAGGAATGTAACAAGAATTTTTATTCCGCAGGATTTCCTGATCGACAGGTTGTTTGAAAATTTCTTAGGGTTCCAGGATATTATCAATCATAACAAGTATGCCAACAACTATGATTATAACAGAGCGGTTTACCTGTTGAACCAGGAAAAGTTCTGGGATAATAACTTCGTCATGCTGAAAGAGGATGATAAATTGTTCAGTCCGCTTTCTGTGATCAATTTCAGCAGATATGAATCTTTAGATGATGTGAAGAGATTTTTGGCAGAAAATGAAGAGAATATTCAATGTGTGGTAGCAAAAGAAGAATTAGGATTAGATTCCATTTCGTTTGGTGAAGCACAATGTCCGGGATTAGACACGTATGCGGATAATGTGGATACGATGAAATTTCTGGAGGTTGTATAATTTAATTTGATATATTTAAAGAAAAAATAAAAACTATGATGACAGATGTTTTAGTGGCCCATTCTTCAGAGGTTGAAAAGGCAGATTTTTACAAAAAAGTGTATTTGCATGTTGCTTTGGCAGTTCTTGCATTTATTGGAGTTGAAACCGTTTTAATCAATATTGTACCGGTGGAAATTATCAGCTTGATGTTTGCGCAGAAATATACATGGTTATTGATTATTGGTGTATTTTGGTTAGCATCTATTCTGGCTAATAAATGGTCTCTGTCACAAAGCAGATCAACACAATATATGGGATTAGGTTTTTACATTCTGCTGGAAGCAGTTATCTTTTTACCGCTGCTTTATATTGCTGTTGGATATTCAGGTGGAGGAACTATGATCTTTCAGGCTGCCATGCTAACTATTGCGATGTTTGCAGGCTTATCAGCAGTAGCTTTCACATCTAAGAAAGATTTTTCATTCCTGAGAAACATTATTATTATCGGAGGATTTATTTCTATAGGACTGATTGTTGCCGGAGCTATTTTTGGATTTAATCTTGGGCTTTGGTTTTCCGTAGGAATGGTGATTCTGGCTTCTGCAAGTATTTTGTATGAAACCAATAAGCTTAAAGATACATATACAACAGGACAGTATGTGGGAGCTTCTTTACAGCTTTTTGCTTCTATCATGTTGTTGTTCTGGTATATTTTAAGAATTTTAATGAGCAGAAGAAGCTAATTGAAATTTAATTAATGATAAATTTAAATCCTGGTGTATTTCATCAGGATTTTTTATTTGCCTATTGCTAGTCCGTTATTTTAATGCAAAGAAAATAATTAGAGCCGCAAATGTAAGTGAGCAAAGGATTACCTCCATAAATTAATTTTAAGAGTTTTTGTCTTCTTTAAAAAGAAAATGGTTTTAAATAAATCTTTGCGATAATATAGATCATTGCAAAGTTTAAGAAGAGAAGAGATGTATAACCCAAAAAATCCTGATGTATTTCCATCGGGATTTTTATTGTAAGAAAGAGTATTCTTAGAATTTTTTAATGCTTACATTTTTCAATCTTTTAATTGTTGTAAGCAATTATTTATCAATAGATCCTAAAACCTTCTGAGCGAAAGAATTCAAAGCATCTTTTTCACTCATTCCGTTTTGAACGTTAGCATGAACTTCCAGGGCTCCGCAGATATTGGTGATCAATTCTCCTGCAACATTCAGATCTTCTTCGCTGGTTCCTCTGAATTCGCAGAAGCTTTCTAGGACTTCTAACGTCTTTTCAAGGTTTTCAGGAGTCTGGTTTTGATAAAACTGTCTGATGATCGGTAATTTCATGTGTGATTTTTTATTTTTTTATAGGTCACATGGATTCGCTTTAAGCGAATTCATTACAATTCATTAAATAAGTTAATTAAACTTTCTGCCTGGTTAGATTGTACCTGATTCACCAATTCCCCGTTTTTGAAAATTGCGAAAGTGGGTAAGTTGTCTATTTTAGCCAGTTTTCTGCTTTCAGGCAATTTTTCTGCATCTACGTATAAGAATGGGATCTCATCATTTTCAGAGGCTAATTTTTTGAATTTAGGCTTCATAATTCTGCAGTTTCCGCACCATGTTGCTCCATACTGCACAACCACTTTTTCATTATCGCTTACAATATTTTGAAGCGTATCTTCTGTTAATTCTATGTACATGATAATAATTTGAAAATTTGTGAATTTGAAAATGCGTTAATGAGCAAACCGAATATCCAAATCTGAATGTTTATTCTTTGTCATTTACGCGTATGATATAGATAGAAAATGAGATAATTCTTACAAATCCTGAGATTAATTTTCAAATTATCTCATTTTCAAATTTAGCATATTATATTAGTTCTTAGCTAAATATTCAGCTGTAGAATTTCTGTCAGCTTTCATAGCTTCTTTTCCTTCTTCCCAGTTGGCAGGGCAAACTTCTCCATGCTTCTGAACGTGAGTATAAGCGTCAATTAGTCTTAAATACTCTTTTACGTTTCTTCCAAGAGGCATATCGTTTACAGACTCGTGGAAAATTTTTCCTGTTTCGTCAACCAGATATGTAGCTCTGTAAGTCACATTAGAACCTGTGAAAGTTTCTTCACCTTCTTCATTGTATTCGAAATCCTGATCAACAATTCCTAAGATGTTAGCCAATTGTCTGTGAGTATCTGCTAAAAGCGGGTAAGTTACTCCTTCGATACCTCCATTTTCTTTTGCAGTGTTTAACCATGCAAAGTGAACTTCGTTTGTATCGCAAGAAGCTCCGATTACTTTAGTGTTTCTTTTTTCGAACTCACCTAAAGCATCCTGGAAAGCGTGAAGCTCAGTCGGGCAAACAAAAGTGAAATCTTTTGGATACCAGAATAAAAGAACTTTTTGCTGGTTGGCTGTAGCTTCTTCGAAGATGTTGATTTTAAGATCATCACCCATTTCAGACATGGCATCAATTGTTACATTCGGGAATTTTTTTCCTACTAAAGACATAATTTTCTTGTTTTTATATTTTAAATTTTCTGGTGCAAATATAAAAATATTTCATCTATCAAACAAATTGATTTCGATAAATAAAATCTATAATTGTTTTTAGTGATCAAGAAAGAAAAAAGCCCTGTTTTCAGGGCTTTTAGTTATTTTTAGTAACCGAATATTTCATTCAGACTGAGTTTTTTCACCTCGCCTAATTTCTGCATATCGGCTTCTTTTACTTTGTCCTGAGAAGCAACAAGGCAGTACGTATAATTCTTGCCTTTCATTTCCTTGTCATGGAAGTTATTGATGTCAGTAAAGGCTAATTTTGGAGCCTGTTCGTACACATTTTTTCTCATATCCATTGTATTGCCAAGCTTCTGAGCTCTTAAATAGGTAAAGATGATCCCGTCCTGAGTAATTCTTTCCGCAGCAATTGATTTTTTCAATCCGCTCTTCGCTGTTTCAAATAATTGATCAGATTTAGGAAGCGTCGTTAAAAGCTCATTCATAGCAATAGTCGACTCATTGAATTTATCTGCTTGAGTTCCCACATAGGCAGTCACTATATCTTTATCTTCTTTTTTGCTCGGAAGCGAGAAGTAAGAATACGTAGAATAAGCTAAAGCCTTAGATTCTCTGATGGTCTGGAATACGATAGATCCCATTCCGCCCCCGAAATAATTATTGAATAAGCTTACGGTAGGCGTGATGCTGGAATTGTATTTTTCCCCGTTTCTTACCCAGAAAATTTCAGCCTGAACCATATCGTAATGAGCAAACAATACTTTATTCTTATCGGTAGGAATTTGAGTAAATGTTTTGGATTTCGGCATATCTTTTAAGGTAGCCGGAAGCTTATGGATCGGAGTTAAAGAAGCCACTACTTCATTTCCGGATTTCGCCCCGTAATACAATACTTTATGCTTATGGTTGAACAGATCATGAAGCACATTCACAAGATCTTCTGCTTTTAAGGCATCCAGTTCCGCATCGCTTAAAACATTATTGAAAGGATTTTGCGGACCATATTGAGCATAGCTTCTCAATCCGGACATGATGGCTCCTTTGTTCTGCTTGGCGTTGGCTCTGGATTTTTTCAGTCTTGCTTTATAAGCATCCAATGCTTTTTGATCCGGCTGGCAATTTTTAATCAGATCTTCGAATAAGGCAAGCGTTTTATCAAAGCTTTCATTTAAACCCTCTAGAGAAACATAGGTTTCTTCGTTTCCTGCACTCACGTTAAAGCTTGAGGCCAGTTTGTAAAATTCTTTGCTGATCGCTTCTGAAGATTTATCTTTTGTTCCTAAATACTGAAGATATTCTGCAGCCAACGGAAGAATTTTGTTGTTCCATTTTCCGGCGTCAAAATAATAATATACTCTGAACAGTTCGTTATCTGTATTCTTTACAGAAAGAACATCTACACTTTCCAGTTTATTTTTAGCGATGTCCTTATCAAAGTTCAGCCAGACAGGCGAGATCGCTTCTTCCGGCATTTTTTCGATATTCTTTAAGAATTCCGACTGGTCTTCTCTGTTTACGGAAACCGGAGTGATAGCAGGTTTTTCAACCTTTACGATATTTTTATCTTCTCCTTTTCTTTTATAAACAGCTACATAATTGTTATCCTGAAGATACTTGGAAGCGAAATCCATAATGTCTTTTTTCGTGAGCTTGGAAATCTCATCTATATATCCTAAAGTAGCCTGGTGATCAATCTCGGAAGTGAACTCATCCATTAAAGATTCTGCTCTGGAAGTGTATTTCTCGTATTTCTGGATCACATTTTTCTTCTCGTTGTTTACGATAGACTGGATCAGATCATCAGAAAATTCTCCTTTTCTTAATTTATCGATCTCTTGAAGCAATAAACCCTTTACTTCATCCAGAGATTGTCCTTCCGTAGGATTTCCCTGTAATAAAAGAACGGAATAGTCTTTCAGAACATACGGAAAAGCATAAGCGCCCAATAATTTCTGTTTCTTTACGAGATCAAGATCGATAAGTCCTGCTTGTCCGTTGGTAAGCATACTTCCGATAAGGTTCAGCAATCTGGCGTCTTTGGTAGTGGCTCCCGGGAACCTGAAACCAATGGTGATGTTTTCAGGATTGGGTCCATATACTTCTCTTATAATAGGAGCGGTGATCGGTTTTTCCTGTGCCACTTTATATTCAGGAACAGGCTTAGCTTTCATATAAGAAAAAGCTCTGTCGATCTTAGCGATCATTTCATCAGGATTAAAATCTCCGGACATGATCACTCCCATATTGTTAGGAACGTAATAATTATTGTAATATTCTCTGATCGCTTTTAAAGAAGGATTTTTCAAATGTTCTACGGTTCCGATGGTAGTTTGTTTCCCATAATTGTTATTCGGGAAAATAGCAGCAAACATCGCTTCGTATACTTTTCTAGGATCATTATCCAAGCCTCTGTTTTTTTCTTCATATACTGCTTCCAGTTCTGTATGGAAAAGCCTTAAAACAGGTTCTCTGAATCTCTCTGCCTGAACAGCAAGGAATTTATCAGCAACATTCGCTGGAATATCTTCTGTATATACGGTTTGCTCGAAAGAGGTAAAGGCATTGGTTCCGTCTGCACCCATTCCGGACATCATTTTATCATATTCGTTGGCAATGGCAAACTTGGAAGCTTCACCGGAAATTCTGTCTATTTCTTTATAGATCTCTTTTCTTTTAGCTTCGTCTTTAGTTTGGTTGTACTTTTCATACAAAGCGTCAATCTGATCTAAAAGCGGTTTTTCTTTTGCCCAATCCTTAGACCCAAACTTGTTTGTTCCTTTAAAAAGCATATGCTCCAAATAATGCGCGAGGCCTGTATGGTCTGACGGATCGGTTTTACTTCCGGCTTTTGTCGCAATAAAGGTCTGAATTCTCGGATCTTTTTTGGTTGGACTTAAAATAACGGTTAATCCGTTTTTTAGCTTATAATATCTTGCTGAAGTAGGGTCATTCGTTACATATTTGTATGTATAGCCATTAGAAGTAGCTTCCTTCCATTGGAAATCCTGCCCGTAAGCATAACCGGTAAAACTGGCGGCGGCAATGCTCGTAACAATTGTAATTCTCTTTAAAAAGTTCATGTGATTTGTTATGTTTTTTAATTAAATTTTTCAAGCAATTCCTTGATCCTTCTCATGGCCACTCTTAAATCCTCTTCTGAAGCAGCATAAGAAAACCTAATGCATTCAGGGCTTCCGAAAGAAACTCCACCTACACAGCCTACATGAGCGCGGTCTAATAAGAACATGGCAAAATCATCAGAGTTTTTAATTTCTGTGCCATCCAATGTTTTTCCTATATAATGGGAAATATCAGGGAAGTAATAGAACGCTGCCTTAGGAAGCAGTACTTTAAAACCGGGAATTTCTTTGATCAGTTCATATACAAGATCTCTTCTTTTCTGGAAAGCATCGATCATGTATTTATATTCTGAAGGATCAGTTTTTAAAGCGGTAATGGAAGCTCTTTGCGCCATGGTATTAGCTCCGCTGGTCATTTGTCCCTGAACTTTTTCACAGGCTTTGGCCAACCATTCCGGGCAAGCAGAATACCCTATTCTCCAACCGGTCATGGCATATGCTTTAGACATCCCGTTGATCACCGCTGTTTGCTCGTACACTTCAGGAAATTGAGCAATAGAAGTTGTTTTGGTTTCATAATTGATGAACTCATAGATCTCATCGGAAATAATGGTAACATGCGGATATTTGGCAACCACTTTGGCGATGGATTTTAATTCATCATACGTATAATATCCTCCCGAAGGATTGCAAGGCGAACTGAAAAGAATGGCTTTGGTCTTGTCTGTAATGGCTTCTTCCAGTTGTTGTGCCGTCACTTTAAAATCGGTAACGTAAGAAGTTGGAAGCATAACGGATGCTCCGCCCATCATTTTTACCATTTCATCATAGCTTACCCAGTAAGGAGCTGGAAGCAAAACTTCATCGCCATCGTTGATGATGGCTGCCAAAACATTCAGAATAGCCTGTTTGGCACCATTGGACACGCAGATCTGAGTAGGTTTGTAGTCAAGATTGTTATCTCTTTTTAATTTGTAGGCAACCGCTTCACGAAGTTCTAAAAATCCCGGAACAGGAGAGTAGTGGCTGTAATTTTGATTGATGGCATCAAAAGCCGCTTGTTTGATATTATCCGGAACATCGAAATCCGGTTCGCCGAGAGTTAAACTGATAACGTCTATTCCATTGGCTTTCATTTCTCTAACCTTATTAGACATTACGAAAGTTTGTGAGTAACCTAGTCTTTTTACTCTATCTGAAAGTTTGTCCATGTATTTTTTTGAATTTGAACAAATATAAATAAAAACTTAATCTCAATCCGCTGGAACCGGAAAAAATATACTTCCGGACAATCAGAAATTCGTATATTTAAAATTCTTGGTTTAAAATTGATCTCTTATGAAGTATCTTCTTTTTTTATGCTTTACTCCTTGTATAGTGTTTTCACAACTCCGTACAAAAGATGATGAAATAAGAAAATATGTTTCTGAAGTAAATTCAGACTCTTTGCAATCTTGTATTAAGAAACTTGTGAGTTTCAATACAAGGCATACTTTAAGCGTGACTGATGATCAGAATAAAGGAATAGGCGCGGCAAGAAACTGGGTCCTTTCAAAATTTAAAGAGTATGCAAAATACTCAGATGGAAGGATGGAAGTATATCTTCAACAGCAGGATATTCAACCGGATGGAAAACGTGTGGATCAGGTAACTAATCTGGGAAATCCTATTGCCTATCTGAAAGGAACGGATCCTAATGACAAAAGAGTTTTCCTGATTTCCGGACATCTAGATTCTAGAGTTACTGATGTCATGAACCGAACTTCTTTTGCGCCGGGAGCCAATGACGACGGAAGTGGCGTAAGTGCTGTGATAGAAGCCGTAAGAGTTTTAAGCAAATCTGCATTTCCTGCGTCTGTTATTTTCGTTGCATTTTCGGGAGAAGAACAATCATTGCTTGGATCTAAAATGCTGGCGGAAAAAGCTAAAAAAGAAAACTGGCAGATAGAAGCGGTTTTGAACAATGATATGATAGGAAATACTAAATCCGGAGAAACTAATGAAACCAATGACCGTGTACTTCGGGTTTTTAGTGAAGGATTGCCTTATGCGGAATTGGACAAGAAAGCTATGAGTATAAGAAACCTGGGACTTGAAAATGATGGTAATTCGAGACAACTAGCCCGTTACATCAAGGAAGTTGGAGAAAAATACGTGAAAAATCTTGAAGTAAAGCTGATCTATAGAAATGACAGATTCCTGAGAGGCGGAGATCATTCAAGTTTTGTGAATAATGGCTTTCCCGCGGTAAGGCTTACTGAGTATTATGAGAATTATGATCAGCAGCATCAGGATGTAAGAAAGGAAAATGGAAAGCA
Source organism: Chryseobacterium daecheongense (assembly GCF_003729955.1). Taxonomy (GTDB): domain Bacteria; phylum Bacteroidota; class Bacteroidia; order Flavobacteriales; family Weeksellaceae; genus Chryseobacterium; species Chryseobacterium daecheongense. The sequence goes on from NZ_RJTX01000001.1 coordinate 321,392, forward strand.
ATATGGCGACCTGCCGGAATTTATAGATTATAATTACCTGAGAAAAAATACAGCTGTCAATATTGCTGTATTGGCAAGTCTCGCCAAATCACCTCCGAAACCGGAAAAAGTAGAAATAGAGGTGAAGGAGCTTACCAATTCCACAACTTTACATTGGGAGAAACCCAAAACAGGAAGGCCTTTCGGATATTATGTTTTGGTAAGAGAAACTGATAGTCCGGTGTGGCAAAAAAGGATATTTACCCAAGATCTTTCCCTGAAAATTCCACTTTCCAAAGACAATTATATTTTTGCAGTACAGAGCGTGAATGAATCCGGAAACGTAAGTTTGCCGGTAATTCCGGGAATTGCCAAGTAAAGACGGTTTTCATGATCAAATATCTGGAACCGTTTAAACTTCTCGATGCGATTTTATAAAATCTCCTCGAAGGGACGCTATAAAACTGTGAAATAAAACTTATTTTTGTGTTTTATAATATTTCATATGTCTACATCGTTACTATTAAAATACTTTCCGGATCTTACAGAAAATCAGATAGAACAGTTCACAAAACTGGAGGGACTTTATCATGAATGGAATGAAAAAATCAACGTGATTTCCAGAAAAGATATGGAATCTTTGTATGAAAAGCACATTCTGCACTCTCTTGGAATTGCGAAAGTGATGGGATTTGCACCGGGAACTAAAGTATTGGACATAGGAACTGGAGGAGGCTTTCCGGGAATTCCTTTAGCGATTTTATTTCCTGAAGCAGAATTTACGTTGATAGATTCTATCGGGAAAAAGATTAGTGTAGTCAACGCTGTAGCAGAAGGAGTAGGGCTCAAAAATGTAACGGCCATCCATGGAAGAGCGGAAAAATTAAAAGAGAAATTTCATTTTGTGGTAAGCAGAGCGGTTACCCAAATGCCGGAATTTCTGAGATGGCTGAAAGGAAAGTTTGAAAAGGAACAGTTTAATCCCAAACACAATGGAGTCTTATATTTGAAAGGAGGTGATCTTGCCGAAGAGCTTGCCGGAATTAAATGTGAGATCTTCAATCTTAAAAACTATTTTGATGAAGAATTTTTTGAAACAAAAAAAGTAGTTTACCTGTCGAAAGGTAATTTTAATTCTTAATTTTATCATAAATTAAGGAATAATTTTTGCTTAATATTCATTAATAATCAAAATTTGTGTAATCATGAAAAAGTTTCTCAATATTGGGGCTTATGCAATGGTTTTAGGATTATTTTTTACTTCGTGTAATGATAATGATGACTATCAAACGATAGAATCAATAGATAAAGTAAAGATAGATAGTGTGAAAATCGTCAATGATACAATGGATGTCTTTACAGTTCAGAGTATCAAGACATATTCTACCTATTCGTCTCATTGTGAGGGTTTTTATGCCTATGATTATATTCATAACAATAATCTTACGAGAACGGTTACGGCTTATAAATATATTGCAAACGGACCTTGTGCACAGGGGGCTTTTACAGGAGCCAGCCAGATCAATTTCAGTCCGCAGCAGACCGGAACGTATACTTTTAAATTCTGGAGCAGTGATAATACCTGGATCACCAAAACCATAGTAGTAGAATAAATATGAAGTGGATTTTTTTAGTTTGTATATTAGTTACCAATACTTTGTTTGCTCAGAAGATCAAGTGGGAAGAAGATAAAAAACTCAGCTGGAGCAATTTTAAAAGCAATATCAATAGGCAGCGTGGAAATAACGTTGTTGCCTATACCAATTGCGGTTGGGTGTATTCTGTTGTGAAATCAACCAATCCTAAATCTCCTGTTAAAATAAAGGTGGAAACTTTTTTCAATGAAGACAAATCCTGGAAAGATGTAAAGCAGATCAATGATTATGTATTGAATCATGAACAAAAACATTTTGATATTGCCGAAGTATTTGCCAGAAAGCTTCGTAAAGAAATTGCAGATAACATCCAAACCTCCGGTGATTATAATAAAAAATTCCAGGGAATTTATAACAGGATATTAAAGGAATACACTGAATTCCAAATGAGCTATGATAAAGAAACGGAGCATGGGATGAATAAAGATAGACAGGCGGAATATAATGCATTGATTTCTGAAGAATTAGAAAACTTAAAAAGTTACCAGATCTCTTGAAATTCCTTAATAAGATCATCCATGAGCTTTTAATCCAAAACACAGACCTGTCTGTGTTTAATATTGTTTTGCCCGGAAAACGTCCCATCGTTTTTATCAGGCAGATTTTAGAGGAAAATAATTATTCTGGATTTCTTCCCAATTTCTATACGATCGAGGAACTTATAGACAGGATAGCAGATCAACAACCCATTCAGGGGATTTCTTTATGGCTTTTTGCTTATGATGTTTATAAAAGCCTGAATTTGATTCCCAATGATGACTTTGCGGACTTTTTAAAATGGTTTCCGACGTTACAGAAGGACTGGGATGATATTTTGAAATTCTCTGAAAATGATCAGGTTGTTCTTCAGTATATGTTTGATGAAGAAAGGATCAAAGATTGGGCACAGGACTTAGGAGAGGAAGAGGATGTTCCAAGAAAAAAGTTTCTTAATTTCTGGAAAAATATGAATGTTTTTCTTCCGGTTTTGAAAAAAAAGCTGAAAGATAGAAACTGGGCCACTTCAGGAATGATCCATGAAACGGCAAAAGCCCGCATTGATGATTTTGCCAAAAATACTTCGGAACAATTTGTTTTTTGTGGATTCAATGCCTTCACGCCGGTAGAAGAAAAATTGGTAAGAAGTCTTTTACAATGGAATAAAGCGCAATGTTTTTTTCAGGCAGATCATTATTATTTTGATGATGAAAGGCAAGAAGCGGGGAAATTTCTCAGAAACCATAAAACATGGAAAGAATTTAATGACAGCCGTTTTTTTGAATGGATCGAGGATGATTTTAACCAGCCTAAAAATATAAAAGTCTACGAAGTTTCCGGAAACGTTACTCAAACCAAGATATTACCGGAAATTTTCAAGGAGATCAATAATTCTACCTATTCTAACACGGCGGTTGTTCTATTGGATGAAAATTTGCTTCCTGCAAGTTTAGATGTGATGCATGGAGTTGAGAACCTGAATATTACCATGGGTTTTCCCTTGAAGAATTTATCTTTTTCCAATGCGGTGAAGCAGTTATTTTACTTGCAGAAGCAACTTGAAAAGAATAGATCTTCCTATTATTACAAAGATGTATTTCCTATCCTTGAAGAGTTGCCTAAATCTATTGAAGACGAACAGGTTATCAATGATTTTAAAGCTAAAGTGGAGGAGCGGAATATTGTGTATATTTCCAAAAAGCTTCTGGCGGAATTATTGGGTAATCTTTCTTATTTTAATCTTCTTCAAAAAGTGGATTCCGTAAGCATTTATCTGGATATGCTGATCGATTTTTGCCAAAAGATCAAATGGCTCGAAATTGATGATATCCAATATGAAAATGTTTCCCATTTTGAAAATGCTTTCAGGATCATCAAAAACCAGCTTACTCCATACGATTTTGAGATCAAAATGGAGACATTGGAAATCTTGATCAATCAACATATCAATTCAGAAAGTATAGACTTTCAAGGAGAGCCTTTACGAGGGTTACAGATCATGGGATTGCTGGAAACCAGGCTTTTAAACTTTGAAAATGTGATCATGCTTTCTGTGAACGAAGGAAAGCTTCCTTTGGGAAATTCACAGAATACCTATATTCCTTTTGATATCCGAAAATACTTTGATCTTCATACCTTTTTGGAGAATGACAGTATTTATGCTTACCATTTTTACAGACTTATCCAGGATGCTAAGAATGTTCACTTGTTGTATAATGCTTTAAGTTCCGGAGTGAATACCGGAGAAAAAAGCCGTTTTATTACACAGATCGAAATGGAGAGTTCTCATGATATTGAGCACCTCATTATTGAGAATTCTTCAGAACCTATTTTGAGCCAGCCGGTTGAAATTCCTAAAACAGAAATTGTTTTGGAAAGATTGGAGCAATGGAAGAAAAAGGTTTCGGCTTCCCACTTGACGAGTTACTTATATAACCCTATAGATTTTTATCTTTCCAAGATTTTAAATACTTCGGAAACAGATGAAATTGAAGAAGAACTATCAGTGAAAAATTACGGAAATCTGGTTCATTATTCACTTCAAGAAGTATATGAAGTATTGAAAGGTAAAATATTAAAAGAAAGTGATTTACAAAAATCAATTAAAGAAATAGATCAATATATTGATGTTGCCATAGAAAAGCTGAAGCATCAACCCGAATTCTATGAAAAAGGGATGAATTTTATTCATAAAGCCATTGCGAAAAAAGTGATTCAAAATATCCTAACGCATGATCTTGAATTGGTAAAAAAGGGAAATAAACTGGAGATTCTTGCCATCGAAAGAAGGTTTGAAAACGTTGATTTTTATCTGGACGAAAATAACACAGACAAAATTTCCTTCTTCGGATTCATAGACAGAATAGACCGGTTAAATGGAACATTAAGGATTATTGATTATAAAACGGCTAAGATCAAAAACCTGACGGTGAAGATTGATACAGATAATATAAACGAATATTTCCATAACAGTGACAGAAAACAGGCCTTGCAGCTATGTATCTATCATTATATCATTCAAAACCTTCCTGAATTCTGGGGATTCCCAATTGAAACAGGTATCTGGAGCTTTGCGGAAGCTAGAAAGGGAGTTGTTTCCTTGCAGTTTGAAAAAGGGGACATCAACGATGCCATGAAATCGGTGAGAAGCCTGATCATGGAAATCCTGAATCCGGAGATCAATTTTACAGAGAATATAAAAACCTATTCCAACTAAAAATGCACTCCATTGCTGAAGTGCATCCCAATTTGATATAAGAAATTGTTATTGAGAAGTTAAGTTATTCTATTTTTACTTTTTTGTTTGTTATTTTCCCGTTAGTTGATGTTATTTGAATTAAATATACTCCAGGTTCAAGACTGTCAGATTCAAATTGAACCTTATTGACCTCCTGATTTTGAATTAAAGCCCCTGAAATACTATAAATGCTAATGTTTTTAATGGTATTTTGATTTCTGGCTATTATTCTGCGGTTTTGAGTATACACTTCAATATTATCTTTCAAATTAGCATCTCCAATCTGCTTATTGAATTGCAAATTATAGAATTGAGAAATGACCTCAAATGTATAGTTTCGATTTTCCATATCTTTTAAATTTATTCCACCATCTTTCAGATATTGTTCCTGAGAAATGGATTGCACCAGATTTTTGTCCTGATCAAAAATGTTGATGGAAAGGAGTTCGTCCGGATTAATTTTTAAACTTAACATATGATTGTTTTCAGACTTGATGATCTCATTTTCAGCTACTTTGCTTGGTGTATTCTTAATGTATGGAATAAGCTTATCAGTTTGATTTTCAGATACTTTAAGTAAATAAATTCCATCCTGTAATGAGGCCAGATTGTTATTGGTTGCTGCTTTACGATCCGCTTTTTCCTTGTTGAAATCTGTGATTTCTAATAATTCCATTCCCTGTAATTCCGGCCTGATCTGGGAGGTATAAGTATAAGGTTTATTATTGTTTTCAGACTGTTTCGAAGTTAAAAGCGCCCATTCATTGAATAATCCTCCGCTTCTCAGCGTATTAAATTTAGCATTGGAAGCCAGTACAAAAGGGACAATTCCTCCCACATGTCCTAAAGGTCCCCAGTAAAATGCTTCCAGCTTATATTTTCCCAGATCCCACCAAGGATAATACCCTCTCTGAACATCTATTGTTTTGGAGGTATTTTCTGGATGAATAGCGAGATCTACGGTAGAATGTCCCAGGGTCATCGGCGTTTTATTATACCAGTCATAAACATCATTGGCTTTTAGGCATTGTCTTAATTTCGTATTAGGATTGTTGGTTACTTCGTTCACATAACTGTCCGTAAACAATTTTCTCCATAATAAGGGACCCCATAACAAACCTCCGTTGTCCTGGATGACATGGTAATTGTATTTATCCAGATATTCTGGTGAAATTACTTCCGAAATGTTATTAGTATAGGTTTTATAACCTGTATTATTACAGGTATTTACCACATTGGCAATGAACGAAGTGAAAGGATAAACATCTTTCTCCAATACTCCTTTCTGAAGGGTAACTCCTGAAAAATCGTATGGACCGTCACCCATATAAGCATATTTGAATTTAAGACCTGTCGGGTTGGAAATATTTAATTTTTTTAACGTGGACATTGCGGCATGTGCTCCTTGGGAATAACCAGTCAGGAAATATTCATCATACCGTTTAATGCCTTGCTGTGCTAAAACTTTATTGGCTGCAGTTACAAAATCAATGGTAGCGGAAGCTTCGGTGGGATAGTGCACATATGGATGAACGCCATCTCCGGTTCCCATCCCAACATAGTCCGGCGCCATTAAAATATATCCATTCAAAACATAGGACAATTCCACTACAAATCCTGCATACATCACTCCTTTAAGATTGGATGGAACATTATTTCTGCTATCTGTAGTACCATGATCAGAAACCACTGTGGAAAGTTTGTAATTGACATTAGGATACATCAAAAGTCCTGTGGCCTTTACCAGGGTATTGTTTTCATTTTTAGTATAGTAGGTGATTTTATATGCTTTGAGCCCCACATTAAAGCCATTAAGATAGCTTACAAAATCAGGAGCATTCTGTTCCCCAAGATTATTGGCAATGAAATTAACAACACCTTGTGGTGTTAGATCCAGCTTTTGTTCTACATTCACGAGATCTCCTGCCTGCTGAGCGAAGTAGAAGGGTGCAGAAAGGCCCAGTAAAAAGAAAGTAATTTTTTTCATATTGATACTTTTTATTTTGATTAAATTAGAAACTTTCAATAAATCAAACAAAATATTAATGTATCAATAATTATTCATTGAATATCAATTCTCGGGATAGTGACTAAAATAGCGAGTCCGGCCGAAGGCCGGACTCGCTCCTAAATATTTTCTGTTGCTTAAAAAGCGTTAATTCCCGTAATATCCAATCCTGTAATCAGTAAGTGAACATCGTGAGTTCCTTCATACGTGATCACTGATTCTAAATTGGCAGCATGTCTCATCATCGGGAATTCACCCATAATTCCCATTCCGCCAAGGATTTGTCTTGATTCTCTTGCAATGTCAATAGCCATTTTCACATTATTTCTTTTAGCCATTGAAATTTGTGCAGGCGTTGCTTTATGATCGTTTTTAAGATGTCCCAACTGTAAGCAAAGTAATTGAGCCTTAGTTATTTCCGTAAGGAACTCAGCTAATTTTTTTTGCTGTAATTGATAAGACCCAATTGGTTTTCCAAATTGCTTTCTTTCCTTAGAATATTGAACAGCAGTACAATAGCAATCAATTGCAGCACCAATAACACCCCAGGAAATACCATATCTCGCTGAATTTAAGCAGGATAGAGGTCCTTTTAATCCGCTTACCTTCGGAAGTAGATTTTCTTTCGGGACTCTTACGTTGTTAAACACCAATTCTCCTGTTTTGGAAGCTCTTAAGCTCCATTTATTGTGCGTTTCAGGAGTTGTGAAACCTTCCATTCCTCTTTCAACGATCAGTCCGTGAACTTTTCCTTCTTCATTTTTTGCCCAAACTACGGCAATATCGCATAAAGGAGAGTTAGTGATCCACATTTTAGCACCATTCAAAAGATAATGATCGCCCATATCTTTAAAGTTGGTTTCCATAGAACCAGGGTCAGAACCATGATTAGGCTCCGTTAATCCAAAGGAACCGATCATTTCACCGGCTGCTAACTTTGGTAAATATTTTCTTTTTTGTTCCTCAGAACCGAACTCATTGATAGGGAACATCACTAAAGAACTTTGCACGGAAGCAGCAGAACGAACTGCAGAATCTCCTCTTTCCAATTCCTGCATAATCAAACCATAAGAAATCTGATCTAGGCCAGAACCTCCGTATTCAACCGGAATGTATGGACCAAGAGCTCCAATTTTCCCCAATTCTTTCATCAATCCTGGTAAATCTGTGTGATTTTGTGCAGCCTGATCTATCTGCGGCATTACAAAACTCTCTACCCAATCTCTGATAGATTGGCGGATGAGTTTGTGTTCTTCGGTAAGTAAGGCATCAATTCCATAGTAGTCCGGAATACTTGTGAGAGGGTAGTATGACATTATTTTTTAATTTTTCTAAAAATAAGACTTTTCAGGATTTTAGAAAAATTTTTTTTGAAGTGCCTGATTTTACCTTAATTTTCATCAGCTTTACTTCTAAAATGGGTCAAAAAAAAATTAATTCTCTTCCTCTTCGTTGGAGATAGGATATTGTCCGTTAGAATTATGGACCTTTGTTTTGAATTTGTACAAGTAAGGTGCTTTATTGGCCGAACCATCATAAAGTTTCTCCAACCTGTCAAGAATATTCAGGCTTAATATCTTTCGCTGGAAATTATTCCTCCTGAATTTTTGTCCTAAAATAGTCTCATAGAGGCTCTGAAGATCTTTCATTGTGAATTTTTCAGGTAAAAGATTACTCGCTGCCACTTCCGTATTGATATTCATTCGAAGGTATTCAAGCCCCGTTTCAATAATCCTGTCATGGTCAAAAGCCATACTTGGAAGCTTATTGACCTCAAACCACTCACAGGTTTCATTAAAAGCATCAGGGAAAGTATTGGCTAATGAGAAATCGATAAGGCTGCAATATCCAACGGTAATAAATCTTTGGAATATCCAATGGTCTTTAGGGACTTCAATTCCTTTATTCCGAAGCAAAATCTGATGTACATTGTTTTCTGTACGATCTATTCTTCCGAAAGTATGGAACTGCTTTAGAAAAATATCTTTAAGATGCGTTCTTTCATACAAAACACGTTCGGCTGCTTCCCTAAGGTCTTCATCGTTAAAAACAAAACCACCTGGAAGCGACCACAAATCCAGGTCATGGTATTTCAGAAGCAATACTTTCAGAATATTATTATGGAAACCAAATATGGTACAGTCTACAGATACGTGAGCTACGAAGTCTTTTGTATCAATGAGTTCCTGAAGTGTTTCTTTGCTTTTTGGATCCTGGATTTTCATGGCAGTAAAAATAAAAATTAATTCCGTATTTTTTTCTTGACAAGATTAAAATAAATTAAGCTTATTACCAAAAGTATAATAACAAAAAATAAAATATACAGTGGATAATAGTTTAAGAGTTGATTTCCAAACAGTAATGCCATAATAATTGAGCTTACTGAACTTCCTAGTGAAGAGAAAATAACAATAAGAGAGGTGAACAGATTGATTTTTTCTTTATCTATTTGTGCGATCATCTTAGAATTGATAACCGGATAGAGGGGAGATAAAAACAACCCAATAACAGGAAATAAATACAACAGGATTTTAGAATTATCTGACTCAAAATATTGTATCAGTATGATCAGGCATAAAACAAATACGATCAATCCCAGACAGATGTTATAATATTTAGATAAAGAAAACCTTTGAATAATATTGGCTGTGCCCATCCTTCCCACATAAGAAAACAAAGCAAGGAATGAGGAAGCCTGTAATGCGAAAAATGAATTGACCTTCAAATGATTCTTATAGAATGAAGGTAACCATGAATTAAAACTTTGTTCTATAAATACAATAAAAAATATTACGGCAAGAAAAGCAATTACCGGAGTATTGAAAATATTTGATAGTTCTGAGATAAGGCCTTCATCTTCTGTTTTTTTAACTTCCGAGATAGTAATTCTTGAAAAAAGAAAAATTGCAACAACAGAAAGCAATGAGATAAAGAGAAAGCCAAATTTCCAAAATTCAGAATATTGGCTTGAAATCAACCATCCGAATCCGGTATTCACTACAAAAATCCCGATCATGAATGAGGCTTCGACACTGTTCATGGTTTTGGCCAGTGATTTTTCGTCCCAGATATTATTTCTAATAATTCCGAAAACGCAGATCTTTCCAATGGCGAAACAGGCACCTATAATGGCGAACCACAGTTTATAAAACCAGAATACTTCCACAAAAGGTAAAATACACGAACACACTCCTACAATAGCCAACGCCAGAATCAAAGCTTTTTTGGTTCCTATTTTACTGATGAAGTTGACTGCAAAAAGTGAAATAAGTGCAATCGGAATATCTTTAAATGATTCTAAAAAACCCAGTTTTTCATACGTGATTTTGGCTTCAGAAAGCTGCAAAATAACAATGCCCATACAGTTCAATACCATTGAAAAAATCAAAAAAGTAAGTTTTAACGGAAGGGATATAGTGGAGAGCTTAGTAGCCATTTTGGGGATTGATTTTATTTGATTTTTATGATTTTTTATGATTTATGACGCCGGATATAGGGCTTTCAAGCCCCAAAAATAAACGAAAAATTAAAATATTTATTAATATAATGTTAATTATTTAAAAAAAAATATATTTTTATTGTCTCAATTTGAGAATTAAAAAACTAACAGTATATGAATGTGAAAATATCCAGAAGTTTGGGGATGGTTGCTGTGCTTTATTTTACAGCGAATTTCAATGCCCAGAACACCAGTAATGACACCTTGCCTAAAGAGCAAAAAATAGAAGAGGTGGTAATGATCGGTTATGGTACTCAGAAGAAGAGTAATGTAACCGGAGCAATTGCAAGTATTAAAGCCAGTGATATTGAGAATATCCCGGCCGGTAAACCAGAACAGGTGCTACAAGGTAGAGCAGCCGGAGTTAATGTGATTACCAATTCCGGTCAACCGGGTTCCGCAGCCACTATTCGTGTGAGAGGGATTACCAGTTATTCATCAAGTAATGATCCGCTTTGGGTAGTGGACGGAATTGTGGTAGATGGTATCGGATGGTTGAATCAGTCTGATATTGAAAGCATGGAAGTATTGAAAGATGGTGCTTCTTCTGCTATTTACGGGGTTTCTGCTGCAAGAGGAGTTATCCTTGTTACCACCAAAAAAGGAAGAAAAGGAAGATTGAATATTTCTTATAACGGATTCTACGGGGTAGGAAGTGCTTCAAGAAAACTGGACCTTCTGGATGCCACTCAATATGCTACGGTTATCAATGAAGCGTTTGCAAATGATGGAAAACCTGTACGTTATAGTAACCCTGCAAGCTTTGGAGCAGGAACAGACTGGCAGGATGTTATTTTCAGTAATGCTGAAAGATCAAGCCATGAGGTAAGTATTAGCGGGGGTAACGAAAAGTCCACGTTTTACGGTTCTTTTGGTTATTATGATCAGACCGGGATCGTGATGAGTGATATTTCATATTACAAAAGATTAACTGGACGTTTAAATTCTACTCATAAAGTTACGGATTGGTTAACGGTAGGACAAACATTTGCTTATACACACACCAAATCTCAGGGAATTAACTCTAATGGTGAATTTGGAGGACCTTTAAGTTCAGCAGTGAATTTAGATCCTACAACACCGGCGGTCGTTACGGATGTCAATGCACAGCCTTTCCCTAATGATTATTCCAATCCATATATTTTCAGGGATGAAAATGGAAATCCTTATGGTATTTCACATTATGTAAACCAGGAGATGTCCAATCCATTAGCATTCCGTCAGACACAATTAGGAAATAACGGCTGGTCTGATGATTTTGTAGCTAATGTTTACGGAGAAGTTAAATTTTCAAAACATTTTACTTTTAAATCTTCTATCAACGGTAAAAAAGCGTATTGGGGAAGCAGAAGCTTTACTCCGTTATTCTACCTGAATCCAAACTATACCAATCTTAGTGTCAACAGCTTAAGCAGAACAACACAGGAGAAATTCGAATGGAGTTTGGAAAACACGATTAATTATCAGAACAAATTCGGAAAGCATAATGTAAATGTTTTGTTAGGAAACGGATATTATGAATACAATATCGGATTCGGACAAACAGTTACTCATACCGATCTGCCTGTTAACAATTGGCAGGATGCTTCATTCAACTTTTATGTACCACCTAATAAAAGAAATACAAATGCATGGGATTACGTAAATACTCATAAAGCATCTTATTTCGGAAGGGTGATCTACGATTACGATAACAGATATTTATTTACAGGAACCTTAAGATATGACGGTTCGTCAAAATTCGGGGCCAATAATCACTGGGGAACATTCCCGGCATTCTCTTTAGGATGGAATGTCAGCAACGAAAGCTTCTGGCCACAGAATAATATTGTAAATAGTTTGAAATTAAGAGGAGGATACGGAATCTTAGGAAATGACGGTATTGGAGATTTCAAATTTGCAAGCTTCTATGTTTCCGGAGCCAATTATACATTCATTGATGCACAAGGAAATGAAGTTCTTTTACCGGGATATATTCCAAACACATTGGAAAACCCGGATCTGAAATGGGAAACCACATCACAGCTCAACATTGCAGCGGATTTAAAATTATTCAGAAACTTTACCCTTACCGTAGATTGGTATAAAAAGAAAACATCTGATATCCTTAGAGAAATTTTCCTTCCGGGATACGTAGGAGTTACCAACGCACCTACCGCTAATATCGGAGACATGGAAAACAGAGGGGTGGAAGTGGAATTAGGATATAAAAAGAACTGGACGGATTTCGGATTCTCCATCAATGGGAACTTCTCTTACTTGGAAAATGAAGTAACAAGTCTTGAAAGAGGAAGAGAATATCTTGACGGAGCTGGATTCCAGTCAATGGGACCAGTTCAGAGAATTCAGATCGGGCAGCCATACAATTCGTTCTACGGATTTAAATATTTAGGAGTATTCCAGAATCAGGCGCAGATCAATTCTTACGTAAATGCACAGGGGCAAATGATCCTTCCGGATGCTAAGCCGGGAGATTTCATCTGGTCAGATACCAACGGAGATGGTGTGATCTCTGATCTTGATAAAGTGAATCTTGGAAGCTCTATTCCTAAATATACATTTGGTTTAACGGCTAATGTGAATTATAAAAACTGGGATTTAATGGTATTTGCTCAAGGAGTAGCAGGAAATAAAGTATTCCAGGGGTTAAGAAGATTGGATATGTTGGATGCCAATTATCAGACAAGAATCTTAAACCGTTGGACAGGAGAAGGATCTACCAATGAATATCCTCGTCTGACCAGAGATGATGCCAATAAAAATTACTCCAGAATGTCAGATTATTATTTACAAAAAGGAGATTATTTAAGATTAAAATTGATACAGATAGGATATACCCTTCCACAAAATGCAACAGAAACTTTTGGGGTAAGCAAAGTACGTTTTTATGTAACAGCTGAAAACCTGGTAACATTTACAAAATACACTGGTTATGACCCTGAAATTGCAGCCGGAGACAGCTTCGGTATAGACAGAGCTTTCTATCCACAAGCAAGAACATTTATTTTCGGAGCGAATATCACTTTCTAATACTCTAATACAATGAAGAATACATTATATAAAATCAGCATAGCAGCATCACTTTTAGTGGGTGTTGCATTCACCAATACAGCTTGTACCAATGACCATATTGAAGATGTGGAATATTTAGGAGCATTTTCTACCGAGAATTTTTTCAGAAACGAACAGGAATGTTTCTACGCTCTTGTAGGAGCTTATGACGTTATGAGAAAAAATGCAGGAGGATTCGAAAATATGGTGACTTTCTTTAATGCGGGATCAGATGATTTCTACGCAGGAGGAGGAAGTTCTACGGATGGGGCCGGAATTCAGGGACTTTCCAATTATACCATAAATCCTACCACGATTCCTGCAAGTTATTGGAGAGATTATTATCAGGGAGTTTCCAGAACCAATGTTCTGATTCAGAAGGTTCCTTTGGCGGATATGAGTAATGCTACTAAAAACAGATTTATTGCGGAAGCAAAAACTTTAAGAGCATTATATTATTTTGACTTGGTAAAAATGTTCGGAAATATTCCTCTTATTTTACAGCCATTTACGGCTTCAGATGACCTGTACAATGTTCCGCAGGCGAGTAAAGCGGCGGTGTATAGCCAAATAGAGGCTGATTTGTTAAGTGCAATCCCTGATTTACCTGTAGTGGTTCCCGCTGATCAAAAAGGACGTTTAAGTCAGGGAGCAGCAAGAGCACTTCTTGGGAAAATCTATTTATACGATAATAAAAAAGCTGAAGCTGCAGCACAATTGGCAGAAGTAAACGGAACTCCGGGTGGAACCAGCCAATATGGATACAAGCTTGTCGCCAACTTTGCGAGTTTATGGGTAACTAATAATAAATTCACAACAGAATCTATTATCGAGGTTAACCACACCAATCTCGGAAATTCAGACTGGAGCTTCTGGGGGCAGGGAAATGATGAAGGTAATTCTATCTGTATCATGACCTCACTTCGTTCTTATACCCGCAATGACGCTACTGCTCCGGATTTGGTTTCAGGATGGGCATTCAATCCGGTTACTGAAAACTTATTCAACTTTATGCAGGGTGATCCTCGTCTGGACGCTTCTATTTTTAATGCTAAAGCTTTAAAACAGTCCGGAAAAATTGATTATTCAGCCGCTTATATGGATTCAGGATATTTCTTGAATAAATATTTACCAACAAAAGATGAAGTAACTACTTTACCGGGAGCAGCGGAATTAAATTACCGTCAAAATTACATCCTGATCAGATTAGCGGATACTTATTTATTGGAAGCAGAAGCACTTAACGGAACAGGAGCAAGAGCACAGGCTTTATTGGATGCTGTAAGAGCAAGAGTAGGTTTGGCATCCGTTCCGGTTTCTTTGCAGGCCATTAAAGATGAAAGAAGAAGAGAGTTGATAGGAGAAGGTCACCGTTGGTTCGACTTGGTAAGATGGGGCGATGCACCTACTGTTTTAGCATCAAGAGGTTTCAAACCAAATAAAAATGAAGTGTTGCCAATTCCTCTTACTGAAATGACGGGAACGGCTCTTCATCAAAATCCTGGGTATTAATCTTAATTTTAAAAACAATGATAACAAGATATATTCATAAAAGTCTTTTATTAAGCGCAGCGGTTTTATTCATGGCAAGCTGTTCTCCCGATACGGTAGATGGTGACGGAAACGGAATTACTCAAAGTTCTGTAGATGCTTCTTTTACAGCAACCAAAACTGCTGAGAACAGATATACCTTAAAAAGAAATTTCAATAACTATATTACCTCAAAATGGAATATTGATGATGATGGATTCAATATCGGTAAAGAAGAAGAGAAGCTTTTCCTTCCGGATGCCGGTACGTATGTGATCCAGCATCAGGCTATCGGGATTGGCGGAGTTGTTGCAGGAACGTCAAGTCAGACGATTGTTGTTCCCACATCAGATCCTGTTTCCGGGAATATGATTCAGGGAGGAAGATTCGATACTCCAGACGAGATTGCTAAATGGACCAAACATATCATCAGTCCATCCGGTGCCGAATGGGTTTTTTCCAACGGAAAAGCAACCATTGTTGCCAACGGTGGCAGTCAGCAGGCTATTTACCAGGCAGTGAATGTTGAAGCAGGTAAAAAATATTCCATTGATATGGTGGCTTCTTCAGATACGGCTTTGGTAGATACATGGTTTGAAGTATATGTGTTGAATAGTATTCCGGCAACGGGACAGGATGTGAGTGGTACCGTTTACAGAAATATCAATACTTGGGCAGGTTGTGGAAAATCTGCTTTTAAAGGAAAAATATCATCCGTAGGTTGTGATGCGGCCAAAAATGGCGGAGTATTTACAGCTACAATAACAGGAACTGTATATCTTGTCATTAAATGTGGCGGAAGTACAGTCAACAGTTTAAGCATTGATAAGGTTGAATTCCGAAGAATGCAATAAGTAAAACCTAACAACTTCCTATGAGATCTAAAAATTCATATAGTTTCTTTATTAGAGGTGCTGCACTTTGCGGTGTAGCACTTCTTTCTTTTTTAAGCTGCAGCAGTACGACAGCAGATTCTTCCAATAACGAAAACCCGGGAAATGGAGGAGGAAATGTTACAGGTGACCCTGTTCAGGTATGGTTAACGAAAGGCGATCAATCCGTAAAGCTTCAGCAGCAAAGTGATATTCACTTTACTACGGGTTCGGGTTCAGGTTCCAGCATAGAAGTTGATCCTGCACAAGTTTTCCAGACTGTTGATGGCTTTGGATATACCCTTACCGGAGGGAGTGTAGAGGTCATCAATCAGCTTTCTGTTTCCAAAAAACAAGAATTGCTGAATGATCTGTTCGGCAGCTCAGGAATTGGAGTCAGTTATTTGAGGATAAGCATCGGAGCATCAGACTTAAACAGTCAGGTTTTTTCGTATGATGATCTGCCGGCTGGACAAACGGATCCTACTTTGGCTCAGTTTAGCTTAACAAAAGATCAGGCGTTGATCCAGATGCTGAAAGATATTCTGATGATCAATCCTACTATTAAAATCCTGGCGACACCTTGGTCTGCACCTGTTTGGATGAAAGACAATGGAAATAGTATTGGTGGAAGCCTTAAACCGGAGTATTATGGAGTGTATGCACAATATTTTGTGAAATATATCCAGCAAATGAAGAATCAGGGGATCACGATTGATGCAATTACCCCTCAGAATGAGCCACTTCATCCAGGAAATAATCCGAGTATGTATATGACGGCTACGGATCAGGCTACTTTCGTGAAAAGTCATCTGGGACCTGCTTTCCAGGCGGCTAATATCAGTACAAAAATCATTGTTTACGACCATAATTGTGACAATACTACCTATCCTCTAAGCATTCTGAATGATGCAGCTGCGAATCCTTTTGTGGATGGTTCGGCCTTCCATTTATATGCAGGAGATATTTCAGCCTTAGGAAATGTACATAATCTTTTTCCTAATAAAAATGTATACTTTACGGAGCAGTGGACCAGTTCTACCGGAGAATTCTCAGGAGATCTGGATTGGCATATAAAAAATATAATCATAGGTTCTATGAGAAATTGGAGCAAAACTGCTCTTGAGTGGAATGTGGCTAATGATGCATCTTTTGGTCCGCATACGCCGGGTGGATGTACTCAATGTAAAGGTGCCATTACCGTAACGGGAGGTACGAGCTATGATAAAAACGTAGCATACTATATCATCGCTCAGGCTTCGAAATTTGTTCCGGCAGGCTCTAAAAGAATTGCTTCTACACAGACAGGGAACCTGTCTTCGGTGGCGTTTATAACTCCTTCGAATAAAAAAGTTCTTATTGTACAAAATTCGGGAAGCACATCTCAAACATTTAATATTAAATTTAACGGAAATACTGCGTCAGCCACCATTACAGCAAAATCGGCTGCAACATACATTTTTTAAATGAAAATATAATGAAAAAGCTTTTCTTCATCATTCTGTCATTATCTTCGGTAAGTGCATTTTCTCAGAAGACAATCGATCAACGCGTGTCTGAATTATTATCTAAAATGACCTTAGAAGAAAAAGTTGGGCAATTGGTCCAGTACAGTGGGTTTGAATATGCAACGGGACCTCAGAACTCCAATTCTGCGACAGTTTTAGAAGAAATAAAAAAAGGAAAAGTAGGTTCTATGCTGAATGTAACTGGTGCGGAAGAAACCATAGCTTTTCAAAAACTAGCTTTGCAGTCAAGGCTTAAAATTCCTTTGTTGTTTGGGCAGGATGTTATCCATGGTTTCAGAACAACGTTTCCGGTTAATCTTGGACAGGCAGCAAGCTGGGATCTGGGGTTAATTGAAAAATCTGAAAGGATTGCAGCTACAGAAGCTTCCGCTTATGGAATTCACTGGACCTTTGCACCGATGGTAGATATTGCAAGAGATCCGAGATGGGGAAGGGTGATGGAAGGTTCGGGAGAGGATACCTACCTGGGAACACGCATTGCATTGGCAAGAATTAAAGGGTTCCAGGGAAAAGGATTGGGAAATCTGGATGCCATCATGGCCTGTGCAAAACATTTTGCTGCGTATGGAGCTGCTGTTGGTGGAAGAGATTATAATTCGGTAGATATGAGCTTAAGACAATTGAACGAAACTTATCTTCCTCCGTTCAAGGCCGCTGCAGAAGTAGGTGTTGCTACTTTTATGAACTCTTTCAATGACATCAATGGAATCCCTGCAACAGCCAATCAGTATATTTTGAGAGACCTGTTAAAAGGAAAATGGAATTATAAAGGCTTTGTGGTTTCGGATTGGGGAAGTATTGGTGAGATGGTTCCTCATGGTTATGCCAAAGACAATAAGGAAGCAGCTGAAAGAGCCATTTTAGCAGGTAGCGATATGGATATGGAAAGCCGTGCTTACATGGCTGAACTGCCAAAGTTAGTGAAGGAAGGAAAAGTGGCTGTAAAGTTCATTGATGATGCTGCAAGAAGGATTTTAACCAAAAAATTTGAAATGGGTCTGTTTGATGATCCTTTCAGATTCAGTAATGATAAAAGACAAAAAGAACAGACCAATAACCTGGAAAACAGAAAATTCGGAAGAGAATTCGGTTCTAAAAGTATTGTTTTGTTGAAAAATAAAGGGAATATTCTTCCCCTTTCAAAATCGGTAAAAACGGTTGCGTTGATCGGTCCTTTCGGAAAAGAAACTACGGCTAATCATGGTTTCTGGTCTATCGCTTTTAAAGATGATAATCAAAGAATTATTACCCAATTTGACGGAATCAAAAATCAATTGGATAAAAATTCAACCTTATTATATGCCAAAGGCTGTAATGTAGATGATCAGGACAGATCGATGTTTGCAGAAGCAGTGGAAACCGCAAAAAAAGCAGACGTTGTCATCATGACGTTAGGAGAAGGTCATGCGATGAGTGGAGAGGCAAAAAGCAGAAGTAACCTTCATTTTACCGGAGTTCAGGAAGATTTATTGAAAGAAATTGCTAAAACCGGAAAACCGATTGTATTAATGATCAACGCAGGAAGACCTCTTGTGTTTGATTGGGCTGCAGACAATATTCCAGCCATTATATACACTTGGTGGTTGGGAACCGAAGCGGGAAATTCTATTGCGGATGTACTTTTCGGAACAATCAATCCTGGAGGGAAATTACCAATGAGCTTTCCAAGAACAGAAGGACAAATTCCGGTATATTATAACCATTACAATACAGGAAGGCCTGCCAAAAACAATACAGACAGAAATTACGTCTCTGCTTATATTGATCTGGATAATGATCCAAAGTTTCCATTCGGGTATGGATTAAGCTATACTCAGTTCAAATATTCGGATATGAAGCTGAGCTCTACGGATCTCAAAGGAAATCAGACTTTGACGATTACTGTAAATGTTTCCAATACCGGAAATTATGATGGGGAAGAAGTGGTGCAGCTATATATCAGAGATCTGTTTGGGAAAGTGGTAAGACCAGTAAAAGAATTGAAAGGGTTTCAAAAAGTATTCATTAAAAAAGGAGAAACCCAAACAATAACTTTTAAGCTGAGTCCGGAAGATCTGAAATTTTATGACGATGCTCTAAACTTTGATTGGGAGAGTGGAGAATTCGATATTATGGTAGGAACTAGCTCTCAGGAGGTTCAGACGAAAAGAATCAATTGGATAAAATAGAAGGTCGCAGGATACGAGGTGAGAGTTAGGATTGTTTACCTAAGCCTCAATCTTAGTCTTCAAAATAAAGCAATAATTTATGAAAATCAAAACTCAGCATATTTTCCACATAATCTTTAGCGCAGCTTGTATTTTGTCTGTGACGAATTGTGCTTCCAATAAGCCAGATCCCAACAGAAAACTCATTTGGAATGATGAATTCAATACTAAAGGATTGCCTGATTCCTCCAAATGGAATTACGATGTAGGCGGACACGGTTTCGGAAATGAAGAATCTCAGTTCTATACAAAAGACCGTCTGGAAAATGCAAGAGTTGAAAACGGTAATCTCGTGATTGAAGCCAGAAAAGAAAACTGGGAACAGAGTAAGTATACTTCTGCAAGACTTTTGACAAGGGGAAAATTTTCATTCCAATACGGAACGGTTGAAGTAAGGGCAAAATTACCGAAAGGCCGTGGAACCTGGCCTGCAATCTGGATGATGAGTGAAAACATGAAGAAATGGCCCGATGATGGAGAATTGGATATTATGGAACATGTAGGATACAATCAGGGGTATATTCATGCTTCAGTTCATACGAAGAAGTACAATCATATTCAGGGAACCCAGAAAACTGATACTATTTTGGTAAAAGATGCCAGTGAAAAGTTTCATGTATATAAGGCAGACTGGACTCCTGAAAAAATTGATGTGTATGTGGATGATAAGAAATATTTCACCTATATCAATAAAGAAAAAAATAATGAGGCATGGCCATTCGACAGACCTTATTATATCATTTTAAACCTCGCAGTCGGGGGATTCTGGGGTGGAAAAGAAGGAATTGATGACAGTATCTTTCCTCAAAAATATTACATAGATTACGTAAGAGTATATCAAAACAAATAAATGAAGTGAGAGCATTTGCTCAAAAATAGAAAGAGAAAATATGAAATTAAAAGTTTACAGACCCCTTAACAATAATGATGGTATCGTTGGCAAAAAACTGATTGCCGGATGTTTTGTTGTGGGAGTCGTTTTCAATGTAAATGCACAAAACTATTGGAAAAAGAACTCAGGAAAGACAATAGCTAAAGTGGTTCTTACCAACTCCAAAACCAATGAAAAAATGGCTGATAAAGGAATGGTGAAATTTGAGAAATTCAGCCAGCCAAAAGAGACGGATGCCTGTATTTTTGTAGATCCGGATTTTAAATACCAAAAACTCATTGGAATAGGAGGAGCAATCACGGATGCATCAGCGGAAACTTTTTACAAATTACCAAAGGCTAAACAAAAAGAAATCATTGAAGCCTATTACGGGAAAAACGGTTTAGGATATACTGTTGTCCGCACGAATATGAACTCCTGTGATTTTTCCAGTGATTCTTATACATATGTACAGGACAATGATACTTCATTGAAATCCTTCAATGTAGGTCATGATGAGAAGTATAAAATTCCTATGATCAAAGAAGCCCAGAAGGCAATAGGAAACCAATTCACCTTTTACTTTTCTCCGTGGAGTCCTCCTGCATGGATGAAATCCAATAAAAATATGCTGAAAGGAGGCAGGCTTGAAAATGCCTATTATCAGACATGGGCAGATTATTATATCAAATTCATCAAAGAATACGAAAAAAGAGGAATTAATGTTTGGGGGTTAACCGTACAGAACGAACCAATGGCAACACAAACCTGGGAATCTTGTATCTATACAGCTGAAGAAGAAGGAGATTTCCTTAAAAATAATTTAGGACCCACTCTTTGGAAAAACGGATATAAAGATAAGAAAGTAATGATCTGGGATCATAACAGAGACCTTATTTATCAGAGAGCAACGACTACTTTAGGCGACCCCGAAACTTCAAAATATGCTTCCGGAATTGCCTATCACTGGTATGAAACATGGAATAATAAAACCCAGTTATTTGATAATCTTTCCGAAACGCAAAGAGCTTTTCCGGATAAATTCTTAGCCTTTACGGAAGGTTGTAAAGAACAATTTATGATGTCGAGAATCTACGATGTAAGCCTGGGAGAACTTTATGGAAGAAATATGATCAATGATTTTAATAAGGGAACCGCTTTATGGACGGACTGGAATGTGCTTCTGGATGAAACCGGAGGTCCCAATCATGTCGGAAACTTTTGTTTTGCCCCGATCATTGCCGATACCAAAACCGGAGAAGTTCATTATACCTATGAATACTATTATGTAGGGCATGTTTCAAAATATATCAAGCCGAATGCTCAAAGAATAGGAACATCATCCAACAGAGCCGCTTTAATTGCCACTTCATTTATGAATGAAAATGGACAGTTGGTAACAGTGATTATGAACGAATCTGATCAGGATATGGATACCAATCTTTGGATCGAAGGAATGTCCGCTAAACTTTCAGCCCCGGCTCACTCTATACAGACTGTAATTTTGTAAGCTTCATATTAACACTATTATTATTAAAATCGGCGGCCTCGAAGAGGCCGCCGATTTGCTTTATCGTTTAGAAATAATTCTTCAATTATTCCTTTATATCATATTTGTCAATAACTTTCTGGGTAACTCCCGTATTGCTGAAACCACCATCGTGGAATAAGTTCTGCATTGTTACTTTTCTGGTAAGATCAGAGAACATACTTACACAGTAGTTCGCACAATCAAGAGCAGTCGCATTTCCTAGCGGAGACATATCTTCAGCATATCCTAAGAAACCTCCGAAGCCTTTTACACCACTACCAGCAGTGGTTGGAGTAGGAGATTGGGAAATAGTATTCACACGTACTTTTCTTTCACCCCAATAGTTTCCGAAAGATCTTGTAATGCTTTCCAGATATGCTTTATTATCTGCCATATCGTTATAATCAGGGAATGTTCTTTGTGCAGCAATATAGGTAAGCGCGATTATGCTTCCCCATTCGTTGACACAGTCTTTCTCCCAAGCCACACGCATTACTTTATGGAAAGAAACAGCAGATACGTCCCATCCTTTCTCCAACCAATCATAGTTCATATCAGTATAATGCTTTCCTTTTCTTACATTCACAGACATTCCTATAGAGTGAAGGATAAAATCGATTTTACCGTATTTTGCGATAGCCGCATCAAAAAGTTTTTCAAGATCTTCAATAGAAGTGGCATCAGCACCTATTACTTCAGAACCAGTTTTCTCTGCCAAAGCATTAAGTTCTCCCATTCTCATAGCAATAGGAGCGTTGGATAATATAAATTCAGCTCCTTCTTCATGGCATCTCTCAGCAACTTTCCATGCAATAGATTGTTCATTAAGGGCCCCAAAAATAATTCCCTTTTTGCCTTTAAGTAAACCGTATGACATAATTTTTTAATGTTTATTGAATACAAATGTAGCAATAATTTGTGTTTAAAGCATAATAAAAACGGAGCCTTAATAAAAAGACTCCGTTTTTCTTGAAAATATTTATATGACTGAATTTTTTAATTCGTTTTCTTATTCCATTCTGCTTTTACATCTTCTGCAGCATCTTTGGTTTTTTCCCAGGCTTCATTCGCTTTATCTTTGATATCTTCCCAGGTTTCCGAAACATTCGATTTTACTCTGTCCAGCCAGTCTTCTTGGTTGGCTTCTTCATCATTCGCTCTTTTTTCATTGATATAATCCTTGGCTTTCTCTGCCAGCTCATTAATTTTCCATTTCGCTTTGTCTGCAGCATTCTGTAAAGAATTTTCTGTGTTGCTTATTGCATTTTCCGCTTTGTTGTAATCTGCATTGTCCATAATATTAATATTTTAGTGTTCATAGTATGAAACAATAACCATTCCTAAAAACAAGAGTTATTGTTAAACTTTTCATAATCTTTTGTTATACTTTTCTAAATCAGAATTATATTTGTTTACTAAATAGTCAGCTATGGAAAAAATACGTTGCGGATGGTGTGAAAAAGACGATTTATACAGAAAATACCATGATGAAGAATGGGGCAAGCCTGTATATGATGATGACACTATCTTTGAATTTTTAATACTTGAAAGTTTTCAGGCCGGACTCAGCTGGTACACCATCCTTTCTAAAAGAGAAAACTTCAGAAAAGCTTTTGATCATTTTAATTATAAAAAGATTGCCAAATATTCTGATCAAAAGGTGGAAGAATTGATGCAGGATTCAGGTATTATAAGAAACAGGCTGAAAATACTGGCAACCATTACCAATGCTCAACAATTTCAGGAAATACAGAAAGAATTCGGAAGCTTTTCCGAGTATATATGGAGATTTGTTGATGGAAAACCCATTGATAATAAGCCTAAAACATTAAAGGATGTTCCTGCAACTACGGAAATTTCGGATGCAATAGCAAAAGATCTTAAGAAAAGAGGGTTTAAGTTCATGGGATCAACCGTTGTATATGCCCATATGCAGGCAACAGGAATGGTGAATGATCATGTGGAAAATTGCATAACCAGATAATCACCAAAAGATATAAAGCCTCCCCATCTATCTCTCTTTCATTTAAAAACATATACATTATATGAAAGAAATTTAATAAGTTCGCAACAATATAACTAAATAAAAACTATAACTATTAATGAAGAGAACTTTACTAATTTTAAGCTTATTTTGTTTAAATTTTTCTTACGGACAATCTAAAAAATCACTTGAGAAAAGACCTTTTATTCCCGTTGAACTTACTAAGACTGATGGAACAACGGAAAAAATCTTGCTAAGAGATATTTATTTTCCAAAGGCGGAAGCTTTTATGGGAATGGTATCACAAAACAAAAGCGAATCGGTTTTTAAAAATGAACAAAAGTTTGAATATAAGATTTCTGAAGAATCAGAGGTACAAAAAATCAATTACAGTGATATTAAAAAGCTGAAAGTCATTGA
This sequence comes from Chryseobacterium daecheongense, assembly GCF_003729955.1. Taxonomy (GTDB): domain Bacteria; phylum Bacteroidota; class Bacteroidia; order Flavobacteriales; family Weeksellaceae; genus Chryseobacterium; species Chryseobacterium daecheongense. Next base: position 345,742 of record NZ_RJTX01000001.1, read on the forward strand.
TAAATTTGATGACGAAATAGTAGGGTATGAAAAACTGAACATTAAAAAGGTAAGCAAAGATAATATAGTAAGCGATAAGAATTATGATGTCCTATTACCTATCTTATATGAGGGGAAAATAAATATTTACGGGTATGAATATTCGGTTTGTACCAATAATACGGGATGTATGTATGTTGGAACAATTATGTACATTAAGAATAATAAATCTGACTACGCTATAATGCCCGTTGATATAGATGAGGCTTCTTTTTTTAATTTAGGCAGTCTTGATGAAAAGTTTATTAATGCCTTTAAATATGCTGGTGGAGATTGTCCTGATTTTATTAAATACCTGGATGGCCTCTATATCAAAATGCAGAGTAAAGATTTTAGAAAGCAATTGAGGCAGGATTCAAAAGATGTCCATAATGAAGCGATAGAAGAAGCAAAAAGCCTGGAAAAAAAAGACAGGTTCAACTATATTGCGGCCAAAAGATCTCGATTTGAAGTTCAGCGCTTTATAAAAATTATTAATGAATATGAAAAGAACTGTCCATAATACAAAAAAAGGATCTCTACCAGAGATCCTTTTGGGTATATTATTTAATAATTCTGTCTAGCACCCATTCAATAAGGTTCTTTTCCGAAGCATGGTGATCCGCAGAAAATTCTCCACGTCTTCTGTTCGCAATTACATTATTTACCGTAATCGCTTTATGACCTAATAATTTCGAAAGAGCATAAATGGCAGAAGTTTCCATTTCAAAATTCGTCACACCAAGATCGTTCAGGGTTTCCAGGAACTTGTCATCTACGGCTTTCAAACGAAGCTGTCTTCCTTGTGGCGCATAGAATCCCGGGAAAGTGGCTGTATTTCCATGATATTTAGCGTCTTTATACAGATCAGCAATATCTTCTGCCCAGTCTGCAAAATAAAGCATAGGTTTAATTCTTTCGTACGGGAATCTTTCCAAGAAGCTTTTGGAGAACTCATTTTCAAAGTTATAATCCTGGTAGAAGTGCATTAAGCCATCTAACCCAACTACATTCTGCGTAACAAGCATATTATCCACCTGTACATCAGGATTCACACTTCCGCAGGTTCCCATACGGAAAAGCTGAAGAGATGTGTGCTCTGTCTTGAACTCTTTATTTTTAAGATCGATATTTACCAGAGCATCAAGCTCGTTCATCACAATGTCTATATTCTCTGTTCCGATACCTGTAGACATTACGGAAATTCTCTCTCCGCGCAATGTTCCTGTATGCGTATAAAATTCCCTTTTATTTTTCTGTATTTCTACCTTATCAAAGTATTTTGATACTTTCGGCACCCTGTCGGGATCTCCTACAAGGATGATTTTATCGGCAATATCTTCCGGTAAAAGGTTTAGATGGTAAACGCTTCCGTCTTCATTCAGAACAAGTTCTGAGGCTGCAAGTTTATTTAGCATTCGATAAATTTTTAGTTAATAAAAATAGCTTCTTTATATGGTGTTGACATCAGTTCCAATATAGAACCGTATTCTTCTACAATTCTTTTTTGTCCCTGATATACTTCGTACACTGTAATTGTGGTTTTCTCAAAGTTTTTTGGATCTTTTCTCTGGGAAGTAATTTCATAAAAATGATTTCCCTTCTTTAATACAGAAACCAATTCTTCCTTAGTGGAATTATTGGCTTCCATCATGCCAGGGAAATCCATTACAATATCTTTTAACTCATTATACTTCTTATAAGGTTGGGTTACCCCATTAGAATAGACGTATACTTTGGGGACAGGCTGATCTTTTACCAGGCGTACAAGGTAATAATCGTTACCTTTTTTCTCTGCATAAACAGCCATTTCCTGCTCTTTCTGGGAAAACAATACCAAAGAAAAGAAACTGGCAATGAAGGCAAATAATAATTTCGTTTTCATACGATATTTTAGTTTTTTTGGTTGGAGATTCAGTTCCCTAAAATTTTAGGGGAGGGTAAAATTAGTAAAAAATCCATTATGAAGGATATAAACATTATTTAATCAAAATTTAAAATTGAGGTAATCTGGATGCAGTAATGAGATCATAGTTTTGCGCATAAAAATTCATGAGATTTTATCCACTGTTTCTTATTGCTGTATTGATGGGTTTTGCCATCATGTCATTCAATCCGGTTTATAAAGGTATTGAAAATGAAAATACCATTATCAATAAAGGATTAAGCGATTTTAAAAACAAGCTTGAGCAATTAAAATCCGATGTGTACTTGTTTGCGGATGATCAAATTTCTCTTGAAGATCTACAGAAATCCTTAAGCAATACCAGAAACTCTTATAAAGAGATTGAATTTTATATTGCCTATCACTATCCTGAATTTAACAAAACCCACCTAAATGCTGCACCTTTATTTCATATTGAAGCGGCGGGGACAACAGCTTATACCTTACCGCCGGAAGGGTTGCAGGTTTTGGATGAATTGATTTTTTCCGAAGAAGCAGCTCAGCAAAAAGAGAAAATAAAAGATATTACGGGTTTCTTATATAACAATTATGCAAAATTCTATTTAAGTGCTGTAAAAAACGGACTAAGCAAAGGAAATAATAAAACATTGCCATTGCGGTTGGAACTTATCAGAATTTATACGTTGGGGGTAACAGGTTTTGATACTCCCGGTTCCCTGAATATCTCTGAAGAAGCTGCTCATGCATTGCTAGGAATTAAAAAATATATCAATGATGATCTATATTTTAAAAACTTTGATGTTCGGAAGGCAAATACAGTATTGTCGGAAAGCTTAGATTATCTTTCAAAGAATAAAGATTTTGAGACTTTTGACCGTATAGAATTTTACAAAAAATATATTCAGCCTTTATATGAAGAGTTGGGAAAATGGGACGGAAGAGCAGATGATCTGAAAGAATTCTCCGGTTGGAATGTGAACAGTAAAAATTTCTTTAGCAGTGATTTTCTGGATCCTTATTTCTATACTCTATTAAAACCGTCGGAAGATAATGCCCAATTGAGGGATCTTGGGAAAAAGATATTCTATGACCAGAACGTAAGCGGGAATGAGAAAATGAGCTGTGCAAGCTGTCATTTGCCGGAAAATGCATTCACCGATTTAAAAGTGAAATCCCAGAGTAATGTAGAAGGGAAAACAGTATTGAGAAACTCGCCGTCTTTATATAATGCGGTATTTGCCAAAAGGTTTTTCTATGATATGCGTGCCTTTTACCTGGAACAGCAGGCTGAACACGTGATTTATAATGAACAGGAATTCAATACAAGCTACGAAAGCATCATCAAAAAGCTGAAAGCAAAACCTGAATACAAAAAAGCCTTCCGAACTGCCTTTAAAGATGGAAAGATCAATAAACAGAATTTTTCTAAAGCATTAAGCTCTTATGTAGCCTCCTTATATTCTTTTGAAAGTGATTTTGACCATTTTATGAGGAATGAAAAAGAAATTTCGGAAGATGCAAAGAAAGGGTATAATTTATTCATGGGAAAAGCCAATTGTGCCACTTGTCATTTTGCCCCTCATTTCTCCGGTCTGGTTCCGCCTTTTTATAATGAAAATGAATCCGAAGTGTTGGGAGTTACTCGAAAGCCAGTCAATCAAAAGCCTTTGGAATTAGATGATGATAAAGGGAGAGTCAACAGTCTTGTTAAAAAAGAGAACTCCTGGATCTATGAGAATTCTTTTAAAACAATGACAGTAAGAAATATTGCGCTTACGAAGCCATATTTTCATAATGGGGCTTTCAATACATTGGAAGAGATTTTAGACTTTTATAATGAAGGAGGCGGAGAAGGATTAGGGTTGAGCATGAAGAACCAGACTTTACCGCCAGATAAATTGAATCTCACTAAAACAGAAATTCAGCAGATCATCGCTTTCCTGAATACATTGACAGACATTAGCAAGACAAAAAGCAGATAAATTACGGGGTATAAGATATGAGTTATAGTTGTGTTTAATCGCCCTCCAAATCTCTCTTAACAATTAATTAACTCCCTTAACATTGAGTTTTAGATTTATTAATATTCATCAATACTTATTTAAAATACTATTAATAGCCGGTTCGTGATTAAAAAATAGTTTTGCATTGTCTAATAAATCGAATTACTATGAAGAAAAAATTACTAGCAGTTGCAGCCCTTGCACTACTAACAGGTTCTGTAGTGAAAGCACAGACTTGTACAGGAACTCATATTAGCTGTTTTACATCTATTGTTCCTACAGCACAAACCAATAAACTTATTCTTCCTATTGAACATAAGTATCAGCTTATTTTAAAAGAAGGAGACAGCTATACACAAGGAGGAGGATTTGTAGGAGGGCAAAATGACTTTACAGGATATGTTCCCATTACCGGAAGCAGTACCAACGGATATCTTTCTGTAAACCACGAAACTAATCCGGGTGGGGTAACCATGGCGGAAATCAATTATAATAATACAACTAAACTTTGGCAATTAACAAAATCCAGAGCAGTAAGTTTTTCAGATCCGAGTTTGGTACAAACAATCAGAAACTGTTCGGGAGGGGTAACTCCTTGGGGAACCATTGTTACTGCTGAAGAGCAGACTACTTCTAACGATGTAAATGGTGATGGATACAAAGATTACGGATGGTTAGTGGAAATTAATCCTGCAACAGCCCAGGTAAGTTCTCTGAATACGAATGGTACGAAAGGGAAATTATGGCAGATGGGGATCATGAACCACGAAAATGTAGTGATCAATAATGCCGGAACTACAGCATATTATGGAGAAGATGGTGGAACTCACATGGTTTACAAATATGTGATGGATACACCTAATAATCTTTCTTCAGGAAACCTTTACGTTCTGAAGCTAGATCAGGGATTAAGTGGTGGAAATCCTGTAGCAACGACTGCAACATGGGTTCAGGTTCCAAACAAAACGAAAGCAGATCAGAACAATACAACTGCTTTGGCACAATCATTAGGAGGAACGTCTTTCAATGGAATCGAGGATGTGGAAATCAGTCCGCTGGATGGCAAAATATACTTTACGGCAAAAGGTTTAAATAAAGTATACAGACTTAAGGATGACGGAGCTACCGCTTCTCAGGTGGAAACTTTTGTTGGAGGCCTTACTACGAACTATTCTTTCAATACCGCACAGGGAATGAAGACAGAAGCTTGGGGTGATGGTAACGATAATCTTACTTTTGACGAATTAGGAAATCTATGGGTCCTTCAGGATGGAGGCAAAAACTACATTTGGGTAGTTGCTCCGGACCATACACAAGCTAACCCTAAAGTAAGACTTTTCGCATCAATGCCTGCCGGATCTGAGCCAACCGGTCTTACTTTTACGCCGGACCACAAATTCGGGTTCTTCTCTATCCAGCATCCGGATGCTACGATTTCCACAGATATTGACGCCACAGGAAATACGGTTGATTACAGAGGGAAATCAGCTACAATCGTAGTTGCACTTAAAGAAAACTTGGGTACAACAGGAGCTTTGGGAACTATTGATCAGAATGCTGAAACGAACGTTACAGTATCTCCGAATCCAACATCAGGAATGGTAAAGATCAATGCTCCTAAAACTTTGAAGAATATTTCAGTAACGGCTTATAGTATGGATGGTAAAATTGTTTATAACAACAAATTTTCAGGTGCTCATACTTCATTAGATCTTGATTTTGCTTCCCAACTTGAAGCTTCCCATATTTTGGTGGTAAACATTGAAGCAGACGGGGGATTCCAGAAAATGGTGAAAGTACTTAAAAAATAATCTATTAATAATTTCTTGAGCTGTCGGTAATGATTCTATTTGCCGGCAGCTTTTCTCTATCTATGAAAAAACTGTTTGTCCTTGTTTCCTTTTTTTCGATCTCTCAAATTATGGCTCAGATCGATCCTGTGAAATATCCAACTTATACTCATATTCAAGATGCTTTGAAAAGTAAAGAAACTGTCTATAGTATAAGCTTTCGAGAAAAAGCATTATTCAATATTCCTCCGGATATCAAAAAATTGAATTCATTGTTTTTCCTGAATTTGATGGGCAATAAACTGGAAAAAATGGATCAGGAGATTTTCGCGTTGAAAGAACTTGAAATATTAAACTTGAATCAAAACAGCATTAAATATATCCCCAATGAAATAGGAGAGTTGAAAAAACTGAAAACCTTTTCGATAAGTTTAAATAGTCTAACGTCCATTAATCCTAATGTTGCACAGCTTCAAAATCTTGAAGTGATTCAGTTGGATGCTAACAACCTGAATGTGTTCCCTGAAGCTTTACTTGAAATTCCTGCTTTAGTGGAAATCAATTTGCAAGGTAATCAGATCAGCTTCATTGATGAAGATTTGCGAAAAATTACCAACCTGAAATTTTTAAACCTGTCTGCTAACCAGATCAACGATCTGGGGAATATCAATCTTCCTGAAAAATTAAAATACCTTGAATTACAGCAAAATGCTATCGTAAGTCTGCCTGATCAGATATTCCGGGCAAAAAATCTTGAATTTTTGAACGTCAGCCAGAATAATATCAGACAAATTTCCCCCAAAATAAAAGGATTAAAGAATATAGTCAGTTTGAACTTGGCCAGCAATAAAATAATAGATCTTCCTATAGAATTGAAAGAATTGAAAAATCTGAAAACACTTATTCTTACAGGAAATCCGATAGAAAAAGAGAAAATAGAGAAGCTGAGATCTTTACTTCCGGATACGCAAATCTATTTCTGATTATCCACCGACTCTCTTTGTTTTGTATCCCATATCCTTAAGGATTTCCATGATTTTATCACGGTTATCTCCCTGGATAATAATCACGCCATCTTTCTCAGAACCACCGATTCCCAGAGTAGTTTTGATCTTTTTAGAAATATTTTTAAGTCCTTCCTCACTGCCTTCCCAACCTTCAATTAAGGTCACGGGTTTTCCATTTCTTCCTTTCTTTTCAAACTTGCATACTAAAGGTTCTTTCTGTTTGAATTCTTCCTGAGGCATTTCAAAATCCTGCTCTTCATGATCAGGAAAAAGGTTTTTAAGTTGATCTCGTAAATCCATATAGCAAAATTAAAAATAATATTTAATTACTCTCGCAGTTCTGAGCATATGATTCTGCAAATAATAAAAAAATCTATGTCTACTTCTGTAATCTGTCGGAAAAATATTGAGATAATAGATCTGTATCATCCGCTTAAACAATGTCTAAGTGAAATTATAAGTCTTCAAATTCTTTTATTCATGGTAAAATAGATAAATTTGTATGGTTAAATCATACAAAATGTCAAAAAAAGCAATACTAGCAATCCTTGACGGATGGGGATTGGGAATGAATCCGGACGTTTCAGCCATAGATAAAGCAGATACACCATTTATAGACAGCTGTTATAAGAATTTTCCGCATACAACTCTGGAAGCAAGCGGTTTGGCAGTAGGTCTTCCTGCTGGTCAAATGGGGAATTCCGAAGTAGGACATATGAATTTGGGAGCTGGAAGAGTAGTATACCAAAACCTGGTTAAGCTCAATATGGCTGTGGAAAATGGTACTTTGGGGCAGGAGAAAGTAATTCAGGAGGCTTTTGAATATGCTAAAAGAGAAAATAAAAAATTACACTTCATTGGACTGGTTTCCAATGGAGGAGTACATTCACATATCAACCATTTAAAAGGATTATTAACAGCTGCCAAAGAATTTGGATTGAATGAAAACGTTTTTGTTCATGCCTTTACAGACGGTAGAGACTGTGATCCGCATTCAGGACTTGGTTTCATTGAAGAACTTCAGAAACATATGGAAGCAACCACCGGAAAATTGGCCACAATTGTAGGAAGATACTACGCAATGGACAGAGATAAAAGATGGGAACGTGTGAAGTTGGCGTATGATGCCTTAACAGAAGGAGTAGGTCTGCAAACTACAGATCCCCTGGCTGCTATTAAAGCTTCTTATGATGCTAACGTTACAGATGAATTCCTAAAGCCGATTATTGTAGTGAACAGTACGGCTACCGGAAATGTAGTGCCTGTTGCTAAAATTGTAGATAATGATGTGGTGATCTGTTTCAATTTCCGTACAGACAGAGGCCGTGAAATCACGGAAGTACTTTGTCAAAAGGATTTCCCGGAATATTTCATGCGCAAGTTGAATCTGTATTATATTACGTTGACCAACTATGATAAAACCTTCCAGAATGTTCAGGTGGTTTTTGATGAAGAAGTATTGCAAAATACCATAGGGGAAGTACTGGAAAGAAATGGCAAAACCCAGATCAGAATTGCCGAAACAGAAAAATACCCGCACGTTACCTTCTTCTTTTCAGGAGGCAGGGAGAAAGAATTCGTGGGAGAAAGAAGATTGCTTTGTCCAAGCCCGAAAGACGTTCCTACCTATGATCTGAAACCGGAAATGTCCGCTTACGATATTACCAATGCCATTCTTCCGGAACTGGAACAGGAAACTGCCGATTTTGTGTGCTTGAATTTTGCGAATACGGATATGGTAGGGCATACCGGAGTTTTTGAGGCAGCGGTAAAAGCCGCAGAAACAGTGGATAAATGTATCGGAAAAGTAGCTACAATGGCTTATGAACATGGATATGCCGTATTCATTCTTGCTGATCACGGAAATTCTGATGTTATGATCAATCCGGATGGAACACCCAATACACAGCATTCCACCAATCTGGTTCCGCTTATCGTAATGGATAAAGACCATACCTGGAAACTGAAGCCTGGAAAACTGGGCGATATTGCTCCATCCATTTTGAAAGTAATGGGAGTGGAAATACCGGAAGTAATGACGGGAGATATTTTAGTTAGCTAAAATCAATACTATTGTTAAAAAAATGGCGTTATTATTTTAATATCGGTATTTTTTTCATGATTAAAGTCAGGCATATAACTTGCTATGCTTTAAATAATAAAAACCTATCTTTGTAAATTAAATCTAAATAGTAAAAATGTATCAAAATCTTGTTAGGAAAGAAGTAATGGGAATTCTAGAAAAGGAAGTAAGTTCTTTTCTGGAAAAATTTTTAACGCCGATTGAAAAAATCTGGCAGCCTTCCGACATGCTTCCTGATCCGTCAAGTGCTGATTTTAAATACGATTTAGAAGAAATCCAGACTTTTGCCCGCGAAATGCCTTATGATCTCTTCGTTACCCTGATCGGAGACTGTATTACGGAAGAAGCATTGCCTTCTTACGAATCATGGTTGATGGGAGTAGAAGGAATCAACCAGGAAGAAAAAGTAGGTTGGGCCAATTGGGTAAGAGCATGGACTGCTGAAGAAAACAGACACGGAGATTTGTTAAACAAATATCTTTATTTGTGTGGCAGAGTGAACATGAGAGAAGTTGAAATTACTACTCAATACCTGATCAACGATGGTTTCGACTTGGGAACAAGCATGGACCCATACAAAAACTTTGTTTATACTAGCTTCCAGGAAACTGCTACCAATATTTCTCACAGAAGAGTAGGTACTTTGGCTAAACAGTCAGGAAACGGAAAACTAGCAAAAATGTGTGGTGTGATTGCAGCAGATGAGGCAAGACACGCTAAGGCATACAAACATTTCGTGGCCAAAATTTTAGAAATCGATCCTTCTGAAATGATCATTGCTTTCGAAGATATGATGCGTAAAAAAATCGTGATGCCTGCGCACATGATGAGACAGTCCGGACAAAAAGTGGGCGAGCTTTGGGAGCACTTCTCAGATGCGGCTCAAAGATGTATGGTGTACACAGGACAGGATTACATCAATATTTTAAAAGATTTATTAGATGAATGGAAGATTGAGCATGTAAAAGGTCTTACGGAAAAAGCAGAAAAAGCTCAGGAATATCTAATGAAATTACCGGGAAGATTGCAGAAGATTACAGATAGGATCTCTACTCCGGATCAACAGTTTCAATTCAGCTGGGTGAAAAGTTAGTCCATATTGACATAAATTATAAAGTACGAGTGCCGATTGTTTTTGGCACTCTTTTTATTTATCTTTGCACAGCTAAAAATGAACAAAATGTTAAATAATAAAAAAATTGCTGTTGATTTTGATGGAACTATTGTAGATGATGCATATCCGGCAATTGGAAAGCCAAAAACTTTCGTATTTGAGACTTTGAAAAAACTGCAAGGGCAAGGATTCAGATTGATTCTTTGGACATATAGACATGGTAAGACCTTAGAAGAAGCTATAGAATTCTGCAGAAATCACGGGATTGAATTCTATGCGGTTAATTCAAGTTTTGAAGGTGAAGTTTTTGATTCAGAGACACAGTCAAGAAAAATAGATGCGGATTGGTTCATTGATGATAGGAATTTAGGTGGTTTTCCCGGCTGGGGAGAAATCTATAATATCATTAATGAAAGAATAGAATTCCGTGTAGAAGGGAAAGAAGTTTTAGCCTATTCCAAACTTAAAAAAGAAAAGAAAAAAGGATTATTCTGGTAGAATTAAGAAGTTAGAAGCCAGATATTAGAAATTAGTTTTTAATGTTGGCCGGATTTGACTCCTGTTACCAGATAAATTTTAGAATTGGGAGTTTAGGATTATACTAACTTCTAGCATCTAATATCTAACATCTTATTAAAAAATGATTCAGTTAAAAACAATAGAAGAGCTTCGTCTGATGAAGCAAAGTGCAAGATTGGTTTCCAAAACCTTAGGAATGTTAGCTAAGGAAATCAAACCTGGAATTACCACAGCATATTTAGATAAATTGGCCTATGATTTTATTAAGGATCATGGAGCTGAGCCTGCCTTTTTAGGATACGGAGGATTCCCATATTCTTTATGTATTTCTCCCAACGAGCAGGTAGTTCATGGATTTCCCAATAATGATATACTGAAAGAAGGAGATATTCTTTCCGTGGATTGCGGTGTTATTCTGAATGGTTTTGTTGGAGATCACGCCTATACTTTTGAAATAGGGGAAGTGAAGCCTGAAACTAAAAAATTATTGAAAGTTGCCAAAGAATCTCTTTACAAAGGGATCGAACAGTGCATCAGAGGAAAAAGAATAGGAGATATTTCACACGCTATACAGTCTTATTGTGAAAAAGAAGGATATGGAGTGGTAAGAGAACTGGTAGGACATGGTTTGGGAAGACAAATGCATGAAGATCCGCAGGTTCCTAACTATGGAAGACAGGGAAGCGGAAAAGTGATTAAAGATGGTTTAGCTATTGCTATTGAACCGATGATCAACATGGGAACAGAAAAAGTGAAATTCCATAATGACGGTTGGACGGTGACTACACTAGATAACCAGCCTTCTGCACATTTTGAGCATGATGTAGCCGTAATCAATGGAAAACCAGTATTGCTTTCTACTTATCAGTATATCTATGAAGCTTTGGGTATTGAAAGTGATGAGGAGAAGCGTTTCCAAATGGATTTTTAATGAAAAAAGTCACTAAGCTTTTATTAAATAAACTTCCACGCCCCATGCTTATTAAAATGAGTATCTGGGCGAGACCGCTTATCTATCAGTTATTTAAAGGAGACAAGTTCTATGACCCTATTGATGGAAAATCTTACAGGAAATTTCTTCCTTACGGATATGGTACCCAGAGAGAAAATGCGTTATCTCCGGGAACATTAAGCCTGGAAAGACATCGCCAGATGTGGCTGTATCTTCAAAACGAGACCGATTTTTTCATTAAAAACTATAAAGTATTACACATCGCTCCGGAACAGGAATTTTTAAGGAAATTCAAGAGAATGAGAAATCTGGACTATATTTCAGCGGATTTATTCTCCCCAATCGTAGATGTAAAAGCTGATATTCTGGATCTTCCTTTTGCTGATGAAAGTTTTGACATTGTTTTTTGCAATCACGTTCTTGAACATATTGAAGATGATGCCAAAGCTATGAGTGAACTGTACAGAGTAATGAAACCGGGAGGTTGGGGGATTTTCCAGGTACCTATGAAAAATTCACTGGAGAAAACCTATGAAGATTTCACCATTAAAGACCCTAAGGAACGTCAGAAACATTTCGGACAATACGATCATGTTCGCTGGTATGGAATGGATTATTTTGACCGTTTGAGAAAAGCAGGTTTTGAAACGGAACCTAACTTCTACTCTCAAAACTTTTCCCAGGAAGAAATCAAGAAATATGGATTAAGGCACAATGAAATTCTGCCTGTTGTATTCAAGAAATAAATAAAAGCGCCTTCAAAAAAGGCGCTTTTTTTATAATCAGTTTAAATATTTGTAATAAACTATTCTTTAATAAATTTCATAGGTTTTTGCCCTTTTATCATAAGAATATATTGTCCTTTTTCAAATTTCTCAGTAGTAACTTTCAGTTTTCTATCAGCTGTTTTTCCTTCATAGATCAGCTGGCCAAGCATATTGACGATCTGTACAGGAAGTCCATTCTCAAGTTTCTCGACAATTAAATTCTCCTTAATAGGATTTTGTAGAATTCTAAAATCGGTTGTGATGTTATTATCTTTTGTACTTAGATAAAAGCTGTTATAATAAACTTTATTGCCATTGGAATTGTCCGTTATGATTAGGGTTTTGCCAGAACCATTGGGAATAATTTCATAATTAAAAACATGGCCAACCGGCTGATTGACGAACATATCACAATGTTTCTGATCATATTCTTGTACAGCCTGCAGATTGCTCCCCCAGTAATCTGCCAATGTACATGCAGCACTGTTTTTTGTAAATGAATTATTAGTTGTTGAAAAAGTAATATTATTTATAGCAGTATTGAAATACCTTGAATTAAAAATATAATTACCAGAAATCAGATCAAATTTGGAGACTCCGGGAGGGGTATCCATTGTAGGAGAGGTGGTGGTAGTTCCACCCATTGTTATTTGAGAAATATACCAGCTGTTATTAAATAGGTCAGCTGTATTCTGTGCATATATCAAACCATGTATAAATAGAAATAATAAAGCTTTTTTCATGATTATATAGTTTAAGATTAGCTTAGTGTGAAGATACGGCTTTCAATCCAACCACAGACGCAATCAAAGTCGAAATAAAGAAAATTCTCCAGAAATTCACAGGATCTTTAAAGAAAAAAATCCCTACTAGTGCTGTTCCCACTGCGCCAATTCCCGTCCAGACCGCATAAGCTGTTCCAATAGGCAAAGTTTGAGTGGCTTTCATCAATAATAGCATGCTTATTGTTACGGTCACCAGGAAACCGGCATACCAGTAATACATTTCAGTTCCTGATGTTTCTTTGGCCTTTCCTAAACATGAAGCAAAAGCGACTTCAAATAATCCTGCAATAATTAATATGATCCAATTCATCTTTAATAATTTTCTATGCAAATTTCCCTATTTGAAAGGAAAAAACATTTTACAATTGTTAAAAAATGAATGTCATTCTGAACGAAGTGAAGAATCTCGTTCAAACTGTAAATTTCTAGTCACCAAAATTATCTTATTTCTGCGCGGATACGGCTTAAGCTTACTTGTGTAATTCCCAGATAAGAGGCAATATGTCCGAGCTGAACTCTTTTGAGAAGATCAGGCTTTTGATTCATAAGATCCGTATACCGTTCTAAAGCAGTTTTAAACTGTCTTGAAATGATCAGCTCTTCAGTTCTTACCAGTTCTCTTTCCGCAAATTTTCTTCCCCAATTGGCAATATGAATATCTTCATTAAAAAGTTTTCTCAAACTTTCCGTTTCCAGCCTGTACAAATCACAATCTTCAAGAAGTTCAATGCTTTCATATCCCGGCTGATCCTCAACATAGCTTTTCATGGAAACTATGGTTTCACCCTCACTTCCAAACCAGAAAGTAATATCATTGGCTTCAGTAGTTGCATAAGCCCGAACAATTCCTTTCCTGATAAAGTAAATATGAGGAACTACTTTATCTGCTTCCATAAGGCAGAAATATTTGGGGTGCGAGATTTCCGTAATGTGCTCCTTCAAGGCCTCTTTGGAAGCTTCGGGTAATAGATAGATGCGATCAAGAATCTGGTCTATATCCATTATTTACTTTTCGATGGTTTTATTTCAATCTTTTCTACTTCAGCTAATGCAGTTTGAGCATACTCTTTCCATAGATTTTGATATTCTGCGGGGATTTGAACCCAGCCGTTCATTTTTTTGCCTTCCGAAGGTTCAAAGATCGTGGAACCCTTCAGGTGTAAAGCTTCCTCCAAAGAGGGTCCGGAAAGCTTTATGGCTATATTTCCGTTTTTTAACAGCAAAAATGCTTTCCCATTGGATGCTTTCAGGCAAAGAGCTCCGAACATTTTTCCTTGTTGTGCTTCGGGAATTTCTGCTGCAAGTTCCGTGAAATGTTTTTCCGCTTCGGTCATGGATCAATTTTGTGGATAAAGATATTACTTTTTCATGTCAGCATTTACTTTTGTGAAGACAAAACCAAATTTAAAATTTTGTTTTTAGTAACTTTGCAATCCGGTTCAATATTGAGCCTAAAAAAGTAGATATGCACAAAGCAGGATTCGTAAATATAGTCGGAAAGCCAAATGCCGGAAAATCAACCTTATTAAACCAATTGATGGGGGAGAAGCTGGCTATTGTAACACAAAAAGCACAAACAACACGTCACAGGATCTTTGGGATTTACAATGAAGAAGATCTTCAGATCGTATTTTCAGATACTCCAGGAGTTTTAGATCCTAAATATGGATTGCAGGAGAAAATGATGGATTTTGTAAAGGATTCTTTACAGGATGCGGATGTGTTCCTTTTCATTGTAGACGTTACGGATAAAGCTGAACCTTCTGAGTTTTTAATTGATAAGCTGAACAAAATCCCGGTTCCGGTTTTATTGTTATTAAATAAAGTAGATCAAACCAACCAGGAAGGGCTGGAAAAACTAGTGGAAGAGTGGCATCAAAGAATTCCAAAAGCTGAAATTCTGCCTATTTCTGCTCTAAATGCATTTAATACGGAGATCATTTTACCTAAAATAAAATCCTTACTTCCGGAAAATCCACCTTACTACGATAAAGACCAGTTTACCGATAAGCCTGAAAGATTTTTCGTGAACGAAACTATCCGTGAAAAAATTCTTTTGAACTACGACAAAGAAATTCCATATTCTGTAGAAGTCGTTACGGAACAATTCAAAGAAAAAGAAGGAATTATTTTTATAGATTCCATCATTTATGTGGAAAGAGAAACCCAGAAAGGTATTTTGATTGGTCACAAAGGAGAAGCCATCAAAAAGGTGGGGACAGAATCCCGGTTGGATCTGGAGAAGTTTTTTGCTAAAAAAATCCATTTAAACTTATTCGTCAAAGTGAAAAAAGACTGGAGAAAAAATGATAGAGATCTGAAAAATTTCGGGTACAGATAGACTAAAATAGCCCTATTATTCGTTGTATTGTAAGATTTTTATTATCTTTAATCTAAATTTTCCATTGAATGAATTATTTGAACTCAAATTCCAGTACCATTTTTAAGGATATTGTTCTATTGATTGTGAGGGTTTTTATTGGTTTTGCCATGCTTTCTCACGGCTTTCCAAAGCTTCAGATGCTTTTAGAAGGCGGAAAAATTGAATTTTATGATTTTTTAGGAATGGGGGCTCAATTTTCTTTGATCCTTACTGTTTTTGCTGAATTTGTTTGTTCAATACTTCTTATTTTAGGACTGTTTACAAGAATAGCATTAGGCTTTCTGATCTTTACCATGGCCATTGCTGGTTTTTTTGTTCATGGGGCAGATCCTTTCGAGAAAAGAGAAATGAGCCTGATTTATCTGTCTGTTTATCTTCTTTTGATGGCTTTCGGAGCAGGGAAAATTTCTGTAGATTATATGATCGAGAAACGCAAAAGAGCTTCAGACTGGTAATTGAACCATATCAGAATAAAAATAAAAAGAGCATTTTTTAAATGCTCTTTTTTTAATTACTGAATTAAGGATTACAAGATAATGTAGACCAAATACAGGTCCATTTAATTTCGTCATCATCTGAAACAATTAGGCACGGCTTATATCCTGTAGGACATGTTGGAGCACCACCACCATTAATAGTTTTTAAATCTTTTTTTGATAGTTTTCTTAGATTTTTCATAAGATTTTTTGTTTTTTGCTCTACTAATATAAAGTTATTTTTTTATATGTCACATTGTGGTGGGTTTTTATTATAGGAGTTTATTTAAAATTTATTAATTTCGTGAAAAATGAAAATATAATGAGGTTAAAATTGACAATTTGTCTTCTGGCATTTCTTAATTTCTATGAAGCTCAGGAAAATATCACCTATCAAAAGCCTTCTGCGGAAATTCTGAAGCTTGCAGATTATGAAAGACCGCCAAGTGTATTAATTAATAATAAAAAGGACTGGATGGTATTTGCTTATCGCCCAACTTACAAAACCCTTGAAGATCTTAGTCAGCAGGAAATGAAGCTTGGGGGATTAAGAATCAATCCGGTAACGAATATTTCAAGTACAGCCACATATTCCAACAATCTTAAAGTAAGAAAGCTGAATGATAAGACCGAAGTTCAGGTAAAAGGATTACCGACAAATCCTAAAATTACCAATACTTCTTTCTCTCCGGATGAAAAGAAACTGGCTTTCACCAATACAACCAACAAAGGAGTAGAACTTTGGATCGTAGATCTGGAAACGGCGACTGCCAAAAAAATCACCAATGATAATCTGAATGCTAACCTGGGGAATCCTTATGTTTGGTATAAAGATTCTCAAGGTCTGTTGATAAGAACACTTCCGCAGAACAGGCCGGCTTTGATTGATTCCAGCAAAGATATGCCAGCAGGCCCGATTGTTTCCACTGCGGATGGAAAAGTATCGCAAAACAGAACATATCAGGATTTGCTTAAAAATCCACAGGATGAAAAAAACTTTGAAATCCTTACCTCTTCTGAGCTTTATAATGTAGATCTGAACGGAAATGTAAAGAAAGTGAAAGATCAGGATCTGTATGCGGGTCTGAGCTTTTCACCGGATGGCAATTACCTGATGGTAACCACTATTAAGAAGCCTTTTTCCTATATTGTTCCATTAAGCAGATTCCCAATGACTTCTACGGTGTATGATATGAAGGGAAATACCGTAAAAGTGGTGAATGAAGTTCCTTTGAACGAAATTATGCCAAAAGGATTTTCCTCTGTAAGAACAGGAAAAAGAGATATGGGATGGAGAAGCGATAAGCCAGCAACATTGGTCTATGCTGAAGCATTGGATGGGGGAGATCAGTATAAAAATGCGGAGTACAGGGATGAGATCTTCACTTGGGAAGCTCCATTCACTGTCGCACCAAAGTCTTTTTATAAAACAAAACAAAGATATTCCGGAACAAGCTGGACGAATGATCATTATGCGATCGTGAATGAAGGCTGGTATGATACCAGAAATACAAAATCGTTCTTAGTTGATCTTAATAACGGTGAATCCAAAATTATTGATGACAGAAATTACCAGGATGTGTATAGCGATCCGGGAAATTTCAATACCACGAAAAACGAATTCGGAAGAACTGTTGTAGACATGAAGAACGGAAAATCTTATCTTATCGGGGATGGGTTTACGAAAGACGGGCAGCATCCTTTCATCGATGAAATGGACATGAAAACCCTGAAAAAGAAGAGACTGTATACTTCCAATCTGAAGAATGCGAAAGAAGAGATTATAGATATCATTAATCCTTCCAAAGGAGAAGTTTTAACCATCCAGCAATCCGCAAGCCAGTATCCGAATTATTTCAAAAAGAATATTAAATCCAATAAAGCGGAAGCGGTTACTCAATTTGCCAATCCTTTTGAAAGCATCAAAGATGTTTATAAAGAAGTAATCACTTATAAAAGAAATGATGGAGTAACATTAACAGGAACACTATATCTTCCAGCAAATTACGACAGAAAGGCTAAAAAAGAAAAACTTCCTTTGCTGATCTGGGCTTATCCTACGGAATATAAAGATAAGAATACCGCAGGACAGAATACTCAGAATCCAAACGATTTCACTTTCCCGAATTACGGTTCTTTCGTGTATTGGGCAGCCAAAGGATATGCTGTTTTGGATGATGCGGCTTTCCCGATTATCGGAGAAGGTAAAACAGAACCTAATGATACTTTCATTCCGCAGTTGGTGGCCAACGCAGAAGCGGCGATCAATGCAGTGGATCAGCTAGGATATATTGATAAAACGAAAGTTGCAGTAGGAGGACATTCATATGGTGCTTTTATGACCGCTAATCTTTTAACTCATTCCAAGCTTTTTGCGTGCGGAATTGCGAGAAGTGGCGCATATAACAGAACGTTGACCCCATTTGGTTTCCAGAGCGAACAGAGAAACTATTGGGATGTTCCGGAAATCTATAACACGATGTCACCATTCATGAATGCTGATAAAATGAAAACACCATTGCTGTTGATTCATGGAGACGCGGATAACAACCCGGGAACATTCACCCTGCAAACAGAAAGATATTTCCAGGCGTTGAAAAACCTCGGGGCTCCTGTGAAAATGGTGCTTTTACCGAAAGAAGCCCATGGTTATCAGGCTAAAGAGAATATTTTCCACGTTTTATGGGAACAAGATCAGTTCTTGGAGAAATGTTTGAAGAAATAAATAAAAAACTCGCTCGAAAGAGCGAGTTTTTTATTGTAATACTTTTAGATATATAACACAAATGGGGTATTTTTTTGGTAAAAAAATAGTTGTAATTTTAATTAAACTAAAACCTTGAACCATGAAATCCCTCAAATCTATTGTATTACTATCACTGTTTGTAGTATTGTGCAGTTGTAGCTCTCGTAGAACATTAACTGAATGTGATCATCCTTCAGGATGGTGTAAGGAAATACGGGATATATCTGATAAATCCTGGAAATATGCCCAGCTTAGTAAAAATGTGTACAATAAACCTTTTCAATTCAATCTTGATCAATACTTTGAAAAAGTAGAAGATTTCGAAAATAAAGAAATGGATTTTTATGCTACGCTCTATAAAGATAAACTTACAGGAATGTATGTTTTTGTGTTTAGAGGAACAGATTCTCTCAAAGATTTCTCTACCGGAAACAATCCTGTCAACCAAAAGCAAAATAAGTATGGATTGGAAATCTTCGATCAATGCAGGAGTAAATATAATTTTAAAGAATGTGTTGTGACAGGGCATTCTTTAGGCGGTGGAATTGCTACTCATATTTCTTTGAACAGGGAAGCTGCAACAGCTTATACATTTAATAGAAGTCCGGTATTCCGAAATAAGAAAAATATTAAAAATAATAGATATACAATCGTAGAGAATGGAGAAATATTGAAAGCGGCCAGACTTTTTGGTAGAGAACCTAATCAGTTATATACATCCATTGGTTGTTCAAAGGGAAACCCGATTAAACAGCATGATATGAAGAATCTCGCCGAATGTTTGACTAAGATTGCAGCTTTTGAGAATAGCGAAGCAAAAGAATCATTAACTTTGAATCATATCTCAACTGAATGGAAATAAAATCTAAGGTGATATTATTTTTTGTGTTTTTAATTTATATACCTTTTTACTCTCAAACAAAGGAAATTGATACTGGTGAAATAATTTCTTCAAGAGATATGCATATTTCTTTAGTAAGATTAATTGCAACTCCGGAGAAATATCATAACAAAATAATAGAGGTTGTTGGATATTTAAATTTGGAATTTGAAGGAGATGCAATTTATTTGCATCAGGAAGATTACGAAAAAGCAATTTTAAAAAATGCCTTTTGGGTTGAATTTTCAAATGATATTAATAAAAAAGGATTAATGAAATACAATAAGAAATACGTTATTATCAGAGGCAGGTTTAATATGAATGAAAATGGCCATATGGGACTGTTTGGTGGGGAAATTCAAAATATTACAAGATTAGATTCTTGGCACTAAATCAATTTAATAAATATGCCGATAGTTCGTTGCTCTGCACAAAAAAACAAAACAATAGAAGAATTTTATAGAGAGTTTATTCCCAAACCTGGCGATAGATTTGGTGATGGAGGGACTCCAATGTTAAAAGTCTTAGAAATCTTGAATAGAATATTTAAAGAAACTGATATTTATGGTCTGACTTCGCACACTACATTACTTTTGCTGAGTAAAGATGATAATGAGCTGGAATGGTTTGTTGCTATAAATGGTTTTGAAAATAGATTTTGCATCGAATATATAATTCCTAAAAAAGATAGTCCTTGGGAAAATGCAACTATTAAAGGGCAAACTACATCATTGGATCTTTTTGAAGAAATGATCATTATTTCAATGTATAAATCAGAAGGATGGATTGACAATATTGAATTGAAAAAGATGTATGACAAAAAAAAAGCGATCTAAGAGACCGCTTTTTTATTTTATCCATTCTGCTTAATTCTCTTTGCAGACATATTCAAAAATCGTTTTACGAGAAATACCGCGGAAACCGTTAATCCCAATCCTAAAGCGATCCACATTCCGAAAGCTCCCATTTTTAAGGTCACACAAAGGAAATACCCTAAGGGAATCGTAATGATCCAATATGCAATGAAGGTATAAATAGAAGGGATCTTAACGTCCTGTAAACCTCTCAATGTTCCCAAGGCAGTTACCTGAATTCCATCTGATAATTGGAACAGGGCAGCAATGATCAATAATTTTGAAGCTAAAGTAATTACTTCCACTTCTTCCTTCTTGGTAAAGAACGTAGGAAGGAAGTTTCTGCCCAGAATAAATATAATTCCACAGATCGTCATGAAAACAAAAGCGATTTTAAGGTTATTGATACCCACTTTTCTCAATTCAACGAAATTGCCTTCACCCAGCTTTCTTCCGATCATTACCGTAGAAGCCACACTGAATCCGATACACAGGTTAAATGTAAAGGAAGCCATACTCAACGCGATCTGGTGAGATGCAATGTCATGAGCGGAGATCAATCCGCAGATAAAAGCAGCAGCAGCAAAAGCTGTTACCTCAAAGAACATCTGTAATGCGGTAGGAAAACCTAATTTCAGCATTTTACTGAACATTTCTTTAGAAAATACCTGAACTTTCAGAGAGAAATCTTTAATATACTGTTTGGTTTTTTTCTCATATAAAAGAACGAAGTAAAGGAAGACCACCATGAAAATTCTGGCAATTAAGCTCGCTAATGCTGAACCTTTCACACCCATTGGAGGAATCCCGAAAAGCCCCTTAATAAACACATAATTCAGTATAATATTGATCACATTCGCAATGATGGTAGCTTTGGTAACCCCGATTGTATATGATAATCCTTCCGAAACTTCACGCAGTGTCTGGAAAGCCATGAAAGGAACAATACTGATCGCCATAATGCCTAAGAAATTGGCCGTATCGGGAATAATCTTTGCCGGCTGTCCGGAATGATAGAGTAGCGGCATTCCTAAAAATAAGATTCCCATCAGGATAATTCCCACAGACATATTAATAATAAATCCGTGGCTGAATACAGAATTGATTGTTTTATGATCCCCTTTGGAATGTGCTTCCGATACCAATGGCGGAATGGCAAAAGAAAATCCCAATGCCAATACAAACATCGAGAAAAATACGGCATTTCCCAAAGATACCGAAGCAAGAGCATCTGCACCCAATAATTTTCCTACAATAATATTGTCAAATAAGTTGACTGAAACCTGTCCTACCTGTGTAAGCATCACGGGAAGAGCCAGTTTCAGGCATTCATTCGTATAGTTTTTATTTAAAAAGTTCATAATACTTCAAAAAAAAAAATTTGCAGCTTTACATACTGCAAATTTTTTGTAATATATTTTAATTAATAATTAATTATTTTCTCACAAAACTTGCAACATCTTCTTCAGAAACAGTATTTCCTCCAAGGATAATTAACCTTTCCACCACGTTTCTCAGCTCTCTGATATTCCCTGTCCATGAAAGGGCTTTTAATGCTTCAATAGCCTTATCGTCAAACTTTTTCACAGCTGTACCGTGTTCTTCGGCAATGATTCCGGAAAAATGTTCTACCAGCAGTTGAATATCTTCTTTTCTGTCATCCAAAGGCGGAACATAGATCTCAATAACAGAAAGTCTGTGATATAAATCCTCTCTGAATCTTCCAGCCTCAATTTCAACCTGCATATTCTTGTTGGTAGCTGCAAGAACTCTTACATCCACCTTGATCTCCTTATCGCTTCCTACAGGGGAAACTTTACTTTCCTGCAATGCTCTCAACACTTTTGCCTGAGCTATAAGGCTCATATCTCCGATCTCATCAAGGAAAATAGTACCTCCGGTTGCCTGTTCAAATTTTCCTTGCTTATCCTTGATGGCTCCTGTAAAAGATCCTTTCACATGTCCAAAAAGTTCAGATTCTATTAATTCTGAAGGAATGGCAGCACAGTTTACCTCCACCATAGGTCCTTTTGATCTGTCACTTTGGCTGTGGATAGCATGAGCCACCAATTCTTTTCCGGCACCATTAGGTCCTGTGATCAGAACTCTGGCATCTGAAGCCGCTACCTTCTCGATCATATCCTGAATCTTTTTCAAGGCAGGAGACTCACCGATCATCTGGTATTTTTTGTTGACCTTCTTTTTCAGGGTTTTATTTTCTGTCTGAAGGTTTTTATTTTCTTTCTTCAGGCTTTCTTTAGCCAATGCGTTCTTTACGCTTGTGATCAGCCTGTTGATATCAATAGGTTTGGAGATAAAATCATAAGCACCTTCCTTTAAGCAGGAAACAGCAGAATCGATATCGGCATGCCCTGAAATCATAATGAAAGTGGTCTCAGGTTTCAGTGCTAAGCTTTGTTTTAAAAGCTCAGTTCCTGAAAGTTTGGGCATTTTTATATCAGAGATCACCAGGGCGAAATCCTCTTTTTCAATGTGTTTGTAGCCTTCAAGTCCGTCTTCGGCCACAATGAATTCGTAATTGGTAAGTTCATCTGAAAGAATACTGTGTAGTACCCCGGAGATTGCTTTTTCGTCTTCTACTATAAGGATTTTTTGCATAGTCGCAAATTTAGAAATTTTTGATTGAATTATTAGCAAAAACTATACCTAAATGTATTATTTTGAATAGTCCCGTCTTCCGAAAATTGCTGATCCTACGCGTACAGAATTGGCTCCGCATTCTATGGCGACAGGGAAGTCATCACTCATTCCCATTGATAAAGTTTCCAGTTTTTTTATTGAATTCAGATCATCGAAAACTTTTTTAAGAACAGAAAATTCCTTTCTGATCTGATCTTCATTTTCTGTGAATGTCGCCATTCCCATTAATCCGGTGATTTCAAGATGAGGAAACTTTCCGGTAAGGTATTGTTGAAAAAGATCTTTAGCTTCTGTAATTTCCAAACCGAATTTGCTTTCCTCTTCCGCAATCTTTACCTGTAACAGGACTTTGATAGTTCGGTTATGCTTTCCCGCTTCTTTGCTGATTTCTTTAAGAAGTTTTTCGGAATCCACACTTTGAATGGTATCTACAAATCCTGCAATATATTTTACTTTATTCGTTTGCAGATGCCCAATCAGGTGCCACCGGATATCTTTAGGCAGAAGAGGGTATTTCTCCACCAGTTCCTGTACTTTATTTTCTCCGAATACTCTTTGTCCCAGATCATAAACTTCCTGGATGGCTGCTACTGGATGGGTTTTTGATACCGCAACCAACTGAATATGATCGGGAAGCTGGCTTTTTATCGTATGGTAGTTTTCTTTAAGGCTCATAAATGCAAATTTCTGAATTTTAAAAGCAAAAAACTAATAGATTAATAAATTTTTAAGTAGTGATTTTTTTTGGTCATTCTGAACGAAGTGAAGAATCCCATAATTGAGATTCTTCATTTTGCTTCACATTATTTGGAATGACAAACGCTCATCAATTTAATATTTCATTGATCTTAGGATATTGGGAGATCTTTCTGAATACAAATTTGTTGCTTTTCTGAAGCTTTTCAATAAACAGATCCAATTCGTTGATGGAGTCTACATCGGTTAAATATTGGTCATGGGTAAGGAAAACCAGGTGTCTCGATGTTTTTTCCAGGTCATTAAAGAAGATACTATCAACTTTTTTCAGCATAGCTTCATGATTTCCTTTTAAATTCATAGCTTTTGTAGGTTTCCATTCCAGATCCCAGCCGACAACTTTATAGCCGGCTTTTTTCATGCTATTGGCTGCTTGTGCAGAGCTTTTAATATCGGTTACCGTAATATTATTAAGCCTCCAGATATTTCTTCCTGGAGTTCTTGCAATTTGATCATGCAATTTCAGGCTGTCCTTTGCCATATCAAAATCATGAACAACAGCATCAGCATTTTTATAAAAATCAGTGTATTTGTTATGAGCATGGGTAAAACTGTGGTTGGCCAGTTCAATTAAAGGATCTTTTCTTAGTTGCTCTAAATCATCTTTCTGCTTTTTGCTTCCATATGCATGTTTGCCTACAACGAAAGCTGTAGCGCATACATTTCTTTTACGAAGAATTTTTAGGAGATTTTGGGTTCCCTGATTGGGGCCGTCATCAAAAGTCAGATAAATGACTCTTTTGTCTGATGGTACATTTTCATCATCAATGACGGGAATTGTTTTTGCGACGGGATCTTCATGGGAAATCATCCTTTCAGATGTTTTCTGTTCTTTTTTCTGATTACAGCCGTTGAATAGAATTGAAGTTGCACTCACCAATGCAAGCATCCCAAGAAAAGTCATTTGCTTTGACTTCTCCGCAAAATTTTTTTTCATAAAAGTAAAAAGGAATTTAAATTGTTAAAAATTGTTAATTTTTCCAAAATATTCTTAACAAAGGATGTGCCAATTTCAATTGAAATTGTACTTTTTAAGGTAATTTTAATCTGTTTTTTAAAGAATAAGGTTATTCTAATATTTTCTTTAAATACAGGGAATTATGTATGGCTGCACTTCCCCAGGTATTATTGAAAAAGATAAATGTTTTCTTTTGCAGGTTTTTGATTTTTTCTGCCAGATCATTGAGAAATTCTTTTGAGTATTCCGACTTATAGAGAATGGGTTTTCCATGAAGCCTGTAATATAATATTTCGGGATGGGTGACAATTACATCTTCGGGAAGATTTCCGGGAAAGCTTACTCCTGAAAACACTATGTTTTTATCTTTTAAAGCATTGAAAACTTCTTCTTTCCACCAGGATTCGTGTCGGAATTCGATAACATTCAGGAAATTAAAATCAAGGTTATTCATAATAAGATCATTGTTTTCCTGGCTGTTTTTAAAAGAAGGCGGAAATTGGTACAGAAATCCCGCGAGCTTTTCTTTTAAATTTTGCTGAATATGATCACAAAATCCATAAATCTCTTCTTTGCTTTCTTTAAGCCTATTGATGTGAGTAACTGTTTTGGGAATTTTAATAAAAAACATAAAATCATCCGGAGTCTCATCATACCACTTCAAAAGGGTTTTTGCAGTTGGATTTCTGTAAAAAGTGGAGTTGATCTCCACAGTATTGAATTGTTGGGAATATAAGGTAAGGAAGTCTTTACTCTTAGTGTCTTGTGGATAAAAAAATCCTTTCCAATCGTTATTGTAAAAACCTGAACACCCAATGTAAAGACTTCCTTTTTTCATGATACTTATTTTATATCCAGATCCACCGAATTAAGCCTCAGTGAGTTTAAGATCACGGATAAAGAGCTGAAGCTCATCGCTGCGGCTGCAATCATCGGTGACAGGAGGATTCCAAAAAATGGATACAATAATCCTGCCGCAATAGGAACACCTAAAACATTATAGATAAAGGCGAAGAAAAGGTTTTCTTTGATATTTCTTAATAGTTTTTCGCTTAATAATTTAGCTTTTGCCACTCCTAAGATATCTCCTTTTAATAAGGTTATTTCTGCGCTTTCGATGGCAACATCAGTTCCGGTTCCCATTGCTATTCCGATATCGGATTGTGCCAAAGCAGGAGAGTCGTTGATTCCATCGCCTGTCATGGCCACTATTTTTCCTTGCTGTTGCAGTTTTTTAACTTCATTAAGTTTGTCTTCCGGAAGACAATTAGCCTTGAAATGTTTAATTCCCAGCTCTTCTGCAACGGCTTTTGCCGTATGTTCGTTATCCCCGGTCATCATCATTACATCAATGCCTTCTTTCATTAAATGCTCCACAGCTTTTTTGGAACTTTCTTTAATTTTATCTGTGAAGCTGATGAATCCCAAAACAGTATTTTCCTGAGCTACATAAGAAATGGTATGTGCTTTTGACTGAACTTCCACTGCCTTTTGTTTTAAATTTTCAGGAATGGTGATGTTATGGGAAATCAGCAAACTTTCATTTCCCAAATAGGTTGTTTTCCCCTGAATATTTCCTTTAACTCCTTTTCCGGAAATGTTTTCAAATTGATCCACCTTTTCAGAAGTGACATTTTTTTCTTTTGCCTTTTTAATAATGGCATTTGATAAAGGATGTTCTGAATTCTGGTTTAATGAATAGGCCAGTTTTAAAATTTGAACACCATTTTCAGAATTTGTAGTTTCAATATGCTCCACAGACGGCTTGCCTTCTGTTAAAGTGCCTGTTTTATCAGTGATCAGGACATTCACTTTATTCATTTGCTCAAGAGCTTCCGCATTTTTGATCAGGATACCGTTTTTGGCTCCTTTTCCAATTCCTACCATTAAAGACATCGGTGTTGCCAAACCTAGAGCACACGGACAGGCTACAATTAATACGGCAACAGCATTTACGAAAGCAAATAAGCTTCTTTTACCTTCCGGTCCAAAAAATTGCCATGAAAGGAATGTGAGTATGGCAATAATAATCACAACCGGAACGAATACTTTAGATACCTTATCCGTTAATTTCTGAATAGGTGCTTTGCTTCGGCTGGCTTCATTCACCATTTTGATGATCTGGGAAAGTAAGGTTTCATCACCTACCTTTTCTGCTTTCATGATGAAAACCTGATTACCATTGATAGTTCCGGAGGAAACTTTATCATTAATGCTTTTTTCTACAGGAATAGGTTCTCCTGTGATCATGCTTTCATCAATAATAGCATTCCCTTCAGTAATTTTTCCATCCACCGGAATTTTTTCGCCGGGTTTCACTTTTAAAAGATCTCCGATTTTTACTTCGGAAAGCAAGACTCTCTTTTCTTCGCCGTTGATGATGAGATTGGCTTCATCGGGGGAAAGATTCATCAGCTCTCTGATGGCATTTCCTGTTTTCTTATGAGCAGCAGCTTCCATTAATTGTCCTAAAATAACAAGCGTTAAGATCACACAGACCGCCTCAAAATATAATGGAATTTTGTGGTTGTGCCCTCTGATTTCATGCGGAATGATATCAGGAAAAGCTAAAGCGACTATACTAAAGAGAAATGCTGCGGCAACTCCCAGCGCAATAAGGCTGAACATATTCAGATTCCACGTCTTGAAGGAAACCCAGCCTCTTTTCATCAGGAACCAGCCTGCATAGAATAAAACGGGAAGTGTAAGAACAAGTTCGATGATTCCCTGAACCTGATGAGAAAAAGGAAGGTTAATCAGCATTCCACCCATGGAAAGAATAAAAACCGGAATGGTAAAAACCAACGCAATGATGAATTTTCTTTTCAGAATGGTGTAGGTTTCATCTTCCTCATCCTCTCCGGAATCGGGCATTCTTACTAAGTCCATTCCACATATCGGGCAACTTCCGGGCTCATCACGGATGATTTCCGGGTGCATCGGACATGTGTATTTTGCTGTTTTCTTTTCGGGATATTTTACGAGATCCATTCCACAGACAGGACACCCAACATTACTATCATAGGTTTTATCGCCCTCACAATACATCGGGCAATAATACCTTCCCGCCATATCGTCAGTCACTTTTGGAGTTTCATGTTGATGGTGATCATGGGAATGATTGTGCGTATGACCGTGATGTGTATGATGTGCAGTGTCTTTTTTGATTACATCTTCAGTGATTTTTTCCAGGTGCATGTGGCAAACTGGGCAATCGCCTTTTTCGTCATATACTTTATCTCCTTCACAAAACATCGGACAGTAATATTTTCCGATATTATCTTTGAAGTTCTCTGGTAAGTTAGCAGAAGAATAAACTGGTTTATGATGCGGATCTTTTGCATGTTTCTCTTCAATAGGAACCAGATACATATTGCAAACTGGACATCTTTCTCCTTGTTTGAAGTACACTTTATCTCCTTCACATTCCATTGGGCAGTAATAAACGGAAGACGGCGAAACACGATCTTGTGGTTTAATGAATGTTTTTTCAGGCTTTCTGTTGGGGTTTTCCAATTGATATTTACCAATTTCCTCTAAAGCTTTATTCAAAACACCCAGCTCAATTTCGTGATCAGAAGTAATGGTTGCCGTATTGTTTTCTAGATTGACATCTGCTTTTACTCCTTCGATGCTATTAAGCTTTTCAGAGATTTTTTTCTGACAGCCGGAGCAAGTCATTCCAAGTATATTATATTGTCGTTCCATGATCTTTTTAATTTATATTACAAAGTTCTGGATTGAAGATGGAAACTTGTTATAAATTTAAGGATAATAGTTATAGAATTAGTGAATCTGAGTTTGGAAGTGGATTTATTTGTGTTCTTGAAGTGATTGATACTGCTCACGTTCCATTGTTATGTTCAGTTTTTCATAAAATTCTTTCGGATTAAATCCTATTCTCTTATATTCTGACTGAACTGCGGATTTTGCTTCATTCAATTTGTTTTGATTTTCCCATTCAGCAATAGTGATGATAGTTAGATTCTGATTGTCATCATAACTTTCAAAAGCCTTATCGCTGACAAATCCTGAAAGAGTTTGAATGAATGTCCTGTTATATGCCATTTTCTCTTTAAATTCTTTGATAGAAGATTTAGGGACAAAGAATTTATCAATTAAATAAATGTCATTTAAATTATTGGATTTTGTTGGTTGAGTTGGCAAAATACCTAATTGTTGTAAAAAACTAAAACGGTCCGTCTGAATTTCGCTAAAAATAATTTTATTGTTTTTGAGGGTATAAGTTGCAATTCCACTTACGGAAACAGTTTTATTGGTTGGCTTTATGTCTTGAAATTGTTGTTGATGAGTCCCCGTAAATTTTTGTATTACAACAACTTTGTTGTCTTCCGCAATGATATCTTCAATTTTCCATTGTGCATCAGGAAAAGCTGCGGTTAATTCCACTATTGATTTTTTGAATGCATCAACACCTTTTGCTCCAGCAGGATTTATATACTCAGCAGAAATTATATTCTGCAATTTTTCAAATCTTTTGGCATTGAATATGGTGTTGTAAAGGAACTGAATAGTTTCTTTGTTTTTGAGAATGTTCATTTTTTGAGAATTTTTAAATGATTGGTCTGGCGATTGTGAAAATGTCAGTTGGTTTGTTAACAAAGCCAGGATTAATATAAGTTTGAATTTTGATTGCATTGTATTTCTATTTTTAATAATGCAAAGTTCAAAACATATACTTTCAAATCATTGTAAAAATTCATTGATTTACCAAAACGATGCGCCTCGGTAAAATTCAGTTGGCGTTTGCCCTGTGAATAATTTAAAATCTTTGTTGAAATGAGCCTGATCATAATATCCTGCTTCAAATGCAATGTCTAAAAATCGTTCGTTTGATTTCTGATGAATGATTGATGACATTCGTATAATAGATGCAAACTGTTTTGGTGAAGAACCGATAACTTTTCTGAAACGTTTCTCAAAAGCATCATTACTCATATGTAAGTCCAGTGCTAAGTCTTGTATTCTAATCAATCCTTTACTTTGCTTAATTTTTGTAATGGCTGCAGAAACAATATTGTCTTCTCTTGTATAATTTAATTTTTTGATTAAAAACTGCTCAACAACTTTTACCCTCCGGATATCAGTTTTTGCTTCACAAAGCATCTCTTCAATCATTCTAATTTCATTCGGATGTTCGATATTGTCAAGTGAAATACTTTTCTCAAATAATTCGTAAAGTGGTTCTTTGAAAAAAGCTGCTGCGCTATTCTCTTTAAACAAGACAATTAGTGTAGAAGTTTTTTTAGAATAATTGATGAGTCGCACAGATTTTCGTAGCCCCGAAACTGTCGTTTTGGGTAAAATATTTAATGATGAATTTTCGGTATAAGAGTTTTGTCCGTTAAAACAGAAAGCCAATGCCACTGAAGTGTTTGGAAGGACTCTATTTTGCAGTTGTTCACCGCCGCTTTCAATAATTATGATTGCTTTGATAAAGGGTTGCAGAATTTCTGTGGGTTTGTACTCGGCTATTGTCATCATATTTGTTTCTGCTTGGTCGGACTACGGTTGCCGTGATTATCTCTCTAATGGTAAGAAAGCTCTATATACTATCCAAAGGTTTTCTGTTATGCACTTTCAGTTTTTTGAATTCAGTAGGAGTGAAGCCTGTACTATTCCTAAATTGTGAAGAAAGATGCTGAACGCTTTTGTAGCCTAATTTTCCGGCAATTTCAGTCAAAGTGAATTCACCATATAAAAGCAATTCCTTTACTTTTTCTATTTTTTGAAGAATAAAGAACTGTTCAAGGGTGATATTTTCATTTTGTGAAAAGGTTTTGGACAAAGAGCTGTAATCTTTATGAAGTTTGGCGCTTAAAAATTCGGATAACAGGAAATCCTCATCAATATCAAGCTCGCTTATTTTTGTAATGATGAAATTTTTTATTTTTTCAATAAGTTGATGTGCAGAATCTTTTATTCTTTCAAAACCGGTTTCTTCCAAACGTCTTTCAATAGCACTTAATTCCTGATCCGAAATTTCCGATGCTGTTTCTACTTCCCCCAAATTAACATATTGTAGGGGGATATCTGCATCATTAAAAATACTTTCAACAGCAGAAATACATCTGCCGCAAACCATATTTTTGATGAATATTTTCATATAGAGTTATTTAGTCTGTCTTTTACGAATTCGACTTTTGTTTTCCCATGCGGAGCCGGATTTCCATCTTCACCCAGATTAACCATTACGATTTTATCAACGGTGATAATGGTTTGTCTGGTCATTTTATTTCTGACGTCACATTTCAGAGTAATGGAGGTGGAACCAAAGTGTACGACTTCAATACCGATTTCAATGATATCTCCCTGTTTAGCGGAGCTTACGAAATTGATCTCGGAAATAAATTTGGTGACAACTCTTGTGTTTTCAAGCTGAATAATAGTATACAAAGCAGCTTCTTCATCAATCCACTGCAGTAATCTTCCTCCAAAAAGGGAATGGTTCGGATTAAGATCTTCCGGTTTTACCCATTTTCTAGTGTGGTAGTTCATATAAAGTAATTTGCATTACAAATGTAGCATTTATGGATGGGATTTCCTGCGCCAAGAGATTTAGTTATCCTAAGAAGATGATTTATTTTCTCAATTGTTTTCTCGCTTTTTCATTTTTTTTGGCTATTATATAATATGGTTGATTTGTTTTTAAATTATATTAATTTGTTATTAATAAATAGTTTTGTTTTAAAATGTAATGTTTATTCGGGCATTTTTTAATGAAATAAATATCTAATTAAACATAATATGTGAAATTATATTAAAAAAAGCTTTGATTTGAAATTTTAAATCGTATATTGCATCAGTTTATATTTGGAATCAATATTTGTTCATTAATCTATGTTGTTTTTCTTTTATATACCAAATTTTTATTAATTTTTAATTTATTCAAAATGAACATTTTTGTTTCAAACATCAATTACGCAACTAAAGAATATGAGTTGCAGGATCTATTTGCAGAATACGGAGAAGTATCTTCTGCTAAAATTGTAACAGACAGAGAAACTGGTCGTTCAAGAGGTTTCGGTTTCATCGAAATGGGTGATGACGAAGGAAAACAAGCAATCGAAGCTCTTAATCAGAGAGAATTTAACGGAAAAGTATTAAACGTTTCTGAAGCTAAGCCAAGAGAAGAGAAGCCAAGAAGAAGTTTTGATAACAACAGAAGTGGTGGTTATGGAAACAACAGAGGCGGAGGTTACGGTAACAACCGTGGCGGCGGTGGAAATCGTTGGTAAAAATATAAGCGGCTTAAAAGCCGCTTTTTTTATGTCGTTATTTTTCTTTTACGAGCAGCACAGCATCATCATAATACACATTATCTGCTTTAGTATAGGGATTCTTTTCCCGGGTAATACTCATAAGAATCAACTTCAAATGATATTTCCCAAGAGTATTTTCTATGGAAAGCTCTGGAACTCTTACCGTTCCGGTTTTATTCTTGTTCGCTTCAATGATCTGATTGATCGCCGGAGTGAAATCTATTTCCTCATTTGAATTGAGAACAACTTTCAAAACTGAATTATGATCGGGTTTTTCTATAATATTGAAATGATCTCCATTGATTTCTCTGGTTTCCTTATTATACCTGTTTAAATCGATCATATAAGTATAATCTCCAATTTTAATGACCTTATTCTCAGAAGTAATGGTTAATCTTTCATATTCCGAAGCAGGCTTTGTTTTATCTGTATGGGTAAAGTTGTTTTTGATATGATCCGAAACCGCCCAGAAATCAACGGATTCCATATCTGTTTCTAACTGTTTATGATCTTGATCCGGAACAAGGTTTAAAAGGAAATCTTTCTGCTTTCTTTTAGCTAAGAATTCAAATTTATTGGCAATTTCGTTAACAAGGGTATCTGTAACTTTCTTTTGAAAATTTATTTTACCATTAACAATGATTTTGTTTTTATTCAAAAGCTTCGTTAATTCTATTTTCTGGCTTCTTTTAGCCACACTGAATGCATTCAGGTAAGGAAATATCAATGCAAAAACACCAAATACAAATAAGCTGATAGGAATATATTTGATAGTTGGCTTTTTACTGATTATAAAATAAATGACCACACTTAACAACCATAACGCTAAAAGCAATACAAAGTATCTCGGTTCCGTATATCCATATTCTAATATTCTCGTGAAAATAGCAGTGAACAGTAGAATGATCAAAGGAATAATAGTAAAATAAAAAAGCTTTGAAAATATTCTGACCCAGGATTTTGTATGGTCCTCTTTGAGAGGGTGTACCAACAGCAATGCTAAAATTCCGACAATACTGTAAGCCAGAATAAGGTAAGAAACCCAACCTCTCGGAAGTTCCCAGTTGATTAATATTTTAAGAGAGTAGAAGTACAGGATAACCAGATAGATAAATAATAACGGGATCAGAACGAACTGAGTAAAAAACTTTAAAATGACAGGGTAGTTACCATCTTTTTCCAAACGATCCAGCCCTTTTTCATTGAAAAGAAGAAAAATGAAACAACTTCCGAATATGACTAAAGCATATAAAGTATCTGTATACAATCTGTCACTAAAATTAAAGTCAAATAACTTGTCTACAGCAAGAATGGCAAGTTCAACTCCTCCTGTAAGAACTCCCGTAAAAATACCTGTAAGGAAAATGTTAATGAAAAGATTTTTATTGTATTGCCAGAACCTGAGCTCTCTGTCCTTATTTAAAAAAGCAATAAATGAGACCAGTAAATGTGATAATATTGCGGTGATAGCAATAATGTATCCATAAACCTCCGTGAAATCTTTTTCTTTGGACGGTAATATACAATAGAATCCAATCAGAAAAACAGTTCCTGCAATTTCCAATGCCAGAGACTTACCGATTCTTTGAGAAAGCATTTTTAAGGCAAACATTAATGAAATCCCTATACAGCAACACGCGGTGAACTTTGAAAAAACAAAAAAGATTTCCTGGTACCGGTTGTTCTCAAACATGCAAACAGCACCAATGGAAGCCAGAAGAGCCATTACCAGAACCATCGGGTAACGAAGCAGGACTTCACCGGCTTTCTGTATAATCTCCTTAAATTTTGTTTTCATGATCAGTTTTTGTTGTGTTTAGTTTTTTTTCTTCTTTTTCTTTTTGTCCTTGCTTTTCTTATCCTTTTTCGGATTCAGAATTTCTTCCGCTATTTCATGTTTCGTTTCTTTGATTTTTATCGGTTTCATCTCGATTTTCAGATCAAAATATTCTTTCAGATCATTTTGTGAGATCAGGTTTTCATTGAATAAGAACTGAAGAATTTCCTTCCCGGAATTATTGAAAAAAAGTTGTGAAAGTTCTTTCAATAAAAATTTTTTATATTCTTCAACAGGAACCATAACGGTATATTTGAATATTCTTCCTTCTTTTTCGGTGGAGAGGTATCCTTTCTCTACCAATATCTTGAGATAGGTGGAAACGGTGTTTTGGTGCGGTTTAGGTTCCGGATGCTGCTCCATAATGTCTTTTAAATAAAAAGAGTTAAGCTTCCAGAAAAGCTTCATTAAATTTTCTTCCGCAGCGGTGAGGTGATTGATTTTCATATGATCTTCCTGATTCTAATGTTGAAACTGTATATTGCAATAAAGATAAATAAAAGATACCACAATTGCTATTCCTGCCCCCATAAATACTTCTTTTACAGTATGTCTTTTTAAAATGATTCTTGTAACACCTACCAAAGAAGCAATTCCCAACCATAGTAATCCCATTTTCCAGTTAATGGCAAAAAACAAAGCTGCCACGAAAACATTGAAAGCTGTATGCATAGAGCTTTTAATAAAGAAATTACTGATCTGTAAGGCAAAAAGAAGAATAAGGATAAAAAGCATCACAAAATCAATGGATCCGTTTTTTATGTAATGGAAAATAAGATAGGTAACAACGCAAGCTGCAATAAAAATATATAAAGTTTTTCTTTGTACCCGGTTGGAAACATCCATATTGGTATATCTTCCTGTTTTTACATTCCATACGAGCCAGATAATGACAGGTACTATAATCATTAATAATATCGGTAAAAAGTAAAGCAGGGAATCTTTTAAAGAATACACCTGAATACTCATATATATAAAGAATATGAACAAGGAAATAAGAGGATTAAAAAAATCGGATATAATTTTTGAAAAAGTATGTATGAGTGAAGGCCGTTTTTCTTCCATAATAAGTTTAAAATTCAAATATAAGATTAAACTGAAAAAACAATTGGTTAGGTATACAATAAAAACAAAGTTTTTTTTATAATTTTGCTCAACTATTTCATCATAAATAAGCAAAGAGCTAACACATGAAAGAATTTTCGAAAGAGGTATACCTGAAGTGGTATGAAGATATGACAATGTGGAGAAGGTTTGAAGACAAATGCCGTTCTCTTTATCTAAAACAAAAAATCAGAGGTTTCTTACACTTGTATAACGGCCAGGAAGCTATTCCGGCAGGTTTTACCCATGCAATGGATTTAACCAAAGATAGTATGATTACTGCTTACAGGTGCCACATCCATCCTATGGCGATGGGAGTAGATCCTAAGAGAATCATGGCGGAACTTTGCGGTAAAGCAACTGGAACGTCCGGAGGTATGGGTGGTTCTATGCACATTTTCAGTAAAGAGCACCGTTTCTATGGAGGCCATGGTATCGTTGGAGGACAAATTCCTTTAGGAGCCGGAATCGCTTTTGCTGATAAATATTTTGACAGAAAGGCTGTCAATATCTGTTTCTTCGGAGATGGTGCGGCAAGACAAGGTTCATTACATGAAACATTCAATATGGCAATGAACTGGAAGCTACCTGTAGTATTTGTGGTAGAGAACAACCAATATGCAATGGGAACTTCTGTAAAAAGAACAGCTAACCATGAAGATATCTATAAATTAGGTTTAGGGTATGAAATGCCTTGTCTTCCGGTAGACGCAATGGACCCGGAAAAAGTAGCAGAAGCTGCTTATGAAGCTATTGAAAGAGCAAGAAGAGGAGACGGACCTACTTTCATTGAAGCAAGAACTTACCGTTACAGAGGACATTCAATGTCTGATGCTGAACCATACAGAAGCAAAGAAGAGGTTGCTATTCATAAAAATGATGACCCTATTGAATTGGTAAAACAAAGAATTTTAGCTAATAACTGGGCAACGGAAGAAGAATTGGAAGCTTTGGATAACAAATCAAGAGATTTTGTGGAGGAATGTATAGAATTTATGGAAAATTCTCCATATCCTACGGCAGAGAAGATCTATGAGTACGTTTACGCTCAGGAAGACTATCCGTTCTTAGATAAATTAGAAAATAATAATTAGATAATTTGAGAATTTGAAAATGAGTTAATTATTTTTAATTCTCACATCATCACATTAACAAATTATCATATTAGAAAATTATGGCAGAAGTTATTACAATGCCTCGTCTTTCCGATACAATGACGGAAGGTAAAGTGGCAAAATGGCATAAAAAAGTAGGAGATAAAGTAAAGGAAGGAGATATTTTAGCTGAAATTGAAACAGATAAAGCGGTTCAGGATTTCGAATCTGAAATAGAAGGAACCCTTTTATACGTGGGTGTAGAAGAAGGTAATGCAGCAGCTGTAGATTCTGTTTTGGCAATTATTGGTAGTGAAGGAGAAGATATTTCCGGATTGACCGGAGAAAGCGCTCCTGCTGCATCCGGTTCTGAAGAAAAGAAATCAGAAGAGGAATCTAAAACGGAAAACGAAACAACAAGCGTAGAACAAACTACAGCAGAAGTTCCTGCTGGCGTTGAAATTATTACCATGCCTAGACTTTCTGATACAATGACGGAAGGTAAAGTGGCGAAATGGCATAAAAATGTAGGCGATACAGTAAAAGAAGGTGATCTTCTTGCTGAAATCGAAACAGATAAAGCGGTTCAGGATTTTGAATCCGAATTCAATGGAGTGTTATTGAAGCAAGGGGTAGAAGAAGGAGGAGCTGCTCCGGTAGATTCTGTTTTGGCCATTATCGGTCCTGAAGGAACAGATGTTTCCGGAGTTGGTGCTGCTAAACCTGCTGTTCAATCTCAAGCAGAAAAACCTGCTGAACAAAAAACTGAAGCTAAGACAGAAGAAAAAACAGCTCCGGCTGCAAGCTCTTCATCTACGGACAGAGTAGCAATTTCTCCGTTAGCGAAGAAAATGGCTCAAGAAAAAGGAGTTGATATCAATGCTGTTCAAGGTTCAGGAGAAAATGGAAGAATCGTTAAAAAAGATATTGAAAATTATCAACCATCTGCAAAACCGGCAGCTTCTGCATCTGCTCCGGCTGTAAGTGCTGCTGCACAAGTTGCCGTCAACTTTGTACAGGGTGAAGATACAGAAACTCCAAACTCTCAGGTAAGAAATATTATTGCAAAACGTCTTTCCGAAAGTAAATTCACTGCTCCTCACTATTACCTGATGGTGGAGATCAATATGGATAAGGCCATTGAAGCAAGAAAAGAGATCAATTCTTTACCAGATACAAAAATTTCTTTCAATGATATGATCATCAAAGCAACAGCGATTGCTTTAAGAAAACATCCGCAGGTGAATTCAAGCTGGGCTGGAGATAAGATCATTCATAGAGGAAATATCAATATTGGAGTAGCCGTGGCAATTCCTGACGGATTAGTAGTTCCTGTTCTAAGGAATACAGATCAGATGAGCTATACTCAAATTTCTGCTGCTGTAAAAGACATGGCTTCAAGAGCTAAATCTAAAGGTCTTAAAGCAAATGAAATGGAAGGTTCTACATTCTCTATTTCTAATTTAGGAATGTTCGGAATTGAAACCTTTACAAGTATCATCAATCAACCAAATTCTGCGATCCTTTCTGTGGGAGCAATTGTTGAGAAACCAATTGTTAAAGATGGACAGATCGTGGTTGGAAATATCATGAAACTTTCATTAGCTTGTGATCACAGAGTTGTAGATGGTGCTACAGGTGCAGAATTCTTACAAACTTTAAGAACATATCTGGAAAGTCCTTTAACTTTATTACTGTAACGATCTAGTATATAGTATATTAAACCTCTCACTTCGAGAGGTTTTTTTATTGTTTTTATTTTTAAAATTTCAAAATTATCGCTTACTTTCTTGCTCGAATTTCAAAATCAATTTAGTATTTTTGAATTATGATTAAAGCAAGGAATATCCATAAGTCTTATGGGAATTTGGAAGTATTAAAAGGTGTTGACATCCACATAAAAGTTGGAGAAGTTGTATCTATTGTAGGAGAATCCGGTGCAGGAAAATCGACACTTTTACAGATATTAGGTACATTGGATCAACCTACAAACTCTAAGCAGAATGATACTGAAATAACTATTGCAGGTGAATCCTTCATCAATATGAATGATAAGCAACTTTCTAAATTCCGAAATCAAAATATTGGTTTTGTATTTCAGTTTCACCAATTACTTCCTGAGTTTACAGCTTTAGAAAACGTTCTGCTTCCTACGAAAATTGCAGGTACCAGCGAAAAAGAAGCTATTGAAAAAGCCTATGCATTATTCGAAGACTTAAGAATTGAACAAAGATTGCATCATAAACCTAACCAATTATCAGGTGGTGAAGCACAGAGAGTAGCAGTCGCAAGAGCTTTGATCAATTCCCCGAAAATCATTTTTGCAGATGAACCTACAGGAAATCTGGATTCAAAAAATGCAGATGACCTTCACCGATTATTTTTTGATTTAAGAGACAAATATGACCAAACCTTCGTGATCGTTACCCATAACCCGAATCTTGCTGAAATTACAGACAGAAAGCTGGTGATGAAGGATGGTATGATCATCGAGTAAAACACACTTTCTGATGATGAAACAGTTATTTTTTCTATTCCTTATTATTGTTTCCTGTTCTAAAGTTGAGTCTCAGGAAAATGCTGTTGATCTGCCCCAATCAAAGGTTTCAGAGATTAGAAGTTTTATAAAAGGAAGAAATTATAATCAGGATCTGGCTTTTTTCATTAATTTTAAAATTCATTCAGGAAAATATCGTTACTTCGTTTATGATTTAAAGAATGATAAAATCCTACAGAAAGCAATAGTTTCCCATGGTTCAGGCTCTGTAATTCAAAATTCAAAAGAACTTAGATTCAGTAATGTAGAAGGTTCTTACCAATCCTCTCTAGGGAAATATGAGATTAAGGAAAGTTATATTGGGAAATTCGGAAAGTCTTACCGCTTAAACGGACTGGAAAGTACAAACAATAATGCTTTGCAAAGAGCCATAGTCCTACATTCTTATAGCTGTATTCCGGATATTGAATCTCAAAATCCGGCATGTTTAAGTTTAGGATGCCCTATGCTTTCTGCCAATGCCTTTAATCAGACCGCAAAATATATAGACCAATCGAAACAGCCGATTATTCTTTACGCATTTTATTAGCCCTCATTATCAAAAACACAAATTATGACCATCAAATTCCTTGCACAAGACGATAGACCCAGAGAAAAATTTTTACTTAAAGGAAAAGGTTCTCTTTCAAATTCAGAACTTCTTGCTATCATTATGGGAAGCGGAAGCAAAGATGAATCTGCTTTGGAGCTGGCCAGAAAAATACTAATTTCAGTGGGAAATAACTGGAATCAACTGAGTTTACTTTCCGTGAAAGATCTGATGAAATTTAAAGGAGTAGGTGAAGTAAAAGCCATTTCTATTGCTACAGCTTTAGAGATCGGACGAAGGAGAGCGGGCCAGGAAGTTTCTGAAAAACCTACTATTTCGAATAGTGATGATGCTTATCAGGTATTTAAAAACCAATTGTCGGATTTACGGGCAGAGGAATTCTGGGCGGTTTTTGTAAATCAAAGCAACAAAATAGTTCATCTTTCCAAATTAACACAAGGAGGGATCAGTCAATCCATTGTTGATATAAGGATTTTATTCAAAACAGCTTTAGATCATTTTGCTACAGGAATTATTATTGCCCATAATCATCCTTCAGGAAGTTTGAAACCCAGCAGAGAAGATATTAATATTACCAAGAAAATAAAAGAAGCCGGAGAATTTTTAAACGTTCAGCTTTTAGATCATTTGATTATAACACAAAATTCCTATTTTAGTTTCTCAGACGAAGGATTATTATGATCAGAAGACTAAAATACCATGAAATTGATTTCAAAAAATATTCGGAATGCCTGGAAAACTCGGAGCAGAAGAAATACTCTGCTTCCAAAGACTTTCTGGATATCACCTCTGGGAAGCAATGGGAAATTTTAGTGTATAATGATTATGAAGCCGTAATGCCGGTTCCTTTTATCAAAAAAGGAGGATTAAAAATTGTTGTAAATCCTAAACTCTGCCAACAGCTAGGCATTTTTTCAAAAGCAGATAATATTCAGATCAATGATTTGTTTTTGAATTTTTTTGAAAGAAAATATAACATTTGGTATTATGCGTTCAATGACTCAAATACATTCAGTGAGTCATTAAAACAAAGGAAAAATTTCCTTATTTTTCCAGAATCTTATGAAACAGTAAGGCAAAGATATTCACCCAAAAGAAAAAGAAAATTAAGACTGGATGAAGAAGTGATTGCCAAATCTGAAGTCCGGGAAGTCCGTTTGGAAGAAATATGGGATTTCATTGCCAAAAGCATGATCGGTGCAAAAAATCAGGAAGATAAAAAAGCTTTTTTGCAACTGTTTCTGGACTTTGAGAAAGCCGGATATCTGAAAACTACGGCTTTTTTCTATGACAATGCCGTGATTAATGCTATTGCTGTATTCTATGATGAAAAAACGGTAGTTCTTTTAGGAACTTTTAATAATAAGGACTTTGTAAAACTTTCCGGGTCATCAGTCATTATAGATCACGTTATTTCAAAAAATATTGACAGCAGGGTTTTTGATTTTGAGGGAAGTGAAGTTCCTGCTATTGAGGAGTTTTTCAGAGGTTTTCGTCCGGAACTTAAACCTTATCCAATTATCCAATATTCGAAAAAATCACTCATAAAACAAGTATTGGGTTTAAAGAAATTTGTATAAGCTGAAGTTTTTAATTTACTCTTTATGAAAAAAGGAATTGCTTATTTGATACTGTCTCTCTATACATTGATCATGTCTTATTATTTGTATACCCATCAATATTACAATGCGGATATTGAAGCCTATATGGGATTGGTTTATAAGGCAAATCATCCGGAGATGAAGATTGAAGAAATTCATCATAAAGTATATACTGAGCTGAAAGATAAAAACCCAAAACTTTTCGAAGTGAGTGTTGGAAGAGAAGAAGAGGCTATAGGAGAGAATTCCTATTATAAAACCTTATCGGAAAACCCTAAAGCATATGAAGAAGAATTACAGCTATTTTCCGTGAAACCATTTTATAATTTCATTAATTCTATATTTTTTAAAATGGGCTTTCCGGCTTCTACATCTACTTTCCTGATTACAATTATTTCTTATATCCTCATTGTATTCCTGATTTTTGTTTTTTTATCACAAATCCTGAAAAGCAATTTTTTGGCTTTGACGTTAACACTTTTATTATCATTGTTCAAACCACTGCTGGATACTTCCCGTCACGCAACACCAGATGCTTTATCCTGTATACTTTTATTGCTTAGTATTTATTTTGTGGCAAGAAAGCGGAATTTATTTGTGGCAACCGTTTTGGGGATGCTTTGCATTCTGACGCGTCCGGAATATTTTATCTTTTATATCCTTTCACTAGTGGTACTTTATATCTTTAAAAATGAATTTAGAATTAAAACAAAGGAACTGTTTTTCTCATTGATATATTTGTTCTTGTCTTTTGCTCTAATCCAATATTTCAATCAGATCCCATGGTCTGTTCTGTTTATGAACCAGTTCACTAAAGTTCAGATATATCCTATTTCGAACCCGGACCCATTTAATTTCCATGAATATGTATCTTTTGTAAAAAGTAAGATCTTTTTTGAATTCAACACCTCTTATTTTGTATTGTTAGCTATTTTTATTATCGTTATCGCAGATTATAAGCTGGTGTTGAAGAAAAATCCAAAAACTATACTATTCCTGAGTTTTATGGGGATTATTTATCTCACCGTTTTTATCAGATTTTTACTATTCCCGATTTTAGTGAACAGAATGATGGTAGGCTTTTATTTAGTGATTATTTTATCGTTAATAGCTTATCAAAGCTCTAAAAAAGAAATCATTCAAAGCCTGCCTTAAATTATAAAATTATCACTAATTTTGCATCCTAAATTATGACAAGTTTTTCAGGATATTTACCGTATGCATTTGCATTAATTATTGCAATTCCTTTTCTGGTTTTGCTGAGACAATTTGTATATACTTATATCAACCTAAAGAATCAGGAAATAAAGCTTCTTTCAGTGAAATCTAACTCTGAAAATAAAACTCATTCTTATGAAAGAATGACTCTTTTTTTAGAGAGAATGAAACCTTCTAATCTTATCCAGCGATTTGATAAAGGGTTGGCCGTTCATGAATTCATTTTTCTTACTGAAAAATCCATTAATGAAGAATTTGAATACAATTCTTCCCAACAGCTTTATTTAACAAAAAATTCATGGCAGAATATTGTTGATTCTAAAAATGCAGTCATAGATTTGCTTCACAAAACATATGAAAGCTTAAACAATAATCCTGATCTGGACGAATTTAAGACCGTTTTCATCATGAATTATATGAATGGTGAAGATTATATTGCTGCCACTATTGAAGACTTGAGAAGAGAAATTTTAATAATTGCTTAATTAAAAAATAAAACAGATAGATAATGATTCCAAATTTTAAAGCACATCCATGGCATGGTATTTCTGCGGGAGAAGATGTGCCAAATGTTGTAAATGTATTTGTAGAAATTGTTCCTTCAGATACCATTAAATATGAAGTTGATAAAGAAACAGGATATTTGAAAGTAGACAGGCCTCAGAAGTTCTCTAATATTATTCCTGCATTATACGGATTTGTTCCAAGAACCTATTGCCACGATGAAGTAAAGAGATTAGCTGTTGAAAGTGGTGCTGATGATGTAACGATGGGAGATCATGACCCATTGGATATCTGTGTGTTAAGCTCACATAATATTCACTCAGGGGGAATGTTGATGGAAGCTATTCCAATCGGAGGATTTAAAATGATCGATGGAGGAGAAGCGGATGATAAAATTGTTGCTGTAATGGTAGGAGATCACGCTTTCGGCCACTTCAGAGATATCGCTGAATTGCCTGAAGCTGAAGTAAGAAGATTGATGCACTACTTCCTGACGTATAAAAACTTACCGGATGAACCTGCAAAATGTAGAATTCATGAAGTATACGGAGCAGAACATGCTAAAAAAGTGATCAAAGCTTCACAAAAAGATTATGCCAACAAATTCGGAGGATAATGGATTTCTTTTTTGAAAAATATAAAGGATAAATGGAGACATTTATCCTTTTTTATTGGATAAAACCAGGGTTTTAAAATATAATTTTTGCAGAGTTATAATATTTTTGACAATATCATGAGAATTATTTATTATATTTAGTTCTCTATTACCGAAAAAATATTAAACTATGGATCTATTTGTGTTAGTGCCAATTTTTGGTGTGGTTGCTTTATTGTATACTTTTTTACAGAGTAACTGGGTGAGTAAGCAAAACGCCGGAA
This sequence comes from Chryseobacterium daecheongense, assembly GCF_003729955.1. Classification (GTDB taxonomy): domain Bacteria; phylum Bacteroidota; class Bacteroidia; order Flavobacteriales; family Weeksellaceae; genus Chryseobacterium; species Chryseobacterium daecheongense. The sequence goes on from NZ_RJTX01000001.1 coordinate 389,027, forward strand.
ATGAAAAAATGAAAATTATCAGCGGACATATCGCTGACGGTGCAATGGCCTTTTTAAAAGCCGAGTACAAGATTTTAACCTATTTTGTAGTTGTAGTAGCTATTTTATTGGCTGTGATGGGAATGAGTAATTCCAACTCCCATTGGAGTATCGGAATTGCCTTTGTAGTAGGAGCGGTTTTCTCTGCTTTGGCAGGGTTTATCGGAATGAAAATCGCCACAAAAGCAAATGTAAGAACAGCCGAAGCTGCAAAAACCTCTCTTTCCAAAGCGCTTAAAGTTTCTTTTACCGGAGGTTCGGTAATGGGAATGGGGGTTGCCGGATTAGCTGTTTTGGGTTTAGGAGCTCTTTTTCTGATCATCAAACAGATCTTTGCGCCTGATTCTTCTCCGGATTCTCATGAAATGGAAAGAGCCATAGAAATCCTTACCGGGTTTTCTTTAGGAGCCGAATCCATTGCATTATTTGCCAGAGTAGGTGGCGGTATTTACACAAAAGCTGCGGATGTTGGAGCTGACTTAGTAGGAAAAGTAGAAGCGGGCATTCCAGAAGATGATCCGCGAAACCCAGCTACAATTGCAGATAATGTAGGAGATAACGTAGGTGACGTTGCCGGAATGGGGGCGGATTTATTCGGTTCATATGTGGCAACGGTTTTGGCAACGATGGTTTTAGGAAGGGAAACGATTTCCGAAGACTCTTTTGGCGGTTTTGCTCCGATCTTACTGCCAATGTTGATAGCAGGTACAGGAATTATCTTCTCTATTATAGGAACTTTATTTGTGAGAATCAATGATAACGAAGGTGCATCTACTTCTAATGTTCAGAATGCTCTGAATCTTGGAAACTGGGGCAGCATCGTTATTACAGCGATAGCATCTTATTTTTTGGTAACTTATATTTTACCGGAAACCATGGTTTTAAGGGGCCATGAATTTACAAAAATGGGGGTTTTCGGAGCCATTATGGTAGGATTAGTAGTAGGTACTTTAATGAGTGTGATTACGGAATTTTATACAGCCATGGGCAAAAGACCGGTTTCAAGCATTGTAAGACAGTCTTCTACAGGTCACGCAACCAATATTATCGGCGGGCTTTCCGTAGGGATGGAATCTACGCTGCTTCCTATTATTGTATTAGCAGGTGGTATTTATGGTTCTTATTTATGTGCCGGACTTTACGGGGTAGCCATCGCAGCAGCTGGAATGATGGCCACTACAGCAATGCAGTTGGCAATTGATGCTTTCGGGCCGATTGCAGACAATGCAGGAGGAATTGCTGAAATGAGTGAATTGCCGAAAGAAGTTCGTGAAAAAACAGATATTCTGGATGCAGTAGGAAATACAACGGCAGCAACCGGAAAAGGATTTGCAATTGCATCAGCAGCTTTAACGGCTTTAGCTCTGTTTGCGGCTTTTGTGGGAATTGCAGGAATTGATGGCATTGATATTTACAGAGCCGACGTTTTAGCAGGCTTATTTGTGGGGGGAATGATTCCGTTCATCTTTTCATCTTTAGCAATTACAGCGGTAGGAAAAGCAGCAATGGCGATGGTGGAGGAAGTAAGAAGACAGTTCCGTGAAATTCCAGGAATTTTAGAAGGGAAGGCAGAACCTGAATATGAAAAATGTGTGGCTATTTCTACTGATGCATCCATTAAAAAAATGATGCTTCCGGGTGCAATTGCTATTATTTCTCCACTTTTGGTTGGATTTATTTTTGGACCTGAAGTATTGGGAGGATTCTTAGCCGGAGCTACCGTAAGTGGTGTTCTGATGGGGATGTTCCAAAACAATGCAGGAGGAGCTTGGGATAACGCTAAAAAATCTTTTGAAAAAGGAGTTGATATTAATGGGCAGACCTATTATAAAGGTTCTGAACCTCATAAAGCATCTGTGACAGGAGATACGGTGGGGGATCCGTTTAAAGATACTTCCGGACCTTCTATGAACATTTTGATTAAATTAATGTCAATTGTTTCATTGGTTATTGCGCCTACTTTAGCTACGTTGCATAAAGATAAAATTGAGGCCAATAGAAAAGCGAAAATTGAGGCTTTAACCGGAATTTCAGGAGTGCATTCTGTTACTGGCTCAACTACGGAAAACGGAGTGGTGGTTATAGCTCCAACTGAAATCAAAGGACATTTGAATGAAAGTGGAGATTTTGTGTATGAAACGGGAAATGCTCAAGAAATTAAGCTGGAAGGAGGCCATACTATTTCTATGGGAGAAAATAGCCAATTGTACAGACTTTACAATGATGTGAAGCAAAAAAATCAGACAGCCTTAGATCCGAACAAATGGTACACCATTGAAAACTTATATTTTGAGACGGGGTCCAGTGATTTAAAAGCCGGTTCCGAGACTCAGCTGACTAATTTAGCTGAAATCCTTAATGCTTATCCTACTTTAAAAGTAAAATTAGGAGGATATACAGATAATACGGGAAATGAAGAAAGCAATATGAAGTTATCTAATCTGAGAGCTCAAACAGCAAAGCTTAAATTACTAGAAATGGGCATTGCTTCAGACCGAGTGGAAGCAGAGGGATATGGATCTCAATACCCTGTTTGCGAGGCAAATGATACAGATGAATGTAAAGCTAAGAACAGAAGAATTGATGTAAGAATTCTTTCTTTATAAGAAAAGAAATGCAATAAATAAAAAGCACCGCTTCAAAGCGGTGTTTTTTATTATAAATTCCTTTTCAGGTGTTCCAAAGACTGAATAATCAATTCATCTTTTTTAGAAAAGCTAAACCGGATATAGTTTGAATCTGTTCTTGAATGATAAAACGCAGAAAGCGGAAGACAGGCCACTTTTTTTTCTATGGTCATCCATTTTGCAAACTCCACATCCGTCATGGTTTTAGAAACATTCCTGAAGTTGACGATCTGAAAAACACTTCCTTGTGCTTTTTGCTCCACTTCTAAAGGCGTCTCTTTGATCAGTTCATTGAAGATGTCCCTTTTTCTTTGCATGAAGCTTTGATTTTCTGCTGGGTCAAAAACTTCCAGGTATTTGGCTATCGCATATTGAGCCGGAGCATTGGCGCTGTAGGAAATATACTGTTGATGACATCTGAATTTAGAAGTCAGTTCCCCAGAAGCCAATAAATAGCTTACTTTCCACCCTGTAGAATGAAACATCTTGCCAAACGAAAAAATAGAGAATGTTCTTTTCTTTAAATCCGGATGTGAAAACGGACTATAATGTTCTACACCGTCATAGCAATAAGTGTCATAAATTTCTTCAGAAATCACATAAATTTCCCTGCTCTCTATTAGAGAATATAATTGATTCCAATCGGTTTGTGACCATATTTTCCCGGTTGGATTTTGTGGAGAATTGATAATGATGGCTTTCGTTTTCTCAGAAATACAATTCCGGAATTTTTCCCAATTGATATTGAAATCGCAATCAAGGTCGTAATAAACCGGGATCCCTCCATTGAGAACAATAGAGGGGCCATAAGTATAATAAGATGGCTGGATAATAATGACCTCATCACCTTGCATTAAAATGCACTTCAATGATGTATATAAAGCAAATGTAGCACAGGGAACAATACTTACTTCTTCTGTTTTAAGTTGAAGGCTGTTTTTTCTTTTTAAATTGTATTGAATAATGCTTTCAATTAATAATGGATTTCCCGCAAGAGGTTCATAATTATGATTATTCTGATCAGCAGACTCTTTCAGATAATACCTTAAACGTGGATCAATCTCAAAATCCGGAATACCTAAAGATAAATCAAAACTATTATGCCTGGAAGCAAGATCAGACATTTCCGTAAAGAAAGAGTAGTGTGTGAATCCATAAATATTTTCCATCTATTGGGCATTTATATCAAATATAAGAAAATTTGGATTCCATTATGAATTAAATAAATTTTGTTATTTTTAGGCAAATTATTAAAAATGAAAAAACTTCTTATCCCCCTGTTTTCGGTGGTTTTACTTATAAGCTGTGAGACAGCGAATGTTTCTAATAACGGAACATCTCATCCAACCTCATCTGTTGCTAGAGGTAATAAAGCATTTCTCGCTGCCTATAAAACAATTAAAGCAGATGATCTAAAGAAGAATTTATATGTGATTGCATCTGATGAAATGGGAGGAAGAGATACAGGAAGCCCGGGACAGAAAAAGGCAGGAGAATATATGGTGAACTATTATAAGAATTTAGGAATCTCATATCCTAAAGCATTAGGTTCCTATTATCAGAAAGTTCCTGCCGACTATATGAAACAAAGAGGCGGAGGAAATCTTCCTGATTCTGAAAATATTCTTGCTTTCATTGAAGGAAGTGAAAAACCCGAAGAAATAGTAGTGATTTCTGCTCATTATGACCATGTAGGAACCAGAAATGGGGTTGTATATAATGGTGCGGATGATGACGGAAGCGGGACCGTAGGAGTCATGGAAATTGCAAAAGCTTTCCAGGCTGCCAAAAAAGCAGGAAAAGGTCCTAAAAGATCTATTTTATTCCTTCATGTAACAGGAGAGGAGCATGGTTTATTCGGTTCTGAATTTTACAGTGATAACCCTGTATTTCCGCTTGCCAATACAGTTGTAGACCTTAACATTGATATGATAGGTCGGGATGATCCGGAAAACAGAGGAAAAAGCTATGTTTACGTTATCGGTTCTGAAATGTTGAGTTCTGAACTGAAAGTTATTAATGAAGCAGCGAATAAAAAGACGAATAATCTTATTCTTAATTATAAGTATGATGATCCCAGCGATCCGGAAAGATTGTATTACAGATCGGATCATTATAACTTTGCGAAAAATAATATTCCTGTAGCATTTTTCTTTGACGGGATCCATGAAGATTATCATAAACCTACCGATGATGTAGAGAAAATTGATTACGCTTTGTTGGAAAAAAGAACTCAGCTGATCTTTGCGACGGCATGGGAAATTGCTAACAGAGAGAACAGAATTGTAGTTGATAAAAAGTAATAATTTATAAAGCCAAATAGATAAGCCTGTAAGTTATTTCTTGCAGGCTTTTCATTGAACAGGATGATAATAATTCGAGAAGCTAACATTGAAGATATTCCGCAAATTCAGATAGTGAGGAATTCAGTGAAGGAAAATACCTTATCCGATCCAGGCCTTGTTACGGACAAAGACTGTGAAGAGTTTATGTTTGAGAGAGGGAAAGGCTGGGTTGCTGAAACTAAAGGGAAAATTGTAGGATTTTCTATTGTTGATATCAAGGAGAATAATATTTGGGCCTTATTTCTTCATCCCGATTTTGAAAGACAGGGAATAGGCAGAAAGCTTCATGATATCATGCTGAACTGGTATTTTGAACAGACCAGAGAAACGATCTGGCTTGGAACTTCTCCTCATACCAGAGCGGAAACATTTTATAGGAAATCCGGATGGAATGAGATCGGGACTCACGGAAAAGGAGAAATTAAATTTGAAATGACTTATCATCACTGGAAAAAATAATATACCATGAAACAAAGAATGAAATCTGCCCGGCCTTTTATCGGAGCTGAGAATTTTGAGATCAGCAGAAGTTTTTACGCTGATCTTGGGTTTGAAGAAGTGGTTCTGGAACCCAATCTGTCATTATTCAAAAAGGAAGAAATCGCATTCTACCTTCAGAATGCTTATGTCAAAGATTGGATAGATAATACCATGCTTTTCGTAGAAGTAGAAGATACGGATGAATTTTGGAAAGAGCTTCAATCTCTTAATCTGACAGAGAAATATGAGAATGTGAGATTAACTCCTGTAAGAACCATGGTTTGGGGGAAAGAATGTTTTGTACATGATCCCTCCGGGATTTTGTGGCACTTTGGAGAGTTTTTCATAAAATAAGTAAAGATGATTTACGCTTTTGATACCTATTATTTAGATGATTTTGCGAATACGATTTGTATTGCTTTTGATGATTGGAGTTCTGAAAAAGAAAGCCACATTTTTCAAGAAAAAACAAGCATAGCTTCTGATTATGAAAGCGGGGCTTTTTATAAAAGAGAATTGCCATGTATTATGAGTCTGCTAAAGAAAATCCAGCTTCAAGAAGATGATTTGATCATTGTAGATGGTTATGTTACTTTAAATGATGATGGAAAGATAGGATTAGGCGGCTATCTTTTTAATGCTTTGGAACAAAAATATCCGGTGATCGGAATTGCTAAGAACGGGTTTTCGGTAACAGATTCTCAAAGAAGAAGCATTTACAGAGGTGAAAGCAAATCTCCTCTCTTCCTTACAGCAATGGGAATAGATGTTGATGCACTTGTGCCTAAGATACAGCGAATGCATGGCTCGTATAGAATTCCTACTCTTTTAAAAAAACTGGATCAACTGACAAGAGTAGTATAGTTTTCGTTAGAATTAAATTTTAGAAAATAGCGATTCCTGATAAAAGTCATTACTGTATTTATTTTTATTCAGTCTAAATAAATATAAATTTGTCTTAGTAAACTTATTATAATGAAAACATATTTCTTTTTTACCTCAAAGGATAAAACGTTGGGAAAAAATATTCCATAAGTAAGATACAAAACTAATCATATCCATATCAATTTTTGTTTTTTTTGAGCCGGTGAGAATTTTTCCCATCGGTTTTTAGTTGTATGTAGCAAAAAATAAATCTAAGAAATACCAGGCTTTCCATTTTGACTACTTCTTTCCCCAATTTGGCAACTTTACTCTTTTGTTGAAAACAGAACTTTGTCCTGTGAATTTTAAATCAATAAAAAATGAAAACAATTTTTATAACAGGTGCTTCTACCGGATTAGGAAAAGCTACTGCCAGATTATTTCAAAGCAAAGGATGGAACGTCATTGCCACCATGCGAAACCCGGATTCAGAAACAGAGCTTACTGCATTGGAAAATGTAACATTACTTCCATTGGATGTAACCAACCTGGAGCAAATCCATACCACTGTAAAAAAAGCACTTGAAATCAGTGATATTGATGTGGTTTTCAATAATGCAGGATATGGTTTGATAGGGCCATTGGAAGCATTATCCGATGATCAGATTTTAAAACAACTGGATACTAATTTATTAGGAGTGATCCGTGTCACTAAAGCTTTCATACCTTATTTTAGAAAGAGAAAAGACGGATTGTTTATATCTACGACGTCCATTGGCGGATTGATTACTTTCCCATTAGGTTCAACGTATCATGCTACGAAATGGGCACTGGAAGGATGGAGTGAAAGTATGGCCTTCGAACTGAATACATTCGGCGTAGGAATCAAAACCGTTTCTCCGGGAGGAATCAAGACAGATTTTATGAGCCGTTCTCTTGATCTGGCTACTCACCCGGAATATGAGCAAATGGTCAATACTATGTTTTCAAATGCTGAAGATATGATGGATGGCGCTTCAACAGCCGGAGAAATTGCAGAGGTAGTTTACCAGGCGGCTACTGATGGTAAAAAACAATTGAGATATGTAGCCGGAGAAGATGCTAAAGCTTTGTATGCACAACGTTTGGAACTGGGAGACGAAGCATTCAGAGAACAGTTAGGAAAACAGTTTATTTAAACTTATTAAGAGCTACATAGAAGAGAAATCTGTGTAGCTTTTACTTACTTAATTTCATACATTTATAAAATGGAAAAGAAAGATATTACTCCGTTTAAGATTTCATCCATTTCGGAATTGCATCAGTTATTATCGCTTCCCAAACCTCTTCATCCTCTGATCAGCTTGGTGGATAATACGAAAATGAGTGTCAATACACAACTGCTTGATACCAGTTTCATATTGAACTTTTATAAAATTTCATACAAGATCTCTATTAATGGAAAAATGGGATATGGGCAAGGCTATTATGATTTCAATGAGGGTGGTATGATGTTTACAGCTCCCAATCAGGTATTGTCTACAGATGAAGGTGCGGAATATTACGGTTATACTTTATTTATCCATCCTGATTTTATCAGGAATTATCCATTGGCGAAAACCATTAAAAAATATGGTTTTTTCTCTTATGATACCGATGAAGCATTGCATTTATCAGATAAAGAAAAGAATAATATTCTAGGTCTCTTAGATAGTATTAATGAAGAATTAAATACTTCTATTGATGAGATTAGTCAGGATGTGATTGTCTCATATATTGAAGTCCTGTTAAACTACAGCAATCGATTTTATAAGCGGCAGTTTATTACCCGGAAAATAGTCAATAATAATTTACTTTCGAAAATGGAACAGCTTCTGGAAGAGTATTTCAGCCAACAGGAAACACTGACGAAAGGACTTCCTACTGTAGAGTTTCTGGCTTCGGAGCTCAACCTTTCACCTCATTATTTAAGTGATATGCTGAGAAGCCTTACAGGACAAAATGCTCAACAGCATATTCATGAAAAATTAATTGAAAAAGCTAAAGAATATCTTACCACGACTGATCTTTCGGTAGCTGAAATAGCTTATCAGCTTGGCTTTGAGCATTCCCAGTCTTTTAATAAATTATTCAAAAAGAAAACCAATACAACACCTTTGAGTTTCAGGCAGTCCTTTAATTAAAACTATTTTCCGTAATTTAAATACCATGAAAAAAAGTGCGGGCATATTGCTATTCAAGCGAGATAAAGATAAAGTATGGTATTTCCTCGTTCATTCCGGAGGTCCATTCTGGAAAAATAAAGATTTGGGAGCCTGGTCTGTTCCAAAAGGAGAAATCATGGATGGTGAAGATGCTTTAGAACGGGCAAAAATAGAATTTCAGGAAGAAACAGGGCAAACTGTTGAAGGTGAATTTATCCCATTGTCGTCCATACAGCAGAAAGGAGGGAAAATTGTTCATGCATGGGCGGTAGAAGGAGATATTGATCTCGGTTCACTGAGCAGTAACACCTTTGATCTCGAATGGCCTCCTAAATCAGGTAAAATAATTAAAGTTCCGGAAGTAGACCAATGGGAATGGTTTACCTTTCAAGAAGCCAGAACTAAGATCAATTCTGCCCAAATAGCATTCCTGCTTGAAGTTCAAAAGAGACTGGAAATCAATAAATAATATTATTTTTATTGGTAAAGATTGTTTTTTAAATACATTATATTTGATTAAAAGGCATAAAATATGCATGTATTGTAATATATAACTTTAAAATTTTTAGTCATGAGAAGTATATTATGGTTAATTGCAGTCATTTGTATCGTTGTATGGCTTTTAGGAATGTTAGGAGTTGTACCGGGAATTAGTACAGGGTATTTGCTACATGTATTGTTAGTAATTGCCATTATTGTCATCCTGTATAATATTATCACAGGAAGGAAACCTCTTGATTAAATTAAATCCCGCTTTTTGAGCGGGATTTAATTTTTAATGATAGTTAAAATATTTCAAATACAAACCTCTACTATGTCATTATGCTACAGTGGAATATGTGAAAAATTGACAGCATTTCTGCAAAAATTTCATACTCAGTCCAGTGGTATTTTTTTTGCTGTAATACTAGAAAAGCCGGCCGGCTTAGATGTTCTTTAAATTTTTGTTTAACTAAATAAAAGAGGTTATTATGAATCTAGCAAAAAGGAATTGGAATTTTCCATTAATTCCCTCAATGTTCGAGGATGTTTTTAACCGAGAGCTTTTAAATTGGGGAAACAACAATTATTCGTCGACCAGTACAACAGTACCGTCAGTGAATATTAAAGAAACAGGTGATGCCTATGAAGTAGAAGTGGCAGCACCGGGAATGGAAAAGAATGATTTTAAAGTTACCCTTGATGGTAATCTTTTAACTATTTCTTCTTCCAAAGAAGATCAAAGAGAAGAACAGAACGACAATTACACAAGGAGAGAATTTAGCTATCAATCCTTCCAAAGAAGCTTCCAGCTTCCAAAAGATGTGGTGGATCAGGAAAACATCAATGCCAGATATGAAAATGGCTTGCTACGTCTGACCATCCCTAAGAAGGAAGAAGCTAAAAAGAAAGAACCTCGTCTAATTGAGATTTCTTAATAAAATAAAGCCACCTAAGGTGGCTTTATTTTTATGTCTAGTGGAACCAACAAATTCCTTTCGCTGTTTGGCAATTTGGCTTGAAAATGAAATCCCCGTAATGAAATAATTAACTATCTTAGTTCAACTTTGAAATGAAATAATTAAGAATGGAAAATAAAGGATTAAGAATAATTAAAGATATAGGTGTAATAGCCTTCTTACTACTTTTTCCGCATTTTATACCATTGCCTTTTTATTCCTATGCTATTGTTGGGTTTGTTGTCATTTGGTTTATTTTACGGAAAGAGGGTAACACATTTCGTGATATAGGACTTTCTAAAAAAGGAATTACTCTAAGAGCATTTGTAATAGGTCTAGTTTCAGCTTTAGTCTGGGTAGGATTTATGCAGCTCCTGTATATTCCGGTAATAAAATCCTTATTTACTGTTCCTGATTATACAGAATATAATTTTATCAGGGGCGACATTTCAAAGCTGATAATGACAATTATCGCTGCGTGGCTTATAGGTGGATTTTATGAAGAAGTTGTATTTAGGGGATATATTCAGAACACATTAGAAAAAAAGCTTTTAAAAAGTTCCACTGCCCTTATGAGTATAATCATTACAAGTGTATTATTTGGATTTTATCATTGGCAGCAGGATGTTTTTGGAGTAATCGCTGCCATTTTAGGAGGTTTTTTTTGGAGCAACCTATATAAGAAATTCAATAATAATCTTTGGATATCTATTTTTTCCCATGCAATTTTCGACACTATTACATTGGTGCTTATTTATACTGGCAAATTTGGAAATCTGTATTAATATACCATCCCAGCTTTATAATAAAATATCCTATAATCAATATATGCTAAGCTTCGCTTCATTTCTTGGTATCGAAAGTTGAAATAGAACGAAAGTATCGAACTTAGGTATTATTTTATCCAGCCCAGATAAATAGAAACAGGCATTATTGCCAGAGTTGAAGGTATTATTATTGCAAAGCTATAAGACAATTTTAAAATCAAAGGATTATATTTTTTATGATTAATCCCTATTGAACGGAATGCACTTTGAAAGCCATGCAACAAATGCCAACTGAGTGACAAACATCCTATAAGGTAAATCGCTACTTCAATTGGACTCTGAAATTTTTCGATGATCATTTCATATAAAGGCAGTTCTTCTCCATATTGAAATTGGTGGATCCGGTTAGGAATCCAAAAATTTTGTGTGTGAATAATTAAAAATAGCAGAATCAAAGTGCCGAGTAAAGTCATGCTTTTGCTATACCATTTTACATCTGGTGTATTATCCTTATAAAAATATTGAATCGATCTGGCTTTCCTGTTCTTTCTCCAAAGAATAAGACCCTGTACGATATGAATGATGAAACCAAAGATGAGAACAATTTCAATAGTTCGGATAATAGGATTTGTAGCCATAAAATGTGCCCCAATGGTAAATGTCTTACCTTTATCATTATAGAAAATCAGTGCATTTACTGACGCATGCACAATGAGAAAACTGATTAGGAATAAACCGCTTAATGCCATTAGGATTTTCCTGCCTATTGAACTTGTAAATGTATTTTTTAACATGGTGATCAATTTTATAATATGATAGTATTGTTTTGGCTTGCGTCAAAGTCCCAACTGGGGCACAGAATTTTTTTACCTTTAATCAATATCAACGTCTGTTTTCGGGTTTGGCGATCCATGACAAATATTCGGTAGTTCCTAAAAACACAGGATTTTCAGGAGTAAGTGTCATTTTTTGTAGTATTGCCCCTGAATAGGGTGCATTAATGTCAGTTTCAACTTCCAAAGATTTTTGAGTTGACAGGATATATTGTTTTATCCATTCATCTATTTGAAATCGTTCAGGTCCGCCTATTTCAAGAATTTTATTGGCAGGTTTTTCTGTGGTTATCTTGGCAAGAAATGCTGCAACATCAGCACTCGCAATAGGTTGAATATATGCATCCGAAAGTTTTACCTTTCCATCTTCTGAAGTACTTGTTGCAACAATACCGCCTGCAAACTCAAAAAATTGGGTAGCATGTACAATGGTAAAAGGCACACCGGATTCTCTAATTAAATTCTCTTGAACTTGCTTGGCGCGGAAATAACCGCTTTCCTGTAATTTATCTGTACCAACAACAGACAAAGCAATGTGATGTTGTACACCAGCTCTCTTTTCTGCTGGAAGTAAATTTTGATTTGAGGTTTTGAAGAAATTCATTACTGGTTCATCATCAAATGATGGTGAGTTGGAAACATCAATAACAACACTCGCATTTTTAAGAGCCTCTTCAAGTCCCTCTCCGGTTATAGTGTTTACACCCGTATTAGGTGATGCAGCAATTACTTCATGTTCCTTCTTTAAGATATTTACTACCTGGCTGCCGATAAGTCCAGTACCTCCAATGATTACAATTTTCATTATGATTTTTGTTTATAGTTGTTAATGGAACAAAATTGAAAATAAAAAAAACATTAAAACTTAAACTGGTTTAAGTTTTTAAAAAAGCACTATATCCATCTTTGCATAGTAATAGTCATCGAGGCTATTTTGAATTATTTTCTAAAAATTTAAAGATGGACAGTAAAAAATTAATTGAACTAACAAAACAACTTATTTATGAGGCGACACATTTTAATGTTCCTTATGTAATGCAAATTTATGCAGACAATTTACTCATTGTCAAAGTCGATAAAGATGGAGTAGTAGATACTATGAACAAGGAACAGCTTGTGAGTTTTGTTCGTGGGAATAGTGAAGCCAAAGCTACACCGTTTTCCACTAAAGCTGACTTTCATTATGCTGTGTGTGATGGAAATATGGGAATGATTGTGATGACCCGCGATCTGGAATTAAATGGAAAATCAGACCCTAAATTCTTTACTCTGATCTGGGAATATTCATCTGGAAGATGGCAGGTGGTCAAAGAATCTTGTGTTGAACTTAATTAAGTTAAGATTGCTCTTTCAAATGTCCGTTCTTAAGCCAGTACAATCTTGCATTGGCTTAAGAATGTTTTTATCTTAATCAAATTTTATTGGGACATGGATTTTTTATTAATTGGTAGAGGTGTCAAGTATTTCTTTTTGCTGTTTTTCTCAATTTTGTCCTATAAAATTTATTTAATTCCATACACATTTTTAATTTCCTTTTTTGTTCTTTCATCAGCTAACTCGAATCCGAATCCTTTACTCTGACTTCCCAAAACCCGATACTCATATTAAGTCCATAAAATCTGTCGATAAGTTCGTTACAGTAATTATTAATTTTTTCATTTGAATCTTTAATATTTTGCTAAAGTATATACTTCCTGCCTGGTGGCCCCACCAGGAATCGAACCTGGATCTAAAGTTTAGGAAACTTCTATTCTATCCGTTGAACTATGGGGCCGAAACAATCAAAGGTATGAAGAAAAACATAAAAAAAGAATCTGCTCTTTAGGAGCAGATTCAATAGATAAAACATCTCATTTTTTTAATTAGACAACAATAAAAAAGCACAGCCGACAATGCTGTGCTTAAATTTTTATTTCAAATTTAATTGCAATTTCAAAGCTGAAAAAAGCAAAAAATGTTTCCACTTCAGTTTTATTACATAGTAAATGTAGTTATAATTTTAATACAAAAGATAAATTAAATGTTAAAATTCACAAGTTATCCACAAAAAAATGTGGATAAGTCTAAAATTGGATTTCTTTAAGAAAAGTCCAGATATAAAAATTCAGTTTCTTTTTTTCTTCAAAACTGCCTTTATCATCCATTTTACCATGATTGATCTGGGTCGGTTGAACAATAATATTATACTTTGTCTGTTCATTGAGATTAGGGAGTACTCCTTCATCAGCAGGATAGTCGTTGGATCGTAAAGTATAGATTTTAGGGACAGATGTTTTGGGTAAATACATTCTCCGATGATCCAGAGTAATAATCTTATATACTTGATCAGGATATTTTGTGGCAAATAAAGCTGTCATATCACCTCCATTGGAGTGTCCAATTAAAGTCAGATGCCCATAATCTAACTCAGGTTTCGTTTTTTTGAGCTCATTTAGGACAAAAAGAATGTTCTCTGCCCCTCTTTCCCAGAAAGGCATTCTTACTATCTGCGGTTTTCCATCTACAGGAATAAGTTCGTCTGTAGGAAGCTCATGCTGAATACTGACTACTAAATATCCTTTGGAAGCCAAATTTTCTGTGAGATAAGAATAGTGGAGATAATCTCCGCCTTTATTCTGACCATACCCATGACTGAAAATAACGATTTGCTGATTAGGGATTTTATTCTTTATATCAGGACTATAAAAAGCTACCGGAATTTCGCGATTTCTGCTTGCGTCATATAAACGTAAAGTATCCAACTTCACTTTATAATCAGTTAGAGAAGTAGCAATCTTTTTAGAACTACAGCTGAAAGTCATTAAAAAAATAAAAGTATAAAAAGTCAGTTTAAAAATCATTTTTAAGAGATTAGATGTGGATTCAAAAATAAAATATATCTGGATATGAACATTAATTTATATCTTTGATTTATTAAAATCTCTTTACACATACTGTAATTATATCAGGATCCATTCCTGATTCTAAGATTCAGAATTTCTGAATCCATTTTTCTATTATTTCAATTCATTCAACTAAGTAAAGAGAAAACAACATGAAAAAACATCTCGTGGCCGTAATCGGTGGCACAGGAAAGTCGGGGCAGTATTTAGTCCAGCATCTTGTAAGAAAGGGATATCCCATGAAATTATTAGTCAGAAATCCTGAACATTTCACGCCCGGCAATTCATTGATCAAAATAGTAAAAGGAGATGCCAGAGACTATAATGCAGTTGATGCTCTGATTAAAGATTGTACTGTAGTCATAAGCACTTTAGGGCAGCCAAAAGGGGAGAAGTCCATATTTAGTGATGCTACCGGAAATATGATCAAAGCTATGCATTCAAATGGAATCAAAAGATATATTGTAACTACAGGGTTAAGTGTAAGTACCCCTTTTGATATGAAAAACAAAACTGTAAAGGCGGCAACAGAGTGGATGTATGAGTATTATCCCGAGACAACTCTTGATAAACAAAAGGAATATGAGCTCCTCACAAAAAGTAATCTGGATTGGACATTGGTAAGACTTCCCTTGATCCTACAGACTTTAGAAACGTTTCCAACAGAAGCCAATTTAAATGATTGCAAAGGGGAAAATATAAGCGCTACAGATTTAGCGGAATTTTTAGTTTCCGAAATTGAGGATGAACATTTCCTGGGCAAGAGTCCTTTTTTATATAATAAAAAGTAAAATAAAAAACAGAGAGTCAATCTGGCTCTCTGTTGTATTATGCAGTTCTTATAAAACTTTGATTTTTAAGAGTATTTTGGATGAATTCCAACGATCGTTTTTCAGTGTAATAAACATTATTTTTATCTACAAACCCAACATGTCCGCCATAATCAGGGATTTCTAAAAATAAATGCCCATTCTTATTAGCAATCTCAGTAGGATAACAGCTTTCTGAAAGGAAACTGTCATTTTTTGCATTGATGATCAGGGTAGGAACCTGGATATAAGGCAAAAACTGTAAAGAATTGCTTTTGGCATAATAATCCAATGCATCTTTGAAACCATTAGCTTTTGAAGTATAGAAATCATCATATTCTTTCAATGATTTGATTTTCCTGATATCATCCTGGCTAAGCTGGTCCGGGAACATTTTTTCTTTTTCCTTCAGTTTACCTTTCAACGTTAAAAGGAAATCAGTAGAGTACAATATATTTCTTGGGGTCTGAAGAGACCTCATGCAGCCTTCCAGATCTACAGGAGTCGATATAGCGATGACCGCTTTTACTTCTTTGGGTAAAACCTCATTTTCTCCTGCGAATTTCAAGGCAAGATTTCCTCCCAGGCTGAATCCATTGATATATATATTCCGATAATCTCTTTCAAGAACAGATTCCAGTACTGTCTTCACATCTTCGGTTCTCCCTGAATGATAAGAAGAGAACAAGCGGTTCGGTTCCCCGGAACAGCTTCTGTAATGTACCGCACAGCAATCTATCCCGTTTTCATTAAAGATCTTTGCTGCTCCCAACACATACGGACGTTTGGCATTTCCTTCCAAACCATGTAGAATGATCACACAGCTATCAGCTTTCTTTGGGCTGTAGCTCCATTCCAGGTCCATAAAATCTCCATCCGGCAGTTCCAGTCTTTCCCGGATCTGATTCACTCCGGTGACTTTTCTGAGCAATGCCGAATATAGGGTGGAAATATCTCCGTTTCTAAATAGTATTTTGGGTGGCAAGTACTGTGAAGAAAGTAAAGGCATATTATTATTCCAGCTTTTCTTTGATATATTTAGCGGTATGTGACTTTTTATTTTTCGTGAGATCTTCCGGTGTTCCGGCAAATACAACTTCTCCACCATATTTTCCTGCTTCCGGACCGATATCGATAATATGATCGGCACATTTGATAATATCCGGTTGGTGCTCAATGACAATCACAGAATGCCCTAAATCAATTAAAGCCTGTAAAGATTTCAGCAGCTTTTGGATATCATGGAAATGTAATCCGGTTGAAGGCTCATCAAAGATGAATAATGTTTTGTCCGTTGTCACTCCTTTTACCAGGAAAGAAGCCAGCTTAACACGCTGTGCTTCTCCTCCGGAAAGAGTAGAAGAGCTTTGTCCTAATTGTAAATATCCCAATCCTACTTCCTGTAAAGGGGTCAGCTTGGTCACAATTTTATCCTCTTTGTTTTCTTTGAAAAATTCAATGGATTCATCAACGGTCATGTGAAGAATATCGGAAATGTTCTTCTCATCATATTTTACTTCGAGAATTTCACTTTTGAATCGTGTTCCTTTGCAAACCTCACATTCCAGCTCAATATCTGCCATGAACTGCATAGAAACATTGATCACTCCTTCACCTTTACATTCATCACATCTTCCGCCATCCACGTTGAAAGAGAAATGTTTTGGCTTGTATCCCATCATTTTGGCCGTTTTCTGCTTGGCAAAAAGGTCTCTGATATCGTCATAAGCCTTTAAATACGTTACAGGATTGGAACGGGAAGATTTACCAATCGGATTTTGATCAATCAATTCAATATTTTTAATGAGCTTTTTAGGGAATTCTACGGAATCGTAATCTCCTTTTTTTCCACCCATTCCCAATTGAATCTGAATATCATTAGTAAGGATTTCCTTCATTAACGTGGATTTTCCACTTCCTGAAACCCCGGAAATAACAACCAGGCTTTCCAATGGAACATCAACATCTATATTTTTAAGATTGTTTTGCCGGGCTCCTTTAATATGAATCCATTCTTTAGCCTTTCTTCGCTTTTTAGGAACTTCGATTTCCAATCTTCCTGTCAAATATTTTGAAGTCAGAGTATCTGCATTTTTCAGGTCTTTATAATCGCCGGCAAAGACCAGTTCTCCACCAAGATAACCCGCTTCCGGACCGATGTCAATAATATAATCAGCGGCTCTCATCACATCTTCATCATGTTCTACGACAATCACGGTGTTACCCAGATCACGAAGACTTTTCAGCACTTCAATGAGATTTTCCGTATCTCTGGAATGCAGTCCAATGGAAGGTTCATCCAAAATATAAATGGAACCTACCAATGAACTTCCTAAGCTTGTGGCCAAATTAATTCTCTGGCTTTCCCCACCAGATAAGGTATTGGAAGTCCTGTTCAGTGTTAAATATCCTAAACCTACCTTTAATAAGAATTCAAGACGGGTAGTAATTTCGTAAAGCAATCTTTTAGCTACTTCCTGATCGTGTTCAGAGAGTTTCAGGCTCTTAATTAAAGGAGCAAGCTCATCCAACGGTAGCTCGATCATTGATTGAATATTGTGTCCGTCTACTTTCACCCAGCTGGTTTCTTCACGTAAACGAAGTCCTTCACAAGTAGGGCATAATGTTTTACCACGATAGCGGGAAAGCATGACACGATATTGGATTTTATATAGATTTTCTTCAAGCATTTTGAAGAAATTATTGATGGATGGGAAACTGCTGCTGCCGTCGCCTTTCCATAAAAAGTTTTTCTGTTCTTTGGTTAATTGGTGATAAGGTTTGTGAATAGGGAAGTCACCTGCTTTTTTGATAAACGCCTTTTTCCATTCACTCATGCTTTCCCCTTTCCAGGAAACAACAGCGTCTTCGTAAACAGACAAAGTTTTGTTGGGAACCACCAGGTCTTCGTCAATTCCGATCACTTTTCCGTATCCTTCACATGATGGACAGGCTCCGTAAGGATTATTAAAACTGAAAAAATGGACATTAGGTTCAAGAAACTCTATTCCGTCCAGCTCAAATTTGTTGGAAAATTCTTTGATTTTCCCTGTTTCAGTATTTTTAAGCGAACAATATCCTCTTCCTTCATAAAAAGCCATCTGAATGGAATCTGCCAAACGTTGAAGAAAACTTTCATCCTCTTCATAGGAAAAACGATCAATCACCAGATTGATGATCATTCCTTTTTCAGGTATGAATCCAAAGCTTTCCAGGTCTTCAATACCCGCTACATTTCCATTGATTTCCAGTCTTGTAAAACCTGCAAGCTTTAAAATATTCAAAGTTTCATTGAAATTGGCAATATCATATTCTAAAGGAGCCGTCAAAAGGAAAGAATCATTTTCTTTGGAAGCTTTAATGAAATCCACCACGTCAGACACAGAATCCTTTTTGACTTCTTCTCCAGAAACCGGAGAATAGGTTTTTCCGATCCTTGCAAATAAAAGCTTCATATAGTCATAGATCTCCGTGGAAGTTCCTACGGTAGAACGTGGATTGGAAGAGATTACTTTCTGTTGAATGGCAATGGAAGGAGCAAGTCCTTTAATATCATCCACTTTCGGTTTTTCAAGCTTTCCTAAAAACTGACGGGCGTAAGAGCTTAAGCTTTCTACATATCTTCTTTGTCCTTCCGCGTAAATAGTGTCAAAAGCTAAAGATGATTTTCCGCTTCCGGAAACTCCTGTAATAACAATCAGCTTATTTTTCGGGATGAGTACATCTATGTGTTTCAGGTTGTTAAGGTGTGCGTTTTTAACAAATACCTGTTTTTTTATATCTATTTCTGTAGTTGTGGCCATAGTAAAATTAAGACTAACAAAATTACGAATTTTCAGCGTAAATTTTTGATTAGAATTATAGAGAAAATGAAAATATATTATACAAGAAAACAGCAAAATATAATTAATTTAATAATCATAATCTGATATACATAGAATATTATTTATTTCTAATGTTAAAGTTTATAATTTTCATTAGGGTTTTCACTTTCAAGTATTGTTTTTTATTTTGAAATTAATTAAAATTGCATTCATAAATATGTAATATAGAAATGAGAAAATTATTCAGAGATCTAGTTACACATTTAATGAGAAAAAGATAAGTATACAAATCAGTTTCCCACAGAAGATGCAGCTCAAAAAGCTGCATCTTTTTTTATGACAATAATCATTTGTCTGTCTTAGTGAACTCTACTACTTTTGAAGCTTGCTAAACTAAGGAGAATAAAAACTAATATAATATGCTAAAAAGAATCGGGAGTATGTTTTTTGTCGGGTCTTTATTTTTTATGAATGCCCAGGAAAGGACAGACGATATTGAGACGATAGAAATTCAGGGAAAATTAATTTCCACACCATATAAAAGTGCCAACCAGAATATTTCTGTGATCACAAAGGAAGAAATTGCCAATTCTCCAGCAAAAAGTATTGATGAGATTCTTCAGCAAATTCCGGGAATGGACATCAGAAGAAGGGGTGCAAACGGAGTGCAGAGTGATATTGGCTTCCGTGGAAGTTCATTTGAGCAGGTTCTTCTTCTTTTAAACGGAATAAGAATGAATGATTCCCAAACCGGGCATAATTCATTAAACCTTCCCTTAGATATTGAAGATGTAGAGCGGATAGAAGTGATAAAAGGCCCGGCTGCAAGAAGATTTGGACAAAATGCTTATGCAGGAGTAATCAATATTATCACGAAAACATATCCTGGTAAAAGAGTAAAGATAAGTGCTGAAGGTGGAGATTATGAAACCTATGGATTCGGATTGAATGCCCAGCTTGGAAATGAAAAGTTTTCCAACTCACTTCAGGCGAATTCCAACAGCTCTCAAGGTTATATGCATAATACTGATTATGAGATCAGGAATGTTTTTTATCAGAGTAAACTGAATATTAAAAACGGAAATGTAAGATTACAAGCTGGATTTTCGGAAAAGAAATTCGGTGCCAATGGTTTTTATGCATCTCCAAAAGCAACGGAACAATACGAAGAAACTCAGGCTTCCGTTGTGAGCCTTGCTCATCAGCAAACTTTTGGGAAACTTAAACTCAATTCAAACGTATATTGGAGAAGAGGTCAGGATATGTATCTGTTCAACAGAGAAAAGCCTGAAATCTACAGAAATATGCATATTGGAAACAATGTGGGTGGAGAAGTGAATTCCAGCTATTCATGGGGGTTAGGAACTACCGGACTAGGTGTTGAACTTAGAAAAGAATTTCTGGCTAGTAATAATTTAGGTGACAGAAACCGCTTTGTATCCCAGGTTTTCTTTGAACATCATTTTTCTTTGTTAGAGAATAAACTTAATATTTCTCCCGGAGTTTCCTGGGCGAATTATTCTAAGGAAGGGAACTTTTTCTATCCCGGATTGGATATAGGATATAATGCCGATCAGAATAATAAATTCTACGGTAATATTTCTAAAGTTTATCGTGTGCCTACTTTCACGGACCTGTATTATTCAAGTAAGACAGAGCAGGGAAATGCAGAACTTCTCCCTGAAAATGCCGTTTCTGCCGAAGTTGGGTACCAATTTCAGAACGCCAGGCTTTTAGCTAAAATCAGTGGATTTATGAGAAATTCCAATAATTCTATTGATTGGATAAAAAAATCTCTGGAAGATCCGATATGGTACGCCCAGAATGTAGGAGAAATAGATACAAAAGGTGTTGAAGTGGAGCTGAATCATAAAGTACTTGACTGGTTAAGATATTCTGCTGGATATACGTATCTGGATACTTCTTTCAAAGAATCAGATGGAGTGGTATCGAGATATGTTTTAGATAACTTAAAACATCAGTTTGTCGCTAAACTGGAAACAAGATTTCTTACATATTTTACCAATGAGTTTGTGTACAGGTACAATGAAAGGGTAAATCAGGGAAGCTATCATATATTGGATCAAAAAATAAATTACACCAAAAATGATATTTCAGTGTATATTTTAATTAATAATGTTACGAGAACGAAATATACGGAAACATTTGGTGTTCAGATGCCTGACAGATGGTTTCATATTGGATTGTCTTATAATATTAATGTTAAGTAAACTTAATATTACTGAATTGTTAAATCCTATATTTTTGCAAAAATTTTTTTTCCATGAAACTTGTACTAAGCCTAAGCTTACTGTTTACCATCACATTTTTTAAAGCGCAAGAACATATTTCCAGCTTCAATGCATTAACCTTAACATACAAGTTTCACCCCAAGTTTTTTCTATATGCTGAAGGACAATTAAGGGGGAATGAAGATTTTACTTATCCGGATTATTATGAGATCAAAGGAGGGTTAGGATATAATCTTACCAAAAATCATAAACCTTTTGTAGGAGTAGGAAGATATGTTAATTATAAAAATCATTCTTTAAGCAGGGAAGAATTAAGGGTTTGGCTGCAGGATGTGATCGATATCAAAAAAGGAATCGTAAAATTTGAAAACCGTATCCGTGTTGAGAAGAGCTGGTTTTATGAGCCTCAAAAAGACAAGTCTTCTCAAAGAATGCGTTATCGTTACCGTTTGAATGTAACAGTTCCTTTAAATGCAAAAACAGTAGCACCGGGAACTATTTTTGCCAATGCCTATGATGAAGTCTTTTTTGTGACTCCAATGAAACCCACTTTTGCGAGAAACAGGGTATACGGCGGAATCGGTTATCAGATCGATGATAACTTTGGATTGGCAACGGGATATCTCTGGCAGAGAGAATTTGAAGCTGCAGGAAACAAAAATCTTCATTTCTTATATTTGGCCTTGAACATCAATATCGATGGAACCAAACACGAAACTAAAACATACGATTTCCCGGGAGCCGATTAATATTTTTCGATCAGATAGCGGTAAGCTTTCAGATATTTGTTGAATCTTTTGATATCTTTAGGAGTCAGCTCGCGGTTGACCCTTCTAAGATCCATATTATCTCGAAGGTCATTCAGTTTTACAGCAACTGCTAAAGGGGATCTTTCCGTTCTTCTTACGAAATCATCATAGTTTTCTTCAGGATCGAATTTGGTAAGGCAGCTTATCGCAAATAAAATGTATTCTGGGAAGCCTTCCGTTCTTAGAAACTCCAGGCTGAACTCTTCAGGATGATCTTCCACCACATCGTGGAGAACACCTACGATTTTTTCATCTATGGTCTTGCCATATTCCATTACCCGCATAACGTGGGCAATGTAGGGAGCATGGTATTTATCAGTCTGGCCTTTATGTGCTTTATCAGCAATTTTAATTGCTTTATAGAGTAGTTCTTCTTTTGTCATTCTTGGTCACAATGGATTACAAAAATAAAAAAATGCCTCAACATGTTGAGACATTTTTTTGTCAATATTTTTTACAATATTATAAGTTGGTTTCATCTTCTACAGAAGCATTATGAGCATTGCTTTTCACAGAATCTATTCCATTTTCCATTCCGTTTTCAGATTCATACATCTGGCTGTTGCCGATAATTTGTCCGTTCGTCGCTTTAAGATTGAAGTAAAATCTCCCATCTGAAGCTGTTTTTCGTTCAAATTTTGAATCATCCTGAGAGTTGGTTTTCACAGATGCAATTCCGTTTTCACAGGCAGACTTGGAGCTATATCCCTGGCTGGTCAATATTACCTGTCCGTTTCCGGCTTTAAGATTAAATTGGAAATCATCGTTAGTTCTTTTGGAGATAATAAATTTTCCCATAGTATAATATTTTAGTTAACGGTTTTAGTTTTTTGTCATTATTTTCTTTGGTACCTGTAGCCCTTATTTGGTAATTTGGAAAGAAACTGAGGGTGAAATCAAATAAAAGGCATTCATAATGAATTCATCAATTAATATTTTTAATAAAAATAATGAAAATTTATTAAAAATAAAAAAAACGTCTCAAAATGAGACGTTCAAAATCAAATTATATATTTATAAAGACTAATAGCTTCCTTTTTCAATGTAATGGGCAGCAATCTTCTCAGTTAAAGCCACTACATTCGGATGATTGGTATATTTAGTAAATCTTCTCAATCCGGAAAGCATCATTCTCTGTTCGTCTCCTTCGGCAAAAGAAACAATTCCTTCCTTAGCAGCTACAATGATCTTCTCAACGGCTTTATAAAGGTTTAATTGAGCCATTGCAGCCTCCACAGAATCAGGAGAGAAATGTTTTTCTGCTCTTAAAATTGCAGATTCAGCCATATAGATCTGGTTCAGGATTTCAGAAGCATTTAATAGTAAATGTTGTTGCTTTTCAATATCCATCATATATTTTTGAAGAGCAGCCCCGGAAACCATCAGGAATACTTTCTTAAGATTAGCAATAATGGCTTTTTCCTCACTCATGAAAGCAGAGTAGTCCGGAACTTCAAATGAAGGAATACCCATTAATTCTTTGCTGATAGCCATTGCAGGAGATAACAAATCCAATTCTCCTTTCATTGCTCTCTTGATCAACATTCCTACCGCTAAGAGTCTGTTGATTTCGTTAGTTCCTTCATAAATTCTTGAAATTCTTGAATCTCTCCATGCACCTTCCATTGGTGTATCTTCAGAGAATCCCATTCCTCCGTATACCTGGATTCCTTCATCCGCAGTATGCTGAGCCAGGTCGGAAACGAAAACTTTAAGAATGGAACATTCAACTGCAAATTCCTCAACACCCTTCAATTCTGCTGCCTGGTGATCTAAACCACCCGCAACCAGTTCATTGATTTTATCTTCGATATTTTTTGCTGCTCTGTAAGAACCTGCCTCACTTACGAAAACTCCGGTTGCCATTTCAGCAATTTTCTTTCTGATCGCTCCGAAAGTGGAGATGGAAACCCCAAACTGCTTTCTTTCGTTAGAATACTGGATAGAATGGTTTAAAATTCTTCTTTGTGCATCCAGACATGCAGCAGCTAATTTGATACGTCCAACGTTCAATGCGTTCAACGCAATTTTAAATCCGTTATTTCTTTCTCCTAAAAGGTTTTCAACAGGAATTTTCATATCATTAAAGAAAACCTGACGGGTAGAAGAGGCACGAATACCTAATTTATGTTCTTCTTCACCAAAAGTCAAGCTTCCGGGATTCTCCAATTCAGAACGGTTGATCACAAAACCTGTAATGTTCTTATCGTCATCAATTTTAGCAAACAAAGTGAATGTATCTGCAAATCCTGCATTGGAAATCCACATTTTCTGCCCGTTGATGATATAATGTTTTCTGTCTTCGGAAAGTTTTGCTTTTGTTTTCCCTGAGTTGGCATCAGAACCTGCATCCGGCTCTGTTAAACAGTAAGCTCCGAATTTTGTCCCGGTAGCTAAATCCGGAAGATATTTTTGTTTTTGAGCTTCAGTTCCATATAAAACGATAGGAAGGGTACCAATTCCCGTATGAGCTCCATAAGCTGTTGCTAATGAACCTGTAACACCGGAAATATAGTCGCAAGCTAACATGGTAGTTACGAATCCCATTCCAAGACCACCATATTCTTCCGGAACTGCAATTCCAAGCATTCCCATTTCCCCAAGTTTACGCATTACCTCTTCTGTGAATGCGTAATCTTTCTTTTCAAAACGTTCTTTTTGTGGAACTACTTCTCTGTCTATAAATTCTTTTGCAGAATCACGAAGCATTTTTTGTTCTTCTGAAAGCTCTTCTAAAGAGAAGATTTCCTGAGCTGGAATTTCTTTTATCAGGAATTCTCCTCCTTTTAATGTTTTATTAAGTGTATCACTCATTATTTTAATTTTTTTAGATTAATTGTTTGTGTTAAAGTGTTCATATAAATATATTAATATCAAATTACATTATATATCAATACACTTTAAAGTAGTTCAAATATTGATGCGGCTCCTTGTCCTGTTCCTACACACATTGAAACCATTCCGTATTTGTTTCCGCGTTTTCTCATTTCATCAAGAAGCTGAACGGTTAATTTTGTTCCTGTACATCCAAGAGGGTGTCCCAGAGCAATGGCACCTCCGTTTACATTCAAAATGTCAGGATTCAGTCCTAATTCTTTTTTAATGGCAACGGATTGAGAAGCAAATGCTTCATTCAGCTCAATCAATTCAATGTCCTTTAATTCAAGACCTGCTTGTTTTAATGCTTTTGGAATAGCATAGATGGGCCCCATTCCCATAATTCTTGGTTCAAGCCCGGCTGCTGCATAAGCTACTAATCTTGCTTCTGGCTGCAGTCCTAATTCTTTCACCATTTCTTCACTCATTACCATTACGAAAGCTGCCCCGTCGCTCATTTGTGAAGAGTTTCCGGCAGTTACGCTTCCTCCATTGGCAAATACAGGCTTTAATTTTGCAAGACCTTCCAAAGAAGTATCTGCTCTTGGGCCTTCATCTACTGAGAAATCGAATTTTTTAGTCTGCATTTTCTGGTTTTCATCCAGAAAGTTATATTCAACAGGAATAGGAACGATCTGATTGACAAATCTGCCTTCTTGATTAGCTTTTAAAGCTTTCATGTGAGATTCAAATGCAAACTGATCCTGTTCCTCTCTTGTGATTTTATATTGTTTGGCAACTTCTTCCGCAGTGTAGCCCATTCCCCAGTAATAGTCGGGGTTGGTTTTTGCAATATCCGTTTCCGGAACCGGTTTATAACCTCCCATTGGAATATAGGACATAGATTCCGTACCTCCTGCGATGATACAGTCTGCCATTCCAGCTTGGATTTTTGCTGAAGCAATGGCGATCGCTTCGCTTCCTGATGCACAATATCTGTTGACTGTAACCCCCGGAACTTTGTCTGTATTCAGTCCCATTAAGGAGATCAAACGGGCAACGTTCAAGCCCTGTTCAGCCTCAGGCATTGCATTTCCTACGATAAGGTCGTCAATCCTGTTTTTGTCTAATTGCGGAAGTTCAGCCATCAATTTTTCAATAACTGTAGCCGCCATTACATCGGGTCTTGTAAATCTTAAACTTCCTTTTGGAGCTTTTCCAACGGCCGTTCTGTAACCCTTTACTATGTATGCTGTTTTCATATTTTAGAAGTTAGAATTTAGAGGTTAGATATTAGGTTTCTAACCTTTTGTTAAATTAATTTTAAACTTATAAATCATCTTCTGAATTTCATTTAGATTATTTAATAAAGGTGTGACATCATCATCATTTATAAAACTTAAATCAATTAAAAGAATTAGTTGTGTTCCAAGTTCATAGCAAGAACCTGAAGCAATACCTAAAAAATGATTAAATTCTTTCATGTTATTTCTTCCTGCACCTTCAGCGATATTAGAAGGAATTGAAACTGCACATCTTCTGATTTGAGGAGTAAGACCAAACTTTTCTTCGGAGGGTAGTTTCTCCGTTAAAAGATAAATTTCTTTAACCAAAACCATAGATTTCTTCCAAATAATTAAGTCTTGTAATCTATGTGCACTCATCTAGTTTCTAATATCTAATATCTAACTTCTAATTCCTAAGCGGTTTTCCATTCTGTAACATGTACTGAATTCTCTCCAATGTTTTTCTTTCCCCACAAAGCTGTAAGAAAGTTTCTCTCTCAAGGTTCAATAGGTATTGTTCCGTTACAACGGTAGGTTCGGAAAGATTTCCTCCCACCATTACGTTAGCTAATTTGTCTGCAATTTTCTTATCGTGCTCAGAGATATAATTTCCGGTCAGCATTTGATCTGTTCCTACATAGAACATACCTAAAGCATCTTTACCTAAAACTTTTACAGATTGTTGAATAGGTTGAGTATACCCTTGTTCTGCCAATAATCTGGCTACCTTTTTAGCTTCTGCGATCTGCCTGTTTTTATTTACAACTACGATGTCTTTTCCTTTTTCAAGGATTCCCATGTCATAAGCTTCATAAGCAGAAGTAGCCACTTTACCCATCGCAATGTTCATGAAGGCATCACGAAGTCTATTATTTTTAACGTCGTCATTGTGGAATTCTCTAGAAGTTCTTAAGGTTAACTCCTTTGTACCACCACCACCAGGAATTACTCCAACGCCGGTTTCAACCAATCCTATATATGTTTCTGCTGCTGCAACCACTCTGTCGGCATGCATGGTCATTTCACAACCACCTCCTAAAGTCATTCCGTGAGGGGCAACCACTACAGGAATAGAGGAGTAGCGAACTCTCATCATCGATTTCTGGAAATATGCGATGGCCATATTCAAATCATCCCAATCCTGCTCGATAGCCATCATAAGGATCATGGCTAAATTGGCTCCCACGGAGAAATTAGACGCTTGATTTCCAATTACTAAACCGTCATACTCTTTTTCAGCTAAGTCGATAGCTCTGTTTAATCCGTCTAATACTTCGCCACCAAGAGAGTTCATTTTAGAACGGATCTCGAAGTTGATGATTCCATCGCCTAAGTCTTCAATAGCAGCCCCGGAATTGCTCCAGAGTGTTTTGTTTTTTCTGATATTATCTAAAATGATGAATGCATCCTGCCCAGGAATATTGTTATAATTTCCTGAATTTTTGTCATAATAAATGCTTTGGCCTTCATCATTCACTTTATAGAACGTTCCTCCTTTTTCAGCTAAAGATTTCGCCCAATCTGAAACTTCGTATCCTGCTTCTTTTGCCAATTCAACACCTTTTGCTACACCAACGGCGTCCCAGATTTCAAATGGTCCGTTTTCCCAACCGAAACCTGCTCTCATAGCGTCATCAATTTTGTAGATATCATCAGAGATTTCAGGAACTTTATGAGAAACATAAGCGAATAATGCTCCCAGAGATTTTCTGTACAATTCGCCTGCTTTATCTTTTCCACCGATCAGAACTTTAAATCTGTCAATCGGTTTATCAATAGTTTTAGTTAATTCCAGAGTAGGGAATGAAGATTTTCCCTGAAGCTCATATTCTAAGGTATCAAGATTCAGCCCATGAATTTCAGATTTTCCTTCTGCGTTTTTCACTTTTTTATAGAATCCCTGTTCTGTTTTTGAGCCCAGCCATTTATTATCTACCATTTTCTGGATATAATCCGGAAGTGCAAATACATCATTAAAATCATTGGCTTCAGCTCCGCTTTGACGAACTCCATTGGCAACCATAACCAAAGTATCAAGACCTACAACATCCGCCGTTCTGAATGTGGCAGATTTTGGACGTCCGATTACAGGTCCTGTTAATTTATCAACGTCAGAAACGGTTAATCCTAATTTTTGAACGTTGTGAAGGAGATCCATCATGGAGAAAACTCCAATTCTGTTGGCAATGAATGCAGGTGTATCTTTAGCTAAAACAGTAGTTTTACCTAAGAATTTGGCTCCATAATTCATGTAGAAATCTACAATTTCAGGGGCTGTATCATTGGTTGGAATGATCTCTAAAAGAGGAAGATATCTTACAGGATTAAAAAAGTGGGTTCCTGCAAAATACTTTTTAAAATCCTCGCTTCTTCCTTCCGTTAATAAATGGATAGGAATTCCGGAGGTATTAGAAGAAATTAATGTTCCCGGTTTTCTGAACTGTTCGATCTTTTCATAGACAGATTTTTTAATGTCGAGTCTTTCCACCACAACTTCGATGATCCAGTCCGTATCTTTTATTTTCGGTAAATCATCATCAAAGTTTCCTATTTTTATCCTGTCAGCAAATTTTTGTGAATAAAGCAAAGCCGGGCTTGCTTTCTTCAGTTTTTCAAAGTTTTCCGCAGCGATCCTGTTTCTTACTGCTTTATCTTCTTTGGTCAAACCTTTTTTCTGTTCAGCTTCAGTCAATTCAAAAGGAACAATATCCAGCAATGACACTTCCACACCAATATTGGCGAAGTGTGCCGCGATACCGCTTCCCATAATTCCTGAACCGAGAACCGTCACATGTTTGATTCTTCTTTTCATCTGTAAATTATTATTTATTTGTTAATTGGTCAGATGGAACCTTTCGGTTTCATTTTACTTTATTTTATTTTCTATTGTTAAGATCGTTCGCGATTTTCATAATTTCAGTCATGACATCTTTGAAGACTTCCATTTTTTCTACGGGAATTCTTTCCATGACTTTTTTGTTAAAGTTCACGACCACTTCTTTTGAGAGGTTTCTTGAGTTTAATCCTTTTTCAGTAAGTTTAATAATTACTTCCCGTTTATCAGTGGTGGTTTTTTCCTTATAGATATATCCGTTATCCTCAAGAAGTTTGATAATCCTGGTGAGCGAAGTTGGTTCAATAGCCATTTTAGGTCCCAAATTGGTACTTCTTGTTCCTTCTTTGGGATCAATTTTAAGCAGTGTGAGAGCCTGAACTGCTGTTGAATCATATTCATGAGCCATATCTGAGTACATTTTTGATACAGCTAACCAGGTTTGTTTTAAAATTAAATCGACGTTTTCTATTTTTTCTTTATTATCCATCATTATTGTGGTAATGGTTTTACCCAAATTTAGTAAATATTATGCATGCATAGCATTTATTTACGTTAAATTTTGTTAATGATTTGATAATAAGATGATTAAATTGTATGATTAGCATAATACTATGCATGCATAGTATGTGATATACATAAAGAAAATTAAGTATTAATGAATGTTTTTGATAAAATTAATGATTTCTTCGAAAGATTCACATTGGTAGTGCAGGGTATTATTTGAGATAGCCCAAAAACCATTGTGAAATTCAAAATTGAAGTCTGAAAGATCTTTTTGGATGTTTTTCTGGAGTAAAGAATACAGCATTTCCTTATAAAAAGCCGGAGCTGTGATTTGGGGAGCAACAAAGTTTTCATTGACCTCAAATAAAGAAGCGTTGGTTAATTCTTCATGTTGAAGAAGAATATCCTCAACAATTCCTGAATACAAGTGATTTTCCTTAATATACCAAATTTTATCTGCGAACTCTTTTGCTAACCGCCAGTCATGGGATGAAAATAAGATGAGTTTATTTTGTTCTTTCGCTAACTTTCGAAGTGTTTTAAGAATGATGATCTTATTTTTTTCATCCAGATGAGTAGTGGGCTCATCAAGGATAATGACAGGTGAATTCTGGGTTAAAGCTCTTCCAATAAAAGCTTTTTGAAGATTCCCGTCCGAAAGATTTTTGAGAAGAGTATGCTTGTACTGGCTTAAATCAAGCTCCGCAATAATCTCTGAAACTTCATCTCTGTCTTTCTTTTTTAATTCAAAATAAAAAGGGTAGTAGATGTATTTCCCTAAGGAGATAAGGTCTTCTACTGTATAGTTCTGAGGAATGAGTGATTTGGAAAAAACAACGGCAATGTTTTCTGCTATTTCTTTAACGGAAAGAGTTTTGACATTTTTATTATTGATTAGAATTTCCCCGTTCAGTAGAGAAACCTGATGTAAAATAGATTTGATAAGCGTGGTTTTTCCTACCCCATTATTACCGATCAACAAGCACACATCACCTAATTTCAATTCTGCATTGGCATTTGAAATTAAGTGGGTAGTATAACCAATATTGGCTTGTTTGATTTGTAGATGCATTTATTTTCTAATACTTATGATTAATCTGGTTGCTTAAATTTCAGATTGTAAAAATTTACCCATTCATATCTACACTTTATTCTGTTTTAAAAGCATAAACAGTATCAC
The DNA here is from genome assembly GCF_003729955.1 of Chryseobacterium daecheongense. Classification (GTDB taxonomy): domain Bacteria; phylum Bacteroidota; class Bacteroidia; order Flavobacteriales; family Weeksellaceae; genus Chryseobacterium; species Chryseobacterium daecheongense. The sequence goes on from NZ_RJTX01000001.1 coordinate 419,803, forward strand.
CGGGATTCCAAATACAGAGCTTATAACATTCAATGGAATCATCGTTTTCTCAGCTACAATAGAGAATAGAAGCATGATCAGCATTCCTAATAACATATTCAATATCCATTGCTGCCATAATTTGGCTGGATTATAGAGCAGCCTGCAAAAATGTGGCACAATAATTCCGATAAATAAAATAGGGCCTAAAAATGCCGTAATAGATGCGGAAAGCAGGGAAGATGCAGTGATGATCAATATTTTCAAATGCTGTAAATTCACTCCCAGACTTTGTGCATAAGAGTTTCCTAATGAATTTCCAATCAGAGGTTTTATGGTTTTAAAGCAAATAAACAATCCTGTAAAAATTAATATGGATAAAACTATAATTTGATTTCTAGTTACCATATTATTAGCTCCGAAAGACCATAAAATATAGTTTTTCAGACTTTGATTTTCAGCATACAATTGCAATAAAGAAACAATAGCTCCTGCAAATGCAGATACGAGAAATCCAAATATAATAAGGTAAGATTTATCCTGGAATTTATTAGACATTGATAACAAAACCAACATCAGCAATAAGCTTCCGCCAATAGCGGTTATACTTAAAAAGCTGTTCTGCAGAAATTCCGGCAACTGAAGATTTGACGAAAAGAAAATATAAAACGCTACTGATAAACTAGCCACAGAAGTAATCCCTAAAATATCAGGTCCTGCCAATGGATTCTGAAAATATTCCTGCATCAGAAAACCCGAGGTAGGAATGGAAATTCCTGCTAAAAGCATTACCAAAACCCTATTGACACGGATCTCCGCGATCTGGCTGTTTCCGGAATCCTGGAAAAAATCAGTGAGATGTAAAGTTAAAAATCCGGTGTTCAGATTAATAATCGCAGCAATCATGATTACGATCAGAAATACCAAACACAGGATTTTAAATGGTTTTGACATTATTCAGAAAGAATTCTGTTATTTTAAAAAGGAATTGATCTTTGAGTTTAACATGCCTTCAGACATCATTCCTAATGTTTCATCGGTTTTATCTCCTTTTCTGATGTGAGTGAAGGGAATTGAGCCGCCGTCCCATTGCTTAAAGTTGTTCTTAAAGAAATTAGGGTCCAGCTTTTGCCCGTCCAATAAAACAATATGGGCAGCAAGATTATTGTCTTCCGCGAATTTTTTAACGGCGCCGTTCCATTCAGATTTATCATCCAGGCTTATGAAGGTGAATTTTACCGGTTTATTTTTCAATTCCTGCATTTTATCTTTAAAATGAGGGATTTCTCTCATACATGGTCCGCACCAGGTTGCAAAGAAATTGGTAACATATACCGTATCATTATTTTGAGCTAAAATCTGACCTACTTTTTCAGGACTGGTTTCAGGGTTGAAGTAGGCAGCTTTTTCGGGTTCCGGATTATTTGCTACAGAAGCAGAATCCGAAGACGGAGCTGTCTCGTCAACTTTTGTGCTTTCTTTTTTGCAGGCGGAGAGAGCAATCAGAACCAGCGTGGATAAAATTATCTTCTTCATAATTATTTTTTTATCTATTTTTGAATTGAAGTATGGAACAACAAATCTATAAGGGGAAACTGACGCAGTTTCATTGGTTAAAAATAGCGAAAAAGGCAGAACTTACCAAAAATACTTTTTCTCTGGAGTTTGAAATTCCTGAGAATTTGCAGGAAAATTTCAAGTTTGAAGCGGGACAGTTTGTGAGTGTGAAATTTCAGGCTCATGGTAAGGATGTTATTAATGATTATTCAATGACTTCGGCTCCGTATGAGAAAAAAATATGCTTGGGAATAAAAGTTAATTCTTCTGAAGGTGCAACAGCTCAGTTATTTAAGAACTATAATGAAGGAGATGAAATTTTAGTGAGCGAGCCCAATGGAAGGTTTACTATGGTTTCGAAACCGAGTGAATTCAGAACGATTGTAGCATTTGCAGCCGGAATTGGAATTACTCCTATTTTAAGTCATTTCAAGAATATTCTTCATAATGAGCCCAGAACGAGACTGTTCCTGTTTTTCGGAAATAAAAATTCGGAGGAGTTGATTTATAGAGATATGTTGGATAATCTGGCCAGAAAATGCGGTGAAAGATTACAGATCTTTTATTTCTTTTCCCAGGAAAAAACGGCAGACCAATTTTTTTATGGAAGATTGGATGACAGAAAGCTGAATTTAATTATCAATCAAATCCTACATCTGGATGATACAGATGAAGAATCCACCATTTGGGATGCAGTGGATGAAGTTTTGATCTGCGGAAAAGGGGAGATGATCAAAACGCTCGCGAATGCATGCTATCATCATGGAATTCCGAAAAAAAACATTCATTTTGAACTTTTTGAAGAATATAATGATGATATTTATCCTCTTGAAAAAGAATTTCCTTTGATTGAAAATGTGGAAGTGGAATTCAGAATGCTGGGAAAAGAGTATCATACCGAGCTTCCTGATAATAAGGAGAAGATTTTGCAACAATTATTGGTTCAGAATTTTCAGGTCCCTTATTCATGCAAATCAGGGATTTGTGGCAGTTGTGAATGTATCCTCGAAGAAGGGGAAGTGGAATTGCTTGAAAATGAATATTTAACGGAAAAAGAGGAAGCACACGGACATATTTTAGCCTGTATGTCAATTGCAAAAACTAAGAAAATAAAGCTTAACTTTGATCTCATTTGAGAATCGTAAAAAACATATTTAACCTTTTATTTGTATCAATAGAGACAGGAATTCTATTGATATGCCTTGCTAATGCCTGGGTTTTTGCCCTTACCAACGGAAGGACCTATACTAAAATCTCCAAAATACCGCCCCGCGAAATTGCACTTGTATTAGGAACGTCCCCTAAAATGAGATCGGGATTATCTAATCCGTATTTTACCAAGAGAATGGATGCGACGGCCTTACTTTATCATCATGGAAAAATAAAGCAGATCATCGTAAGTGGTGAAAAAAGCAAAGGATATAATGAACCTGCGGCGATGAAAAACTATCTGATTTATCAGGAAGGTGTTCCGGAAGATATTATTGTAGAAGATCCGAAAGGTTTTAATACCTATAAAAGTATTTTGCGTTGTAAAGACGTTTATAAAAAAGATGATGTGATTATTGTTTCACAGGGGTTTCATAATCTCCGTGCTTTGTTCTTTGCCAGAAATAACAATATGAATGCACTGGGATTTGATGCCCAGGATGTGAGCAAGCCTGAAAGCTACTACAGGAATCAGTTCCGGGAAATTTTCGCCAGAGTGATCGCTGTAGTTTATTTCATACTAGGAATATCTCCGGATTAGAATGGATATCCGAAAGCAATATTTAATGTCGGCTTAAATGGCTGGAAGTATTTGAATCTCCATTTTTCACCATCCGGTTTATTGGGGTCATAGATTTTATAAGCCAGATCCAGTCTTAAAGTGATATACGCTACATTGACTCTCAATCCGAATCCACTACCTATACCTACTTGTCTTAAAAACTTATTGAATTTAAATTCATCTCCATATCCATCATTATAATTACGGAGACTCCATGTATTCCCGATATCGGTAAATATTGCACCTTCATACATTTCATTGAAAGGAACCCTATATTCAATATTTGTCGTAAGTTTAAGGTTATCCGTCATATAAGTACGCACTCTTTCATCCACCTGAGAATCGGCCGGACCTAACCCGCCAAATGCAACCCAAGCTCTGATATCATTGGAACCTCCATTGAAATATGATCTGATCACAGGCATTGTAGAAGAATTACCATATGGAATCCCCACACCAACAAATTGGCGAAGCACTAACGTCTGATTCCCATTGAATTTGAAATATTTTCTTACATCAATATCAAATTTCACAAACTGAGCATATGGAATTCCGAAAATTGTTCTTTGAGGGCTGGTTACCACACCTCCTTCATCTCTTTTCTGGTTGAATATGCTTAAAATATTTCCTGCCAATTCCACTTTACCGTTGAAATAAAAAGCATTAGGATAATCTTTCTTTCCAATCTCATTGTATACAAAATTATAAATCATGGAAGAAATGATAACATCCTGTGTCTGTCTGTCTTTATTGATCAATGTCCCTAAAAATGCAGTAAGACGGTCGGCTCCCTGTTGATCAAGGTTATTTCTGTATCCCTGATCGTTTACGATTTGTGTGGAAACTTGATCGATAGTAGTCTGTCCCGCAAAAAATGCCTGTCCCGCTGTCGGATTATAGGTGAAATAATCTGTGAAAATCTCGCTTCTTACCTGCTCATCATTCACAAAATAATCGTAATAAGCATCTTTATTTTTAGTTAAACTCAGCTGTGTATTAAAAAGAGTAAGCCTGTGAGAAACTTTATCATTTACGGTTGCCATATAGTTCAAACCGGTATTGAAATTCACTCTTCCCAACCCAATATTATTTTGAATAGAGGCTCCTAAAACGATGGATGAAGTAGGACTATATCTTTTGGGCAACAATTTATAATAATCAAATGGTAATAAAAGTCTTGGGAAAGTAAGTGCAGCTTGTGCAGAAATTTCATAAGCCAAAACTCTTTTATCAATATTTTTGGTACTTCTAATCGATCCGAAAGTCCCTGAAAGACTGGTTGAAAGGTTTTCCGCCCCGTTAAAAACATTTCTTGTGGTTAAATCTACTGATGGAGAAATTCCCAGGTTTAACAGCTGAGAATAATTAATATCCGTTCCTACTTTTAATTCATACTTAGGAAGCGGTTTCAAAATATACATCACATCAATAATACTGTCATTGGGAGAAATATCACCTCCTCTTCGCAATGAATCTTTAGCTTTCAGAATACTGAAATTATTCATGGATAAGAGGTTTCTTTTGGTGAGATCCAGTTTTTTCTGATCATAGACCTGTTTGTGTCCTACCGTGATGGCTCTCCACAATGCTCTGGTTTTATACTGTTCATTCACTTTATGAAATCTGATCCCTCTTAAGCTGTCTTTAAATGTATTTTTAGGATAATCACTCATCTCATCAACAACGGCAACATCAATATTGCCTATGGTTGCAATTTTATAAGGACTGTCCGCAGAATCTTTATGGATTTCCAAGGTAAGAGGAACCTGTTTTCTGCTTTTCAGTGAATCAGCCACAAAGTAGATTTCTTCATTGGAATTATTGAATCTGTAATAGCCTTTTTCTCTCATCATTTCATTGATTCTTGTAACTTCCTTTTCCAGTACGGTTTGGTCAAGAATCTGGCCAGATTTTATAAGGCTGTTATGAAGCTTTTGCTTGTAAAGTTCTTTAATATTGGCATCAGGAATATTATAATAATAATCCTTGATATAAGTTGGGTCATTATGAGTAATATAATAAGTTACTGCAGCTTTTTTAGCAGCAGAATCCAGTTCATGTTTAAACTTTACCTGTCCGTCCCAATATCCTCTGTAAGTAAGCCTTTTATCGATAGATTCGGCTCCTTTTTCTGTCCTTGTCTGATCTAAAATGACAGGCGGAGATCCCCAACTGTGGAACAGTCTGTCCCAAAACAGGCTTTTTCCCACACTGCTTTTCATATTATATTTCAGGAAAAGTGAGTCTCTTAATTTCTGATCTCTCATTTCACTGGGATAGGTCATGTATTCATTAAGAATGGTATCATATTTTGGATTGGCCATGTTATAGAACCATAAACTCAACGGCATGAAAAGCAATTGTTTCTTATTGGGCTTTTGCTGAACATAACTTTTCAGCTCCTCATCAAAGAACTGTTTCTTATCTTCGAATTCAAAATTGTTTTTGGTAAGCAGGTATTCTCCGTCCGGAACCTTCTTCGTGGTACTACAAGCATAAAGGAGACCAACAAATGTTGCAAATGAGATAATTTTATAATATTTTTGAGGAGAATTCTTATAATGCTTACAGCTCATACAATAAAAGTTTTACAGTCTTTGGATAAAAAGAAGTTCAGACAAAAATACAATTTGTTTTTGGTTGAAGGTAATAAAATCATTTGTGAACTTTTCCAATCTAACTTTAAAATTAAAGAAATATTTTCTACTGATCCGCAAAAATTAGACCGTACAGATGTACCGGTAACTCATGTATCTGAAAATGAGCTGAAAAAAGTAAGTTTTTTAAAGACCCCAAAAGATTCCATTGCGGTTTGCTATCTGAACCCTGAAGAGAAAATGGAAGATCAGCATGTTCAATTGGTACTGGATGGAATCCAGGATCCGGGAAACCTGGGAACGATTATCCGTTTGGCCGACTGGTTCGGGATTGAGCAGATTATTTGCAGTAATGACACTGTAGATTTTTATAATCCAAAAGTGATCCAGGCAAGTATGGGATCTTTTACAAGAGTAAATATGGTGTACTGTGATCTTGTGGAATATTTGTCAAATACAAAGAATATCAATATAGGAACCGATATGGAAGGGGAAAACATTTATACTTTCCAAAGACCTGAAAAAATCAACCTGATTTTAGGAAATGAAGGAAACGGAATGCGTCCGGAGACGGAAAAGCTGCTTCAGAAAAGCATCAGTATTCCAAGATTTGGGAAATCGCAGTCCACAGAGAGCCTGAACGTTTCTATGGCGGCAGGAATTATTTTAGGACAATTATTTTCTAAATAAAATTAGAGGTTAGAAGTTAGAAAAGATAATTCTGATAAGGTTATAATAGAGTAGAGATAAACATTATCAGATTATTGTTTGAATTGAATGTTCTATAAATTTTACTAATTCCTAACTTCTAACGACTAATTTATGATTATATCAGCTGTTCCATACTGGAAACACTTTTGTTCTTCTGGTAGTTTTCCAATTTTTTTCTGACGAATTTCAAGGCAACAGGAGCCAAGTAAATCATAGCGAGACCTAACATTTTTTTCTTCCAATTAGGGCTGCTCATACTTTTCTTAGCATAATTTCCCACTACTGCTGTAATCCCAAGTTTGATCACAGCATCCATTGCATTTCCTTTGAAAGCAGAATTGGCAATTCCCATTGCGGTATTTTTGCTGATAAGCAAATCTTTAACTTCGGAAGTGATTTGCTTGGCAATGACATCTTTTCTAAGCACAACCTTTTCATCACCGTCTTCATCCACTTTTTCCTGCAGATACTGATCTGTTAAACCATTGGTGAATGCACTTAAGCTTTCTTTGGTATTTTTGAAAGTAAGAAGGCCTTCCAAATCATTGATCTCGTTTTTCAATAATTTTTTCTTTCTCCTTAATTCCTCTAAGCTCTCATAATTTCTGCCCATAGTTTAATGATTTAAAAATTTAATAACCTGATCTGCTACTGAGTTTACAATGGTTTTCTTGAAAGCAATAATGCCAAACATGATGACAAGATAAAATGCAGCAACAATTAAAAACCCATATGAAGTATTATCTAATGCTTTACCAATGAGAAATGCTATTCCAAAATTGAAAAGAATGATAAAAAAAGCAAAAGCTACTAATAATACTACAAGGTAAGTAATGATCCCTGCAGAAAGCGATGACTTTTCAGTCGCTTCAATTTTCAGCAGGTCTATTCTCTTCGATGCATATTCTTTAATAGTCTCTATCATTGTTTTTTTTTAAAGTTACAAAAAAAGGAACTTTACTACACAAAGTTCCTTTCATAATTTCGAAAATTATTAAATCTTATTTAAGATCATTTAGTTCTGCTTCTACGTCTTTCACTACATCAGTAGTTTTAGAAACAATCTGATCTTTATATTTGTCATAGCCATCTTTCACTGTATGAGCTACATTGCTGGCTGTTTCTTTAAATGTAGAAGAAATGTTGCTGTATTGGTCTTTTACCTTTTCAGAAACTTCTCCGTACTTGTTTTTAGCCTGATCTTTAAGATCGTTTGCTTTATTTTTAATCTTTTTTCTTGTTTCTTTACCTTCTTCAGGAGCATAAAGCATTCCTAATACTACACCTGCTGCAGCACCTGCCAAAAGTCCTGCCAATATACCTGCTGTATTGTTTTTTTTAGACATTTTTCGTTTTTTTAATAGTTAATAAATATTAGTTTTTACAGTAATATTGATTACAATTTACATACCAAAGGAAATTTTGTCTTATTAAAATTTGTTAAAAATTTTTAAGGTATGACAAGATGCTTTCAATGGTTTCTTCCTTGGTAAGGAAGGTATTATCTATGACAATAGCATCCTCTGCTTGTTTAAGCGGAGCTATTTCTCTTTCGCTGTCTATTTTATCTCTTTCAATAAGGTTTTCTTTTACCTGTTGCTCTTCAGCCTCTATTCCCAGACTTAAAAGCTCATGATACCTTCTTTTGGTTCTTTCATCAATACTTGCGGTAAGAAAGAACTTAAAATCAGCATTGGGCAGAACTACTGTCCCTATGTCACGTCCGTCCATAATAATGCCGCCTTTCTCTGCCAGAGAACGTTGATACTGAAGTAAAAAATCACGTACTTCTTTTTGTTTGGCCACTACACTTACATTATCAGAAACCTCGTTGGAACGGATTTCTTTGGATATATCCTCATGATTAAGATGAAGAATAAGTTCCTCATCCAAATTTTTAAATTCAAGCTGAATGTTGTGCAGCGATAAAAAAAGTTGTTCCAGATCTATTGAGCCGTTCTTGTCTGTACAATTCTGAAGAGCAAACCACGTAATTCCCCTGTAAAGTGCACCGGTATCGAGATGGACAAGCCCAAGCTTTTCGGCAATGACCTTTGATATTGAACTTTTTCCGGTAGACGAGTACCCATCGATTGCTATTACAGGTTTTTTCATACCGCAAATTTCAAGAAATTTTCTTAAAAATCAAGAAACCTTAAGAGATTTTCTTAAGGTTCCTGTTTATTTAGCATTAAAAATTTCGCATGTATTAGTATCCGGCGTGGCTTGTAAGATCTACAGAAACGCCTATCTGATTCACATTAGAAGAGTTATGATATCTCACATGAGCATAATCGATACGGAATCTTGAAAGCTTGATCCCAAATCCTGCAGAAAGTCCAGAGAAGTTTCTTTGGTCCGCTACAGCCAGCTCATTTCCTCTTTTTACATTGTATCCTAATCTGATGTTGAAGTTCTTTTCAGGGAACAGTTCGGCTCCTAGGGAAAAGTGATCTGCAATTTTTCTTCCGGCGTTCACTTCCTGCCCGTTCACATTATATTCGGAGGAAATATCAAACTGCTGAAGATCATGTGCCGTAATGGTAATAGCAAGAGGAAAAGCTTTTAAAATCTTGGTGTATCCAAGATCTACTCTGAAAGGAAGGTTTTCTCTTTCTCCATTAAATGATTTGAATTGATATCCGAAGTTTCTGAACACCACGGAAACCACCTCTTTACTTTTTTTATTATGGTAGGTAATTCCGGCATTTCCTGCTATGGCAGAAGAAGTATAATTATCAATCTTCGAAGTAATAAAATTGATCCCTCCACCAATCGTCCAGTCTTCTTCAAACTGGTAGGCGTATCCTGCTCCAACAGCTACATCGGAAGCGGTAAAGTTACCGTTTTCAAAACCACTGTCGTCCGTTCTCGGAATATCACCATAACTCATATATCTTGCATTGATGGTAGCCATATGACCATTATCAAAATCTTTGGCAAAAGCAATGGTTCCATATTTGGAATCGGCCAGGTAAGCAGCTCCGTTGATGGAAAGCTGTTTGTCAGAATCCTTATTCAGTAAAGCTGGATTGGCAATCGCAAAGGAAACATCATAATCTCTTATGGTAATTGCATCACCTCCTAGAGCAGCCTGTCTTGCAGATACAGGGATATTTAAAAAGGGATAAACATTGGTTCCCGTTTGTGCATGAGAAACCAATCCTGACAGAAATAATGAAAAAATGATAATTTTCTTCAATTCAATTTATAATTAATGCAAAAATAATCCTTTTTCGTACTTTTCAAAATATTTCTAACATTATTTACATGTAAATATTTTTCTTTTTTCAATATTTTTAATGATTATATTTGCAAAGTCAAATTTTAGGGAAATTTCCCGATCAAAAAATTTATTAAAAATTAAAGATGAAATATAAAAGAATCCTTCTGAAACTGAGTGGTGAGGCCTTAATGGGAAACAGACAATATGGTATTGATAATGAAAGGCTGCAGGAATATGCTGCGGAAATCAAAAAAGTAGTGGATAAAGGCTGTGAAGTTGCCATCGTTATTGGAGGAGGAAATATTTTCCGTGGAGTAGCAGGTGCTGCGAAAGGAATGGACAGAGTACAGGGAGATTATATGGGAATGCTGGCTACTGTGATCAACGGAATGGCTTTACAGGGCGCTTTGGAAGATGCGGGGATCAAAACAAGATTACAATCTGCCATCGAAATGGACAAAGTGGCGGAACCTTTCATTAAAAGACGTGCCGTAAGACACCTGGAAAAAGGAAGAGTGGTTATTTTCGGAGCCGGAACAGGAAACCCATACTTTACAACAGATACTGCCGCTACATTGAGAGCAATTGAAATCGGAGCCGATGTGATCTTAAAAGGAACCAGAGTAGACGGAATCTACGACAGCGATCCTGAAAAGAATGCAGATGCGGTAAAATATAATTCATTATCTTTCGACGAAGTTTTTGAAAAGAATCTTAAAGTGATGGATATGACCGCATTTACTTTAAGTCATGAAAATAAATTACCAATCATCGTTTTTGATATGAATAAGGAAGGCAATTTGCTGAAAATTGTAGAAGGAGAAAATGTTGGTACTTTAGTTGATTTGTAAATGGGCAGCAGATAATAGGAATTAGGATTTTGAATATATAAATTACTATTACCTATCGTTATCATTTATCAATCATCATTTATAAAATGTGTAACCTATCAAATTTTAATTATATAATGGAAGAATTAGATCTTATATTAGAATCTGTAAAACAGGACATGGAAGCGGCTATCAAGCACTTGGATCATGCATTTCAAAAGATCAGAGCAGGACGTGCTTCTACGGCGATGGTTCAGGATGTAATGGTGGAATATTATGGAGCCCCGACTCCTATCAACCAGGTTGCTAATGTGTCTGTTCCGGATGCCATGACGATTTCTATTCAACCTTGGGATAAGACTGCGATCAACGCAATTGAAAAGGCGATCATCAATTCTAATTTAGGTTTTGCACCTTCTAACAACGGGGAAAATATTATCCTGAATGTTCCGCCTTTAACGGAGGAAAGAAGAAGAGAGCTTGCAAAACAGGCTAAAGCTGAAACAGAGCAAACAAAAATTGTGGTAAGAAACGCAAGACAAGACGGCTTAAAAGAGCTTAAAAAGCTTGAAGGTGTTTCTGAAGATGTAGTAAAAGGAGTGGAAGAGGAAATTCAGACCCTTACAGATAAGTATGTAAAGCTTTGTGACGAACATCTTAAAGTGAAAGATGCTGAAATTATGAAAGTATAATTTCAGTCTTAAATATAAAAAAGAGGTTTCATTTGAGGCCTCTTTTTGTTTTTATAAACATTGGATTTTCCTCCGCTTTTCTTTATTCTTCATCAGTAATTGATAGGTTTTCAATAGCTCTTCATCAGAACAATTCACTTCTTTGTTGGCAGTTTTCTGAGGGTTCGGGTTATGACTGTCACCCGATCTTATGGAGTAGTTTTTTTCAAGACATTTTATTGCTTTATTGTTTTGCAGATATATTCTTTGTTCGGTAATATCATCTTTTGTAATAGGCTTTTCCGGAGTTCCACCATCAAAATTCCATGATACATCTTCTTTAAAAATGAAAAAAGGCTTATTGTTTTTTACATAATAATTTTCAACTGAAGAAAAATGACTGTATTCTGCATAAGAATGTTGTATGATCCTCAAGCCTTCTTTATCTGAATAAAAAACAACTTTTCCAGATCTTTCACCATTACAATCGTATTCAAATTTTACTGAGTCTAACTTTTTGGTAATAAGAAGGTCCTGGAATTTTTCATACTCTTTTTTGATCTCTTCTACGGGAGAAGATTCATTTTTTACTGAATCTACTTTAGTTTGACTGATTACAGAACTGTCCGAAGAAGTTGAATTCTTCCCTGTATTTTGATTGTTTTCCTTCTTACATGAGAAGAAAGTTAGGAAACAGATAATTAGAAATAGTGTTCTCATGATGATGATTTGGTATCTATTGTAGTGCAAAAAGTATACAAAAAGATCCGGATATTTCCGGATCTTTATTTTATTGATATCTCTTATGCTCTTTATTCTTAGAGAACCTTTGAGTAATCGGTTTGAATAATGCTTTGTATTTTTCCGCATCAAACAGCTGTGAATCGGTGAGTGCTTTATAGGTCATCCAGACCCCGAAAGGCAAGAGGATCATATTGGGAAGCCAGGCTGCTAAATAAGGATTCATTTTTCCGCCCCATGCAATATTTTCGATAGCAAGGTTCATAACGTAAAAGATGATGAAAATAACAATAGCTATAATCACCGGAACCCCCATACCTCCTTTTCTGATGATAGATCCTAAACTGGCACCAATCAGGAAGAAAATAATACAGGTAACGGAGTAGGAGACAATTCTCTGCTGGTAAATCACCACTTTACTGAAGTACTTTACATTCGGTTTAATATCATTTGATTTTCCATCCAGTGTTACTTTTAAATTATCCAGCCTGTTGTAAGCATTGTAGATAATTTCCAGCTTTTTATCAGATTTTACTGTATCCAGTTTGATCTGGGATTTTACCGGAGCTTTAGACTTGTTCTTGTCCATATAACTTACCATGGAATTGGTCTGATTAAGCGCGTCATTGCTTATGTTGGCAAAGAACTTGTCATTTTCTTGTTTATTCTTAAGAATGGTCGCATTAAGCTCGCTATAGGATTGAAAACGGTAATCATCCGTGATCTGTTCTTTTTCGATAGCTTTATTAATGATTTCACTGACGTCAAAGTGGGAAACCAGCGTATCAAACTTAATAGCCTGATCCGGCTGTTTATATCGTGCAGTTTCACCTTTTCCAGCCAGATTATCCTCAAATACATAACCGTTGTACAAAACCAGTTTAAGGAAATTTTTATTAGCTGCAGGAACAAATTTTCCTTTTTCTGCAACAATGGATTGTTGATTTTCAAAAGTGCTGGCTTTTTTGTGTACAAAAACTCCTTCTATATTTTCTCCGTTTTCACCATAAATTTTGTCAAACTTCACCATATATCCGGGAATCTGATCAATAAACTGTCCTGGTGTAAAATTCAACGCAGGCTTTGTCTGGGCAATATTAAAAAGCATATTTTTCGCCTTTCTCTGAAAATCAGGGATGATATTATTGGAAAAGAAAAACAGCATGACTGCCAATATCACGGATACTCCCAACAGGGGAGTCATTACCCTCGTTAATGAAATTCCCGCTGCTTTCATGGCTGCAAGCTCATATCTTTCTCCAAATTCCCCGAAAGACATAATACTTGCCAGAAGGATTGTAAGCGGCATTACCAAGCTGACAACACTTACTCCCAGATAAAAAAGAAGTTTAAGGATTTGCCAATAGCTTAACCCTTTCCCCATAAACTGACCTAATTGTACCCAGATAATGTTCACAATGAATATGAAAAACAATACACTGAATATAAAGAAAAAAGGCCCAAAGAAGGTTTTTATGATATATCGGTCTAGTATTTTTAACATGCGCCAAAATTAATCAAAAAAGCCACAAAGTTCACTTGTGGCTTCTATATTTTATGAATTTTTATAATAATATGAATTACAGTTTTGCAAATCCGCGATTTATAATTCTGTAACAATATAATTTTTGTACTTATTCTTATCGAAAACAAACATGTTCGGGTCCAGATCCTGGTTTTCCTTATATTCTTTGATGGCAATTACTGCAACATCCTGATTCGTTCCGTGTTGTTCCAGTTTTACCATTTGCTTTTTGGCAGAATCTACAAACAGATAAACATATTTCAACCCGTTTGCTTTTACAGGAGTTAATTTGATGAAATCTGTACTTACCCCATTTACGGTTTTCTTTCCGTTGTACGTTACATTATAATCTTTTCTGTAGCTTGTAAGATAGTTGATCGGAGAGAACATACTGCTGCTTCCGTTAGGCTTTGCAATGGTTACCTCCATATCTTCAGCATTGATGTTATAGATCTTATTTCCGTCAAAAATCTGCTCTGTATCCATGATTTTCAACTTATACTTATCTCCTGCGGAGTAGTAGATTCCCGGTTCTGTTTTAGTAACCTGTCCCTTCATTCCGCTTCCGAAAGAGAATTTAAAATAAGTGTTCTTTTTAGCGTTATAATTGGCTGTAATATCATCCAGGATTTTTTTAGCTTTTGCATCTATTTTCTGTGCTTGGGCAAATCCAACTGTTCCTACTACCAAACTCCCTAATATGACTTTTGAAATAATATTTTTCATTTTTTTTCTTTACTACTTTTAATCTTTAGACATTTTTCGACCTTAAAAGTTAAACACAATATGTTTTCCCTTTTAGTTACGCAGATCTTCCAAAAACTGTTCCAAAGAATGAAGGTCACTGATCAAGACCTCTCTTGCCTTCGCTCCGTTAAAGCCTCCCACAATACCACTTGCCTCCAGCTGATCCATAATCCTTCCTGCTCTGTTGTATCCTAATTTCAATTGTCTCTGAAGCATTGAAGTAGATCCTTGCTGGGTAGAAACAATAATTCTGGCCGCTTCTTCAAATAAAGCATCCTTTTCATTCGGGTCAAAAGCTCCGACTGTACTGGTAGAATCTTCAGAAACATATTCAGGAAGCATGAACGCCGAAGCATATCCTTTCTGCTCACCAATATATTCTGCGATTCTTTCCACTTCCGGAGTGTCTACAAATGCACATTGTAGTCTTAAAATTTCGTTTCCGTTGAAGTATAACATATCTCCTTTACCGATCAGCTGATCTGCTCCCGGAGAATCTAATATCGTTCTTGAATCCACACTTGAAATTACTCTGAACGCTGCTCTTGCCGGGAAGTTCGCTTTGATCATACCGGTAATTACGTTAACGGATGGTCTCTGTGTAGCAACAATTAAGTGAATACCCACTGCTCTTGCCAACTGCGCTAATCTTGCGATAGGTAATTCAACCTCTTTTCCGGCGGTCATAATTAAGTCTGCGAATTCATCAACTACTAAAACAATATAAGGTAAATAACGATGTCCGTTTTCAGGATTCAGTTTTCTCTCACTGAACTTCTTGTTATATTCCTTTAGGTTTTTACAGAAGGCATTCTTAAGAAGATCATACCTTGTATCCATCTCAACACAAAGGGAATTCAAGGTGTTGATTACTTTATTGGTATCTGTAATGATGGCTTCATCCGCATCCGGTAATTTAGCCAGATAATGTCTTTCAATTTTTGAGTATAATGAAAGTTCCACTTTTTTAGGATCCACCATCACGAATTTCAATTCGCTTGGATGCTTCTTATAGAGTAGGGAAGTAAGAATTGCATTGATCCCAACCGACTTACCCTGACCTGTAGCACCTGCCATCAATAAGTGCGGCATTTTGGCTAAATCCGCCATGAAAATTTCATTGGAGATCGTTTTGCCGAATACCACCGGTAGATCCATATCCGTATTCTGGAATTTCTGTGAAGCAATCACAGAACGCATAGAAACCATAGTAGGATTTTTTCTAGGAACTTCTATCCCGATTGTTCCTTTTCCAGGCATTGGGGCAATAATTCTGATCCCTAATGCAGAAAGGTTCAAAGCAATATCATCCTGTAGCTTTTTAATGGCTGCTACTCTGATTCCCGCTTCAGGAACAATTTCGTATAAAGTAACTGTAGGACCAATAGTTGCTTTGATTTCAGCAATTCCTACGTTGAAGTTCTTTAATAATCCAACAATCTTATTTTTATTTTCTTCTAATTCTTCTTTATTGATAGAAATTTCTTCACTACCATAATCTTTCAGTAAATCTACTGTTGGCATCTGGAAGTTGGCCAAATCCAATTTATGGTCATAAAGTCCATGCTTTTCAACAAGTTCCTGTGATTTTCTGTCAGAATCATCCAATATGTCCACAACAGGAGCTACTTCAACATTGAATTTGATATCTTCCTTCGGCGCTGTAGTCGTCGGAGCATTAAAGTCAAAAGCCTGTTCCGGTGTTGCCACAGGAGTCGTAGGTTTTGTATTAAGGTTGAGATTAACGGAAGGCGAAAAATCTTTTTCTTCATCTTCAAATGAAGTCTGATTCGGAGTGGCAATAGGTTCTAAGTTGGTTGAAACAGGAACTTCAGGAAATCCTTTTGGAACACTTATAGGCTCCTGAATAATATTGTTTTCAGTAACATCTGTAACCGATACATTATTCATTGGAGTATCTTTATTTTCTTCTTCCAACTCATCGTCGGCTTCAAAATTCTCATCAGAATTCGGCATCATGGATTTTACCCTTCCGATGGTATTCTCATTGATCTCTTCCAGTTTTGCCTTGATGGAACTCGGACGAAGATTGAATTCTAAAACGAAATATAAAATAATACTCGCAGCCAGTACCAACCATAAACCTACGGTTCCGATAATAGCATTTAACGAGTCCATGATCTGATATCCGTAAACACCACCTAAAACACCCTGTCCTTTAGTAATTGCTCCCAGGAAAATAGGAAGCCAGCAAATGAAGAACAAAGAATGCCCAACGGTTTTCCAAGGCTTAAAAATCTTCTTTTTCAAAATCAAGGTTCCGAATACTAAGAACAAAAATGCAATGATAAAAGAAGCTACCCCAATACTTTCAAATATGAAGATATTTCCCAGCCAGTCTCCAACCTTTCCGAAAATATTCGAAGATTTTATACTCTTGTCGAGCATGGTTCCGGCTTGGCTCTGATCGGCTTTCCAGTTCATTAGATAGGAAATGAACGATAACGTAAGCACTATAGAAAAAAGTATAAAGGTAAGCCCGAAAAATATACGTGGCTTAGATAAAATTTTGCCTTTTTCAGGCGATTCCGCTTGTTTGGTCTGTGTCTTTTTATCCATAATATCAATGTGGGCAAATTTAATGTTTTTTCAATAGTAAAAGAATCTTTTTCTTGAAAATTATCCTCTTTATCATTGTATGTTTTTGTGGTATTTCAATGAATAATTTACTATAAATTCTCACTTATTAAGAATGAATCAAAATAAGGAAAAGCGGGCTTTGAAATGATAAATAACAGTTTTTTTTGTCGACCTTTTAATTAATCATCCTTATTTTTGCATGTCAAGTAAAAAAATCATGAAGAAGCTCCAGGATATTCTTATCTCAACCAGAACAATGGCTGTGTTGTTGCTCGCTTATGCATTCGCTATGGCCTATGCAACATTCTTAGAAAACGATTACGGAACACCTACTGCAAAAGCATTAATTTACGAAGCAAAATGGTTTGAACTGATCATGTTTCTGCTCATCTTAAATTTCATAGGAAATATCGGAAGATACAGACTTTGGAAAAAAGAAAAATGGCCGGTTTTGGTATTTCACCTTGCTTTTGTACTCATTTTTATCGGGGGTGCCATTACAAGATACATCAGTTTTGAAGGAACCATGCACATCAGAGAAGGAGAAACTTCCAACGAGATTGTAACTGATAAAAACTTCTTTAAAATTCAGATTGAAGAGAAGGGAGATGTTCTTAATTATCAGGATATTCCTTATCTGATGTCTCCTTTACATAAAGACTTTAAAGCAACCTATGATTTCCATGGAAAACAGATCAGGGTTTTTGCCAAAGATTATGTTCAGAGAAAAAAAGACAGCTTGGTTGCTGAGCCTAACGGGACAGAATATTTACATTTGGTATCTACAGGACAAACCGGAAGACAGAATATTTATATCAAACCGGGAGAAACCAAATCTATCAATGGAACTTTGGTAACATTCAACAGAGCGATTGAAGGAGCGGTTGAATTTAAAAATGAAGGTGGAAAACTATTTATTAAAACTCCTGTAGATGCATCTTATATGACAATGGCCACTCAGGCAACAGGAAATACAAAGAAAGATGAGTTCCAGCCTTTGGCATTGAGAAGTTTATACACGATCAATGAACTGAAGTTGGTAGTGCCGGAAGGTCTTAAAAAAGGAAGACTATTGGCTTTTGAAGGTGATAGAAAGAAAGATGCTAATGTTCCGGATATGCTGACTGTTGAAATCCAAGGTCCTAAAACAAAACAATTAGTAGACCTCTCTGTTGAAAAAGGAAACCCGAACGCTTTCAAACAGGTGACTATGGATGGATTGAACATTATGGTGGGCTTCGGTCCTAAAATTTACAATACTCCTTTTGCCTTAAAACTGGATGACTTCGTTATGGAAACTTATCCGGGAAGCTCCTCACCAAGTGCTTATGAAAGTCATGTGAAAATTATTGATGAAGGAAAGCAGACTCCTTATAAAATCTATATGAACCACGTTCTTAATCATGGGGGATACCGTTTCTTCCAGGCAAGCTTCGATCCTGACAGAATGGGAACTGTTTTATCAGTAAACCACGATTACTGGGGAACTTTAATTTCATATATAGGATACACATTTTTATTCTTGGGAATGTTCCTGATCTTCTTCTGGAAAGGTTCTCACTTCTGGAAATTGAATAAAATTCTGACGGATGTTAATAAGAAAAGAGCAGCGACTATTGTTTTATTGCTATTAAGCTTGGGATTGAATGCTCAGAAAATTGAAACCCACGGAACTACAGACGGAAGCAGAGAACATATCCATGTAGAAGGTGATAACCATGCTCACGCTCCTGCTCCTGCTGCCCAGCCGCTTGATGGTGCTACTCCAAAGCAGAACTCATTGGCGACTCCAATTGGGAAAATGAGAACTATTTCTCCTGACGAGATCATTACAAGAAACAAGATCAACAAAGAGCATGCTGATAAATTCGGATATCTTTTGGTTCAGAATTTTGAAGGAAGAATTGTTCCTATCAATACAGAAGCATTAGATATTTTAAGAAAATTATACAAAAAAGACGAATTCAAAGGTACAGACGGAAAGTCTCTTACTGCCAATCAGTGGTTCCTTTCTATTAATACAGACACACCAAGCTGGACGATGGTTCCGATCATTAAAGTAGGAACTAAGGGAGGAGACGAGCTAAAAAACAAAACAAAAGCAGATGATGATGGATATACTTCATTGATGAATCTTTTCCCGGCAGATGCTAACGGAAATCTTACGTATATCCTTGAACATGATTATAATGTTGCTTTCCGTAAAAAACCGGCTGAACAGACAAATTATGATAAAGAAGTAATTGCTGTCAATGAAAGAGTTCAGATTTTCAATGAATTTTTCAGCGGACAGTTTATGAGAATTGTTCCTGTAAAGAATGATCCCAACCATACATGGCATTCTTGGCTCGATCAGAAATTTGAACCGGATATGGAATCTCAGCAAGTAATGGGACCCTATTTTGCAGAAGTTTTAACGGCACAGCAATCCGGAAACTGGAGCAAAGCTGATACTGAATTGGCAAAACTTTCAGATTACCAGCAAAAGTGGGGAAAGGCTGTAGTTCCGGCAAAGTCTAAAGTGGATTTGGAAGTGTTCATGAATAAGGTGAACATCAATTTCAAATTATTAATTTTCTATACATTAATCGGGGGATTACTGCTTATTTTAGGATTTGTTGAGCTATTCAAGCCTAATAAGGTTTTACATAAGGTCATTAAAGCAATTATAGCAGTAGGTTTAATCGGTTATCTGATGCATTTCTTAGGATTAGTGGCAAGATGGTATATTTCAGGACATGCTCCTTGGAGTAATGGATATGAGGCAATTATTTTTATCTCCTGGGTAGGTATTACAGCCGGATTAATATTGTATAGAAATTCAAACGCATTGATTCCTGCGGCAGGTTTCATGGTAGCTGTCATCATGATGGGATTTGCCCACGGAGGTTCAGCGCTTGATCCGCAGATCACCCCGCTTGTTCCGGTACTAAAATCGTACTGGCTGATTGTCCACGTAGCGATCATTACCTCAAGTTACGGTTTCTTTGCTCTTTCTATGATCATTGCTGTGATTTCACTGATATTTTACATCATTTCAAATAAAGGAACTTATCAATTACATCATGATACTACTTTGAAAGAATTAGCAATTGTTTCTGAAATGTCATTAACGATTGGTCTTTTTGCCCTTACCGTAGGAAACTTCTTAGGTGGAATCTGGGCCAATGAATCATGGGGTAGATATTGGAGCTGGGACCCGAAGGAAACATGGGCTTTCATATCTATTATGGTGTATGCCTTTGTATTGCACATGAGATTGGTTCCCGGATTGAGAAGCAGATGGGCGTTCCATGTAGCAACCATGTTTGCATTCTGCTCAATGGTAATGACGTATTTTGGAGTTAATTATTACCTAAGCGGACTTCACTCTTATGCAGCGGGAGACCCTGTTCCGGTTCCGGCCTGGGTATATATAGGAATTTCAACGATGATCCTTTTATCTGCGATTTCTTATTTTAAATTCAAAGTATTGACTAAGAAATAAAGAATAAAAAATATAAAATTAAATCCCGGAAATCATTTCCGGGATTTTTTCATGTACAATGTATCTCGAACTTTGTACCTCCTACTGGTTAAAAAAACTCATCATTTATAACTCATTATTCAAAACTTATACATATCTTTATGATATCAAAATAATATCACATTTAAAATTGACAATCATGGAAAAAACTTTAAAACCTATGTCGGGTTATTTAACATTAGTTATTTGCTTAGCATTGTTTGTAGCTTCTGTTTACTTATTTATTATGGGAGCGGATAGTGAAAATATTACCTATGTTATTGTAGCAATACTTTGCTTTATTCTTTTTTGTTTCTTTCTGAAAGGTTTGATGATCATTCAGCCTAACCACTCAAGAGTATTGAACTTCTTTGGAAGATATGTGGGAACTGTAAAGGATAATGGTTTGTTTTTTATTAATCCTTTATATTCATCTCAAAAAATGAGTCTTCGTTCCGAAAATTTACAGGGGCAGACTTTGAAGGTAAATGATAAAATGGGAAACCCGATCGAAATTGCCGTTGTAATTGTCTGGAAAGTAGGAGATACGTATAAGGCTGCTTTTGATGTTGAGCGTTATTCAGACTTTGTAAAGATGCAGAGTGAAGCTGCAGTGCGTCATTTAGCGATGAGCTTTCCGTATGATAATTTAGAAGATGATCATGCCCCGATTACCTTGAGAGAAGGTGGTGATAAAATCAATTCCATTTTAGAACAGGAGCTTACAGACCGCCTTTCAAAAGCAGGTATTACCATCCAGGAGGCAAGGATCTCACATTTGGCTTATGCTTCTGAAATTGCGGGGGCAATGCTTCAAAGACAACAGGCAACAGCTATTGTTGCGGCAAGAACCAAAATTGTAGAAGGAGCTGTCGGAATGGTAGATTTAGCCTTGAAAAAACTCTCGGAAGAAAACATCGTAGAATTGGATGATGAAAGAAAAGCAGCGATGGTAAGCAATCTAATGGTGGTTCTTTGTGGTGAAAAAGCGGCAACGCCTATCCTGAATGCAGGAACATTATACAATTAAAAAATGTTTAAAGACCTTGTGTTGTAAAGTAGAATACAATGAAATCAGAAAAAGCTCAAAACTCTTCCGAAAGTACCGCAAAAGGTAAAAAATCTTTTGTGATCAGGATAGATGAGTCTACCTATAAACTTCTGGAGAAATGGGCCAACGATGAATTCAGAAGCGTAAACGGGCAGATTGAGTATTTGCTTCATCAAAGCCTGATCAATTCCGGAAGGAAGAAAAATGAATAGTATTGCTAAAAGCAATTAAATACCTTTCAATTAACCTTATCCTAAAAAGAAAGCAGAGAATATTCTCTGCTTTTATTTTATGCAACTTTGAAGCGTATCTGCTCCAAAATAGAATATTACCAACCATATCAAACCTTTAATGGTAAAAAAAGCAAATCCTGCCCATCCCACACGTTTGAACCATTTCTTAAACTTTGAATTATTTTCCTGTGGATTTTCCATTGCTGAAATTAAAAATATTACCCTACAAAGATAAACATGTTTAGAATTATTCCAAATAAGAAAGCTGTTAAAAAAATAAAATTTTGCGTTTCGTATAATATTTTTATCTTTAGAGGAAACGAAAAGTAAACATTTTATGTCTAAAAAAGTCAAAGATTTTGGGATTGAAAAAACGCTCAAAAATCTAGGTATTAAAGAAGAAAATAAAGGAACATCAGTAGGCGGAAAATATTTCGCGTCAGGAAAAACAATAGAAAGTTTTTCTCCGGTAGATGGCAAATTGATTGCTAAAATTAAGACCTCCGGCGAAAGCGATTATGACAAGGTAATTGAGTCCGCTCAGAAGGCATTCCAGGAATTCAGACTGATTCCGGCTCCGAAAAGAGGAGAGATCGTAAGACAATTAGGACAGAAGTTAAGAGAGTACAAAAACGACCTTGGAAAGCTTGTTTCTTATGAAATGGGAAAATCTTTACAGGAAGGGTTAGGTGAAGTACAGGAAATGATAGACATCTGTGATTTTGCAGTAGGAGTATCAAGACAGTTGCATGGGTATACGATGCATTCCGAAAGACCCGGACACAGAATGTACGAACAGTACCACCCGCTGGGAATTGTAGGAATTATTACAGCATTTAATTTCCCGGTAGCCGTTTGGTCATGGAATACCGCTTTAGCCTGGATTTGTGGAAATGTTACCATCTGGAAACCATCAGAAAAAACACCGCTTTGCGCTATTGCATGTCAGAATATCATGTCAGAAGTTTTAAAGGAAAATAATCTTCCTGAAGGAATTTCAAGCGTATTGGTTGCAGATCATGAGATCGGACAAAAATTAGTGGATGATAAAAGAGTTTCTCTTGTTTCTTTCACCGGTTCTACAAGAGTGGGAAGAATGGTTTCTTCAAGAGTAGCTGAAAGATTCGGAAAATCTATCCTTGAATTAGGTGGAAATAATGCCATCATCATTTCTAAAGATGCAGACCTGGATATGGCGATCATCGGAGCAGTTTTCGGAGCGGTAGGAACTGCCGGACAAAGATGTACTTCTACCAGAAGATTGATCATCCACGAAAGTGTTTATGATGATATGAAGAAAAGGCTGGTAAAAGCTTACGGACAATTAAAAATCGGAAATCCTTTAGACGAAAATAACCACGTTGGACCATTGATCGACGTTGATGCGGTAAATCAATACGAAGAATCCATCAAAAAATGTAAAAAAGAAGGTGGTAAATTCATTGTTGAAGGTGAAGTATTAAAAGGAAAAGGATATGAATCCGGCTGTTATGTAAAACCGTGCATCGCAGAAGTGAAAAACTCGTATGAGATCGTTCAGCATGAAACCTTTGCTCCAATCTTGTATTTGATCAAGTACAAAACATTAGAAGAAGCCATTGCTATCCAGAACGATGTACCTCAAGGTCTATCTTCATCCATTATGACCCAGAATCTGAGAGAAGCAGAGCTATTCCTTTCTCATGCAGGATCAGATTGCGGAATTGCCAACGTTAATATCGGAACTTCCGGAGCTGAGATCGGAGGAGCTTTCGGTGGTGAAAAAGAAACCGGAGGCGGAAGAGAATCAGGTTCAGACGTATGGAAATACTATATGAGAAGACAAACCAATACTATTAATTATACAACGCAACTCCCTTTAGCGCAAGGTATTAAATTTGATTTATAAAAGTTTTAATTTACATGAATCAAAGATGGATACATGTAAATTGATTACAAAATTCCCCTAATCCCAAAAGTATGGAACAAACAATTGAAGTGAAAACGAATAAAGTAAAAGAAACAGTAGGCAGACATGTTCTGGCAGATGGTTTTGATCTTGTGATGGACATTGAGAAATCACATGGCTCATGGTTGTATGACAAACTTTCTGAAAAAGAATACCTGGACATGTTTTCTATGTTTGCATCGGCATCCATAGGCTATAATCATCCTTATCTGGTGGAAAAATCAGCATGGTTAGGAAAAATGGCCGTCAACAAACCAACATTAGCTGATGTTTACTCTGAAGAATATGCTCATTTCTTAGAAGTATTCGAAAGAGTAGTACTTCCTGAAGAATTACAATATGCCTTCTTTATCGAAGGTGGAACCTTAGGCGTTGAAAATGCGATGAAAGCATGTTTCGACTGGAAAACACGCAAAAATTTTGAAAAAGGACTTCAAACAGAAGCAGGAATATGTATCCATTTCAGACAGGCTTTCCACGGAAGAAGCGGATATACGTTAAGCTTAACCAATACCTCAGATCCAAGAAAATATCAGTATTTCCCGATGTTTGACTGGCCGAGAATCCTTAATCCAAAGCTGACTTTCCCTATTACAGAAGAAAATTTAGAAGAAACCATCAAGAATGAAAGATTAGCATTGCTTCATATTGAAGAAGCCATCTTATCAAATCCTGATAAAATAGCTTGTGTTATCATTGAGCCTATCCAGGCAGAAGGTGGTGACAACCATTTCAGAGATGAGTTCTTTACAGAATTAAGAAAGCTGTGTGACGAAAATGAAGTATTATTAATTTTTGATGAAGTACAGACAGGAATCGGAATTACAGGAAAAATGTGGGCTTTCCAACATTTTACAGCTAAACCGGATATTATTTCTTTTGGTAAAAAAGCCCAGGTTTGCGGGGTATTGGCCAACAAAGAAAAGTTTGATGAAATTCCGAACAATGTTTTCAGAGAAAGTTCAAGGATCAACTCTACATTCGGAGGAAACTTTATTGACATGCTGCGTTTCCAATTGGTAATGGAAGTGATTGAAAAAGAAAACCTGGTAGAAAATGCAAAAGTAGTTGGAGAATATCTTTTAGAAGGTTTACAGAAATTGGCTCAGAAATATCCTGAGAAGATTTCTAATGCAAGAGGAAGAGGTTTGATGTGTGCCATCGATTTACCGACTCATGAGCAAAGAAACCTTCTGAGAGACGAACTTTTCAATGACGGTTTGATCATTTTGGCATGTGGCGATCAGTCCCTTCGTTTCAGACCACATCTCAATGTTTCTAAAGAAGAAATTCAGATTGCGTTAGATAAAATTGAAAATAACATTAACAAAATTTAAAATCAAAGATTTGTAATTCTGAAAAAAAGATTGTACATTTAGATTTCAAAAAGGATAAAATATGGAAAGAAGTACGAAAGTATCAGTTTTTGAAAGTGACAATCCTTCAGAAATTCAGTTAATCAAATCAAAATTAGAGGAAGCGCAAATTGCCAATGTGGTAGAAAATAATTACCTTACATTCACCACAACGCCAACAGCGACTTCGCTTAAAGTGATGGTAAAGCTGGAAAACGAGAAGAGGGCATTCGAAATTATAGATGCCTATCTTCAGCAAAGCGAAAACCAATAAAAAACAATTTCATAATTTTAAATTTTACTACTTCGAACCGAAAATTAATTTAATTAGTTTTCGGTTTTTTCTTTCAACTTTTATAAAGAAAATAAGTGGTAAAAAGTCTACAAAAGACACAAAAATTTTTAAACATATAAGTTTAGTTAAAAGCTGTTTCACAAAGTTTATTAAGAGCACTTTTAGTTTTGTTGAAAATCAAAGATTTTCAACTTATGTGAACTTGAAACAATATTATTTTATTAAAACTTAAATAACGATGTTAAAATAAAGACTTTTGTGTCTTTTGTGGTTAAAGTCAACATATCAATTTAGCCGTTTAAAAACATATGAATTCAACAGAGATTACATTAAGAAAAGCAGAAATAGAAGACAGAAACATCATTTGGAAAATTTTGCAGCAGGCCATTGAAAGGAGAAGGAAAGACGGAAGCACACAATGGCAAAACGGTTATCCTAATCCCAATACTGTTGAAAGTGATATTGCAAAAGGCTTCGGGTACGTGCTTACAGTAGATGGAGAAGTGGCTGTATATGCCGCCTTAATTTTGAACGATGAACCGGCTTACAGCAGTATTGAAGGAGCCTGGCTAAGCAATGGTGAATTTGTAGTGGTTCACAGAGTAGCCGTAGATGAAAAATTTGCTGGGCAGGGTCTTGTGAAAAAACTTTTTGATCACATTGAAGATTTTGCAAGATCACATGACATCCAAAGTGTAAAAGTAGATACGAACTTCGATAATTTGGCGATGCTTAAGATTCTGGAAAGCAAAGGATATTCTTACTGTGGTGAAGTATACCTGAGCGGAGGCGTCCGAAAAGCCTTTGAGAAGATAGTGATTTAAAAAAAGATAAAAAGTTAAATCCACTTTCATTGAATTTTTAAAAAACTATATATCGAGAAACTCTATTAGGTTTGTTCGTTTAGTTCTGAACTAATTTCTACTTTTGTTCAAATTTTTATATTATGCAACAAAGTATAGAAATTGATGAAAAAATTTTCCAGGATGCCGTAAGGTTCTACGGCACCATATTCAATATACCACCATTAGCTTCTAAGATTTACGCGTACCTTAATTTCGATTTCGAAAAAGTAGGGGTGACTTTCGATGAATTTGTAGAAGTATTCTCGGCAAGCAAAAGCTCGGTTTCTACAAGCATTTCATTATTGTTGAATGCACAGCTTATTGTAGATCATAATAAAATGGATGAGAGGAAACGGTATTTTTTCATCAATGATGAATACAGGAAGATAAGATTTGAAAAAATAGTTCAGAAAATGCAGGACGAATTGAAATTAATAGATGATTTAAACAAATTCAAAAAAGGAAAGGAACATGATCACGACGAAAAAATGGAGGTGTATATATCTCTTCTAAACAAAAGCATCAAAAACATACAGGAATCACTTAATAAACTTTAAAAATGACGAATAAACTAATTATACTTTCTATTGCGGCATTCTCCTTAACTGCCTGCAAAAAAGAAGCTCCAAAGCAAGATGGCCCGAAGCCTTATCCGGTGGTATCTGTGGAAGCTAAAAATGTAGTGGGTTATCAAACATTTCCGGCTACCATTCAAGGTAGGGTAAATAATGATGTACGTGCTAAAATCCAGGGATATATCACCCAGGTTTTGGTGGATGAAGGACAATACGTTACCAAAGGACAGCCATTATTCCGTCTTGAAACCAATATTCTTAATGAAAATGCTGCTGCTGCAAAAGCAGGAATAGGAGCCGCACAATCTAATATTGCCGCTGCACAGGCTGCTGTGAATGCTGCACAGGTAGAGGTCAACAAACTAAAACCTCTCGTTGCTAAAAATATCATCAGTAATGTCCAGTTGCAAACTGCTCAGGCAGATTTGGCAAAAGCACAGGCACAGCTTCAGCAGGCTGTGGCTTCAAAACAACAAGCAACAGCGAACTATAAAGGAGTGGAAGCTAATATTGAGTATTCCGTTATTCGTGCCCCTATTTCGGGAGTGGTAGGTAAACTTCCTTTAAAAGTGGGAAGTTTAGTAGGTCCTACGGATCAGACTCCTTTGACTACCATTTCAGATACCTCGCAGATCTTTGCTTATTTTTCTATGAATGAAAAAGAATATTTTGACTTCCTTGAAAAATCCGTAGGAGCAAGTGTCCCTGAAAAAATCAAAAATCTTCCTATGGTTGAACTGCAACTAGCTAATGGAAGCTTATATCCTGAAAAAGGCAGAATTGAAGCCATTACAGGCCAGATTGATCCTACAACAGGTACGATCCAGTTCAGAGTAGGATTCTCCAATGCTCAAAAATTATTAAGCAATGGGAACAGTGGAACCATCAGATTTCCTCAAAGATATGATAATGTCTTAGTGGTTCCGGAAAGTGCTACTTACGAACAGCAAGGTATTGTGTATGTGTACAAAGTAGAAAAAGATACAGCCAAAAATGTGGTAGTGGACGTGATAGAAAGAATTGATAATATGGCATTGATCAAATCAGGAGTTAACAAAGGAGAAACTGTAATTGCAGCAGGTATCGGAGGTCTAAAACCGGGAACGGCAATCATCAAGAAACCTGTAAAAATGGATAGTCTTGTTCAATCTATAAAACCGAAATTCTAATGATAAAGAACTTTATTAACAGACCGGTTTTATCTACCGTTATCTCAATCTTGATTGTGATCCTCGGTGTGTTAGGGTTGATTTCCCTTCCGGTTACGCAGTATCCTGATATTGCGCCGCCTACAGTAAGTGTTACCGCAAACTATACAGGAGCCAATGCCGAAACTGTAATGAAAAGTGTGGTGGTTCCTTTGGAAGAACAGATCAACGGGGTGGAAGGAATGGATTATATTACTTCCTCGGCGGGAAATGACGGTTCTGCCAACATCCAGATTTTCTTTAAACAGGGAATTGATCCGGATATTGCAGCAGTAAACGTTCAGAACCGTGTAACCAGAGCTACACCATTACTTCCGAGCGAGGTAACCCGTTCAGGAGTGGTAACACAGAAGCAGCAGACAAGTGCCTTGATGTATATGTCTTTCTATTCAGAAAATAAAGATCTGGATGACGTATATCTTCAAAACTTTCTGAATATTAATATTATTCCCAATCTGAAAAGGATTAACGGTGTAGGGGATGCCAACGTTTTCGGGGGTAAAAACTACTCGATGAGAATCTGGCTGGATCCCGCAAAAATGGCGGCGTATGGTGTAACTCCAACAGATGTTACCAATGCCATCAATG
Source organism: Chryseobacterium daecheongense (assembly GCF_003729955.1). Taxonomy (GTDB): domain Bacteria; phylum Bacteroidota; class Bacteroidia; order Flavobacteriales; family Weeksellaceae; genus Chryseobacterium; species Chryseobacterium daecheongense. The sequence continues at coordinate 448,362 of NZ_RJTX01000001.1, forward strand.
ACCAGAGTAGAGAAGCCGCTGCAGGTTCTATCGGGCAAAACAGCGGAAGTTCATTTGAATATATCATCAAATATGTGGGTAAATTCAACGATAAGGGACAGTATGATAACATTATCATTAAATCTCTTAGCGATGGTCAAAACTTGATGCTGAAAGATGTTGCCAAAGTAGAACTGGCAGGTCAGTCTTATACGGGAATAGGAGAAAACGGAAATAACCCTTCCATCAGTATGGGGATTTTCCAGACACCGGGTTCCAATGCTCAGGAGATCATTCAGAATATTAAAACCTACTTAAAATCCGCAGAAGGAAGTTTTCCTCAAGGAATAAAATACACCTTTAACTTTGATACCAACGAGTTTCTTGAAGCATCAATCGAAAAGGTAGTTCATACTTTGATTGAAGCATTTATTCTGGTATTCATCGTAGTATATATCTTTTTACAGGATTTCAGATCTACTTTGATTCCGGCGATTGCTGTTCCGGTATCCATTGTGGGAGCTTTCTTTTTCCTGAATTTATTTGGATATTCACTGAACCTATTGACCCTATTCGCTTTGGTTCTTGCCATCGGGATTGTGGTGGATGATGCCATCGTCGTCGTCGAAGCGGTTCATGCTAAAATGGAACATGGAATTGCTGATGCCAAAAAAGCTACTGTAGAAGCGATGGATGAAATTACTGGTGCCATTATTTCAATTACCCTGGTAATGGCCTCCGTATTTATTCCGGTAACCTTTATTACAGGACCTACGGGAGTATTTTATCAGCAATTCGGGATAACCCTTATCGTGGCGATCATTATTTCAGCGATCAATGCACTGACATTGAGTCCGGTTTTATGTTCATTATTCTTAAAACCTCATGCAGCGCACCATGAAAAGTATCAGAATTTAAACTTTATTCAAAAGTTTTTCTATAAGTTTAATATAGCCTTTAAGACAACCACAGATCGTTATGGAAGAGGATTTGTATTCCTGTTGAGACATAAATGGGTTACTTTGATCATTTTTGCTGTTACAGGGGGTATTCTGTTCTGGGCAAGTTCTACCATGAAAAAAGGATTTGTACCTACTGAAGACAGAGGAATTATCTTTACCGATGTTCAGCTTCCTCCCGGTGCCTCTATGGAAAGAACATATAATGTTTTGAAAACTCTTCAGAAAAATGCATTGCAGGTTCCCGGAGTACAAAACGTAACCATTTCAACAGGTAGAGGTTTCTTATCAGGAAATGGCAGTAACAATGGTCTTGCATTTGTTAAATTAAAACCTTTCGATGAAAGGAAAAAAGATGGCCAGACTTCTGAAGATATTACCAAAAAACTATTTGGAATTGTCGGAAAAGTTCCTGATGCTAAAGTTGTGTTCTTCCAGCCGCCGAGTGTACCAGGATTTGGTAACAGTGCCGGTTTTGAAATGGTGTTGCTGGATAAATCGGGAGGAGAATATGCAGATCTTGACGTGAAAACCAATGAATTTATCGGTAAACTGATAGAAAGACCTGAAATTGATTTTGCACAAACATCATTTAACACGAAATATCCTCAGTATCAAATGGAAATTAATGTTCCGTTGGCAAAACAAATGGGAGTTTCCGTTAATGACATTCTAAGCACCATGCAAGGATATATCGGAGGAATTTATACTGCTGACTTTACCAAATATGGGAAACAGTTCAGAGTAATGGTTCAGGCACTTCCTGAGAACAGGAAAAGTATCGATAACCTGAATGAACTTTATGTAAGAACTGGTTCAGGAGTGATGTCACCAATATCACAGTTTGTCACCTTATCAAAAGCATACGGGCCACAATCCGTTAGCCGTTATAATCTATTTACTTCAGTGAAGATTACAGGTGCAAACTCACAAGGATTTAGTACCGGTGATGCCATCGGTGCAGTACAGCAGGTAGCAAAAGAAACCTTAGGTCCGAATTATGATGTTGAGTTCACCGGATTATCAAGAGAAGAATTAGCTTCAGGTTCACAAACTTTACTGATTTTCGCATTAAGTTTGATCTTCGTTTATTTCATCCTTTCTGCCCAATATGAAAGTTATATTCTTCCTTTGGTAGTGGTAATATCTCTTCCTTTAGGGGTGATGGGAGCTTACTTCGGACAAAAAATAATGGGCTTGGAAAACAATATTTATTTCCAGATCGCTTTGATCATGTTGGTGGGATTATTAGCTAAAAATGCCATCTTGATTGTGGAATTTGCCGTCCAGAGAAGACATCATGGAGAAACCATCGTTATGTCTGCGATCAATGCGGCTAAAGCAAGGCTAAGACCTATTTTGATGACCTCATTTGCATTCATCTTCGGTCTTTTACCTTTGGTGTTGGCAAGCGGAATCGGTGCAGTAGGAAACAGATCCATTGCAACGGGTGCAGCGATCGGGTTATTAATAGGTACTATTTTAGGACTTTTCGTGATCCCTGTTTTATATGTGATCTTTGAAACATTGCAGGAGAAAATCAAGCCGATCAAAAAAGAAGAAATCAATTTAGCTGAATAAAAATTAAAAGATATTAGAGGTTGGATATTAGACTTAACATAAAAGTTGATATAATTCTAGCCTCTAGTTCTAGTATCTAACTTCTAATTTTTTATAATGAAGAGTTTAAACATCATAAAAGGAATAACGTTTTCGGTAGTAATTTTAGGTGCCATTTCCTCTTGTGCAACAAGAAAAGAATATGAAAGGCCTAAAAATGTAACAGACGAAAAACTTTTCCGTACAGATATGCTTCCTAAGGACAGTACCAATATGGCCAATATTTCTTGGAAAGAAATTTTTACTGATCCTATTCTTCAGGGGCATATTTCCAAAGCGCTGGACAATAATCTGGACATCAGAATTGCCTTACAGAGTATTTCATCTGCAGAAGCATATTTAAAGCAAAGTAAAGCTGCTTATCAGCCAACACTTTCCGTGGGACCGAATTATACATTTCAAACCCAATCCTTAAATACCCAATTCGGGCAGATTATCGGAGAAAGGAGATATGTGAATCAGTTCGATATCACTGCAAGTTTAGGTTGGGAGGCCGATCTTTGGGGGAGAATGAAATCCCAGGAAAAAGCACAGCTAGCTACTTATTTGGGAACTGTTGCGGCTCACAAAGCGGTAAAAAGTGATCTTGTTGCGTCCATCGCTTCTGCATATTATCAATTATTGACTTTCGATTCTCAAAAAAAGATCATTCAGGAGACGATTGATGTTCGTGAGAAAAATCTCGAAACAACCAGAGCATTGAAACAAGCCGGAACTGTTACAGAAGTTGCTGTTCAGCAGAGTGAAGCTCTTGTTTACAATGCAAAATCTCTGTTGATTGACATTGATACTCAGATTCAGTTATTGGAAAACACCATGAGTTTATTAATGGGAGAGCCTTCTCATTCAATCGAAAGATCAACTTTAGAAAGTCAGAAATTACCTATCAATTTGGAATTGGGCTATCCAGCTCAATTATTGGCCAATCGTCCAGATGTAATGAGAGCAGAATATAACCTGATGAATGCTTTTGAATTGACCAATGCTGCTAAAGCTCAGTTTTATCCGACCTTGAAGATAACCGGAAGTGGAGGACTTCAATCGGTTGATATTGACCATCTATTCAGTGTGAATTCATTATTTGCGAATGTTGTAGCCGGTTTAGCTCAACCCATTCTGAACAGAAGACAGATCAAAACCAATTATGAAGTAAGTCTTGCCAATCAGGAAACGGCTTATCTGAATTTCAGAAAAGCTGTTCTAACAGCCGGAAAAGAGGTTTCTGATGCGATAAGAGTGTTTTCCGTACAGGATTCTTTCATTGATTTGAAAAGAAAAGAGCTCGAATCTTATAAAAAGTCCGTTGATTATTCTCAGGAATTGGTCAACTACGGGATGGCAAACTACCTTGAAGTATTGAATGCGAGTGTCAACTCTTTGAATGCAGAACTTAATATTTCCAATGCGGAATATAATAAAATGAAAGCTGCTATAGAGCTGTATCAGGCTTTAGGTGGCGGATGGAAATAATATTGTTATATATATTAATCTTGTGAAGCGTGTATTAAGTTTTTTAATGCACGCTTTTTTATTGGATTGATATATTAATGATTTTCAGCAATTTAAATTAAAATAAAATTTTTCTTGTATTTATGTATTTAACTACGTAGTTTTGTACTTAAAATAGATCGAATGGAAATCAATTTTAAAAATATTGGCAATGAATATGCGGAACAGGTGATTGATTTGATCCTGAATATTCAGCAGAAGGAATTCAATATTCCCATTAGCATCGATGATCAACCGGATCTTCAGCAAATTGAAAATTTCTATCTCAAAAACGGAGGGAATTTCTGGGGAGCATTTCTGAATGGAGAACTTATCGGAACGATAGCATTAGTGAAATTTAGTGGAAGCCAAGGAGCCATCAGGAAAATGTTTGTGAAAAAAGAATTCAGAGGCAAAGAATTGAATATTGCTCAAAAACTATTGGAAATACTCATTTCTTACTGTTGTGCAAATGGTATAAAAGAGATATTTTTAGGCACCGTATCTGTTTTGGAAGCTGCCCAAAGGTTTTATGAACGTAACGGCTTTGCAAAAATAGATAAAGAAAAGCTTCCTGCCACATTTCCATTAATGAATGCAGATACTATTTTTTATGCTTTGAATTTAAATGATACACCATGAATATAATCAATGAATCAGGAATCCTGGCTCTCTCCACAAGACTGCAGCGGTTGAGTGAACAGCTTCGCAAAGATGGGGCCATGATCTATAAAGCCTTTGGAATTGATTTTGAGCCCAAATGGTTCCCCGTTATCTTTACCCTGCATCACAGAAATAAACTGGGAGTAGTGGAAATTGCCAATGAAATAGGGTACACCCATCCGTCTACAATAAGCCTGCTTAAAGAGTTAGAAAAGCAAGATCTTATTACTTCTGAAAAGGATCAGCATGATGAGCGCAAACGCCTGATTCAGCTTAGCCCGAAAGGAATAAAACTTGTGGAGCAAATGAAACCTGTTTGGGAACTGATGTCAAAAGTATTGGAAGAAATTGCCGATAATGAAAACCAATTATTGGCTGCTATTAATGAAGCTGAAGAAAAAATAGCAAATCAATCTTTTCTGCAAAGAGCTTTACAGATGAAAAAATCTATGGAATAATAAACTTTGACAATAAAAAAGCCTGTAAACTTAATTTACAGGCTTTCTTTATATTTTGTAAGAATTAATTACTCTTTTTCACCAGTCCAAGATCCGGATCTGTCCGGAGTAGGCACTGAATTTCTCCAGGTTCCGCTTCCTTTTTCATTATCTTCTTCCACTGTTAAAGTTCCTCTGAATTCTCCGTCAGCTGGAAGCCCGATTACCGCATTTAAATCTCCTGAAGTATCCAGATGACCTGAAATGTTATAATTTTCATTTGTGTCATCAGAATGCATGGTTCCGGTTACTTTACCGTCGCTTGCTACTACAATATACCAGGTTCCTTTTTCGCTTCCTTCATATTTTCCGGACCAGGTTCCGATATAATCATATATATTCTCTTCTTCTGAGCTACATCCGATGAATAAAAATGCCGTTAATAAAAGTAAAAAAAGTTTCTTCATAGTTTTATAGTCATTGATGAAATAAAGTTTCTAATAATCAAAAATCTGTGGAGAATACGGGGATCGAACCCGTCACCTTTAGACTGCCAGTCTAACGCTCTAGCCAGATGAGCTAATTCCCCATTTTTCGTGCAGCATTTTCCGAAGCGCTACAAAAGTAAGTATTTAAACTACATGTGCAAACATTTTGTTGAATTTTATTTAACAGGAAAGCGAATTGTTTGTATAATAATTATTTTTTTAAGAATACTTTACAGAAACATGAAAATTAAGTTTTAAACAAATCCCATATTCGTTATTTTTCCTTCTTTTTTAAAAACTACAAAGTGTAAAAGCAGATCATCACTGGAAAAATGCTGTTCAAAAGCAACTTCCTGTTGACCCCCGACAGTAATTTTCTCTTCAAAAACTTCTGCTGTATAATGATCAAAATCTATTTTTAAAGTAATAATATCAACTTCATGAGCATTCAATTCTTTTCCCCAATAAAGATTCTTATTCCATAATCCTAAAGAAATCATCACATGAGTTCCCGGATTGGGAATGCTGCCAAACTGAAATTTCTTTAAAAGCAATTTTCCTTTATCTGTAGAAAGTCCGTTCTGTACTGTTCTTTTACCTCTTCCTGAAATATGATCACAGTCTTTTATTTCTGTCATCAGCTTAGCAAACTTCTGATAGAGTAGAGGATCATCCGCTTCCTTGAGATAGGAATTCAAAGCCAGTCTTATTGTTTTCCCGATTTTGGAACAGTGCCCAAATTCTGAACTATTCTGCCTTACCTTCTCGTAAGCCGGATTTTTCTTAAATGCCGTTTTATTGAACCCGCTTTTTTTCCGAACCACATTCTTGCCGTTCAGTGTATAAAAAACAAGGTCTCCAACAGAACCTTTAAGTTGGATTAAGCTTTCATAAGTTGCCATACATTTAAATTGGAATCAAATATAATGATAATTAATTAAATACAAAATTTTAACATATATTTATAGTATAGTTGTAGTATAGTTTATATATAATTAAAATATAATATGTATATTTGTAAAACAATATGTTACTACATTAAAAATCAGTTCAATATGAAAGCGGCTTTCATTCAAAACACGAGAAGAATACACCAATTATCCGTTATTCTGATAGCGTCAACCATTATGGTTTCCTGCGGAAGTTCTAAAAACGCATCTGCTGCTAAAAGCAAAAGCTCTAAAACTGTTGCTAAATCAGAAAACCTGAGAAAACTGGATTCAAAATTTGATGGAAAGGTTTCAGGCTCTATTAAAGATATTCTGAAAGATGCTGAAAAATATATTGGAACTCCTTACAAGTTCGGTGGCAACACTTCTTCAGGATTCGACTGTTCAGGTTTTACCGTGAAAGTCTTTGAGGAGAATGATCTGAAATTACCAAGAAGATCATCTGATCAGGCAGAAACAGGAAAGAACATCGATATAAAAGAGGTGAAACCGGGTGATCTTTTATTCTTTGCGACAGCTGGGGGAAGCAGAGTATCCCATGTAGGAATAGTTCACGATATCGGAAGTGATGGTGAAGTCAAATTTATTCATGCATCCACTTCAAAGGGGGTTATTATTTCTTCTTTGAACGAAAAATACTGGAATAAAGCCTATCTCCATGCACAAAGAGTTTTGTGAAATTCTTATTGAAGCAGAGACCGAAATTAGTATATAATACATACACATTTCTAAGGAATAAAAGGGCTGAAATGCTCTTTTTTTGGTTAATGAACAGTATAAATTGAGGCGATTGTTCTATTTTAATTAATATTCTGCGGATGTTAAGTTTAAAAAGGTTTTGCTGAAGTTTTTTGTATCTTTGGCGCGTATAATTTTAAACTAGAAACATGTCGTTACAGCAAACAATTGAAAACATTTGGGATAACAGAGATTTATTACAGAATGAAGACAGCCAGAAAGCCATCAGAGAAGTAATTTCTTTATTGGATTCAGGTGAGCTTCGTGTAGCAGAACCTACGGAAAACGGATGGCAGGTGAATGAGTGGGTAAAGAAAGCTGTAGTAATGTATTTCCCAATTCAGAAGATGGAAACTATTGAAGTAGGGCCGTTTGAATTTCATGACAAAATTCCTTTAAAAAGAAATTATGCAGAAAAAGGTGTGAGAGTTGTTCCTCATGCTATTGCCAGAGAAGGATCTTTCGTGGCTTCAGGAGTGATCATGATGCCTTCTTACGTAAACATCGGAGCTTATGTAGATTCAGGAACCATGGTAGATACTTGGGCTACAGTAGGAAGCTGTGCACAGATCGGTAAAAATGTTCACCTGAGTGGTGGTGTTGGTATCGGTGGTGTTTTAGAGCCATTACAGGCTGCTCCGGTAATCATTGAAGATGATTGCTTCATCGGTTCAAGATGTATTGTTGTAGAAGGAGTACACGTAGAAAAAGAAGCTGTTCTAGGAGCGAATGTTGTATTGACTGCTTCAACAAAAATTATTGACGTTACAGGAAGCGAACCGGTTGAGATCAAGGGAAGAGTACCTGCACGTTCAGTAGTGATTCCGGGAAGTTATACCAAACAATATCCTGCAGGAGAATATCAGGTCCCATGTGCTTTGATCATTGGTCAGAGAAAAGAATCTACCGATAAGAAAACGTCTCTTAACGATGCTTTAAGAGACAATAACGTAGCTGTTTAAGCCGATATCAACTAATACCCGTACAGTCTTGAAAGAAAAATTTTTAAAACTGATAGTAAACCCTAAATATATATTTGGGGTTTATCTTATTATATCCGTTGTGACGGCAATTTCCAAGTATTTCAGAGGAGATTATGCCATCAATAATTATCTGATCTTTAAAAATGTATTCTTCAATACAATCCATCAGAAAAACTTATTTATCCATTATCCTGATCTGTATTTTGATCTGAATCATTACGGGATATTTTTCAGTTCACTCATCGCGGCTTTTGCCATTATGCCGGATTGGCTAGGTATTTCCCTGTGGAACTTAGCCAATACATTTCTTTTTGTGTATGCCATTTATAAACTCCCTTTTTCCGATAGTAAAAAAGCACTTTTTGGACTATTTTGCTTGCAGGAATACATTACTGCTGCTCTAAGCCTGCAGTTCAATGTGGCTTTAACAGGGCTTTTATTATTATCCGCCGTATACATTTACGAAAGGAAAGAAGTGAAATCAGCGACCGCAATATTGGTAGGAGTTTTTGTGAAAATTTATGGAATTGTAGGGCTTTCACAGTTTTTCTTTATTCAGAATAAAAAGAAGTTTATTCTTTCGGGAATTGCTATTGCAGTATTATTTTTTGTACTTCCTATGGCGTATTCCAGTCCACAGTTTGTGGTACAGAGTTATGCGGACTGGTATCATTCCATTATTGAAAAGAACAATGAAAATCAAGTATTGGGAAACATGCAGGATATATCATTGATGGGATTTTTCAGAAGGATTTTGGGAGATGCTTCCATTTCCAACCTGGTATTTCTGGCAGTAGGATTACCTTTATTTGCATTACCATATATCAGAATGAAGCAATATAAAAACTATGCATTTCAATTGATGATTCTGGCTTCCACACTATTATTTTTAGTATTGTTCAGCTCAAGCTCGGAGTCTCCGACTTATATTATTGCAGTAGTAGGAGTAATGATCTGGTTTTTCCTGCAAAAAGAAAGAACTCCATTGAACATAGGCTTATTGGTTTTTGTCATTATTTTCACTTGTTTTTCCACTTCGGATCTGTTTCCGAAATGGGTAAAACACGATTATATCATCAAATATTCTTTAAAAGCTGTACCTTGCATTGTGGTCTGGCTAAGAGTAGTGTATGAACTTTTAACCAAAAATTTTGAAACAGATTACAGTCTGAAATAAATAATATGAAGAAAATTTCTATCGTCATTCCTGCCCATAACGAAGAAGGAAACGTTGCTTTGGTCCATGAAAAAATAAAAGAAGTTTTTTCCGGATTGAACAATTATGATTTTGAAATTATCTTCGTAAATGATGGAAGCCGGGATAATACCCAGCAAAAATTAGAAGAGCTTTCCGAACAGTTTGATGAAGTGAAATATATTGAATTTTCCAGGAATTTTGGGCATCAGCCGGCTGTAAAAGCAGGAATGGACCATGCTCATGGAAATGCAGTGATCTCTATGGATGGAGACCTTCAACATCCGCCTGAACTTATTCCTGAAATGATCCAAAAATGGGAAGAGGGTTATGATGTGGTTTACACTATAAGAACTTATCCCAAAGAAATTTCCTATTTCAAGAGAAAAACTTCAGACTTCTTTTACAAACTATTATCCCATCTTTCCGATGTTAATCTAACCAAAGGCGGTGGCTCAGACTTCAGACTGTTGGATGCCAATGCAGTAGAAGTGATGAGAAACTTCAATGAGGATGATCTGTTTTTAAGAGGCTTAACCAGCTGGATGGGTTTCAAACAAACCGGAATCGAATTTACCGCAGCAGAAAGAGTAGCCGGAGAAAGCAGCTATAATCTAAAGAAAATGATCAAATTTGCGTTTACAGGAATTACGGCTTTCAGTGTAAAACCTTTGTATATTGCCGCTTATTTAGGATTTTTATTCTCAGGAATTTCAGTAGTCGGATATGCATTGTACGTCATTTATGCTTTTGTTGCCAAGACAGAAATTTCTGGTTGGGCATCATTGATTATGACGATTGTATTTTTCGGGGGGCTGCAATTGATTATTCTTGGAATTATCGGAATGTACCTGGGGAAAATTTTCAAACAGGTAAAAGAAAGACCGAATTATATTATTAAAAATAAAAACTTTTAAAAATGGTATTATTGAGTTTTGATATCGAGGAGTTTGATATGCCATTGGAATATAAGGGTGAAATCCCTTTTGACAGACAAATTTCGATTTCCCAGCACGGACTGGAAAATATTTTAAATATTTTAAAGAAACATCAGGTAAAAGCTACCTTTTTCTCTACAGTAGTCTTCGCGGAACAAAGCAAACCTCTGATTGAAAGATTACTTAATGAAGGTCATGAATTGGCTTCACACACATGGTTTCATTCTGAATTTGAAGAAAAACATTTAAAAGAATCCAGAGAAAAGCTGGAAGAATTATTTTCGACTAAAGTTACAGGATTAAGAATGCCAAGAATGATGCCTGTGAACGAAAAGGAAGTGGAAAAAGCGGGATACACCTATAATTCATCTATCAATCCAACCTTTCTTCCGGGAAGATATAATAATTTAAAAGTTTCAAGAACCTACTATAAAGAGGGAAATGTCATGCAGGTCCCTGCTTCGGTTTCTCCTAATTTCAGGGTCCCTCTGTTTTGGTTAAGCTTTCATAATTTTCCTTTATCTCTATACAAAAAACTGGCTTCCGACGTTTTGAAGAAAGACAATTACCTCAATATCTATTTTCATCCGTGGGAGTTTTCCGATATTAAGGATGAAGCATTTAAACTTCCTGGTTTTACCACCAAAAATACGGGAAAAGAAATGATAGAGCGATTTGATACATTTGTCGGCTGGCTGAAAAGTAAGCATTACAGTTTTGGAACATTCCAGGAATTTCAAAAAAGGATAGAATCATGAAAATTGCTTTTGACGCAAAACGTTTTTTTCACAACGCATCGGGATTAGGCAATTATTCAAGGGATCTTGTGAGGATTTTAGCACATTATTTTCCGGAAAACGAGTATGTGCTTCTCAATAAAAACAAGTCGGAAAGAGGAGAGAGCATCCTGGAAAATTCCAACGTTCATTTTATTGAAACCTCAAAAGGAAGAATGTCTCGTCAATTTAAAATGGGAATCGATGCACAGAAGGAAAAAGCAGATATTTTTCATGGTTTATCCGGAGAATTACCTTTAAAATGGGAGAAAACACCGATTAAAAAAGTAGTTACCATTCACGATCTTATTTTTGTAAGGTACCCTCAATATTATTCTTTCTTCGACAGGCAAATCCATCTGTGGAAGTTTAAAAGAGCTACTCAGATTGCAGATAAGATCATCGCGATTTCAGAACAGACTAAAAAGGATATCATTCACTATTTAAAAGTTCCTGAAACGAAGATTGAAGTTATTTATCAGGGATGTCATAAGGCTTTTAAAGAGCAGCAGTCTGAAGAATTTACCCAGCAGACCAAACAGAAATTCAACCTTCCCGAGAAATTTATTTTAAATGTAGGAACCATAGAAGACCGCAAAAATCTTCTGAATATTGTAAAAGCCATTAAAGGAACGGATATTCCATTGGTTGTGATTGGTAAAAAGACCAAATATTACCAAAAAGTTGCTGGGTTTATCAGTAAAAACACCATGGAAAAACAAGTCCATTTTCTTGAAGGTGTTTCCATGGATGAGCTTGCCGTTATATACAAACTCGCTGACATTTTTGTTTATCCCAGTTTTTTTGAAGGCTTTGGAATTCCTGTGATAGAAGCGTTATTCTCTAAAACCGTAGTTATCACAAGCAACAGAAGCTGTCTTCCGGAAGCAGGAGGGAAAGATTCAGTATACATCAATCCGGATGATTACCATGATATCCGTTCCAAAATACAATTTCTCTGGGATAATGAAGCAGAAAGAAAACGCCGTGCTGATAAGGGTTTCGAGTTTGTTCAAAAGTTTAATGACGAAACTATTGCCAATGAATTAATGAACTTTTATCAAAAAATTCTTTAGAAAAATATTTGCAGTTTAAAAATAAATCCTACATTTGTACCACAAATTTCAACAATGAAACCGAATTTTTTGACAATGCATCATTATTATCATCATCTCTGCTAAGACGGAATTGATTGATATGTGTATATGTTAAAAATCAAAATAATTAAAACCGTCTGAGTAAACAGGCGGTTTTTTTGTTTCTAAAATTTATCACGGGAAATTTTCTTCAATTAAACAGTTTTTATTTACTCAGACTCAAAAAAAGTAAAATGAGTAGATTAAAAATTGCCATTCAAAAAAGTGGTCGGCTGTATGAAGACTCTCTACAGATTCTCAAAGACTGTGGTATTTTTATCAACAACGGGAAAGACCAGTTAAAAGTTTCGGTAGATAATTTTCCTATCGAGATCATGTATCTGAGAAATTCCGATATTCCTCAATATCTTGAAGACGGAGTAGTGGATATAGCCATTGTTGGTGAAAACCTTTTAATAGAAAAACAGAAAAATATTGAGATTGTTCAGAAGCTGGGGTTCTCGAAATGCCGTGTTTCGATTGCAGTTCCAAAGGAAGTGGAAACAGACAATCTCACTTATTTCCAAGGCAAAAAAATAGCAACATCTTATCCGAACACCCTCAAAAAATTCCTTGAAAACAATAATATTTCCGCGGAGATTCACGTAATCTCTGGTTCTGTGGAAATAGCCCCGAACATTGGACTGGCAGATGGAATCTGTGATATCGTAAGTTCCGGAAGTACCTTATTCAAAAACGGATTAAGGGAAACTGTCACTTTGCTTACCTCTGAAGCTGTACTTGCCAAAACTTTCAATCTGGATCAGGAAAAAGAAATAATTCTCGACAGGCTTTTATTTCGCATTAAGGCTGTTCTAAAGGCCAAAAATTCCAAATACATCCTGATGAATGTTCCAGATGAAAAAATAGCAGCCGTTTCTGCTGTGCTTCCAGTATTGAAAAGCCCAACCGTACTTCCTTTGGCAGAAAAAGGCTGGAGCAGTATTCACTCTGTAATCGATGAAGAAAGATTCTGGGAAGTCATTGATGAGCTTAAAGAAAACGGAGCCCAGGACATTTTAATAATTCCAATCGATAAAATGGTGATGTAGTATGAAGATTTATCAATATCCATCAAAAGACCAATGGGCTGAACTGACTCAACGCCCGGTTCTGCAAAAACAGGAAATTTCAAAGACCATAGCCAACATCTTTTCACTTGTTGAAACAAATGGTGATGCAGCTCTTCTGGAACTAAGCAAAAAATTTGATGCCGAAATCAATAACATTTCAGTTTCTAAAGAAGAGATTGAAAGAGCTTATGAAATGATCAATGAGGATCTGAAGAAAGCTATTCAACAGGCCAAAGAAAATATTTCAGTGTTTCATGCTTCACAAAAAGAAGAAGTTCAGAAAATTGAAACAACAAAAGAAGTGATCTGCTGGAGAGAAAGCAGAGCTATAGAAAAAGTAGGAATTTATATTCCCGGGGGAACAGCACCTTTATTTTCTACGGTTCTGATGCTTGCTGTTCCGGCTCAGTTAGCAGGCTGTAAAGAAATTGTTCTATGTACGCCGCCTGATAAATACGGAAACATAAATCCGGCTATTTTGTATGCAGCCCAGCTTTGTGGTGTTACTCAGCTTTTTAAAGTGGGTGGAGCACAAGCCATTGCAGCAATGACTTTAGGTACGGAAAGTATTCCTCAGGTCTATAAAATTTTCGGGCCAGGAAATCAATATGTGGTGGCAGCTAAAGAGTATGCACAACAATATGGGGTTTCCATTGATATGCCTGCAGGCCCCAGTGAAGTATTGGTCATTGCCGACGAAAAAGCTGTTCCTTCATTTTGTGCTGCAGATTTACTCTCGCAGGCAGAACATGGAAGTGACAGCCAGGTGATTTTTCTTACCACAAGCTTATCTGTCCTCAATGAGACAATCAGGGAAATTGATGAACAGATTAAATTGCTTCCAAGAAATGAAATGGCTCAGCAGTCTTTGAATAACAGCCATTTTATTTTATTGGATACTATAGAGAAAGCTATTGAATTCAGCAATCTGTATGCGCCGGAACATCTCATTTTAGCTACAGAAAATTTTGAAAAGTATATTCCTGATATTCAAAATGCAGGTTCTGTTTTTCTTGGAAATTATTCCTGTGAAAGCGCCGGAGATTATGCTAGCGGAACCAATCACACACTGCCCACTAATGGATTTGCCAAAAATTATAGCGGTGTTTCCTTAGACAGCTTCGTGAAAAAGATCACCTTTCAGCATGTATCAAAAAAAGGACTGAAAAATTTAGGAAAAACAATAGAAATCATGGCACAGGCGGAAGGATTAGCTGCCCACAAAAATGCTGTTACCATAAGACTTAAAAAGAATATATAATGAAACAATTTACTGTCAATACATTCGTTAGAGAAAATATTTTAGCATTACAACCTTATATCAGTTTCAGGGATCATAATGAATTTGAAGCACCGGTTTTCCTGGATACTAATGAAAACCCGTTTGGGACATTCAACCGTTATCCGGATTCTACCCAAAAGAAATTGAAAAATAAACTTGCTACACTTAAAAATATTTCTCCGGATCAAATAGCCGTTGGAAACGGAAGTGATGAGCTCATCGATCTTATTATAAAAATTTTCTGCGAACCGAAAAAAGATGCTATTCTGATGATGAATCCTTCTTTTGCCATGTATGGATTTTATGCTGCCATTAATGAAAATAAGGTCGTTAAATTAGATCTTGATCAGAATTTTGAGATCATAAAAGGCGACTTTATAAAAATCATCAGTGAATTGCAATTAAAAATATTCTTCCTATGCTCACCCAATAATCCGACGGGAAACAGTATGGAAGACATTGAATTTTATATTCAGAATTTTAAGGGAATTGTTGTAGTGGACGAAGCTTATATAGAATTTTCGGATAAAAAATCCAGTATAGAACTGTTGGATAAATATCCTAATCTCATAGTCCTTCAAACATTCTCCAAAGCTTGGGGAATGGCCGGAGCCAGGGTAGGAACAGCCTATGCATCAAAGGAGATCATTAGATTAATCAATACGGTAAAAGCACCTTATAATACCAATTCTTTAAGCCAGGAACTGGTGATACAAGCTCTTGATGAGCAAGATCAATTTAATAAAAACGTAAAAGAAATCATCAATGAAAGAGCTCGTTTAAAGCAAGAATTTGGAAAAATTGAATGTATTGCAAAAGTATTTTCCACTGATTCCAATTTCTTTTTAATTGAATTTAAGGATGTTGAAAAAGTGTATGACAGCCTGTTAGAACAGGAAATTTTAACGAGCAAAAGAGCTCCGCAGATTCCCAATTGTATAAGAATTAATATCGGAAATAAAGAAGAGAACAATCAACTCATAACTGCACTAAAAAACATCACCTCATGAAAAAAGTATTATTCATCGACCGCGACGGAACGTTGATCATAGAACCTGAAGATTTCCAGATCGATTCCCTGGAAAAATTAGAGTTTTATCCGGGAGTATTTCAAAATCTTTCCAAAATTGCCAAAGAATTAGATTATGAATTGGTAATGGTGACCAATCAGGATGGTTTGGGAACGGAAAGTTTCCCTTATGAAGATTTCAATGCCCCACATGAAAAAATATTGAAAGCATTTGAAAATGAAGGTGTTATTTTCAATGATATTCTTATCGATAAAAGTTTTGAACATGAAAATCTGCCTACAAGAAAACCGGGTACAGGTTTGCTGGGGAAATACCTTTATGGAAATTATGATCTTGAAAATTCTTATGTAATCGGAGATCGTGTCACAGATATTCAACTGGCTCAAAATCTTGGTTCCAAAGCTATTTTTATCCATGAAAATCCCAATGAAAATGCTGCATTAACTACGAAGAGCTGGTATGAGATCTATCGGTTTTTGAAGACAATTCCGAGAAAAGCCAAAGTATCCAGGAAGACTAATGAAACAGATATTGAAATTGAAGTCAATCTTGACGGAAATGGCCAATCTGAAATTTCTACTGGTTTACATTTCTTTGATCACATGCTGGAGCAGATTGCAAAGCACGGAAATATAGATTTGAAGATCAATGTAAAAGGTGATTTACAGGTGGATGAGCACCACACGATAGAAGATGTTGGAATTGTATTGGGAGAAACCGTTTTAAAGGCATTAGGACAAAAAAAAGGAATTGAAAGATATGGTTTCCTTCTTCCTATGGATGACAGTCTTGCATGGTCCGCCATAGATTTTGGAGGAAGGCCGTGGCTGGTTTGGGAAGCTGAATTTCAGAGAGAAAAAATTGGAGATGTGCCCACTGAAATGCTTTCTCACTTCTTTAAATCATTCACAGACTCTTCAAAATCCAACCTGAACATACGGGCAAAAGGAGATAATGAGCATCATAAAATAGAATCCATTTTCAAGGCTTTTGCCAAATCGATAAAAATGGCTGTGAACCAAACTGATCAAAATTTCAATATCCCTTCTACAAAAGGAAGTTTATGACATGATTGCAATAATAAAATATAACGGCGGAAATGTAAATTCCGTCCAAAACGCCTTAAGCCGTCTGAATGCAGATTCTCTCATTACTGATGATCCTGAAGTGATCCGAAATGCAGATAAAGTCATTTTTCCCGGAGTGGGAGAAGCATCTTCCACTATGGCATCATTAACAGAAAAAGGGCTGGATCAGATCATTCCGACATTAACTCAACCTTTTTTAGGAATTTGCCTTGGAATGCAGCTGATGTGTAAAAATACAGAAGAAGGTAATACTGATGGATTAGGAATTTTTGATATTAATGTGAAAAAGTTTCCCGCCGGAAATATAGTGCCTCACATGGGCTGGAATACGATTTCCGGACTAAGATCTGACCTGCTTTCGGAATTGAATGAAAATGACTTTTATTTTGTTCACAGCTATTATTGTGAACTTTCGGAATACACTACTTCTGTCTGCGATTATATTCTGTCCTTCAGCGCATCATTGCAGAAAGAGAATTTTTATGGAGTTCAGTTTCACCCCGAGAAATCCGGAAAAGTAGGAAATGAAATATTACGAAACTTTTTAAAGCTTTAAAAAATGAAAATTATTCCAGCTATTGATATTATTGATGGAAAATGTGTTCGCCTTTCAAAAGGTGATTACAGCACCAAGAAAATTTACAATGAAAACCCTGTGGAAGTAGCTAAAGAGTTTGAAAATTACGGCATCAGGTTTCTACACCTTGTGGACTTGGATGGCGCCCAATCAAAACATATTGTCAATCAAAAAGTAATTGAGAACATTGCCAGAGAAACCTCATTAAAAATAGATTTCGGAGGCGGGCTTAAAACTCTTAAAGATATAGAAACAGCATTCAGTTCCGGTGCGTCACAAGTTACTATCGGAAGTATTGCAGTACAAAATCCTGAATGGTGCTATGATCTGATTGAAAAATATAAAGGAAAGATCATTTTGGGAGCCGATTGTGAAAACAGAAAAATAAAAACATCAGGATGGCTGGAAGAAAGTGATAAAGATGTCCTTGACTTTATACTTGAATACCAGCAAAAAGGCATTGAACAGGTAATCTGTACAGATATTGCCAAAGACGGAATGTTGGAGGGCCCTTCAACAGGCCTATATCAGGAAATCCTTAACCAAGCTTCTGTTCAATTAATTGCAAGTGGTGGAATTTCCTGTATGGATGATGTTTTAAAAATGAAAGAGATCGGCTGCTCAGGAACCATTATCGGGAAAGCTATTTACGAAGGAAGAATATTATCACAACAACTTCAAAATTTTATGGACAATGCTTAAAAAAAGAATCATTCCGTGTTTGGATATCAAAGATGGGACAACGGTAAAAGGAATTAATTTTCAGGGGCTTAAAAATGCAGGAGATCCTATTGAACTGGCTAAAAAATATGAAACGGAAGGAGCTGATGAGTTGGTCTTCCTGGACATTACAGCCACCATTGAAGAGCGGAAAACATTCGCTGAACTTGTCAGAAAAATAGCTTCAGAATTAAGCATTCCATTTACTGTAGGAGGAGGAATTTCAACCATAGAAGATGTTAGAAAGCTTCTGGAAGCGGGAGCCGACAAGGTAAGCATCAATTCTTCTGCCGTGAAAAATCCACAATTAATTTCTGATCTGGCCAAAGAATTCGGAAGCCAGTGTGTGGTGGTGGCTATTGATACAAAATTTGTGGATCAATTAGATTGGGTTCATATCAAAGGAGGAAGAGAAATTACCGATCTCAAGACGATAGAATGGGCTAAAGAAGCAGAGCTTTTAGGGGCCGGAGAAATTCTTTTGACATCAATGGATGGTGACGGAACCAAAAATGGATTTGATATAAGGATTACCAAAATAGTTTCTGAAAACGTTTCGATTCCCATTATCGCGTCAGGAGGTGCAGGAAGTATGAAAGACTTTGAAAACGTATTGCAGCAAACAAAAGCAACAGGAGCTTTGGCTGCAAGTGTATTTCATTTTGGAGAAATAGATATCAGAGAATTAAAGAATGAATTAAAAACAAAAAATATCCCCATACGATGATAGTAGATTTCGATAAATCGGGAGGACTTGTTCCGGTAATCATTCAGGACAACAGAACACTTCAGGTTTTGATGTTAGGATACATGAATGAAGAAGCCTTTGAAAAAACAAAACAAGAAGGTATCGTCACTTTTTTCAGCCGTTCCAAAAACAGGCTTTGGACAAAAGGAGAAGAATCTGGAAATTTTCTTACTGTAAAAAGTATAGATGTTGATTGTGATCAGGATACAATTCTTATCAAAGTAATCCCCGGAAATACGGTTTGCCACACAGGAAGCTTTAGCTGTTTTGGGGAAAAAGATTCCAAAGGGTTTATATATGAGCTGGAAGATAAAGTATCGTCCAGAATTGATAAAAAAGTAGAGAATTCTTATACATATTCATTGTATCAGAGAGGCATCAATAAGGTTGCCCAAAAAGTAGGAGAGGAAGCAGTAGAATTGGTTATAGAAGCGAAAGATAATAATGATGATCTTTTCAAAAATGAAGCAGCCGATTTATTGTATCACTTTTTGATTTTATTAAAGTCTAAGGGAATGTCGCTTGAAGAAATTGAAGAAACTCTTTTAGACAGGGACAAGTAATGTATTCGATTGCATCTTAGTAATCCTTGATTAAAAAAGCCAGCTGAAAGCTGGCTTTTAATATTACTTTTAAAATTTTTACTTCTCAATCAAAATTTTTCTCACCGCAGTCTGCTCACCAGATTTTAAAGTAACAAGATAAGCTCCTTTTGATAACCCGGAAACATTCAGTTTGGTTTCGTTTTCTTTATTCAGAATCAAACGTCCGTTCATATCTGTTACTTCTACTTTAAAGTTTTTCACTTCACTGGGTAAGTCGATATGCAAAACATCTTTAGCGGGATTCGGATAAACTTTTACTGACTCTATCTTATTAACTGTTTTTTCTTCTGTTCCTAAAATAGAAGTCGTAGCTACGGCAAAATGCTGAAGTGCTCCCACAGCTGCCTTTCCCACATTAAATACATATACCGGATCAATATTGGCAAATGTATCATTCACCGTATGTTCATTATAACTTCTCGTATATTCGTAGAAACCGGTAATCACTTCTCCTTTATCTTCAAATGGCATATAATCTGAAGCATATGCCGGATCAATAGCCGTCTGAAGTGGTGAATATAAAGCTGTACAAGTTGCTAATTGTTGAGTTACAGCTTGTGAAGCCGCATTGTTGCTTGTAGGACTTCCCTGGTCTTCATCACAATAGATAATATTATTGGTATTTCCAAGTTCACCTCCAACTTGATCAATATTAAAAACCAGCTTGATATCCAGTTGACGAACACCATTTACATAAGCAACATTATTTACATAATGGCTACTTCCATATAGCCCCTGTTCCTCACCGGAAAAGTGAATGAATTTGATAGAGTACTCTGTAGGAATATCCTTTAAAATTCTGGCTGCTTCTAAAAGAATAGCAGTTCCGCTTCCGTTATCACTTACTCCAGGACCTACAATAGTATCATAGTGACCACAAATAATAACATATTTGTTAGGATATACAGTTCCTGTTTTGGTAATGATAAGGTTTTTTGAGTTGGTACTGCTTCCTATAGTAAAAGGATCTTCCACCATCTGGCTAACAGTATATCCATAAGAAAGATATTTGTTCTTGAGCCAGTTTAGAGCTGCTGTATTAAGAGCAGATCCCGTTGTCTTAACCCCCAGATTTCCAAATTCCTGTAACAGCGTAGTAATATTCGTCTGAGTTACCTGGTTGGCCCTGTTTTGATACGCCTGAATAAAAGTCTGAGCCTGTAAAGCATAAGCTCCGAAAGAAAAGAGTAGAAGAGCGGCAATTTTTTTCACTTGATATAATATTTAGTAATTCTTTAAGTATTTCACAATAATTTAGCAAATGTAGTAATAAAAAAATCCCGGGCAAAGAAACCCGGGATTATATTGATAACAAAAATTTTACATTATTTTACTTGATCTACAACTGCTTTGAAAGCTTCAGGGTGATTCATTGCTAAATCTGCTAAAACTTTTCTGTTAAGCTCAACATTGTTCTTTTTAAGAGCTCCCATAAACTGAGAGTAAGACATTCCGTGCTCTCTAGTTCCCGCGTTGATACGAGTGATCCAAAGTGCTCTGAAATTTCTCTTTTTCTCTTTTCTACCACGGTAAGCATATTGCATTGCTTTTTCTACCGCGTTTTTAGCTACTGTCCAAACGTTCTTTCTTCTTCCGAAATAACCTTTAGCGTGCTTAAAAATTTTCTTTCTTCTAGCTCTTGAAGCTACCGAATTTACTGATCTTGGCATAATTTAAATTGTTTTTTTGAAATGTGCGGCAAACTGTTTCATTGCACTTAGGAGCTCCATTTCAGGGTTAAAATTTTGAATTTTGTTTGAATTCTTATAAACCGAATTATAGATTTATAAAAACTACTTAATGGCTAATTGACGTTGAACGCTTTTTTCGTCCACTTTAGCTACGTAAGAAGTAGTAGTAAGATTTCTCTTCTGCTTAGTTTCTTTCTTAGTTAAGATGTGGCTTTTGTAAGCATTTTTTCTTTTGATCTTACCAGAACCAGTAAGAGCAAAACGCTTTTTAGCACCTGATTTCGTTTTTAATTTTGGCATTGTTTTGCTTTTTTATTGTTTTGTTATCAATATCTGTTTTGGTTATTCTTAAAAATGATTAGGAATAATAGTTTGCAAAGATACAAAAAAAATCAATCCAAACTTTCATGGTTAACTATTTATTGAAAGTATAAGATGATAAAAAACCGCTTCTGTTAAGAAACGGCTGTAGGTTTAAAATCATTTTTATAAGAAGTCTTCAACAATGATGTCATTTCTTTCTTCATTATTTCCACCTAAAATAACTTTAATTCTGAATCCTGAAGGAATAGCTGCTCCTGTTCTTGAGTAAAGCTGAAGCTTAACATGCGGATTGGCTACATAATAATTAACCGCGGTATTAGAACTCCAAAGGGGATTTCCATCGCTATAGATCACCATATTTCCGTCATTTTGTACAATAAGTGATGGCGTACCTGTACTTCTGTAAGTGTTGGAATGCCATAGTACATTCGTAAGTCCCGGTCTTTCTCTGTATAAAACCAGGTTATTATCCGCCTGCATGATAAATCGGTAAGTGCTTCCGTTATATTCCATGCTTATCGACTGTCCTGCACTTAATGTCTGAGGATGATTGGTGCTTTCCTTTAAAAGTGTATAACGTGTAAGATCTAAAAAACGAGATGTATTCTTTCCATCTGCAGTACTTTGTTTTTCATTTTGTGTACTCATATTCACACTATCAAGATCATTATCCTGAGCACAAGATGCAAGAAGCACTGGAAGACTTAATAAAGTCAGTAATTTAATTTTCATAAGTTTTGGATTTAACAATACAAATATAACAAGTATTTACAATCAAATCACTAATATGAGATTTATCATTACTTAAAATAATCAATAATAATGGTTTATTATAGCAAAATTTAATACACTTAACGGTGTATTATATAGTATGTTAAAAATAAAAAAGCCATAGGAAAACTACGGCTTTAATAGGTGAAAAAATGTATTTATGACTGAAAAAATGCCAAAAGATCTTTATTAATGGTCTCAGCTTCAGTAGTAGGCATTCCATGTGGGAATCCTGGGTAGGAAATCAATTTTCCGTTTTTCAGTAGAGTAGCAGCTACTTTTCCCGTAGTTTCAAACGGCACGATCTGGTCATCCTCTCCATGCATTACTAAAACTGGAACATCCACACTTTTAAGGTCTTCTGTGAAATCTGTTTCGGAAAACGCTTTAACGCAATCATAATGAGCTTTAATAGCTCCCATCATACCTTGTCTCCACCAGTTTCTTTGAATACCTTCAGAAACTTTTGCTCCTTCTCTGTTATACCCATAAAAAGGGAAAGTAATATCAATGAAGAATTGTTGTCTGTGCTTAGCGGTATTATTTCGGATATCATCAAAAACAGACATAGGAACCCCATTCGGGTTGTTTTCATTTTGAACCATAATTGGCGTTACAGCACTCACCAAAACAGCTTTTGCAACTCTTCCATTTCCATGTTTAGCAACATATCGGATCACTTCACCACCTCCTGTAGAATGTCCGACATGAATAACATCTTTCAAATCCAATGCTTGTACTAATTCAGCCACATCAGAAGCATAGGTGTCCATATCATGCCCCTCCGCAGTCTGGGTAGACCTTCCGTGGCCTCTTCTGTCATGAGCGATTACTCTATAACCTTGTTCCAGAAAGAAAAACATTTGTGCGTCCCAATCATCGCTGGATAAAGGCCATCCATGATGAAAAAAAACAGGTTGTCCTTTTCCCCAGTCTTTGTAATAAATCTCAGTTCCGTCTTTTAATGTAAGTGTACTCATAGCTAATATTTTTTAATGATTAATGAATGATTTAATAACAAAGGTAGAACTAAACATTTTCCCGGATCTTATCATAGGTTATATTTTAATAATTATTTAACATCTATTATAAAATAAAAAAACCTCAAAAATTATTTGAGGTTTAATATTATCAAGTTTAAAATTTATTTAAACTATTTAGCTGCTTTTTTAGGGCTCATCATCATGATCATTCTCTTACCTTCCAATTTAGGCAACTGATCTACTTTTCCAACATGCTCTAGTTCCTGAGCCAATTTTAAAAGTAAAATCTCTCCCTGGTCTTTAAAAATGATCGAACGTCCTTTGAAAAATACGTAGGTCTTTAATTTTGAACCTTCTTCAAGGAATTTTTCAGCATGCTTCTTTTTAAATTCATAATCGTGGTCATCAGTTTGAGGTCCGAAACGGATCTCTTTTACCACCACTTTTACCTGCTTAGCTTTTAGTTCCTTCTGTTTTTTCTTTTGCTCGTATAAGAACTTTTTATAGTCCAAAATCCTAGCAATAAACGGTTCAGCTTTGTCGGAAATCACTACTAAATCCAATTCCTGCTCCTGAGCAATTTGTCTTGCTTTGTCAGTAGGATAAACTCCCGGCTCTACGTTATCGCCCACTAAACGAAGTTCTCTCACACGAATTTTATCGTTGATCAAGTGTGCGTCCTCTTGTACCGGACGTCTTTGTGGGCCCCTGTTGTTAAATCTTTGTGCTATTGTATTATATTTTATTGGTTAATAACTCATTAATTGGCAGTCTTATATGGCTGCCTCTTTCTTAAAATAGGAAACAAAATCTTCCATGCTCATGGCTCCAAGATCTCCTTCACCACGTCTTCTTACAGAAATTGTACCATTGTTTTCTTCATTTTCTCCTACTACCAGCATGAATGGAATCTTATTTAATTCTGCATCACGGATCTTTTTCCCTGTCTTCTCGTTTCTGTCGTCAATCTGACCGCTAATATCGTGATTTTCTAAAAATTGTGAAACTTTTTTAGCATAATCTACATATTTTTCACTGATTGGAAGAATAATAAACTGATCAGGACTTAACCATAATGGAAAATCTCCAGCAGTATTCTCCAATAAAATGGCGATGAAACGCTCCATAGAACCGAAAGGTGCTCTGTGGATCATTACCGGTCTGTGCTTTTCATTATCGTTTCCGATATAATGAAGATCAAATCTTTCAGGCAGGTTGTAGTCAACCTGGATAGTTCCCAGCTGCCATTTTCTACCCAAAGCATCTTTCACCATGAAATCTAACTTAGGACCGTAGAATGCTGCCTCACCATATTCAATAACAGTGGTCAGATTTTTATTTTTTGCTGCGGTAATGATGGCATTTTCCGCTTTTTCCCAGTTCTCATCAGAACCGATATACTTATCTCTGTTTTCAGGGTCTCTCAAGGAAACCTGAGTAACAAAATCTTCAAAACCTAAAGATCTGAAAACGTACAATACAAGATCGATTACGGCTTCAAATTCTCCTAAAAGCTGATCCGGAGTACAGAATAGGTGAGCGTCATCCTGAGTAAATCCACGAACTCTTGTTAATCCGTGAAGTTCTCCACTCTGTTCATATCTGTATACGGTTCCAAATTCTGCATATCTTTTCGGTAAATCCCTGTAGCTCCATTGTGAAGTTTTGTAGATTTCGCAGTGGTGAGGGCAGTTCATTGGCTTCAGCATGAATTCTTCTCCTTCATTCGGAGTTTTGATCGGCTGAAAGCTGTCTGCACCATATTTATCCCAGTGTCCGGAAGTTACATACAATTCTTTGGCACCGATGTGCGGTGACATTACGAATTCATATCCTCCTTTTTTCTGAGCAGCAGAAAGGAAGTTCTCTAATTTTCTTCTTAAAGCAGTACCTTTTGGCAGCCATAATGGCAATCCTGCACCTACTTTTTCAGAGAACGCAAAAATCCCCAGTTCTTTACCTAATTTTCTGTGATCTCTTCTTTTAGCTTCCTCTAATCTTTCAAGATATTCGGTAAGATCTTTCTGCTTAGGGAAAGAAATCCCATAAACTCTTGTCAATTGAGGATTTTTCTCATTACCTCTCCAATAAGCTCCGGCTGCGTTTAAAATCTTCATCGCCTTCACAATACTGGTATTCGGAATATGTCCTCCACGACATAAATCTGTGAAGTTATCATGAGTGACAAAAGTGATTTCTCCATCATTAAGGTTAGAGATCAACTCAACTTTATATGGATTGTCTGCATATACTTTTAATGCTTCTTCTTTAGAAACAGGGTATAATGAGAAAGTCGAACCTTTTTTAGCATTTTCCAATACTTTCTTTTCAATTTTCTCGAAATCTTTTTCAGATAAACTTTCGTCACCGAAATCTACATCATAATAGAACCCGCTTTCAATAGCAGGACCAATTGTCAACTTAGCATTGGGATAAAATTCAAGGATAGCCTGCGCCAATAAGTGGGCAGAAGAATGCCAGAAAGCTTTCTTTCCAAGATCATCATTCCATGTCAATAATTGTACCGTAGAATCCGTGGTGATAGGCGTAGTCGTCTCAACTTGTTTGTCGTTTACAACTGCGGAAATGGTATTTCTAGCCAATCCCTCGCTTATAGATTTTGCCACATCTAGCGGAGTAACTCCTGCCTCGAATTCTCTGACACTATTGTCTGGAAGTGTAATTTTTATCATTGTTTACTAAGAAATTTTTAAGATGCAAAAATACGCATTTTTTAGTTAAAAAACTATATCAATACGATGTATAGATAAGATTTAATACTTAAAAGCAGATAATTTGGATGATAGCCATTCAGAAATAATCAAAAATCTAATTATGAGGATATTAAATAAACTTATTGCCTTCTCTTATACTTTACTTTTTCTTTAATGATTTCTATAACATCTACATTCCTTATTTTGGATTTTACCCAACCATGAATATCTATATAAAGCAAAGATCGTCTATAGTACTCATTTTCAGAGAAAAGTTCCAACTTCTTATCAAATTCTTTGAATAATTCCTGTTGTTTATCCGGAGTCAGATCATTCAGTTTTTTGAAAAACTTAATACTTTCAAAATGGAATTCATCGGGCTTTTTCATCTTTTTGGTAAACTTCAAAGTAGCTTTGATAAAATCATCATAATCTTCATCTATTCCCGATTCGTATTCAGCCATAAGAATCAGAATCCTTGTATGGAAGAGCAAATCTTCCTGCACATTTCCTTTGGATTCAATTACTTTCATGGAGTATTCAATAGATTCATGAAATTTTTTACTTCCAAAAAACATGGCTGCCATTTTGAGGTAAAGAATCATAAAATGATGCTCATCAATCTTGTCCTTAAACCTTTCCATTTTGAGTTCAATTTCAGGTATTATTTTTGTTCCGGAAAAGAATTCACCTTTCACAAAGTGAATGTTCATTAATGTATTATAATAAGTAAGAAAAACAAGCGATTGTGCATTTTCATTTTGAGCGAAACTTGAAGAACTGACAGTTTGATTGAATTTCTCAAAACTGTCCTCCAAAATATCAATATTCCCATAAAGGAAAAGAATTTTCAGCAGGTAAGTATTTCCTTTGATATACCATACCGGATGACTGATGATCATGTCCGGATTCTTATAAAATAAATCCACCCATTGATAGGCATATTTCAACGTATATTTATATTCCTGCAAAAGCTGGTTTTTCCATACATGAGCTTTGAAGTACCATAATTTTTCTGTGAAATTCAGTTTTTCAGGCTTGATGTTTTTAATCTGAGTATTAAAGATCTTCATCACTTCCTCACGGTCGGTATCGTTTTTTACGTAACCGTGAGTCAGCATCTCACTATATAATTTCAATGAAAGATTGGATAACTCAGTAGCATAATGGTTTTGTTTACTTATCTCTCTGGATTGCTCTATCAGCTCATCGGCACGACCTTCAATACTCCTTGTAATAAATTGCGATTCAATAACTTTTTCAAGGTTGATGATTTCCGAAGCGATACTTTTTTCATCCAATTCCAGTGCTGTCTGCTTTGTTTTATCCAGAATTTTTAAAGCCTGTTTATATAATCCTTTTTGATATAAAATGTTGGCAAAATCAAGCTGTTCCCTTAATTGAATTCTATAATTCTGGTGAATTGGATTCATCCTTAAGCTTACAAGGATCTGTTTGTAAAGGTGCGCTTTAAGGTTTGACAGCTGTTGTTTCGTTGAGATTTTCTTATCAATAATAATGTTTTCTTCATATTCCTTCATTTTATCCATTTCAGAAAAAAGAAGAAGAAATTTAGCGTCCGCATTAATTCCCAAACGATTTACATAGAGCTTGAATTGCCGTTTTTCGGAAGTCGTTAATGATTTGATCAACACAAATAAAAAATCTTTCTGCAATTCTGCCATTGTAAATTTTTAAAATTTAAAATATTTATTATCAATTAGTTAAAACAAATTCCCGCTAGTTTGAATATTGTAATTTTCGTCTGAAATGAATGTGAAAAAAGAATTCAACTATCTAGTTTTGAATCAAAATTAAGTAAAAACTTCATTATGAATTCCGAAAAAATTGAAATTTTTGATACGACGTTGCGAGATGGAGAGCAGGTCCCGGGTTGTAAGCTGAATACAGAACAAAAACTGATTATTGCAGAAAAACTGGATGAACTGGGCGTGGATGTTATTGAAGCCGGTTTTCCGATTTCAAGTCCCGGAGATTTTCATTCTGTTTCGGAAATTTCAAAATTGATCAAAAATGCTAAAGTCTGCGGATTGACGAGGGCCAATCAAAAAGATATTGATACAGCGGCAGAAGCTTTAAAATTTGCCAAAAAACCAAGGATTCATACAGGAATCGGAACTTCGGATTCTCATATCAAATATAAATTCAATTCCAATAGGGAAGACATTATAGAACGGGCCGTTCAGGCGGTAAAATATGCTAAAACTTTTGTTGAGGACGTAGAATTTTATGCGGAAGATGCGGGAAGAACGGATAATGATTACCTGGCAAGAGTTTGTGAAGCAGTGATCAAAGCCGGAGCAACGGTTCTTAACATTCCGGATACCACAGGATATTGCCTCCCTGAGGAATATGGAAAGAAAATCAAATACTTAAAGGAAAATGTTACAGGTATTGATAAGGCCATCTTATCCTGTCATTGTCATAACGATCTTGGGTTAGCCACTGCCAATTCCATTTCCGGAGTGATGAACGGAGCCAGACAAATTGAATGTACTATTAACGGATTAGGAGAGAGAGCAGGAAATACAGCCTTGGAAGAGGTTGTGATGATTATCAGACAGCACAATCAATTACAATTATATACTGACATCAACACCAAAATGCTCAATTCCATGAGTGTTTTGGTGTCTGATCTGATGGGAATGCCCGTTCAGCCCAACAAAGCTATTGTGGGCGCTAATGCATTTGCCCATAGTTCAGGAATCCATCAGGATGGAGTCATTAAAAACAGGGAAACTTATGAAATTATAGATCCTGAAGAAGTAGGCGTAAATGCTTCATCTATTATTCTTACCGCGAGAAGCGGACGTTCTGCATTAGCTTACAGGTTTAAGCATATTGGTTTTGATGTGACTAAAAATGAGCTTGACTTTTTATATCAGGAGTTTTTAAAAATTGCGGATATCAAAAAAGAAGTCAATAATGACGATTTAAGCGCAATTATTGAAAAAGTTACCAGAAAAATAGGATAGGATTTAATATATATCTAAATGAACAACGATAAAAAGACACTTTTTGATAAAGTCTGGGATGCCCATGTAGTGGAAGCTATTCCGGATGGACCGCAAATTATATACATAGACCAACATTTAATCCATGAGGTAACGAGCCCACAGGCGTTTGCCGAACTGGAATCCAGAAATCTTGAAGTTTTCCGGCCGAAACAGATCGTTGCGACGGCAGACCACAATGTTCCGACTTGGGATCAGGATAAACCTATTCGCGATATATCTTCCAGAAATCAAGTAGAACAGCTAACGGAAAATTGCAGGAAAAACAATATTGAACTTTTCGGATTGGGACATCCTTATCAGGGAATTGTTCATATTATTGCTCCGGAATTAGGAATTACACAGCCGGGAATGAGTATAGTTTGCGGAGACAGCCATACTTCCACACATGGTGCTTTTGGAGCCATTGCCTTTGGTATCGGTACCAGTCAGGTGGCACAGGTTTTTGCGAGCCAATGTTTGCTGCTGAACAAGCCAAAATCCATGAGAATAACGGTAAACGGAAAGCTGAACAAAAATGTTCAGCCTAAAGATGTCATTCTTTATATCATTTCCAAAATCGGAACGGATGGTGGAACAGGATATTTCTGTGAATATGCAGGGAATGTTTTTGAAGAAATGTCCATGGAAGGAAGAATGACGGTCTGCAATATGAGCATCGAAATGGGAGCCAGAGGCGGAATGATTGCTCCGGATGAGACCACATTTGCATATCTTAAAGGAAAAACTTATGCTCCAAAAGGAGAAGAATGGGAAGAAAAATTAGAATACTGGAAATCTTTAAAGACGGATGAAGAAGCTGTTTTTCATAAAGAGTTTTCTTTTGATGCTTCTGAAATTTTTCCAATGATCACTTATGGAACGAATCCGGGAATGGGGATTTCAATCCATGAGAATATTCCGGTTCCCCAAAGTGATTCTGAAGAAAAAGCCTTACAATATATGGGCTTGAAAGCAGGCCAGGCTCTTTCTGATATTCCGGTCAATTACGTATTTATAGGAAGCTGTACCAATGCCAGAATTGAAGACTTCCGTTCTGCAGCTCAATATATTAAAGGAAAAAGAAAATCGGAACACGTTCATGCCTTGATTGTTCCCGGTTCTCAACAGGTAGTAAAACAGATTTATGAAGAAGGACTGGATACTATTTTCCATGAAGCGGGCTTTCAGATCAGACAGCCAGGTTGTTCAGCTTGCTTAGCGATGAATGATGATAAAATTCCCGAAGGAGAATATTGTGTATCCACTTCCAACAGGAATTTTGAAGGAAGACAGGGACAAGGTGCAAGAACAATCCTTGCAAGTCCATTAACAGCAGCAAAAGTTGCTATTGAAGGAAAAATTTCAGTGCTTGAAAACTAAGAAGGTGAATAGTCAAGGTCAAATATAAATTTTTACAGTTTCATTACTATTGACTTACGAAGTAAAATTCACCATTCACAATTAATAATATTTCTAGATAATGCAAAAATTAGTCATTATAAAATCCCGTGCTATTCCTTTGCCGGTTGAGAATATAGATACAGACCAGATTATTCCGGCAAGATTTTTAAAAAGTATTGATAAAAAAGGGTTTGGAAACCATCTTTTCAGAGATTGGAGATACAATGTTCACACCAATGAACCAAATCCTGATTTTGTTTTAAACAATACCAAATATACCGGAGAAATTCTGGTGGCCGGAAATAATTTCGGATGTGGAAGCAGTAGGGAACATGCGGCATGGTCTTTGACGGATTATGGTTTCAAAGTAGTTGTTTCAAGCTTTTTCGCTGATATTTTTAAAGGGAATGCTTTAAACAACGGATTGTTACCTGTAAAAGTCTCTGAAGAGTTTTTAAAAGAGATTCTGAAAGGTATTACGGACAATCCTGAAAATGAAATCATAGTGGATGTTGAAAAGCAGACCATTAGTTTTAATGAAAAGTCCGAAAATTTCGAACTCGATTCATACAAAAAAATATGTCTGATGAACGGTTATGATGATATTGACTTTTTGATCAGTAAAAAACAGGCCATACAAGAATTTGAACTAAAAACACAAAAAGTATATGAATAAAAATCATTTTAAAATAGCAGTTCTTCCCGGAGACGGAATAGGACCGGAGGTAGTCCATGAAAGTATTAAAATTTTAGATGCTATTGCTGAATGTTTTGGCTATCAGTTCGAATTCAACTATGGTTTGATAGGAGCTGAAGCGATTTATAAAACAGGCCATCCTCTGCCTGATGAAACATTGGAAATATGCAAAAAATCGGATGCCGTACTTTTCGGGGCTATTGGCGATCCTACTTTTGACAATAATCCGGATGCAAAGGTAAGACCGGAACAGGGATTATTGAAGCTTCGGAAAGAACTGGGCCTTTTTGCCAATATCAGACCTTTGAAAACCTATTCTTCTTTAATTGAAAAAAGCCCGTTGAAAAAAGAAATTATTGAAGGAACCGATATTCAGATTTTCAGAGAATTGGTGAGTGGAATTTATTTTGGGGAAAAATTTACAGATGAAGACGGTCAATATGCTTATGATAATTGCAAATATACCCGGGAAGAGATTATTCCCATTGTACATATGGCTTTTCAGGAAGCGCAGAAACGCAGAAAAAAATTAACACTGATTGATAAAGCGAATGTCTTGGATACTTCAAGATTGTGGAGAAAAATCTGTAAAGAAATTGCAGCAGAATATCCGGATGTCACTCTTGATTTTATGTTTGTAGATAATGCAGCTATGCAGCTGATCCTTAATCCAAAACAATTTGACGTGATCGTTACTGAAAATATGTTTGGAGATATTATTTCTGATGAAGCCAGTGTAATAGGAGGTTCTATTGGTTTATTGCCTTCTGCATCCATTGGAGAAAAGAATGCTTTGTTTGAGCCTATCCATGGTTCATATCCGCAAGCAAAAGGAAAAGGAATCGCCAATCCGGTCGCTTCTATTTTAAGTACGGCCATGATGCTTGATTATCTTCATTTGGGTCACGCCGCCAATAAATTAAGAGAAGCAGTAGAACACGCTATTGAAAATAAATACGTAACTATTGATCTTCATGCGGATCAGCATTATTCAACCAGTGAAGTAGGGAGCTTCATTGCCGATTACATCAAATATTCCGAAAAATCTTATTACAATTTTGAAAATGTAAAAATTGGGAAGTCAACAATAGTCTAAGACAATTGTGAATTTTGCTTCGCGGTCAATAGGTAATTTTTAAAGTCCATAAAAATATATCAGCGAAGCAAGTTCATAATTGATTATTCATAATAAAAAATCCATCTTGTGAAAGATGGATTTTTATTTTATTTTCCAGTATTATCTGTTTTGCCGGATTTATTTTTTGAAGATTTTTGAACATCTTCTTTATCAATATCCGGAGGATTGGTCTTTTTGGAAGAAGCAGGAATATTCGGGAAATCCTGGTTTTGCTTTTTTGTTTCCGCACTGTTGGCAGAGTCCTTCTGTTTTTGAGTTCCTTTTGAATCCATAGCTTTATATTTTTAGAGTCCTAAAATACCGAGCTTGCCGGTTTTATCTTCTATGGTATAATTCAAAGCCTTTGCCAAAACGAAAATATTATTGAGATTTTCCATTAATTGTTGGCGCCCCTCATTTCTCAGCTTATTCTGGTCAATAGATTTTATGGCTGTTTCCTTAGCTTTCTGAGTTACATTTTTGATGTCTTTTTCAGAAACCCTGTTGAAAAAGGAATCGTCCAGCGATTGGATTTCCACGCTTGGTGTAATTCTTATATCTGCATCAGGTAATTCTGTAATGATCAGCTTTTTGTTAATGGAATCCACTTCCATTTTCATTTTATTAAGATCATAAGAAACCTGCGCATTGGTTCTGGTATAGGTGATGATGCTATTACTTGTCATTTCGTTTCCGAAAAATTCATAGCTCATCTTTGTTTTTTGCATACTGGAAATATTCTGCTCCAACACCACCATTTTATTCATTTTGGAAATCTGGTTGGTCAGAATATAATAATCTGATTTCTCCGTTTTACCGCCAAAATTAAAACATGATTTTAAACCAAAAAACAGGAGCAACATGACGAGAACTCCTGCTATAAATGATAGGATTATCTTATAATTTCTCAAATCTATTTATTAAATATTTCTTTAATTACAGATTGGTCATCTTTTTTCAGGATATCCACCAAGTCTCTTTCAATGTATCCTGTTGTAGGCATTTCAATAATTCTTCCGATTTCCTTACCATATTTTTCAACAATGATCGTAGGAACTTTCTGAATGTTATATCTTCCTTCGTCCCCGGTTGGAGACTCTTTTTTACGGTTAACCGCTATAATGGTTAATTTATTGTCCGGATACTTTAATTCTTCTAAAATCTTCATTAATCTTGGAAAATCCCTGTGACTGTCTTCACACCAGGTTCCCATAAATACAATAAGATTATATGAATTGATTTTATCTTTTTTAAGCTGATCTATTGCTTTTTGATCCAATGCATATTCATCATGCTCTTTCACATACCAATCTGCGTAAGGAGCTTTTAAAAACTGCTCTTTCAGTTGATGTCCCAAAAGCATTTTACCATCACTTTGGGTTTCAACTTCGCGGTTTACCACCACTTTTTGTGCATTGAACTGCTGAGCCGTTAAAGCCAGGCTGGAAATGACAACAATATTCGTAATAAATTTTTTCATACTATTTTTCAATAATTGTTTTTAAATCGGCAGGAGAGTAGTATTTGTTCTTCAAAACCTTGTGATCAGCTTGTCTGTATACATTATACTTTTCCCCGGATTTTTCATAAAACGATTCTACTTCTTTTTCTTTATAAAATTCTACCGTTTCCTTAGCCTGTTCTTCATTATCGCAAGCTTTAGACATATTGGAACGCTGAACTTCGTTGAATAGCTCTACAAATTTGTTGCCAAGTCCGAATTCAAGCACCGCGCCGCTCAAAACATACTGAAGATCACAAAGTGCATCGGCAATCTCTATGATGTCTTTATCTTCAATCGCTTTTTTTAATTCGTTTAATTCTTCTTGTAAAAGTTCCACTCTCAGGTTGCATCTTTCCTGAGATGGGATTTGTGGTGTCTCTAAAATAGGGGCTTTAAAAGTAGTATGGAATTCTGCTACTTGGTTCAGGCTGTCAATTTTATCCATGAAATTTTTATTTAAAGGCAAATATAATGATTGATGATAAATTTTGTACAATGTACTGTGTAAAATGTATTCATGATTTTTCAGGTAAAATATTAGACTCAATTATTACCCATTACTCATAAAAAAGACTGCCCATTACGGACAGCCTTTACATAGTTTAATTTTAGAAATGATTAATTTTTAATAAATCGTTTTGTGTTTTCACCTATCTGGATCATATAAGCACCTTTGATAAGATTGCTTACATTTACGGATCCTCTTTCAAGTTTCCCTGAGTTAATTAGTTTTCCACCCATATCGAAAATCTTATATTCTTCAGCATTTGTATTTGATATATGAAGAATATCTCTTGCAGGGTTTGGATATAGTTTAATATCTGTAATTAAATTTCTTGGATCAGAAACATCTGTTCCTTTGCCTGAAGAAACTATATTAAGGGTGTAATCTTCCACCTGACCATACGTATACGTTCCGCAAGATGAAGTAGGAGCACTGCTGTATTTCATCATTACTCTCATTCTTGTGGTACCTACCGTTGCTGTTGCAGGGATAGTAATGCTTCCTGTTGCAGGTGTTGTGGTAGATCCGGCCTTAGTCCATGCTAATTCTCCACTGTCTGTGAAGTCTCCATCTCCGTTATAATCAATATAAACGGAATAAGCCTCGCTATAAACGGTAGAAGTCCAGGTAGGAGTCACAGAAATGGTATATGCCGATCCTCTGGTTACGTTAGTGGAAACTGAAGTAAAGTCTTCATATCCTGCAGTTCCGGTAGAAGAATTGTTGATGGTTCCGAATTTCACATTACCGATTCTTTCATCTGCTGTATTAGTTGCCGCAGCAGAGCAATAGGTCACCGTAGTTCCGGCAAGTGTGGTAACATTTACTGAGTTACTTGCTGTAGAAACATTTCCAGCTGCGTCTTTTGCTTTAACGGTAAAAGTGTAGGTAGTTGAGGGGGTTAAGCTAGTTACAGTATAAGAAGTAGAAGCTGTAGAACCTATTAATGAAGCACCTTGGTACACATCATAACCTGTTACGCCTACATTATCCGTAGCTCCGCTCCAAGAAAGGTTGGTGCTTGTAGAAGTTGTTCCCGAAGCTGTAAGAGTAGGAGCCGTAGGAGCAACTGTATCTGTGCCTGAACCTGCATTTACGGTAATATTAGCATTATTTACATCAAAGAAAATATGATTGGATCCTTTTACCATGATTCTTCCTGTTGTAGTAGAAACATTTGGAATAGTCACGGCCTGAGTTCCGTCATTAGGTGTTCCTGCTAATAAGGTAGTCCAGGTGTTTCCGCTGTCTGTAGACCAAAGAATATCTACATTGGCTGCATTCACACCATTTGCTGTAGTTCCTGCTACATTCCAGGTAACTGTTTGTGAAGTTCCGCCAGTATATGTTGTTGCTGAGTTTTGTGAGCTTACGCTGAAAGGTCCCGCAGTCCCGTTTACAGTGATCACTGCATCATCTGAATTGTTTCCAGAACCTCCGGCTCTGTTATCGCGAACAGTAAATCTGAAGTTTAACGTTCTTGCTACATTGGATAAGGCTTCTACGGTGATTTCCGAACCGGCTGTTGTTGTAGCACCCGCTAAAACCGAAGCCATTCTTGGGAAATATCTTGTTGGAGATGTAGTTGGAGTCCATGATCTGAAAGTAGGTCCGGAAGCTTTGGTAGCACTTGCCGCAGAGCTGGCTCCTGTTTGGGAAGAAGAAGCGTTATCCATCTGCTCCCAGATATAGGTTAAAGAATCTCCATTAGCATCTGTTCCTGTTCCCGTCAGCATAAATGGAGTTCCTTTCGGAATAGTATAATCTAGTCCTGCATTTGCTGTTGGAATTGAGTTTCCTGTAGCAGTGTTTACAGAACATGTTTTAGCTTTAATATTATTGGTGATCTGCTGAATACTTACTGCATGGAAGAACGCATCTGAGTGAGGCTGAATATCCTGGCTTGTAATTCCCGCATATCCCATGATCGTGGATCCGGAACCTGGTTCCATATTTACACCTGTACCTTCATTATTCATTGAGAATGTATGATTTCCTCCGAATTGGTGCCCCATTTCGTGAGCTACATAATCAATATCAAAATTATCTCCTGAAGGAATGGCATCCGCCGGTGAAGTATAACCGCTTCCTTTTGAACCATTGGTGCAGATACAGCCTATACAGCCTGCATTTCCACCACCACCAGAAGCTCCGAACAGGTGACCTATATCATAATTGGCTTCTCCGATAACCGAAGTCAAGGTAGATTGAAGCTGGGAATTCCAGTTACTCATACTCGAAGCCGGGGAATATGGATCTGTTGATGCGTTGGTATAGATGACAGCATCATTATTGGCGATAAGAACCATTCTGGAAGCGAAATCTTTTTCAAATACACCGTTCACACGGGTCATTGTATTATTCATTGCCGCTAATGCCTGTGCTTTGGTTCCGCCAAAATAGGTAGCATATTCACCTGTACAGGAAAGTGCTAATCTGAAAGTTCTTAATAAAGCATCATCTGCATTAGGTCTTGCCATAATGTTACTGTTAGTTACTCCTTTTTGGGCAACATCAATAACTGTACATTCAAATTTGTTAAGATTATCTTTTTTATCTGATTTTTTATAGACCACATAAGATGACAAATCTTTAGTATATGGTTCGATAAAAACAGCAGATTTATCTCCGTAGATCTCCATAGAAGAAAGTCCTAATGGTGAAATACTGAAATAAATAGTAGAATTGGAATTTTCCAGACCTTCACCTACATAAGATTTGATGTCCGGATATTTGGCAGCCAGTTCAGGTTCGAAATTGGAATTTTCTCGTACTTTAAAGTTTTCCATTCTTCCTTCTGAATTCGGGAAAGAAATAATAATTTCTGATTTTTCCCCTGCTGCTAATCTTTTAGGCGCTCTGGCGAGAGCATTTTTCAATCCGTTAAAATCAAGTTTGTAGATTTTAGGATCATTGATGTTGGTTTTGTTTTCAAAGATTTCTGAAGATGTTTTTTGGGTACCTTCAGACCAAAGACGATCTGTCTGCGCGAATGAAATGCCTGTAATCAACAGCATTCCAATCATGGATAATTGTTTTTTCATATAAATAATGGTTTGATTATGGAATATCAAAGCTAACAAAAAATGTATAACGAAAAACAAAATTTTTTAAGAAAAATTTAGATAATTCATCTAAAATAGTATGCAATACATTGAATAATACATAAAAGCTATTGTATCAAAAAAAGAAAATAGCATACGCAAAATACGTATGCTATTATTGATTTGAAAAATAATTCTAAAAATTACATCTTATCATCGGCAGTCGGTCCATAAAGACCTGGAACTTTGTTTCCGGTAGATCTCAGGTAAACCACCAACTCACCTCTGTGATGGTATAAATGATTATACAAAAAGCCACGGATAACCTGAATTTTTGGCATAGGAGGGAATAGTACATTGCCATCCATTTCCATTTTCCATTCATTGAAGTAAGTGCTTTCATCAGAATTTTCAAGAACTTTCTGTGCTTTTGCAACATTCTCTTCAAATTTGGCTACAATATTTTCAGCTCTGGAAATGTCTCCTTTATCATATTGATAAGAACCCATGTCAAAAACATCCTGATTGAAAGTGGAGTCGTACCAGTTATATAATTCCGCAATGTGGGAAGCCAATTGGCCTGTTGTCCAGTTTTTTTCAGAAGGTTTCCATTCTAAAGCGTTGTCGGGAATCGCTTTTAAAATTTTTCTGGTGTTTTCCGCTTCATGCAGAAACTCACCTAAAAGGCTTTGTTTAATCATTTGTATTGTGTTTGAAATAATTGAGTTTTATTTTGTGATATCTCTTCCGATCACCAGTCTCTGGATTTCAGAAGTCCCTTCTCCAATCGTACAAAGTTTAGAATCTCTGTAATATTTCTCAGCAGGGAAGTCTTTTGTATATCCATACCCTCCAAAAATCTGAACAGCATTATTGGAAATTCTTACACAAGCTTCAGAAGCATATAATTTAGCCATAGCTCCTTCTCTTGTCATTTTTTGTTTAGCATTTTTCAACGTTGCGGCTCTTTGGATAAGCAGCTCTGCAGCATCAATTTCCGTAGCCATGTCAGCAAGCATGAAATTCACGGCCTGAAAATCTGAAATAGGTCTTCCAAACTGCTGTCTTTCTTTAGCATATTTTAAAGCGGCTTTGTAAGCTCCTCTTGCTGTCCCTAAACTTAAAGCAGCGATAGAGATTCTACCTCCGTCCAAAATTTTCATAGCCTGCTTGAAACCTTCTCCCACTTCCCCTAAACGATGTGAATCAGGTACTCTTACATTATCAAAGATCAATTCAGCCGTCTCAGAAGCACGCATTCCTAATTTATTTTCCTTTTTACCGGAAGTAAAACCAGGCATTCCTTTTTCTAAAACGAAAGCCGTTGAATTGTTTTTCGCTCCTTTCTCACCTGTTCTTGTCATTACCACTGCAATATCTCCTGAAATAGCATGAGTAATGAAGTTTTTAGCTCCGTTAATGATCCATTCATCACCATCTCTTACAGCAGTAGTAGACATTCCTCCTGAATCTGAACCTGTATTATGCTCCGTTAATCCCCAAGCTCCGATTACTTTTCCGGAAGCTAATTGAGGAAGCCATTTATGTCTCTGCTCTTCGTTTCCGAACTCATAAATATGATTGGTGCAAAGTGAGTTATGTGCAGCAACAGAAAGCCCGATAGATGGGTCTACTTGTGAAATTTCATCCAGAATGGCAACATATTCATGATAACCAAGACCAGAACCACCATATTCTTCAGGGATAACAATTCCCATAAAACCCATTTCGCCTAACTGGTGAAACAAATCTTTAGGAAAAGTCTGGCTTTCGTCCCATTCCATAATATTTGGTCTGATATTCTTCTCAGCAAATTCTCTAGCCGTTTCCGCTATCATTTTGATGTTGTCAATAGTCTCTGTATTCATATAGATATAGTTAGTTCCCAAAGATACTCAAATTGCTGAAATGCAAAAAAAATTATTTCAGCCATAAGATATTATTCACAAGAAACTAAATATCAAATTTTTATATTATAAAAATTAATCATTTTTTAATAAAATTTTCAGAACTTTGAGTGTATTAATTTACTATTTTAGCCACCCAAATTTTAAGGCATGAAAAAAATTCTATTTCCTATTATTCTATTTTCATCTTATATAGCTGCACAGATTCCTGCAGGGTATTATGATGGAACAGCAGGACTTACCGGATACGTTCTGAAAGCTAAGCTTCATGATATTGTTTCGGCGAAAAATATCAATTGGCATTACGGAGATCTTACCGATTATTATAATCAGACGGACCTGGATAAATATTATGATCATGGCGCGTCAAATACTACCATATTACTGGATATCTATTCTGAAATTCCTACCGGGCCCGATGCTTATGAGTATACAACGGCTAATATCATCGGAAGCGCTTCTGCGGAAGGACAAGGATGGAACAGAGAGCATATGATGCCGCAAAGTACGTTTTACAGTAATTACCCAATGATGTCGGATTTATTTTATATTGTACCTACAGATGGGAAAATTAATCAACTGAGAAGCAATTATCCGTATGGAATTTCCAATTCCACCATTCACTACACTTTTACGAATACTTCAAAAATAGGAAACAGCGGCATTCCCGGCTATGCTTACACCGGAAGAGTGTATGAGCCTATTAATGAATTCAAAGGGGATGTGGCAAGAAGCTTATTGTATTTTGCGGTACGATATGAAGGTAAATTAGGAAGTTTCAATTTTAATAATAATGCCAATCCTGCTTCAGATACCAATCCACTGGATGGTACGGAAGAAAGGGCGTTTGATCCGGCTTATATCGCCATGCTTCTCCAATGGCACACACAGGATCCTGTCTCTCAAAGAGAAATCGACAGGAATAATGCTGTATATGCTCTTCAGAAAAACAGAAATCCTTTCATAGATAATCCGGCATGGGTCAATGCGATTTGGGGACAAACACCCGATGCTGTTGCTCCACAAATCCCTTCCAATTTAACTGTAACACAGAATAGTGCGTATTTTGCAACATTAAGTTGGACTCCAAGCCCAAGTATGGATGTGATCGGTTATAAAATTTACCAAAACGGTGTTCAGGTAGCTGCCACTTCAGGTACTTCCATAAGCATTGATCATCTTACACCGTCTACAGCTTATAATTTCACGGTAAAAGCTTATGATAACGGATATTTACTTTCTCCGGACAGTAATACTGTATCTACAACTACATTAGCTTCCGATATATATGCAAAAGATATTTTGGTCTCTAAATATCTGGAAGGAACATCTAATAATAAAGCTATTGAAATTACGAACAGAACTGGGCATCCGGTGAACCTTAATAACTACAGGCTGTCCATTCAGTTTAATGGTGGATCATCAGGCTATTATTTTGTGGACCCTTATGAATTAGAAGGTCTCATTCAAAACAATGAAACTGCAGTAATATTAAATCCGAATGCTAATTTCACCTGCTATACTGTTAATCAGGCTAGATTTGTAACAGCTGCCCCTCAAATGACATTTGGAGGAAGCAATTACCTGGAGCTGAGATACAAATCCACTACTGTGGATGCAATAGGAGTAAGCGGACAAAATAATTCCACTGTTTTGGGGAATGTTTCTTTATATAGAAAAAATACGGTTACCCAGCCTACCACTACTTTCAGCATTACAGAATGGGATTCCTATCCAAGTAATTATTGTCAAAACTTAGGAGTATTATCTACATCGGACATTATGCTGGCTGATCATAAAGAAATAAGCATATTCCCGAATCCAGTGCAGGAAGATATTTTTGTAAAAGGTGAGGGCACTGATATAAAAATGGCTCAAATAATTGATTTTTCTGGGAGAACGATCTATATTGAGAAAAACCCATTCAAAAACAAGAAAAATATTCCTGTTCAAAATTTACAAACCGGAACGTATCTGTTGAAATTGGATGAAAAAACTTTTCAGTTCATTAAAAAATAACAGAAAAAAAACTTTGATTATCAGCTCTGTATGCTGATTTAAAAACATCATTGATATAAGCAGATTCACTAATAATCAATATCTATAAGTGTTTCTGCTTATATCTTTTATTTATAAGTATTTATGCTTATATTTGCAAAATGATAGCGGTCATTACCGGAGATATTATAAATTCACAACATGCGGACACGGAGGTTTGGATTACCAGACTAAAGAATCTTCTGGAAAATTGGGGAAGCTCACCGCTCGCATGGGAAATCTACAGAGGAGACGAATTTCAGTTGAAATGCAAAATTGATGATGTCTTCTGGCATTTCTTAGCCATAAAATCCCTTATAAAAAGCCAGGAAAATCTAGATGTACGCATTGCTATTGGCATCGGTGAAGAAAACTTTTCATCCGAAAAAATTACAGAATCCAACGGTACAGCTTATGTGAATTCAGGACGATTATTGAATGACCTTAAAAATGACGGACATACGGTTGCTATCAAAACAACCAACGACACTGTAGACAGAGATCTTAATATTCTTTTGAAATGGTCTTCCAAAGACTTTGATAACTGGACCATGGCTACGGCGGAGATCATTCACGAAATGATCATGAAGAAAGACATCACCCAGGAAGATCTGGCTAAGAAATTTGCCATTTCACAATCTTCTGTAAGCC
Source organism: Chryseobacterium daecheongense (assembly GCF_003729955.1). Classification (GTDB taxonomy): domain Bacteria; phylum Bacteroidota; class Bacteroidia; order Flavobacteriales; family Weeksellaceae; genus Chryseobacterium; species Chryseobacterium daecheongense. Next base: position 490,199 of record NZ_RJTX01000001.1, read on the forward strand.
AGAGATTGAAACGTGCCAATTATGATCTTATCGTAGAAACCAATCAATATTTTAAAAAGAAGATTTCAGAACTGTAAGCATGATTTTCACTAAACTCATATTGGCACATTTACTCGGAGATTTCATACTTCAGCCAAATTCATGGGTTGCAGACAAGGAAAATCGTAAGCTGAAAAGTAAATATTTATACTTTCATGTTCTGATCCACACCCTGTTAAGTTTTATTTTCCTTTGGGATATCCAATTGTGGTGGGTGGCTCTTGTAGTGGGAATATCTCACTACATCATCGATGCTCTGAAGCTTAGTTTCCAAAATATAAAAACTAAAAAAAGATGGTTCTTTATAGACCAGCTTCTGCATGTTTTAGTGATCCTGGGAATTTCATTCTATTATAAGGAATTTAATCTGAATTTCATTGAAGATCAGCAGTTTCTGAAAATTTTTATAGCAGCATTATTCTTAACAACGCCTGCTTCAGTTTTCATTAAAATATTGTTATCCTCCTGGACTCCCGTTTCCGAGGAACTTAATAAGTTACAGACCGAATCTTTAACAAGTGCCGGAAAATATATAGGAATTTTAGAACGTTTATTAGTATTCACATTTATTCTGGTGAATCACTGGGAAGGAGTAGGTTTTATGGTGGCTGCCAAATCCGTTTTCAGATTCAGCGACCTTGCACAGGCCAAACAACGAAAACTTACGGAATATGTGCTTATCGGGACACTTCTGAGTTTTGGATTGGCTGTTTTAACGGGAATTTTAATTAAATAATATAAATCTAACTATAAATTTAGAAAAGTAAAAGTTATGAGTCAAAAGAAAGAAATGTTGTACGAAGGTAAAGCGAAACAAGTATTTGCTACCGATAATCCTGATGAAGTAATAGTACGTTTCAAAGACGATGCTACAGCATTTAATGCTCAGAAAAAAGGACAGGTGGATCTGAAAGGTGAAATGAACAACGCCATCACCACCCTTATTTTTGAATATTTGAATCAAAAAGGGATTAAAACTCATTTCATCAAGAAATTAGACGAAAGAGAGCAATTGGTAAGAAAAGTATCCATCATTCCTTTAGAAATGGTTGTAAGAAACTATTCTGCAGGAAGCATGGCTCAAAGATTAGGAGTAGAAGAAGGAATCAAATCTCCGGTGACTATTTTTGATATCTGCTATAAGAAAGACGAATTGGGAGATCCGCTAATCAATGATCACCATGCTGTTTTCTTAGGAGCAGCTACTTATGAGGAGCTTGATGAAATGTATGAATTGTCTTCTGATATAAATGAAATCTTGATCGATTTATTTGATAAGGTTAACATCATTCTGGTAGATTTCAAAATTGAATTAGGTAAAACTTCGGATGGTGAGATCATCCTTGCTGATGAAATTTCTCCGGATACTTGCAGACTTTGGGATAAAGATACGATGAAGAAGCTTGATAAAGACCGTTTCCGTAGAGATTTAGGAGAAGTAACTGAAGCTTACGTTGAAATTTATAACAGACTAAAAAATTTACTTCAAAAATAAGATTTTAGAAATGGAAGTTAGAAATTATCGTTTTTCTATTTAACATAATATTGAAACCTATATCTAAATTCTAACATCTAATATCTAACATCTAATATTTAGAAAAAATAGAAATGAAAAGTTTAGACATTCATAAAAGTGAATATTTAAAACAGTTTAACAACCAGCCGTACGGAAGAAATCTCTTCAGAACGCAGGAAGAAGAAAGACTGGACGCTCCGAATGAAGAGTGCGGTATCTTCGGAATGTATTCTGATAATGATGTGGATACGTTTTCTCTTTCACAATTCGGTCTTTTTGCCTTACAACACAGAGGTCAGGAAGCTTGTGGTATTTCCGTTTTAAAAGATGGAAGGATTACCAATATGAAAGATGAAGGATTGGTTTTAGATGTTTATAAGGAGATCCAGGATCCTGAAGCTTTTATGGGAAATTCTGCAATCGGACACACTCGTTATACGACGGCAGGAGATAAAAAGAAGTATAATTTCCAGCCATTCTTCGCTAAAAACGAATATGACCAGATCATACTTTCTATAGCGCATAACGGTAACCTTACCAATGCAAAAGAATTAAAAGCAGAATTGGAAGCAGAAGGAGTAGTATTCCGTGCCACTTCCGATTCTGAGGTTATTTTAAGATTGATCCAGAAAAATCTTGATTTAGGGCTTCGTGGAGCAATTAAAGCAACCATGGAGAAAATCCAGGGTGCCTATTCCGTAGTGGGAATGACGAGAAATAAATTCTTTGCATTCAGAGACTTCAACGGAATCCGTCCATTGGTGTTAGGAGCTATTGATGAAAAAACATATGTAGTGGCTTCCGAGTCTGTAGCGTTGGATGCAGTAGGAGCACAATATGTTCGTGATATTTTACCGGGAGAAATCATTTATACCAATGAAAACGAACCCGGAAAATTACATTCTTACATGATGAATGAGAAAGGCAAGCAAAGAATTTGTTCTTTCGAATATATTTATTTTGCAAGACCTGACTCTACACTGGAAAATATCAACGTATATGAAATCAGAGAAAAATCAGGAGAGAAAATCTGGCATCAGGCTCCGGTAGAAGCAGATGTGGTGATTGGAGTTCCGGATTCCGGAGTTCCGGCAGCTATTGGTTTCTCAAAAGCTTCAGGAATACCTTTCCGCCCGGTTCTGATCAAAAACAGATATATCGGAAGAAGCTTCATCGTTCCGACCCAGGAAATGAGAGAAAGAGTAGTGAACTTAAAACTAAACCCGATTATTTCCGAGATCAAAGATAAAAGAGTAGTGATCATTGATGATTCCATTGTTCGTGGTACTACTTCAAAAAGGCTTGTGAAAATCTTAAAAGATGCGGGCGTAAAAGAAATTCACTTCAGAAGTGTTTCTCCGCCAATTATTGCACCTTGTTATTTAGGAATTGATACCCCTTCAAAAGACGATCTTATTTCAGCGAATATGTCTACCGAAGAATTGAGAAAATATCTTGGCGTAGACTCTTTAGAATTCCTGAGCACAGATAATTTAAAAGAGATTTTGGGATCTTCCAATCACTGTTTCGGATGTTTTACAGAACAATATCCTGTAGAAAAAGGAGAAGAGATAGAACTATTCAATTAATCATTGTATTAATATAAAAATAAAAAGGTCAGGCTATGAGTCTGGTCTTTTTTATTATAGTCTATTTAAACATTCTTATGGTCATCCATAAAAGTAATAAATAAAACACAAAGAAAATGAATCTGTATAGTACAATTCCACAGTAAACTTAGCTGATAAAATGTAGCAAAAGCTTAATATTCCTGTATTATAAGGGAAACACCTGAACTTTAATTTTGTGGATTAAAATTTCAGGTATGAAAAATATGCTTTTTACAGGTCTTTTGATGCTGTTTACTCAACTGTATTCTGCTCAGTCTTTCGATAAACAGGCACACCGTGGCGGGAAATCCTTATATCCAGAAAATACCATTCCGGCCATGAAGAATGCTTTAAAAATGGATGTTACCACACTGGAAATGGATTTGGCCATTACAAAAGATAAAAAAGTGATTCTCTCACATGATGCTTTTCTTTCTCCAGAATTAATTACAAAACCCAACGGCACTTATATCCCTAAGGATTCCGGATTTTACTATAAAATTTACGAAATGCCTTATGCCAAGATTCGAACCTTTGATGTAGGGTTAAAAAAATTGAATAATTACCCCGATCAGAAAAAGATGAAGGTCCATAAACCACTTTTTTCGGACGTCATAGATGCCTGTGAAAAATATGCACGTAAATTGAAAAGACCTTTGCCTTTTTACAATATAGAAACTAAAACACGCCCGTTTTCAGATAACATCTTTCATCCCGAACCAAAGGAATTTGTTGATCTGATGATGAAAATTATTATACAAAAAGGAATTCAGGACCGTGTGATTGTCCAGTCTTTTGATCCCCGAACGCTTGAAATCATTCATACAGAATATCCCAATATAAAGACCGCTTTGCTGGTAGAAAAAGTAGATGATCAAAAAATAGAACAACAGCGTGCTTATTTCAAAAATATACCTGTTGAGAAATTCAAACTCTATCCTGACCATCTTAACGGTGTAGCAGGAGATATGAAATTTCTAAGCTTTATTCCTACGATTTATAGTCCTGAACAGAATCTTGTCACACCGGAGCTTGTACAAAAATGTCATGCATTAGGAATGAAAGTGATTCCCTGGACCGTTAATACTAAAGAAAGATTACAGGAATTAAAAAAGATGGGAATAGATGGAGTAATCAGTGATGATCCCAGAATATTTGAATGATTAACAAACAAAAATGACCGGAAATTAATTCCGGTCAATAATGCATAAAGCATTTTAAAGTTAAAAATTGGTTTTAAAACTTATAATTCAATCCTAACTGGAAAACCCTGTTGGTATTGATATTTTTAGCTTCTTCAGCTACCCCGGAATTATTAGCAACATGTGTTAAACTATTCACATATCTTGCATTGATCCCTACATTAGGAGTAAAATCATATCCAAGTCCCAGACCTAACCCGATATTAAACTTTTTAATTGCATCTTTGTCAATATCTTCCGAATAAGACTCCGTCTGAGTGGTAGTAACCCCTCCGGTAGTAGTTGCAATAGTACTTTCCCCTTTGTTTTTACCATTCAGGAAGTAACTGAATTCCGGTCCTGCTTCAATGTAAAAATTCTTGGCAGGCTTCATCTGAAGCATTAAAGGAACTGAGATGTAATTTAGAGATGCTTTGTATTCATCCTGTTTTTTCACAGTTGTTGAACCCGTTGTTACCTCTGAAGAGGAGATTACGCTTCTCGCGCCTAATTCATTGTATAATACTTCGGGTTGAAGGCTGAATTTTTGAGAAAGCGGGATATTCACAAGAACTCCGGCATGAAATCCGAGTTTCTGGTTCTTGGTACTCAACTCCTGCTCGCTGAATGAGGCGGCATTACCACCAGCTTTGATTCCAAATTTTACAGGGTCGGTTCCTTTGTTAACAAGTGGGTTGGTTACAGTGTTTTTTGTTTCCTGAGCAAATGCTAGAGACCCAGTGACTATTGCTAGTCCTAGAAATAACTTCTTCATAATTTTGTTTTTTAATTTACTACTTAAACTTCATGCCTTATTTTTCAATAAGACTTGAATTATTTTGCAAAATGCTTGCCAAAAATACAAATAATTGAAAATCAAATATTTAAACACCAATTTAAGCGTCTAAATTTGAAGCAATATATCTTAGGAAACAAAAAAAGCTGTAAAAAAGAATGTGCCAAACAGCCATAAATGAAAAGGTCAGATTTAAAAATAAACCTGACCTTTTCTATTGAAATCAAAATTTGTTACTTGAACTTATAGGCTAATCCTACCTGGAAAACATTATTTTTTCCTTCAGCCTGGATTCCGTTAGTTTCTTTAGCAATATCAGTAACACCAGCAACATATCTTGCTGTAATACCGATATTAGGAGTAAAATAATACCCTGCACCTAAACCGATACCAAAATCGAATCCTTTCACATAATCTTTTCCATCTACAGATACATTCTGATATTTGAATTTAGAATCGATCAGGAAGCTGAATTGAGGTCCTGCTTCAAGGTAAAAATTGGGAAGCGCATTGTACTGGAACATTACAGGAACAGAGATATAGCTTAAATTTACTTTTAAGTCTTCCATTCCGTCTGCTTTTGCTCCTACACCGTTGTATAAAACTTCTGGTTGTACGCTGAATGAACTAGCAACCGGAATATTAGCGAAGGCACCTCCGTAAAATCCTGCTTTTGCTTTAGAATCATCTCCTGAAATGGTAGAAACATTAAGACCCGCCTTTAATCCGAAAGATACCGGAGAAGAAGAAGATGTTGATGTTTGCGCGAATGCCAATGAGCCTGCTACTAAGGCTACCCCTAATAATACTTTTTTCATGGTTAATTTTTTTAATTATTACTTGATTTGTTTAATTATCATACACGTCGGGGCAAATTCCTTGCCAAACCGTAAAAAACACTAAAAAAAATAAAAGCCGGACTATAAATCCGGCTTTACTAATTATTTAATTTACTACTTCAATAAATTTTTTCTTAGAATTTAAATGCTAATCCAACTTGGAATACATTGTTTTTTACTGCGTCAGAACCGCTTGGTCTGTCTTTAGCAATATCTGTAAGACCTGCTACATATCTTGCAGTAAGACCAATGTTTGGAGTAAAGTAATATCCAGCTCCTAAACCGATACCAAAGTTAAAGGTATTTAAATCATCTTTGAAATCTTCTGTAGTAGAAGAGTTACCTGTTGTTTCATTTTTAACTTTGTTTTTTGCACTTAGCATGAATCCGAATTCCGGACCAGCTTCTAAATAAAGGTTTGGAAGTGCATTGTATTGGAACATTACAGGTACTGTAAGATAATCCAAGTTAGTTGAAGAAGAATATTTATCTCCTAATATTGTATACTCAGCTTTGCTACCATATTGAGAATATAATAACTCTGGCTGAACGCTGAATGAGCTAGCAACTGGAATATTAGCAAATACACCCCCGTTGAATCCGATTTTTGATTTTTGATCATCTAAACCTTCGTCTTTAGATAAAGAAGATACGTTCATTCCCGCTTTAATACCGAAAGCAACCGGAGAAGATGATTTTGTAGTTTGTGCAAATGCTAATGAGCTTGCTGTTACTGCTAATCCTAAAATTAACTTTTTCATAACCTAATTTTTTAATATTTACTATTTCTAATTTTAAATTTTACTACTGTCAATTTCATTTTTGACGAAGACTATATTTCAAATTGTTTGCCAAAGTGGGGAATGGTACAAAAAAACATTATGATTATAATCAACTTTTAAAAGCAGTTAAAAATTAAATAATTGATAATCAATATTTTAAAAACCAATTAAACATTTGTTTAGAAATAATCTAAATTGACAATTTTGTTAAAAATTTTAAAAAATTAAGAGAGAAAAATTGGACTAATTATTAGAAATCATTCAATTTTCTATAAAATTCAAGCGATTGTAAGATATTTTCCTGACTGCTTTGATGATCATATAGACAAGAACCAATTCCTGAAAGCAATGAAAAATTGATTTTACTATCCGTGTTTTTCTTATCATTTAATAATAAGGCACAGATATCTTCATTTTTAAAATCGGTAATGTCTAAATAAGGATAATATCTCCTGATGTTTTCAATAATGATTTCAGAATCCTCTTTAGAAAGAATTCTTTCAAGATAAGATAAATGGGCTTCACAGATCATACCGGCTGCAACCGCTTCACCATGCAGAATAGGATTCCCTTGCTCCAGGCATAAGCTTTCAATAGCATGACCTATCGTATGCCCGAAATTCAGGGTCTTTCTGAGATTCTTCTCATGAAAATCTTTTTCAACCACATTTTGTTTAATATCCATTGAGGTCTGGATATGAGGAATTACAGCTTCCACATCCAATTTATGAATCTGAATAAGATTATTCCAATGCTTTTCATCCGCAATCAAGCCATGCTTCAGCATTTCTGCAAAACCGCTTCTTAATTCTTTGAAAGGTAGGGTCTGCAAGAATTCAGGATATACAAATATCTGTTCCGGGAACGTGAAAGTTCCTACCATATTCTTATAATGCATCAGATCAATCCCTGTTTTACCACCAATGGATGCATCACACATAGATAATAGTGTAGTGGGAATATTGATGAAAGGAATACCTCTTTTATAGGTAGAAGCTACAAAGCCTCCCATATCTGTAATGACCCCACCGCCAAGGTTAATCATCAAAGCTTTTCTGTCCGCCTGCATTTCCGTCAAAATTTCCCAAAGCTGATTGGCCGTCTGGATATTCTTCATTTCTTCTCCGGCTTCAATCTCCAGAATTTCAAAAGTTAAATCGGTTTCCATATTGCCTAATAGCGTAGGAAGACAGTATTCATGCGTGTTTTCATCTACAAGAATGAAAATTTTGCTGAATGTTTTTCCATGAAGGAAATCGTTTAACTGAGAGAAATTATCGTTTAATAATGTTATCATTTTTGGAATTTCTATAAGATTAATAGTAAAACTATTGTGCAAAGTTATGATTCTTAATTTTTAACTCGTAACTAAATTAGTATCTTTGCAGAAATTTTAGAATGAGCAGAGATAATAATAATTCAGAAAGACCGAAAAGACCAAGAATTTCAATCAAGAAAAATTCTGATAGTTCTCGTGCTTCTAAATCTGGAAATTCTTCAGGATCAAAATCTTTTAAGAAACCTTTTCCTAAAGCAGGCGAAAGAAATTCTGAGTATAAGGGAACGAGTTCAAAGTTTGAAAAAAAGCCTTTTAAAAGAAGTGAAAGTTCTGACAGCCCACATGAGGAACGTGGTTCAAAATCTGAGAGAAAAACTTATATCACCAATAAAAACGAAGGTAAAGAGAGAAAAACTTTCGGGAAGCCTGCTTCTAAAAGAAGCGGCGGAAGAGATTTTGACAGCAGAGATAAGTACGAAAGAGGAAATCTGAAATTCGGTAAAAAACCTTTTAATAAAAATGACAGAGATGACGATAGAGCAAAATCTTTCGTTCAGAAAAGAAGGTTGACTAAAATTGATAAAGATCTTCATAAAGATACTATCCGTCTTAATAAATATATCGCCAATTCCGGGATTTGCAGTAGGAGAGAAGCAGATGAGCTGATCACTCAGGGTTTGGTAGAAGTGAACGGAAAGGTAGTAACTGAAATGGGGTATCAGGTTCAGAAAACCGACCGTGTTATATTCGACGGGCAAAACATCACTCCTGAAAAACCGGTGTATGTACTGTTGAATAAACCGAAAGGATATATTTCCACCACCAAGGATGATAAAGCCAGAAAAACGGTAATGGATTTAGTTGCTAATGCTTCTCCATACAGAGTTTTCCCGGTAGGAAGACTGGACCGTTCCACAACAGGAGTTATCTTATTGACGAATGACGGTCATATGACGAAAAAGCTGACCCATCCTTCATTCAATGTGAAGAAAATCTATCATGTAACGTTGGACAGAAAATTATCTACTGAAGACATGAAGGCTATTGCTGAAGGAATCCGTTTGGAGGAAGGAGTAGCTACCGTAGATCAGATCTCATTTATTGAGGGTAAGCCTAAAAATGAAGTGGGAATTGAAATCCACATCGGATGGAACCGTGTGATCAGAAGAATTTTCCAACGATTAGGATATGAAGTGGAAGCGCTGGACAGAGTAATGTTTGCAGGATTGACGAAGAAGAATATCAAACGAGGACATTGGAGAATCCTTACAGAATTAGAAGTAAATAACTTGAAAATGTTATAAAAATAAAAGAGACTCAAATTGAGTCTCTTTTTTATATGTTTCTAATAACCGCAAACAATATCCAAAAGGCTGTGAATACTAAGCTTAGCTTCAATATCCTTTTTCCGTGATTCCTGTCTTTTTCATTAAAATAATATACCCTTTCTCCGTTTGGAAGTTGCTTTTTAAGTTTAATAATGGCTAAAGCAATGGCATAGCTCACAAAGATGAGTATTCCCCAAAACAAAGAAACCACGCAGCCAATGACTGCAAAAATATATCCTAAAATAATATAGTTTTTGACCTGTTCCGGGTTTTCATAATCTTTTAAAGATTCAAGGCGTTGCTTATCAAAAGAATCCAATTCCTGCTCAGTGATATTTTCACCTCTGCTTTTCAATATTTTCTTAGCAGCTTCATAATCGAACTCATTCCATTCATCCTTTTTGAACAGGACTTCTTTCAACTCTTCATTCGAATATTCTGATAAATAATAATCTTCCGGAATAACTACTTCATGGGCAAAATATTCTGAAACAGCTTTATTGGCCGCCTCAAAATCATCTTTGTCAATCAAAAGCTGATATTCTATTTTTCCAGGATTGGTAACAAAGCTCGGATCGAAATCTTTTTCATTATCAATGATCTCGTATCCTATAGAATGGCTGTCTAATACAGACGCAATTTCTTCAATAACGAATTTATTGATGCTTTTTCTGAAAATACTTTTCATTACCCTAGAATGGTTACTCCTTTCTGAAGCATTTCGTATATAGCATCTCTTCCGTTATCCGGTTTTACATTCACCGCTTTTGTCCCGTTAAAGTGTAAACATGTGATATATCCGTTTGCAACAGCATCAAGACAGGTGAATTTCACACAGTAGTCTAATGCAAGGCCTACAATTTCCAATAGCTGGATGTCGTGATATTTCAAGAAATCATCAAGTCCGGTTTTCATAAAGTGATTATTATCCTGGAAACCGCTGTAACTGTCTATTTCAGGATTTTTCCCTTTTTGTACAATATGGGTTACTTTATCCCTGTTCAGGTCTTTATGAAATTCTGCGCCAAAAGTTCCCTGTACACAATGATCCGGCCACATGAACTGCGGAACACCGTTCAGAATGATGCTTTCTCCTACTTTTCTTCCGTTATTGCTCGCAAAGCTTTTATGATTTTCAGGATGCCAATCCTGGGTTAACACTATCTGATCATATTCATTTTCTTCCATCAGAAGATTGATGTATGGAATCACTTCATTGGCTCCCGGAACGGCTAAAGCACCACCTTCACAAAAATCATTCTGTACATCTACTATTATTAACGCTTTTTTCATATTAAGATTTCTCGAATTTTTGATAAATTTACAAAAACTAATACTCAAATATCTTTCCAAAACCGAATTATCGGACAAAACGACAACATTTACCTTATAAAATGAATGCAATGAGTGACTTAGAACACAAGAAATTTCCCATCGGTCCGTTTGAATGGCCGGGTCATATTTCAGATATTGAATTGGATGAACATATCAAGGTCATTAAAAATTTTCCGGGAAAACTTAAAAACCTGATTGAAGATTTTAATGATGACCAGCTGGACACCCAATATAGAGAAGGTGGGTGGACGGTAAGACAACTTGTTAATCATATTGCAGACAGCCATATCAACAGCTTTATCCGTTTTAAACTAGCCCTTACGGAAGATAATCCTACCATTAAACCTTATGATGAAGCCAAATGGGCAGAACTTCAGGATAGCAGAAATATGCCTGTAAAACCGGCTATGAGAATGATCAAAGGTACTCATCAAAGATGGGCAACATTGCTTAAAAGCCTTACCAATAAACAATTCGAAAGAACGTTCCATCATCCGGAACAGCAGAAAGATTATGACCTGCGAAATTACCTGGCGTTCTACGTATGGCACTGTAATCATCATTTTGCTCATATTGAAAATCTGAAGAAGGAAAAGGGTTGGTAAAAAAGACACTTCATCATCGGCTGTATTTTGAGGAAATCATAAGAAGGATTTCCGGTTTGTCTGAAAATTCTCAGGGAAAATGGGGAAAAATGAACGTATGCCAAATGCTGAAGCATTGTGATCTCGTTCTCCAGATTCCTTTGAATAGAGTAGAACTTTCCGAAATTAATTTCTTTTTAAAATACATCGGGATCTGTACAAAAAAAGAAATGTATGTCTTCAATAATGGTATTCCCCGGAATATGCCTACTTTTCGAAAACTAATCGTTACTTTTGAATGTGACTTTGACGAAGCCCGAAAAGGTTTACTTCAAACATTGAATGATTACTGGACTGCATTTAAAAATGAAAAATTACCGGAACACCATGTATTATTCGGGAAAATGGAAGAAAAGGACTGGGGCTTTTTAGAATTCAAACATCTTGATCATCATCTCAAGCAATTTAACGTATGAGTATTTTTGGAAAATTATTTGGCGAGAATGAAAAGCCGAAACCATCGTCTTTTTGGAAAAATATCACCTCTGAAAAAGACCTTGCAGAGGCTGTGGAAAACTCCTATCATGAGAAAACTGTGATCTTCAAACATTCCACAAGCTGTTTTATCAGTAAGACAGTATTGAGAAATTTTGAAAAAGAAATAGAAGATATAGATCAAAACGTAAGCTTTTATTACTTAGATTTGTTAGCGCATAGATCAGTTTCGAATACAATCGCCGAAAATTTCGGAATCAGACACGAAAGTCCCCAACTGATTGTGTTAGAGAATGGTAAAGCCATTAATCATGCTTCACACCAAGATATATCTATAAGCCTAATTATCTAATGAAGAATATAAACAGTTATTTAGCTCAAGTTTTAAGTGTTCCCATTGAAAAAGTGAATGCCTGCAGCCTGCATTATGAAGTGAAAAAGATTCCTAAGAATCAGTTTCTTTTACAGTACGGGGAAATATGCAGACATATATTCTTTGTGGAAAAAGGGCTTTTGAAGATGTATTCCATTGATAAGAACGGTAAAGAGCACATTATTCAGTTTGCTCCTGAAAGCTGGCTGATCTCGGACAGAAGCAGTCTTTATTTCAATGAAAAATCAGTGTATTACATTGAAGCTGTTGAAGATTCCGAGGTGTTATTCTTGCATCCTGATTTCTTTAATAAACTGGTTGAGCAATTCCCAAACAGCATTGAAAGAAGTGATTTTTTACTTCAAAAGCATATCAGAAGCCTTCAGAACAGGATCAATTCTTTATTGGGTGAGACCGCAGAAGAAAGATACATGAAGTTCATTAAAATGTACCCCGATTTATTACTGAGAGTCCCTCAGTGGATGATTGCTTCTTATTTAGGAATTACTCCCGAAAGTTTGAGCCGTGTGAGAAAAGAGCTGGCCAGAAAAAACTTTGTTCCGGACAGATAATCACATCATTTTCGCAAGTTTTCCGATCTGCTCAAGTTGGGACCGGGTATTTTCCGACCACGGAAGACCGAAACAGAGACGCATACAGTTTTCATACTGATCCTGAAGAGTAAACATTCTTCCGGGAGCGATGCTGATGTTCTGTTTAATAGCTTTGTCATATAATTCCCTTGTCTGAACGGCCTTATCAAACTCCACCCAAAGAGAGAGACCGCCTTGAGGACGGCTTGTTCTTGTGCCTTCCGGGAAGGATTCTGCTATGGTCTGCACATAGTTCTGATAGTTATTTTGTAACGTACGCCGCATTTGATACAGATGTTTCTCATACTTTCCGCTTTTCAGAAAATTGGCTACAGCTTCATTGACGATGGTAATGGAAGAAGTAGAGTGAAGAAGCTTAAGTTTCAATATTCTGTCCTTGTATTTTCCCGGCGCAATCCATCCCACTCGATAACCGGGAGCCAACGTTTTTGAAATAGAACTGCAATACAGAACGTTTCCTTCCTTATCAAAAGATTTACAGCATTTAGGACGATGAGAGCCAAAGTAAAGATCACCGTACACATCATCTTCGATTAGAGGAATGTTGTTCTCTGATAGCAATTTCACGATTTCTTTTTTATTTTCATCCGGCATATAGCTTCCCAAAGGTGAATTGAAATTAGGAATGAGCAGGCAAATATTGATTTTCGGAAGATTTTTTTTCAAGGCTTCAATTTCAATCCCGGAAGTGGGATGGGTAGGTAATTCCAGCACTTTCATGCCTAATCCGTTAGCTAACTGAAGAATCCCCGGATAACAAGGGCTTTCAATGGCAACAGTATCTCCCGGCTTTCCCAGAGCCATTAAACAGAAAGATAAAGCCTGCATTCCGCCATTAGTGGTTACAAGATCATTTTCATTAAAATTACCGCCCCATGATGCAGATCGTAAGGCAATCATTCTGCGAAGCTTTACATTTCCCTGAAGTTCTTCATATTCCGTTCCGCCTTCATTGAGATCTCTGGTAGCATTGATGATCTCTTTTTTCAGTTGCGCCTGAGGAAGCAGGCATCCGGAAGGAATACCGATCGAGAACATCGTCATATCTTTCTTTCCCAGGTTTTCATACACTTTACTGATCAGCTCATCCGGCTCTTTATTGTCAGCAAGTAAGGACGGCCGACTTATCTGTGCCAATGGAAGCTTTACATCAAAAAAACGGCTTACAAAATAACCTGATTGCGGTTTAGATTCAATCAATGATTGTGATTCCAATTCAAGGAATACACGCTTGGCCGTATTCATACTTATTTGATGTTCCTGGCAGAGTGTTCTTACTGAAGGAAGTTTATCTCCGGCTTTCAAAACTCCGTTTTTAATCTGTACAGCGATTCCGTTGGAAATTTCCGTATATAAAAATTCTTTTTGCATATTTCAAACTGTATCCATACAAATATACAAAACTGATACTGTGCTTATCTATTTTTCCTTTATAATTTTGAAATATAAAATAAATCAGATGATAGCGAATCAATTATCAAAAGATCAGACCATAAGCGGATGGATCAATGGTTTCATAGGAGTTGTTCTTTTCGGAGGGTCATTACCTGCCACTAAGCTGGCTGTGATGGAAATGGATCCTATTTTTGTAACCACGGCACGTGCGACTATTGCAGGTATTCTTGCCCTTTCTGTGCTTTTATTATATAGAGAAAAGAGACCGGAGAGAAATCAGATCTTTTCATTAATTATAGTTTCAATAGGGTGTGTAATAGGTTTTCCGTTATTATCTTCCTTAGCGCTGCAATATATAACTTCTGCTCATTCCATTGTTTTTTTAGGTTTGCTTCCTCTTACAACAGCTATATTTGGGGTCATCCGTGGTGGCGAACGTCCTCAACCTATATTCTGGCTTTTTTCAGGTATCGGAAGTCTGTTGGTGATCGGTTATGCCATAGCACAGGGTATTTCGGCTTCTCCCATAGGCGATATTCTTATGTTAATTGGTGTTATTGTCTGCGGGCTAGGTTATGCAGAGGGTGCAAAACTCTCCAAGACTTTAGGTGGATGGCAGGTTATTTCCTGGGCTTTGGTATTGTCATTACCTGTTATGCTGCCTTTATGTATTATTTATTTTCCTTTGTCTGCCGTTGATATTCATGCACAAGCATGGGCCGGATTGGCTTATATCTCTCTTTTCAGTATGTTCATCGGCTTTATTTTCTGGTACCGGGGATTAGCACAGGGGGGAATAGCTTCAGTAGGACAGCTGCAGTTATTACAACCATTTTTCGGATTGGCTTTGGCTGCCTATTTTCTGAATGAGCAGATAAGTATAGGAATGATAGGTGTAACGTTAGGAGTTATCAGCTGTGTTGCTGCTACTAAAAAATTCCAGAAATAAGCATCCTTTAAAGTGAGGGCTTATGATTCAAGTCATAAACACTTAACATAATATTAAACTATTTTTGAAAACACACCACAAAATTTAATATTATGAAATTGATTGTAACACTCATCTTAAGTGTAGGATTTCTGGTCCTTAGCTGTAAGAAAGAGCCGCAAGCCCTGCCCACCAATATAGACAGCCTGAATACTGGTGACAGTATGGTTTCCGGCAATGCACAGGTAACTCCGGATTCCGGTGATACCACACTTCCCGTTGACAGTACATCCTACAATGTAGATTCCATTAAAAATAGCAAATAACTTATTCCACAAAGGCTATATTCTTCTTTGAGTTAATCATTGATGTTTTATTGATAAAATGTCAATAATCACTTTTTTCAGAAAGACTAAACAAATCGTTTGCTTAGTCCGGGGAAACTTTCCCAATAACTTAATCCGTAAATGATTTTATGGCTGATTCAGCATTACTTAACGAAACGGGAATACAGCTTACCCTGTTGCTTTTATTAATTATCATAATTGCGGGATTAACTATTGCCATCTTTAAATTTCTCTCTGTTTATGCCAATATATTAAAACGGAAAGAGGCTTTAGAAGCTCAAAAGAAAATAGAAAATCTTTCTGAGGAAGAACTGGAAAACCATGAACAACGCGATAGAGAACTCCATACCGAACTTCCCGAAAATAAGCTTTCCGGAAATATACCTGCTTCGGATGAAAGGGGAGTGATTCAGAATATCAACCTGGTGGAGGAATTGAGAGTATTTCCCACTAAAAGAAGAACATCCTCTTTTCAGAAGTATATTTCTCCTCAGCTTGGCAAACTGATCCTTTATTTTTTAGGAACAGCTATTTTTTGGCTGATCATAGGAACTACTTTTGGTTTATATGCAGGAATTAAATATGTAGCACCTGATGCAGATCACCTCAGTTGGCTAAGTTTTGGAAGATTACGACCTGCCCATACCAATGCTGTATTCTGGGGTTGGGCTTCATTGGCAATGGTAGGTTTATCCTATTATGTTGTGACAAGGGTAAGTAATGTAGAAGTTTATAACATCAGGCAAGGATATGTTTCTCTTATTCTGATCAATGCAGCCGTATTGGCAGGAACTATAAGTGTACTGGCGGGAGTAAACAACGGCGGTGGCGAATACCGGGAATATATCTGGCCCATTATGATTACATTCGGGATAGGAATTGCCGTTTCTCTCCATAATCTATTAAAACCTGTAGCGCAGAGGACTACCAAAGAGATCTATATTTCGAACTGGTATGTGATTTCAGGAACTATTTTCATTGTCATTGTGATAATAATAGGCTATACCCCGATATGGCAGAACGGAATAGGAGAGACCATTACACAGGGGTATTACATGCATCAGGCGATTGGGATGTGGTTTATGATGATCAATTTGGGATTGATGTATTATTTTCTCCCTCAACAGCTTAATAAGTCTATTTATTCCTATAGTCTAGGAGCGTTGGCTTTCTGGACCCATGTGTTATTTTATACTTTGATTGGTACTCATCATTTTATTTTCAGCTCCATTCCCTGGAGGTTGCAGACTACAGCTATTATCGCCAGTGCGGGCATGTTGATTCCGGTGGCTGCGGGGACAACCAATTTCTTGCTGACATTTAGCGGTTCCTGGTATCAGCTGAAAACAAGCTATACGCTTCCTTTTTATTTCATGTCGATTATCTTTTACTTTACAGGATCTTTTCAGGGAACGGTAGAAGCATTCAGGTATACCAATTTGCTTTGGCATTTCACGGATTTTACGGTTTCACATTCCCATCTTACGATGTATGGAATCATCACTTTTATGATCTGGGGCTTTTCCTATACATTAATTCCACGCCTTACCGGAAAAGAACCTCCGAAATTATGGGTAGGTATTCATTTCTGGCTTGCTTTAATAGGTTTGATGATGTACGTGATTGCATTAATGATCGGCGGAACCCAGACCGGAATGATGTGGATGAAGAAAAAACCTTTTATAGACGGTGTGATCAATATGTTCCCGTTTTGGCTTTGGAGAGCGATTGGCGGAACCATGATGTGGATTTCCCATCTTATTTTCGCTTATAATTTTTATCGGATGGTAAAAACAAAAGAAGAGGTAAAAATTCCAAGAACACCTGCAGAGATACTGGCTGCCAAGAAACAGTTAAGAAATACGGAGTTTAACCCTAAAAATGAAATATTATGATGTTCCTTTTTAATAATCATAAAATCTTTTTTGGGTCTGCAACGCTTCTTTTTGTATTCCTGACGCTTTACATTGCCATTATACCCGCTCTGGAAAACCAAAGGATCAATAAACCTTTACCAAGACAGATGAAATTATTGACGAAAGAAGAAAAAGCAGGCAAAATGGTATATATTGAAAACGGCTGTGTAGCCTGTCATACACAGCAGGTAAGAAACGTAGAAATGGATAATGTTTTTGGGAAAAGACCAAGCATTCCCGCAGATTTTTCAAACAATAGAAGAACAGATTTCTGGAGAAATACCGCGAACCTGATGGGAACCCAGCGAACCGGGCCCGACCTCACGAGCATCGGAGAAAGACAACCTAGTGCAGAATGGCACCTGATTCATTTATACCAGCCGAGAGCAGCAGTAGAAGCCTCCATCATGCCGGCTTATACCTGGCTTTTTATAGAACGGGATTATTTACAGCCCGGAGATGTAGAAGTAAAAGTTCCGGAAAAGTTCATCAAACATAAAAACAAAAAAATTGTAGCCACCCCGAAGGCTCTGCAATTAGTTGCTTACCTGAAATCATTAAAGCAGTCCGATTTTACCGATAAATCTATTGTTCCGCCATTTTTATACAAGCAAAAACAAAAAGAAGGTACAGGAACTGGAGGTACTGCCAATTTACCAGACGGTGCAGAATTATTTACCACCAATTGCGCAAGCTGTCATCAGGCTAACGGAGAAGGAGTTCCGGGAGCATTTCCTCCCCTCAAGAACAGTCCTGTGGTTACAGGAGGTAATCTGGAATTGTATGTAACCATCATTATGAAAGGCTATGATCCGAGACCTGAATTTGCTACCATGCCTCCGGTAGGAATGAATGCCAACTTCACTCCTGAAGATGTTACCGCCATTATGAATCATGAAAGAACAAGCTGGGGAAACAATGCTAAAAAAGTAACGGTAGAAGAAGTAAAAGTAATTATGGATAAAATAAAATGATCATGAAAAGTATCACCAAAAATATAAGTGTTTTTAGCTTGATGTTGTTTACAACTTACGTTTGGGCATGTGATGCCTGTAAGCTGCAACAACCGGAAATTACCCGCAACATCACACACGGAACGGGTCCGGAAAGCAATTGGGATTGGTTTATTATCGGAATTGTTATTTTAATCACCGTAATGGCTTTGGGATATTCCATAAAATACCTGATCAGTCCCGGAGAAAAAGATGAGAACCATATCAAATATTTCGTTCTGTCCAACAAAATGAAAGATCATGACTAAAGATAAAAGCAAAGTTTTCCTGTTTATAGACGACGAACCGGTTCCGATTGCGGAATTAGATACTCCCATCGTTTTTGATCTGGATACTAAAAAAATTGCTGATGGGGAACATGTTCTTACCATTGTGAGTCAATCTCCTTCCGGAAAAGAAGGCATAAAAAAAATACAATTTACCGTTGCCAACGGCCCATCCATAAAAGTGGAGGGGCTGAAAAACAAAGATTTGGTAGATGGTACATTGTCACTAATGATTAATGCGTATGATAAAGGGAACCAGAAAAGTTTTCTCATTAATGGAAGTGAAACCCCGCAAACCATCCCATTTTGGATATGGATCATTATTATTTTATTTATAGGATGGGCGGTTTATTATGAAATTACAAGTTATAACATTCAATAACTAGTGAAATAAATAAACATAATTAAAACAATATATCAATTTATAAAAATTTAACCTTATTTAACTCTTAAAAAAGGATAAGGGGTGTAATTTTTGCACTTATCTCACCAATACTTCCCAATTATATTTTACTAAGAAAGGATTAATACTGAGAAAAACATTAAAAAACGACTATTATGGTTATAAAAGAAGATATTTTGTACTCAGTGGGCGCAAGTATCAAAAATTATGAACCTTCAGAATTTATATTCACCGAAGGTGAAATGCCGAACTACTATTATCAGATCATAACAGGGGAAGTGAAACTGAATAATTACAACGAAGACGGAAAAGAGTTTATTCAAAATATTCTGTCGGACGGACAAAGCTGTGGAGAATCCCTCTTATTTATCCACAGACCATACCCTATGAACGCTGAGGCCCTCACGAAATGCAGCATTTTAAGACTTGCGAAATCAAAGTTTTTACAATTGCTGGACCAGTGTCCGAAATTGTTTATTGAAATCAGCAGCTTCATGTCTCAACGCCTGTATTATAAATTCATTATGATGCAGAATATTTCTTCACAAAGCCCGATGATAAGACTCAAAGGACTTTTGGATTATTTGAAAAGCTTTCAGGAAGATATAAGGCCTTATTCTTTTATGGTGCCATTAACAAGGCAGCAAATGGCAAGCTTAACAGGTCTTTGCGTAGAAACCGCCATAAGGACCATTAAGGGAATGGAGAGGGATAAAATCGTAAAAATCCAGGATCGTAAAATTTTATATTAAAGCCGGCTTCAATACTAAATTTTACGGTTTATTTTTTCTGAACATTAAAAATCACAAATTATGAAAACAGTAAGTTGTATGAACATCGATGAGACAGTTTTATACTCATTCGGTGCAGAAAGAAAACAGTATAAGAAAGGTGAACTGATTTATCGTGAAAACGATTATGCGTTGTATTACTTTCAGATCACAGAAGGAAAAGTGAAATTGAATAATTATAATGACGAAGGAAAAGAGTTTATTCACAATATCTTAGGCAAAAACCAAAGTTTTGGAGATTCATTGGTATTTCTGAATGAACAATATCCTATGAATGCTGTAGCTTTAACTCCAGTGGAGGTAATCCGGCTCCCTAAAAACGTTTTCATGGAATTGTTGAAAACACATCCTGAAATTTGCCTGGAAATGAATAAATGTCTGGCTCAAAAGCTATATTATAAATCATTGATGATTCACAATCTGGCATCACAAAGCCCTGTTACAAGGATAAAAGGTTTGCTGGACTATTTAAAAAGTTATCACACAGAAGATACACCCTACTCATACCTGGTGGAAATCACCAGACAACAATTGGCCAATCTTACCGGGCTACGAGTGGAAACAGTGATCCGTTTTCTAAAAAAAATGGAGAATGAAGGCATATTAAAGATAGAAAATAAGAAAATTCTTTATTAAAATGCCTGTTTATGACCCAGGTCATAAAAAAGTGAATTATTCTGTAGTACATTTGAGATATAAATTATTCAACTGTTCTTAAGACCTCATTAGAGGCAACATCTAAAGCTCTTTGGCTTTCCGTGTTCCATAATCAAAAATACACCACAACCATTGCTGCCTTATACTAGTCAGAGGCGGCAGTACATCACTTAATATTAATTTATAAAAAATTCAGTTATGAACACTAGAAATTCAAGAAATGGTAGTTCAAGGAACAATTCTTCTAACAATGACTCAAGGTCAACTCTTGAAGAAGTTTATCAATTAGGTTATGACCACGGTTATAATGACGCATCGCAAGATGAAGATTATGATGATGATTTCTCAGACTTTGAGGATTATTATGACGACTATGAAAATAGTTACGACGATGATGAAGACTATGAAGATGATTATGAGGATGACGAAGACTACGATGATGAAGATTATGATGATGAGGACGAAGACGATGAAGATGATGACAGAGGAAGAGGAGGCTCCAGAGGTGGAAGCAGAGGAAATAATAGAGGTAACCAGCAGAGAGACAGCCAGGGAAGATTTACTTCCGGTGGTAGTGGTAGAGGCGGTTCCCGTGGTAGAGGAAATTCAGGTTCCGGTTCAGGAAGCAGTGGAAGAAACAGCAGTGGAGGACGAGGACGATCTTCATCAGGAAACGGCACATCCAGAAGAGGTTTTGCTTCTATGAGTAAAGCTGAACGTACCAGAATCGCACGTATGGGAGGGCAAGCCTCTCATGGCGGTGGAAGAGGTAGAGGTTCAAATTCTGGATCAGGAGGAAATAATAGCGGTTCAGGTCGAGGTTCCGGCTCTGGAGATACATCAAGAAGAGGTTTCGCATCAATGAGTAAAGCCGAACGTACGAGAATCGCTCGTATGGGAGGACAAGCTTCTCATGGAGGTGGAAGATCTTCGGGTAGATCCGGATTTGGAGGCAGACGTAATAATTCATAATTCTTTTTCCAATGATTGCCTCTTTATTTTAATATAAAGGGGTAATCTTTTCAACCTTAAAACACCACATTACATTATGGCAACTAAAACAGCAGAAAATACCAACGCTACAACAGCTACAGAGAAAAAAGCTACCGTAGACAATGCAACTGTAAAATCCAGTGAAATGAAGAATTCTCCTCTGCATAAATTCTTTGTAGATGCACTTAAAGATATTTACTACGCGGAGAACGCAATCATTGATGCCCTTGGAAAATTGCAGGAAGCAGCTACTACAGAAGAACTGAAAGATGCTTTTGAAGACCATCAGCTTCAGACTAAAAAACATGTAAGCCGCCTGGAAAAAGTCTTCAAGTTGATCGATGAGAAACCTGAGAAAAAAGAATGTGAAGCCATAAAAGGCCTCATCAAAGAAGGCGAAGAAGTGATCAAATCTACTGAGGAAGGCTCTATGACCCGTGATGCGGCACTCATTATTGCAGCGCAAAAAGTAGAGCATTATGAAATTGCAACCTATGGCGGGCTTGCCCAACTGGCTATTACGATGGGACATGACAAAGCCGCAGATCTATTGGAAAAAACATTGCAGGAAGAAGAAGATACCGATTACAACCTTACTGAAATTGCCGAAACCTCTATCAATTTCGATGCAGAGCAGGAAGGATAATCTTAAAAACATACTAAGCCATGTAGAGGAAAACTCTATATGGCTTATCTAACCAAGAATACTCAAACCAATGGATAAACAGAAGATCTTAAAAACACTAAGGACTGAACACTTCATTAAAGTGCCCCACAAAGGAGATTGGTTTGAAGATGGAGCTGTGATCTATGCAAGAGAAATAAGAGAAAATATTTTCCTCCTATTCGTTATTTTAAAAGATGTGAATATTGAAAATATTCAGGCATTGATTGCACATTTTGATGATTTCAACAGCATAGGGATAAAAGATCCCATACAAGTCATGTTTTATCTATCCATCAAAAAAAAAGAAGATCTCCATTATTTTGAAAAGTATTTGAAAGTCCCTAATAACTAAAAACTTATTAAACTATGATTTTTGAAACTGACGCTTTAAAGTATTCTGATCTGAATAATAAAAACAATGTAATCGAAAATGAATCACTTTTTCCCAGTGTGATCAATTCTTACGGAGTAACGGCATTCCTGATAAAATCCCTGGAAAAAGTAAAGAACAATGCAAAATGTGAAATATTGAAAAAGGTGATAGATACCTATATCCAGGAGTACATTGTTCACATCAGCAAATACCACATTGAAAACTCGGAGAATATTGTTTATACTGATTCCGAGGTAAAAATGGATGACCCTTCTTTTACAATTTACGCCAAAACAGCTTATTATAAAGTTTTAAAAGAAGAAGAATACCTCAATAAACTATTAAACACACTGGATATAGAAAGAAATTATACAGAATAGTCGAAAAAAAAGCAAAGCGGTTTTTTAGCAGCTTTTTGAATCTTTGAAACACCAACCACAAAATATTTACGACATGGAAAAAGAAAATCAAAACAAAAAATTAGAGCAGTTAGATTCATTAAGCACGTCCAATGAGAACGAAAAACTAACTACCAATCAAGGCTTAAAAATCAACAATAACCAAGATTCCCTGAAGGCAGGTGACAGAGGACCTACTTTATTGGAAGATTTTATTTTAAGGGAAAAGATCACCCATTTCGATCATGAAAGAATTCCTGAAAGAATCGTTCATGCCCGTGGCTCAGGCGCCCATGGAGTTTTTAAATTGACCAAGAGCCTTGAAAAATACACGAAAGCCAGGTTTTTAAGCGAATTAGGGAAAGAAACTCCTGTTTTTGTAAGATTTTCCACTGTTGCAGGAAGCAGAGGGAGTACAGATTTGGCACGTGATGTAAGAGGCTTTGCCATTAAATTTTATACGGAAGAAGGAAATTATGATCTTGTGGCTAACAATATGCCTGTGTTTTTCATCCAGGATGCCATCAAATTTCCCGATTTGGTACACGCTGTAAAACCTGAACCGGACAATGAAATTCCACAAGCAGCTTCAGCACACGACACTTTCTGGGACTTTATTTCCCTAATGCCTGAAAGCATGCACATGATCATGTGGCTGATGAGCGACCGTGCCATTCCGAGAAGCTTCAGAATGATGGAAGGATTTGGAGTACACTCCTTTAAGTTTATTAATGAAGAAGGTGAGGCACATTTCGTAAAATTCCATCTTAAACCTAAATTAGGGGTACATTCTGTAGCCTGGGATGAAGCACAGAAGATTTCCGGGGTAGATCCGGATTTCCACAGACGAGATCTCTGGGAGGCCATTGAAAATGGAGCATTCCCTGAGTGGGATCTCGGAGTGCAGATCGTTCCAGAAGAAGATGAACATAAATTTGATTTCGATCTTCTGGATCCTACCAAAATCATTCCTGAGGAAGAAGTTCCGGTAGAACTGGTAGGAACCTTAACTTTAAATAAAAATCCTGATAACTTTTTTGCAGAAACAGAGCAGATTGCGTTTCATCCCGGCCATTTGGTTCCCGGTATAGATTTCAGCAATGATCCTTTATTGCAGGGAAGATTATTTTCATATACAGATACTCAGCTGTCAAGGCTGGGTTCACCCAATTTCCATGAAATTCCTATTAACAGATCCATCAGTACCGTTCACAACAATCAGCGGGACGGACACATGAGACAGCAGATCGTAAAAGGGAAAGTAAGCTATGAACCTAATTCGATCGGTAATGGATGTCCATTCCAGGCGATGATGCAGGAAGGCGGGTTTGCCTCTCACCAGGAAAAAGTTTCCGGAAGCAAAGTGAGAGAACGTAGCAAAAGCTTCGTAGACCATTATTCTCAGGCAAAACTATTTTACAATAGCCAGTCGACACCGGAAAAAATGCACCTTCAGAATGCGCTTATTTTCGAGCTGTCTAAAGTCACTATTCCTGAAATAAGAGAAAGAATGGTTGGTCAGCTCGCTTTTATTGATATGTTCTTAGCATGGAGAGTAGCGGAAAAGCTAGGGTTGGAAGTCAAAAAACTGGACTGGCCAAATCAAAGCTTACCGGCCGATAGCAATATCATAGAACTGCAAAGCGAAGAAAGAGAGCCTCATACCAAAATTTCTGAAGCTTTAAGCATGCAGAATACCGTAAAGGATACCATCAAAAGTCGAAAAATAGGCTTCATCATGGGAAATGGAGCAGATGCGGAAGCTATCACTACGTTGAAAAACAAGCTTGAAGAAGCGGGAGCCGTAGTTGAAATTATTGCTCCAAGCTTAGCCCCGGTGAAAACTAATGACGGCACGGTGTTTATTCCAAAGCACTCCCTTACCAGTACAGCAAGTGTATGTTTTGATGCCTTATATATCGCTTCAGGAGAAAGCTCCGTACAAGAGCTCCTCATTCCGGAAAACAAACATCTGGTCCTGCATTTTATCAATGAAGCGTATAAACACTGTAAAGCCATCTATTTCGGTGCTGAAACAGATATGCTTTACAAAAGCAGCAATGTAAGTTTAAGAAAACATGAAGACCCAGCCATTATTAATATAAGAGAGAATAATCCTGATGATCAATTTATAGATGCCATTTCCAAGCACAGGGTATGGGATCTTGAATTGGAACGAAATACCCATGCTTAAATAATTGAACACCCTTCACACCACACAACCACTTAAAAATATTAAAATTATGAAAGCAGCAGTTTTTCACGCTCCGGGCACCATCACCTGTGATACGGTAGATGATCCGGTGATTCAGGATGCTAACGACATCATCTTAAGAGTAACCTCCACAGCTATTTGCGGCAGCGATCTTCATATGTATTCCGGAGGAATTCCCCAGGCGAGACCTATGGTAATGGGGCATGAATTCATGGGAATTGTAGAAGAGAGAGAGGGAAAAACATCGATGATGTTGCAAAAGGCTATGAAATCTTCAATAAAAAAGAAGACGGATGTGTAAAAGTAGTGCTTGACCCGTGGAAATAGTCAGCATTATAAAAATAATTTAAACTTATCACTTAATATAAATGCCATGGAATTTCAAAAAAATCTTTTAGAATATATAAGCGAGTCATTAATGACTACAGATGAAACCATATCTATTGCAGAAAGTGTTACCTCAGGCTTATTACAGCTTGCTTTTTCACAAATGCCCAATGCTTCTCTTTTTTACAAAGGAGGGATCACAGCATACACATTACCCGAAAAAGTGAGACTTTTAAATGTCGACAGATCAGAAGCTGAAGAATGCGATTGTGTTTCAGAAAATATTGCTGAAACTATGGCATTAAATGTTGCAGAACTGTTTAAAACAGACTGGTCTATTGCCACCACAGGATATTGTACGCCTATACGAAACTCTTCATATAAAATTTTTGCTTACTTCTCCTTTGCTTACAAAGGAGAGATCATTCTCACGAAAAAACTTGAACTGCACCCCAAAACTCAAGCCCTGAATGCTCAGTTATATTATACAGAATTCATTTTGGGGTGCTTTAAAAGTGAAATGAACAGGCTATTAATATTAAAATAGAAACTATGCAACGTAAAAATCAATATGCCCTGATTACAGGAGCCACCAGCGGAATTGGATATGAACTGGCGAAATTATTTGCCAAAGACGGATACGATCTTGTAATTGTAGCCCGAAATCACGAGGATCTTAATAAAAGAGCCGAAGAATTCAAAAAATACGGCGTAAATGTTATTTGTATTTCAAAAAACCTATTCCTGCAAGATGAAGCGTATTCATTGTATTCAGAACTTAAACTGAACGGAATAAGTCCCGAAATCATTGTCAATGATGCAGGACAGGGGGTATATGGTAAATTTCAGGATACGGACATTCACAGAGAAGTGGATATCATCAATCTCAACATTATTTCAGTCATCATATTAACCAAATTGTTTATTAAGGACCGACTTCCAAAAGGATCCGGAAAAATCCTGAATCTGGCCTCCATTGCCAGCAAAGCTCCGGGTCCTTGGCATTCGGTGTATCATGGTACAAAAGCGTTTGTATTATCCTGGTCGGAAGCAATTCGGGAAGAATTAAAAGACACGGGAATTACCGTAACGGCACTGTTACCCGGACCAACAGATACCGATTTCTTTAATAAAGCCGATATGAACGATAGTAAAATCCTCGAGGATAAAGATAATCTGGCCTCTCCGGAAGAAGTGGCGATGGATGGATTTAATGCCCTCATGAATGGTGATGATAAGGTAATTTCAGGAATGAAAAATAAGCTGAATGCTGCAATGATCAATATTACGACTGACAGTATGGCAGCACACAGAATGGGAGAAATGCAAAAACCGGTAACTGAAAAATAATAAAGTATGGGGAACTTAAAATTATTGGACAAATCAGTCCTTATTACAGGGGCGGATAGTGGAATTGGCAAAGCAACCGCTTTACTATTCGCTAAGGAAGGAGCAGATATCGCCATTATTTATCATGACGACGACGGAAGTGCTGAACAAACCAAAAACGAGATTACTGCACTAGGAAGAAAATGCATCCTTTTTCCGGGAGATATCAACGACTATGAATTTTGCGAACAGACCGTTGAGAAAGTAATTTCCGAATTAGGGAAAATTGATATCCTGATCAACAATGCAGGGGTACAATTCCCTTCGGATAATATTGAAGATCTTGAAGAGGAAAATATCAGAAAAACCTTCGATTCTAATATTGTAGGGATGATTTTGCTGACAAAAGTTGTATTTCCCTACTTAAAAGAAGGCGGAAGCATTGTGAACACCACTTCTGCCGTAGCCTATCAGGGGCATCCTGAGTTACTGGATTATTCTGCAACCAAAGGGGCTATTGTTTCTTTCACCCGCTCTCTTGCACTGCAGGCGAAGCAGAAAGGAATCCGGGTAAATGCGGTTGCTCCCGGACCGGTAGCCACACCACTAACAAAAGAAACATTCGGAGAGGAAGAAGAAGACGAAAGCAAACCGCCTTTACAGCGAAATGCTTCTACGGAAGAAATTGCTCCCAGCTTTTTATTCCTCGTCTCAGATGATGCTGCCCAAATCACGGGGCAGGTAATTCATCCTAACGGAGGTTTAATTGTTAACGGTTAAAAATTATGAACGGAATCATCATTCAATTCTTCCATTGGTATCATCCGGGTAATCTTTGGAACGAATTTATAGAAAAATCGGACTATCTGAAAAGCCTTGGCTTTACGGCGGTATGGCTGCCTCCGGCATACAAATGTGATTTGGGGAAGGAAGGAAGAGGCTATGATGTATATGATCTGTATGATTTAGGAGAATTTGATCAAAAAGGTGGAATTCCCACAAGATATGGAACCAAAGAAGAATACCTGAATGCCATCAAAAAAGCTCAGGAATCCGGAATGTCCGTCTATGCGGATATTGTTTTGAATCATAGAATGGGTGGGGATGAAGCGGAAGAAATTACGATACATCGTGTGAATGAAGAAGACCGTAATCAAGTCTTAGGAGACCCATTCACTGCAAACGCTTTCACCAAATTCACTTTTCCCGGCAGAAATGGAACATACTCTCAGTTTATATGGGATTATCAATGCTTCAGCGGTATAGATGCCATTCAAAAAGACGGGGAAGAAATAAAAGGCGTTTTCAAGATTCACAATGAGTATGGAACAGAATGGAATGATGCAGTAAGTCATCAGTTTGGCAATTATGATTACCTCATGGGTGCCGACGTGGAATACCGTAATCCGTATGTTGTTGAAGAATTGAAAAACTGGATCAAATGGTATCTCGATACTACCAAAGTGAACGGAATACGGCTGGATGCATTAAAACATATTCCCTCGGATTTTTTAAAAGACTGGGTTTCCTACATTAAAACAGAAATTGCTCCGAACTGTTTTATCTTAGGTGAATTCTGGAAAGATGAAGCGGATAAAATATCCGATTTTTTTGACAGGATGGATAATCTTTTATCGTGTTTTGATGCTCCGCTTCATTATAATTTTTTTACAGCTTCCAAAGAAGGTAAAGATTATGATCTCACAAAGATCCTGGAAAATACATTTTTAAAGGAAAACCCTTTATTCTCCGTTTCCTTTGTTGAAAATCATGACACCCAGAAATTCCAGGCACTGGAATCCAGCGTTGCGGACTGGTTCAAACCTATGGCTTATGCCATTATACTGCTTTCAAAAGAAGCTTACCCATGTGTTTTCTATCCGGATCTTTTTGGAGCAGAATACACAGAAATGAAAGATGACCAGGAAGTCAATGTGATCATCCCTAAGCTGGAAGTTTTGTCGGCTTTATTGCAGGTAAGACAGCAGTTTGCGTACGGTGAGCAGATAGACTATTTCGATCATCCTAATTGTATTGCCTGGGTAAGAACCGGAGACAGCGAACATCCGGGCTGTGTAGTCGTCATTTCAAACAGTGATGAAGGGTATAAAGAAATAGAGTTGGGAGCGGAACACGCTCATGCCCAATACACCGATTTCTTACAGCAGAGAAATGATACCGTAACATTGGATGAAAACGGAAAAGGTACTTTCCGGGTCAATGTAAAATCCGTAAGCGTATGGATAAAAAATCAATAAATTATTTATTATAAATATTAAATACCATTAAAGAATTATGAAAACAACCGCTATTATCATGTTAGGATTTTTATGTCTTTCATTGCCCTCTGCTTGTAAATGCGAGCCGGATGATGAGGAAACCCCAAATCCAAAAGAAAGTTCATCCTGGAACAATGAAGATTCCGGAAAAACAGACAATGATACAGTAATCATTAGACACTAAGCCGGAAAATAATGGTCTTCGGCTGTAAACTACACTTTGAATTTAAAAAGGAAAGATGATGTACAGAGATGGCACCAGAAAAAGCATTTGGCAGGAGGAAATCAAAAGATTTTCCTCGGATACGGATCTCAATCAACCCTTTGATGTTGCAATCGTGGGGGGAGGAATTACAGGCGCATCTACTGCCTTACAACTACAACGGTCCGGAAAAAAATGTATTCTTGTTGAAGCCGCCAACATTGGTTTTGGAACCACAGGAGGTACTACAGCCCACTTGGATGATTTTTTTGATACTACGTATGCACAGGCGATCAGTGATTTCGGACTGGATCAGGCAAAATTGCTTGCAGAAGCCGGAAAAGATGCTATGCGTATTATCGAATCCAACATCTCAGGATTCAATATCCAGTGTGATTTTGAAAAGAAAGTGGCCTATCTCTTTGCCCTGGATGAAAAACAGGCCAAACAATTGGATGATATGGTGGAAGCAAGCTCAAAAGTGGGACATATCATGGAATATACCGATCAGATCCCATTTCCCATTCCTTTTGAAAAAGCCGTAATCATCCCGGATCAGGGACAGTTTCATCCTATAAAATACATTAAAGCCTTATGTGAAGCTTTTATGAGTGCAGGCGGAAACATCGTTGAAGATTGCCTTTGCGAAAGCCATGAGGAAGATAATGACCAAGTAATAATCAGTACCTCAAAAGGAAAAATCAATGTTCAGCAAGTTGTATATGCTACTCACATTCCTCCCGGTGTCAATAAGCTTCATTTCACCAATGCTCCTTACCGAAGCTATGTCATTGCGTTCGGTTTAAAGGATAATGACTACACCCAGCAATTAGGATATGATCTTTCCGATCCTTATCATTATTACCGGATCCATGAGATTAATGGTGAAAAATTGCTGATCGCAGGAGGGGAAGACCATAAAACAGGCCATACGGAAGATACAGGAGAATGCTTCACCCGGCTTGAAAATTATGTCCGTCAGTATTTTGACCTTGATATTCCTTATTACAGCTGGTCCAGTCAATATTACGAGCCTGTGGATGGGCTTCCCTATATCGGGAAAATGCCCGGAAGCAATGGGCGGACCTATATAGCAACCGGTTTCAGGGGAAATGGGATGATGTTCGGGAGCTTATCTTCACAAATCCTTACAGACCTGATTGTAAATGGCAGCAGCAAATACGAAAAACTGTTTGATCCCGGAAGAATAAAAGTAGGAGCCGGGTTTACCAATTTTGTCAAAGAAAATGCCGAAGTCGTCTTTGATTTCGTAAAAGATAAACTAACAAGAGAATATATACGCTCATTAGAAGAGATTAAAGAAGGAGAAGCTAAAATTATCTGGTATGATGGAGATTCCTATGCTTTATATAAAGAATCCGGAGGAAAGCTTCATGCCCTGAAAAGCACCTGTCCGCATGCGTATTGCGAAGTCCGATGGAACAGCGCGGAACTCACCTGGGATTGCCCTTGTCACGGATCTCGTTTCAGTGTTAATGGCAGAATACTTACAGGTCCAACCGTAGAAAATTTACGCAGAATTGATCTAGAAGCAGATAATTAGTTTTAAAAAAAGTAATATGTCTAAGAAGAGTTTTTTCCAGCGCAACAGCCTGAGTATTGTTTTGATAACATTAATGCTGATTTGTTTAACCGCACAGTTTTTCACAGGCTGGAAAACAGAAAATAAAGAACTGGCGGAAAACGGAGAAGCCGCACTCAGCATAGGAGAATATGTGCAAAGCGGTCATTTTATCCAGGCAACTTTTGAAAACTGGGAAAGTGAATTTCTACAGATGATGCTGTATATTTTGCTTACCGTCTCCTTAAGGCAGATTGGTTCCAGTGAATCCAAATCCATGGAAGGCGAAGAAGATGTGGATAAAGAACCGGAGCCGCATCCCAATGCACCGTGGCCTGTAAAAAAAGGAGGATTCTGGCTTGCAATTTATCAACACTCATTGTCACTGGCTTTTGCTATTTTATTTATCATCAGCTTTATTCTTCATTTTTATGGAAGCCTTAAAGATTTCAATACCGAGCAAATCTCAAAAAATGAGCCTGTAGTGAGTGCCAAAGAATACATTACGGAATCCCGTTTCTGGTTTGAATCCTTCCAAAACTGGCAGAGCGAATTTTTAGCCGTAGCATCCATTGTTATTCTGTCTATATGGCTCCGGGAAAAAGGTTCCCCGGAATCCAAGCCGGTAGATATGCCACATAATGAAAACCCATAAAAAACAAAAGCTCCCCAATACCTGGAGAGCCTTTGCCATATCGAAATGATTGATTATATCGTTGCGTTGCCTTCTACACCGTCAGCATTATTCGTTTTTATCCCGGTGATTGCTGAAGTTACGAAACTTAATAAGCTTACTAGTTTACCGGCTCTTGTATCCCAATAATAACTGTCTTTAGGTTCCACGCGGATAATGGATACATTCGGATCATCTTTACCGTCAAACCACGGTTTGGCCATCACAGACCATTTTTCCTCAATGGTAGCCTTATCGGTATATACTGAAGCGGTTCCATACACAGAAAGATACTGTGAATCATCGTTATTCATAAAGAAGAGCTGCACTCTGCGGTCTTCCTTGATTTCAAAATTCTTATTACTGGCTTCACTGCTGATGAACCATAAATTTCCACTGTCGTCCGCTTCCTTTAAAGTCATAGGGCGGGAATTCACGGGTACTTTTTCCAATTCCGTACAAAACATACAGATTCTGGCGTTCGTCGCAAGTTCCTGTATCTTTTTAATGGCCTCAAGATGGGTAAGATTTTGTGTTGACATAATATTAATATTTTAAGTGATGAGTTGAAAGAAATACAGCATTATACCGGATAATGCATAGATATCAATTACACTTCAAAAACCTGACCAAATATTTTTAATATGAGATGTAGAAAAGGATTTAATAATTATTACTTTTATCAGCTTATTATCTATCTTATCAATGCTTTTGCATTGTTAGCAAGAATCCGAACACTGTTTTCCATTTCTTCAAAAGTAAGATGCCCATATCCCAAACGCATGGCAGTAAGCTCTCTATTCTGATATAATAGGGTTTTGGGCAAAAAAAGATTATCCTGAGAGCATTTACGGCTCAGCTGCATCAGATTGAGAGGAACTTTCCATTCGATCCAGACAGCCAATCCTCCGGAAGGTTTACGAAAATCAATATAATCTCCCAAATGTTCATTCAACAATTCTATAAAACGGTCTCTTCTTTCCTGGTAAACTTTTAATGATTTCTTTAAATAACGGTGGATTTCCCCTTCCGCAATCATTTCTCCTAAAACCTGCTCCATGAGAATATCCCCCTGCCGGTCGATAATTCCTAAATATTTCCGCATTTCAGTCATCAGATTTTCAGGCGCTACAATAAAGCCTGTTCTAAATCCGGGAGCCAGAGATTTCCCAAAAGTACCGGTATAAATCACCATTCCTGTAGTATCTGCACTGGCCAAAGGAAGGATGGGACTCTTATCATAATGAAAATCATAGTCATAATCATCTTCAAGAATGGCAAATCCAAATTCGTTCGCCAGATTGAGCAGCTCCAGTCTTCTTTGGGCACTTAAGGTCACGGTAGTAGGATAGTGGTGATGTGGAGTAAGGTAGAGCATCCTGATCTTTTGCTTTTTACAGATTTCCCGGACTCCGTCTACACTGAGGCCTTCATCGTCGATGGGGACAGAAAGTATTTTTACTCCCTTTTTCTGAAAGATCATATTCACGGAAAAATAGCTCAAATCACCTACCAATACAACATCTCCCTCCGAAAGCAGTATTTCCGAAGCAATAAAGATGCTCATTTCAGTACTTCTCGTGATCAGAAGATTATTTTTTGAAATAGCTAAACCCCGTGATAAATTCAGATAATTGGCAAGATTTTTTTTGAAAAATTCACTTCCATCATGGTTATAATGTCCCAACATTTTATAGTGCCCTTTCCGTTTCATAATAGAGCTGTAAATCCGGGAGTGCTGATCAATTTGCGTTAAGCGGATATCCGGAACCCCGTCGTTGAACATATACTGGCAATCGGAATGTTCAAAAGGGTTATCTAAAATATTGGTAGTTTTAAATGAAAAGCCCGTCGATGAGGGATATAGTTGAAGATTGTTTTTGTTAAAGTTCCCAATTTTTAGAGGTTTTTCCTCATTTTTCCCGATAACGAAGGTTCCTTTATTAGGTAAACTTTCTACCCAGCCTTGTGCAAACAGTTCATCATATACTGCCACGATTGTATTTCTATGCACTTCCAAAATGCTGCTTAAAGCTCTCGTTCCAGGAAGCTTTGTTCCTAAGGGAAGCGACCCTCTCTGTATTGCATTGATCAATTGATGAGCCACCTGCATATAAATAGCAGTATCTGATTTTCTATCGATTTTAATAAAACTTTGATAAGGAGCTTCAACCGGACTATCCATAAACTAAAAACTGGCACCATATAACCATCCGGCAATATACTACATTTGGCCTAAAATAAAAAACAATGACATTCTCTCATCTATTGCAAAGAATTGTACAGAATCATGAAGTCCACGCCAAATGGCTGAATACGCTTTCTTTTATGGAAAATGCAGGAGCGAGGAAAATATCCGCTTGCGAACATCATTCTAAAGTGAACCTGATTCAATTAAAACATGCTGCTGAAGAACACCGTCATGCGTATTACCTCAAAAAACAGATTGGAAAAATCAATCCGGAACTGTGTCAAACTTACGAAAGCGTTGAGCTGCTTGCTTCCCATGCCACCAGACAATACTTGCATTCATTGGATATCCGGACCTGCCGTTATCTTCAGGACACTTTTCAGCTTACTAAAGAAGAACTGAAATATGCGGCTTATCTGTTTGTAACCTATGCGATAGAAGTTCGTGCTGATGAACTGTATCCGGTCTATCAGGATATACTGACCAAAGAATCCTCAAAAATTATGGTGAAATCCATCATTCTGGAAGAAGAAGGACATTTGGAAGAAATGATCAGTCAACTCGATGATTTTTCACCAGACTGGAAATCACATGCAGATCATATCCTGAAAATTGAACAGAAACTTCATGATCAGTGGATTGGTGCAATTACTCAGGAAGTAGAATATGAGTAATACCAGTCATTATTTTCAAACGGCATTAAACAAAAGGAGAGAAGAGGGAATCTTAAGATCATTACGCCCGCCAACTCACGGAATAGATTTTTATTCTAATGATTATCTTGGACTGGCCAGAAATGCAGAGCTACAAAACATATTGCTGCAACAAATCACTGAAACCCCCGAATTATTAGCCGGAAGTACGGGTTCAAGATTGATCAGTGGAAACAGCATCGAAGCCCTGACAACTGAAAAATTGATTGCAGACCAACATCAATATCCTTCTGCATTACTTTTTCAATCAGGGTATAATGCCAATTTAGCTTTATTATCCGCTTTGCCCAATCGTCATGACATCATTATTATGGATGAATTGGTTCATCGTTCAGTACACGATGCCTGCAGAATGTCTCATGCTACAAAACTAAAATTCAGGCATAATGACCTTGACAACTTAGAAGAGAAGCTAAAAAAACAGAAAGGACACTGCTATATTGCTGTTGAGAGCCTGTATTCTATGGATGGCGATCTGGCCCCACTTCAGGAAATTGCTGCATTAGCTGAAAAATATTCCGCTTCTTTATTGGTGGATGAAGCCCACGCTTTCGGTGTCTTTGGAAATGGATTGGTTTGCCAACAACAGTTGCAGGATAAAGTCTTAGCAACAGTCGTAACGTATGGAAAAGCA
Organism: Chryseobacterium daecheongense; assembly: GCF_003729955.1. Lineage (GTDB taxonomy): Bacteria > Bacteroidota > Bacteroidia > Flavobacteriales > Weeksellaceae > Chryseobacterium > Chryseobacterium daecheongense. Next base: position 525,262 of record NZ_RJTX01000001.1, read on the forward strand.
CTTGGAGCTCATGGCGCCGCTATATTAACGAATGAATTAATTAAAGATTACCTGATCAATTTTGCATCACCCTTTATTTACAGTACATCGCCGCAGGATTGGCAATGGAGAATGATCAAAAATAATTACAGCTATCTCAAAAGCAACGATCTATCAACCCAACTAATGGAAAATATCAGAACGTTCCGCAAGCAGGGGTTATCAACCCTTTCATCTGAAAGCAGCCCTATACAGGCCGTTGTTATTCCTGACATCATGAAGTTAAAAAATGTACAGCAAGTATTATTAGAAAAAGGATTTCTCACTTATGCCGTATACAGTCCGACTGTGAAACCAGGAACAGAAAGGCTTCGAATCTGCCTGCATAGCTTCAATACTGAAAAAGAGATCATAGAACTAACCCAAATTATTCAACATCACATCTGATGAAAGAGAGACTTTTCATAACGGGAATAGGAACCGGAGTAGGTAAGACCATCTGCTCTGCGGTTCTGACCCGGTATTTTGATGCCGATTACTGGAAACCCATACAATCCGGCGATTTGCATTATACAGACAGTATGACTGTAAAAGACCTGACAGGAAATCATATTTTCTGTCATCCGGAAACATATCGTTTACAATTGGCAGCATCTCCGCATCAGTCTGCGGCAGAAGAAGGAATAACTATTACTATCAATGATTTCAACATACCTGAAACTCAAAAATCTTTAATTGTAGAAGGAGCAGGAGGATTAATGGTTCCACTATCCGATACAGAGTTCATTATTGACCTGATCGAGAAACTGAAACTCCCTGTAGCTCTTGTTATAAAGAACTATCTGGGATGTATCAATCACAGTCTGCTTTCCATGATGACAATAAAACAAAGAGGACTACATTTAAAATATGTCATTCTTAACGGGGCATTTCCTACAGATACAGAACGTATTATCTGCAATCATATAGAAAAAGAGACTGCCATTATCAGAATACCGGAACTCAACACCTTAACCCAAGAAAATATTGACACAGCATTAGAAAATTTAGAAATTATACAATGAATCAAAAAACAGAACTTAGGAATAATTGGACCAAAGAAGAAATAGAGGCCATTTATCATTTGCCTTTAATGGAGCTTATCTATAAAGCGGCCACCGTACATCGTGAATGGCATGATCCTTCAGAAGTACAGATCTGCACCTTGTTATCCATCAAAACAGGTGGTTGCCCGGAAGACTGCTCTTATTGTGGACAAGCTGCACGTTATCATACCAATATTAAAGTACAGGCTCTTCTGCCTACTGAAACCGTTATAGAGCATGCGAGAAAAGCTAAAGAAAGCGGTTCATCCCGTTTCTGTATGGCGGCAGCATGGAGAGAAGTACGTGATAACAGGGATTTTGACCGGGTAATTGATATGGTAAAAGGGGTGAACGATCTGGGACTGGAAGTTTGTTGTACCCTTGGAATGTTAACGGAAGAGCAAGCTGCCCGCCTTCAGGAGGCCGGACTACATGCATATAATCATAATCTGGATACTTCGGAACAGTATTATGAAGAAATCATTTCCACCCGTACTTTCGATAACCGCATCAACACTATAAACAATGTAAGAAAAGCGGGAATTACCGTTTGTTCAGGAGGTATTATCGGATTAGGGGAAACGCACAGAGACAGAATATCCATGATTCTCACGTTGGCGACCATGCCCAAACACCCTGATTCCGTTCCTGTCAATGCCTTAGCCAGAGTAGCAGGAACTCCTTTGGAAAACAATCCTAAAGTAGATACCTGGGAAATGGTAAGAATGATCGCTACGGCAAGAATTGTAATGCCGGCTTCTGTTATCCGCTTAAGCGCTGGACGTATAGAAATGGATGAAACGGAACAAGCATGGTGCTTTATGGCCGGAGCCAATTCCATATTCACGGGAGAAAGAGAAACCTTATTGGTAACTCCAAATCCGGGAGTTTCCGAAGATATGCAGATGCTTACAAATTTAGGACTAAAGCCAATGGTTAAAGAAAGTGTACCAGCAACATGCACAACGAACTAAAAAACAGAGACAAAGCGGTTAACTGGCATCCCTATACTCAAATGCAGACAGCAAAGGATGCCATTCCTATTGTCCGCGGAAAAGGAGTTTATTTATACGATAATGAGGGCAGAGAATATATAGATGCCATTTCTTCATGGTGGGTGACGCTTCATGGGCATGCCCATCCTCATATCGCTCAACGTGTAGGTGAACAACTGAACACACTGGAACAGGTCATTTTTGCAGGCTTCACGCACGAACCGGCTATTCATCTTTCGGAAAACCTGCTGAAATTGCTTCCTGAAAACCAACAGAAAGTCTTCTATTCCGATAATGGTTCCACAGCTGTTGAAGTTGCATTAAAAATGTGTATTCAATATGCCCACAATCGTGGAAAAGAAAAAACAAAAATACTGGCGTTCAAAAATGCTTATCATGGAGATACATTTGGAGCCATGTCTGTAAGTGGAAGAAGTGTCTGGACGCAGCCATTTAAAGATTTACTTTTTGATGTAGTCTTTGTAGATGTTCCCACACCTGAAAATTTAGAGTATGTAAAACATATAATTCTTGAGCTTAAAGACGAAATCGCCTGTTTTATCTATGAACCTTTAGTACAGGGAGCTGCGGGAATGCTTATGCATAACGCAGAAGATCTTAGTGAGCTGATGAAATTCTGCAGAATGCAGGAAATACTGATGATACAGGATGAAGTGTTTACGGGATTCGGACGGACCGGGAAATTATTCGCTGCCGATCATTTATCTGAACAACCAGATATCATGTGCTTTTCAAAAGGCTTAACAGGAGGTACAATGCCTATGGGGGTTACCACCTGTTCTGATGACATTTATAATACTTTTTTGTCTGACGATAAATATAAAACACTTTTTCACGGTCATTCATTTACGGCTAATCCTTTAGCCTGTTCAGCCGCTTTGGCGAGTATGGAATTGTTGTTATCGGAATCCACTCAGTCCAACATTCAGCGCATAACAGAAAAGCACCGTCAGTTTGCAAAAGTTCTCAGCACCCTGGATCAGGTTGAAAACGTAAGACAAACCGGGACTATTCTTGCCTGGGAATATACAACAGGAAAAGAAACTTCTTATTTTAATGAAATCGGGAAACTGCTGTATGAAGAGTTTCTTCAAACAGGAATTCTTATTCGTCCCTTAGGAAATATTCTGTATCTGGTGCCTCCTTATTGCATTACTGAAGAAGAGCTTGATATTGTATATGCCCAGATCATAAAGATCAGTTCCAGTTTTGAGTATCCGAAAACGGCTGATGCACCGGCAAACTTCCTACAGGAAAAATAAAGAAATTATTCATACCACTGATCGTAGCCTCCAAAAGCTGGCCTGAAAGAGTAGTATGACTTTCTTTTTTCAGAATCACATCAAGAAACAATTTTATTTCTCCATGAATCATGAAGAAATTACCCAGAATATTAATAATTGTATTGTGATTGAAAAATTCTCCATGTTCATTGTGTTTTTTGTGAGGATTGAAAAAATTCATGATGAGATCATCCGCAATACCTGCCCCGGAAATCTTACCCGCTATGATTTTCTGCTCCATAATAAAATGAGTCAGTCCGGTTATGATACTGACTCCTTCGTTAATATTCACAATATAAACATTCTCAATTTTCCTGGCCATCCAAAAACGGCCCCGTAAAAGCTGTACATCCATATAAAGATGATGAAAGTCTTAATAGTAGATTTTCCTATTTTGTATTTTCAATGCTTTATTTTTTTCCATATTCTTGATCACCCTGATAACGGTTTCCACTCTTAAACCTGTCAGTGAAGCCATTTGCTGTCTTGTTAAAGGAACCTGGAAAGAATAGGGGCTTTTATCTTCATGGTAGCTTTTGAGGTAATCCATGAACAATTTCAATTTGGCTTCCGGATTTTGAAAAGACAGATTATACAGCATGATATACTTATAATACATTCTCTCCGCAAGACACTGATAAATATTGGAACATACTTCAGGATTTTCCTGAATCAGCTTTAAAAAATGAGATTTGGGTAATTTGATAATGCTGGAATCTTCAATAGCTACAGCATTCATAGGATAAGGCCTGTCTATAAAAAGCAGTGATTCTCCGAAACTTTGACCGTCCGAAAAAAGATTCTGAATAAATTCTTTACCATCTTCATTATAATTATTCAGTTTTACCTTACCTTGCATAATCTGGAAATAATAAAGCGGAAATTCTCCTTCCCGGAAAATAGTTTCATTCGCTTCATACCTTCTAATTTCTCCTCCTAATGAAAAAAGTAAATCCTCAGTTATCATTTTATTAATTTATAAATGTTAGTTTAATCAGGCTTTTGCCCACTTTTAAGACTATATTTTCTCAATTTTATAAAATAATAAAGAACGGTTTTTTTCTATGAAACACCATCAAAGAATATACCACATATCTACCACAAATAATCAAATATTTTTGAATATCTTTTAAAAACCTTTGTATTTTTATTGATTATGATCATAAAAAACAATCATAAAACCTTATATTTTTGATGTCACAATAATAGAGAAGTTTTCAATGTCTTTTTTTAAAGTGTCGCGTGGTATGTATGTGGTATTTCAATTCGAGAAAATTTTAATCATTTTTTCTTTCTTTGTTCTTCATATTAAATTTTTATTAAATTCCTGATTGATTTTAAAATATAGAAACTAGAAAACCATGTATATCCTAAAACCTATCTTTAATTGAATTTGATATTGTAATAATGCGCCCCTCTGTATTTCTTTCCCGAGATTAGAATAGTAACAAAAGAATAGTAGAAAAAAAATCCTCCTGTTTCATCATTAAAATTAAAACAGTAGCAGAGGAATGAGTAGAGATGAGAAAAAATATTATGGACAACAAAAAACCTGAATTCAATTTAGAAGATTTAAATCAAAGATTTTTTGTTCAAGACGAGATTTTAGCACTGGCTAAGCAAAACTCACCTCGTCTTTTAAATAAATTCAGATTAGCCTATCCTGAATTTTTTGATAAAATATCTGCTATACAGCCCAATCTAAAAAATTCGGAGTTGATTTTCTGTATTTATTTGAAACTGAATCTTACCACTAAAGAAATTGCCACTTATACCTATGTAACTCCAAAGGCAATTCAGAACCGTAAAAATAGACTGAGAAAAAAGCTGAACATTCCTTCTGAAGTCGATATTTACAAGTGGTTCAATGATTTATAATTATTAAAATTGGATAGTCTTTTTATCAAGATCATGGTACAACAAAACATTCCAATGTTCTGTTGATGCTTTCTCCTGCCATAATTGTCTAAGCTCCTTAGCTTTTCTTCCGTCATAATCGCTCTTATAAGCTACATGGTACTTTAAATAAGATTCCTGCGGAAGATTATCTGATCCATAAAAAGCTGTTTCCTCATTTTCAGTGATCCAGAAGACCTGCAAATAAGGAGTATGGCCACCCACCACTTCATAAGTAATCTCATCTGTGATGTTTCCCTGATCATCATTCATCCAGACAATATGCGGAAGCTGAATGATTTTTTCAAGAATGGAATGATCAAACTGAGAATTGTCTGGATTTTCTCTGGCAAAGTCCAGTTCCCGCTTCTGAATATAAAGTTCTGCATTAGGAAAAACCGGCTCAAAACCCTGATCTGTCAACCGTATTGTACCCTCAATATGATCTTTATGAAGATGGGAAAATAAAATCTTGGTAATCTGTTCCGGACGGATGTTTTCCTGCTCCAGAATCTCAGATATTACAGTTTGTCCGTTTTCATTTTTCCATCCGATTCCTGTATCCAAAAGGATATAATCTTTTTCGGTAATAATGAGAAAGGGCTGTACAGACATCCTGATTTCATTGGCTTCATTAGAATTGTCCTCTGTTAAAAGAGTAAACACTTTGGCTGGGCTCACAGAGAAATTTCCTTCTTTTAAGGGTATGATCTTCATGATGCAAAGTTCCTTATTATTTCTTATACAAAGAAATGTTTCTGTCTATAGAATAGATCATTAAAAAGGATTATAATTCATGGATTTCCGAGTCTGTAAATACAAAATATTTTCCTTTTTTAGGGATATTTTTCGTGTCTAGTCCTGTAAACTCACTGAATGCGGGAAGAAGCAATTGCTGTTCCGTTTGGATGAAACAAGGGAGCTTGATATTCTTCACGGTAGAATTCAGCACAATTCCGGGATGGATATGTCCGGTAATTTGAAATTTAGGATGGGCAGTATCAAAATCATGCAGAAAAACTATACCGTTTATTTCCAGATGCTCCGCCTTGTAATTAAAACAGAGTTTTTCTTCCAAAGCCTTCGAAATTCTGTCGTGGTTTCCTTCCACAAGATAAAAGCTTATTTGTGAATACTGCTGTTTCCAGCTGCAAAACTCATCCACATCTGAGTTGTCTCCTGCATGAAGGAGATCTCCAACAACAATAAACTTTTCCGGGACAAAGTATTCTATCAGAACAGATAATCTTTCCAGATCACTTTTCATGATATGGTTGGCTATGGCAATTCCGTTTTTCCGGAAATGAGCAGTTTTTCCGATATGAAGATCAGAGAGGATCAATGCTTTTTCCTTCACCCAAAATACCGCCCGTTGATTGGTCAGGGTGAAAGTTTGATTTTGAATAATTATATTTTTAGTGGCCAGATTCATTGAGGAAATTAGAAGTTACAAAATTACTCATAATTCATAACTTATAACTCATAACTTATTTATTCGACTGTTTTATCAGCTGTTGTATCCTTGCATCTAAACCTTCGCTTGAAAGGGTTTGGCGTAAGCTGTCAATTTTAATCGGGAAGCTCAACGGAGTAAAAGTATGAGAATATTTTAAAACGATCTTTGAGCTCTCAATTCTTTTAAAAGCTTCCACAAGACGTTGCTCCTGTAGCTGCATATTGAAAACTTCCGTATAGGCTTGCCGAACGAGGAAATGATTCGGATCATGATCTTCCAGAACTTTAAAGATCAGGCCCGCAGAACTCTGCAAAGATTTATTAGACCGTTGCTGTCCGGGGAAATTCTGAATAACCATTCCGGAGATCACGGCAATATCCCTGAACTTTCTACGCGCCATTTCCGCAGAATTGATGCTTGAAATCACATCATTCATCAGGTTATCGCGGCTTAATACCCTGGACAGATTTCCCTCATGTAATGGGATTTCCTTGTCACTGAACAGTTCAAAACCATAATCATTCATCGCCATAGAAAAGGAGATAGGAGCCAATTTAGAAATCCTGTAGGCAATCAACGCTGCCATAACCTCATGCACAAGGCGCCCTTCAAAAGGATACATGAATAAATGATATCCTTCCCGGGTTTTGATCAATTCCACTAAAAACTCATCCTCTTTGGGAATATGAGATCTTTTCTCCTGATTCACCAATAAAGGATGCAGGAATTTTAATTCTTTTTCCGAAGCTTTTGGGTTTAAGGCATTGGATAATTTTTCTCTTAAAAAATGGCTTAAATTGGAACTTAAAGGCAATCTGCCGCCTAAATAACTTGGAACCAGGGCTTTTCCTTTGGCTGCACGTACATAAACAGTCATTTCTTTGATCATTGCCACTTCCAACACTCTTCCAGCCAGAATAAATTTTTCTTCTTTTTTAAGCTTTGAAATAAAATATTCCTCAATCATTCCAATATATCCACCGGAAATAAATTTCACCTTCATCATCGCATCGCTTACGATTACTCCCATATTCATCCTGTGAAGCATGGCAATTCTTCTGGAGGTTACTTTAAATATGCCGTCTTCCATAACGGTTACTTTATGATATTCTTGATAGCTTTTTAAGGCACTTCCGCCAATCGTCAGAAAATCCAGGATACTTTTCCATTCTTCCTCCATCATTTCCCGGAAGGTGTAGACTTTTTTGATCCGTTCATACACTTCATCCGGATAAAAACCATCTCCGACAGCCAATGTCATCAGAAACTGAACCAGAACGTCAAAGCATAATACCTGTGGTTCACGAGGTTCTATCACTTTTTGTTTTACGGCTTCTTTTAAAGCAGCCACTTCGATCAGCTCCAGAGAGTGGGTGGGAACACAGTAAATTGTGGACGTTTCAAAAGGGGAATGTCCGCTTCTTCCGGCACGCTGAAGAAATCTTGCAACACCTTTTGACGAACCTATTTGAATCACAGTATCAACAGGTTTGAAATCAATACCTAAATCTAAAGATGAAGTGGAAACAACTGCTTTTAATTTTCCGCTGCTTAAGTTTTCTTCAATCCATATCCTCAAATGGGCATCAATAGAGCTGTGATGAATAGCTATTTGCCCGGCAAAATCCGGATGGACATCCAACAACAACTGATACCACATTTCACTCTGGCTTCTGGTGTTGGTAAATACAATTGTTGATTTGGAATTAAGAATAATCGGGACAATTTTATCGGCCAGCTTAGCTCCAAGATGTCCCGCCCAGGGCAAGATTTCAACTTCATCCGGAAAAACGGGAATAATATCAATCTTTTTATGTTCTTTGGCCTTAACCGTTGTCTTTTTAATATCATAAGGAATCAATACTTCATGTGCCTCATCCAGATTTCCGATGGTGGCAGTGATTCCCCATATTTTGAGCTTGGGATTATATTTTCTTAACTGAGAAACAGCCAGCTCAATCATTACCCCGCGTTTTGAGCCTAATAATTCGTGCCATTCGTCGACGACAACACAATGCAGATTCTGAAAGAATTTATTGTGGTTTTTCTGCCCGAGAAGCAAATGAATGCTTTCCGGAGTAACTACCAGAATTTCAGGCATATTTTTAACTTGCTGCTGCCTTACTTTCGGATCGGTATCACCGTTTCGAACTCCTACCACCCAATCCAGCCCGATCTCATCAATGGCTTCCTGCATGGCTTTCGCAATATCTTTGGAAAGGGAGCGCAGGGGAGTGATCCATATCATTTTCAGCCCCTTTTTATATTTTTCAGGATGACTTAAAAAATCTGAAACCAAAGCCAGAAAAACAGAAAAAGTTTTCCCGAAACCGGTGGGAGCAACCACCATTCCGCTATAGCCATTTCCGAATTTACGCCACGTTTCCGTCTGAAATGTAAACGGGGACATCCTTTTCTCTTCCATCCATTGACGGATGATTCTGAAACCCTCGGTATGTTCAAATGCTGTCAATTTATTGTATCAGTTTTTTGATTTCTTCCAGTTCATCAATTTCATCCACTGTTTTATCTTTTCTCCAACGCACGATTCTCGGAAATCTTAATGCCACACCGCTTTTATGACGATTACTGAACCCAATTCCCTCAAAAGCAATTTCAAATACAAGCTCAGCTTTCACCGTTCTTACAGGTCCGAATTTTTCTATGGCATTTTTCGTTACAAAACGGCTCACTTCCATAATTTCTTTATCCGTAAGCCCGGAATAGGCTTTGGCAATAGTCACCAAGGAATCTCCGTTTTTCACGGCAAAAGTATAATCCGTATAATAAGCACTTCGCCTTCCGCTTCCTTTTTGAGCATAAATTAATACCGCATCAATAGTCAAAGGATTCACTTTCCATTTCCACCAGTCTCCTTTTTTCCGGCCGGAATGATAGGGTGAGTTTTTTTGTTTCAGCATTAGGCCTTCACTATTGATTTCTCTTGAATTTTCCCTGATCAGGTCAAGCTGTTCCCATTGTTCGAAAGTAATAGATCTGGAAATACTAATGTTTTGAGGCTGCTGATCTAAAAGCAGTTCTTCCAATATAGCTCTCCGAGCGGAAACAGGTTTCTCGCGAAGATCATTTCCTTCCAGTTCCAAAAGATCATATGCAAAAACTTCAATAGGAATATCCGTCATCATCTTTTTAGTGATGTTTTTCCTGTTTAAACGTTTTTGAAGCTCATTAAAATTTAAAACATTTCCTTCCTTCACCACTAAGATTTCTCCGTCAATTACGAAATTGCCTTTCATTGATTGTACTGTTTCCACAATTTCCGGGAATTGTTCCGTGATCATTTCTTCTCCTCTGGACCAGATAAAAACTTCATCATTTCTGCGGATGATCTGTCCCCGGATTCCATCCCATTTATATTCGATCAGCCATTCCTGAGGATTTCCAAGTTCAGGCAATTCTTTTTCTAGGGCATACGCCAGACAAAAAGGATAGGGTTTGGAATTATCCGGATTCACTTTCTCTGCCGAAATAAGCTCTTCAAAAGAGATTTCCTCAGGTTGCCATTTTCCCATAATGCTGTGCATTAAAACATTGGTTTCCTGGCCCGAATATTTGGTAAGTGCATTGATCAGTGTTTTATAAGAAACCCCGATTCTGAAGCTTCCTCCTAATAATTTATTAAAAATCAATCGTTCCGTATAATCCAACCCGTTCCAGGATTGCAATACAAACTCTTTTTTCTCGGCTTCGGTTCGATCTTTTAAATTGATAATATCCGTCATCCATTGGGACAGTGACCGTTCTATTTTTTCTGAAGGCGGCGGGAGAACTAAAGAAAGTGTTTCCCCCAAATCTCCTACAGAAGAATAACTTTCCTGAAACAGCCAGAACGGAAGCTTTGTTATTTCAAGCGCCCAATCTTTCATCAAATTGGTATTGACATTACGTTTGGGTCTTTTCCCGGTAAACAAAGCAATGAACCATACTTTATCTTCATCCGGCGCACGTTCCAGATAATCGACAATAGCATCAATTTTTGCATTGGTTTTATTGGTGCTTTCCAAGGCGTTGATAAGATCTGCAAAATGTTTCATTCTTCAGGGCTTTCAATGATTTCTTTTTCCGTTTCTTCTTCATCCTCACCAAAAAGGGTTTCCACCACATCAGATTTGATCCCGATTTCATTTAAATATTTTGAAAACACTTCGGTTTGTCCATGCGTAACATGCACAATTTCGGCTTCGGTAGCTTTAACCGCCTGAAGCAAACCGTTCCAATCGGCATGATCACTCATGGCAAATCCTGCATCGGCACTCCGCCACCGTCTTGCTCCCCGAACCTGCATCCAGCCTGAACAGATAGCTGTTGCCGCATTGGGAATTTTTTTGATCACATTGCTGTCCAGCAAAGCGGGTGGAACAATAACAATTTCGTTTTGTAACTGCTTGGCATTTTCTCTGAAATCGGCAATTTCATAATCCGGAAGTGTTATTCCCACTGTTTCAAAAGCTTCATTTAATTTTCCGATCGAGTAGTGGGTGTAGATTTTGCCTAATCCTTCCACAGCTTTCATGATCCGCTGAGCCTTTCCAAGAGAATATCCGATAAATACAGAAGTTCTTCCGTTTTCCTGGTTTCTTAATACCCAGCTTTGAAGTTTCTTATTGAGGTCTTCAATCTCCAACCAGTTATAGATGGGAAGCCCAAAAGTACTTTCTGTCACAAATTCATCGCACCTCACCAATTCAAAAGGAGTACTTAATCCGTCATCCTGAACTTTATAATCTCCGGAAATCACACTTACATAGCCTTTATACTCCAATCTGATCTGTGCCGAACCAATAATGTGCCCTGCAGGATGCATGGAAAGCTTTACTCCGTTGATATTGACCTCTTCACCATATTCCACACTTTGACATTCTATATCAGTTCCTATCCTTTGGTGTAAAATGGGTTTTGTGAAATGGTGGCAGAGATATTTTTTCATTCCCCAACGGGCATGATCTCCGTGGCCATGTGTAATAACCGCCATATCAACAGGTCTCCATGGATCTATATAGAATTTTCCTTGCGGGCAGTAAATGCCTTTTGATGTGAATGTGATTAGTTTCAATGGTGTGATCGGTTTTGTTTGATCATTCAAAAATCTAACCAAATTACTTTAAAAACAGTTATAAATCAAGAGAATTAAAAAAGCCATTCAAAAGGAACAGCTTGTATGGTTATTTTTCAAGACTTTTTTAAAGATCAATCCAGGCTCCGCCATTGTAGACCTTTTTAAATCCTTTTTCATAGATCAGCTCAAATGCTTTTTGTAAAATACTTAAACGGGTGGCTTCTGATTTTCTCATGATAATATGATGTACAAAAGAACAAATTTTTATTCTGATCTGAAAGATATTTACAACAGATATCCTAACTTTGATCAACTTTTAATACCATAAACGTTTAAAAATATTTTTTTCAATATAATTTACAATGAAAATAGAAATCTGGTCGGACGTTATGTGTCCGTTTTGTTATATAGGCAAGCACCATTTTGAAGCGGCTCTTCAAAAATTACCCTTTAAAGATGAAGTAGAAGTAGAATGGAAGAGTTTCCAGCTCGATCCAACCTTAAACCCTTCTGAAACCAAGAATACAGTAAGCTATTTAAAAGATCGAAAAGGTTTTTCGGAAAACCAATCTGTTCAAATGGTGAATCAGGTGTCTAAAATGGGTAAAGGGACGGGGCTTGATTTTAACTTTGATAAAGCTTTAGTTACCAATACATTTCCGGCTCATAAACTGCTTCATTTATCAAAAAAACACGGCCAGTCTTCAGAAATGAAAGAAGCTTTGTTCGCTGCTCACTTCACTCATGGTGAGAACGTGGCAGATACTGAATTCTTAGTATCTCTTGCAGAAAAATCAGGGATAGATAAAAATGAAGCCAGACAGGTTTTATCTTCAGATCAATTTGATCATGAAGTGCATCAGGATATGTCTGATGCCCAACATAATGGCATCAGGAGTGTACCGTTCTTTATTTTGAATGGGAAGTATGCCGTTTCCGGGGCACAGCCAGTTGAAATCTTTGAAAATGCACTTCGGCAGACTTATGAGGAAACGGTAGCTCCGTTCAAGGATCTTTCAAATAACAACAATTCTTGTGACACTGATGGATGTAGTATTTAATTTTAAATTTCAATGATAAAAATAAACGAAGACCTTCATTTTCCCGTTTCAGATACGCTTTTTGTTTTCGCCCTGGAGTCGGAGGCAGGAAAAGCTTTTGATGAGAAAAACAAACTGATCACGGGTATTGGAAAAGTGAATGCCGCCATAGAGCTTACCAAAGAGATCCATACCAGAAAACCCAAATTGATCGTTAATCTCGGTTCAGCAGGAAGCAAAAATTTCAGCAAGGGAGAAGTGGTGTGCTGTACGAAATTCATTCAGCGTGATATGGATGTAAGAGGGCTTGGCTTTCATTTATATGAAACTCCATTATCCGGAATTCCACCCATTTTAGAATATGGACTGAAAATGAATAATCTGAAGGAGGGAATCTGTGGAAGTGGTGACAGCTTTGAGATGAATCATGCTGAAACAGATTACAATATTGTAGATATGGAAGCTTATCCTTTGGCACTTATTGCTAAGAAAGAAAATATCCCGTTTTTATGTTTAAAGTATATTTCTGATGATGCAGGAAGTGATGCCGCGGATGACTGGTCTGTGCAGGTACATCTGGCTGCCGAAGCTTTCAAAAACATACTATTCAGTTAAAACTTCTTATCATGACATCTATCATAATCAATCAGGCAAATATTCACGATCTGGAAACGATACAGCTTATAGGAAGACAGACTTTCACGGAAACCTTTGCGGCAAGTAATGCTGTGGAAGAAATGGAAAAATATCTTACCGAAAGCTTCAGTACCGAAAAAGTAAAGACTGAATTAACGAATCCTGAATCTCTTTTCTTTATTGCCTGGGAAGAAGACAATCCTGTAGGCTATCTGAAAGTAAATTCCGGAAATGCACAAACCGAATTGCAGGATAAAACTTCGTTAGAAATAGAGCGCATCTATGTAAAAAGCAGTCATCATGGTAAAAAAATCGGACAACTTTTATATGACCAGGCATTAGAAACAGCCAAAGCATTACAAAAAGCCTATATCTGGCTGGGGGTTTGGGAAGAAAACCTGAAAGCGATCCAGTTTTATAAGAAAAACGGATTTGTGGAATTCGACAAGCATATTTTCAGGCTGGGTGATGATGAACAGACGGATATTATGATGAAAAAGGTTCTGGAATAAACTTAAAATTTATCTGAAGGAATTAAGATTATTTAGTGAAATTCTTCGCTGCGTTCAGAATAACAGTGTGTTCAAGGGTTCGTTTTACTGAAAATAAAAGGCCACCGCGAAGGTGACCTCCAAAAAAACACAAATGATGAAAAAAAATTATTCTTTGCTAAGATACAAAATAAATTATGCAAAGCATAATTTATATACAACTTTAATATTTTTTAACTCTTAGGCTGTTTTCTTTGAAAATGAACTCATTTCCATTATAGCTCACCTGTTCCACTCCCAATAAAAAACAGCAGTTCTTCATACACATTATATGCTCCTTTCAATGGGTATACATCCCATTATGACTTTACTCATAAAGAAACACCCGTATAACAACTAATTTTGTTACTACCACCAAAATATTCATTATGAAAGCAAAGCAGATTCCGGGAGTTCCCATCCAGAAAAGTGGGAGCTTTCACGATACAGAAAGTGAGAAACACTATGATAGTCCATCTATTGCGTCTGAAAAATTCAATATTCTGAAAGAAAGATTCTTTTCTATTAATCGCTGGAAAAGCTATAGCGGTGGTCCTTTAGCAGATTTCAGGCTCTACAATTCCAATGGAAATGCCATAGAAGAAATGCCTGAAATAGGAGATTTTATAAGAATAGATATTCCCGGTCCGGGAGAAACCGAATCCAAAGGATATGACTGGGTAGAAATCATCTATATTTCTCATAAGGAAACAGATGAATCAGAAAGTTACATCATGACCTGCAGACCTTCAAAAACTCCAGGCATTACCGCTAATCAGCATATCGCTCATTTTTATTCCAATGCAGCCACCTCAACATTCATGATCCAAAAAAGGGGAAGAACAATAAAAGCAGGAATTTATGGAAGGAATGAAAAGCCTAATCTCAACGCCAGATTCATCGATACCATAAGAAATGTTCTGATTGCTTTGGGAGGCATGATGGGTTTTTCAAAAATTCAGTGGAAAAGCCTTACAGAGGGACTGCTGGATTTCTAAATTAATTAATTCCTGATTACTCTTTAGTCGTATCCCGCTTCGGATAAAGGATTAATCTAATAGAAGGATTATTGGTGATGAATAACCGCAGCCATTCCAACGCCAGACGGATCTTATTCCTGAAACCAACCAATGGCAATATATGGATAAACAGCCATGTCAACCACGCTATAAATCCTTTGAACGAAAATTTAGGAAGGTCAACTACCGCATTGAATTTAGAAATAATGGCCATGGTTCCTTTGTTATTGTACTGAAAAGGATTCAGAACTTTTTCATCTTCAATCCGTTTAAAATTATTTCCAAGATTTTTGGCCTGCTGTATAGCAACTTGTGCCAACTGCGGATGCCCTTTCGGATATTCTTTATCTGTAAGCTGAAGACAAATGTCGCCTAACGCATAAATTTGATCAAGACCCTGCACTTTATTGTAAGCATCCACCAGAATTCTTCGCCCCTTATCTATACTTGTTTCCGGAAGTCCGGGAACTTCTCTTCCAACAACACCCGAAGTCCAGATCAACGTTTCTGTAGGAATCGTTTTGCCATCGGATAAAATTACTTTTCCATCCGTATAATCTTTCACGGATACATTAAGCAGGATCTTGACACCAAGTTTTTCCAGGGTTTGATAAGCCGTTTCCTGAGCCATTTCACTCATCGATGAAAGTAAATTCGGAAGTGCATCAATCAGATACAGATTGGAAAGCCCCAGCTTAATTTCAGGATATTCTTTTTCAGCAATATATCTTCCCATTTCAGCAAGCATTCCTGCTAACTCCACACCGGTAGGACCTCCGCCGGCGATTACTACATTCTGAAGCTTTTCAGCCGCTTTTACATCTTTATTCCGGGCTGCTTCTTCAAGGTTCAAAAGCATATAGTTTCTTAAATAAAGAGCTTCTTCAATATTTTTCATCGGAAGTGCACACCGTTTCACATTCTCCATTCCAAAGAAATTGGGTTCTGTACCCAAAGCCAATACCAGATAATCATACTTTAAACTTCCTGTATCTGTATCAATGGTTTTACTTTCAGGATTCACCCTAAGCAGGCCTCCCATATGAAAATGAATGTTATTATATTTTGAAATGAGTTTCCGGAACGGATAACTGATATTAGAGGCTTCAATAAAAGAGGTCGCCACCTGATAGATAAGTGGTGGAAAAAAATGATAATTGTTCTTATCTACCAGAGTAATCCGGAATCGGCTGTCGTTCTTTAAGGATTTGATCAGATTGATGCCTGCAAATCCTCCGCCTACGATGACAATATGCTTTTTCATAGTAATATATATTGAAGTGGTAGTAAATATCCTTCAATAATAAGACCAAATCATTTTCAATTATATGAACTCTGCATGATGTTTGCTGATTATTCTTCAAACCAATCTAAATATAAATATGAAAACGGACATTTTAACAGAAAAGCACAGACTAGGATTAGGAGGTGTAGCCATAGGAACTGCCTTCGCAGATATTACGGATGAACAGGCTCATGAAGTCCTGCAAAAAGCATGGGATCTTGGAATAAGATATTATGATACTTCTCCCTGGTACGGACTCACAAAAAGTGAAAGGAGATTCGGGAAATTTTTGCAGACCCAAAACAGGGAAGACTTTGTTTTTTCTACAAAAGTAGGAAGGCTATTTGCGGAAGTCCCTGAATCCGAAGTCCCACCAACCATGTGGAAAAATCCTTTGAATTTTGATTTTGAGCACAAATATACCGCCGATGCTGTATTACAGTCGATTGAAGACAGCCTGCACAGAAGTGGCCTGGATTATATAGATATTGTTTACGTTCATGATCTATCCGAAGACCAGGTAGGGGACAGATATCCTTATTTTCTGGACCAGGCTAAAAAAGGAGCATTCAGGATTCTTTCCGAGCTTCGCAGCCAGGGTGTTATCAAAGCTTGGGGAATGGGAGTGAATAAAATAGATCCTATCCTGGACTGTATTGAAGCTGCGGATCCTGATATATGCCTTTCCGCCACGCAATATTCTATTTTAGAACATGAAGAAGCGGTTGACAGATTGCTTCCCGCTGTACGAAAGGCAGGAGTGAAGCTTGTTTCCGGCGCCGGATACAATTCAGGATTTATTGGGGGAAAAGAACGGTATAATTATAAAGAGATCATTCCAAAAGGAATGACCGAAAAGCGGAACAGGATACAGGAAATTGCTCAAAAATATGATATTGATATTATAGACGCTGCCGTTCATTTTGTGTTAGCATCAGATGAATTTGTTTCCATCATCCCGGGAGCAAGTAAACCGGAACAGGTCCAGGATAACGTTAATGCCCTTGAAACAGTAATACCCGTTGATTTCTGGAAAGATGTAAAAGCCGAAGGATTGATTTATGAAAAGGCACAATTTCCTCAATAAGAAAAAAAGAGATCTAAATATTAAATTTAGATCTCTTTTTCAATTTATCTTACATCGCTTTGCTATTAAGTGTTGTATCCGCTATTTTGGTTAACAGCTCGTCACATTTTTTTTCTTCATTCAGAGTATCCAGCAAATTCTTAAGACATTTTTCTTCTTTAAGAACTTTAGCATATGCTGCAAGGGTACCATATGTAGCGATCTCATAATGTTCTACTTTCTGGGCAGCTCCTATAATACCAACGTCTCTCACTGCGCCCGGTTCGGTTTCCTCCATAATGCTTTTCCCTTCATCCAATAACCCTTGCATCGCATCACACTTCTTAGCCTGAGCTTTTTTTCCTAATGCAGAAAAACAGGCTTCCAGTCTTTCCACATGCATTTCTGTTTCCGTAATGTGCTTCTCAATACCTGCTTTAAGCTTTTCGTCTGTTGCATTTTTCTGCATTTTAGGTAGAGCTTTCAGCAATGCTTTTTCAGCCCAGTAAATATCCTTCAATGAGTCTTCAAACAGTTCTCTTAATTCTTTGGAGGCATTCTTTTTAGCAGGAGTCTTTGCTGCTGTTCTAGCCGGTGCTTTCTTTACAGCTGTTTTTCTGGTTGAGGTTTTCGTTTCCATAATAATATAAATTTAGTGGTTGATGTTATTGCCAAATAAACTGCAATTATAAGACCAACTCTTTATTTCGGTGTACCACATTTATGCGGTTAGACTCCATATTCAGTTATTATTTTCTACCATAAGAGAAAACATTTCGTTAATCGGGGAAATTATTATAACTTGCATCAATTATGATGTCCAAACGTTGCAAATACGCTTTAAAAGCTATGGTCAGATTAGCCCGAAACTATAATCAAGGCTTTCTGCCGACCTCGGTTATTGCAGTGGAGGAAAACATTCCGAAAAAATTTTTAGAACAGATCCTGCTTGAATTAAAAAGAGCAAAGCTTGTCAATAGTAAGCAGGGAACTGCCGGTGGATATTATTTATTGAAATCACCGGATGAAGTATCTTTGGCGGATCTTTACCGGATTTTTGATGGACCTATTGCTTTAACGCCCTGTGTTTCTCTGAATTTCTATGAACCTTGTACCGATTGTGTGGACGAAGAATCGTGCTACCTTAGAAATGAGCTCATCAATGTTCGTGAAAAAACCAGAAAAAGTATGATGGAAGCTACGTTAACAGCCTTTATGAGAAAAAAATGATTTTTTTTATTTCTAAATTCTACTAATTTGATAGGATATATAGAATTAATATTTATATTTGCATCAATTAATTTCAATGTAACAATGGGAAACCATCTGAAAACAGAATTCGAAACACTGCTGGGAGAGGCTTCTAATGCCGCTTTCCAAAATAATTTATTGTCGGTATTGGTTGAGAAATTTCCTAATCAGGTTATTTTTTCCACCAGCTTCAGCTATGAGGACCAGGTAGTCACTCATTTGATCAAAGATCTGGATGTATCTATTTTTACATTAGACACCGGAAGACTTTTTGAGCAAACCTATGAAACCTGGGCAGCAACCAAAGCTTTCTTTAAAAAAGAGATCAAAGCTTATTATCCGGATACAGGAGAACTGCAAAAATTTGTCACGGAAAACGGACCGGATTCTTTTTACCAATCTGTAGAAAAAAGAAAGGCATGCTGCAATATCCGTAAAGTACATCCATTGAAAAAAGCACTTCAGGGATATAGTGTCTGGATCACAGGATTACGATCGGAACATTCTCTCAACAGACAAAATATGCCACAGCTGGAGTGGGATGAAGATAATAAGATCATTAAATATCACCCAATCCTGCACTGGACCACACAAGAGGTAACCGACTATGTTCAGAAGCATCAATTGCCTTACAACTATCTTCATAAACAAGGATTTGCAAGTATAGGATGTGCTCCATGTACCAGAGCTATCCAGGAAGGGGAAGATTTCAGAGCAGGCCGCTGGTGGTGGGAAGATGCCAACAAAAAGGAGTGCGGTTTACATATACATCAATAAAATAAACAAACATGTCAACATATCAGTTCAATTATTTAGATCAATTAGAATCCGAATCTATTTACATCCTAAGGGAAGTGGCAGGACAATTTGAACGCCCTGCATTGCTGTTCAGCGGGGGAAAAGACAGCATTGTTCTGGCACATCTGGCGTCAAAAGCATTCCGCCACGGAAAAATCCCTTTCACATTTGTACACATAGACACCGGTCACAACTTCCCGGAGGTCTTACACTTCCGGGATAAGTTAGTGAACCAGCTCGAAGTGGATTTAGTAGTCAGACAAGTTGAGGACACCATTAAAACCAGAAAGCTGACAGAACCTAAAGGAAAATTTCCAAGCAGAAACTGGCTGCAAACCTTCACACTGCTTGATACTATTGAGGAATTTGAATTTGATGCCTGCATCGGAGGAGCCCGAAGAGATGAAGAAAAAGCACGTGCCAAGGAAAGGATTTTTTCCGTTCGTGATGAATTCGGACAATGGGACCCTAAGCTTCAACGTCCGGAATTATGGAATATTTTCAATGGAAGAATTCATAAAGGAGAAAATGTGAGGGTATTTCCGATCAGTAATTGGACAGAGCTGGATATCTGGAATTATATCCGCAGAGAAGAAATAGAGCTTCCTTCCATTTACTTTTCTCATGAAAGAGAAGTGGTAGATCTTAACGGACAGTGGATTGCCAATTCTCCATTTGCAGAATTAGAATCTGATGACATTATCACCACAAAAAAGATCCGTTACCGCACAGTGGGAGATATGACCTGTACCGCCGCTGTGGAGTCTGATGCCAATACGATAGATGGAGTGATCGACGAAATTCTAGCCACCAGGATTTCTGAGCGCGGGGAGACAAGAATCGATGACAGAGTTACAGAAGCAGCAATGGAAGACCGTAAAAAAGGAGGCTACTTTTAAATAAATGATACAATAAAATTGATAAATGATTTTGAAAATATGCAGTTGAGAATGAATTATCATTAATAAAAATAATATGGATATTTTAAGATTTATAACCGCAGGAAGTGTAGATGACGGGAAAAGCACCCTGATCGGCAGACTGCTTTACGATAGCAAAAGTATTTTACAGGATCAGTTAGAAGTCCTGGAAAAGCATTCTAAAAATAAAAATGAAGATGGGGTAGACCTCGCCCTTTTAACAGACGGATTGCGTGCGGAAAGAGAGCAGGGAATTACCATTGATGTAGCATACAGGTATTTTTCAACACCAAAAAGGAAATTCATCATTGCTGATGCTCCGGGACACGTTCAATATACGAGGAATATGATTACCGGCGCTTCCAACTCGGATTTAATGATCATCCTGATCGATGCCCGTAAAGGAGTGATCGAGCAGACTAGAAGACATTCCATTATTGCATCATTGCTGAAACTGAAAAAAGTGGTAGTGGCCATTAACAAGATGGATATGGTTGACTATTCCCAGGAAGTATATGAATCTATACAGGACGATTATTCAAAAATAGCAGAAAACCTGGGTTTGAATAATGTGAGTTATTTCCCGATCTCAGCACTTAAAGGAGACAACATTGTTTCATTATCCTCTAAGACAGATTGGTACGAAGGAAGCTCTTTACTGGAATATTTGGAGAATGTTGAGCTTAATGAAGAGTCTGATAACGGAAACCGTTTCCAGGTTCAATATGTTATCCGCCCTCAAACGGAAGAATTGCATGATTATCGCGGATATGCGGGAAAGATCGTGAGTGGACAATTTCAAAAAGGAGACAAAATTTTCATCCTTCCGGCAGGTCTTACCACTCAGATATCCAAAATTGAAATCAATGGAGTAGAAGCAGATGAAGCATTTGAAGGGCAGCCTGTGGTATTACATATATCGGATGACCTCGATATCAGCAGAGGGGATTTCTTCACTACTACCGAGCAACTTCCTCATGTTGAAAAAGATGTAGAAGTTTTATTATGCTGGCTTGACCAGAAATCCCTCCAACCCGGGAATAAGTATTTGCTACAACATCACAGCAGGCTCCTAAAAGCAGTAGTAAAAGAAGTAGATTATAAAATCAATGTCAATACCCTCGCACATGAAAAAGCAGAAGGAGATATCAGGCTTAATGAAATTGTAAAAGTTACCCTTAGAACAGCACAACCATTAGTTTTTGACAGTTTTATCAACAATAAGAGAACAGGATCTGCCATTTTGGTGGATGAAACTTCCAATTCAACGGTTGCGGCATGCATAATTCAGTAAATAATGGAAACATCAGAATATTTCATTGAAAAGATTTTCAAGAAGAAACAGAGCAATTCTATTGGCTTTTTTGACAAAAACACCACTGAAGTTTTTGTCAAAGAACTATACAAGGTGCTTTTTCTTCCACAGCACATTCATACTGAAGACAAATTAAGAAAAGATTTCGCAAGACTGCATAACACTCTCTTAAATTTGATCAACAGTATCACAGAAGATAAAATTCTTGCAGAACAGCAGGCTGATCTTTTTTTTGAGGCATTACCCGGAATATACGATAAGCTGATCTTAGACGCAGACGCCATTCTTGAATTTGATCCGGCCACAGAATCACTGGAAGAGATTCTTTTGGCGTATCCGGGATTTTTTGCAACCTATGCCTACCGGATTTCGCATCAGCTATGGAATCAGGAAATCAAAATCATTCCGCGCATCATTTCGGAATATGCCCACAGCAAGACCGGAATAGATATCCATCCGGGAGCAAAAATAGGAGATCATTTCTTCATTGATCACGGAACCGGAATTGTGATTGGAGAAACAACCATTATCGGAAATCATGTAAAACTCTATCAAGGGGTAACATTGGGTGCTTTACATGTTTCCAAAGAGAACGCCAACCAAAAAAGGCACCCGAATATTGAAGACCATGTCATCATTTACTCAGGAGCCACCATTTTAGGAGGAAATACAACCATAGGCAGAGAAAGCATAATTGGCGGAAACGTCTGGATAACCCAAGATGTGCCTTCCCATTCTCTGGTTTATCATAAAAGTGAAATAAAAATCAAGGATAACAGCTCCTTACCGGAATCTTTAACCTTTGTTATATAAATCAATAAAAACAACATAAAATTGAATCGGCATGAAATTCCAAAACACCCTAGAAACAATCGGGAATACACCAGTAGTAAAAATCAATAAGCTATTTAATTCTGATCATGAAGTATGGATCAAGCTGGAAAAAAGTAATCCGGGAGGAAGCATCAAAGACAGGATTGCCTTGGCTATGATTGAAGATGCAGAAAATAAAGGATTATTAAACAAAGAAAGTGTAATTATAGAACCTACCAGTGGAAACACAGGAATCGGGCTTTCTTTGGTAGCCGCAGTAAAAGGGTATAAGCTTATTCTCGTCATGCCCGAAAGTATGAGTGTGGAACGCCGTAAAATCATGGAAGCCTATGGAGCAGAATTTGTGTTGACTCCAAGAGAAAAGGGAATGAAAGGAGCCATTGAAAAAGCCAATGAGCTGGCCCAGGAAACTCCCAATTCATGGATCCCCAAGCAATTTGATAACCCCGCCAATGTACAGGTTCATATTGAAACAACGGCTCAGGAAATATTGAATGATTTTCCTGACGGGCTAGACTACATCATTACCGGAGTAGGAACAGGCGGACATATCACAGGAATTGCCAAAGTGTTAAAACAAAAATATCCTGACCTTAAAGTTCTTGCTGTAGAACCGGAGCTTTCACCCGTTTTAAGCGGCGGAGAACCTGCACCACATCCTTTACAAGGGTTAGGCGCCGGATTCATCCCATCCATTTTGGATACCTCAATTTTGGACGGAATCATCAAAGCAGGAAAAGAAGAAGCTTTTGAATATGCCATTAATGCTGCCAAAAAAGAGGGACTTTTTGTAGGAATTTCTACAGGAGCAGCCTTAGCGGCAGTAGCAAAACAACTTCATGAAATACCTAAAGGATCAAAAATTTTAACAATTAACTACGATACAGGCGAAAGATACCTGTCCATTGAAGGACTCTTCTAACCTCTAAACCCATTACAATGAACGCAACTATCAAAACACCAAAGGTTTACCTTATCGGTGCAGGGCCCGGCGACCCTGATCTCATCACTGTAAAAGCGGTTAAAGCCCTTGCTGAAGCTGAAATCATCCTGTCTGACCGCCTCGTGAGCCCGGAAATTTTACAACAATACGCAAATAAAAATGCAGAAATCATATACGTAGGTAAAGAATGCAGTAAAAATGCATCTACTCCTCAAGCTCTTATCAACGAATTAATAGTTGATTATGCTCTTCAGAACAAGAATGTAGTAAGGCTTAAAGGGGGTGATGTTTCCATTTTTTCCAATATTCTGGATGAATTGCAAACCTTAAAACAGAATAAGATCTCTTATGAGATCATTCCGGGGATTACGGCAGCTTTAGGAGCAGCAGCTTATGCGGGAATGCCCTTAACGGCCAGGAATCATGCCACTTCGGTTCGTTTTCTTACCTATTATAAATCTGAGATCCTTGATGAGAACTATTGGAATGAATTAGCGGTTACGAATGACACTCTTGTTTTTTATATGTCTAAAGGAAACCTATCCAGCCTTGTGGAAAAACTGATAGATCTCAATATTTCCAGGGATAAAAAAATTGCCATCATTGAACAGGCTACAACCCCCTATCAAAAAGTATATACTTCTTCTTTTGATGATTTTAAGGCCAATTTTGCTGATAAGGATTTTATTTCTCCTTCATTGGTGGTTATTGGCGAAGTAGTCCGTTTGCATGAAGAATTTTCCTGGCTGGAAAATGCTAAAGAGGAAGACCTTTACTTCAAATCGGTCGTTAACGGAAGTCTCATCCCAACAACTCAAAATCTTTTTCAATATGCTGTCTGAAACTAAATTCAATATCCTCAAACAAATATCCGGTGATTTTTCAAGGGACGAAACCATCTGGGCAAGCGGTTATCTTGCCGGACTTGCCGGAGCACCCGTCGGTATTGCTCAGCCTGCCTTACAAAACAATCCGGACCATGAAATTACCGTAAAGAAAATTACACTTGCATACGGTACGGAAACCGGAAACAGTAAGAAGCTGGCTACAGAGCTTGCCGGAATCATCAAGAAAAAAGGGATCCAGGTAAAATTGGCGGATCTTTCCCAATACAAACCTAAAGACCTCATCAAAGAAGAATTTTTCTTTGTGATCATCAGTACACAGGGAGAGGGAGAGCCACCTATGCTGGCTAAGAAATTCTATGATCATATTCATGAAAACGAATTGATTCTTACCCAGCTCAAATTTGGAATTCTCGCCTTAGGAGACAGCAGCTATCCACAGTTTTGCAAAACAGGAGAGGATATTGATTTCCGTTTCGAAATATTAGGCGCAGAACGTATCATTCCATTGAAAAAATGTGATATTGATTATGAACAGGAGGCTTATCAATGGATAGAACATATCTTTGAAGTGGTTACAAAGACCTCGGCAAAAAACCCAAAAAGCGTTTCAGCGCCAAAAATTTCAACAGGAAGAAAAAAATACTGGGGAACGGTTTCCAACATCATCAATCTCAACGACATTACTTCCGAGAAAGAAACCTACCATATTGAAATAGAAACGGATGAGGCCATCACTTATCAACCGGGAGATGCATTGGGAATAGTTCCTTTCAATCCAAAAACCGTAGTGGATGAAATCATTGCATTGACAGGCATTGATCCTGAAAAACAGATCAAAACCTCAAAAGTTACCGCCAGTGCAGAAGAGCTTTTATATAAGCATCTTAATATCAGTTACCTTCTGAAAACTACTGTCGCCCAATATGCAATGATTACAGGACATCAAATTCCGGAAATCCGTTTAGGTCTTCTTGATCTGCTTCGGATATATCCTGTGAAAAATGCAGAACAATCTGAAGAAATAATTGCCATTCTCACCAGTCAGGCTCCACGTTTATATTCTATTTCTTCCTCTCCGGAAGCGCATGGAGATACTGAAATCCACATCACGGTAGCCAAATCGGAATACCAGATTGATGATCAGAAACGCAATGGATTATGCAGCGGATTCTTGAGTGAATTCCAGGAAGGGAACGAGTTTGAATTTTATATACAGGAAACTAAACACTTTAAACTTCCTCAATCCGATAAAGATATCATCATGATAGGACCGGGAACAGGAATCGCTCCTTTCAGATCTTTTCTTTGGGAACGGGATGCAGCAGGTGCAGAAGGAAGAAACTGGCTGTTCTTCGGAGACCGGAATTTTATTTCAGACTTTCTTTATCAATCAGAAATCCAGGATTTTCTAAAAACGGAAACATTAACCCACCTGGATATTGCTTTTTCAAGAGATACTTCACAAAAAGTCTATGTACAGCATAAACTGGAACAAAAAGCCCAGGAAGTTTTTCAATGGCTGGAAGCAGGAGCTTCCCTGTATGTATGCGGAACCAAAGATCCGATGAGCAAAGATGTTGAAGAAACCCTAATAAATATTATCCAAAACCAGGGAAAACGAAACCAGGAAGAGGCCCGGATTTATCTTGAAGAATTAGAGCTTAGCGGACGCTATGCCAA
This sequence comes from Chryseobacterium daecheongense, assembly GCF_003729955.1. Classification (GTDB taxonomy): domain Bacteria; phylum Bacteroidota; class Bacteroidia; order Flavobacteriales; family Weeksellaceae; genus Chryseobacterium; species Chryseobacterium daecheongense. Next base: position 551,219 of record NZ_RJTX01000001.1, read on the forward strand.
AGACGTGTATTAATTGTATTCTGAAATAAAAATAAATTGAACAATGAGCAATAAAGATAACCTTTCCCCGGTAGAAAGAATTAAAACCGGAAGTAATGGACTTAGAGGTACGTTAAAGGAAAGTCTCGCAGATGAATTTACCGGTGCGATACGGGAAGATGATCAGACCTTAATCAAGTTTCACGGGATGTATCAACAGGATGACCGTGACAGACGGGAAGAGCGTGTGGCTAAAAAGTTAGAATGGCTGTATTCCTACATGATCAGGTTAAGGCTCCCGGGAGGTTTTTTAACTCCGGAACAATGGATCGGACTGAATGAAGTGGCCGGAAAACATTCTACAGGAACCATAAAAATTACAACGAGACAAACCATTCAACTACACGGTATTTTAAAATCTCATTTAAGACCTACCATTCAGCAATTCAATCTGCAGCATCTGGATTCTATTGCAGCCTGTGGTGACGTGAACAGAAATGTAACCTGTACTTCCAATCCTTCTGAATCACCTCTACATCAGAAAGTATATGAGCTAGCCGGAAAAATAAGCGAAATGTGTTTGCCTAAAACTAAAGCCTATTATGATATCTGGATTGATGATGAATTGCTGATAGACAGAAAAGCAGAAGAAGATCCGCTGTATCAGGACAGATATCTGCCCAGAAAATTAAAGATCGGGATTGCAATACCTCCCAATAATGATGTAGATGTATTCATCAATGATATTGCACTTATCGCTATTATTGAAGACAATCAGCTTATTGGATACAATATTGCTGCAGGAGGAGGATTGGGTGCCACCCATGGAAATGAAGCCACCTATCCTAGACTTGCCTCAGTCCTCGGGTTTGTAGATACGGAGGAAAAAGCTTTACAGGCTGTTTATGAAATCATCACGGTACAGCGAGATTTCGGAAACAGGAGTGACAGAAAATTGTCAAGGCTTAAATACACCATCGATAAACTTGGAATAGATGGATACAGAGCAGAAGTGGAAAAAAGAACCGGCTTTGCTTTTGAACCTGCCCGGGAATTTAAATTTGAACAAAGAAAAGACCGTTATGGCTGGATACAGAATCATGAAGGAAAATGGTTCTATACTTTGTTCGTTGAACATGGAAGAGTTCTTGATACTAAAGGGTACCCGTTAAAATCCGGATTATTAAAGATTGCCGAAACAGGAAAGGCTAATTTCCGTTTTACCTGCAATCAGAATCTTATTCTTTCTGATATTACAGAAGAAGATAAGAAAGAAATTGAAGCTCTTCTAAGTGAATATGGAATTTCCGGTTATACCAAAAATGCAAGTGCTCTCCGCAAAAATTCTGTAGCCTGCGTTGCCTTAAATACCTGTTCATTGGCTTTGGCAGAAGCACAACGCTATCTGCCGTCCTTGGTAACGAAAATAGAACCTATTCTTGAAAAATATGGGCTTTTAGAAGAAGATATCACTATTCGTATGACGGGGTGTCCCAACGGTTGCGGAAGATCTCCCAATGCAGAAATAGGATTTGTGGGGACCGCTTATGGTAAATACAATCTGCACATTGGTGGAGACCGATTGGGATTGCGTCTCAATACAAAATTTAAAGACAATATAGGGGAAGACGAAATCCTTGAAACTCTGGATCAGCTCTTCGGGATTTATGTAAAAGAAAGAAATGCAGAAGAAACATTTGGTGATTTCTCATATCGCTATTTACAAACCGCAAAATAAATATATGATCAATATTCTTTACCGTCAGACAAAATCAAAGAAACTCTATCATCAGCTTTTAGGGATACGAATGTGTATGTGCTGTTTATTTTAAATATTACTACACATTCTTATTAACCTAAAATGATCATCAATGAAACAGAACAGACAGAATTATTTTCTGCCCAAAATATCCCTATTATTAGTCACATTTTTATTTATTAATATTGTACAGGCACAGCAACAACTTATAGAAGTAAGTGGAATTATTAAGCATATTGACACCCAGAAAGGCCTCACCGGCGTACAGGTACAGGTTGAAAATACGCAGGATATAGCCCTTACAGATCAGGAAGGACATTTTGTTCTGAGAACAAGAGTGAAAATCCCTTTCAGGATAGTGGTCAGTAAAGAAGGCTTTACTAACCAGATGGTAGAAATTCTTTCCCTATCCAATAAGATTGCCATAGAGCTCAATCCACAAAACACTATCATTAATGAAGTGGTTATTTCAGCATCCCGTGTTCCTGAAAAAGTACTGAGGTCACCCATTGCAATTGAGAAAATAGATATCAAAACCATTCGTGAAAGCCCAGCTTCCTCATTTTATGAAACACTGGAAAATGTAAAAGGATTACAGCTTTTAACTTCAAGCCTTACATTAAAGGTTCCCAATTCAAGAGGATTCAATTCTCCTAATAATTTCCGTTTTATGCAATTGGTAGATGGAGTAGACGTTCAGTCGGCCACATTGGGAGTTCCGTTAGGAAATGCAATAGGACCAACGGAATTGGATATTCAGTCTATGGAAGTCACTCCCGGTGCTGCATCCGCTCTGTACGGAATGAATGCCATTAACGGATTGGCCAGCCTCCAGACCAAAGACCCGTTCACTTCCGAAGGTTTGAGTGTCTATTTCCGTGGCGGAGTGAATCATGTTGACAATCTCCGCCATCAAACTGCTCCACTAGGAGAGAGTGCTATCAGATTTGCCAAAGCTTTCAATAAAAACTTAGCAGTCAAGATCAATGCTTCGTATTTTAATGGTATCGACTGGATTTCAGATAACCACACCGATCAAAATGCTAATCCATTAATTACAGCCAACCCTAATTTCTCTTTTATCAATAATCCTGCTGAAGATCTCTGGAATAAATACGGAGACGAAAGGAACAACAGAGTAGCGGTAAAGGTAAATTATAATGGAAAACCTACAACTTTTAATGTTTCACGAACTGGATATCTTGAAAAAGATTTAGTAAGCCCTGAAGTGAAAAATATAAAATTTGATGCCGGATTATATTACCGTTTCGGAGATCAATGGAGAACATCTTATGTTTATCGTTATGGACTGCTGGATGGAACCTTTCAAAGAGGAAACAAAATCCGTCTTCAAAATGCAACAGTTCAGAATCATAAAGTTGAGCTTACCGGTAAAGAACTTACATTCAGAGCCTATGTATCCATTGAAAATATGGGAGATTCCTATAACCTTAAACCTTTGGCAGATAATCTCGATCTTTCCAATCTTTCCAACACCAATTGGAGAAATATATTTCAATCTACTTTACAGAATAATCTTAATGCTGGTGTCAGCCTGAATGATGCCTTCATTCTGGCAAGACAGGAAGCTGATAAGAATAGAGCAGTTCCCGGTACTGCTGCTTTTGAACAGTTAAAGAATACGATTATCGGAATCAACAACTGGGATTCAGCCAATGCAGGAATTTCCGGGGCTCCGGCTACAGGTGGAGCAAAACTGGAACAGAAATCCCGTTTTTATCAGGGAGAAATCACTTATGACTTCAGCAGGTTTGTGAAAGTATTCAATCTTTTGGCTGGGGTTGATTACCGTTTGTACAGCATCACACCGGATGGGAACAATTTTGTGGATTTTAACAGGCCTGTCGCTGAAAGAAATATCCCATTAGCTGACGGTACATTCGGTAGAGATGTAACCTACCAGAAATATGGTGTTTTTGCACAGCTTACCGAACTTTTCTTCAGCGATAAATTAAAAGTTAATCTGGCTTTGCGTATCGACAGAAATCCGGAATTTGAAACCAAGTTCAATCCCAGAATAAGTATTGTTTATTCTCCGGTAAATCAGCATAATTTCAGGGCGTCCTTTCAAAACGGATTCCGTTTTCCATCCTTATTTGAAGCCCTTTCCTTTGTGAATAACGGGAATGTGAGAAGAGTGGGAGGACTCACGAAAGTCAATGAAGGATTAGGGTATCTTGAAAACTCTTACACTTTAGCTTCTATAGATCAGTTCACCTCAGCTGTGAATGCGGCTGTAGATGAAGGAGCCACACAGAACCAGGCTGCTTTGGACAGGAAAAATCTTTTAGTGGTAGCTAATCTGCAAAAATTACAACCGGAAAAGATCAACTCTTTTGAAGTAGGATATAAATCAGTATTTTTTAATAATAGGCTTGTGATCGACTGGGATTTTTATTATAACATTTACGAAGGTTTCCTGGGGCAAGTGGAAGTAGCAGTTCCTAAAAACGGGAAAGTAGGTACTGATCAGGCCGTCCTTGATATGCTTGACCGCAGCAAGCAAGACCGATACAGAGTTTACACCAACAGCAACAGTACCTATAAAAGCTATGGAACCTCTCTGGGAATTCGCTATAACCTTATCAAAAATTATAATATCAACGCGAATGTGTCTTATAATGACCTTATATCTTCTAACAGATCAGATCTCTTCATCACCTCTTTCAATACACCTAAATGGACGGTAAATGTAAGTGTGGGAAACAGGGAAATTATTAAAAATATAGGGTTTACGATTGTCGCAAGATGGCAGGATGCATTCTTATGGGAAAGTCCACTGGCCTCAGGAGATATTCCTGCCTATTATACGATAGATGCACAGGCAACATGGAGAATCCCAGAAATTAAAGCCCAGGTTAAAATAGGAGCTACCAACTTATTGAACCGTCGTTATTTTCAATATGCCGCAGGTCCAGAAATCGGAGGCTTATATTATTTAGCCTTCACGTATGATTTAAAACTCTAATACAATGAGCAATACTTTGTATCCTGTATTTCTTAAGCTTGAAAAGCTATCACTACTGATAATCGGTGGCGGAAAAGTTGCGCTGGAAAAACTTCAATCCGTTCTGGTGAATTCTCCGGAAACACCTATTACATTAGTGGCTAAAGAAATCATCCCTGAAATTAAAACTTTACAGGACATTTATCCGAATCTCCTCATCCATGAAAGAGCTTATCAATATGAAGATTTCAATGGGGTAGAGCTTGTAATAGCAGCAGTGAATGATGTGGATTTGGCAGAGCAGATCCGGACAACAGCTCATACCCGGAAATTGCTTGTTAATATTGCTGATAAGCCGGAATTATGTGATTTCTATTTAGGGTCAATTGTCAGAAAAGGGAATCTTAAAATTGCAGTATCTACCAACGGAAAATCACCAACCATTGCTAAAAGAGTCCGTGAAATGTTAACTGAGAGCATTCCGGATGAAATAGATAATGTATTGGACAATATGCAGGATATCCGCAACCAGTTGAAAGGAGATTTTGATTACAAAGTAAAAGAACTCAACAAGCTTACCACCCAATACCTTAATGAGAAAAAAGAGGATAGTACTCCATCCGATCTGGAAATGGAGAAGCTGATACGAATCACCAAAACAGTGCAGAAAAGAGCCAATATTTACCTGGGAATCATCGGTGTTTTGATTCTTTTCGGAATCTTGGGTGTGATTATTTATCAATTCAATCTTTCAGGAGACATCCAGAATTTTCTCAATAAAGACGGTCATATTTTTTACTGGATGCTGTTGGCTGGCTTCCTGGCGGAAATCGTTGCGGGATCAATGGGAATGGGATATGGAGTGATCTGTACCACCATTTTACTGTTATTAAATGTTCCACCGCCGGTCGTGAGTGCAAGTATTCACTCTGCTGAATCCTTTACAACAGCTGCTGGAAGCTTTAGTCATTATAAGCTGGGAAATGTCAATAAAAAAATGGTCTGGATATTATTTCCTTTAGCCATTGCGGGCTCAGTAGCAGGAGCATTAACCTTATCTCATTACGGCGAATATTACGCTCATATTGTAAAGCCTATCATTGCATGTTATACTTTATACTTAGGATTGAATATTCTAAGGAATGCTTACAAAGAAAAAAGTGAAACTCCTGTTCAGTTTAAAAGGAAAACCAATCTCAGAATATTAGGATTCACTGGCGGATTCATTGATTCTTTTGCAGGAGGAGGATGGGGCCCGTTGGTTACCGGAACACTGATCAAAGAGGGGAGAACTCCAAGATATGTGGTAGGCAGCTCAACGGTAGCCAAATTTTTGCTCACTATAACAAGTGCTGTAACGTTCATTTTTACCATCGGGATTCACCATTGGAATATTGTATTAGGACTTTTGTTAGGAGGTGTTTTTACGGCTCCTTTTTCTGCAATGCTTACTTCCAGATTACCTACAAAGAAAATGTTTGTGGTAGTGGGTATTGTAGTGATTATTATGAGCCTTATTTCTATAATGAAGTCGTTGTTATAAATATCCATATTTAAATTTGTAATTTTGAATAAGGCCGGCTTTTGCCAATATGTATACCATGATAACTACCAGATCAAAAAAACTGCAGATCTTTCAAACAGCAGTGTTGATATTTCTATTGACACCTTCATTGTTCTTGTCCCAGAGTAAGCGTTATCAGTGGAAGTTTAATACCGTTGCCCACCAGTTGCTGCAGATTGAAGAGAATAGTGAATCGGGTTCAGTTCCTAACGATTTTGACGCAAAATATCAATTACTGGATAATACCATTGGCAACTGCCTAAGAGCCGTAAAAGGGCAAGATATATCCACAATAAAGGATAAAGAACAGGCAGAAAAAATTCTTCGCATGATTGATTCGGCCATTTTTAAGGAAAGATTTTCAGTATGTGTAAAAGTTGAAAGGCTTTCTGAGGCTTTAACTTTAAAAAGAAAAGGCTCTCTGGGCTGTTTTTATACAGATAAAGATTGGAAAATCAATTACAGGTCGGAAAACTACACAAAATCAGATTCTTTATATCATGTTGATTGTGATCTGCTTTCTTTTATCTATTTAGGAGTAGGAGACGTTTTGAAGCTTTCATTTCACGTTGTTGAAGTTCCTTATCATACATTTATCCGTTGGTCGTTGCCCAATGGAGCATCTGTCAACTGGGATGTCAACACAGCAAAAATAACTACAGATGATGAGTATCGGAAAGGCATTCTGGGAATTACTCCCGGATTCAATAAAGAAACTGAGCTTAAACTTCAATATCTTAAGAATTTAACGAAAAATGAATTGATAGGATATTATTACTTCGTTGTTGGACGTTCCTTAAAAAAGGAAAGAAAATATCCAGAAGCTCAAACAGCTTATTTGAAATCCATTCAATACCGCCCATCAAATTATATCGCAAGATATTGCCTGGCTTTTATGATTGTTTTTACAGGAGCTTATCACTCACAGGACGACTTTCTGCTTGCTGAAAAAGTGGCCGGAGAAGCCTATCATCTCTATCCGGAAGATCAGGAAGTCGTGGAAACATATGCCTGTTCATTAGCATTACTGGGAAAGTTTTCAGAAGCAAAGGACATTTTAAAATTATTTCTTCATTATGATACCGATTTGTACAATGCTTTTGAGAAAAATGAAAATGGAATAGAGGTTTTCAAGAAAAAACATACCGTTATCGATTGACACTTTCATCTCTATTTCATAGCAGAAATTCCAGACTACATCATTTCAATATTTCAAATATCTTAGCGACAGGGATTCACCGGTAATTCTACGTATATTTAATTTTAAGTAAAAACACTCTTGTTTTTTCTCTTGCGTGTGATTAATTTTAGGGTTAAATTCATAAAAACATTAACCATAAAACACTATTATCATGAATCACGTAAAATACAGAATTGGAAAATGGCTTCCCTCTGACAGAGATTTCCTGAACAGCTGGATAGAGAAAAAAGTCAACCAGGCAAAAAATTCTCAAACTCCGCTCAATCCGGCAATTGCAGATCTCAGAGATGCTATATATAACGATCCCATTTTATACATGAGCTTCACAAGCATGTATGATGAAATTCCACAAGGGTATAACGAACCTGTAAAGAATTTTGAAACAATGCTTCTTATCATGAACCAGATCTTACAGGAAGCCCCTTGTTACAGTAAAATAGAAGACACAATCGGATTGGTTGGTTTTCCCATCAACGCTATTTTAGATTGGGCAATGGGAACCAGCGGCGGATATTTGGCATTCACCAATTCCGTTGTCAATGAAAAACTAAGCGTGATACTGGATGAATGGAAACAATTCCTGCAAACCAGCGCTTCACAATACGTTCTGGTCAACGGTCCCGTAAATCAGCCACAGCCAGACTACACCAATCCTATAGGTTGGTTTTCTCCCGAAGCATTGGAAGCGATCGCCGCTATGGATCCACTAAGAGGACAGGGCAATGATCCTCAGGACGCTTTAGCCAATTTCATCTACAATTATCAATGTCAGCCGGATCAGCCTTATTTCGGGTTTAAAAGCTGGGATGATTTTTTCACCCGCGAATTTAATCCCGGTATAAGAGAAGTGAGTCCGGAAGACAGCGATCCTTCAGTCATTGTGAACGCCTGTGAATCGGCACCTTATAATTGTGTGACCAATGCCATGATGAGAGATAAGTTCTGGATGAAAGGACAGCCTTACTCTTTGATCGATATTATGGATAATCATCCTTTAGCGGAACAATTCGGGGATAACAGCACGGTTTATCAGGCTTTTCTCTGCGCCAAAACCTATCACAGGTGGAACAGTCCGGTTGATGGAAAAATCGTAGCCATCCAAAATGTTCCCGGTACTTACTATGCAGAAGCACCTGTTGAAGGGTATGATCCTGCCGGACCCAATGACTCCCAAGGCTATATTGCCGAGTTAGCGGCAAGAGCATTGATTTTCATCCAATCAGATAATGAAAAAATAGGATTAATGTGCTTCGTTGCCATCGGTATGGCAGAAGTCTCCAGCTGTGAGATTACCGTGAATCCGGGAGATTATGTCAGAAAAGGAGACCCGATAGGCACTTTCCATTTTGGAGGTTCAACCCATTGCTTGATTTTCAGGCCGGGAGTGAATATCAATTTTGATTTTCATGGACAGACACCAAGCTTAAACACTTATAATATCCCTGTAAAAGCAAGAATTGGCGTGGTAGCTGATTAAATCCCAGGGTATTCAAAAATATAATAAGAGGGTTATATCATTATGAATATAGCCCTTTTTGTTGTTTATTGATGGGCATAATTATTGTACAAAATCCTATAACCACAAAATATTTACATATGAAAACCGAACAAACAATATCAGTATTGAATGATCTGCTGCATATTACCAATGACAGGATTGAAGGATTTGAAAAAGTAGAAGGAAAAATATGGGAAAAGTATCCCGATGTAAAAGGTGAATATGACCATATGATCTCTCAATCAAAGATTATGAAAATTGAACTCATCAACCTTATTACCGAAATCAACGGACAGCCACAAGATTCACCCTCGGTTGCCGGTGCCCTACACAGAGCATGGATCGATATTAAGAATTCTTTCCTATTCGCCAATGTAGAGTCCACATTAGAAAATGTAGTTTTTGGAGAAAAGGCAGCCATCAAAGCTTATGAAGATGCCATTAAAAGTGGGAGCCTCAGTGGAAGAAGCTTGGAAATCGTGACTGAACATTTAAAAAGTATTAAAGAATCTTACCATCAATTTGAAAAGATGGAAGAATACAAAAAGAAAGAGTAGGGCTATTAAGCACTGCTAATCATTCCTCAACAAACAAGATTGAATATTAAATCTGAGATAAGGAAATTTCAGTTCACCATAAAATTTATTTTTTTATTAGTTAAAATTTTACTAAAGAAAATAATATTTACTTCATTTTTTTACATTTCAAAACCTAGCAAAATTTGAAATTTTCAATATTCCGAATTATTCATGAAAAATCATTTATATTAATGAAATATTAATTAATAAATTATTTTAATTATTTTTTCCAAAATAATATAAACATATTGTTATTATTCATATCTTAGTGATGTAATAATCAAATAAATATTTACACATGAAAAACTTAAAAAAATTGAACAGAAACGAATTGAGAACTATTTCAGGTAACGGACTACTTGATAACATTGTAGGAGCAGCTAATGGCCTTGGTGGGGTAGTAAGCGGTGCTGTGAACGGTGCCGGTGCTATTGTAGGAGGTGTTGTTGGTGGTGCTGTAGGTACTATTGGCGGTGCTGTAGGTTCTGCAGGAAACCTTGCCGGTTCTACATTATGCCAGGTACAGTGTGTGATTAATGGTATTGTTACCATTAAATTACTTGCATGTGGATCTACTTGTTAAGATAAACACAAATTCATGTTACTATAGACCGCTCAAATGAGCGGTTTTTTATTTTGGGCAAATAGGCTAATCCTAAAAATATAAGCAACACTTCGTTGCTTATAATATAATGCATGTTTCAAATTTCTTTCCTCAAAAACATTTAAAATTATTTTTACTAAGAAAGAATAAAAATGTTCGTTTCCGGTGTTCTTTTTATAATCTCATTCATCATACCACATTTAAATATAGTAACTTTACATATACAGCAAACTTTATTCAAATAATAACAGCAATAATGTAATGTACGATTTCAAAATATCCGGACTTACAGATCAACAGGTTATCACTGCAAGAAAAGAGCATGGATATAACAAACTGGAATACAAAAAAGAAAATACACTTCTGTACTTTCTGAAAAACATTATAAAGGAACCAATGATCATTTTACTATTGGTTACCTCTTTTTTATATTTCATTAATAATCAAATCAATGATGGTTTGTTCCTTGCTTTTGCCATCATATTGGTTTCAACCATTTCTTTGTATCAGGAATCCAGAAGCCGCAATGCCCTGGAAAAGCTAAAAACATTTACAAAGCCCAGCTGCAAAGTGATCCGTAACGGAGAAGTACAGCAAATCAACACAGAAGAGGTAGTGGTAGGAGACAGTATCATGATGGAAGAGGGCGACCTGATCATTGCAGACGGAACCATCATACATTCCAATGATTTTTCTGTCAATCAATCTATTCTTACAGGAGAATCTCTTTCCGTATACAAAGATAAAAACGCTGAAGATCATTATGTATATTCGGGTACAATAGTAGCCAGCGGATTGGCCGTTGCTACTGTAACTGACATAGGGAACAAAACCAAACTGGGAAAAATAGGGAAAAGCCTAGAAGATATCAAAGACGAGAAAAGCCCCCTGGAAATACAGATCAATGATTTTGTAAAGAAAATGATTATTGCCGGATCCATCATTTTTATTCTGGTATGGATTATGAATTATTTGCGGTCTTACAATATACTAGACAGCCTTCTAAAAGCACTCACGCTGGCAATGAGTATCTTACCTGAAGAGATTCCTGTTGCCTTTGCTACATTCATGGCACTGGGAGCATGGCGTTTAATGAGAATGGGAATTATCGTGAAGCAGATGAAAACTGTAGAGACCTTGGGAAGTGCTACTATTATTTGCACGGATAAAACGGGAACGCTTACTGAAAATGAAATGACTTTGGCAAAACTGTTTCTTATTTCCTCTCAAAAAGAATTCAGTCCCGATGATATAAATAGAGAAGATGAAAAAGAGTTACTGGAATTATCCATGTGGGCAAGTGAACCCATCCCTTTTGATCCCATGGAAAAAGCATTGCATGAAGCTTATGGGAAACATTTTCAGGAGGACAAACGCCCTTACTTCAGAATGATCCATGAATATCCGCTTGATGGGAAGCCGCCTATGATGACGCATATATTTGAAGATCAATCCGGGAACCGGATCATCGCTGCAAAGGGAGCTCCGGAAGCATTAATTGAGGTTTCCAAGCTTAATCCCGGCGAAAAGGAAAGCATCAGGATTGCTGTGAAAAATTTTGCTTCGAATGGCTACAGAGTATTAGGAGTAGGAGTGTCTCAACTTTCCGGAAACAGTTTTCCTGAGCATCAACAGGAGCTCATCTTCAATTATAAAGGACTCATTGCATTTTATGACCCTCCGAAAAGAAATATGCAGCAGGTATTAAACGGCTTTTATCAGGCAGGAATAGCTGTAAAGATAATAACAGGGGATAATTCGGATACCACTATGGCCATAGCCAGACAAATAGGATTCAAGGGATATGAAAAAAGTATAACGGGAGAAGAGCTCATGAAACTACAGGACTCCGAACTCCGGGAATGTGTACAAAACATCAACATTTTCACCAGAATGTTTCCCGAAGCTAAGCTCAGAATCATAAAAGCACTGAAGACGGAAAAAGAAATCGTAGCTATGACAGGAGACGGCGTAAATGACGGCCCTGCCTTGAAAGCAGCGCATATTGGTATTGCTATGGGAAAGAAAGGTACTGAAATAGCCAAACAGGCGGCCTCATTAATATTGGTAGACGATGATCTGGAAAAAATGATCAACGCGATATCTATGGGCAGAAGAATATATTCTAACCTGAAAAAGGCAATACAATACATCATTTCCATACACATTCCCATTATTTTGACGGTTTTTCTTCCTTTAGCTTTTAATTGGATGTATCCTAATATTCTGACTCCTCTTCATGTAATTTTTTTAGAGCTGATAATGGGTCCTACATGTTCCATTATCTATGAAAATGAGCCTACGGAAGAAAATATAATGCTTCAAAAACCCAGACCTTTTGCAACCACTTTCTTTAAGGCAAAAGAATTAATGACAAGTATTATACAAGGAAGCTGCATTACAATAGGAGTTTTGTTTGTTTATCAGTTTTCGGTATTTCACGGATATACGGAAAATCTTACACGGACGATGGTTTTCAGCACACTGATTACAGCGAATATATTTTTGACCTTAATTAACCGTTCATTTTATTATTCTGCTTTTACTACTCTGAAGTATAAAAACAATTTAATTCCACTCATTATCCTGCTCACAGTTATCATTTTAGGTCTCATCATCTATATTAAACCTTTAGCCGGATTCTTCAGATTTAAAGCATTAGAATTCTCTCAACTCGCTATTTGCTGCTTAACAGGGTTTGTTTCCGTAATTTGGTATGAAATTGTGAAATTATTGAAAAGAATGAGCTCAAAATAAAACCTTATAGTTTCATTCCGGGCATCATGGGAATAAAGAGCCAGCATACCAAGGATATGATGATGATGCACACTATATCAAGAATAAGCCCGGTTTTCATCATATACCGAATTTTCATTTTACTTTTGGCAAAAATTATGGCATTGGGAGGAGTTCCCATGGGAAGCATACTGGCACAACTGGCGCTCAAAGTCATAGGAATACCCAGCAGCAAAGGATTGATCTGTAAAGACAAAGCCAAAGAAGTTACTACCGGTGAAAGGATAATTACTAAAGCAAGGTTACTGATAATTTCACTTAAAAATACCGAAATGGCAGTCACTATCAGGATGAGCAAAAATAAATTATCTGTAGAAATCAATCTTAAACCGGAAGCCAATTCATGTAGTAGCTGTGATTTTTCAAGAGCATCGGCTAATGCTATTCCTCCCCCAAAAAGCAGCAATATATCCCATGCCATATTCCGGACGTCGGGCCAGGACATCAATCTCTCAGTTTCTCCCTCTGTTTTCTGCCCGGAAGGTATCAGAAATAGCAGAATACCACCCAACATACCAATAGCCGTATCATCTAATAATATATAGCTTTGCCAGGCATTAACAATATCCTTTGTGATCCACAATACAACGGTGAGAATGAAAATAAATAAAACCCTCACTTCTGGTTTACTCATCAATCCCAATTGAAGCTGCGCTTTTTTAATGGCATTTGACGCTTCTTTGCTGTATCTGATATTATTGGGATATACTATTTTTACAAGTATTCCATAGAGTAATAATAATAAAAATACGGTCAGAGGCAGAAATAAAATCATCCAGTCAGAAAAGCTAATGGTATAATCAAATCTGTCTTCAATGTACCCTGCATAGGCAACATTGGGTGGAGTAGCGATCACTGTGCCTATTGCAAAATTGGAAGCATAAGCAATGGAAAGCATTAATGCCAGGGAAAAGTTCTTTATATTCTTTGCATTTTTATTATGATTCTGAATAACATGGATAACCGATACCGCCAAAGGATACATCATCATGGTGGTAGCTGTATTGCTAAGCCACAAACTGAGAAAACCAGTTGCCATAATAAAGCCAAGTATAATCCGGTCTCCATTAGTTCCTGTAACCCTGATGATGCCCAAAGCTATTCTTTGATGAAGGTTCCATTTCTCAATGGCTAAAGCTATGAAAAAACCTCCCATAAACAGAAATACGATAGGATCTGCATAGTTCTCGGCTGCTTCTTTAAGGGATGTAATACCCAAAACAGGAAATAAGATAACTGGCAGTAATGCCGTAACAGCCATGGGAACTGCCTCAAACACCCACCAAATGATCATAAGAACAGCAATGGAAAGCACCTGATTAGCGCGATAAGATAATATAAAAGGGTTAATTATAAAACTTAAAACGCTAAGTGAAAAACCAAGTATTAAACCGATTTTTTTATGACTCAGTTGAAGATGTGTTGACATGGTTATTGCAATTATATCGTTGTCACCGATTGATCAGGACCATTATTTTTTCTGTTTTCTTGCCTCTTTTTTCTTTTTATTAAAATAACCTCTCAATAAAAAGTTATGCTTGGCGGCTTCTTCTATTTCTTTCAGTTCGTCAACTCCTTTTTCAATATTAATAATCGTGGAATCTACAGATTTTCCCAGTTTAGGATTATTGATAAGCTTGGACATGACATTTTCATCATTGTTTATTTTTGAGGTGAATTTATTCAGATCCTGAGAGCTTTTTTCAAGATTGCGAAGCGTAGTCTCTAAATAAATAGCCAAACTATCATTAGAAGATATTTCATGAAGGATATTATTTTTATTATTCAGTTGAGTCATGAAATCATTTATTTCTTTAGAGCTGTACCGCAAATCATGAATACTTTTTTCAATGTCATCCGACCAGCTTTTATTAGTAAATATATTGGATACTGTACCATTCTTATTATTCAGAACGGGAGTAAATTGTGCCAGTTCTTCGGAACTTTTCTCCAAATTCCCGATAGTTCTGTCTATTCGGGTGGCAAAATCTTTATTGGTCATTATTTTGGCTAATAAACCGTTTTTATTATTCATGTTATTGGTGAATTCTACAAGCTCATTGGTAATGATTTGAGTATTATCAGCACTTTTTTTAATGCTTAATAGTACGTCTTCTATTTCAGCAGCCTTATAGGAAGCAATGATATCATTATCTTTCACCACAGTAGTTGAACTTGTTCCGGGCGAAATGATAAGTACTTTATCTCCCACCAAACCGTCTGTTGCTATACTGGCAACAGCATCCGTTTTAATATATTTCTGCACATCTTTCCTGATCATAAGTTTTACCAGAACCAGTGAGTCTGAAATGAAATCGATCTTACTTACGGTTCCTACATTGATTCCCGAAAGACGTACATTGCTGCCTTGCTTTAATCCGCTCACATTTTTGAATTCTGAACGCAGAACGAAATTTGAACCGAATAAGTTCCTGTTGACACCAATGAAATAAATAGCCACTATAAAAATAATAAGGCCCAGTATTACAAAAGCTCCCAGTTTAAAGTGGTTTGATGACTCGTTTTTCATGATTCAGGTTTTTATTTTTCAAAAAAAGATTTTACCCAATCATCATCATTATTTTCAATGTCTTTATAACTGCCTTCTGCCCTGATCACTCCGTCTTTAAGAATAATGATTCTGTCTCCCGTATATTTTGCGCAGGTAAGATCGTGGGTTATGATAATGGAGGTGGCATTATACTTCTGCTTGATACTGCGTATAAGCTCAATAATTTCCCGGGCTGTAATGGTGTCTAATCCACCTGTTGGTTCATCATAAATGATGATCTCTGGCTTAATGATCAATGCTCTCGCGAGTCCTATTCTTTTCCGCATTCCTCCTGATAATTCTGAAGGCATTTTATCAATAGCATCTTCAAGCCCTACATTGCCCAATACCTCCCTTACCGCTGCTTCTATGTCCTGCTCATTTAAATTTTTTTTATTATGCTGTAATGTAAATGCCAAATTTTGTCTTACTGTCATAGAATCATATAAAGCTCCGCTCTGAAACAGAAAACCTATCTTCATCCTGATCCGGTTTCGTTCTTCTTCATTAAGCAGGGTGATATCTTCTCCTGAAATAATTATTTCCCCTTTATCTACTTCAGAAAGTCCAACCAGGCATTTAACGGCTACGGATTTACCCGAACCCGAACGGCCTAATATGACCAGATTTTCCCCTTTTTTAACAATGAAGCTAATACCGTTCAGCACCTTATTGTTACCGTAAGATTTATAAACATTCTTAAATTCTATCAGCGGCTCACCAATGGATAATTCATGAGCATTGATAACAGGGTGTTTATTAGCTTTCATTATAATTCAAAAAATAAATCGGTTACCTGTACTGCGATGAGATCAATAATAAAAATCATCAGGGAAGCTGAAACTACTGCAGAATTGGCTGCTTTCCCTACACTTTTTGTTCCACCGGAAGCATTGAATCCTTCAAAACAGCCAATAATCCCAATAAAAAAGCCGAAAAAGAAAGTCTTGATGGTGGCAGGCAAAATGTCTACATATTCCAGGGACTCAAATACATGGGAAAAATAGTGTTGTATATTGTTCTCACTATGAATATTTATACCTATGAAACCTCCTATAATTCCGATCAGATCCGCATAGATCACTAAAATTGGGATCATAAATGTAGTGGCCATGGTTCTTGTCACTACCAGATACCGATAAGGATTGATCGCTGAAACCTCCATAGCATCAATCTGCTCAGTTACTTTCATAGAGCCTAATTCGGCTCCTATACCGGATGATACTCTTCCGGCGCAAATTAAAGCAGTAATCACCGGCGCAATTTCTCTTATCAATGACAGGGAAACCATACCGGGTATCCATGATTCGGCTCCGAATCTGGCCATTGCCGGACGTGATTGTATCGTAAGCACCAGACCCATAATAAAACCTGTTATCGTTACCAATGGCAATGACTGATAGCCTACAATAAAACATTGCCTGATGAACTCTTTAAACTCAAAACCCGGTTTAATGATTTCCTTGAAAAAACGGGCTGAGAATGAAGCGATATTGCCTACCAGAGTAAAGCTGTTTTTAAAAAATGTTTCCATGGTCTGCAGATTTTATTAGAGAAATATTGATCCTAAGTACTTACCAGAGGAAATCCCTAAAAGTCGTATTCATAATCAACTTTCAGTTCGTTTTTTACATGTTCTATTCCGGGAGTTTTCCAGGCAATACGGCCAGCTTCTTCTTTTTGGCGCCATGAATGTACAGCGCCGGTCAGCGTAACGGTTGATCCTGATACGGATACCTTGATTTCTTTATCATCAATAGGGCTTCTTTTAAGAGCTTCTTCTATATCTTTTTTATCAACTCTTTCCCGAATTTCCGGCTTGATAGTAATATTATTGTAAATACCTTTCACTCCGGGAAGATATTGAATAGCATTTTCTGTAATTTCCCTCAGATAGTCCCAGGGTAATTCGCCATCCAGATCTACCCACCCATCTTCAACTTTCACTTTTATTTGTTTTTCCGGAATCACTGTATTAGATTCAAATGCCGCTATAATTTCATCGGCGATTTCAATGTCAGTCTTTGATCGTGAATTTGGAAACTTTACTTTAATGTTTTCTACCAGCACCTTTACTCCGACAACATTTTTTGCAGCATCTTCTGCCTGCATTTTCTTTGCATAACTATCGACTATGCCGGTAAGGGAAACTACACCATTCTTTGCGGTGACTCCAATTTCAGCCGAGTGTAGGAGAGGCTCCCATTTAATGGCATCCTGAACGTCTTTCTGTAATTCTGCGTTTGTTTTCATTTTGTTATAAATTATATTCCAAAGTTCCGGAAACTCTTAAAAAAATAGGATGATGGGAATCACTATGAAATATGATGTTAGTCAGATTAATCTGATGATAGAGGATAATATAAAAAAACCTGTAGAAGAAAAATCTCCCACAGGTTAGAAATTAATTGATCTGTCTATTATAGAGAATAGTCGTAATCATAGTCATAGTCAACTTCCAATTCATTCTCCACATGCCAAATACCGGGAGTTTTCCATGCAATGCGACCTGCTTCTTCTTTTTGATACCAAGAGTTGGCAGTTCCGGTTAAAGTAACTGTTGTACCTGATACTGATACTTTAATCCCATTGTCATAAATTGTACTTCTTCTAAGTGCATCTTCAATATCTTTTTTCTGAATTGCATCATCTGTTTCAGATTTGATCTGGATATTGTTAATAACACCTTTTACGCCTGTAAGGTATTTCACCGCACTTGCAGCTTCTTCTTTTTGATAGTTCCAAGGTAATTCTCCCTCTAAAGTAACTCTGCCATCCTCAACTTTTACTTTAATGCTGTCATCGGGAATAGAATAATTAAATTTTAGTGCATTTAAAACTTCTTTTGCGACTTCGGCATCTGTTTTTGACCAAGAGCTTGGAAATTTCACTTCAATATTTTCCACCAAGGCTTTCACTCCAATCACCTTTTTAGCTGCATTTTCAGCTTCCATTTTTTTTGCGTAGCTATCTACGAAACCGGTTAAGGAAACAATACCGTCTTTGGCAGTAACTCCTATTTCTGCTGCATGCAATAACGGCTCCCACTGAATGGCTTTTTGAACGTCTTCTTGTAATTCTGCGTTTGTTTTCATTTTAATAATTTTTTGGGGTTAATAAATGTTTTTGGAATCCTGTTAATTAACAATTTATCATGATTTCATTTCAAAATAGATTAAGCTGTTTAATAAAACATTTTCTGCTTCACTCCGTTTTGTACTATATCTTTTGGAGATCTGATATACTTTTGTATTATCAATCTTGACATTAAATAACTAATAGTAGATTCGGCTCCCTGATTTAAATTGATGTAATCATTTTCTACACCATCATAGCATCCTCCTGTACAAGGATTATAGACTATTCGGTTCAAATGATTTTTTCCTAAAAACCAATTAAAAGCAGCGAACATTTTGTACTTGTAATCTTTAATTTTAAATACATTATAGAATTCACTTAGTGCCATAATAGTGTAAGCAACATCAATGGGCTGTTCTCCTCCTTTATGTATTGCATCTGTTTCCAGATTATTATGCATCCAACCTTTATTGGAAATTACTTTAATGGCTTCCTGTGAAAATATTTTTGATATCAGAAAATCAAATGAAATTATTGCTGTGGATAAATATTCAGATTTACGAATAGTTAACCATGCAAACAGTATTGCTTCAGGTATAACACTATTAGCATAAGTTAAATAGCTTTCATACCATTTCCATTGTTTATCTGATTCATGTTTATACATTTGTATCAATCTATCTGCAAGTTCTTCCATAGCCCCTATGTTCTCTAAGGAATTATTTTTAATACCGGCATAATACAATCCTTTGATGATAAATGCCATAGCTCTTGTAGAATGAATTGTAGAAGCCTGCAACATGGCTTTATCAAATAACACCTGTGCTTTATTGATTAAATCTGCCGGGATAATACTATGCAGTGAAAGTAGATAACCCAAAGCCCATATTGCCCTACCAAAAGAATCTTCAAGGTTACAAGTACCATTTTGTGCAGTAAATTGTTTTTGGATATTAACATAATTTAAAAAACAACCTTCATCCTGAAAGCAATAAGAGATAAAATTAAAATAGAGATTAATATATTTCAAATCGTCTATTGTACCGAAAGCTTTATAATGCTGGCACATTGCTATTAATGCTCTGGCATTGTCATCCACTGTATACCCGGAATTCATATCAGGATGATTTATAACAGAAAATTGAATAATCCCAAAATTAGTGGTCATTTTCTTCAAATGATTCAGATTAATTTCTGGTATTTTGTACTGAATTTTCAAATTTGCACCCAAAATTTCCTTGAATAACTGAACATGGGCTATTGCAGAGTTTTCCCATGCCGTTGGAGCCATTTGATGCAAACCATTTAAGCTGATGCTGTTTCTTTGTGATTCTTGATTCAGTAAATTAATTACTTCCTGAGCAAGCTGTGTGGAATCGTTAAAATTGATAATAATTCCTGTTCCTTTTTCTGATAGTTCAAGAGCATGTGGAATAGGAGTGGAGATAATTGGACATCCACAACTCATTGCATAGGAAAAAGTGCCACTGACTGCCTGATTAGGATCTTTTGAAGTAAACAGATAAATATCTGTAAGTTGTAAATATTCTAATAATGTATCAAGTGATAAATATTCATTAATAAATTCAACATTTGAATTTATTTGTAAATTATCAACTATTAATTCTAAATTTTGTCTGTATTTTTCCCCCTCATTTTGTATTACGCATGGATGTGTTTTCCCTATAATAAGAAACAATACTTCAGGATGCTGTTCAATGATCGAAGGTAAGGCAGCAAGTGTTGTTTCAATGCTTTTACCAGAACTTAGAAGCCCAAATGTTGATAATATCTTTCGGTCCTGATAACCGTATTTTTTCTTTAAAATGTTTTTATCAACATGTTCTACCAGGTGTGTACCATGTGATATGACTGTAATTTGTTCTTTTTTAATGTGGTAATCATTTTCTAATAACTCCTTAGCAGCATTTGTCATAACTACCAGAGCATTGGCAATATTGGCAATGTTCTGAATATATTGTTTTATTTCTTCTTCCGGTTTGGGTAAAACAGTATGAAACACTACTACTAAAGGTGGATGTATAGAACTTAAAAACTGGAATAATTCTTTTTCATTGTTTCTGAAGAGGCCAAACTCGTGTTGCAGGATTACCAATTCAATTGGATCATGCCAATTGATATTCTCAATTAACTCATGATAAGACTCAGGATTATCTGTTTTTAAAACATAATTTACATTTTTATCATATTGGTGTCCTCCATTTTCTAATGCACATATTTTGATTTCAAAAGATTCTGCAAACTTATTTCTGATTGCTTTTATCAAATCCTGTGTATAGGTAGCAATGCCACATTCTCTGGGAGGGAAAGTACTGATCATAAGCAATTGCGGTGCTTTATTTTCATATAAAGGATTCAATGCAGACTTGCTTGGCAGCCTTTTTCTCATATTCAGTTTATTTTTCATTTGATGTTTTTTTTAGGTAATTAGTTCTTTTAGCAATTCCGAAAGACAAACAGAGGCACAGGCCACATGCTCATCTGCTGCACCATAATATATATAAAGTGTATCCTCACAAACCAAAACTCCGGTAGGAAAACATATATTATTAACTATTCCATGCAATTCATACTCATGTTCAGGCTTAAATAATGGATAGGGCAAACGGGCTATTTCATGGGTGGGATCTTTCAAATCCAATAGTGCTGCACAAACACAGTATACATAGCCATCTATTGTATCATGAACTCCATGATAGATAAGGAGCCAGCCCTCTTTGGTTTCAATAGGAGGGCACCCTCCTCCCAGATAACTGACTTCATGGTCATATTTTGGTGAAAGCACAATGTGATCACTAAATTTAAGAAGAAAATTGTCCCAGAAATTATGCGTCAATTCACTTAAATCTTCAATACAAACGACCTGAATGTCGGGTTTTATTCGATGTAAAAAATATAGTTTACCGTTAATACGTCTTGGAAAAAGTATTACATTTTTATCCCAAAGAAGTACTTTTTTCCCGTTTTTTTTAGGCACTATATATTTTCCGTTGAAACGGAAATATTTTTCATTCAATGCCCCTCTTGATTCAGCCAGATATTTAAATTCTTCATAAGAGTATTGTGGGGTAATCAATCCTCTTTTTTCCCATGTTACAAGATCTTTGGATGTAGCTAATGCACCTAACGCATTGATACCGTCATAAGCAGTATATGTTAAATAATATACATCATCAATTTTTACAATACGAGGGTCTTCTACACCTTTCTTTTCATAATCATATTGCGGATAAAGAATAGGGATTTCCATTCGGTCTTCAATGATCAAAGGTTTTTTTAATCTACAATAACCAATGCTTGAATAATTGTCTTTACTAACGGCTCTATAAAACATATGAATTATACCATTTTCATTCAGGATGGCCGGATTCAGTACGCCTATACTTTCAAATCCGTGACTGGTTTTTTCCAGTACAACTCCTTCTTTTTTTACCTTGATCATGGCAGTATTTATAACTATTTCTTATTATTCTTCAATGAACCCTTCCTGCAACATTTTTTTACGGATAGCATGTGCAATTTCGTTGGTTAATCTTTTCACTCCTTCCGGATCATAGGTCTCTGTAATGCCCGACCATATTATCTTATCATCCTGGATAGAATAGATGACGGTTTCGATAATGAATTTTTTAGTGACGGTGTAATACCCGGGAGTAGTATAATACATCCAGTTTCTAAAGTAGTATCTGCTGAAATCAGAATAATACATAGGATACATATAGTGCTGCTCCGGAACAAATATTTTTTCCTTATCGACATCTATTAATCGCATTGTGATAGCAGCATCAAAACCATCATTTTTTATTTTACTTCTCAATGCTTCTTCATCATTCCTATTGAACTTTTCTCCTAAATAACTATAAGAAGTAACTCCTTTTCCGTGAAGATATTTTACCATTTCATCTTCAGTTCTGCGGCGATTGGTTTCATTTCTTAATAAGGCAACTACTAATACTTTTTTCCAATCTCCTGCATGAATATGTTTATCCGGATCCCTCCAGCTGTTGACTATTTGAGTAGAACTGCAAGAGTTTATAAATACTATAAAAAAGATAAACAGGATGTATTGAATTTTTTTCATGGCAATAAGTTTTATGAATATTAAATTTCAATTCTGTAAAGAATTAAAGCAACCCAAAGTTCCTGAAACTGTGTTGAAAATAATATGACAGGCGTCACTTTGAATAATGATACTAATCAACTTAAAATCAACCTATAATATCATTTTTTTTCGTGATAATTGTCATTATTCAGACCATCTATAATTTGGAATTTTACAGTATTAAATCCAGGACCATGAAAGCTATACTTAGTTTAGGAATTGTTTTTCTCTGTATGATTATGTTGAAAGGGCAGGACGTTAAGATGAATAATGAAATCATTTTTTTATTGAATGATAAAGAAACCCTTTCAAAACTTCATTATCCAAAATCTGTCCTTAAGTTTTATAACAAAAATCCTGAATATGTATGGACAGCTTCCTCGAAACAAAGTCAGGCTTGGGCAGCAATGCTTTTGCTGGATTGCGCCTATCAATTGGGATTGTCATCTTCGGATTATCACTTGCAGGAACTTACCTTTGAAAAATTAAAAATCATAAGAGATACTCCGGAAAAAATTGCCCAAACAGAAAAAGCCGGCCTGGATATTTTAATGACGGATGCCCTTATTAGTTTCATCAACAATCTACATTTTGGAAGATATAATCCTTCTTATAGTGCCTCATATATTGATGCCAATTCTATCAACGGTTTTTATGCAGCTGATCAATTATCATCAGTAAGGAAAGAAGAAGACCTTCTCTCTCTGATCCTTCAGGTTCAGCCGAAAATACAGCTTTATACTGATTTTCAAAACTATCTGAATACACTCTATGCCAATAATAATCTTCAGGCTCATGAGGCAGAAATAAAAAAGATCATCATCAATATGGAGCGCCTGCGTTGGTTAAATACAGAAAGTGAGGTTTATATATTAGTCAACATTCCTTCTTACACGCTGGAATTTCATCAGAAAAAATCAGTATTTCATTCCAAAGTCATTGTAGGGAAACCTTCCACAAAAAGTCCTACTCTGGAAAGTACTATTAATTACTTTACCTCTGCACCGGATTGGAAAGTTCCTCAAAGTATATTTATAAAGGAAATGCTTCCAAAAATTACTATGCAGTATCTGGAAAATAACCATTATTCTGTTTATGATCAGCATGGCAATGAAGTGGAAGTCAATGCAAGCAAGCTTCAGCAAATCAGAAGAAATCCACAGCGTTATAGTGTGAGACAGTCTCCCGGTTGTGACAATGCATTGGGCGCTGTAGTTTTTCGTTTTCCTAATTCCTATGGAGTGTATCTTCATGACACTTCACAAAAACAGTTGTTTAATAAGACTGTAAGAGCTTTGAGCCATGGATGCATTCGGGTAGAAAAAGCCAAAGAGCTGGCCTTTCAGCTTTTACAATATGATGGTTCCGAGGATCAGATTCCGGTTTTAGAAACTGCAATGGTACAGTATAAAAGAAAGGATTTCGTCTTAAAACAGCCTGTCCCACTTATTGTCACTTATCTGACATGTTTAATAAAAGACGGAACCCCAGTCTTCTATGATGACATTTACCATTTTGATCCTCTTTTAGAAAATAAATTTAATCTGAATAAATAATTAAAACAATGAGAACGATTTTAGTACCTACCGATTATTCAAAATCAGCCAAAAATGCAGCCAACCATGCTCTTTATCTGGCACACGCCTTGAAAAGTAATATTCATCTTTGTCATGCTTTTTCTGTACCGGTTGAAAGTCCCATGCTGGGGCAAACCGCCTGGACATTATATGACTATCCTGTATTACAGGAAGAAAATACCAAGGCATTGAAAAAACAAGCAAAAGCATTAGAAGAAAAAGAAGAAATTTTATGGGGTGATGAAGCTTTTCCATTTCATCCAGCCATATACTACACTTCTGAAGCAGGAGATCCTGTTCAGGTAATCAATAATACTGCAGCCAATCATAGAACTTTACTTATTGTGATGGGTATGCAGGGAGCAAGCAAACTCACCCGTTTTTTCTTTGGGAGCAACAGTGTTACAATGATAGAACATACACAGTACCCGCTTCTTTTAGTTCCAACAAACTATAAATATAAGGATCTAAAAAAAATCGCTTTTACCACAGATCTGAATAAAAAAGATATAAAAACAGCCCAGCTATTAATAAATTTTGCAAAATATTTTGATGCTGAACTTTTAATTACCCATATTATTCAAAGCAATAATGATGTTATACAGGATACAGCATATGACCATAAAAAAGAACTGTTTTTAAAACATCTTGACGGAAACATTTGTTATAATTGTATCTATAGCGAAAATATAGACTATGGTATAGACATATTGAAAAATAAAGATATAGACATATTGGTTATAGGACATCATCACAAAGGTTTTTTAAACAGACTGGTAACAAGTAGTCACGCTTCAAGACAAGCTCAACAGTTAGAAATTCCTCTAATGATTATTCCCGAAAACGCACATATCTATTTTTAATTGAAACGAACATAATACTATCTAAAAATTAACATTCTTCATCATTAATTTTCCTAAATTTCATATCTTTATACTAGGGATAATATAGTAATTTATGGAAAGTGCTAAACTTTTATCTGCCATTATAGAAACAGCTATTGACGGTATTATTACCATTGATGACAAGGGTTTGATAGAAAGCATTAATCCCTCTGCACTGAAAATATTTGGGTATGAGGAACAAGATTTGATAGGAAAAAATATTTCAGTATTGATGCCTGAGCCGGATAAAAGCAGACATGACGGGTATCTGCATCGATATCAAAATACAGGAGAAAAAAAAATAATAGGAAAGGGGAGAGAGGTAAAAGGGTTGAGAAAAGGAGGTTCGGAATTTCCTTTCAGACTCGCCGTAAGCGAAGTTCAGCTTCATGACAGGGTGATCTATACGGGTTTTATCCATGATTTGTCTAAAGAAAAAGAAGCAGAAGAATTTCTTAAAAACTATACCATTGAGCTTGAAGAGCTGGTAGAAAGCAGAACAAAGTCACTTAAGCAAATGCTGTATGAGCTGCAGGAAGCAAAAGAAGAAGCTAATCTTTCCCTCGAAAAAGAAAAAGAGCTGAACCGGATGAAAAGCCGTTTTGTTTCAATGGCTTCACATGAATTCCGTACCCCATTAAGTTCCATGCAGCTTTCTGTTGTGCTGATCGAAAAATACCTTCAGACTTCTGACAATGCCCAAATACTCAAACACCTTCATAAAATAAAAAATGCAATTGCCAGCTTAAATGGGATTCTGAATGATTTCCTTTCTCTGGAAAAACTTGAAGCCGGAATTGTAGCTCCTCATTATGACACATTTGATGTTGTGAAGTTCTCAGAAGAACTTACCGAAGAAATGCAGCTTATCACCAAAGAAGATCAGATCATTATTTACCAGCACACCGGATCTGAAAGTGAGATAAATCTGGATCAAAACCTATTGAGAAATTGCCTGATGAATTTAATCAGCAATGCCATAAAATATTCAGGAGAACACACTCTGATCGAATTTTCCACAGAAATAAGCAAAGGGCATTATCTGTTTACAGTAAAAGACAATGGAATAGGCATTCCACAGGAAGATCATGCGGCACTCTTTCAGCCGTTTTTCAGGGCGCATAACACAGGTAATATTCCAGGCACCGGTTTAGGGCTCAATATCGTATTAAGGTATGTAAATCTCATGGACGGGCATATTCATTTTGAAAGTAAGCCTGATTCAGGAACCCTCTTCATTTTATCGTTCAAAAGAAAAACTAAATAACCATTCAGATGGAAAAAACACAGATCTTGATTATTGAGGATAATGATGATATCCGTGAAAGCACCGCAGAAATTCTTGAACTGGCCAATTACAAGGTATTACAGGCTTCTAATGGTAAAAATGGAATAGAGCTGGCTATTAAGCATATTCCTGAACTTATATTATGTGACATCATGATGCCTGAACTGGATGGATATGGTGTATTGCATCTTTTAAGCAAAAGAGAGGATACTGCACTCATTCCTTTTATTTTCATCACCGCCAAAGCCGACCGGGTAGAGATCAGGAAAGGAATAGAAATGGGAGCCGATGATTATCTTACCAAGCCATTCGATGATATTGAACTTTTGAATGCCATAGAAACCAGACTGAGAAAAAAAGAACGTCAAAAAAAGCTTTACAGTACCAATCTTGATCAGATCACCCATCTATTTGAATCTTCAAAAGGCCTTGACGAATTAAAAAAATCCTTTGATGAAAGAAAAATCAAAAGCTATAAAAAAAAGCAGGTCATTTATGATGAGGGTGATGCTGCAAATGCCGTTTACTTAATTCTTTCCGGTTCGGTAAAGACAACGAAAATGACCATTGACGGAAAAGAGCTTATGACAGGTATTCATGGTCCTGAAGAATATTTCGGGATCACTTCATTGTTTGCCGGAAATGAATATAAAGAAAACGCAGAAGTATTAGAAGACTGCACCTTGTGTTCGGTTCCGAAAACCGTAATAGACGAGTTACTTTACAAATATCCCGATGTGGCAGAAAAGTTCATCAAAATTCTTGCCCAGAATGTGATCAGCCATGAAGAACAGCTATTACAGCTGGCTTATTTTTCCGTCAGAAAAAGAATGGCGGAAGTCCTGATCAGATTACAGGCAAAACATCCGGATACCAATAGTTTTGATATTTCCCGGGAAAACCTTGCTTCCATGGCAGGAATGGCCATTGAAACCGTAAGCAGAATTCTCAGTGATTTCAAAGATGAAGGACTGATAGACAGAAATGCAAGCAAAATTGCAATCCTTGACGCTGTACGCCTTCAAAAGCTAAAAAACTAATATCTATCATTTTTTATCATGACCTTACACACGCATTGCCTTCCATCAGTTCAATAAATTTGAGTATTGAATAGAATAGAGGCAATGAAAATAGTAGCATACCATATAAGCCAGGAAGATAAAGAACTTCTCGCATTGGCCAATCATAAAAAACATAAGATTACCATAATCATATGTCCTTTGGATGAAACTACTGTTCATTTTGCAGAGACTAAAGATGCTGTAGTCACTATTGACCAGAAAAGTCAGATTACAACCCATATTCTTGAAAAGCTTATCTCCTTTGGAGTGAAATATTTCATTTACCAATCACGGGAACAATGTATTCTGGATCTGTCAATCAGCCATAACTCAAGACTAAAGTTCATCCATATTGGAAACGTAGAGTCAAAAGCAAAAATTACTCAAATTATTGAGCTATTAGATCATTTGGAAAAAAGTGATGAGAATCATTCTCAAACAGAATTGTAATCATGGTTAGAAAAATCAGTTCAATATACCTTTGACCTGTTAACTTAAAATAATTTTGTTATGAAAACCTTAGAAAAAACCAACCCGCTTACCTCATTGAAATCCATTATTGAAGATTTTTGGAATGCAGATGGATTTCTCAGCCATCCTATCTTCAATCATAACTATCCAACCGTTAATATCATTGATAAAAATGGAGCTTATGAGGTAAAAGTTTCAGCACCGGGCTTTAAAAAAGAAGATTTTAAAGTAGCCATCGAAAACGGATCGCTTACTATAAGTGCCGAAACCAGTTCAGAAAGCAAAGAGGAAAAAGAAAACTATTTAAGAAAAGAATTCTCTACGTCTTCATTTTCCCGAAGCTTCCGTCTGCCGGACAATATCACCCAGGAACAGATCAAAGCCAATTATCAGGACGGATTATTAAATATCAGTGTCATGAAAGCAAACCCTGATCAAAAAAATATTCAGGAGATCAAAGTAGATTAATACAATATACAGCCATGGAATCTATCACTTTACAATCATTAGGAGGTGCTGAAACCGTTACAGGATCCAAGCATTTATTAAAAACTCCGGAACTCACTCTATTAATAGACTGCGGACTTTTTCAGGGAGTTAAATATCTGAGAGAACAAAACTGGAAATCGCTGAATACAGACATTTCAGAAATAGATGCTCTCATTCTCACCCATGCTCATCTCGATCATTGCGGCTATATTCCTCTTCTGGTAAAAAATGGTTTTAAAGGAAAGATTTACATGACAAGCCCCACCAAAGAGCTCACCAAATTAATTTTACTGGATAGCGCCAAACTACAGGAAGAAGATGCCGAAAAAGCCAATCGTCATCACTATACCAAACACCATCCGGCAAAACCTTTGTATACGGTAAATGATACCGAAAAAGCTTTTAATCAATTCGTTATCGTAAATGAAAATGAGGAAATTAAACTTAGTAACCATGTACACTTCAGGTTTAAACCATGCGGACATATCATCGGAGCCTGCTCCGTAGAAGTCGTATGCTTTGAGAAAACCATCATCTTTTCGGGAGACATAGGCAGAAACCATAGTGCTATTCTGCCTGCTCCCGATTTTTTCACTCATGCAGATTTTCTGGTAATGGAATCCACCTACGGGGACAGACTTCATGATAACACAGATCTGTATGACGAACTGGAACACTGGATCAATATCACCGTTAAAAACCATGGAAATATTATCATACCCAGCTTTGCAGTAGGAAGGGCTCAAGAAATCATCTACATTCTACACCAGTTAAAAAAACAAAACAGAATTCCATTTAATATTCCTATCGTGTTAGACAGCCCAATGGCTGCTTCGGCTACTGATATCATGTTGCATTACGCCAATTATACTACAATAGACCAACAGGAATGGCTGGAAATTATTCAGCATATTACGATTAACAGGGAATATGAAAAAACCAGGAAAATCATCCAGGATAAAAAAAGCAAGATCATCATTGCAGGAAGTGGGATGGTAACGGGAGGACGTGTACTTGAATATTTAAAACATGATATCGGAAACAGCAGAAATACGGTGTTAATTGTCGGTTTTCAGGCCGAAGGTACCCGTGGAAGAGCATTGCTTAACCGTACTCATGAGCTTAAAATGCACGGAAAATTTTACCCAGTGAAAGCAAATATTGTTGAAATTACCGGATTATCAGCCCATGCAGACCAATCAGAATTAATGGAATGGATTAAAAAATATGAAAATCCGCCAAAACAGATCATGCTTGTGCATGGAGAATTTTCTGCGCTGGAAGCTTTACGGGTGAAAATACAGACCGAACTTCAGATCCCGGTTACAATTATGATGAAAGATCAAGAGGTAGTTTTAAGTGAAGTAAATGTTGTAAGTTCATCACAATTATTATTCTAACAATGGATAGATAGTAATTATTTCGGAATCTTTAATAATCAACTTTACTTTAATATTATTAGTAGTTTCTGACAAATATATATTTCCTTCGTTATATACTTTATTCTTGTAGGCATAATTTAACTCTGAAAACAACTTTTCTAAATATAGTTTTGAATATGAACTTCTATTGAATTATAATTTGATAAAACAAATTTATATACAGTTCCTTGCCGTAAATTTTGAAATATTTTACTTTGCCGTTGATAACAAAAATTTCAAATCATCGTAAAAATATTAAATTTACTTAACGCAATTTAAGAGTAGAAATTTGTATTTTAGTTGAAAGTTTCGGCTTCGAAATGCCCGCCATCACCAAGCCCCGAAACGTTAGGCGACATTTTAAAAACAACGAATGAAATCAAGAATTATAATTTTGACATTCCTTTTTCTGATAATTATGGGATGCAAACAACAAGAAATTAAAAAAGGAAATATATCAAATCCTCAAACTATAATAGCCCAAAACATAAATGTTCCTGACCACCTCAAAAATTGGGCAAATAGCATAAATAAAAATAATGTAGATTCCATTAAAAATCTCTATGATGCTAATTCAGTTAAAATTATTTCTCCTGATAATATAATTGAGAATTCGAGCCAAATAGCCAATTATTATAACGTTCAAAAAGGTAAAATTACATCAATAAAATCACTATTCAGTGTAGAGGCTAATAGTAAGAGAAAAATAAATTATGAATTAATTAGTTATAAAATTGATAATCGAAAAGAGTTTATTGGAATTGTAATTTGGAGAATAGAAAATGAAAAGATAGTTCGAGAATTTGAATTCAGTAACGAAAGTAATTTAGAAGCTAAAAAAGTCGACACAACAAGTATATCTGAAAGACGAAAATTATGGGTTCAACTTTGCAATGAGAATAATTCTAAAAACCTAGTCAAAGAACTCTACAGTAACAATACCATTTATTACAACCATAAACCACTAGTAAAAGGAACAGAAGATTTGATAAAGGAATATAATTATATGGATAACAAAAACTACCATTTAAAGCTCCATCCTTTAATATTAAAGGCGGTAAATGCCAATTTTGCTTTTGAAATTGGACAATGTACAGGAAGTTATAATGGCAAGTATATTCTTGTTTGGGGAAAAGACTCCGAGGGAAAATGGAAAATAATTACAGATTCAAATATATAAAAACGCCGCCTAATAAGGTATTGCCAAAAGCTGGGCTGAGCGGTTTCGATTGGACATTTGTACAAAGTTCAACTTTAAAAATAAATAACTGAGCAGATCCACCAAATTCACTGAAAATTTTAAAATCTCAATTTAATAAGATATATGCCATCATGAATAATTTAACATAATATAAATTATAGGATTTTTAATTTAAGTTTGAATTATACTGTTTCCATCATCAAATTCACTCTGAAAACACTAAATTTGTTAGGATTAACAATTACCAAATATGAAAAAGGCAGCGATATTCATTCTTTTAATTGCTTTTTCAAGCAATAAGATCATCGCACAGACTGTAGAAAATAAACTTCAACTGGAATTCAGTGAACTCAATTCATGGACATCCTCAGGTTCTTCCTTACCTGGAAATGTTTCTAAGATGCCATTGGCTACACGTACTAAAACGCTAGCTTCACAACTTAATCCTTCACAAAGCTTCAATATGAAAATAAGCTATGCTCCGGATGGTATGGATACCTGGGGAGCCTGGTATACGGAGCAAAATAAATTCAACACCTTTAATTTTACCAATTGGCAGTATGTAGACATTTTTATCTGGTTTGCAGGAAAAATATCTGTTCCCTCCAAATTATGGGTAGATACTGCTCACAAAAACGGAGTTAAAATTATTGGAACTGTATTTCCCAATGACAAGGAAATGAATATTCTCATCCAAAAAGATATCAAAGGAAAATTTATTGCTGCCCAAAAGCTGATTGAAATTGCTCAATATTATGGTTTTGATGGTTGGTTTTTCAATGTAGAATCATCTGTTTCTCCATCCGTTGCTTCGCAGTTTATGGAAATGTTGACACAATTAGAAACCACAAAGCCCAAAGGTATGGAAATCCATTGGTATGATGCTATGATACCAAACGGCGAAATTTCTTATCAAAATGCCCTGAATAATGCCAATGCTCCCCTCCTGCAGAATGGTAGAATCCGGGTTTCAGATGCCTTTTTTACTAATTACTGGTGGGGATCTGACCAGATTGCTTCCTCTGTAACCACAGCAGAAAATATCAAAAGGAGCCCATTCGATGTATATACCGGTGCCGATGTGTGGCCTAAAAGAACCGGCGCACAGGCTTTATTTACCAGATCTCCCGACTATACGTGGATTACACAATTATTCAACAATTATGGTCCGGCTGGAAATGCAGGTCCTGTAAACAGCCCGAAAACTTCTTTAGGTTTATTTGCCATGAATCTGACGTACAACAGCGGACTGACCAATTTCAATACAGATCCTAATGATTATGCCAACTTCTATAAGACAGAGTCCCGTATTTTTTCCGGAGATGATAACAATGTTGCAGTAACAGATCCTGATGGAATCCATATCTGGAAAGGAATTGGATATTATGTGCCTGTTCGTATGGTCATTAACAAGCTTCCCTTCAAAACAAATTTCAATGTGGGACAAGGAAAAATTGTAGCAACGAATGGAAAGATAATTGCTAAAAACTGGTCCAATATGGGAAAACAGGATATTTTGCCTTCATGGCAATGGGCTGTTTCTTCCGCGGATTTGAATGCCAATACTCTACGCCCCTCATATTATTTTGATGATGCTTATAATGGAGGAAGCTCCATCCAATTTGCAGGAAATCTTGCGAATGATGTTACGGTGAAATTATTCCAGACAAAACTTACAGCCACTCCAAAAACAAAGTTTTCTTTAGCCTATAAATATCCGGCTGCCGGAAATACCAATGCCAGATTAGCGCTTTATTTCAGTGATAATCTGACCAAGCCTGTTTATCTTGACATAGGGACAGCGCCCAGCTCTGAATGGAATACCATTACTTTCGACCTATCCTCCTATGCACGGAAAGAAATAGCAGTGATTGCTTTAAATTTTCACACCGGAAAGACTGTAAATAATTATACATTCAACTTAGGTCAATTCAACATTTATAATAATTAATTTAAATTTTTACCCTGAAAATTTGTGTAGTTAAATAACTACACATATATTTGTAGTCAAATAACTACACAATGAATCTGAGAAGAGATGTATTTCAAGCCATTGCAGACCCTACGAGAAGATCAATACTGATGCTCGTAGCCACACAGTCCATGACTGCAGGCGCCATTGCGTCGAATTTTGATACCGCAAGACCTACCGTTTCAAAGCATTTGCAAATCCTTACAGAATGTGAATTGCTTCGACAGGAACAAAACGGCCGGGAGATCATTTACCACCTCAATCCAAACAAAATGAAAGAAATCGCCGATTTTATTGAACCTTTCCGTACAATGTGGGATGACAGATTCAACAAACTGGAAAGCATCATGAAAAATTACCAATCCAAAAAATAGCAAACATGGAACTAAAGACCAAAATACACGCAGAAGATGGCAAACAGGAAATTTTCATCACAAGGGAATTTGATCTGCCTCTAGAACTACTTTTCAGAGCGTATTCCGAAGCAGAACTTATAGAGCAATGGATGGGAAACAAAGTGTTGAGGCTTGAAAACAAGCAGCACGGCGGCTATGAATTCCAAATTACCAATCCTCAAGGAGATGTGGTTTTCAAAGCTCACGGAGCCATTCATGAATTTATTCCCAACCAGAAGATCATCAGGACATTTCAAATGGAAAACACTCCTTTCCCTGCTCAGCTTGAATACATCACCTTTGAAAAATTGACGGATGAGACCAGTAAAATTACGATACATACCATTTATCAATCTGTGGATTACAGGGATCAGATGTTAAAATTACCATTTGCACAGGGCATTAATATGGCCCATAACCGTCTTCAGGAAATTGTGAATCAATTAAAATAAGGATCATGAACCCAAAAGCTGATTTTTTCTTTGACGAACCCGGACAATGGCAAAAAGAATTTGAAAAACTAAGAACCATTCTTTTGGACACGGGTCTTGAAGAGGAAGTAAAATGGGGATGCCCATGCTATACGTATCATGGTAAAAATATTATTTTGATCCATGGCTTTAAAGAATACTGCGCTCTCCTACTCTTTAAAGGTGCTTTATTAAAGGATACCGATAACATTCTTATCCAGCAAACGGAAAATGTTCAGGCTGCACGGCAAATCCGTTTTACCGGCCTTCAGGAGATTAATGATTGGGAAAAAGTTATAAAAACGTATGTTTATGAAGCTGTTGAAGTCGAAAAATCCGGCATTCAGGTAAAAATGAAGGAAACCAGGGAATTTGAAATGCCCGAAGAATTTCAACACAAACTGAACGAAAATCCGGAATTACAAGAGGCTTTTGAAGCTTTAACACCGGGCAGACAAAGGGCATACCTCCTCCACTTCTCCTCTGCCAAGCAACCCAAAACCCGCGAAGCAAGAATTGAAAAATATATTCCTCAAATCCTTAAAAGAAAAGGCTTAAACGATTAACAACTTAATAAACTCACATGGAAACACAAAAATCACAAAAAAGAAACAAGATCATTTATTGGATCTTTACCCTATGGACAGCATTAGGAATGATTTCTACAGCTATTGTTCAGCTTATGAAGCATCCGGACGAAGTACAGAACTTTACTACATTAGGATATCCTCTGTACCTTATGACCATCATTGCGGTCTGGAAAATATTGGGAGTCGTTGCTATTCTTATTCCCAAAACCCCATTACTAAAAGAATGGGCGTATGCAGGCTTTGTTTTTGTCATGTCCGGAGCAGTAATTTCACATCTTATTGTTGGAGATCCCTTCGGTAAAACCTTTCCTGCTGTATTACTATTGGCCTTAGTGATCATCTCATGGTATTTCAGACCTGCTGATCGAAAAGTCACTTCATAAAATCAGTACATTTAATTTATTAAAATAATTAAAATCACCCTAAACAGTATAATATGAACAAAAAGAAACTCACCCCAGAACAAAGCGAAAAACTGTTGAAAGTTTTACATCAGCGTTTTGAAAAGAATACGTCCCGTCACAAAGGTTTAGATTGGAACAAAATACAGTCGAAACTGGAGAAAAATCCTGAAAAATTATGGTCACTGAACGAAATGGAAGAAACCGAGGGAGAACCGGACGTAGTGGGTTATGATAAAAAAACGGATGAATATATTTTCTTTGACTGTTCGCCGGAAAGTCCGAAACGCAGAAGCCTTTGTTACGATTATCCTGCATGGGAAGCCAGAAAAGCCAACAAACCGGAAAGCAATGCTATTGATACAGCTTCAGATATGGGAATTGAAATTCTCACGGAAGAAGAATACAGACAATTACAGGAGCTCGGCAAATTTGATCTGAAAACCTCAAGCTGGATAAAAACTCCTGCTCATATCAGAGAACTTGGCGGTGCCATATTCTGTGACCGTCGCTACAATACTGTTTTTACATATCACAACGGTGCAGATTCCTACTATGCCGCAAGGGGATTCAGAGGGGCCTTAAAAGTCTGATAGAATAAACAATTATAATAATATTTTCACGTTATTAGAGAAGAATCTAAAATAATTTTAAGCATATCCTCTTTTTAAGATAAGTATTGTTATTTTAGCGTCTGAAATTTGATTTAACATAATAAAAAGGAATTATGAAAAAATTGCTCTTACTGGGTTCTCTTTCTGTTTTTCTGATGAACTGCAACAAAAAAACGGAAACAGTAACACCTCAGGTTGAACCAGATTCTACAGCAGTAGCAGAAACTGTAGTAGATACTTTAGGCCCAAAATCTTTCTGCTATATGAGCGTGGTAGGACAAGACACTGTTTTCGCAAGCATTGATGACAACTTAGGTACCATCACCGGAAAAATGTCTTACAAAAATCATGAGAAAGACAGCTCCAAAGGAGATGTTACAGGCTTTAAATCAGGAGATACCTTAAAACTTACCTACGAATTTGAATCTGAAGGAATAAAAAGTAAAAGAGACATTTTCTTCATACAAAAAGACAATACTTTGATTGAAGGAATTGGTGAGCAAAAAGATGATAACGGGCAAATGAAATATACCAACGAAAATAAAATCAACTATAATGCAGGTCATAAATTAAAGACCGCTGATTGCAAGATTGTCACAGAAGCTCTGAAATAAGACTATTCAAGATTGTTCTAAGGATAGAAACATACAAACAGCCTGATTGGTCAGGCTGTTTTCTATTTGTACAATTAAGAGATTTATAGATATTGTAAAGTATATCCTGATAAAGCTCCCAATAAGACTATCCAGGCGCTATTGATTTTTCTGTAGAAAATCATAATCATGAAACAAATAATAGCAATAAACACAGTTTTCCAATCTGAAATACTGTCTTTCGCCATTTCATAACATATAAAGATGATAATCGCTATTGATGCAACATTTACGGCATCTAAAAATGATGAAAAAAATGTTGAGTTCCGCATCATCTTTACAATAGGATTCAATAATGCCACAAAAACAAATGATGGCAGGAAAATGCCTAAAGTAGCAACCAACGCTCCCGACCAATTATCAATCTGATATCCAATGAAAGTAACAGAGGAAAAAACCGGACCCGGTGTAAACTGCCCCACTGCTATTGCATCTAACAACTGCTGCCTTGTTAAGAGACCTCTGCTTACCAATTCCGTATCAAGAAAAGCAAACAGAACGTACCCGCTTCCATACAATATAGCCCCAACTTTAAGAAAGATAAGAAACAATTTCAAATGTCTGGAAGTCAAAACAAAATCCTGAAACGGCAACAACAAGGGGAAAAGAGAACCATTGATATTTCTCTGCCGGATAAAATGCAATAGAATCGCCGCAATACCCGCTCCAAATAAGAGAATAATCTCACTGATATCGGCAAAGGAAAGTAATAGAACCAGAATACCTATTATCCATAATTCCATTGTCTTTAAAGACTTTTTTGCAAGTGGGAAAACAGCATTCAATATCACTGTAATAATTGCCGGTTTTATTCCATATATAAAAGGCTGAACTTCCGGAAGTTGCCCATATTCCTTATACAACCAAGCAAAAAACAAGGTAATAAAGACTGCTGGACTTATAAAACAT
Organism: Chryseobacterium daecheongense; assembly: GCF_003729955.1. GTDB lineage: Bacteria > Bacteroidota > Bacteroidia > Flavobacteriales > Weeksellaceae > Chryseobacterium > Chryseobacterium daecheongense. The sequence continues at coordinate 588,314 of NZ_RJTX01000001.1, forward strand.
AATCCCGCAACCATTAATCCTTTCCATCCTGCTCTATCCTGTCCTATATGGATGGCCATTTCCGTACTGTTGGGACCTGGTATAAGATTAGTGGCCCCCATCAGATCCAGAAAATGTTGTTCCGTCATCCAAGCTCTTTTGGCAACCACTTCCTGTTGCATCATGGCAATATGAGCAGCCGGCCCCCCAAAAGCAGTGAAACCTAATTTCAAAAAAACGATGGCGAGTTCTTTTAGATGGTTTTCTTTATTCCTTTTTTTGAAATCCATGTGAAATTATCTTCAATAATCTAAACCTTCTTAATTCAAGACTTTTCTGCTGACAATTCACTCTTGATCATCTCAATAAAGCTATTGACAGCTTCATCACCTGTATTCCAGGAAGTGATCAACCGAACAGCGGAAAAATCCTCATCCATCTTTTTCCAGACGTAAAATTCAAATTTTTCAGATAGCAGTTCAATTAAATCATTACTTAAAATTGGGAAAATCTGATTGGTATAAGTATCTGAAAGAAAATGCACTCCCCTTTCCTTCAGGGCGTTTTTAATTTTCATTGCCTGCTGATTCGCGTGTTTAGCCAACTCAAAATATAAATCATCTTTCATCAATACCAAAAACTGGATCCCCAGCAATCTTCCTTTTGCCAGCAATGCCCCTTTTTGCTTGATATTGAAGGCAAAATCCTGCTGAAGGCTTTGGTTATTAATGACAATGGCTTCTCCTATCAAAGCTCCGTTTTTAGTCCCGCCCAAATAAAAAACATCTGTAAGAGCAGCAACTTGTTCAAGGGTCAGATCACTGATTTCCGATGTTAAGCCATGTCCCATTCTTGCTCCGTCCATAAACAGGTACAGGTTATTTTCCTTACAAAAATCAGAAAGCTCTTTGAGCTCCTTCACAGTATAAATGGTTCCCAACTCCGTAGAATTAGAGATATATACCATTTTAGGCATTACCTGATGCGGAATATTTCTATGATTTTCCAATACAGGAATAATATCTGAAGGCGTTAGCTTTCCATCTGCCGTTTCAATGCTCAGGATTTTATGTCCGGTTGCTTCTATTGCCCCTGTTTCATTATTCAAAATATGTCCTGTAGAAGCGGAAATAACACATTGATAGGGCTTTAAGATAGATGAAATCACAATCAGATTAGCCTGTGTTCCGCCGGAAACAAAATAAATATCCGCATAGGCATTATTCATTTTCTCTTTAATATATTCTTTAGCTTTTAAAGAATATGCATCTTCTCCGTAACCGGCTTGCTGATCTAAATTATATGTTGAAAGAGCCTGCAAAATAAGAGGATGACATCCCTCTGAATAATCGTTTTTGAATGAAAATTTCATAGAGTAAAATTAAAAAAAGTTAAAACATCAAGAGCAGGATTTTCATAATATTTTGTTAGATTTGTATTGAAAATCATCTAACATTTTGAAAACAACATTAACAGAAGAGAATTATCTGAAGGCTTTGTTTCATTTGGTTGATCATGAAGGAAAGGTGACGATTAATGAGCTCAGCAAATTTTTAAACGTAAAAATGCCGAGTGTGAATAATATGATGAAGAAATTTGCGGAAAAAAACTGGGTGATCTACGAAACCTACAAGCCTCTTATCGTTACTACCAACGGAAAAAGAGAAGCCGCTCTGGTTGTACGTAAACACAGGCTTACGGAAATGTTTCTGGTGAAAACAATGAATTTCGGGTGGGAAAATGTTCATGAAATTGCAGAACAGCTGGAACACGTTCATTCTCAGATTTTCTTCGATAAAATGGATGAAATTCTGGATTATCCCAAATTCGATCCTCACGGTGAACCTATTCCTGACAAAGACGGAAATATCATTGCACAGGATTTACAGAAACTAAGCGACTGTCACATTGATGAAACCGTTGTTTTTGCTTCTGTTACCCTTTCTGATGATGCATTTCTAAGCTATCTGAACGAAAGAAAATTACTACTGAATACCAAGATCAAAGTCATTAAAATTGAGGATTTCGATAAATCCATGACCATTGAAATTGAAGGTAAAAAAGAAGTGCTGAGCAGAAAAGCCACTGAGAAAATACTGGTCAAAAAATAGAGTAACAATATACTTCAATGTACACTGGTATATGATTGCCTCCGAATTTACCGTATGATACCTCGAGTACATCATTTCACCATCAGCTTTTACTGCTTCACCCATTTAATTATATCATCGGTTTTAATATTTTGCTTTCTTTGCACTAATGAATAAGAATGAGAGAAAAATATATCTTTATAGTGCCTTTTTGATTACATTGGTAGTCAATTCTGCAAAACTGATGGCCCTTAATAGTGATGGGATTATTGCCCGTTACTGGCAGTTCAATATTGGTGAATATAGTTTCCAGTTTTTCTATAATATGATGTTCTGCCTTCTATTACTATATCTTAATCTCTCCAAGGGTAAGTTTCTGAGTGTACTTAGAGAAAACAAAAAATACTGGAAACTCTACACATTTAATGCCTTGGTGGTTGTGGCAGCTATTGTGCTGGGAAGCGTGATCCATTCTTTGCTTTTTGGAGCTGTTCAACTTCCGGGTGGAAGAATGAGAGGATATTTTGCCCGGTTTCTGCTCAGCAGTATCATGATTGCTGTAGTTATCCGCCTTATTCTTCTGATGCGTGAAAGCAGAAATAAAGACCTGATCAATGAACAGCTCAATTCCGCCTACCTTCAGGCACAGCTGAGACTACTCCAGGAACAGCTTAACCCGCATTTTCTCTTCAATACACTGAGCAGTCTTTCCGCTATAGTCCGGGAAAATCCGGCTCTGGCCCAAAACTATATTCTCCATCTTTCCAAAATCTTCAGATATACACTGCTCCGTTCAGGCAACGATCTGGTAACCCTTGAAAAAGAACTTGAGCACCTGAAGTCCTATATCCAGCTGGTGAAAATGCGGCTGGAAAATACCTTTCAGATTTATATCAATATCAGCGAAAATCTTATACATAAGCAAGTACTTCATTTATCACTGCAACCCTTGGTGGAAAATGCGGTTAAACATAACAGGGCTACAGATTCATCACCTTTAGTAATAGAGATTTATGAAGAAAATACCTGGCTCATTATCCGAAACAATCTCCAACCCACCATCAGTGAGGCAGAGGGGACCGGACTTGGTCTTACCAACCTGAATGAAAGATATAAGCTGCAAACCCATCATGAGATAGAAATCCATCAGACCAAAGAATATTTCATTGTAAAGCTTCCCTTGTTATGACACAGAATTTACATATTGTAATTATTGAAGATGAAGCTGCTACCGCACGAAATCTAGAATATATCCTCAAAGAAATTAATAAGGATGCACAAATTATTATGACACTGCAAAGTATAGCAGAAGCAGTGGATTGGTTCACCTCAAATGACAGTGCTTATGATCTCATATTTTCAGATGTAAGGCTTTCTGATGGGTTATCATTTGAAATCTTCCGACAGGTAAACATAAGAAAACCTGTTATTTTTGTTACCGCATATAATGATTATGCCATCGAGGCTTTTCGGAACAACGGCATTGATTATGTCTTGAAACCTTTTGACGGGGAAGAAATACAGCGGACTCTGCTTAAATACAATACGCTTATTGCTTCAGATGTTAAAAATGAACAGACTAAAACAGCAGCCCTGTTGCAGGAACTTAAGTATGCAACGAAACAATATAAAAAGTCATTCCTGGTTCATTACTGCGGAAGACTTCTCCCAATAGAAGCGGCTAAGATCAATTGGTTCTACACTGCTAACGAAATAGTATATGCACATCTGGCTGATAGCAGGCAGTATGTGGTGGAATTTACACTGGAACAACTGGAACATGAACTGGACCCTGCTCTCTTTTTCAGAGCCAATCGCCAGTTTATCATTAATAAAAATGCCGTCGATGCCGTGGAATATTTCTTTAATGGGAGATTGCTTGTTAAGATACATCCTTTACCTCAGGAGCAGATACTTGTCAGTAAAGCAAAAGCCATGCATTTTAGAAAGTGGCTGGATCAATAATGAATTTCACCCCGGGATTTAGCAGGTTCACCCTTTTTTATCTTACAGGCAGCTATGGATATTGCTACATTTGTTTCATAAAATTAAAATTTTCAAAGATGCTTTTAAAACAAAAAAAACAATGGCCACTTCTTGTAGCGGCATTTCTGTGCATGATATTTACAAATGTATCGGCACAGGCAAAAAAATTAAAGGACAGTACTCCGGAACAGCGTGCAAAGATGCAGACGGAATGGATGAAAACTAAATTAGCATTAAATCCGACACAAGTTGAGCAGGTCTCTGCACTTAATCTTCAGTACGCCCAAAAGAATGACCCAATTCTGCAAAGTCACGAAGGTAAACTCTCTAAGTTCAAAAAACTGAAAGCTTTACAGAAAGAAAAATCTAATGCCCTAAGCCAAATTCTGGATGCAGGACAATATAAAAAATATGAGGAGATGAAAGATCAGATGGCTCAAAATATTAAAGACAAAAGAAAATGAAAAAACTATTGTATCCATGGGTAATGATTATGTTTATTACCGCTTCGGCATGTTCTCAGGACACTAACGATAATGACGAAACTGCTTCTCTTCAGTCAAAGCTTGGCAACAGCCTTCAGGGGCCCATACAAAAGCCTGCATCAGGATATGGTGCAGATGGAAACTATGAAGTGGCGGAAATTGATTTTAATAATCCACAGTACGCAGGAACGCAGATTTCAATTTTCTATCCAAAAGGGATTACTTCTCCCAGACCTACTATATTCTTTTCACACCCATTTGGCGGTGAGGATAAAGATTACAATATAGAGCTGTATAACTTTATTGCAAAGAAGGGCTATGTTGTGGTATTTGTCCCTTACCGTACTATTGATATCAGTGTTGATCACCGTTACCAGACCCTATGGGAAGGCTTCATAAAGGCTGCCACAGATTATCCCAACATTATTGACACTCAGAAAGTAGGCTTCATGGGGCATTCCTTTGGAGGCGGAGCAAGCATCGACCTTGCCTATAAAGCATTTACGGAAAAAGGCTGGGGACAGAATGCCCGTTTTCTTTTCATAATGGCACCATGGTATTCTTTTAACTGGAATAGTTCATTAACCACCCAGCAGCAATTACAAAGCTTTCCAGCCAATACAAAAATGATAATGCAGGTCTATGATGAAGATGATGTAAATGATCACAGAATGGCAATCGATATCTTTAAAAACATCAATATTAACAACACTGAAAAAGATTTTATTTATTTTAAATCATCTACTATTAATGGATATAATTATGTAACTGATCATGCCATGCCAAGCTCCCGAAAGGTTTTTGATGCATTGGACTATTATGGCGTATACCGTCTTTTGGATGCCATGATGGATTACAGTTTCAACGGAAATACCAATGCCAAAAATGTTGCTTTAGGGAATGGTTCCGCTGCGCAAGTCACTATGCCTTCTTACAATGGACAATCAATGATCCCATTAGAAGTAACCGATAACCCGTTGCCTAGTTATCCGCAAAGCAAATATCAATTTCAATGTGGAAGCAGCACTAATCCTCGAATTTCCTACTGTAATTAATTAAAAAAGAGAATGATATAACAGAAAAGAACTCGCATAATGCGAGTTCTTTTCTGTTATATCTTTATTTTCCAATTTTACCTTATAAAAGATCAACCACTGTTTCAATTTCTTCAAGGGTATTGAAATAATGAGGCGACAGACGTATTGCCGCATTGATGTTTTTATGAGTGAAATCTATTAATGCAGAGCTCTTATTGCTTATGGAAAAATAAACTTTACTTTGGGAAAAGACTTTCTGAATATTCTCAATTTCGTTATCCTTATTACAAAATGTGACAATACTCGCTAAATGCTTACCTTCATCCAGGACTTTATATCCCTTAGTATGAAGCCCAGTTCTAAGGGTTTCTGCTAATTTTCTGTTGTAATCTTCTATCTGATCCAATCCTATTGTATTGGCATATTTCACAGCCTCCGTCAGTCCCCGTAATGAACTGTAGGAAATTTCCCAATGCTCAAACCTTCTTGCTGTCTGGAAAATTTCATAATCATCAAATGCGGTCCAATTCGCTCCTCTCATGTCTAAAAATAACGGAACTAATTTCTGTTCCAAAACTTTGTCGGAAACATACAGAAATCCTGTTCCCCTTGGCCCCCGCATAAATTTTCTTCCCGTTGCGGTAAGAAAATCACAACCAATTTTCTGAACATCCACCTTCAATTGTCCTACAGATTGGCAGGCATCTACCAGGTAAAGAATATCATATTTTTTACAAATGGCTCCTACTCCCTCCACATTCTGGATCAGTCCGGAATTGGTGGGAATGTGAGTAACAGCTATTAATTTAGGATGATGTTTCTTGATTAAAGCTTCTAAATCCTCGAGATCAATTTCATGATCCGAAAGGTTTTTCACTCTTATAACTTCAATATGGAATCTCTTTTGAAGAGAAATAAAAGCAATCTGATTGGAAATATAATCGTCTATGGTTGTAATGATACAATCTCCTTCTTTAAAAGAAATACTTGATAAAGCTTTTGCATACGCATCCGTTGCACTGGTTGCAAAGGCTATATTGGAAGGCTTACCATTTAGCAGCTTTGCTGTTTCTTCATAAAACTGGCTGATTATTTCCTGATTTTTGTTCATGATTATATACCCTCCAAACTGTTCTTCTTGTTTGATGTAGTCAACCATCGTATTCACAACAATCTCAGGCATCAATGACGACCCTGCGTTATTTAAAAATATTTTATCTGAACAACCTGCTGTTTCCTTTCTTATTAAGTCTATATTCATTTTTAATAATGATTGGTATTCTTAAAATTTTATTCAAAATAAAAAGTCCTGAAAATTTTCAGGACTCATATAATATGGTTAATCTAAAACACTCCAGCCTCTTTTCGGATTGGCATTATTGGAAACTTCCTGTTCGTTGACAATAATGTTTTCTTTTCTCTGTCCGATATAATCCAGCTCACTTAATTTAGAGAAAATGATTTCCAGGCTTCTTAACATCTGCTGAATGTAAAGAAGAGGTTCTCCACAATTATGGTGGTCATAGTTCGTTTCCGCCACAATGGATAACTGATTCAGTAAAGTATGCGGTGCGATTTCACTCCATTCCAAGCTGTAATTCAGCATTTCTTCCAATTCTGCAGGAACCAGAACCTGTGTTGAATTATACAGTCGCAGAGCTAGTTTAGCAAAAGATTCGATCAGAAATACCGGCGGCTGCCATGGAATAATATTTCTGAACTGGAAATACATATCGCCAAATGTGTTCACCATCGTATTGCACAGGAATTTAACATTTTGAGCTAATGCTGTGTTTTGGTTTTTATGCGATGCCTTCTGAATGATCTTGAAAGCATATTGCTGTAAATTACCGATAGATTTGGCAAAACTATTATAATAATCCAGTAAAGCAGGATGACTCTGAATGGAAGTACATGGCGGAATAAAAGTAGAGTCCACCTGTGCTATATTTCCTTTTAAATCAACCTTTCCTACTACCAGATAATTTCCACCTGAATAGCTGCTGTTTAAAGACGTTACAGGTAATAGTTCTATATGATAATTCGGCTGTGCATTCGGATGACGTGGCGGAATTTCTTCAGGATCTATATCTCCAAAAGGTACTTTATCAAACGGATTTACAGAGATCAGAATATAATACTCTCCGTCTGCCTGATCTTCATTCATCGATTTGGCTAAGGATTTTACGCTCACTCTCCTGTCGTTGAGCTCGATTCTGTAACCGGCCATCGTAACGGCACTGCAGTGTTTGATTACTAACTGTACATCATTGGTAGCCGTATTGTGAACATCAAAGATCGTTCTGTCCGTAAATTCGTTGGAAATGGGTAAAAGTCCGTAATTATAAGTATTGATCCCAAGAGAACTGGAATCTCTGATGGTATCAATTAAAAAATTATCCTGATCATTCAGGTGCCTTTGGGAAACTTTCATCCCATCCACCCAATTGATTGCAAAATGTTTAATAGGCTGTATCATATTAAATACTTTTAAAATTTGTGATTATGGTTTTCTTGCAATTCCTTCCTCTTCATGCTGGATCACTCTTTTACAAATCACAACATCATTTTCTGCGATGTCATTAGTAGAGATATCCTGGTCGAAATCAATATATTTTCTGAAACTGAAGAACGATTTTTTAGTATAAAAGATCCAGTAATAAGGTTCTTTTTCACGATCCGTAAGGTGAATGATCGAATTGGGATTTTTATGGTTATAATCATCTACAACCCTGTAAAACCAATCTCCGAACGTAACCCCTGTCGGAAGCGTTTTAGCTTTGATTCTAAATCTGTTGGCGTCTTCCAGATTTTTACTCAATTCAACATTCAATACCATGAGACGGTCAAAATCCACCCCATCAAAGTCAGGAAGCTTTTGCTCCGGAGAATATCTCCATGTTTTATAAATATCAAAAGGAATGCTGATAAACTGGATATAACAATAGTAAAATATTCTCGGAACAAGAAATATCAGCATACTCGTAGCTGCCATTACAGGGTATCCTATTCCTTTGCTCGTCCATTTGAAAAACAGCACAAAAAGAAATCCTCCGACGACGATGCAGGTAATGGAAAGAATCGTCTCAAATAAAATACTCATCGACAAGGAATCAATATGCTTCTTAAAATACTTATCCAGTAAGTTCACATGAATAATTCCGAAAATAAGATAAATGATCTGTGCAATAAGATACCAGTAAGGATTGAACAGATTTTTGGCAAATCCGAAAAAGCCTGGCAAAGCAAGGCACAACCCGCATAGCAGAACATATATGATAATGACTTTAATTTTAATAGCCGGTTTATTTCTTCTGATCACTCCTAAAATGATCATCATTATAACTGCTATTAAAGGCATCAAAATATATCTCAAAAAGATCCCTTTTACTGAAGAAACTTCCATCTTATAAATTTCAAATTAATATTTTATTGGTGATTGTAAATATAGCAAAATATTTTACAGGAAAGTAGAATATCCGAGGCGGTTAGCGTTTCTTACATTATCTTCCAGCACGAAGGAATATTCTTTTTTCTCGGTGATAAAATTCTCTTCCACATCCACGGTTACCGGAAGAAAATAATCATATAAAGCCTGTAGTATTTTCCTGAAAGGACTTCCGGGAACATATTGTTTTACATTCTCATAAGGAATCGGACCTATATTCACGACCCAGTTTCTCTCCCCATCCATATGTCTTCCGCTTGGTATCAATGTAACTCCCAGTCTCGAATTTCCCAATAACATAGAATCATCATTTTCTTCTATATCATCAATAATATTAGGAGCAAACGTTACTTTCACCGGAACCTGGAGAAAAGCGGACAAACACCTTTCAAACCATTCCTTATCTCCCCTGATTTCATGAAAAAAAGGCAAAATATGGATGAAAATATAAGCATTTTGTTTGTCGAGCATATTGACCAAAGGCCAAAGTTCGCTGATGGTTTCCAGCAAAGTATCGGTATCACTGGAAATATCAAAATCGAACTCCTTAAGCAGACCGCTTATTTCCGTGAAAAATATTTCTAGCTCGAATGGGCGGAAAAATTTTCGGGCATCCTCCTCAACTTTCTTTTGCTTGCGGATTTCCCGCACCACGTTTTCCACATTTTTTCTGGAAGTCGTAAGAGACGGCGGATGAAACAGACCTTCCGGCAAATAATCATAAATCCCTTCCCGGTAAGTTTCTATCGTAAAAACCTCTTCATCAAAGCCCATATAATGGCTTGAAATACTCTTGATATCTTTTAAGTAAGCCCTGTCATTGATTCCTACTCTTTCTATGAAGATATTGCTTACCGCTCTATGGTATTTCAGAAGATTCACCGCTACAGCTTCAGCCTTGAAATCTGTCTGTAGCTTATTGTAATGCATGTCTACAATATTATTCTCATACATAGTGTTCTGTGATTTGGTGTTTCCTGTGATTATAGACTTGTAAAGATAATATATCTCATATAGTTGAAAAAATATTTTATACGTTAATTTTTCATTAAAAGACTAATTAATTGAAATAAATAAGAATAAAATACAACTAAGCAATAAATTTACGAAAAATCATGCAGTGAAACTTGATGTAATATTTCTGTAAGAATTTAATTTTATTTTAATCATAGTTCAGAAAGTCTACCCTATCTTTGCAGCCTGAAAATGTTATTGAAATGAAAAGTATGTATTCTAAAATTCTGATGTTGATGTTCATTTCCTCTTCTCTTTATTCATATGCATGGGGATTAACGGGACATCGGATTATTGCTGAAATTGCAGAAAACCATCTTTGTGGAAAAGCCCGAAGAGAGATCAGAAAAATGATGGGAAAAGAGCGTCTTGCCTATTGGGCCAACTGGCCGGATTTTATTAAATCTGATACTACGGGCGTTTGGAAGCAGGCTTCGGCATGGCATTATGTAAATATAGACCCACAAGTCGATTTCAAAGCTTTTGAACAGAACTTAAAAATGCAGGCAGGGCCAAGTTTATATACTCAGATCAACACGTTGTCTTCTCAAATAAAAGATAAAAATACTTCTGAAAAAGACAGAAAGATCGCATTAATCTTCCTTATCCATATCATGGGAGATCTGGCACAGCCTTTACACGTGGGAAGAGCTGAAGATTTGGGCGGAAATAAGATTGATGTAACCTATTTCGGGGAAAAAACCAATTTACACTCCGTATGGGATGGAAAGTTAGTGGATTCTCAAAAATACAGCTATACGGAATATGCATCGCTTCTGGATATCAAAACCAAAGACGAAGTAAAGCAGATACAATCCGGAACGCTGGAAGACTGGCTATATGATTCACACAAAATCGCTAATAAAATTTATGCTCAAACTCCAAATGAATCCAAGCTATCTTATGATTATCAGTATAAGTTCAATGAAACCATGGAAAGACAACTTCTTTATGGAGGTCTGAGACTGGCTAAAGTGTTGAACGATTTATTTTAATACATGATATCATTACTTATATATAAAGCGAAACTTCGGTTTCGCTTTTTTATATGAATAAAAATTCATATTTCTATTGATTATCAGAAAGTTCTATTAAAATTCAAAAATAATTAAAACTGGTGTAACCTTTTTGTATTTTCAAACGTATAATATATAGTAAACTCTTTTTTTGAGGATAAAATAAATGAGACAATTAAAAATCACTAAGCAGGTTACCAACAGGGAAACTGCTTCATTAGACAAGTATTTGCAGGAAATTGGTAAAGTAGAATTGATTACTGCGGATGAAGAAGTAGAATTGGCACAAAGAATCCGAGCTGGCGACAGAGCGGCATTAGAGAAGTTGATCAAGGCCAACCTTCGTTTCGTAGTTTCCGTTTCTAAACAATACCAAAACCAAGGTCTTTCTTTACCCGATCTTATTAATGAAGGGAACTTAGGACTTATGAAAGCTGCAAAAAGATATGATGAGACAAGAGGTTTCAAATTTATCTCTTATGCGGTTTGGTGGATTCGTCAGTCGATCTTACAGGCGTTGGCAGAACAGTCGAGAATTGTAAGATTGCCGTTAAACAAAATTGGTTCAATCAATAAAATTAACAAAGCATACGCTCACCTTGAACAGGAAAATGAAAGACCACCTTCTCCGGAAGAATTGGCAGAAGTTCTGGATATGAGCGAAGAGGATATCAAAGAATCGATGAAAAACTCCGGTAGACACCTGTCTATGGATGCACCTTTAGTAGAAGGTGAAGATTCTAACCTTTATGATGTATTACGTTCAGGAGAATCTCCAAGCCCGGATAAAGATTTGATGCTGGAATCTCTGCAGATTGAGATTGAAAGAGCATTGAATACGCTGACTCCAAGGGAGGCAGACCTTGTGAGATTGTACTTCGGATTGAACGGAAAACACCCGATGACCTTAGAGGAAATTGGAGAGACTTTCGATCTTACAAGAGAGAGAGTTCGTCAGATCAAAGAAAAAGCAATTAAAAGACTAAAACACAATACCAGAAGCAAGATCTTAAAATCTTATTTAGGTAAATAATTTTAGTGTAAACAAGTAATAAACGGAGTTTGATTTTTCAGGCTCCGTTTTTTTATATTTGTAAAATCATGGAAATGTATTTCATAATCGGCGGAATGCTCTGCTTTTTTGTATTCGGAAATTTAGGTATTCATTTATATTTTAAAAAGAAGCATCAACAATTCCTTGAATCATTAAAAGGAAAAGAATTCATATGGATCAAAAGCATCAATATGGAAATGGAATCATCTGGAAAACTAGGATATAGATATCAGTTCAATAAGGCTGATGTTGTCATTTTGGATGATGAGATATTTCTATTAATTTTTAACAAACCTATTAGACAAGCACAACCAATTTTGCAAATAAGCAATACTCATAATATATTTCCTTATGTTTCAAAGAAAATTGCTTTTGATTCAAAATTTATAGAGAAGGGTAAACTGAAAATTAAAGGAAGTTTTGGTGTTGGTCTAACTTCTGGAAAATATACAGTCTTTTTAAACTTTAATAATAAAGATTTTGATTTAAATTCTATTTTATAAATACAACTTTTAAACAAAACCTTACCATGAAAAATATTCTTTTCGTTTCTTCTCTTACAATGCTGTTGCTATCGTGTAAACAGGACAAATCTAAAAATGAAGATCTTATAGAAAATGCAGCAGAAAACACTACATCAAGCATTCCGATAAAAAGACTAAGCAACATACAATCAATGGTGGATGCTGTTTATTATGAACAAATCAAAAATGACGAAAGCTTAACAAATTTTGATGAAAAGTTTCATTCCTTGCAAGAAGATAGTCGTAAAATGAATCAAATGTATAATGATATTGTCGGTAAATCTGATGACTATTATTCAGATGCAGAAATACGTGCTAAAGGAATTAAAGATTCTGTTTTAAAGAAACAAATTATAAGTTTGCTGAAAGACAGTTCAATAAAGTATAATGTAAAAGTCGAAAAACTAAAAGAGCTTAAAAACCAGATAAACATCAATCATTATAAACTTTATGGCTTTTATGATGCGTTTAAAATCAGAAAAACACTTCCCGAAATTGAAAAATACCAAAATGCTCATCCCTTAAAAACAGACAGTTTAGATAACTTTATCAAAAAACAGAATGCTTTATTGAGTGAATTGAATAAATTAAAATAATAATTTTCCATTCAATAATTGTAAATAAACTTCCTGAAACCACTTATCAAGAAATAGGTTAATACATTTAGAGTTTTACATATTATGATACCTATAAAAATATTTAAATTCGAATCCAATCTTGAATTTGTCAGCAATCATCTTAACAATTTAAAAATTAATCATATTGCAGATTACGAGAAGAAATTGCTATTAGCAGATGAAAACGAAAAAGATAAGATTATTAATATACTCAATAAATTAAATCTGGATGAAAGTGATGTTGAACTGGAGGATGATGTTTTCCAAGAGTATGATGAATGGAATAACAATATGTATAACCCCGGATATTATACTGGAGGGAAATCTCCCTCATTTGATAATGCTAAAAGCAATTATTTAGCTTATGGCTTTGTAGCTCTTGTAAGTAGTTTGGCAGGCATGGCGGAATATATTAATTCTAAAAATTTCAGTAAAACTGGATTCTGGATTCTTTTTTTTATTCTATTGCTGATTAATTTATCTTTGTTTTATCAATACTTTAAACATAAAAGGAACTCCAATTGAGTTCCTTTTTTATTTAATAAGTCAGAGTAATTCCGGCTCCCCATCCCAATTCATTATCATAATTTCCGGAAACCGACAGCCATTTTTGCAGGATATATCGCAATCCTGTTGTAAATTCTCCATCGGAATTAAGGCTGAAATTCCCTCTTATTCTTCTGGAAATCGGGATATCTTCCCTGCTTAATTCCAACAGAACTTTCCCGTTTTGATCTACACTTGCATCAGCAAGGATGAGCATCGGCAAAACGTATTGAACACCGGCAATAAAGGTATTTTTATTTTTTGGAGTCCTGTTCTGTCCGAACCAGGTTTTCTTTTCTTTCTCATCCATATGCCCATCTCCCATCATTCCGTCTTCCGCCATTTCAGCATTCTTTATCCTGAAACCTACATACGGTAAAGCCCATTGAAATTTCCCTAAAAATCTTCCTACTTTAAAGTTTCCGTCAAAATGATTGAAATCCCAGTTGGAATGAAATTCATTCAGATTCGCCCATCTTGGACCGAACATCGTCATGGTCTCTGCGTGAATTTTATTACTTGCTACATCCAGCATCGCCATTGAACTGATCATTCGGTTATCACTCAGAAAGTTTTTCCAGGCTAATTTCCTATTGGGCAATTGTGGATTCGGTTTTGAATTTTCATAACTGAACACTCTACCCATTCCCGCCATCATGTGATATAAAATATGACAGTGGAAGAACCAGTCGCCATCCTGATTAGCAGCAAACTCAATCGTATTGGTTTCCATCGGCATAATATCCACTACATTTTTCAAGGGAGAATATTCCCCTTTTGAATTGATCAGCCTGAAATCATGGCCATGAAGGTGCATCGGGTGCCGCATCATGGAATTATTATATAGGGTAATTCTCAGGATTTCGCCTTTTTTAACCAATATCTTATCTGTTTCAGTCACTGTTTTATTATCCAGTGTCCAAAGATAGTGGTTCATGTTCCCTTCCAAAGTAAACTTCAGTTCTCTTACATTATCATCAGGAAGAATGGTTTTCTCAGGAGATTTTAGGATATTATAAGATAATCTTTTAATCGATTTTTCCTCTTTCATATCCATTCCGCCGTGTTGGGAATGATTTTCTTCTTTTCCTTCATCTTTAGTTTTAACCCCCATCATTTCATTTATGTGCTTCATCGTCATTTTTCTCTGGCTTTCAGGAAGTTCGGGGTACATGACTTCGTTCATATCCATCATCTGGTTACCCATCGTCATGTTCATGGGCTTCATATTCCCGCTCATTTCCATCATTCCGTTCATCATTTTCATTCCTTCAAACAGCATTAATCTTGGCAGGTTCGGAGCTTCCATTTTCTCGCCGGAGCCCAGCCAAAGCGAAGCATGCCCTATCCTGTCTTCTGAAGTAGCCCTGAATTCAAAGCTCTTATTTTCCGGAATGGTGACTTCAATATCATACGTTTCGGAAACTCCTACGATAAGACGGTCTACTTCTACAGGTATCACATCATTTCCGTCATTGGCAATCACTTTTATTTTTCCGCCTCCATAATTCAGCCAGAAATAGGTAGACGAACCTCCGTTGGCAACCCTTAACCTTACTTTATCTCCGGCTTTTAAGTTGGAATAATCCGAACTTGGCAATCCATTAATCAGGAATTTATTATAATATACATCACTCACGTCCATTGCTTCCATTCTCTTCCACTCATTCAAAACCTTGGTTCCGAAATTTCCCGACTTTATAGCTTCCCAATAACTTTGAACCGCATTTTTCTTGATCGCATACCAATCTGTATTGGCCATGTGAAGTCTTCTGGCAATTTGTTTAGGATTTTCATCGCTCCAGTCTCCTAAAAGAACCGGAATTTCTGTTGTATATTCTGTTTTAGGTTCTCCTTCTCTTTTTTTGAAGACCAATACTCCATTCATTCCAAGCTGCTCTTGTAAGGCTTCATGGGAATGGTACCAATATGTCCCGTTTTGTGAAATCTTAAATTTATACAAATGAGTTTCACCGGGTTTAACGGGTTTTGTGGTCAAATAAGGAACACCGTCATGTTCATTGGGTAAAATCACGCCATGCCAGTGAAATCCGGTGTTTTCTTTCAGCATATTATGAAGATAAATTTCAGCTGTATCCCCTTCTGTAAAATATAGAGTCGGAGCCTGTAATTTACCGTTCACTGCGATAGCTCTACGGTTTTTTCCAGTGAAATTGACAATAGTGTCTTTCACATACAGATCATACCGAACTGTTCTTCCTCCAAAGGTTACCTTTCCATTTTCAGCATTTCTTTTCAGCTCTGTTTTCTCCTCATCATTGTTTTCAGCTTGGTGATGAGTATGATCTTCTTTTTCTACGAGATCCATTCCACATTTCGGACACTTTCCGGGTTTTGAAGAAACTACTTCCGGATGCATTGGGCAGGTATAGGTTAATTGAGGTTGAGGTTGAGTCTTAGGTTTGGGGTCCGGTTTCCCAACTGTTTGAGCTTTCTGAGGTGCCTGAACTCCCGGTTTTGTTTTTACTTTGGGTTTTTCCTCAACCTTTACCTTAGGCTTAGCCTTAACAGTTGGTTTTTTTATTTTTTGTTCCGCAACTTTTATTTCCTGTTTTGGAGCCGGTTTCGCCTGTGGCTTCTGAACTACTTTAGGCTTTACCACAACTGTCTTTTTTACCAATGTCATTCCGCATTTCGGACAATCTCCTGGTTTTGAAGAAACCACTTCCGGATGCATCGGACAGGTATAGTAAGTCTTTGTAGTCTGAGCAAGGCTGAAAACCGAGAATAAAAGCATCAGAAATATCATCAGTTTTTTCATACTGTTTCTAATTCTTTTGTTAATTTCAATAGTTGAATAGAATTAAAGCAATTTATAACTTTAACTATATAACTATTTGTTTTAAAAATCAATACAATAAATTATTTTATCTCTGACTTTACCGTTCCGCAAGATAGCATTGAACTGCCGTAATAAGGATTTACGATCTGCTTTTCATCGCTCAACCAACTTCCATCTGCCATTGGGCAATACTGAACAAATATTGGTTTTTCAGATAGCTTGAATTCTTTAGTCAATGCAATCATATTATCCGAAAGGTTGTAGAATGTTTCTCTTTGGGCGGTAATCGTTCTCGCATCAGAAATTAATGTTGCGTCTTTTCTAAGAATATTAAGATTTCCTTCTGAAACCATTTTATAATCTATCGCTGAAGCTGTTTTAATGAATTCTGAAGCTGCTTTTGAAGCTTTATCCGCATCATCGGAAGCTAAAGCCGATTTGATGGCGATATAATTCTGATAAAGTTTAGAAACCTGTGCATCAGATTTTGACTGTGCGGAAATAGAAATTACTGAAAATAAAGCGAATACTGCT
Organism: Chryseobacterium daecheongense; assembly: GCF_003729955.1. Taxonomy (GTDB): domain Bacteria; phylum Bacteroidota; class Bacteroidia; order Flavobacteriales; family Weeksellaceae; genus Chryseobacterium; species Chryseobacterium daecheongense. Next base: position 605,447 of record NZ_RJTX01000001.1, read on the forward strand.
GTGATGATATACTTTTTCATTGTTTTATAATTTTAGAATTAATAATTTTTAATAAAGAATAACCGTGTGGCTACGGTAAACCATGTCGCTCGTAACGATATGAATATCTTGCGACTGACGGATTCTAAATTCTAAAATGACAATGATGTATAAAAATGGGGACAAACCGTATATCCGGTGGTCCGTTAATTTGAACAGAAGTGAATTTCGAAGCTGAAAAAGATCGGTCTTCAAAGAAAAACTGATGTTTTTGCGGTTCAGCAAAATGCTTTACAAGATCAATGGTCAGTAAATTAGATTTTTGGGAATCATCAACCTTTACTACTTTGATCTCTGTCTTGCAGCAGTCTTTTTTGGTTTTAACGCCACATTTGCCACAAATATCATCAACTTTCTGACTTACAGAAACAAATTCCTGCATACAATAATGAATACTGAAAACCGCTCCGGAAGAAAACCCGAAGTAGAAAACAGAAAACAATATGGCAAGAATCTTTTTCATAGCTCTGTAGCAAAGGTAGAAATTTCCTGGAAAGCGTTGTTATAAAATTTGGTATTGTTGTTATAAAATTCAGCAGACTAAATAAAAAACTCCTGAATTTTCAGGAGTTTAGCTTTTATTGTTCTTGCAGATTAGATTGAATAGATTTTAATATTTATCAGCCAATCTAACTTCTAACTTCTAACTTCTAACTTCTAATAATCTATTTAATCTTAAACTCAAGTTTTACATTGAAGAAGCGTCCTGTCAAACGTACCGGAACCGGATACATCAAATTCGTTGTAGAATCTGTGATCCATTGGTTGGCAACGGTATTATTGATATTAAATGCGTTGAAAACCTGTACTCCTAAGGTAAGCTCTTCAAAGTTACCCCAGAAACCGTAAGGTCTGTTTTTGCTTTTAGGATCTATGAATACCTTGGAAAGCCCAATGTCTACTCTTTTATAAGAAGGCAATGTTTTTTGGTAGTTGTATGGATTGGTAAATACCGGTGCTCCTGTTGGTAATCCCATTGCATATACCAAGGTAAGATTTACACGCATGGAAGGAAACTTTGGCATATAATCCTGATAGAACATGGCAAATCTGAATCTTTGATCTGTAGGTCTCGGAATATTCCCTTGTCCATCTATATTTTCATATACCCTTGCATAACTTGCAGATAACCAGGAATCAACTCCCGGAACAAATTCTCCGAATAGTCTGGTATCGATTCCATACGCATATCCTGAAGCATTATTTTTCCCTGAGTAACGTATTCTCACATTATCCATATAGTATGGAATAAGGTTGTCCATTTTTTTATAATAAGCTTCTGTTGTCAATTTAAATGGCCTGTCATACATATAAAATTCAAAATCGTTCGCCAAGATCGCCTGGATGGAACGTTGTGATTTTATATCTGAATTGAAGTTTCCGTTTAAATCTTTGATCTCTTTATAGAAAGGTGACTGGTAATACACCCCTCCGGAAAGCCTGAACAACATATCGGATTCCCAATCCGGTTTTATGGCAAACTGTACTCTTGGAGAAAAAATGGTTTCTTTATTAAAGCTCCAGTGGGAAACCCTGGCTCCGGCGTTAATGAATACTTTATTGCTACCCCAGAAAAACTTCTGAGAATATTGTGCATAAGCCGACAGTCTTGTAGGCTCAATACTGTTGTTTCCGGAAATTCTGTAGAACAGATCAAGATCAGAAGGATCACCAAATCTGGGATCGTCCGGTGGTCTTGGTGTACTGTATCCTGCAGAATCTACTAACTTCCATTCGTTGGTAAGGTCTTTCAGATTTTCTTTTTCAAATTTGAATCCTACTTCAATATCCGTATTAACGTTAGGGGAAAATCTTGTTCTGAACTGAGAACCGTAAGTCCTTACAAATAAATCATTTCTGGCATGCTCTATTTGTCCGCCTACATCGTAAGACGTAACAGGTGCTCCCGTAATGGGGTCAAATGTCTGTAAAATATACGCTGATGAAATGGTATAATATTCTCTTTCCCTGTTCTGATAAGCAAAACTGTCTAAAGTAAATCTCCATTTGTCTGATGGCTTATAGTTCATAGAAACCGTTCCCATCATATTTTTATACTTATCATCTTCTCTACCGTCATAGAAAACCGTAAGGTTAAGCGGCATCTGAACGGTCCCGAAATCCACGCTTCTTTCTTTCGGAATCATTTCGTAATCATTCTTGGAGTAATATCCTATGAATGATAAAGAGAACTTCGGACTGATATGATAATTGATATAGGATTGAAAGTCCCAGTAGGTAGGATTAAAATCCGTATCTTCTTTCAATGTATTAAGAACCAAATTGGTATTCCTGTACCTTCCCGAAAATAAAGCAGTTAATTTTTGATTTTTTGAAGCAAAACCTGTTGTTAATCTCCCTCCAATCAAACTTGCTTCTCCTGAAAGTTCAAATTTCTCCGGCTCACGATAATAAATATTCAAGGCTGAAGACATTTTATCTCCATATCTTGGCTCAAAACCACCTGCGGAGAAGTTGACGGTTGAAACCATATCGGGGTTAATAATACTCAACCCTTCCTGTTGTGAGTTTCTGATCAGGAAAGGCCTGTAAATTTCAATATCATTAATGTAGATAAGGTTTTCATCATAGTTTCCACCACGCACCATATACTGTGAAGAAAGCTCGGTGTTGGAGTTTACGGAAGGTAATGTTTTAATAATCCCTTCAATACCTCCTGAAATACTCGCTACCTGCTGAGCATCTTTGGCTGAAATTTTTACAGTGGTAAGGTCATTGGTTTTTCCTGTAGTTTTTTTCTGGAAAATAACTTCCTCAATTTCGGTCACCTTAGTGGTTGTATCCCTTTTTCTCGTTTGGGAGAAAACCAACAAAGGAACCATAAGGCTTAGTGGTAAAACTAGTTTTTTCAAAAGAAATATTTTAAGAATTCCTAAAATTAATTAATTTTTAACAATTACAAAATCGATTCTCTGATTCTTGTTAATTTTTGCAATAAATCTTCCAATAAATCCAGCCTCAACATATTAGCGCCATCCGATAAAGCAGTTTCCGGCGTCGGGTGGGTTTCAATGAAAATTCCGTCTGCACCTACTGCGATTCCTGCTTTGGCAATGGTTTCTATAAGATCCGGTCTTCCTCCTGTAACCCCTGAACTTTGATTAGGCTGCTGCAAAGAGTGCGTTACATCCAAAATCACCGGAGCATACTCTCTCATGGTCGGAATTCCTCTATAATCAACAATCAGATCTGTATACCCGAAAGAATTTCCTCTTTCGATAATGGCTACTTTCTGGTTGTCTGAGTCCGTTATTTTCTGAACGGCAAATTTCATGGCTTCCGGAGAAAGAAACTGTCCTTTTTTCAAAGTAACACATTTTCCTGTTTTTGCCGCCGCCACCAACAAATCCGTCTGTCTTACAAGAAAAGCCGGAATTTGCAGAACATCCACATATTGAGCTGCCAAAGCAGCATGTTCATTTTCATGAATATCCGTTGTCGTGGGAATATTGAAGGTCTCACCTACTTTTTTAAGAATTTCAAGGGATTTTTCCTCTCCGATCGTTGTAAATGAATCTACCCTGCTTCGGTTAGCCTTTTTAAAGCTTCCTTTGAAAATATAAGGAATGTTATATTTATTGGTAAGCTCAATCACTTTTTCAGCGATTCTTAATGCCATATCTTCGCCTTCAATGATACATGGCCCCGCAATAAGGAAAAAGTTGTTGGAATCTTTGTGATGAATATTATCTAAATACTGAATCATTTTTATTATATTAAAAAGTTCAGTAAAAATACTGAGAAAGTTTTAGAACCGGAAATTATTGAGGACTTAATCATCTTCTTTATTGTAAGATACCCGATTCAACTAACTATATCTTTACAATAAAAAAGTTAGCCTGGGTAAGAAATATTGAAAAAACAACAATCGAGCTTTAAAATTTTTTCAGAATTTTCTCGAAAGTATTAATATTTCTGCTGGTAAACTGATCTTTCAGGCTTTTCTTACCCAAAATCTTCCCAAAAGTAGAGTCTAAGGTATTTCCTTTCGGAACCTGCCAGTAAAAAATGTCATTGACTATTTGTGCTTTTTCATTTTCCGTTTTGGCGGCATTGTCAAACTCCTGCATCAGCATATTGTCCACCCCAGGATTTCCTACAAAAGCATAAATATGCAGATCTTCATTTTTAGTGAAAGGGTTACTATTCCAGAAGGTTTCTGTTTCACCTTGAGATTTTATAAATAAAAATGCTTCGTAAGAAAAATGATCCGACATTGCTTTTTCAAGGATTTTCTTTAATTCATCTGCTTTTTTATCAGATGAGAATATAATATTTCCTGAAGCCAAAATTGAAACAACTTCTTTCATTCCAGCTTCTTTAAAAACCTGACAAACATCTGCCATTTTCATGTTTGTTCCTTTTACATTGACACCTCGAAGAAAAGCACAGTATTTCATAGTTTAGGGTTTATTTTTGTTTGAGAGTCCACAGGTGATAGAGTTTAGGTATTAAGGTGTATGAGTTTTTCTAAAATCTAATTTCTGATTCTAACGTATAGGTTATAATCCGTTCCCGAAGGTTTCAGTTTATAAATTTTTTCGAGGATCTTATTATCACTTTTTATATAATCCTTCACACGGAATTCTTTTAATATTTTATAATGAGTTTTGTAATATTCAGCATTTTCGCCTTCAAATAAATCCTCATAGGAAAGCAGATATTTGGGTTTTCTGTGCTTTACCGTATTGATCCAGTAATGTTTCTTATCTTTTTTGATTTCTTCCTGAATCTGCTTGTCAACAAGACCTACATCATCAATGGTTCTCAAGCCGGAGAAATATGGGATATATCCTGCCGGTTCAAGGAAAATCCATTGGTTTTTATCTTTTTCATAATTTCCTAAAAATATTCCCATTTGTCTTCTGTAATTCCATTCTCCGTTTCCTGTAGCAATAGAATGAATGGTTTGAAAAGCAAGCATTGGAAGAATGTAGAATATGATCAACAAAGATAACCACCAGTTTCTTTTTACTTTCTGTTCTAAAATAAATATAAGAACCGGAACAAAAAGCAACAGCTGTGGTACCCAATAATACCAGTCAAATAAACTTTTCTGGGAAATAAAAATGATCTGTTTTGCCCATCCGAACAGGAATATTATCCATAAGAAATAGTTTCTTTTTTCCCTTTGTCTGATCAGATAAATAAAACACAAGAGCTCAAACAGTAAAATAACGATCGTTAGGGGATTAAAATTTCCTGGTAATTTCAACATCCCCCAGAAATTCCCGTAATTGGCGGTGAAATATTCTATACTTTGCTGGGTCGTAAAATTATGGTCATACAGAAGTTTCTTCGCTACAATGGTATTATTAACCAATTCTCCGAAATAAAACCAGTTAAAAGCCAAGGATACGGAAACTCCCAAAATCCCACCCCAAATATAGCTCCATCTTATCTTTTTATTCCAAAAAACATCTACCAGGAAGACCATTCCTAAGAATATAATTGTGTCAATCCTTGTAAACATTATCAAAACCGGCAAAACGATCAAGGCCCATTTTTTTTCTTTTTTGAATCCGTAATACAGCAATAGCATTTCCAGGAAGAACAATAATCCATATTCCATCCCCAGAATGGAAATCTTAATGGAAGGCGGCAGAATCCCCAACAGGAATATAAAAACGGCTTTATGCCACGGATTTTTTAAAACCAAATGAGATAAAAGCAAGCTTCCTATTGTAAACAATAAAGAATTAAAGATCAGAATAGGAATAATAAAGTTTTCCTTCCCAAAAATCAGGTTGAATAAATAAGAGACAAAAACATACAAATGAGTGGTTGATGCAGAGATCTTAGTATTTCCGTTAAAACCTATTACTCCATAATCCAGTAAATTCTGGGCTACTCTCCAGGTAATAAAAGAATCTTCCTGGATGTAATGCGTGAGTAAGAAAAGAAGTTTGAAAGCTACTGTCAATAATACAGCATAGATAGGAATTTTACTATTCTTTGTTTCAGTCATCGTGCTCATTTATGTGGTACAAAGATAATCTTAAAATTCATGAAAGCCAATAAAAAAACGGAACCGAAGTTCCGTTTTCAAAGTATTTAGATTATTGTGTCGCTTTAATAATGGCAGTGGTAATCTGATTTTCTTTTTCTTTCGAATACGTAGAATCAAATGGCTGCATGATATCAAATAAGTACTGGTAGAATGGCGTGATCTTCTGTACATTTTCAGATTCGCTCATCGCTTTTTCTTTTCCTAATTGCTGTAGATCCTTAATGAAAGTATTGAACTTTTTGTCGATAGGCTCAATAGATTTCACAAGGTAATCGTAAGCTTTATCTTTCTGACCAATTTTCATGTAAGCATCTGTAACTGCTGAAACAACCAGAGAGTATTCCATTGGTTTTGCTCTCATCTGCTTTCTCAGGTACACCTGATCAGATTTGCTTAAGCTTAAATAATAATCATATTCTTCAAAGATTCCTTTCTTAAGGATTTCTGCCAGTTTCAAGCCTTTTTGCTCTTGTCCTGCTACAATGTATCCGTACACCATTGAGCTTAATGAACGAGGATCATTGTATTTTTCGGCTGGGATTTCTTTTGCAGCTAAGTCTAGTAACTCAATCGCTTTAGCTTTCTGTCCGCTTAATGAAAGCGCAGCTGCCGCTCTACTTGCCGCTCCTCTGTAGCTAATGATATTAGAAGTTGCCGTTTCATCAAAATGAGCATTCAGATCTTTAAAATTACCCCATCTGAAGTTTTTCACAACATTATATAAAGAGTTGGCATCTACTCTACCCAAATCTCCATCTGCATTTTGCAGGGTATGGATGGGAACCAGCCTGTAGCTGAATCCGTCAAACTGAAGATATTCATCAAGGAAGAAAATATTCTCACTGTCATAAATTCCTCCTGAAGAGAAATTGATCGGGCGCTTCCAATCGAAATTTGCCAATAGATCAAGCATAATCAGGTTATTTTTATAAAGAGTATTTCCTTTATAATTAATCATAATCTGCTTAACGGTATTCGGTAGATCTGCCTGTCTGATAATTCCTGCATTCACCGCATTAGCTTTGTTGACCGGTAAAATAAATTTGGTTACCGGAAGAATGTTATATTTTTCATATTTCTCTTCTCCAAAGTACATTTTCAACAGCTCATCTTTTTCAGGAGATTTCATTTTGATGAAGTTCATTGCTTCTTTCAAGGTCATGGAATCCTGAGTAAGATATTTTCTGAACTGCTGGAATTCTGTTTCAGGAGCTCCCTGTTCCTTCAGCATAGAGAACAAACCTTCCCAATCGTCCTTTTTCATCAGGTAGATCTGGTCATTCACTCCGTCTCTGTAATCCTCATGCGTCAATTGACTCGGAATAGCTGCGGCATTGTATGTTTTTCTTTTAATCTGATCTATATTCCATGGAGTTGATGCCAAAGTAAAGTTTACCACCTTCACATCATCCCTGAATCTTTCTGTCTCCTGGATCGCCCAAACCGGATAGGTATCGTTATCACCATATACAAATAAAATATCGTCTTTCGGCAATGATTTTAATACTGAATAGGCATAATCATACGCTGTATATCTGTTGCTTCTGTCATGTACATTATAATTCTGGAAGCCCATCATTAAAGGCACACCTAACAATACTATACCTGCAATAATATTAACAGCATTGGATTTCACTTTGGATTGTAAGAACCATAAAATAGCTCCGGCTCCTAATCCTATCCATATGGCAAAGGCGTAGAAGGAACCCACCATTGCATAATCTCTTTCTCTTGGTTCAAAAGGTTTTACCCCCGTATAGAAAACGATCCCTACACTTGTTAAAATGAATAATGATAATAACGCGTAGAATCTTCCAAAATCTCTGTTCAATTGGAAAAAGAATCCAATTAATCCTAAAATTAAAGGTAAAAAGAAAAAGGTTACAGTACTCTCATTTTTGAATTTTGCCGGCATTTTCTCCTGGCTTCCCCATAAAGCATCATCGATGAAAGAAATTCCCGAAATCCAGTTTCCGTTGGTAATTTCCATGTGTCCTTCAAGGTCATTCTGGCGCCCTACGAAATTCCACATCAAATATCTGACAAAATAATACCCATTCTGGAAAGTAATAAAGTAATCCATATTCTGTCCAAAAGATGGTCTCTGAACGTTGATCAGATCATAGGGTCTTACTTTCAAATAATCTGCTGCGGTAATAGAACCGTCTTCATACTTTTGTCTCAGTTCATCAAAGATCTGTTTTGCTTCAGGGCTGTCTGCCACATCTTCATTTCCATAATTGAACGTAAAATCAGGGGCTCCGTACATGGAAACATAATTAGACATCACATCCTTATCTTCATTGAACATTCTTGGCATTAAGCTTACATGAGACTTATTGAACACATAATTGAATCGGTCTCCTGTTTTTCTGTAAGTCCCGGTTTTCTCATCTTTTTCATAGATATCTCCGGTTTTTACGGTTTTATAGCTTCCATCTTCGTTCTTTTCAATTCCTTTTGCATCCAGGAAAGCTGTATAGTTTTGTCCGTAAATAGTTGGCCAATCTCCATATTGTTCTCTGTTATAATAATCCAACATACCGATTGCCGTATCCGGATCATTAAGGTTCATTGGCGGGTTTGCATTGGCTCTGATAGGAATTACCATCCAGCAGGAAAAACCAATGATCATATATACTACAGATAAAGCCACTGTTTGGTATACGTTTCTTTTGGCTTTTCTGGCATATTTAATTAAGAAATAGCAGATCACAACCATCAGAATGAACGCTGCAATAGTTCCTGAATGGAAAGGTAATCCTAATCCATTCACGAAGAATATTTCCAGCTTTCCGAATAACGTCATGATAACCGGGAAAATAATTTTGAATACAAATGCCAGAACAACCAGTGTAATCACATTAGCCCAAAGAAAACTCTTCCAGCTAAACGTATAGTTTCTTGCATAATAGATCAAACAAACTGCCGGAATAGCCAACATACACATCATGTGTACCCCAACAGAAAGTCCTAAAATAAAGAAGATCAAAATGATCCATCTTTCACTGTCAGGAGCGGTATATTCATTCTCCCATTTGGTGATCAACCAGACTAATAGTGCGATAAACATGGAAGCCATCGAGTATACTTCTCCTTCTACGGCTGAGAACCAAAAAGTGTCGGAAAAAGTAAAGCATAAAGCTCCGATCACTCCGGCAAACAGGATAGAAATTTCCTGATGTTTTGTTACTTCCTCAAAATCTTTGTTCAATAATCTTCTCACCAAATGAGTAATTGTCCAGAACAAAAATAAAATAGTCAACGCGCTAAACAATGCGGACATCGCATTGATCACAATGGAATAATTTTCGCCTTTGCCTAATGCAAACATTGCCGCCACAGCACCTACAATCTGGAAAAGAGCAGCTCCGGGAGCGTGCGTTACTTCCAGTTTCACTGCTGAGGAAATGTACTCTCCACAGTCCCAAAAACTAAAATTAGGTTCTATAGTTGACAAGTACGTGAAAAATGCAATAACGAAAACAACCCATCCTAAAATGGTGTTCCATTGCCTAAAAGTCCAATTTTTCATAGTATTAAATCAATTACGCGAAAATAAGGTTTTTAGTTTGTTTTATGAGGATTTTAACAAAATTTAAAAAAAATGGCGCAGTTTTTGAGACCTTTATAGAGCTGTATTGCAAAACAAAAGATGAATATTTGTTTATTGATACTTACCTAATTGAACAAAAGTTTAAAAATTATTTATTTTTTTGTATTTTTGCGGTCAGATTTTTATTGAAAAATAACAAATAATGAGTAATGTTTACGATAATATCCTTGGCCTTATAGGAAATACTCCTATGGTGAAGCTAAATACTGTAACGAAAGATATTCCTGCAACCGTATATGCCAAGTTAGAATCATATAATCCTGGACATTCCACCAAAGACAGAATTGCTCTTCATATTATAGAAAACGCTGAGAAAAAAGGTTTATTAAACAAAGACTCCGTAGTCGTGGAAACTACGTCCGGAAACACAGGATTTTCTCTTGCTATGGTTTGTATTATCAAAGGATATAAATGTATTCTTGCCGTAAGCGATAAAACCAAGCCGGAAAAGATTTCTTACCTGAAAGCTTTGGGTGCTACAGTATATGTTTGCCCGGCCAACGTTCCCGCAGATGATCCGAGATCTTATTATGAAGTAGCCAAAAGAATTGCTTCAGAAACTCCTAATTCTGTGTACATCAATCAGTACTTCAATGAGCTGAATATTGATGCCCATTATCAGACTACAGGTCCTGAAATCTGGGAACAGACACAGGGAAAAATCACTCACCTTTTCGCATGTACAGGAACAGGAGGAACTTTATCCGGTTCTGCTAAATTCCTGAAGGAAAAAAATCCTGCTATCAAGATCATTGGTGTAGATGCAGATGGATCTATTCTAAAAACCTATCACGAAACCGGTGAAATCCATAAGGAAGATGTTCATCCTTATCAGATCGAAGGAATGGGAAAAAATTTAATCCCTTCTGCCCTTTTATTTGATAAAGTGGATGAGTTCGTAAGAGTGAATGATGAAATGTCAGCTTACAGAACCCGTGAAGTCGCTTTAAAGGAAGCCATCATGGGAGGTTATACAACAGGAGCTGTTACACAGGCGTTATTACAATATGCACAATCTCATGAGTTTTCAAAAGACGATGTGATTGTCCTGATCTATCCGGACCACGGTTCAAGATACATCACCAAAGTGTACAGTGACAAATGGATGGCGGAACAAGGTTTTATCAACAATTGCGTTCACAATTATGATGAAGTTTTCAAAACAGAATTCATTAAATAAAAAAAATAATAAATCACGATACAAATCAAGCCTTTTTGTAGATCATAAAGGCTTTTTTACTTAAAAATTACTTAATAAAATGTTGGATATTTTTGAAAGAATAAAAGAAAATCCAGGACCTCTTGGACAGTTTGCAGATTACGGTGAAGGTTATTTTATTTTCCCAAGGCTGGAAGGGCCTATCGGACCAAGAATGCAGTTTCAGGGAAGGGAAGTTATTTTCTGGAGCGCTAATGACTATCTGGGATTGTGTAACCACCCTGAAGTGTTAGAAGCGGATGCCAAAGCTGCAGCTGAATACGGTATGTTTTATCCTATGGGAGCGAGAGCAATGTCCGGAGAAACAGAACAACATTTACAGTTAGAAAGAGAATTGGCAGATTTCGTTCAGAAAGAATCCGCTTATTTATTGAATTTCGGTTATCAGGGAATGGTTTCTACCATTGATGCTTTAGTGAGCAGAAATGACGTAATTGTTTATGATGTAGATTCCCATGCTTGTATCGTTGACGGTGTAAGATTACACGCGGGAAAAAGATTTACCTATAAGCACAATGATATTGCAAGCCTTGAAAAGAACCTTCAAAGAGCAACTAAAGTAGCGGAAGAAACAGGAGGAGGAATTTTAGTTATTACGGAAGGAGTTTTCGGAATGAGAGGACAGCAAGGGAAGTTAAAAGAAATCTGCGAGCTTAAATCAAAATACAAATTCAGATTATTGGTAGATGATGCCCACGGATTCGGTACGCTTGGTAAAACAGGAGCCGGAGCTGGTGAAGAACAGGGATGTCAAGATCAGATCGATGTATACTTCTCTACTTTCGCTAAATCTATGGCTGGTTTCGGAGCTTTTCTAGCGGGAGATAAAGAAATCATCAGATATTTAAAATTCAACTTAAGATCTCAGATCTTCGCTAAATCTTTAACGATGCCAATGGTAATCGGAGGATTGAAAAGATTAGAGCTTTTGAGAACAAGACCGGAAATCAAAGCTAAACTTTGGGAAAATACGAATAAACTACAGAACGGACTTAGAGAAAGAGGATTCAACATTGGAGATACCAATACTTGTGTAACTCCGGTTATGATGCAGGGAACTCCGGTAGAAGCTACTCTTTTGGTAAAAGACTTAAGAGAAAACTATAGAATCTTTACTTCTGTTGTAGTATATCCGGTAATTCCTAAGGGAATGATCTTATTGAGATTAATTCCTACAGCCTCTCACACAGATGCAGAAATCAATGAAACACTTGCAGCATTTGAAGCGATCCACGATAAACTGGTAAGCGGATATTACAAGGAACAGGAACAAAAATTATTACAAGAGCAAGGTTTGAGCTTCAAACCAATCTAATAAAAATAAAAAACCACTGTTCTTCATCAGTGGTTTTTTTATGACTCATTTCAAAGTTAATACATCTATCAATGAAGTTTAAGGGATATGCTTTAGGAATCATTTCATCGGTATCATACGGACTAATTCCGATTTTTATCTTACCTGTGAAACAGGCCCATTTTTCATTGGATATTACTCTGTTTTACAGATTTCTCTTTTCAGCATTAATGATCGGCGGATATTTATTATATTCCAAAGAGAATTTTTCTATCAATAAAAAAGAAGGAATTGTTCTGGCCATACTTGGAATCTGCTATGCGCTTTCTTCGGAGTTTTTATTTTTAGGATATGATTATCTTACTGCGGGGATTGCTTCCACGGTATTATTTATTTATCCGGTTATTGTAGCACTCATCATGTTTTTCTTTTATAGGGAAAAACTCACAAAGCTTTCTATTCTCTCATTACTTCTTGCTTTTGCTGGAGTAATTGTTTTATGCTTAAAAGGAAAAGGCTTAGAAATCAACTTTGCAGGATTAGGAATTGTGATGTTAAGCTCTCTTTTTTATGCGCTTTATATCATTATTGTCAACAAGTCAAATAGTAAGGTTTCAGGATTTAAGCTTTCTTTCTATTCCATGCTTTTCACTTCTCTATTCTTCATGATTAAATCGTTGATAGGACAAGAATCTTTTGCGATTCCTTCTGTAACAGTATTCTTTAATTTTGTTGTCTTTGCACTTCTTACGACTGTAATCTCCACATTGTGCCTTGTTTTTTCAATTAAAAGTATAGGCTCCACTCCTGCCGCCATTTTAGGAGCTTTGGAACCTGTGGTTGCGGTTATGGTAAGTGTTTTGATGTTTGATGAAAAATTTACCTTCAATTTATTCCTTGGAATTGTCCTGATTCTTTTAGGAGTTATCTTGAATGTTCTTGCGGGTAGTAAAAAAGCTGTTCATCATTAAAATCTGGAATATTTAAAATAACTTTGCAAAAAATTTACTGTTGAAAGATCTGCTTCTTATCACTCCGCCATTTACTCAGCTGAATACCCCTTATCCCGCAACTGCTTATATTAAAGGTTTTCTGAAAACCAAAAATATATCCAGCTATCAGATGGATCTGGGAATTGAAGTGATCTTGAAACTATTTTCAACAGAAGGACTTCAGAAGGTTTTTAATACAAAAATTGATCTGAAAACGGTTTCGGAAAATTCTCAAAGAATTTTTGCTTTAAGGGAAGAATATCTTAAAACCATTGATCAGGTTATTTTCTTTCTCCAGGGAAAAAATCCAACCCTGGCAAGACAGATTTGCAGCATGAATTTTCTTCCGGAAGCTTCCCGCTTCAACCAACTGGATGATATGGAGTTTGCCTTCGGAAACATGGGGTTACAGGATAAAGCGAAACATCTGGCGACCTTATATTTAGAAGATTTATCTGATTATATTGTTGAACATATCGATCCTGATTTCGGATTCAGCCGATATGCGGAACGTTTAGGAAAAAGTGCCAATTCTTTTGATGAATTGTATTCAAAGCTTTCGGGCGAACCAACATTTATTGATCAGATCACTTTAAAAATTCTTCAGGAAAAACTGGATGTTATTCAACCTAAGCTGGTTTGTTTTTCCGTTCCTTTTCCCGGGAATTTATATTCCGGTTTTCGATGTGCACAATTGATTAAAGGACATTATCCTCATATTAAAACCGTTATGGGAGGAGGTTTCCCAAATACCGAACTCAGAGAAGTCAAAGATCCTAGAGTTTTTGAATTCTTTGATTTCATTACATTGGATGACGGAGAATTACCTATTGAACTACTTCATCAACATATCTGTCATTCCGAGCAAAAAGAAGAATCTCAATTCAAAAGAACTTTTTTAATTGAAGATCAAAAGGTTAGCTATAAAAATAATTCAAAAAAACACGATTATAAGCAGGCAGAAATCGGTACTCCCGATTATTCCGATCTGTTGTTAAACCAATACATTTCCGTTATTGAAATTGCCAATCCTATGCACAGTTTATGGAGTGACGGAAGATGGAATAAGCTTACCATGGCTCACGGATGTTATTGGGGAAAATGTACTTTTTGCGATATTTCTTTAGATTACATTAAAATCTACGAGCCGATTTCCGCTAAAATTCTGGTGGACAGGATGGAAGAACTCATTAAGACTACTGGAGAAACAGGCTTTCATTTTGTGGATGAAGCTGCTCCACCAGCCTTAATGAGAGAGGTTGCCCTGGAAATTCTGCGAAGAAAACTCGTCGTAACATGGTGGACGAATATCCGCTTTGAAAAAAGCTTTACGAGAGATCTGTGTTTCTTGCTAAAACTTTCAGGTTGTGTCGCCGTTTCGGGAGGTTTGGAAGTAGCAAGTGACCGATTATTAAAGCTAATTGATAAAGGTGTTTCCGTAGAACAGGTTGCCCAGGTAACAAGAAATTTTACAGAAGCAGGAATTATGGTGCATGCCTACCTGATGTATGGCTACCCTACCCAAACGGTTCAGGAAACGGTAGATTCTCTGGAAATGGTAAGGCAGATGTTTGAAATGGGAATTATGCAAAGTGCCTTTTGGCATCAGTTCGCCATGACGGCTCATTCGCCGGTAGGTTTGAATCCCGAAGAGTTTGGAGTTATTCCGGTGAAGCAGGAAATTCTGTTTGCCAACAATGACGTAGACTTTAAAGATAAAACAGGAATTGATCATAATAAGTTTAGTTTCGGATTAAGAAAATCTCTCTTCAATTATATGCACGGAATTAATTTTGAAATTCCTTTGCAGGATTGGTTTGATTTTAAAATTCCCCAAACGTCCATTCATCCGGATTACATTCATGATTGCCTTTTGGAAGAAGACCAGTTTAGCTTTAAGGGAAATTCAAAAATTATTTTCCCGGATAAAAACGTAATCGCTGAGAATTTCATAAAAACAAAAAAGAAAAACTCCTGGCCATATACGCGACTTACGTTCCATTTAAAAACAAACATCATAAATGTAGATCTGGAGCAGGAAAAAGCAGAATGGCTGATGAAAGTGCTTGCTGAACATTCTATAGAAAGCGAAAGAAAGATTACACTTCAGCAGCTTAAAGTTCAATTTGAAGAAAACCTTGAAGACTTTGAATTATTCTGGTTCTCAAAACCCATGCAACAACTGAAAGATAATGGAGTTATTCTTAGTCTATAAGTTATACTGGTTGAAAAGATTACTGATATAATTTTAATATTTTTTTAATTAAAATACAGATGATATGGAAATAGAATTGTATTCCTACTGTATATTAAAAAATCATGAACCAATTAGAAAAGCCCATTAATAAAGTTGCTGAAATTACCGGTTTATTTTGGGTAATGAAAATTATAGCAACGACTTTAGGTGAAACTTTGGGTGATTTTCTTTCAATGACACTTAATCTGGGATATGCAAAAGGGATTATTATTACTTTTCTTTTTTTCCTTTTGGTCTTATCGCTTCAATTAATCTCCAAGAAGTATGTTCCTGTTTTATATTGGTTGGTTATCATAGGAACAACCACCTTAGGAACAGAAATTTCGGATTTTATTGATAGAAGCCTACACTTGGGATATGCTGCAGGAAGTATTTTACTGATTCTTTGCTTATTGACCACCCTGTACGTATGGTTTAATAAATTTAAAAATCTTGAATATTATCCCATCTCTGAAAGAATTAAAGAATTTTATTTCTGGACTGCAGTTTTATTCTCCAACAGTTTGGGAACTGCTTTTGGAGATTTTTTAAATGACAATTTAGGATTGAGTTATCTGCAAGGTGCTTTGATCTGTGGCTGCATTATTATAGCAGTGATACTACTTCACTATTATACGAAGATTAATCACGTGCTTTTATTTTGGATCGCTTTTATTTTTACAAGACCTTTTGGTGCAACTTTTGGGGATTTCCTTACCAAACCTTTAGCGAAGGGAGGATTAGATCTCGGAACTCTCAATGCCTCCCTTATTTCTATTCTGATTATGATCATACTGATCTCGATTTCTCACAAAAAACTGAAACCAGCCTAAAGCTAATCAAAGATCCATGAAATTCTTTACTTATCAGTACCTTCTTTTGTAACAGGGCCAGTTGTTAATTTACCCTGAAGTTTAATAAAATTCGGGTCCATGATCGCCATTCTTTCTGCAATAGCCTTGTATGTTGGAAATTTCAAGAGTGAAGCTCTTCCGGACATTTCCCTGTAAATGGTAAAAACTTTTCCGCCTGCTGTTTTTAATTGTTTCGTAGTGGTGATGTATCTGCCAATATATTTGCTGTTGGCATCATAGATTTCAATATCCACAAAAGTCTTGTCGGTGATGGTATCCTCAGAACCAAAACTCACCGGCAAATTGGTAAAATAGCCTACAGGCTTACCGTTGCTTAATATTTCTCCTACATTATTGACGGTAATATTCAGTTTATCAATTTTACTTCTGACTGAATAGGCTTCTTTTGTTTTGGTGTCTAAATTCCTTTTAGGGGATTTAGAAAAAAGTTCATCCAAATTCTTGATATTGATTCCTTTATTATCAATGATCTTTAAGCCTTTAACAGAGGTATATACTGCTGACTTTTCTTCTCCTGAAAATGCAGAAGGAGAAATATAATCCAACTCCAGAGTTTTATCTTTATTATAAATTCTATTAATTCTGATGTAACTGTCACGTACAGAGTCCACTATACTCTTGTCAATAAATTCCATCGTGTAAATGGGAGTTTCCTTGAGATCCATGAAAGTATATTCATTGGATTTATTGGAAATTTTTGCGACATGAATCCCATCTATGGTTATGATTCCTCTTTTGGTTTTAATATTTTGAGCATTGAGGAGAATACCCAATATTGTAAAGAATATGATTGTACTTTTCTTCATAAAATCAGACTTTTACATTACATAAAAAAAAGTGTAACAAAGTTACACTTTCTTGAAAATATATTTAGCTTTTCATTTAATTATTCACAAAGGATAATTCCTTTATTATGATTAAATTCTACAACACCACTTTTGATGTAATAAGAGAAAACAGAATCTTTCTCATTTTCTTTGGTAAAGTGTTTAGCATATGCTTCATCTATAGAGTTCACATATAATTTTACTTTGCCACCTACTAAAGAAGATACAATTCCCGCGTGGTTTTGCATGATGTGGAATTCACCCTTTTTTCCCGGCAGTAATACTGAACTTACTTCTCCTTCAAAAACTACGTATTCTGGTGTTAAAATTTTTATATTCATTTTTTATAGGCTTTAGGCTTTAAGCTTTAGGCATAAAGCATTAAAAAATTAAGCGTTTTCAGCTAACATTTTTTGTCCAGCTTCGATAGCTTCTTCGATAGTTCCTTTCAAGTTGAAAGCAGCTTCTGGTAAGTGGTCTAATTCACCATTGATGATCATGTTGAATCCTTTGATGGTATCTTTGATGTCTACCAAAGCTCCCGGAATACCTGTAAACTGTTCCGCTACGTGGAATGGCTGAGATAAGAATCTCTGAACTTTTCTTGCACGATAAACTACTAATTTATCTTCTTCAGAAAGTTCTTCCATACCTAAGATCGCGATGATATCTTGTAACGCTTTATATCTTTGAAGAATTTCTTTTACTCTTTGAGCACAGTCATAATGTTCATCTCCGATAATTTCAGGAGCCAGGATTCTTGAAGTAGAATCTAGTGGATCTACCGCTGGATAGATACCTAATGAAGCAATTTTTCTGGAAAGTACCGTAGTTGCATCCAAGTGAGCAAACGTAGTTGCAGGAGCCGGGTCAGTTAAGTCATCCGCAGGCACATATACTGCCTGTACTGAAGTAATAGATCCGTTTTTGGTAGAAGTAATTCTTTCCTGCATCGCTCCCATTTCAGAAGCAAGAGTTGGTTGGTAACCTACCGCAGATGGCATACGACCAAGAAGTGCAGATACCTCAGAACCAGCCTGTGTAAAACGGAAGATGTTGTCTACGAAGAAAAGTACGTCTCTACCTTGTCCGCTCTCTCCACCGTCTCTGTAGTACTCAGCTAATGTAAGACCAGAAAGGGCAACTCTAGCTCTCGCACCTGGCGGCTCGTTCATCTGTCCGAAAACGAAAGCAGCTTTAGAATCTTTCATTACTTCTAAATCTACTTTAGAAAGATCCCAACCTCCATTTTCCATAGAGTGCATGAAATCATCACCATATTTGATAATTCCTGATTCCAACATCTCTCTCAAAAGGTCATTTCCTTCTCTCGTTCTTTCACCTACTCCGGCGAATACAGAAAGACCACCGTGCCCTTTTGCAATATTGTTAATCAACTCCTGGATCAATACGGTTTTACCTACACCCGCACCACCGAACAAACCAATTTTACCTCCTTTTGCATAAGGCTCGATAAGGTCGATTACTTTGATACCTGTATATAAAACTTCAGCAGAAGTTGAAAGTTGATCAAATTTCGGAGCTTCTCTGTGGATAGGAAGACCTCCTTCTTTAGAAACATTTTGAAGTCCATCAATAGCATCACCAACAACGTTGAAAAGTCTTCCGTTCACTTCATCACCGATTGGCATGGTAATAGGGTTTCCGTACCCGATTACTTCCTGACCTCTCTGAAGACCATCAGTTGCATCCATTGCGATACATCTTACTGTATCTTCACCAATATGTTGTTCTACTTCTAAGACTAATTTTTCACCGTTTCCTTTTGGAATTTCTAACGCGTCATAAATGTTTGGAAGTGCCTCCACTTCTGTAAAAACTACGTCGATTACCGGACCAATAATTTGAGAAATTTTTCCTTTAATTTGGTTTGCCATTGCTAAATTTTTTCTTGGTGCAAATATAGTGAAACTTCACAAACCCGCAATTGGTAAAAAAAAGATTTTTATCATACTTTTTGCAAAATTTACCCATGAAAGAGTTTGCCAATCTAACAATCATTTCAAGGCATCAATATTGGTAAACTGTCATATTGATACATTGTTACATTATCTCTATATTTGCACTCAAATTTTTTTCCGTTTTGAAAGTTTTCAAGAATTTTAATGATTATTCTTCCCAGAAGTCTCTAGCATTATCTTTAGGTATGTTCGACGGGGTGCATCTTGGACATAAATGTATTATTGATGAACTGATAAAAGTAGGCACAGAAAACCATCTGGAAACTGCTGTTCTTACATTTTGGCCCCATCCGCGGTTTGTTTTCAATCCCAATGAAGATCTCAAGTTACTCAATACATTAGATGAAAAGACTTTATTGATGGAAAAATATGGCATCAATAATTTATTTTTAAAGGAATTTGACGAGGAATTCAGGAATCTTACAGGAGAGGAATTCGTACGGCAGATCCTTGTTGAAAAACTGAATGTAAAATACCTTATTATAGGATATGATCATTCTTTCGGAAAAAACAAGAGCGGAAACTTCGAATTACTTCAGAAATTATCCAAAGAACTGGGGTTTGAAGTAGAACAAATGGAAGCCATTAATATTCATGAAAATAATGTAAGTTCCACCAAAATAAGAAATGCCCTTTTAACAGGTAAAATCAAAGAGGCTAATGAAATGCTGGGTTACTCCTACTCTGTTTCCGGAACTGTATCCCATGGAAAGAAGATCGGAAGAACAATAGGCTATCCTACCGCTAATATTGAAACAGAATCTATTAAACTTCTGCCCAAAAAAGGGGCTTATATTGTTGAAGTATTTGTAAAAGGACAGCAATATAAAGGAATGCTGAGCGTTGGAACTAACCCTACAGTGAATGGAGATAAATTAACCGTTGAAGTTTATATCCTTGATTTCAACCAAGATATTTACGATGAAAAGATTACTGTGAAATTCAGAGATTTTTTACACGAAGAAATCAAATTTGAAGGTCTTGAAAAGCTGATCGAAAGGCTTGATGAAGATAAAAGATTAACAGAAGAATTTAATTTTTAAATAAAAATGCTTATCAATTTGATAAGCATTTTCTTTGTTATTTATACCCTAAAATCTGGTTTTCAGAATTAATAGCTTCCTCTACGAATTTTTTAAATTCAGGATATTGTTCTTTTTTAATATTATCCCAAGGTGTAATAGCGGTTCTTGTGATTTTCAGCCTGTTATTTTTCTGCAATTCGTAATTGACCGCATATTTAAAATTGTTGTAAGCCAATATCTTATTCTCCGGAATTTCAATAAACTTCATGGTTTCAGGAATATTCAGATATACTTCTTCTACATATTCATTCTGTCTTTCATATTTAGTGTATTGAATATCCGTATTTCTGTTTTCCGTAGCAATAATTTCTTTGGTAAAAGGTTTCGTTACAAAAGGAATTTTCATGATTTTGAGGCTTCCCACTGACTGCGGCTTGTCATTCACATTAAACTGAATTTCATATGCCAATGGTTTTACCGTAAGATCTTTACCTTCTAACAGTTTTATGGCTTTCACGCTGATCACTTTATCCAGAACGGAACCGTATTGCTCTTCCATAGCCTTTTTACGGAATTCTTCCGTTTGCTCAGGTTGAAAAAAGTCATTAAAATAGCTCTTTGTCTCTCCCATCACATATTGCTTAGTCAGGAAGTTCTGGTTGTCTCCGTTCACGGTTACCTCACTGATCGTTTTGTACACGGACCTTGTATTGTTATCAACCGGAATTTCTATTAAATTGGCAGATCTGCCATTAATTACTAATGCTTTTGCTTTATAATTGGATTTTACCGTTGCATTGAAAGGAAGATATTTATCCGTCATTTCGAGATAAGTGTCCTTACCATCAAGGTTCACTTTAACAATACAATGATTAAAATTCAGGTTCGGTAACAACAATAATTGAGGAGAGTTGTTATTAGTTTGAACCAGAACGAGATTGGATTTTAAACCAGCCTGGTTTCCTAAGATCACAAATAGTGTGGAAAGATCCTTACAGTCACCTAATTTGGTTACTAATGTTTTGGACGGTTTTTGTGGAATATACCCACTTTGACGGAAGTCCACCGAGCTATAGGTTACATTCTTCTCAATATAGTTATAGATCTTTTCTGCTTTTTCAGTGTCTGACAGTCCAGCTACTCCCTGTGGAAATATTTCTTTGAATGCCTTATCCACTACCTTATCAGAAACCAGGCTCTTTTTCGTCACATCAGCATACCAATTGGCAATTTCCTGCCATGTTTTGATGGAATTGGCCGTTACTGAAATCGTGGCATCATAAAAACTCGGACCATAGTATTCTTCTAAATCCAGTTCCGGGAGATCATTCAGCTTCCAGGTCTGGAACAACTTGTTTCCTGATTTCTTTTTGGAAGAATTGATCTCTTTATTGTTATTCTTCACCTGATAACTCATGTTTTCAGGAGTGATCACCGTAAAAATAGACTCTACTACTGGATATTCCGAATTGAAATAAGAACTTAAATTAAAATCTTTATAAAACCTCCCACCACTTCTTTCCAGGTTTTCTTTCTGGATCAGAATAACATCACCGATCGCCAGGTTGGTAAATACGATCTGATCGGAAGATTGCTCACCTGGAATGATATTTCCATCTGGTTTTATGATCTCAGATTTCAGGACATCATCATTATAATTGATGTAATATTCTTTCATTTCCTCGATTCCTTTATCAGAGGTAATTTCATAGGCATAAGTGCTTCTTTTTTTCAACCCTCCTTCCGGATAGATATTGGCAATATATTCGTCCAGAAGCACGGTAACTCCTTTTTTCCCTTTGGTTCCTTTGTTCCTTCTGTCGGCAATAAGCTTATAAAGGTCTTTTATAGCCGTCTGATCGATCTCATCTTCTGTTTGATCCAGATCTCTCACCAGCTTATGCATATCTTCATTTTCCGTATTGTGAGACAGGGCAAGCTTGGCAAATTTTACAGCTTCTGCTTTTTTATTCTGCTTGGCCAGGTTTTCAGCCTTTTCAGCAAGCAAAGTATAAGAATATGGGAAATTGCCTAATGCATCTTCCACTTCTTTCATAATTTCCTGGTTCTGGGCATGATCTTCTAATAAACCTATATACTGGCTTCTGAAAGTATTGATTGAAGGATATAGTTCTATGTATTTTTTCAGGATCTTTTTCTGATCTTCTACCCTGTTGGCTTTCTGATAATAGCTGAACAACATTTCCATCACATCCGGACTTAATCTTTTTTCATAAGCTTCTTCGAATTTCTTAATAGTAACGCTTTGATCTTTTTTATCAAAATCTTCCAATGGAGTAAATACGGCGAAGAATTTCTCATTCACTCCGTAATTTTTCTTCAGATTGTTGATGTGGGATTTTACTTTATCTATATCCCTGTTTCTCATCGCTATGATTACATCAAAAAATTCTGACATATTCTTCGCTTTGGTTTTGGCTAATACATCTCTGTATTTTTCAATGTCTTTTATGGATGCATTTTCAAATTTATCCCAATCACTCATTTTCATGATAGGAACAAGGAAATACTCGGAATCATTAAGCTCAATATTTTTAAATACTTCAGAAACTTTCTCCGTATCTTCAATATTGTTATAATAATTGGTTAGCAATCCCTGTACGAGAGAGGATTTTGGATATGTTTTCAGGAAATCATCAATCAGTTCTTTAGCCTGCTCATTCTGGTAATTACTCAAATAACCAGACGTTAAAAGGTACTTATAAAAAAAACTGTTAGGATTCTGCTTGATTTTTTCTTTAAAAAATGTCTCATATCGCAATGGAATTTCTTTAGGCTGTAACTGAGCCAAAGTACTTTTCTGATAGCTTTGATAGGTGTCAAAATATTTCAGGTCAGTTACTCTTTGATAATTGGTATCAAAAGGAACAACCATAAAAGCGTTTCTGGAACTCTTTGCATCAAACTTCAGGAGAAGCCTGTTAATACCTTTAGGAAGAGTAACTTCTACCAAATGAGAACCAAGATTGGTGTATCCTTCATTGGTACTTGACAGAATCTCTGTATCATTAAGGAATAACCTGAATTCTGCATTGGTATCCACCTCTAAAAGAATTTTCTTCTCTGCAGGATTTTCTATGAAAGACTGGGCATAGACAATCCCTCTTCCGTATTCCAGCTCGTTGATAAAAAATTCAAAGCCGTCGTTAGAAGGATATTTTCTGTTATACCACCCTACATTTCCAAAACTGTTTGCATTAAAGAGCTTGTCATTATTAGCATATGTTTCGGGTTCATATTCATTATATAATCCACTGCCGTTAAGATTTTCAAACACTCCGGCAAACTGCCATTTATCAATTCTTCTGATCTTATCTATTGCTCTATCGGCTTCCTGAGAATTATTTCTCCTCCTATCTAAAACTGCTTTAACTTCAAGGATAGTAGGTGAATTCCCATAAAGTGCATCCTGTGCAAGAAGATCTATTTTTTTGTATGAATATTCATCCAATCCTCCGTCTTCATTATCACCTAACACAAATTTCTTTTTTAAAATAGGGTAAAGATAGGTTTCTTCCGGCTTAAGGGTAATAAAGTTTTTAACGAACGTTTCATCAAAAATCAGCTCTCCGCTTTCCTCCTCAATCAGAGCATCCAGGAAAAGGGACTCAATATCTTTTGATTTATGGTCTTTCAAATTTTTATCATAAAAGTTCCTGGCTTCTACTCTCTTGTTGTTCAGCAACAGCTCCCAGGTTTTCATCTGCTCTTTGGATTGTGCAAACGCGCTTACCGACAGGAAGTAGACTGCGGAAATTAATACTTTTCTCATGTATAATGCTATGAATTTAAAATTGTGTTTTGAATTTTCTTGGTCAGTGATTGAAATACCAGATCATAAGACTGATCGATAAGCTGTAGAATAAGCTCTTTTTTCAATCTATCCACCAGAACGGAGTTCCAGTGCGTTTTGTTCATATGATATGCTCCTGTGATCTGTGGATATCTTTCACGAAGTTCCGCACTCCATTCAGGATCGGTTTTTACGTTAATGGAAAGCGGCTGTTTTTCAAGAGGAATCAGTAAAAACATTTTCGTTCCTACCTTCATCACTAGTGTTTCACTATCAAAAGGAAACGTTTCAGTAACTCTTTTTTTAGCCAGGCAATAGTCTAAAATTTCATTTGTGTCCATGGTTATTGAATAACTGCAAATTTAAACTCCCAATATTATTAAAATTTTGTAAATTTAAAAGAGAAACTTGAATTTTATTTAATCAAAACCCCGAATTTGATATGAAAGCTCTCGTCATTGGTGCAACAGGTGCTACAGGAAAAGATTTGGTAAATCAACTACTCAACGATAAAGACTTTGAAGAAGTTGATATATTTGTGAGAAAACCTGTGAATATTCAGAATGATAAGCTAAAAGTACATGTTGTGAATTTCGAAAATCCTGCCTCTTGGAGGGATCTTGTAAAAGGTGATGTTGCATTTTCATGTTTAGGAACCACTTTAAAAGATGCCGGAAGCAAAGAAGCCCAAAGAAAA
Source organism: Chryseobacterium daecheongense (assembly GCF_003729955.1). GTDB lineage: Bacteria > Bacteroidota > Bacteroidia > Flavobacteriales > Weeksellaceae > Chryseobacterium > Chryseobacterium daecheongense. The sequence continues at coordinate 630,094 of NZ_RJTX01000001.1, forward strand.
GTGGATTTCAATTATCAATATGAATTTGCCAAAGCTGCCAAAGAAAATGAAGTGGAAGATTATATTCTGGTTTCCGCCTATGGTGCGAATCCCAAATCTAAAATTTTCTATTCTAAAATGAAGGGTGAACTTGAAGAGGCCGTAAAAGGATTACATTTTAATAAGATCACGATCTTCAAACCCGGAATGCTGGAAAGAAAAGATTCTGAACGCGTTGGTGAGGTTTTAGGAAGCAGGATTATTAAATTTGCTAATAAACTGGGGCTTTTAGAGAGCCAGACTCCTTTACCTACTGATGTTTTGGCCAAAGCGATGATCAAATCTTCTAAAATAAAAAGTTACGGCTATTCGAGTATAAAACTGGGGAATATTTTTTGTTTTGCAGAAAAGAGTAATGAATAAAAAGGCCTCAATTGAGGCTTTTTTATTCAGGAAATTCTAATTTCAGAGGCTTTGAAATCTCTTCAATGATTCCTTTCTTATTTTTAATTTTTCTGTACGTTTTGTTTGCCTTTTTGATCAGGTCTTCATCATTTTTGCCTTTTCCTACTTTTATTTGAGCTAAAGCATATTGCGCCAAATAATTGTCCTCCTTTTTATAGCTGTTGTATACATCATCAAAATAAGGTAATGCAACAGTATAGTTTTCTTTAAAACTGTTCAGAACGCCAAACATATATTTTACATCGTCTTTAACGGTACTTGTTTTCCTATAGATTTCTTCGGCGGTTTTTAAATTCTCAAGACCATTATCATAATCTTTTAAAATCATTGAAGTATTAGCAATTCCATAATACCCTTCGGGATTATCCGGAAAATACTTTACCATTTCTTCATACTTTTTCCTCGCTTTATCTACCTGACCAAATCTCATAAACTGTATAGCCAGATTCTGCTTAAATATAGGAGCTCTGTTTTGAGCAAGACTATCTGCGGCATAATATAAGACTAAAGCTTCCTTGTGTAAATTCTGTAACCGCAAATAATATCCTGTTAAAAAATAGGCATCACAATACTTTTGATCTTGCTCAATTGCTTTAAATAGAACTTTTGTTACACCTCCATATAAAGTAGGAAAATTTAATCCCGTAATACCAGCATCAAACTTTTTCTTTGAATCTTCTTTCTCCGGGGTGCAATAATTTGTTTTCCCTAAAAAATAAGTGTCTTGTGAAAATCCCTTGATAGAAAGGATTAAAATAAAAATAGTTATCAGTTTTTTCATAATACTATAAAATAAAAAAGTGGATTTAAAACCCACTTGTAAAAATAAAAATTCTTTTTGCTTTATTTTAAATACTTGGTAATCGCTTCATCCGTAGGTTTTGTTGTACTTACGAAGGAATCAATCAATTTACCATTTTCATCCACTAAAAATTTGGTAAAGTTCCAAAGGATGGTTGTATTTTTTACTCCGTTCAAGTCTTTCTCCGTTAAATACTTAAAAATAGGCGCTGTATCATCCCCTTTTACCGAAACTTTTGCAGCCATAGGGAATGTTACTCCATAATTTTTCTGGCAGAACGCTCCAATTTCAGTATTGGTTCCCGGTTCCTGTCCGCCAAAATTATTAGCAGGGAAACCTACCACTACCAGTTTGTCTTTATGATCTTCATATACTTTTTCCAAATCGGCATACTGTGGGGTAAAGCCGCATTCGGAAGCTGTATTTACAATAAGGATTTTTTTTCCTTTAAAATCTGCAAAGTTAATTTCTTTGCCATCAAGGCTTTCTACTTTAAAGTCGTATATTGTTTTTCCCATAAGTTCGTTGGTTTTAGCTTTAGAGATCTCGCTTTTCTGATTGGTGCAGCTTTGTAAAAACGCTACAAAAGAAAGCAGTACTAAAAAAATCTTTTTCATATTTTATTATTGTTATTTAAAACTTAAAAGTGTTGGCCGGAAATACTTTGTTAATGTCAATTCTGTTAAGAAGCATTACATAATCACCGTCCTTTTTCGGGCTTGCAGATTCTATTCTGAAAGGCATTGTCAGATTCCCTACTTTTTTATAGTCGGAATAATCCAATGTTTCATCTTTCTTTACTTCTCTTACCAACATGTAGGTTTTCGTATCGAAGTAATACATATTCTTATTGACATTTTTGGTCAATTCCACTTTATGACAATAATTGTTTCCTATTTTCTCCTTTCCGAGATACTTGGCTTCAAACCCTTTGTTTTCCCAATCTATAAAATCGTTATCAAAACTTTCTGCCACATAATCTTTATATTCCTGAAGCTTATTGGCTGCATAGTTCATCGCATATCCTTTGTTGCCATCATATCCTTCAATCGGAGTTTCCTTATTATTGATCGTAATAAGTGTTTTAGTAAGATTCGGGCGTTGCTGGTAAATCTTGATCGGGTATTCATCTTTAATTCCCAAAATGACTTTTCCTTGAAGCAAAACTGAATTTAACAGCTTCCAATTCGTTAATCCTCCGGATAATTCAATATTTTTATCGATAATTTCCTTTGCCGTTTGTGCAAAAGATAATTGTGAAAACAGGAGAATAAATACCAAAACTAATTTCTTCATTAATTCAATTTTATCAATTCAAATATAAGGCTTTTGTGGGAAGGCAAAAAAGTAAAATCATAAATTTGTAAAATCGCGAAATCGCAGAATTGTGAAATCATAAAATTGCTGATATGCCGGCTAAACTCTTTTGCGGTTTTGCTATATTCTTAAATTAGCTTTCTTGCTTTTTCCAGGTCTTCCGGAGTATCTATGCCTACTCCAATAAAATTGGTTTCTATCATTTTGATCTTCATTCCGTATTCCAGATAACGGATGCATTCTATCTTTTCCGATATTTCCAATGGTTTCATTTCCAGTTTTGAAAACTGTAGCAAAGCATGCTTTCTGAAAGCGTATACCCCGATATGTTTAAAATAATCTACATCATAAGAAACCTCTCTGTGAAAAGGAATTACAGAACGGCTGAAGTATAGAGCGAATCCATTATTATCTGTAATGACTTTTACGTTATTCGGGTTTTCAATTTCTTCTTTTTCCGTAAGTTTTATTTTTAAAGAAGCTAAAGATATTTCCTGGTTGTGATCTTCTTTAAATACTTCAATTAATTGTTGAAGAGGCTCTAATTTCAGGAAAGGTTCATCTCCTTGGACGTTGATCACAATATCGCAATCTATATTCTGTACAGCTTCAGCAATACGGTCGCTTCCTGTTTCATGCTGCCCTGTCATAACAGCTTTTCCACCGTTATTTTCAATTTCATTAAAAATAATTTCAGAATCTGTTGCTACAAAAACTTCATTGAATAAACCTGTTTCAACAACATTTTGATACGTCGTTGTAATTACCGTTTTTTCTCCTAAAATCTGCATTAGTTTTCCTGGAAAACGGCTTGCTTCGTAACGGGCGGGAATAACTGCGATTATTTTCATATTATAAGCTATTAATGATGAGTTATATAATTAGCTAAAAAAATAACTCCATAGATCCATGAAACATATAGAAATGAATAAAAGAATCCAAATCCCAGACTTTTTAATAAGTTTCCTTTACAGTATTTTGAATTTTTAAATACCAAACGTAAAGCACGAAAGAAAATCCAATAAAGCATTGCTGTTAAAAGCAAAACTGTAATCCAAAATAAAAAGCCTAAAAAATATAAAACAACTGCAATAATAATTGCAGCTAAAATCCACAAAACAATGGCAACTATAACTCCAAGACATCCCTCATCACCACCATCAACAGAAAGATCAAAGTTTCCGCCACCTTCAAACGATGGAATATTTTCGGGATATGCTTTCTTTATTCTTTCTTTATTGAATATGCTTCCGATGTTATCTTTCAATTTCAGTCCATAGTATAACCCTAAGCTGATAAATAAAAAAAATGCTCCAGCTATAATGGATGTTGATAATATGGAATTCTGAAATAAAGAACGATGAGAATCTTTTCCCGAAATCCAAACACTTAAAATCACTAAAACAATAATAGCTAATGTTGAGTAACATAAAAGTTTAGTTTCAAGAAAAGACTTTCTGGGAAACTTCATTATTCAATGAATCTTTTATTTCAAATTGTTTAATGCATTCTCCAGTTTCGGCATCATCACTTCAATTTCATCAATAGCCAAACCTCCTACTGAAGCTCTAAACCAAGGCTCAGATTTATCTTCTCCAAATGCTGAGAATGGTACTAAAGCCACTCCAGCTTCATTGATCAGGTAGAATACCAAATCTGATGAATTTTCAATAACCGATCCATCCGGTTTTGTTTTTCCGATGTAATCTAATTTGATGGTAAGGTAAAGTGCACCCATCGGCTCAATACTTTCTACGGCTAATCCTTTTCCTTTTAAGTTTTGGATTCCGTTGTGAAGAACTTTCAAACTTGCTTCAAGCTTTGCTTTAAAATCTTCTACGAAAGTATCCACGTTTTCAGGGGTTTCATAGAATTTTGCAGTAGCTTCCTGCTCAGGTTTTGGTGCCCAAGCCCCAACGTGTGTAAGAAGCGCTTTCATTTTGTCAATGATATGAGCCGGACCAAATCCCCATCCTACACGAACTCCCGTTGCTGCAAGGCACTTGGAAATTCCGTCGATATAAACAGTGTATTCTTTCATTTCCGGGAAAAGGGAAACCGGGTCATAATGTTTTGCTCCAAAGGTAAGGTTGGAATAAATCTGGTCATACATCAGGTATAACGGTTTATCATTCTCCCCTCTTTTTTTATTTTCAGCTAAAACCAATTCGCAGATCTCTGAAAGCTGTTCTTTCGTGAACATGGTTCCTGTAGGGTTTAGCGGAGAACAAAGCGCTAGTAAGACGGCTCCATCCAAATGCGGTCTTAAATCACCTGCCGTTGGAAGGAAATTATTTTCAGGAGTGGTTTTTACTTCCACTCCGTTTGCTGAAGTAAGATATGCATAGTGATTGTTATTCCACGATGGTGTTGGGTAAACTACTTTGTCACCTTCATCAACAATGGTTTTATAGACAGCATAGATCAATGGTCTTGAACCTGCAGTGATTAAAATATCATTCGATGCATAATCAAGATTCCATCTGTTTTTTAAGTCTTTGGAAACTTCTTTTCTTAAAGATAAAAGTCCATTCGCAGGCGGATAATTTGTTAGATTATTCTGATAAGCTTTTTGAATTTCTTCCTTCAACTTTGCCGGTATCGGGTAGATATTGGAATTCAGGTCACCAATAGTAAGATTGGCTATTTCTGCTCCTTTTGCCTTTAACTCATTTACTTCATTACCAATTTTTACAATTTCAGAACCAATCAGGTTCGCCGCTAATTTTGAAACTTTCACTTTTTATTTAATTTAGATATTAGATGTTTAGCAATTAGAAGTTAGACTTTACAGTTGTTTTGATCTGAACCCTAAAGCCTAATTCCTAAGCCCTTTTTAATTATTCCTTTATGTTAATTGAAGATCTCTTTTCACTTCTTCTATTTTAGCTTCCAGTGTCTGTAATTTGTCTCTGAAATCCGCTTCGGAAGTGATGGAGTCTTTTACTGAGATATAAAATTTGATTTTTGGCTCTGTTCCGGAAGGTCTTACGCAAACTTTGGTTCCATCCTGGGTATAATAAATTAATACATTGGATTTCGGAATATCATTCATCACCAGTTTTTCATTCTTTGAAACAACAAAATTGGTTTGTTCCTTGAAATCTTTTACTTCTTCCACCAATGAGCCTGCCAATTTTTTTGGAGGATTTTCACGGAAGTTTTTCATCATATTCTGGATCTCTTCAGCTCCGTCTTTTCCTTTTCTTACCAGGTTTACCAATCCTTCATAGTACATTCCCACTTCTTGATAGATCTCGATCAGGTATTGGTACATCGTTCTTCCGTTGGCTTTGCACCAGGCTGCAATTTCGCAAGCCAGCACAATACTTCCGCAAGAGTCTTTATCACGAACGAAATCTCCGGTCATAAATCCGAAACTTTCTTCCCCACCACAAACAAACTTTTCTTTTCCTTCCGCTTCACGGATCATTTTACCGATCCATTTGAATCCTGTAAGTCCCGCTTTACACTGAACTCCGAATTTCTGTGCAATATCAAAGAAAATATCTGATGTTACGATGGTAGAACCAATGAATTCGCTTCCTGTTATTCTATCCTGCTTTCTCCATTCGTTCAGAATATAATAAGTAAGAATAGTATTTGTTTGATTTCCGTTCAACAACTGCATTTCGCCGTCAAGGTTTCTTACGGCAATTCCCAATCTGTCACCATCCGGATCTGTTCCGATAACGATATCTGCATTGGTGATCTTTGCCAGATCCATCGCCATTTCCAACGCTGCCGGTTCTTCCGGGTTTGGAGAATCTACCGTAGGGAAATTCCCACTTGGGATCATTTGTTCTTTTACCAGGTCAATTTTCTTGAAGCCCGCTTTTTCCAAAGCTTTAGGAACGGTTGTATAGGTTGTCCCATGAATAGAAGTAAAAACGATATTCAAGTTTTCTTTTCCCACATTCTGATACGTTGAGTTTTCAATACAAGCATCAATATACACATCATCCTGCTCTTCTCCGATCCATTCGATCAGGTCATCATTGCCATTGAATTTGATTTCTTCAAATTTCACGGAATATACTTCATTGATGATAGCTTCATCGTGTGGCGGAACAATTTGTGCCCCATCATTCCAATATACTTTATACCCGTTATATTCCGGTGGGTTGTGAGAGGCCGTTAATACGATTCCTCCGTTACAGTTTTTGTCACGAACCGTAAAGGATAATTCAGGAGTCGGTCTGTGATTCTTAAAAAGAAGCACTTTGATTCCGTTAGCTGTTAAAACATCAGCTACTAATTTTCCGAATTCTTTTGAGTTATTTCGAACATCATAAGCAATCGCTACTTTAATTTCTTCATCTTGAAACTGCTTGAGCATATAGTTCGCAAGTCCTTGTGTAGCCTGACCTAACGTATATTTATTTAAACGATTGGTTCCAACACCCATAATTCCCCTCATTCCTCCTGTTCCAAATTCCAGTTCCCTGTAAAAAGAGTCTTCCAGGTCAGGAGAATTACTGTCAATCAACAATTGAACGGCATCTCTTGTTTCCTGATCAAAGGTTTCACTTAACCAAAGTTTTGCTTTTTCTAATGTTGTCATATTATATTTTTGCTCTTTAATAATTTGTTATTCCAGTTTATAGTATCTAAGGAACGAAAAATCTTTGATAAGAGATTCTTCGCTACACTTTGTTTCGCTCTGAATGACAGAAGACTATTAGTCCAATTTCTTATTCTCCACTCTCGTACCTTTATCAATTTTAAAAGCACGAATTGGCTCATTATAATACAAAAATTTGGCAGTGTTCTGAATGTGTCCTTTCAAAGAATCTTTTACATTCACTTCAGCATAATTCCCGTTTTTGGAATCAATATTCAAGTTATCGATTTTCCAGTAAGGAGCAATCAAACTCGCTGTATCAGAGATTTTGATTACTGCCTCTTTGGTGAAACCAAGAAAATTAGCTCTACTTCTGTTCTGCATATCCACTTCTGCTCTTCTTGTATTCACTGAACCCATAAAAGTAGCGTTATTTTTCAAATTGAGCTTAAAATTATCGGTTTTTATTACGCTTGAAATGTTCATTTCCACTGAGTCTGCAATGGAAATTTTTTCAAGATTATATTTAGAGTAAATGGTTACGTTATAAAAATCTACACCTTTTGTTCCTCTTTTTTCTTTAATGAAAAGCGTTTTATCTTTTACATCAACATCCAAATTATTAGCAATATTCGGATAGGTTTCTATTTCAACAAAATTTTTTGTTCCTCTTGCATAAAACACACGGAATTTACCTTCCATATCCAAACTGGAAAATTCAGAAATGTCAATGTTTTTGGATTCAATATTTCCTTTTGGCGATATTTTCCCACAAGAAACTAATGTAAAAACAGCAATTCCGTATAAGATATTTCTCATATTAAATAACTTCATCTATATTATAGTTCTTATGCTCTCTGTTAGTTCTGATGATCATTTCTCCTAAAAATCCTGCTATAAAAAGCAGTGTCCCCATGATCATCATGGTTAAGGCAATGTAAAACCAAGGATTACTGGTAATCAGATGTCCATAAATTCCTTTGGAAACGTCAATTAATTTGGAGATTCCCAACCAAAGTGCAGAAAGAAATCCCACGATAAACATCAATGTCCCTACGGCTCCGAAGAAATGCATTGGCCTTCCTCCGAAACGACTTACAAACCAAAGGGTTACGAGGTCCAAAAATCCACGAATGAATCTTTCTGTTCCGAATTTTGAAGTTCCGTAAGGTCTTGCCTGATGTTGCACTTCTTTCTCTGTGATTCTTCTGAAACCTGCATTGGCAGCCAAAACAGGAATATATCGGTGCATGTCTCCGTATACATCAATGGATTTTACCACTTGCTTTTTGTAAGCTTTCAAACCGCAGTTGAAATCATGAAGATAAACTCCGGATACTTTTCTGGCTGCAGCATTGAAAAGCTTTGATGGAACATTTTTCGTCATGACATTATCAAAACGTTTCTTTTTCCATCCGGAAACAATGTCGTAATTATCTTCAATAACCATGTTGTACAGTTCCGGGATTTCTTCCGGAAAGTCCTGAAGATCGGCATCCATCGTAATGACCACTTCCCCATTTGCTCTTTCAAAGGCAGCATGAAGGGCTTGTGATTTTCCATAATTTCTGGAAAATTTAATTCCGTGGATCTGAGGATATTGTATTTTTAGATTTTCGATGATATTCCATGATAAGTCTGTACTTCCATCGTCTACGAACCATATTTCATATGATAAGTTGTTTGTGGTACAAACATTATCAATTCTTGAAAAAAGCTCTTCCAGAGAAGCTTCTTCATTCAATAACGGAATAACTATAGATAAATTCATTTAATGTTGGTAAAAATTATTCTTCTTGATTGGTTGTTTCCTGGTAAATTGTTTTTGTTCTGAAAAACGCACCGAAAAACAGTGACAAAACTACGTAAAATATAAGAATTGCCGCAAAATATCCGGAAAAATGACTAGCTGTGAACATATCTTTTCCTTTGACAGCTTCAGGAGTGAAACTCTGACTTCTTTCTTTGTATTTTTGATCTAATTCGTCAATATCTTTCTGATGTTTCAATATCTTTCTGGCCGAAACATATTCTTTATCCAGTTCTGATTTTTGTCTCTGTACATACTGATAGTTCAAGAGTTTTTTAGCATCCGTGTCTGCAAAATTAAAGAAGACATAGATGCTGAAAACAGAAAGAATTCCTCCTATGAACATAGGAACAAACGCTCTTTTGAAAGCTTCTCTGAATGTAACAACTCTATGATTGTTCCAATATGATTTTACTGACCAAAATGCGGTGCCCGCATATAAGACAGGTAAAAGGAATGCATTGATTTTAAGTGAGGTATCAAAATAATTGATCCCCGAAAAAAAGTAATATACTATGAAAAAAACAATCATAGTGGCTATAAAAAGTATAATTCCTAATGTGGATGGACTCTTCGTCATAATGTGATGTTAGAAAAATTTCTGAAAAATTATTGCTCTTAATTTCAGCAATTTAGCATTACTAAAGCATTTTTCAGACTATTTTTTCTCTATAATATTTTCAAATTTATAATTAATTCCTATCTTTGCACCGGCAAGTCCTACACAACCAGCTCCTGAGAATCCTCCAGGGTGGGAACGCAGCAAAGGTAATCGGTCGTAGCGGTGTGATGTAGATAGCTTGCCATTTTTTATTTCCTATAGTTTAAAATTCAAACTCCTCTCCCAATTTCGGTAAAACAAGTTCCACATTTTTATCACTGAAATGCTGTAATGCACTTTCATGATTGATTTTAATTGGCGGGAATGTATCAAAATGGCATCCGATTACTTTTGGAGTTTTCAATAATTCTGCTGCGGCAAAAGCGGCTTTTCTCGGACACATTGTATAATGACTTCCAATTGGTAAAATAGACAAATCAATGTTTCCGAATAATCTCGGGAATAATTCCATATCTGCCATTACTCCGGTGTCACCTGCCAAATAGATATTTTTGCCTTCCGGAAGCCTGAAGATATATCCTACAGGAACGCCGCCGTAACTTCCATCCGGGAAAGAACTTGTATGATGAGCCGGAACCATGGAAATCTTAAGATCGTCGATTTTTGCAGATCCTCCTAAATTTACATCATCTGTATTTTTAGCATTTCTGAAATATCCGCAGATTTCAGGAACCGCAATAAGGGTTGCATCAGGATGATGCTGTAATACGTCTTCTACATCTGCAATATGATCTCCATGAGCATGCGTTAATAAGATATAATCTATTTTCTGAGCGGTAATGTCGAATCCTGACTGATCTTTCTGATAATTATAGAAAGGATCGCTCAAAATGGTTTTGTCTTTATAAGTAAACAAAAAACAGTTTTGTCCTAAGAATTGTATTTTCATTTTTTATTATTTCTGTGGAAATTTATCTTCTATTAAATTCAATTTGATTCCATGCTCTAAATAAGCTTTGCAGCCATCCAGAACAGTAGTGAAGCCGCCAGTATTATCGTTAATGATTCTTGCAAGATCATCACCAGTTTGGGTAAATCCATAACTTTTGATCACTACAAGTGTTCCCTTCTCCATTTCTTTAAACTCATAATCTACGTTTGTTGCAGGATCTCCCCATTCTGTTTGAATCAACTTATTCGGAATAATCTGATGGACTTTTACATTTGATTCTGCATTATACATCTCCCATTTCCAGGTAACCGTTTTTCCTTCTTCTAATCTTCCGGTGGATTGGGTGAACCAGAAATGAGTTGTCACGTCAGGGTTGATGAATGCCTCAAAAACATCTTCAACCGGTTTTCTGATAAGCATTTGAGCTTCCACGTAAATTGTAGCACTCATTTTGTAATTTTTTAATTAAAATAATTAAGTCCGAAAGCAGTAAGAACCGCCATCATAAAGGTCATGATTCCTACCTGTTTTAAAAACGGATCCAGTTCTTTGGGTTCTTTTACAGACATTATTTTTCTTCTCAATTTCATCAAAGGAAGCAATAAGATCATAACAATGAAAACGTAATATTGCTGAGTCTGGAAGAAACCATTCACACCAAAGAATATAAGGATCAGGATCAAAGGAAGCTGCAATAGGATGATTTCATAGATCATGGCATTTTTAAAGCCTAATCTCAAAGCCAAACTATTTTTTCCTGATAACCTGTCGCTTTCAATATCTCTCATATTATTAAGGTTGAGAACCGCCATACTCATCATTCCAATTGCTGTTCCCGGAAGCAGCATATCCCAGCTGAAAGTCTTAGTAAATAGAAAATAGCTTCCGCAAACCGAAACCAATCCGAAAAAGATAAATACGAAAAGGTCTCCCAATCCCATATATCCGTAAGGTTTCTTTCCTACTGTATACCCAATTGCCGCCAAAATACTCGCTACCCCCAATCCTATAAAAATATAGAATTCATTCATATATTTGGGAATGAAAGCAACGTATAATAAAGCAACAGTGGCCACAAAAGACAATAGGGAAAAAAGAATTACCGCATTTTTCATTTGTTTCGCTGTAATCTTTCCTGAAGCAACAGCTCTGGATTCTGCTTCATTGATTCTTTTGGCATCAGTTCCTTTTACCCCGTCTCCATAATCATTGGCATAGTTTGATAAGATCTGGTATAACAAAGTAACTAAAAGCGCTAATGCAAATATTTTCCAGTCCCATATCCCGCCTTCACCGTAGAGTCTCCATTTAGCAATGAAAGCTCCCATAATAATTCCGCTTAATGAAAGCGGCAGTGTTCTCAGCCTTGCGGCTTTTATCCAATCTGACATTACTTTGAATAATTTTTAGATATTTCTATTTTATAAATAATATAATTCAAAAGCTTTTTTGCTTTTATAAAGTCTACTCCCGAAAATCCGAACTTCCCTGCAGACGTATATAAAGTGATTGTCCCTAGGTTGGCTTTTCTTTGCCAAAAATACTGAGAAATTTTCACAGTCTGAAGTTTTTCTATCTCAAAAGTCTTGTAATCTATATCCCAGATTCCAGATTTCAGTTTGATGAATCTTTCATTGTAATAAAGTCTGAGATGTAAAAACGAGATGATTAAGAATAATTCCGCTATCATGCAGTACAGCGCAACAATCCAACCGTAATCCGCAAACAGAGTCTTATCAAAAATAAAGACTAAAATTAATGGAAGAATAATCCATTTGATATTGTTGAAGATAAGCAACCTGAAATTCGGCTGAAGGGCTTCTTTAAATTCAGGTTCCTGTTGCCAAATGGAAAAAATAAACTTTTCTTTTTCGCTTTTATGGATCCCCGGAATTGCCGATATATTTTTTTCATCTTCATCCTTTTTCCCAATCTGGAGAAACTTAACAAAAGAAACATTCAGCTTTTTCTGAATCCAGTTTTGGGTTTCGGTAATGACCTGTACTTTATTTTTGGTTACAATAGAGTTTTTGGTGCTGAATAAGCCATATTCCAATGAGAAGCGATGATCATTTTCAACAATTTTAAAGTTATAGTAGCGGATAAGCGTCCGAATTACATTGATGAACACTCCTAGAACAATTACAACAACTATCAATCCGCCAATGACAGGAATTGAAAAAGCCATAAGCTTTGAGCTTAATTGTTCATAATCAAGTCTTGCTTCAAATTCAGCTTTATCCAATAAATCATTGATTTGATAAATCCCGTAAATTCCTAAACTTATTAAAGCGAAGAAACTTTGAACATAATTCGCGGTAAATCCATACTTTAATAGGCTGAGAGTGGAAATAGTAATTGTTTTGTTTTTGGCCTCTTCTTCATTAAAGTCTACTCTATTCTCTATTTTAATGTTGTTTTCTGTAAGAAGATATTTCTTTAAATCTACCGCATTCTGATGAGAAAGAGCAGAGATAGAAATTTCTTTTTCAGAACTTCCTGGTGTATCAATTTCTAATTTATAAATATTAAAAATCCGGTGAATAAAAGGTTGAGAGATATTAACTTCCTGAATATTGTCTTTTTTGATTTTAATAGTTGATTTATTAATAATTCCCTGATGAATTATAAATTCTTCATTTTTCGGATCGATGTAATATTTGAAATTGTAATATTTTAAAACCGCTGAAACAATTAGCAGAATAAAAATTGCAAGGATTGTAAGAGCAATAATGGTTATATTGATATTCTTTTTAAAAAAGAATATGAAGATCAATGCCCATGAATTTCTAACCGTTTGCCCTAAAGAATACAGAAAAAGCAATGAAATTCCTGTTTTCGATTGTCTTTGAGGCTCAAAAAAAGAATTATACTCCTGCTCCATTTTCTTCATTTTCAGCCTTGATATTTTTGAGGATCAAATCATTGATTCCCTCCGCAATTTCTTCAGGTAATCCTTTAACTGATAAGTCTCCCGTGTCAACTCCTGCCGTAAACACAGAAACTGATTTCAGTCTCAGGATTTTTGAAAACCATCCCTGCTCAACCTTAATATGCTGAATTCTATTGAAAGGGACTATGATCAAAGTTCTTTTCAGCCAGCCATGCTGGTAAACCAGATCGTTTTCACGAACAGCATATTTCCTATAATTAAAGCCAATAACAGTGTTTAAAAAGAGAAAAGCTATCAGTAAAACAATGACAGCAAAAGTTGTCCAAATCTGAATAAAGGAAAACTGATGATTAAAGAAAAAATAAGTAGCTGAAAATCCGGCAAGTACAAACAATGAAAATAAAATATTATTGAATATTATGATTTTTAAGTATTGTGAAGAAACAGGAGTAAGTTCCAAATTTTCAAAATCCGGAATTTCTAAGTCAAAAAGCTGCTTATTATCAAATTTAGGTTCCATTAATTGATAAAAAAACCAAAAAACTCAGTTTTCTGGTTTGATTGGTTTAAGATATCCATTGATCTTCTCCGAAATTAGGTTTTCTTTTTTCCAGGAAAGCGTTTCTTCCTTCTTTTGCTTCGTCTGTCATGTAAGCCAAACGTGTTGCTTCTCCTGCAAAAACCTGTTGTCCCACCATTCCATCATCAGTAAGGTTCATAGCGAATTTTAGCATTCTGATGGACGTAGGAGATTTTGCAAGAATTTCCTGAGCCCATTCATAAGCTGTATCTTCTAATTCAGCATGAGGAACCACTTTGTTGACCATACCCATTTCGAAAGCTTCCTGAGCAGAATAATTTCTACCTAAAAAGAAAATTTCACGGGCTTTTTTCTGTCCAACCATTTTAGCAAGATATGCTGAACCATACCCTCCATCAAAACTAGTAACATCTGCATCGGTTTGCTTGAAAATAGCATGTTCTTCACTGGCTAATGTAAGATCACAGACAACGTGAAGTGAATGACCACCGCCAACTGCCCAACCCGGAACTACGGCAATCACTACTTTAGGCATAAAACGGATCAGCCGCTGAACTTCCAAAATATTCAAACGGTGTCTTCCATCTTCTCCTACATATCCTTGATGTCCTCTGGCTTTTTGGTCACCTCCACTGCAGAAAGCCCAACCTCCGTCCTTTGGACTAGGCCCTTCTCCTGAAAGCAAAACGACACCTATAGAAGGATCTTCATAAGCATCATAAAAAGCATCATATAATTCTGAAGTAGTTTTAGGTCTGAAAGCGTTACGAATTTCGGGTCTGTTGAAAGCAATTCTTGCTACACCGTTACACTTTTTGTAAGTAATATCCTCGTATTCTTTAGCGGTTTTCCACTCGATCATTTTGTAAAAATTTTTCTCAAAGATACGGAATTGCAAAGAATTTTAACATTTAAAATTGATGATAAATCACCCGAATTTATTCAAATTGAGTTCCTGATAAAATAAAAAAACCGGAACAACTTGTTCCGGTTTATGTTGATATTAACTAATTTATTATTTAGGTTGCTTTGCCTGAAGCTCTGCTTCTTTAGCTTTCATTTCAGCTACTTTTGCTGCATTTTTTGTTACAGCATAAATTTCTTTCAAAGTAGAAACAGCATCAATATTGTTAGGGTCTACCTGATACCATTTTTCTGCATAAGGCAACGCTTTCGCAAATCTGTCTTTTCTAATTTGAATTTTTTTAGTTGCTTCATCTGCATTCGTTTTTCTAAGAGCATTGATTTCTTCTACAATTTTGCTGTCATCACCAATAATCGTGTACACTAAATTTTGGTGAGCATTGGCCATATCAGGTTTAAGTTCAATTGCCTTTTTGAATGATGCTTCAGCGTCAGCAGAGGTTGCAGGATTTTTAGACTGCATTACTCCTAAATTATACCAGTTGGTTGCATCATTGGGGTTTTTAGCTAACTGCTCTTTTAATGTAGCAACAAACTTATCTGTATTACCTGATTGGTAATAGGCAGTTCCCTGAGCATCTTTCAATTTTGTATTATTAGGATATTTAGCCAATCCTTTTTCAATGATTGCTGCAGCTTCATCATTCTTTTTGGCATTAAGAAGCAAAGTTGTTAACGTTTCATATAATTCTGGCTCAACACTTGGAGTCTGTTCTGTTTTGAAATCTGTATAATCTGAAGATTTCTTCAACATTTCCCAAGTATTTTTATCAAATGTAGAAACCTGCCCTGATTTTTTCTCTTTCGCAGTATAGTTGGTCTGAACACCTGTATATCCTGAATTAATCAGATCTGTATAGATTTTAATAGCTTCATCACTATTATTAGCTAAAGCATAGCTGATCCCAGCATAATACATGTATATTTTATCTTCCTGCCCATTGGTTTTCAATAAGTTGTAAACTTCTAAAAACTTAGGAGCCGCAGCAGTATAGTTTTTGGCATTGTATGCATCCATAGCTGCTTTATTAGCGCTTTGTAGCTTAGCATTCACATCTTCCTTCTGTCCGAAAAGAAAAGCTGATGAAACGATTGCTAAACCTAAAATTAGCTTTTTCATAATCACTATTTTATATTATTGTACAATTTATTCTTCAGAATCAGAATTTTCAGTTTCCTCTGCCGGGTTTTCATTTCCAGCCTGAGGTGTTACATTGTTTTCCTGGTTATCAGCTGCCGTTTCAGAACCTTCTTCATTTTCCTCAGAATCTTCTTCCACTTCTTTATCCATTGCTACTTTTGCAATGGCAGCAATTTCGTCATTTTTCTTAAGATTGATTACTCTTACTCCTTGAGTATTTCTTCCCATTACTCTCATTTCATCCATTCCCATTCTGATGGCGACTCCGGATTTATTGATGATCATCAATCCATCCTCATCAGTTACATTCTGAATAGCAATCAGGTTTCCTGTTTTTTCGGTAATATTCAGGGTAATTACTCCTTTCCCTCCTCTGTTGGTAATTCTGTAATCTTCTACCGCCGTTCTCTTTCCATATCCTTTTTCAGAAACTACAAGAACGGTTTCATTCTCCACATCATTCACAACAATCATACCAATAACCTCATCATTATCCTCAAGAGCAATACCTCGAACTCCGATAGAGCCTCTACCTACTTCCCTTACTTTTTCTTCAGGGAAACGGATACATTTACCATTTTTCGTAGCGATCATGATCTGAGAGGTACCGTTCGTTAAATAAGCTCCTAACAACTGGTCATTATCCCTGATCTCAATTGCATTCACTCCATTAACTCTCGGTCTTGAATAGGCTTCAAGTGATGTCTTCTTAATGGTACCATTTTTAGTAACCATTACAACACTCATCTGGTTTACATACTCGGAATCTTTCAGGTTATTTGTTCTGATATAAGCTTTGATCTTATCATCAGGTTCAATATTGATCAAGTTCTGAACTGCTCTACCTTTAGCTGTTTTAGATCCTTCAGGAATCTCAAATACTCTTAACCAGTAACATCTTCCTTTTTCCGTAAAGAATAACATATACTGATGGTTGGTCGCAGAAACGATATATTCTAAGAAATCTTCATCTCTTGTCGTTGCTGCTCTGTTTCCTACACCACCTCTACTTTGGATTTTGTATTCCGAAAGTGATGTTCTCTTGATGTATCCCGCATGAGAAATCGTAAGAACCACTGATTCATTCGGGATGATGTCTTCAATTGACATTTCTCCTCCAGAGTAATCGATTTCTGTTCTTCTTTCGTCTCCGTATTTTTCTTTAACTTCGATTAATTCATCTTTGATGATCTGATATCTTCTGCCTTCATTAGCCAAAATATCTTCCAAATCACGGATTTCCCTCATGATTGCCTCATACTCATCTCGGATCTTGTCAAGCTCCATTCCTGTAAGACGGGCAAGACGAAGATCAAGGATAGCCTGAGCCTGGATTTCAGAAAGATCGAATTCCGAAATCAATCCTTCTTTCGCTTCCTGAGGTGTTGAGCTATGACGGATAATAGAAATGGCTTTATCCAACGATTCCTGAGAACCGATCACCTTCATAAAGCCTTCTAAGATGTGGGCTCTTTCTTTGGCTTTTCTAAGCTCGTATTCCGTTCTTCTTACAATCACTTCGTGTCTGTGATCAACGAAATGATGGATAATATCTTTTAAATTCAGCTGTTCCGGTCTTCCGTGTACCAATGCAATATTGTTTACACTGAAAGAAGTCTGAAGCGCAGTATATTTGTATAATAAGTTCAATACAACATTAGGAATTGCGTCGTTTTTCAATTCATAAACAACACGAAGACCCTTTCTGTCGGACTCATCTCTAATTTCATAAATTCCAGGGATTTTTTCGTCTTTCACCAACTCTGCTGTTCTGGCAATCATTTCAGCTTTGTTGACCTGGTAAGGAATTTCCGTAACGATGATTGCATTTCTGTTTCCTATTTCTTCGAAACTTACTTTAGCTCTCAAGACTACTCTTCCTCTTCCTGTATGGAATGCATCTCTTACTCCGTCATATCCATAAATGATACCGCCAGTTGGGAAATCCGGAGCAATGATATGCTGCATCAATTCATCAATAGTAATTTCTCTATTGTCGATATAAGCACAAATTGCATCTACAGCCTCTGATAAGTTGTGTGGGGCCATATTCGTAGCCATACCTACTGCAATCCCTGAAGTTCCGTTCACCAAAAGGTTTGGAATTTTAGTAGGCATTACAGTCGGTTCCTGCAAACTGTCATCAAAGTTATTCTGAAAATCAACTGTTTCTTTATCTAAGTCTGAAAGAACCTCATCTGAGATTTTCTTCAATCTTGCTTCGGTATAACGCATTGCCGCAGGAGGGTCACCGTCCATTGAACCGAAGTTACCCTGTCCGTCAACCTGAGGATAACGCAAGCTCCATTCCTGAGCCATTCTTACCATTGCGTCATATACAGAGGAGTCTCCGTGTGGGTGATATTTACCTAAAACATCCCCAACGATTCTTGCAGATTTTAAATATTTTCTATTAGAAAAAACCCCTAATCCATACATACCATAAAGCACTCTTCTATGAACGGGTTTCAAGCCATCTCTTACATCCGGCAACGCTCTTGAAACGATAACGGACATCGAATAATCGATATAAGATGACTTCATTTCATCAACAATGTTGATAGGAATCAGTCTTTCTCCTTCTTTTTGCATAAACAAATTTTATTATAATGATTGTCAGACTTTTAGCTGTGTGTCTGAAAATTATCTATCTCCAATTTTTATTAACGGGCTAATTTACGAAAAATTTGCCGATTTTTGCCTTAGAATTTATCCACAAAATCTTAAAAATTCATAAAATATGAGCGTATTAAGTATAACTTTCCACTGCACGAAAAATAATATTGAAGAATGGGAAAATTATATGGACGAGTCATTGATTTTAATGACCGAAAATCTCCTGGATGTAAGCAAATATATCTTATCCGATGTACACAGTGATTATATTGAGGAAGGAAAGAATTATAATCTTCTTTTGATATTTGACAATGATGAATTAAGAGAGGATTTTATCAAGAGCGAGCTTTTGAATATTGCAGAAAGAATTGAGAAACAATTCGGACAGGAAGTGATGATCTTCAATACCTTCCTGAATCCTAAGAAATCTAGATTATAGTTTGAAGCATACATAAAGCTCTGAAATTCAGAGCTTTTTTTTATTACATTCTTATCGCCCATGCGGATGCGGAGGTTTCGGAGGAGGTGGCGGATGATGCAAACATGAACTGAGCATACAAACTAAGATCAAACCTCCTATAAACCGAGATAAACTTTTCATATCTTATTTACTTTAGGGGTTACAATAAAAAATGATCAAGGTTGATGCCAAATGATTCGAATTTAGGGATTGGCAAAGATTGTTTTGCTTTATGCATAAAATAAAAATACCTTGAAGATTCAAGGTATTTCTTATTTTCAAATTTTTAGTCTCTGTGGTGTTTTTTATGGCCGTGTTTATGACCTCCTCTGTGGTCATCATAGTAATATACTCTTTTTTTCACATGACCTGGAGCATAATACCTTGCGCTTCCACCATAATATTTTTTAGCGTGTCCTGGTGGAAGACCTCTCCTCCCGTGGTGCTCGTGTACTATACATGAAGAAAGCATAAATAGTACCACTACCACTCCTACAATTTTAATCAAACCTTTCATATTTACATTATTTCAAATTTCTAGAACGGAAATAAACAATCATAATGCCAAAGATTTGAGAATCGTATATTTTTCCCGAGAAAATCTTATTTTAACCTGTAAAATAATGCCTGTTTACGGTAAAAGTAGAGAAATTATATTTTTTTGTTTTTTTAAACACCTATTGTCCCGCTTCTTCTCTCCAACATTACTACATCTTTCCATTCGCCATTCAATTGTCCTAACTTATGACGCATTCCTACCATTCTAAAGCCGTTTTTCTGGTGAAAGGCAACAGAAGCCTGATTCTCGGGGAATATATTGGATTGTAATGTCCAGAATCCACGTTCTTCACTATCTAAAATCAGTTTTTTTAGCAGAACTGTACCTAAACCTTTCCCTTGGTAATTATTATCGAAATAAATGCTTACTTCTGCCACTCCTTTAAAACATTGCCTTTTGCTTACAGGCTTTAAACCACACCAACCTATAACTTCATTATTTTCGTTTTCCAGCACCCATCTGCATTCGTTGAAAAATTCCATATCCCAGGCTTCACTGTTCGGAACTTCAGTTTCAAATGTAGCCATTCCACCATTGATTCCCTGTTCAAATATGGCTAAAACTTTAGGCAGATCGCCAGGCAACATTTCTCTTAATTCGTAGTTCATTGTATTTTAATGATATTTTCTTTTGTTTTTTCTTTTGATCCTGGAATAATGAGTTTGCTTATTCTTTTCATCCTGTGAAATAACACTGATATTCCCATCTACTTCCAAAAGGGATAACTTAACATCCTCAATGCTTGCTACCCCATGTTCTCTGATAGCTTCTTCCAGTTCGCTTTTTGTAATTTTGACCTTGTTTAGCGCCTTTTCATCTACCACTCCGTCTTTCACCAGAATAACAGGATCATCTTCCATAAAGGTTTCAAAGGAACGATTGGAGAACATCAATCTTTTTAGAATAAAATTAGCGACAAATAACACCAATGCTGCAATAAGGCCTCCTTCCAGAGATGTATTAGGGCCTACCATTGCATTCTGAACCGCATTGGAGATTAACAGCAATAAAACCACATCTCCTGCATTGAGCTGGGAAAGCTGGTTTTTACCAAATAAACGGATAGCAATTACCATGAACAGGTAAACGCAGAGGGAACGCAAAGCGACATCAAGAATAGGATTCACTTAAAAAGTTATTTATATCAAATGTATAAATTTTTATGATTAGCTAAAGAGAGTTCATGATTTTTTGGTGTGAAAAGAAATAAAAAAAAAAGCCGCTATTAAGCGGCTTTTTTTTTTAAGGACATTGAGAGATCGGAACTTCGCTGCAAACAACAGCATTCATCCATTCGCAATACACGCAGTACTTTTTAGGAGCACCTCCGCTTACCTTCTTTAAATCTTCTTTGGTCAGTTTCTTTAAATTTTTCATATCGTTTTAATTTTGTAGGTTAAAGATAAAACGACAATTGCAATACTTTATTACAATTTAATGTTTAAAGTTTTCATTATATACAGAAATCGTTAAAATAAAAAGCCATACGGATTGTATGGCTTTTAAACGATTATATAATTTAGTTTTATTCAGTAATATGTACTCTTACAGGCATTACATAGATGGATGCGAGCATGTCTTTATTTAGTTTTTTACTGTTTACTTTATATTGAAGGTGGCTCAATATACTTTCAATTTCTTTGCTTACATTTTTACAGTCTCCTTTAGAATGTACATTTACAATTTTCCCTTTTTCATTGATCTCAAATTTTACTTCTGAATCTACAATTCCCTGTTTGAAATCAGGATTGGTAGGGTCAAAATTATATACTAAAAGTTCTCTGATCTCATCAAGAGGTCCATTTTTGTTAATTTGTATTTCCTGAATAACATTAGTTTGCTGTGCTTTTACAGTATTAAAAACTGTTACCAATCCGAAAACAAAAAATGAAGCAATCAATATTTGAATTTTATTTTTCATAACTCTTTGGTTTTAAATTACATATTATTTTTTTCAGCATCTCTTACCCAAAGGTATAAAAATAATTCACATTAATTTCATATTGAGTTAACATTCAGTTAACATTAAAATTCAATAAGCTGATTATCAATTATTTGGATTTATAAAATAATTAAAATTTAACATTGAAAGTTATTTTTTTAAGTCAAAAAAAGGTCAAATCTTACCGATTTGACCTTAATTTAAATGTATTTTAAAGATTTCTCCAATTCCCTCTTCAAAAACTTCCCTGTCAAGCTCTTCTTAGACTTCACGATTTCTTCCGGAGTTCCTTGTGAAACAATCTGTCCGCCATGCTTTCCTCCTTCCGGCCCAACATCGATAATATGGTCTGCCAGCTTAATCACATCCATATTATGTTCAATGATGATGAATGAGTTTCCTAATTCTACTAATTGATTAATAGCATCCATTAAAATTTTCACATCTTCGAAGTGAAGCCCCGTTGTAGGCTCATCAAGAATATAAAGGGTATTTCCAGTTTGTTTTTTAGATAATTCCGTAGCTAATTTGATACGTTGAGCTTCCCCTCCTGAAAGAGTTGTAGACTGTTGCCCTAAAGTAATATATCCTAGTCCTACATCATGCAAGGTTTTTACTTTAGCATAAATCTTAGGAATGGGCTGGAAGAATTCAACCGCTTCATCAATCGTCATATCCAGTACATCAGAAATAGATTTTCCTTTGTAACGAACTTCAAGGGTTTCTCTGTTGAAACGTTTTCCGTTGCAGGTTTCACAATGAACATATACATCCGGTAAAAAGTTCATTTCAATCACTTTCAAACCTCCTCCCTGACAGGTTTCACATCTTCCTCCTTTTACATTGAAAGAAAATCTTCCCGGTTTATAGCCACGGATTTTACTTTCCGGCAATTCTGCAAAAAGGTTTCTGATATCCGTAAACATTCCGGTATAGGTTGCAGGGTTTGAACGAGGCGTTCTACCAATCGGGGTTTGATCTACATCTACAATTTTATCAATGTTTTCAAGACCTTCGATCTTTTTGTATGGTAATGGCTCCTGAACGGCTCTGTAAAAATGTTTGTTCAGGATCGGGTACAATGTTCCGTTGATCAGAGAAGATTTTCCGCTTCCTGAGATTCCGGTTACCACAACCAGTTTTCCTAATGGGATATCTAGGGTTACATTTTTAAGATTATTTCCTGTAGCTCCTTTTAAGAGTATATTTTTACCGTTTCCGGCTCTTCTTTGTGCCGGAACTTCAATTTTTCTTTCTCCATTGATGTATTGAGCCGTAATGGTATCGGCTTTCAACAAATCTTTTGGTTTTCCCTGCCAAAGAATTTCACCTCCGAACTTTCCGGCTCTCGGACCGATATCCAGCACCTCATCAGCTTCCAGGATCATGTCTTTATCATGCTCTACCACCAAAACAGAGTTTCCGATATCCCGAAGGTTTTTTAAAGAATTGATCAATCTTTCATTATCTCTTTGGTGCAGTCCGATACTTGGCTCATCCAGAATGTACAGAACATTCACTAATTGAGACCCGATCTGTGTCGCCAAACGAATTCTCTGTGATTCCCCACCCGAAAGTGTTTTGGAACTTCTGCTCAAACTTAGATAATCTAATCCCACATCCAATAAGAACTGAAGGCGGGTTTCTATTTCCTTTAAAATCTCGTGAGCAATGATTTTATTTTTTTCGGAGAATTTGTCTTTAACGTCAGCTAGCCAATCTTTCAAATCAGCTAGGCTCAAAGCATTAACTTCTGCTATATTTTTCCCATCAATCTTAAAGCTTAAGCTGGATGATTGAAGACGGGTTCCATTACATTCCGGACAGGTTTCTTCCGTAGTGAAATGCCTTTCCAGCAGAATAGCCTCATAAGATTCCCTTTCATCAATAATTTCCTCCATAAACGGAATCAGTCCATCAAAACTGATCTTGATCTTCTTAGTAATTCCCGCGTATTTAAGATCTTTATTGAATTCTTTATGGCACCCATTGTAGATATAGTCCAAAGCTTCTTCAGGAATATCTTTCATGGGAGTAGTTAGTCCTAAACCGAAAATTTCGAGAATGCTTTTGATCTGTGAAAGAATCCATTTGTTGGATTTTATATCTTCTAAAGGCAATAATCCTCCCTGGTTAATGGAAAGCTTAGGATTTTCAATGAAATAATCCGTATTGATTTTTTTGATGGTTCCCAATCCTTTACAGCTTGGGCAGCTTCCTTTCGGAGAGTTGAATGAAAATGTATTAGGTTCCGGCAAAGCTAATGAATGGCCTGTTTCCGCATCCATCAAATTTTTAGAGAAATATTCAATATCCGTACCTCCTAATTTTTGAATTCCGACGATTCCCTCTCCCATTTCCATTGCCGTTCTCAACGATTTTTCCATTCTGCTTTCGGATGCATTTTCTCCGATGATCCAGCGGTCGATCACAATGTCGATATCATGGGTTTTGTAGCGGTCCAATTTCAGATCATATTCAATATCCTGTAACTCGCCATCAATTCTTGCCTGTCCGTAGCCTTTTTTAGCCATTTGAACGAAAAGCTCATGATAATGTCCTTTTCTGGCTCTTACCACAGGTGCCAATAGCATTATTTTTTCGCCTTTATAGTTTTCTTTAATGGTTTCAAGGATTTGCTCTTCGGTATAGCTTACGAGTTTTTTTCCGGTGGAAAGTGAGTATGCATCAGAAACTCTCGCATATAGCAGACGAAGGAAATCATAGAGTTCCGTAACTGTTCCTACTGTTGAACGCGGATTTTTATTGGTAGTCTTCTGCTCAATAGCAATTACTGGAGAAAGCCCTTCAATCTTATCCACATCAGGACGCTCCAGACCACCTAAAAACTGACGGGCATACGCTGAAAATGTTTCAATATAACGGCGTTGTCCCTCCGCAAAAATGGTATCAAAAGCCAATGACGATTTACCGCTTCCCGAAAGTCCGGTAATCACCACCAGTTCATTGCGTGGAATTTTGACGTTGATGTTTTTAAGATTATGTTCACGAGCACCGTAAACTTCTATATATTCTGTTGATTTGCTCATAATTCGGTGTGATTCTGCCTGAAAATCACGATGTGCAAAATTACGGAATTTTATGGAATTTTCTTAACTACAAAAGACACAAAAGTTTAAGATTTTAGTTAAAAAAGAATTAAAATTTTTAGGGTTTGATTTCCTGAGAACTTTTAGATTCTTTGCTTTATTCCCTATCAGGAAATATTCAAAAATGTATCTGAACTTTTCAGCAAAATAAATTGGACTTTTCAACACATTCAATTGATTGCAGGTTCCTGAAATTTGCTGTATCAAAATACTTAAAAAATGAATACTAAAGAAACAGTTTTGGTAACGGGAGGTTCAGGATTTATTGCATCTTATTGC
The DNA here is from genome assembly GCF_003729955.1 of Chryseobacterium daecheongense. Classification (GTDB taxonomy): domain Bacteria; phylum Bacteroidota; class Bacteroidia; order Flavobacteriales; family Weeksellaceae; genus Chryseobacterium; species Chryseobacterium daecheongense. The sequence continues at coordinate 655,010 of NZ_RJTX01000001.1, forward strand.
ATCATCGCTTTATTGAACAATGGTTATAAGGTAAAAGCAACTCTCCGTTCCCTAAAAAAATCCGAGTTGGTAAAAAGTATGCTCAAAGAAGGCGGAATCCATTCTTTTCAAGACTTATCTTTTGTGGAGGCCGATTTACAGGATGAGTTCAGTTGGGAAAAGGCAGTTGAAGATTGTCAGTATGTGATTCATGTGGCCTCTCCAACGCCTTACACTAATGCCCAAACAGAAGATGATTTTGTAATTCCGGCTAAAAACGGAGTGCTTTTCGTGATGCGTGCTGCGAAAAAAGCCGGAGTGAAAAGAGTAGTTCTTACTTCAGCATTCGGAGCTGTAGCTTTTGGAACTGTAAAAACTACCCCGTATACAGAGGAAGACTGGACCGTTTTAAATGAAACCGTATTCCCTTATCAAAAGTCCAAAACAATTTCTGAAAAAGCCGCATGGGATTTTATACAGAATGAAGGAAAGGGAATGGAGCTTGCTGTGGTAAATCCTACAGGGGTTTTAGGGCCTGTTTTAGCGGATGATTTTTCACATTCTATTCAAAATGTAAAGCAAATGCTGAATGGTGAGATGAAAGCCTGCCCTAAAATTACGTCAGGATATGTGGATGTTCGTGACGTTGCAGACCTGCATTTTAAAGCAATGACAATACCCGAAGCCAACGGACATCGTTTTATTGCCGTGGCGGGAGAAGGTGTTTCATTGTTAGACATATCCAATGTACTTAGAAAAAACCTGGGAGAGAAAGCAGCCAAAGTTCCCACCAAAGAATTACCGAGCTGGATTATAAAATTATTGGCTATATTCAATCCAAAATTAAAAGTTGTTACTCCCTACTTAGGAATGGTAAAAAGAGCAAGCAGTGAAAAAGCCATCAGAATGTTAGGCTGGAAACCCCGTTCCACGGAAGAATCCATTCTTGCAACCGCCAATAGCTTAATTCAATTAAATATTGTAAAGTAAAGGGTACAGTAAACTTATTTTAGAGGTAAAAGACATCAAAATACACAAAATCATGAAGATCACTGAAATAAAATCCTGTTTTGTAGGTCCTGCCATTTCCCCGGAACAGTTTATTGCAGAGCATTTCTTTTTGTTTCTGGCAAAAGGTACGATGAACGGCTATGACGGCAATAAACATTATACATTAAGACCCGGTGAAAGCTGTATTGTTCGCAAAAACAGACTCGCACGGTACAACAAAGTAAGAACGGATGAAAATGAATTTGAAAAAGTGATCTTCTTTTTTGATGAATTATTTTTGAAAAATTTCCAGAGGAAGCACCGCATTAATTTTCAGAACCATACTTCAAAAGATGCTTTTATCAAATTAAAGAAAGATCAACTGATCAATAGTTTTTTACTTTCATTAGAACCTTATTACAACGGCTCCGGCAATGTGAGTGAAACGTTTTCCGATCTGAAAAGGGAAGAATTATTGCTGATCCTATTACAGCTGCATCCCGAATTATCGGACATTTTATTTGATTTTGGTGTTCCGGGGCGTTTGGATCTTGAAGAATTCATGCAGCGGAATTATAAATTCAATGTCAGCATGGAACGCTTTGCTTTTCTTACAGGCCGAAGCTTATCCGCTTTTAAAAGAGATTTCAAAACTATTTTTAATGAAACTCCGAACCGCTGGCTTATAAAACGCCGCTTGCAGGAAGCCAGGTTTCTCATTGAAGAAAAAAAACAGAGACCAACAGATATTTATGTTGATCTCGGTTTTGAGAATTTATCTCATTTTTCTTTTGCCTTTAAAAAGGAATTCGGAATTTCTGCGAGTAGTTTACAGTCTATTTAGTTATCGGAGAAATCTGCATCCTCGTTGCTGATCTTTACCTGATACTCTATTCCATCAATCGCTTTGGAGATGATCTGGTTTCTTAAGATATTGGCCATATTTTCCCAATAGGCTCTTCCGTAAAATGCATAATTCTGAGGTATGATCTCTACTTCAACGGTACGTACAAATCCTTCTTTGGGCTTGTTGCTGATCATAGTTCCTCTTTTTACCCTTACGTCTTTGAGCTCATCTTTCAGAACCATTCTGCAATAATTCTTCACATCTTCCAGAGAAATGATCTTATCCCTTGTCGTCAGGGCATATTTATAAGCCTGAATACTATCTGTTCCTTTTTGTTCCTCTGCTCCACCAATAGTTTCAGTCAGAAGTACTAAAGACTGTGATTTCAATTGATTAGACAATTCTGTCCCGGGACGCATATGATTAGCTAAAGTACAATGGGTTACCCAAAAAGCTGCATACGTATGATCTGTCTTTTCAACAGGTTCCATAATTACGTAATTCAGTTCCTGTTTGATGTTTCTTTTGGCATTGTTCACTTTTTGTACCATCGACTTCATCTTATCGGACATTTCACTTAGGATACTTTTTACATTATCCCTGTTCAAAAGGGAAAATGCCGCAATCTCATCTCTGGTGAGCTCCAGAACATTGGCAATCATATCAACGGCATTTCTATTGGTAAAACGTTCCATTCCGCCCTTTCTTACCGTATATAAACCTTTTTTAAGATCATCAGTTGGGGTAAAGGGGATTTCCATGTAGACTCTTCCTTCTCCATCCTGCACTTCATCCACATAGAGAAAGTGTTCGCCTTCATCTGTGACCAACGGAATGTTATTTCCCATGATATCAAGGCTGTACTCCGTTTTTTTCCAGCCTCTGTTATAAACCGGAAAGGCGTTCAGAACGAATGAAAAATTATCTAAAATTTCTGCAGAAAACTGAGGTGGAAATTCAAAAGTAAGCCATAAATAACGCTTCCCTTCCAACGTTTTTGTAATTTCATCTTTTCCTTCAAGAAAATCCAGATTCTCAGGAAGTTTTCCCGCTTCTGAAATTAATGTATCTGAAATTCCCGTAATTTCTATGAACTTATGACGATAAATACTTTTAATATCTTCAATAGTTTTTGTTTTGATGGATTGCTCACGGAACATCTGTTCATATCCTTCTGATTGGTTATTTTTCAGATAGGTAATCCCTTCTTTCACAAACAAAGGATTTCCGTTGCTGTTCACTGTGATGTAAGGCAGCAACTTATACACAAAATCCAAATGTTCATAAGCAGGGTTTGAGCAAAACATACTGATCTGCTTCGGAAAATTTTCGCTGGTATATTTGGTGACATTGATCCCGATGGTAATCTTTCGGTAATCTTCCGGTTTTCCCTGGAATCTTGCAACTGGAATTTTATTCAGCCTGTCATCAATACTATAACACGTATTTCCTACGAACATAATGGAGGTTTGCATTTTATTAATCCTTACGTTTCCTACAGGCGTAAAAGGAATATTAATCTGCTTATCCGATTCAGATTTGATAATGGAAGTCACCTGTTTTCTGAAGAAAAACTCCGTATGTTCCAACAAAATCTCTGACGACTCATAAGGCGATATAAATGCTACTGCATGAGCCGGAACCGGATGAGTATAAATAGATGGGGTGAGAAGTTTGGCGAGCTTTTCTAAAATACGGGCATTCACGGTCTGTATTTCATTATTGGCCTTAAAAACCTCAGTACTGAAAGCATCGATCAATAATTTCACAAAAGGGTCTAGTGACTGCGGGCTTTTCAATCCCCATACTTTTGTGGCATTCTGAAGCATTCTTGCTTTTACCGATTCTTTGGAATATATATTCTGATCTAAATTCATAATTCTGATTACAATAAAGTACTTAATCTATCGACATAGGGCTCAAAAACAGCTCCGTGGAAAAGCTGAAACGCTCTCCCGTAGCTTCCATTTTAGCATTAATGGCTATTCTGACTTTTTTCTTGATTTCCGTATGCTCTTTTGTATCGTAACTGTGCTCCACAAATTCTACATGGGCTTGAATTTGCGGCTGAACAATTCTGGGTTCATAGTCCTGTATCTGCCTTTTCAGACTTTTGATAAAAACACTTTCCCAGACGGCACTTGTAACGCCATTATCGAATTCCAGATTCCAGACATCGTTTCCGTAATTTTCATCATATCTATTTTCGCCTTTTTTAGTGGTGATCAGCAACATAATATTGTGGGCAATACTTTCTCCCATATCGCAGGTATCAATACTTCCCCCCTCAGTCATTAATGTTGACGGAACAAAAGGCATTCTGTAATTTGGTGTGTCCATACAATCAACTTCTTATTTTTTACATCATGGTCAATTTATCTAAACGAAATACCAAATTAAACATTTTCAGGAAATAAAATGTTATAAGAATTTAAAAATGTTATTTAAAATTTACGGCTTTCAAACAAGTTTGAAAGCCGTAAATATATTAGTGAATTTCTTTTTTATTTCTATTGATAAAATAGTAGACAGGAAGTCCCAATAAGACCATTAAAAACCCGGGCCATGTGTATTGTTGCTTATAAATTAAGAGTAAAATACAGAATCCTGAGCCTATTAATAAATAAATGATCGGAGTAACCGGATACAGCCATGTTTTGTAAGGTCTTTCCAGATCAGGCTGCTTCAATCTCAGGTAAATCACCCCGAAAACGGTGATCATATAGAATAATACAATGACAAAGGAGATCATATCCAGAAGGTTGCCGTACTGACCGCTCAGGCATAAGAGAGAAGCCCAAACTCCCTGCATCCATAAAGCATTTCCGGGAACTTCATTTTTATTGTTTTCAACGGCGGATTTAAAGAATAAGCCATCTTTTGCCATGGTTTGGAATACTCTTGCACCGGCCAGGATCAATCCGTTATTACATCCGAAAGTAGAGATCATTACCAATAAAGCGATAATAATAGTTCCGGCACTTCCGAAAATGTTCTGTGATGCGGCCACCGCTACTCTGTCATTCGCTGCAAAAGCTATGGAATCTCTGTCTAGTGCATTCAGATAAACGTAATTCACGGCTATATACAGAATCATTACCGCAGAAGTTCCGTAGATCATTGATTTTACTACGTTTTTCCTTGGGTTTTCTATCTCCCCGGAAACGAAAGTTACGCTTTCCCAGGCTACAGAGCTGAATACAGAGCCTACCATTGCGGCAGCAATTCCACCTAATAATGTCATTCCTCCGATAGGTTCCCATCCTTCTTTAAGAAAAGTTCCTGAAAGATCTTTTTTAAGATTATTGAAAGAATCGGTTCCAAAGCTAAAGTTCTCGGCCAAATGGGAGACATCTACTAAAATAAACCCGGCAGCAATCAGTCCCAATAAAGCGATCACTTTGGATCCTGTGAATATATTCTGTAATAATTTTCCGCTTTCTACCCCTCTTGTATTAATATAAGTAAGTAAAAGAATAATGATAATTGCCACGATTTGTATCCAGGTGATCTGAAATTCTCCACTTTGAAAAATCGGAGCGGCATTGTTCAGGGAAGGAACCAAATAAGCGGTAAATTTCCCAAATGCCATTGCAACGGCAGCAATGGTTCCCGTTTGAATCACTGTAAACAATCCCCAACCATAAAGGAACCCCATTTTTTTACCAAAAATTTCTGTAAGATAAGTGTACTGCCCACCCGCTTTCGGAAATAGGGCTGAAAGCTCACCGTAGCTTATCGCTGCAGCAACAGTCATGATCCCGGTAATGATCCATACTACGATCACCCAGTATCCGGAACCTAGATTCCGCATCATATCTGCACTTACAATAAAGATTCCACTTCCGATCATTGACCCCATTACCAGCATAATGGCGTCCCAGAGTTTTAGTTTTTTCTGCATAAAGATGTATAGGCGTCAAATATAAACAAATATGCATTTGTTTTTATATTTTGTTTACATATTCAAAATAAATATGCTTTTGATTAATTTTAATCTTATTTTGGATTCAAATTTTATTAGTATTTTTGGAAAAAATATTAAAAATGAAATTCAAAGCCCTATTATTTGCAGCAGCAGTAAGTGTTTCTACACTGGCATTTGCACAGGAAACCGCTGAGAAGAAAGTTTCTCCACCAGCAGGAAACGCTCTTGTAGGAGACACATATGGAGCAGGAGTTGCTAAAGCTTCCGAATCTAAAGCGATTACAGTGGATAAGTTGTCCAAAAAAATGAAAAAAGACAATAAGAAAGCTGAAAATGTTGCTATCAAAGGAACTGTGACGGATGTTTGCGAGAAAAAAGGATGCTGGTTAACTATTAAAACAGAAGATGATTCTCAGTTCTTCGTAAAAATGAAGGATTATGCTTTCTTCGTTCCAACCGCTTTAAAAGGAAAGAATGTTGTATTGGAAGGAAATGCTGAAAGAAAAGTAATTTCTGTTGATGAGCAAAAGCACTATGCTGAAGATGCTAAAAAACCACAATCTGAAATTGATGCCATTACAAAACCGAAAGAAGAGATCAGGTTTGTAGCCAGCGGAATTAAAGTGGTAAACTAATACTTTGTCATTCTTATTATGATGAAGATCCATTTTGAGATTCTCCTCTTGAATTGACAAACTTTGTATAAAACAAAAGCGGAACAATTGTTCCGCTTTTTTAGTCTTCTATGGTAAAATCTACTACCGCATCCAGTTTCGGATATTTTGTTGCAGAAACAAATTTTTTCCCTGTGCAGTCTATTTCCAGCCAGCCTTTTCGTTTTTTTACTTCCCCTACCTCCACTACAAAAGGTACGAAAGAGATCTCATCCTTTCCTTCCTCCATTATTTCCCTGTACTGAACCGCCACATCCAAAACACAAAGATGATCCGTATTAAGCTTTACATTTCTATAAACAATGTCATAATGGGTTTCCTGGTTTTCAGGAATTTCAAAGTATGTTTCCCAGCCGCTAATATCGGAATTCAGCTCACTGATCGCCTTTAAAGCATAATAAAGGGCTATTGTATAATATTTTCTTGTTCCTTTTCTCGTATAATCATCTTCAAAATGTCCTCCTTCAAATAAAATGGTAGGCATTCCGCTTTTGATGAAATTATCGCCGGTAGAAGTCGGATAAAATTCATCTGAATATCTTCCGATCTGATTAGGTATTAATTCTTTCAGATGATTATAAACAGCAGCAATCACTGCCATACATTTTTTCCTGTTTTCAGTAACTGTACGTTCTACATTTTCTGATGGCGCCAGAAAGGAAAGCGTTGCAGGATGTATACCGTCTGTTGTAAATATGGTTCTCTGCTCATGCAGATTTAAGGCATAATCATACCTTTTGGAAGAAGCCAGACTTTTAAGAAACTTAATCTCTTTACTTGCTTCATTATGGAAATCCCTGTTCAGATCAATATCCACAGCATTTAACCTTGTCCATCTTTCTGATCCATCCGGATTTAACATAAAGATAAAATCCAATGAAATTTTGCTGAAAAGATCCTCTTTCATTTGAGGCATATTATCCAGACTCAACAATAAATCAAGCATGGCATGGGTCGCATTGGATTCGTTTCCGTGCATTTGTGACCAAGCCAGTACCTGAATAGGTCCGGAACCTATGCTTAATTTATAAATCGGTTTATCTAAATATGATCTTCCAATCTCCTGAATGTAATCGCTGAGATTCGCCTGTAGGTAAGAAAATAATTTTTCAGGGGAAATATAGCGATTTGGGAAATGCGGATTTTGAATATAAATCTGTTCAAAGTTCATTTGAGAAGTGGTTTACAAGAGTCAAATTTAGCCATTTTTACTTAGAAAAAGAAATTCACATTTGTAACATTATTAAACATTGTAAATTGCCATAATGTCTGTTGATAAAATTGTGGATTGATAAAAATTCAATATACATTATTTAAATTATTTAAAATCAATTAATTAAAATATTTATCTAAACTATATTTTTATATTTACTTTAAGTACTAAAAGCCCCATTTGTCCAGAATTGAGCGTAATTTCGTTAAACATGTCAGATGTGGAAAAAGTACTTATTTTATCCACATATACAAATGTAAATAGCTTGATTTTTGATTTTAATCTCAATTTTTAAGGTCTGAATTTTAGTTGAAATAAATACTGTAAGTTTTCAAAAAGAATACTATCATTATCTCTTACTAATTAATCTGAAAATGCATACCATAAAGAGGTATACAGGACTGAAAGCAGATCCTTTCTCGGACTTCTATTCCATAATATGCTATAAAATCAGCCATTTAACCTGTCTCCCACTCTATAAGGCATTTATTGATGTCAAATATCTCGAAGTAGGCTTCAATAGGGGTTTAATGCTAAAATAACTCTCTTTAAATTTATCAATATAGCATCTATCTCATCTTTTACTTTAAGATCAATAATAAGATGAATGATAGCAACCAATTTACAAACAGAAAATGTTAGTAACTCCTATTTCTTGATTCAAATTACTGATTATCAGAACTCTAATGTTGTTTACTTTTGTATACAATAAAAGATTACAATTGTTTACTTTTGTATTTTGCATTTGTAAACTTTATCTTTACATTTGTAAAGTAACGAAAAACTTATTTTGATGAGTTTAAATGAAAGAATTTCAAAAGTTATAGAGTATTCTAACTTCACTCCTTCAGAGTTTGCGGATGAGATTGATGTGCAGCGTTCCTCTATTTCCCACATCACTTCAGGTAGGAATAAACCTTCTTTGGAATTCATCATTAAAATCAAATCCAGATTCCCGGAGATTCTTTGGGATTGGTTGATTAACGGTGATGGAGAGATGCTAAAGTCTGATGAACCTGCTGTTGAAGAAGAAGAAATTGTGGAAGAAAAAGCGAAGCCTACTTCACTGCCTGATTTATTCACTTTAATAGATGATGACAATTTTGGAGTGACGGAAAGTGAAGACAGAGTGCTAAAACAAAGCCCCCGAGAATTTGATATACCGAATCAAGGTACAGTTGATGAGAAAATAAACGATTCTCAGCGATTAGAAAAAACCAATGAAGAAATTATAAGTCAAGTTATTGGAAACCAGGATCATAAGATCAAAAGAATTGTTTTGTTCTTTGAAAACGGAAAATTTGAAAGCTATGAGCCATAAAAATACCTGATCAGGCACTGACCAGGTAAAAAAATATTTGAAGAAGAAAGCTAAACTATTGCTTTAGTTTTTTATTTCAAGTGCCGTTATTTTCTATTCCACTTTTAGACACAGCCAATCTCAGAAATCATTAAATTTCTGTTATAACAATTTATGGTAGGTAAAATTCGCTATAGAAAATATAGCAGCAATGGAAAGAATATTTTTCACGGCAGTTAGTTTTTATTAGTTTAACCAAATATATAAAATATAATTAAATTAGCAAAGAATATATTAAATAATTACATTATCATTAATAGTATTAATAATTAAAATAATTTTATCAATTATTGATATAAAAAAAGCCCCGCATAGCGAGGCTTTTGTATTTTAATGGCATTCCTATTTGCCTTTTCTTCTTTCCAATTCTTTTTTAATGAGTCCTAATTCTCTACCTGTTTGTCCGGCCACAGAAGTGTTTTCCTGAGCCCTTCTCGTAAGATATGGAACTACATCTTTCACAGGACCGTACGGAAGATATTTGGCCACATTATAGCCTTTATCAGATAAATAAAAAGTAATATTATCACTCATTCCGTAAAGCTGCCCGAAATAGACATGAGGATTACCATTCTCAAGATTGGCAGCCTTCATTTTATCCATAACCAATTCTGAAGAAATTTCATTGTGAGTCCCAAAGAAAGCAGAAACTTTATCCAGGTGATTCATCACAAAATCAATTCCTGCGTTATAGTTCTTATCTGAGGCTTCTTTAGTGGGCTGGATCGGATCAGGGTATCCTTTTTCTGCTGCCCTTGCTCTTTCCTTTTCCATATAGGCACCACGAACGATCTTATATCCAATAAAATAATTCTTTTCCCTGGCTCTCTGAAGATGTTCTTCCATATATTCCAGTCTGCCTGTCCTGTACATTTGGATGGTATTCCAAACAATAGGCTTTTCCTGATTATATTTCTCCATCATTTCTTCACAAAGGTGATCTGCCGCATCCTGCATCCATGTTTCTTCAGCATCTACCATTACTTTTTTATCATTTTCATGGCATAATTTACAGACCTCATCAAATCTTCTCACTACTCTTTCCCATTCTTCTTTCTGGCTTGAAGTAAGTTCGGCTCCTTTACCAACAGCTTCATACAGATCAATTCTTCCAAAAGCAGTAGGCTTAAAAACGATAAAAGGAATAGCCGGGTTTCCCACGGAGAACCTTACAATATCTTTAATCTCTTTGCAAACCGCATCAAAAGTTTCCTCATCTTCTTTTCCTTCAATGGAATAATCGAAAATACTTCCTACCCCTCTTTTGAAAAGCTGCTTCACCACTTTCATACTTTCTTCACGGGTCTCACCACCGCAGAATTGTTCAAACAAAGTATTCTTTACAATTCCGGTAACAAAAGGGAAATTATTATGAACCGTGAAATTAAGGATAGAGGTACCAAAACTGGTAAGAGCAGGCTGCTCAATCATTTTGAACATCCAGTATGCTTTTCTTAGCTGTGCATCTGATTTGTCTGCAAATGCAACTTTAGTATCATTAAAAATGGGCATTCTTTTTTATTAAATTTAGTTGTGCAAAGGTAATAATAACCTCTTTGTTTCAAAAGAATATTTTCTATAATTTACTTTCAATTCCATTTAAAAGCATGGCAATTATTCCTACGAAAACCCATAGCCGGAGGATATTCAGGGTGATGAATTTGCTTCTCCTGGAATCGTTCAAAAGAAAATAAATGCAGGTAATAAAAACAAACAACCCCACCGCAAAATAATCGCTCATAAATCCCCAAACATTAGTTCTGGCAATGATCTTCATGGAAATGGCCATTGTAATGATCAGGAGTGAAATAAGGATCAACTTTGTAGTGTTACTTTTAAAATAATTCGGAATTGTAGTATAACCGAAAGCCTTGTCAACGCTTTTAGTAAGGGTATCTTTGGCAATATCAATACATAAAAGCATCAGAAACAGGAAAATGGCCATTAAGAAAACTTTCATGGAGAAGGTTTCATAATACACCATCATTCCGAAGAAAGGATATAATGTAAGACTAACGAAAGTCAGATTATTGACAATTAAAATCCGGCTTAGCTTATGGCTGTAAAACCACATAAAAAACTGGTAGATCAGGAAGAAAACGAATACTCTGTGGGAAATCATCCATGCCACACCGAGGGAAATTACGCTCAATGTAAGATAGGCATAGAGAAAATATTTCTGCTTGATAAAGCTCTGAACTCTTGTTCTGAAAGGTTTTACGAGATGATCTTTTTCAAAATCATAGAACTGATTGATAATTCCACCCGCCAGAATACATAAAACAGTACAGAAGATAATTCCATGCACTTTAAAATCAAAAACGAAGTTTCTAAGGCTCTCTTCCTGGTTAAAAAGAAAGAATGTGGACACATAAAGAGCAAAAGTAAGCAGGGCAGCCACAAAAACACGAGCACCCAAAAGAAAGCCCACGAATTGTGAAAATCTGTAAAATAGAGATTTGGAGGTAATATTCTGGGATTGAAAAGTTTCTTTTTCAGAATTCATTCCCATTACAATTAAAATCTGTAAATCACTTCTTTATGGAAACCGTCAAGCATTTTTTCAGCTTTTTCATAATCTTTGGTGAAGCCTAAAATATAGCCGCCTCCACCGCTTCCGCAGAGTTTCAGGTAATAAGCATTTGAATCCAGTCCTTTTTTCCATACGTTAAAAAGGCTCTCAGGGATCATTGGACGGAAATGTTCATACGCCCAGTGAGAAAGCTTTTTTAAGTTTCTGAAGAAAGGATTCATATCTTTTTTAAGGAAAGCATCAATACAGGCATTATTGTAACGGATAAACTCTTCTTTCAAAGTTTTGCGGAAACCTTCTGTTTTCATTTTTTCAAAGAAAATCTGGACCATGGGCCCGGTTTCCCCTGTCATTCCTGAATCAATAAGGAAAATAGCACCTTTTCCTTCTTCACTTTTAGGAATCGCTACTTTATCTACACTTTCTTTACTTTCAATAAGAATGGGCAGGTTCATATAGCAAATAAGAGGATCAATTCCGGAGCTTCTTCCATGGAAATAGCTTTCCATTAAACCAAAGACTTTTCTAAGGCTTTTAAGCTCGTCTTTTGAAATATTCTCAGGATGATGCTTAGTAATAGAATAACGTTCGAAAATAGCAGCTACTAACGCTCCTGAGCTACCTACTCCGTATCCTTGCGGGATGTTGCTGTCGAAGAATAATCCTTCGGCAATTTCTTCCTGGAATTTGGAAACATTCAGCTCAAAACCTTGAGGGAGTTCAAGATCAGTTAAATATTCTGCGTATTTGATCAGATGTTCATTAGATTTCTTTTCAAAATCGGAATCTAATGATGAGAACTTGAGGGTACCTTTATAGAAACTATAAGGTAATGTCAAACCTTGGGAATCTTCAATGATTCCGTATTCTCCGAACAAAAGGATTTTGGCGTAAAATAAAGGGTTTGTCATTATTTAAATAAATCTTTTTTGCAAAGTTAAAATTATTCCGTCGAATAATAGCAAAATTCAGACCGAAATATACATATTCTGCTGATTGATACCATAAAAAAGACGTTAAAAATAACGTCTTGAATTTTATAAAGTATCTCTGTCTTTCAGCATATTGATTTTCACGAAGCGGACAAGTATTAATCCCACTCCGAAGAACAGTGTCATGGAAAGTGCCGCAATACGCATATTATTGAAATGATCAATTAAGGTAGCAAAAATGAATGTCCCAATAATGATCGCCATCTTTTCCAGTACATCATAGAAACTGAAGAAGGTTGTATTTTCCATAGAATCTTCAGGAAGTAACTTGGAATAGGTAGATCTTGACATCGCCTGAAGTCCTCCCATTACCAATCCTACAACTGCTGCAACACCATAAAACTGATATTCCACTGTAGGATTTTCTTTATTCAGGAAGTATGCCCAGATACACGCAACAATCCAAAGTATAACAGCGATGGAAATCACATTCTTGTTTCCTATTTTTCTTGATAATCTTGAGAATATCACCGCTCCTATAATAGCTTCGATCTGAATGACTAAAAGTGTGGCAATCAGTTTATCCTGGGCAAGATTAATTTCACTTTTTCCAAATAATGTTGCCATTAAAAAAATGGTTTGCATTCCTACACTGTAAAAGAAGAAACTTAATAGAAAGAACTTTAAATTCCTGTCCTTCGCCAGATCATTTCCTACTTTGAATAATTCATGAAAACTTTCTTTGGCAATGTCTTTATAGAAGCTCATGTTATCTTTAAGAACTTCGAAGAAGCCTCCCTGCTCTTCATGTTTTTTGAAGATGTTTTTATAATTCAACAACACCAGATCTTTGGGAAGCTTATCTTTAACATCTCCGAACTGTGGTAAATGTTTGAATGTATATTGTGAGAAACCGAACCACCAAGCCCCGGTCAATAAGAAACTGATTCTCGTAAATAATAATTGTTGTGCAGCTCCTTTAGCAAAAACCTGAATCAGCAGCAAACAGATCACAACCAATACAACAGAGCCTATATATCCATACACATATCCTCTTGCTGACAATGCATCCTGCTTATCACGGGTGGCAATATCCGGTAAAAAGGAATTATAGAACACCAAACTTCCCCAGAATCCCACACTGGCCGTAATGCTGAACAATAGTCCCAGAAATACATTATGCATTCCTGTAAACATTGCTAATCCCATACATGAAGTAGCTCCCAGATAACAGAAAAACTGCAGGAACGATTTTTTATTTCCAATGGTATCTGCTAAAGAAGACAGAAATGGAGAAAGCAACACCACAATAACGAACGAAATCGTTAAAGAATATCCATATACTGCATCCGGCTGATATTCTTCACCAAAGATCTTGATCATGTGTCTTACCGGAACATCGATCCACTGTTTGGTTTCTGCTACATATTCTTTCTTTTCATACACCGTAGTAAGAATGGAGTAATAAATGGGGAAAATAGTAGAGGTAATAACCAGTGAGTATACGGAATTGGCCCAGTCGTAGACAGCCCAGGCTTTCATAATCTTTGGATTATTCTTTATATTCTGAGGCTGTTGATTCTCAATTTCAGACATTTCAAATAAATATTAGTAGCACAAAAATAAAAAAACCATTGAATATTCAGTGGTTTTATTTTCTTTCTGTGAAACTTTATTGTTTAATTAAAGATTTGATAACATAGGTTATGACCAATATATGATTGCCGGAATTCTTTCTGCGTCAGAATGACAAAGTCTAAAATAGAAAAAGCCCGGAAATTCCGGGCTTTGTTTATCAAGAAATATTTTATTCTTATACGTTTTCAATAACAATAGCAGAAGCACCTCCACCACCGTTACAGATAGCAGCAGCACCATATTTTGCATTGTTTTGCTTTAATACATTGATCAATGTCACAATGATTCTGGAACCTGAACTTCCCAGCGGGTGTCCTAATGCTACGGCCCCACCGTTCACATTAACTTTAGCAGCATCTAATCCTAAGATCTTGTTGTTTGCCAATCCTACTACTGAGAAAGCTTCATTAAATTCAAAGAAATCAATATCAGAAAGCTCTAAACCTGCTTTTTTAAGAGCGATCGGTAGAGCTTTTGCCGGAGCAGTGGTAAAGTTTTCAGGTTCCTGAGCTGCATCAGCGTAAGAAACGATTCTAGCTAAAGGCTTAAGACCTAGTTCTTCCATTTTCTCTTTAGAAACAAGGATCAAAGCAGAAGCTCCGTCATTTAATGTAGAAGCGTTTGCTGCTGTTACCGTTCCGTTTTCTTTTTTAAATACTGTAGGAAGTGTAGGAAGTCTGTCGAAATTTACAGCCTTGTATTCTTCATCCTCTGCGAAAATTACCGGTTCCCCTTTTCTCTGAGGAATTTCAACAGGAACTACTTCATTGCTGAATTTTCCTTCACTCCAGGCTTTTGCGGATCTTTTGTAAGATTCAATGGCAAAGTTATCCTGCTCTTCTCTTGTAATGCTATAATCAGTTGCACATTTTTCTGCGCAAACACCCATATGTACTTTGTTGTAAACGTCTGTTAGTCCGTCAAGAACCATTCCGTCCTGCATTTTGATATCTCCTAATTTGGTAGCTACTCTTGCATTGTAATAATGTGGAACCATAGACATGTTTTCCATTCCTCCAGCTACAATAACTTCAGCATCACCTGCTTTGATAGATTGTGCAGCCATCATTACCGCTTTCATTCCTGATGCACAAACTTTATTGATAGTTGTAGAAGGAGTTTCAACTGAAAGTCCAGCTCCTAAAGCAACCTGACGAGCCGGAGCCTGTCCTTCTCCAGCTTGTAAAACGTTCCCCATGTAGATTTCCTGAACGTTTTTAGGGTCAAGACCAATTTTATCTAATGCGCCTTTCACTGCAACAGATCCCAATTTTGTAGCCGGAACTGTTGATAAACTTCCCATAAAACTTCCCATTGGAGTTCTTACTGCGGAAACGATGAATACTTCTTTCATGTGTATATATTTAATTTTTATTAGTCACATGGAACCTTACGGTTTCATTTTTATAATTCTATTTGTATTAATTTACTTTTATTAAAACCTGCTCAAGCTGTTCTTTTTCAATACTGGTCTGAATTTTTATGAGGTTCTTTTCTGTTTCAACAATTTTATTGCTATATACCATTCCTGGCTGAATGGGATCAGATTTGTCTGATTTTTCAAGAACGATAGCTTTGTAATTGCAGTCATCTACAAAAACCAATGTAGACTTCACGTAATCTTTTCCATTATTGAAATATTCGGTCTGAACATTCCCTTTAATGGTCATATACCAAATTTCTTCCGGATAATCTGACCGCAGAAATTTTCCATTTCTGATGTTATTACATTTTGCCGGCTTATCCGGTGTCTT
Organism: Chryseobacterium daecheongense; assembly: GCF_003729955.1. Taxonomy (GTDB): domain Bacteria; phylum Bacteroidota; class Bacteroidia; order Flavobacteriales; family Weeksellaceae; genus Chryseobacterium; species Chryseobacterium daecheongense. The sequence goes on from NZ_RJTX01000001.1 coordinate 670,858, forward strand.
GAATGCTGTCTCCTGGGATTTGGCCTGGAAAAAGCCCAATACCAGCAGCATTACTGATACTACTTTAACTTTATTCATACTTGTGTTTTATTTGTACTTTTTGTTGCGATCATCAGAAAAGCTCCCAGAAATTCAATGACCCATCCCCATTTTAATTTTACAATCCCTGCAAAAGTTTCTCTCCATGATTTGAAGGGCAGAAAGCTAAAATATTCCAATGACTGAAGCTTAACTGCTACTAAGGTAAAGATGAACAAGAGAATTAAAAAAACAGCAAATGTTCTTACTATCTTCGTGCTATTGTTGACGATCCCAAACAGGGCGCAAGCGGAAAGAATCCAGCAGGCAATAGCCAAGTAGTGATCCAGCTTCCAATAATTCCAATTTCCAATGATGGGAACATGAACCAAGGGCAGAAAGCTTCCTACAACCACTAGTACCCATCCTAATAACTGAATATTTTTCATATTTCTTAAAGTGCCAAAATACGAAAAAAAACACACTCCGAAAAGTGTGTCTGAAACAAAATTATATCTATGAAAATCAGAAAGTTAAATTAAAAACTTCCAGTCCTATCTGTAATCCGTTTTTGTTATTCATCAAGGCATCATCATTAAAAATAGGAGTTAAATCTTTTTTCACGTATAAACTGATTCCTGCGTATCCAATACTTAGTTTTGCCCCAAACAGGAATGGGTTTATTCCGTTTTCCACTCTTTGCCTGAATACATTCTTACTGGATTCTTCATTTTCATATTTGTATTTTATTCTGCTGCCAATTTTTACTCCACCATAGATTCCCGCTCCTATTCTCCATTGTCTTTTGCTGTCATCCAGAAACTTTTCACCATCGTATTCCACATATTTAGGATTGAGAACAAACTGCATTTCTAGAGGAATTTCAAGGTACTCTGCTTTTAATTGTGTATACTTCAGCTTTTTCGGTGTAAATTCTGTAATAAACAATTTTTCGTTACCCTGGGCAAAAACCGTTGATTTCTTTGCGTTATATATATCCGCACGAACTCCTAATCCAAAGTTTAGAAATACGGGACTTGTATATGTTCCTACTTGCATTTGAAACCTTAATTGATAAGATAAAGATGAACCGGAACGAATTTCTTCAGGTTTGTTAAAGAAATCAAAGGGCTTGGATTTTTCAGTAAGGTTTAAATACCCGCCGCTTATGACAATATCCATACTATTCAGAAGATTTTTCATTTCATTTTTTTTCTCATCGGCGCTTTTCCCAAATACAGATTTTCTCACTCTTTCCCTCGTGATCTCTTCAAAGCTTTCTTTTTGCGCATCTACTTTTTCATTAATAATCGTTTCATATTTCAAAGCAATTTCGTTAGAATGGTTTTTCTTTTCTTCAGCAGATATTTTCCCATCTTTAAAATCTTTGTCTATGACATCCAGTTCCTCATTCATTTTCTTTTTCTCAGAGGATACGATACTATCGATCTTCACTGTGTAATTATTGATTCTCATATTCAACGTTTCATATTGCTGACGAATAGATTTATTATCCTGTGAAAAGGCCATCACTGAAGCAGTCAACATCAAAGCAGATAGTAGAATTGTATTTTTCATTTTTATTATCTTTTAATATTATTTCGGCTGTCCGGTTACCAGAAACCGGATAATTATTGATATTTTAATAAATTAAGATTGTATTATTTTGTTTCTGAATGTACTGTCACTCCTAAAGACACCACTTGTGAAAAATGAGGCTTCAATCTGCTTAAATCTATTCTTCCATATGATGTTGTTTCCTGATTTCCCCGTACCTTATCATATTCTCTTCCTGTGAGAAGATCAGATGCTTTGACATATTTTGTATTTTTTATTTCCAGTTTTTCAGTGGAAACAGCCAGTTTATTATCCGGAGCTAAGCTTTCTTCAGGCTTTACAATAACATCAGGATGCTTAATCTGACGATCATCAGAAGCCACTTGAACAGGAGTATTATCAAGGTCACCATTTTGTTTTTTTGTGATATTTTGTGTGTATTCTATTGTTTTATCCGGACGAATTGAATGATCAGCAGTTTTATTTTGGCTTGTATTATAGTTTCTAGGCTTTGTATCCGCAGCGAGCTCAGAATCAGGTAATACATTTTCATTATTATGTTTCTCCTGAATACCCTCCAAATCTTTATCATTTATCTGATTCGTTTGGGTCCTGCTTAAGATATTGTGCTGTTCCACTTTATTTACATTGTAATAAATAATTGTTCCCACTGAAATTAAAAGCAATACTATCGCAGCGTATTTCCACCACTGAAAATGCGCTTTAGGGCTCCAATCTGACCCTTTTTCCGTTTTTTGATCCATTGAGTCTATTCTGTCCCAAAGATCTGCAGAAGGCTTTATTTCAAGCTTTTCATAGTCAGATTTTAACTGTTTCAGTATTTCTTTGTTCATTTTTTTTGGTCTTTAAATAATCGGTAAGCCATTTTTTCGCTTTACTCAACTGGCTTTTGCTTGTTCCTTCAGAAATGTTTAAGATTTCTGCAATCTCCTGATGTTTTTTCTCTTCAAAAATATACAGGTTAAAGATCAGTCTGTATCCTACCGGCATTTGAGAGAATATCTCTTCGAGATTGATTTCTCCGAGGTGTTCATCGAAATCATCATCGGACACATCTTCCGCAGTTTCCATATCTACATAGAGGATGTTTTTATTCTTCCGGATAAAACTGATGGAATCATTCACTACGATTTTCCTCAACCAGAAAGGAAAGCTTTTCCATTCTCTGCATTCATGGATCTTGGTGAAGCATTTCATGAAAGCATTCATCAGAATATCTTCTGCATCGTGGATGTTATTAGTATAAGAATTCGCAATAGCGAGCATTTTACCTGAAAACATATCATAAAGGGCTTTCTGCCCTCTACGGTCCTGTTTTTTCGCCAGTATAAAATTCTTTTCTAATTGTTCCATGAATCAGTTTCTATAAATAAGACAACAAAAATTGAAAAACGTTGCCTGTGAAATAAAAAAAATTGCATTTTTTCTCAAAATGCAATTTAATATATTAATAATCAATAAGATAATTTTAATGACTAACGTTAGCTACTTTTTTAGGATCATGCTTATGTCTGAAGAAAATAGCAAATAGCACAGCAATGATCAATGCATATGCTGCAAAATACAGCCAGATCTCATGCCACATTTTATCTCCGTTAGGCAAAGTAAAATTATTCTGAATAATCCAACCGCTTACTAAACTTCCTATCATGGCACCAAAGCCATTCGTCATCATCATAAATAATCCCTGTGCAGAAGAACGGATTTTAAAATCTGTATTGGTTTCAACAAAAAGAGATCCTGAAATATTAAAGAAGTCGAATGCCATTCCATATACAATACATGAAAGGATGATTAAAACCAAGCCAAATCCTTCCGGAACTCCATAGGCGAAGAATCCGAATCGTAAAACCCAGGCTAACATGGAAATCAACATTACTTTTTTAATTCCGAATTTCTTTAAAAAAAACGGAATCGCCAGAATGAATAATGTTTCCGAAACCTGAGAAATAGACATGATCAAAGTAGAACGCTTTACCACTAAGCTGTCTGCATATTCCGGCATTTTACCGAAATCTGAAAGAAATGCATCTCCGTACATATTAGTCAATTGCAAAGCAGCTCCTAAAAACATGGAAAACAGGAAGAACATGGCCATTTTTCCGTTTCCGAATAATGATAATGAGTTCAGTCCTAATTTTTCTAATGTAGTTGCATTTTTAGGGATTGTATTCTGTGGCGGACATTTAGGCAATGTAAATGCATAAATCCCCAAAAGAATAGCAAATAACGCCGCAATATAAAACTGGTTTCCTGAATCTTTATTATCTGTAAGATTGGTAATCCACATCGCTACAATAAATCCTATGGTTCCCCATACTCTAATTGGCGGGAAAACTTTTACTACATCATAATCATTGTTTTTAAGAACATAGTAGGCAATAGAATTGGATAGGGAGATCGTAGGCATATAAAAAAACATGGCGATCAGCATTACCCAGAAAAACTGGTGTGGATCAGAAACCTGAGGAAGAAAAAACAAGGTAATTCCGTATAAAATATGAAGAATCCCATAAAGCCTTTCCGCATTCATCCAACGATCTGCAATAATTCCCGTAAGAGCAGGCATCACAATAGATGAAATTCCTAATGTGGAAAATACAGCTCCAAATTCTGCACCACCCCATTGTTTTGTGCTGAACCAATATACTCCAATGGTAATCAGCCATGCTCCCCAAACAAAAAATTGCAGAAAGCTAAGGATGGTAAGTCGTAATTTTAAATTCATAAATGGTTTTAAATATCTCTAATTAATCAATTTTCTTTTTTCTCCTCTTAATCTCTTCCTGGATTTCCAAAGCTGTGTCATAATCTTCTTCTTTTACGGCTTCATCCAATAGTTTCTGAAGCTCTTCCATGGAAAGGGATCTTAAGCTATCTTCTGTTTGTACGGTTTCAGAAAATGATTGTTCTTCTTTGGATACATCTTCCAGTTCCAAAAGGATTCCTGCCTCATTCAATACCTGCTGGGTTGTGAAAATAGGAGCATCAAATCTTACGGCCATGGCAACGGCATCAGAAGTTCTGGCATCCAGAATCAACTCCTCATCATTATTTTTATTCTTGAAATTGATGTTGGAAAAGAAAACTCCGTCTACGATCTGATAAATGATCACAGAAACCAACTCATAGTTAGCAGAAACTATAAATTTTGTAAATAAGTCGTGAGTAAGTGGACGCGGTGGATGAATGTCTTTCTCCAGGCCAAGAGAAATGGATTGGGCCTCAAAATTTCCTATCACAACAGGTAATTTTATATGTGACTCTTCATGCTCCAATAACAACGCGTATGCTCCCGATTGGGTCTGGCTATACGATATTCCGCGAATAATTAACTGCTTATAATCCATAACTACAAATATAAATTAATTTTTTATTGTAGGTTTTACTTTTTACACAAAAATAAAAGCCCGGAAAGGGCTTTTACTTATTATTTTGTTCAAATGTCAATGGTGAATTGTGAATTAACTCTGTTGTCTGTTTTTATACTCGCTTATTCACTTGCGAAGCAAAAATTGACAATTGACTATTTTATCCTTTTAAAGCTTTGATTTTCTCAGTTAATGCAGGAATAATCTGGAATGCATCACCTACCACTCCATAATCTGCTGATTTGAAGAATGGAGCTTCTGCATCATTATTGATCACTACGATTGTCTTTGAAGAGTTTACCCCAGCCAAATGCTGAATAGCTCCTGAAATACCTACAGCAATGTAAAGGTTGGGTGAAATTGCTTTACCAGTTTGTCCTACGTGTTCTGTATGAGGTCTCCAACCGATATCAGAAACAGGCTTAGAACAAGCTGTAGCTGCGCCAAGAACATTGGCCAAATCTTCAATCATTCCCCAGTTTTCAGGACCTTTCATTCCTCTTCCGGCAGAAACTACTATTTCTGCTTCTTTAAGGTCTAGTTTTCCTGAGCTTTGCTCGTGAGAGATCACTTTGGTATCTTCGTTGGCAACAGATAAGTTTTTCACTTCTTCTGAACCTGATACTGCATTTTCTTTCACTCCGAAAGCATTTTGAGAAACAGTAACAATTACTCCATTTCCTTCTGCTTTAGCATGCATGAAACCTTTACCAGAGAAAGCTTTTCTTTTTACCTGGAATGGTGAAAGGCTTTCCGGAGCGGCTAATGCATTGGTGATTAAAGAATGTCCGTTCATCACTGCCAACATGGGTGCAATGGAAGAAGCATCTGTAGTGTGAGGGAAAACAATAATTCCTCCATTTGCCACTTCATTGATCGCCTGTGCGAATGCCTTAGCTGAGAAATTTTTAAGACCTTCGTCTTTGATATTGATTACATTAGATGCTCCATATTTGTATAATACATCTGAAGAATCTGTTGGGTTTACAGAGATTGCTGTAACGGTTTCTCCCGCCTGATCTGCAATAGCTTTAGCATAAGAAACTGCTTCGAAAGCTGCTTTTTTGTAAACTCCGTTTATATTTTCTGCGTATACGAATACTGCCATTTTTCTTAAATTAAAAGATTAAAAAATTGAATGATTAAAGATTAGATTACTTTCGCTTCTTCGTGAAGTAGTCTTACTAATTCATCAAGGTTATCCGGAGAAACAATTTTCACAGCTGCTCTTGGCGGAACACTGTCATAAGAAACTCCCTGAACTTTTACTTCGGAAGAAGCTGGTTCCACCACCTGCAAAGGTTTTGTTCTTGCAGACATAATTCCTCTCATGTTTGGAATAATCAAATCTTTTTCGTCTACTAATCCTTTCTGACCAGCGATTACTGCCGGTAGCTTTACGGAAATAGTTTCTTTACCTCCTTCAATCTCTCTTACAGCAGTAGCTTCGCTTCCGTTTACATCTAATCCTACAGACGCGTTCACGAAAGGCTGGTTTAATAACTGAGCCACCATTCCAGGAACAGAACCACCATTGTAATCGATAGATTCTTTACCGCAAAGGATAAGATCATAGCCTCCGTTTTGTGCTACAGCAGCAATTTCTTTTGCCGTAGAATAGCTGTCTTTAGGATCTAGGTTTACTCTCACCGCATCATTTGCTCCGATTGCCAATGCTTTTCTGATTACCGGCTCCGTAGCAGCATCACCTACGTTGATCACTGTTACAGTAGCTCCCTGAGATTCCTGAAGTTTAACTGCTTTTGTTAATGCAAATTCATCTAAAGGATTGATTACCCATTGGATTCCGTTCTTGTCGAAAGCAGATTTATCTGCTGTAAAGTTAATTTTAGAAGTAGTATCCGGAACACTACTAATACAAACTAATATTTTCATGTGTACTATGTTATTTTTTTCCCTTTAAGGCACAAAAACCAAACGGTTGAAATGCAGAGATTTTTTATTTTTAATTTCTGTAAATATAAGCAAAAAATATATTATGCATGCATAATATATATTGATTTGTTATTCAGCGCATTAAAAATAATAAAAACGCTTTATATAAAGCGTTTTTTGTAAATATTGGGGAAGATCACCAAGTTTATTTTTTAATGAATTTTTTAGAAAATTTATTTTCTTTCGTTTCAATATTAATAATATAAGTTCCCGGAATAAGATCCCTTACCTCTATTTTATCACGATCAAGCTTTATATTTACTTTTTTACCTGATACATCAAAAATTTCAATTTTAGTGATTAATGATTTAGATTGTACATGAATCATATCAGTGGCTGGATTGGGATACACCAAAATATTATTCTCTGCCTCTTCAACTGTTTCTTTTGTTGCTAATACAGCACTATCAATAGCTGTCAGTGTATAATCATCAAAAGAAGTGATATGTGCCACCGTATTTCCAGTGCTTGCTACCGAAACAAAATCCATTTCAAAAGGATCCTGGCCTACAGCCGCCGGTATGTAATCTATAGTACTAGGACTATAAGTATTACCTCCGGGTGGAGTCCACGTAGCAATTCCGGTAGTTTTATTAAATGTGCAGCTTAAAGTAATCCAAGTATTGGGAGGATATGTATATGTATTTGGTTCCAAATAAAAACTATAGTTACCTGTTACACCTGTTGTGGTTTTAGTGTAATTTCCTATTCCGATAGTTCTTTGTGAGGCATAATCATATCCTATTCCTGTTAACGTTTTATGAGTTGTTGTATTATAAATTAAAACAGTTGCCCAGCCGTTACCACCTGTAACACTTCCGGTGTATAACTTAACATTCAATTTAATAATATCGTTTCCCGGTGTTCTTGCAGCCCATGCTGCAGGCAATCCATTCTTCCACATATACTTTGTTCCTGTCGCTGTTGCATTTCCTGTAAGCTGTAATGATTTGTCATGGGCAGCATCTATACTTACAATCTGCGCATCTGCATTAGAGCCTCCGGCGAAATCCGTATAAAATCCCCCTTGTCCGGGCGTTGTTGCGGTAATATCCGTACCAACATTTCCTATAGTATAGGAATTAAAATTATCACTTTGTAAAATCTGAGCATTGAATGTCTGGACTAATGCCAACAAGAATGCATTAATTGATAAAAAATTTTTCATGTGCCTATTTTTTTTAATTCGGTGTTATTGATAGCTAGAGATTAGCAGTAACTAACTCAAAAATTTCACTTCATTGAGATTTAACTACAAACTTACTTCAACTTAAAACTGGTATCAATACCTATTAATAGGTAATTTTAAGTCTTAAAAAAACTCTTTCTATTGATAAGACACCCTGAATTAAAAATGGTTGCCTCCGAATAAAAAAAATGTACTTAGATCATTTTTTCAACAATTAATATTCATCTAGCAAATAATTATGCCGGTTTAGTCGCTCTAAACTCAATCTTGCTCGGTAAAACTCTCGGATTCATTTTCAAAATATCCAATACCAGATTTCCCATATCTTCGGGCTGGATTTTCCAATTGTCCTTTTCGGATGGTATATTTCCATTGAAATGGGTTGCTACCGATCCTGGCATGATAACGGTTGCCTTAATGTTATATTTTCTCAAATCTATCATCGCTGCTTGCGTAAAGCCTACTACTCCAAATTTTGAAGCATTGTATCCCGTTCCGTTTTCGAAAAAATTGGCTCCGGCCAGGCTTGAAATGGTAATATAGTAACCTTCTGTTTTCTTCAGTTCGTCTACTGAGGCTTTTAAGGTATAGAAAACTCCGGTTAAGTTCGTTTCTATCATATCATTCCATTCTTCGGCAGATAATTCATCTACGGGCTTAAAAATCCCTAGTCCCGCGTTGGCTATAACAAAATCAAGCCTTCCAAATGTTTCAACAGTAGTTTTGATGGCCTCTTCTTCACTTTGCAGGTTTCTGACATCGGAAATAAGTCCTAGTACTTTCTCTGAGTATTGTTGCAATTCCTTTTCAGCTTTTGCCACATCCTCTCTTTTTCTCCCTGAAAAAGCTACAGAAACTCCATTTTCTAACAATATCCGTGCAATTCCAAAACCAATTCCCTTGGTTCCGCCTGTTATATAAGCTACTTTATTTTCTAACATAGTATTGTAATTAATATTTAAAAATAAAAAAAACGCCCCAAATTGGAGCGTTTTATGAAGATAAGATTATCTAATTATTTTTTGATGAATTTTTCAGATGTCTTTCCTGAATTGGTTTCAATGTTAATAATGTAATTACCAGGACTTAATGACTTTACATCAATTTGATTTCCATCAAGTCTAGCATTTATTAACTTTCCTGAAGCATCAAAAATCTGTACACTTTTAATTTTTTTGTCAGTTTTTATATTCAACATATCTTTTACAGGATTTGGATAAACAGATAATAATATATCATCATAAGTAGTTTCATTTGTACCCAAAGTAGAAGATAAACTTACACTATCTAATAATAATGAAGTAGAAGTAGCGGTGATCGCAGATTCATTACTGAAAATCAAATAATAAATACCTGTTGTAGGAACACTGAAGTTTTGAGTTTGCTGTACATAAGTAGTTCCGCTCACAGCAATATTAGTACCAATTTGAGTAGCCCCTGTTAAAGATTTTTGCGTATTGTAATATACTTTTATGGTTCCAGAAGCGGTACCTGCAACTCTAGTCCAAAAATTCAAAGTAATAGGAGCTCCGGCTGTAAAACTTAAAGCTCTTGAATATAGTTGTGAATTGGAAACAGCTGTTGTACTTGTATTGCTAAAATAGCAGATTGTTCCTTGTTGAGCATAAGCAGCTCCTTCATTAAGTGACCAGCCTGTTCCTCCAAAACCTGCAGCATAATCAGGAGATTCAAAACTATTAGAATATGGTGCTTTTTTAGCTAAGAAGATTGAGAACGGACCTGTCCAACTACTTTGTGTAGCTCCACAGTTACTTCTAACATAATAGCTGTGATTTCCACCCGTTGGCAAATTCGATAAGTTAGCACTAGTAGTCGTAGTGTTTTGAATTGTTCCTGTTCCTAAAGTAAATCCACTCGCTCCATGTTGAACATCATAAGAAGCCGGGCTTCCAATTGCAGCAGACCAACTGGTTGTCGCAGAATTCAGAGTAATATTAGTTGCAGCATTTACGGAGAAATCATTTGGCTTAATACAGCTAGGTGCTGCAAAATTGAATGTAAAATCAAAACCTAATGAACTCCATCTGTTATCCCATGATATATAATAAGTTGTCCCCGCTGAAACAGGAAAAGTAAGTTGAGACAAATAATTTGTAGCAGAAACATCATCATTTCCATTATAACAGGTAAGAGCAGCACAAGTTCCGGTAATTATAGACAAACGGGTATCATTACTTTTCGTTGCGCCATCATTTTGGGGTAAATTTGATGAAATTGTTACCTCTCCATTAGCCGTAGCTGTATAAGAATACCATATTGCTTTTGGGCTTGTTGCTTGCCCACTTCCTGCACAAGTCCCTACATAAGTCCCTGTGAGCGCCGGACATGTATAACTTCCATTTGTTGTTATTGCTGTAGCCGTAGCACATGTTAATTGTCCAAACATGTAAGTGCTTACTCCAAGTAAAGCAGATAGTAGAATTTTTTTCATGATATCATTTTTTTATTAGCAGTAAATATAATTATTTTATAAACTATTATTTAAAAAATATCATAAAAAAATAAAAAATCCCCAAGAAATCTTTCCCAGGGACTTTTTTTTATTATTTTGAATAGTTCTCAAAGAATAATGGAATACTCTCAATCCCTTTATAGAAGTTGAAAAGACCGTAATGTTCATTCGGTGAATGGATTGCGTCTGAATCTAATCCGAAACCCATCAAAACTGATTTTGCACCTAACACTTTCTCAAACATGGCCGTAATAGGGATACTACCTCCTCCCCTGTAAGGAAGAACTTCTTTTCCAAATGCAGATTCCATCGCTTGTTTTGCCGCTGAGAATTCTTTAGTATTGGTTGGAAGAACATAAGGCATTCCGCCGTGATGTGGAGTTACTTTTACTCTTACATTATCCGGAGCTATTTTTTCGAAATATTTGGTGAATTTCTCGGTAATTTCTTCAGGAGTCTGATAAGGTACCAAGCGCATGGATATTTTAGCAAAAGCTTTGGAAGGAATCACCGTTTTGGCTCCTTCTCCTGTATACCCACCCCAAATTCCATTACAATCCAAAGTAGGACGGATGGAAGTTCTTTCTAATGTTGTATATCCTTTTTCGCCTTCTACTCCATTTAATCCGATAGATTTCTTGAATTCTTCAGGATTATCCTTTAGCTTGTTCATTTCTGCTCTTTCCTCCTCTGATACCACGTCTACATTATCGTAGAATCCATCAATGGTAATATGTCCATCTTCATCAATTAATTTTGCGATCATTCTTGAAAGAACGTGAATCGGATTGGGAACTGCACCACCATAAAGCCCTGAATGTAAATCTCTGTTCGGACCTTCCACTTCTACTTCCACATAGCTTAGACCTCTTAAACCAGTAGTAACGGTTGGCTGTTCATTGCTATAAATATGAGTATCGGAGATCAGGATACAATCACAAGCTAATTTCTCTTTATTTTCATTCACCCAGTCTCCTAAGCTTACTGAACCTACTTCTTCTTCTCCTTCTAAAATAAATTTAACATTGCAAGGAAGAGCATTGGTTTTCATCATCGCTTCAAATGCCTTTAAATGCATAAAGAACTGCCCCTTATCGTCTGCTGAACCTCTTGCGAAGATGGCTCCTTCCGGATGAAGTTCCGTTTTTTCAATATAAGGTTCAAAAGGCGGTTTTTTCCATAAATCCAAAGGATCGGCAGGCTGAACGTCATAATGACCGTAAACCAATACTGTAGGTAAGCTTTTATCTAATATTTTTTCTCCAAAAACAATAGGATATCCTTTTGTCTGGCAAACTTCAACATGGTCAGCACCTGCATTTTTAAGGTGTTCTGCACAAACATCCGCACATTTCAATACGTCATCTTTATATGCAGGATCGGCAGAAATAGAAGGAATTCTCAATAGTTCAAATAATTCATCTACGAAACGTTGCTTGTTTTCGTTAATGTAATTTAATGTCTCTTGCATTGTAAAATTTTGTTTTGTTAAAAGTAAAAAATTTGCCCTGCAGGAACAAACAAAAAGGATCTTTTTTCCCAGGATTTATTAATTGATGATAATTATTATGTCATTACCAGTGAAGTAAACAAAAAATGTCCTGCGGAAATGGCAGGACATTTTTATATTGTAAACTAATAATTAGTGTTCAGCTTTTGGTGCTTTTTCAGCTTCAGCAGGTTTTGCAGCAGTACTGTCTGTTTTGGCAGCTTCAGTTTCATGCTTTTCAGCAGTAGCTTCTTCTTTGTGCTCTGCAGCAGCTTCATGACCATGTCCGTGAGCTTCTCCGCCACCTTGTGGATCATCAGAATATCTTTCTACTCCTTCTTCAAGTTTAAGAGCATTCTTATTTCCACCAGCTTGTATTTTCTTACAGCTTACAGCTACAGTTGCAACAGCTAAACATATAATTAATTTTTTCATATGTAAAATTTATTTTTTAAAGGTCATATGGAACCGCACTTATTTAGTTTATTCTAATATTATCTAAACAGCAGCGATTTCATGCTTAAATATTTGAATTGCGCAAAATTAAGAAATCTTGCATTTGTCGGCAACATTTTTCAGATTGATTTTAAAATAATTTTTCCTTTTTTGGATTGTGTAAAAATAAGATAGCTGTTTCCACCATCTTTAAGGTGATATTTCTTTTTGATTTCCTCTGGTTTCAAAGGGTAATTTTTAGAAATAATATTGAATTGGCTTTTCTTTTTAATCTGTTTGTTATCAACAATTTCCATCTCAATTATTCTTCCCGGAAAATCTATTTTCTTTTCCTGCGATGTATATAAGTGGGTATTGGGATGAAGCTTTTTTAAATTGAAGCTTTTAGCAATTACATTAAATATACCTGCTTTTAAAATGGAATTATTAGGAATATAAATGTATTTTTCCGGCTCAGAATATTCTGCAAGAGCATCTTCTTCGGCTCCAAACGGAAACGTGAATGTATTTTCATCGTTCTCCAAATTCACACAATTACAGGTGATTGCTAAGGTTTTTTCTTTTGATAGAAAAGCAACGATTTCTTTTACATCATTTTTAAGAGCAATAATATCGATACGAAAAATACCAGGAAGTACGGAAACAAGATATTTAAGATCTATTAAAGGGGACAGTTTAATGATCACCTGTTCCGACATAGAAAGCAATTTCTCCTGAATTTCCAGAATATTAGGTGATAAGTCTTCTAACAAAAATACTTTATTTTTCTGATCATCACGTCTTGCCGGATCTAAATAGACAACATCAAAGAACTCCTGATTCTGATCAAGAAATTCCTCCAATTTTTGACTGATAAATGTTGCTTTTTTCCCAAGAATGTTCCAGTTGTGTTCTACAATTTCCAGTAGATCCGAATTTTGCTCAATCAGAGTAATTTGTTCAAAGTTTTGAGAAAGGTAATAGGCGTCTATTCCGAAACCACTTGTAAGATCTATGATTTTTTTTCCTTTTATTAAGCCTGATTTATAAGCAGCTGTTTTCTCAGAAGAGGATTGTTCAAGATTAAGCTGTGGAGGAAAGATAATACCTTCTTTCAACAAAAACGGAAACTTTTTCTGAGCTACCTGTCTCCCTTTGATCTGTTGAACGATTTCCTGCATAGAGACTCCAGAGAAAGGCGATTTTTTCAATAATAATCTATGCAAATCTGTATTAAGATTAGCATTGATATAGTCTTGAACCGTCTGGGTTAAAATATTTGTATTCAACACCGGAACTATCTTTTATAAAAGATATAATCAGTTAATATAGGCTCAATACCGTCCTGTTTCAATAATGAATTGATCTGTCCTCTATGATAGGTAGAATGATTAATTGCCTGAAAAAGCATTTCGAAGATACTGTTCTCAAATTTTGCCCCTCTTGAGTTCTGATACTCTATTATTGTATCTACATCGAAATTTTTGATGATTTCAATGCTTTTCAGATAATTTTGATGATTGATATCGTTTAGCTCTTCAAAAGGATTGATCTGCCATACTTCAAAAGATTTTTCTCCTAAAATCCTTGAATTCCAGATTTGCTGTGCATTAAGGGTATGATTAATTAAACTAATAGTCTTATCATTCACTTTTGGGAGATTCCAAGAGATGATCTTAATCATTTCTTTATTAAAATGATAAGTATAATCAAAAAGATCAATCAGCTTTTCTTTCATCTTTAAAACTAAAGTCTCTATGTAATGAGATTGTATTAGGTGATAATGGATCTATGGTTGTAAGATTTTCATTTTCAAAATCTAAATGGAATAGCAATTCATCTTTACCAACAAATTCAATAAGTCCGTTCAGAAATTTATTTTCTTCCAGTTTCCCTTCCTGATTATTATACTGAGCAATTAGTTTCACTTTATAGGGCTTTTCGGAAAAGTCTACAGAATATTTTACTTTCCCTATTTTTCCCTCATTCGGACCACTCGGAATCACAAAATTTCTGCCATCTATAATCAATCCTTCAAACTCTAAAGCTGCATAACCATCAGAGAAAAAGGTAAAACTTCCTTTTTTATTTCCTTCATCTGCTCCTGACCATTTTCCATGTAGATCTTTTATTGATTGTGAAAAACACATTCCAAAAATCATCAGGAAAAAAAGCAATAAATTTTTCTTCATTTCTCTAATTATTCAAACATTTCAGACCAGCGAACCGCTTTTATTTCCTTTTCGTTATATAAATCTTCAATAGATTTTTTGACTTCAAGTTTTGGATAAAGGTTCACCCCGATCAGCTTTATTTTACCTTCTTTTACCCATTTTTGCTCTTCAACGGCATGATCAAAGATCTTTTTCTGAATTATTCCTTCTTTTAAAAGCTTTAAGTATCCTCCTGCTTCTTCAATTTCTATCAACAAGGTCCAGGATTTCCCTGCAATCTGCTGGGTAATATCTTCTACATAATAGCTTCCGTTAGAAGCATCTTCAAAAACGTTGATGATACTTTCATAAGCCAACACAATCTGCTGTTTGAAAGAGATTTCTTCTGAATTTTCTGTACTGTTGCTAACCAGATAATTATTGCTATAAACTGCATCTGCACCTCCTATCATCGCTGAAGCCAGCTCCAATGTAGAACGGATAAGGTTGTTTTCATTATCGGAAACAGCTTTATTTCTTGATGAAGTTTCCGCAAAAATATAAGGAATCTCATTCAATCCGTACTCTTTTGAGAATTGGTTGAAAACAAGCTTAAATGCTCTTAATTTAGCCATTTCAAAGAAGTAATTCCCTCCTACTGCTATTCTGAAAATAAGTTTGTTTAAAATATCTTCTCCATAAGCTTCTACAAGCTCTTTTGCTTTTGCCAACGCTATTCCTAGCTGCTGATAGATCGCTGCGCCTGCATTCTGATGAAGAGAAACATCAACACAGATATTTCTTTTGAAATCCTTGGCTAATAATTCTTTGGCTAACTGGTCATTAATAGTTCCTTCCTTTTCATCAAAAACGTCAATCAGTGAAAAATACTGATCTTCATCTTCCGGACGAATATGTTCTGCCAAATCTTTATTATTGATAAATATGGCTTTTTCAATCAGATTTTCAACATTCTGATCTAACAGGAATGCAAAAACATCACTTTCCAGGCTCTCATGATAAGGTGCCACTAAATGAGTACTTTCTTCTACTTTTGGTAAGTTTGTCAATGGTTTTTGAACCGTATCATAGAAGGGCTTAACTTCTATTCCTTCCAGATTTTCCTTTTTCAGGATGGTATAGATATCTTCTGTTTTCAGCTGTTTTTGTACTAATTTTTCCCAGTCCGGAAGTGTATGTGTATCTGACATTCAGTTGTAAATTATAAATTATGAGTTGTAAGTTATGAGTGTGAATGTATATTATAGATAACTATTGATCATTCACTATTGACAGCTTATTACTTTTTAGCAATATTGGTACTATCAACAACAAGAATAAAGATTTCTTCATTCGGTTTTTTCATAAAATAATTTTCTCTGGCGTATTTTTCTTTTTCAGATTTGTTGTTCATCAGTTTTTTATAAAACGCATCGTTCTTTTCGTATTCGGTTTTATAATACTGTAACTGTTCTTCATATTTATTGATCTCATCATTCAGCTCATTGATTACGAGAAATGATGTTTTATCAAAGAAGACCATCCAAACAAGGAAAAGAAATATGGTGATGAAATATTTATTCAGGACATATTTTTGGATAAGCTTGAATGTTTCAGATTTTGGCTTGATATCTTTTATCAATTTTTTTTCTGCCATTGATCTTAGTGTTTTTTCAATGAGTTTTTAATAACGGTAGTTAAAAAATCAATTGCCACGGAATTCTGTCTCATATTCGGGATAATAAGATCGGCATCATTTTTAGATGGCTCAATGAATTCCTGATGCATAGGTTTCAGAGTGGTCTGATAGCGGTGTAATACTTCGCTCAGATCCCTTCCTCTTTCCTGAGTGTCTCTTCTGATCCTTCTGATCAGCCTTTCGTCAGAATCTGCATGAACAAAAACCTTCAGGTCAAATTCTTTTAATAATTCTTTATTGGTAAGTACCAGAATTCCTTCTACTACCAATACATTTTTAGGTTCTACAGTAACGTGGTCTCCAGTTCTGGAATGAGTTACAAAACTGTAAATCGGCTGTTCAATGGATTCATTGTTTTTCAGCGCTTTTACATGTTTAATCAATAAATCAAAATCAATGGATTTAGGATGGTCATAATTTAAAGCCTCCCTCTCCGTTAATGTAAGATTCTGATTATCATGATAATAGTTATCCTGTGAAAGGATGTTCATTCCTTCAATATCAAGTTGCTGAAGTATCTTATCAACAACCGTAGTTTTGCCGGACCCTGTACCTCCTGCAATTCCTATTACAAGCATTCTTATTGTTTCTTATAGTTTGGTACAAATATACTATTTTAGTTGAATGCAAATAAATAATGTACAGGGATTTTATTGTACAAAAAATCCGGTGCTGAAACACCGGACTTAGGGTTAAAAATTGTTATATCCTTATTTTTTTACAAATTTGCTTGATACATTGATTCCTTTTATAGACAGAATATAATTTCCTGTCGGAAGATTAGTCACATTGACTGTATTTTTACCTTTACCAATAGTAGTTTCCAGTACTTTTCTTCCTTCCATATTATAGATTTCCACTTTTTCGTCTTTGCTGATTTTCACAGAAATATTCAGTATATCTGAAACGGGATTGGGGTAAATGGCAATAAGATCTTTTTTAGAAGTTTCATTTACGCTTAATTCACAATTATATGCTGGCAAAACATATCCTGTATTGGTAAATTCCTGTGTAATGATGGCTATATCTCCACAAGTAAATCCGAATTGTCCAAGCATATCGATAGCTGCTTGTCTGAAGGCAATAGCTGCATTTTGCTGATTGGTATTGGACGTTGTCAAAGATAACCCTTCCAGAAAAGCTCTGTCTGTTTTCTCTCTACCGATCTGATTATATATTCTCATTAAAGCAGAAGCCCAGATTTGTCCGTCTGTATGAATACTTCCCGTTAATCCACCTGGATATGTTGCTGTATAATTTGTGATTCTTCCTGCCCAGAACGAATTATGTCCGTCCCAATTGAACATCCAGTTGTAAGCGGCATCTCCTGATTGCCATTGGTTCAAACTTCTGCTGTAAGATTGTGCCCAATAGTCACCACAGCCTTCACTTAGGCCGTTCACCTGAGATAGATTCCCATTGGTTAACCAGTCATGAATTCCATGTCCTAATTCGTGCAAAACAACATCCGCATCTTCTGCATCATCTACTCCTCCTTCACCAAAAGCCAATATTTGAGTGGATCCCACATAATGAGAGTTATCTGAACCGTTGAAACCATGTGCATCAAATCTCAAAACGCCTCCATTCTGGGTTGGCTTACATAAAATACCGAGTGTTGCATTAATGTATCTTAAACTATTGTCGAGATGCCAATATCCATTCACTGCTTCAAACCCATCATCATTTCTGTTAAACAAAAACTGGTTGCTTGCCTGAGTAAATAATCCTTTAGCCGGAGCCTCTAATTCTGCAATTTCTACATAGGTTCCCTTCAGTTTATAAACTCCTGCTGCTAATTCTAATTCGGGAATGGTAACCAATGTTCTTGCAGCATCTAAACTGGCATTAGTAGCATCACTACCATCCACATATTGCCCTCCGTAAGCCACCTGCATTTTAGAAAGCGGATCTGGATTGAAAATATATCCGGAACCTGTTGCTAAAGCAGTTTTCTTAGTTTCTGCTTCTTTTTTATTTTTTTTTACAGGTTCTTTTTCGTGATCTTTATCCTTATGTTTGAAAGACACGTCTTTTACACTGATTACTTCTCCGGTTTGGGCATCGATAATGGTTTCCCAATCTCCCGGATTTTCAAATGAATTCGTTATGACACGATATACCAGTTTCGTATCTCCTTGTTCCGTAATATAGACATAAAGCTTATTTTCTTCATGAGTAATAGCTCCTTTAGATTTTGATGCTATATGAGCTTTTTTTAATGCTTCTGAAGAAGAAAATGATGGTACTGTACTGATCTCTTTAACTTCTTTTTTAAAGCTTTCTGTACCTGTATAGGTAATTCTGCCTGCTTTATTGAAGTGTATAACGATCTCAGACTGATAAACAGGGACATCTTTAATCATTTGCTGAAAACGTAGGGTTTCTCCCGAGTTTCCTTTCCTTACAAAATTTAATTTTAGTTCGCTGAAGTTTTGAATTCCCAGGTTTCGGGAGTTTTCACTGATCCATCTTTTTGCCGGAGTTTCTAAAGAAGATTCCTGAGCAAGGAGCCCTGAACATGAGAGCACTGCACCCAGAATCAAGGTGTTAATTTTTAATTTCATATAATGTTTTTCAATAATGTGTGAGCTAATATATGAAAAATATTATGGAACCAACCTGTTTATTGCATTTTTAACAAAAAAATATCAGATACGCTATGCATATCAGAAAAAACAAAAAAGCTCTGATTGATCTCAGAGCTTTATATTATACGATTTCGCTTGTTAATTCCCTCGAAAGCAGTTTTTCATGCATTGGTTTCAACAGCTCCATTGAGCCTGTTTTCACCGTACATTTACCTTTATAATGAACTAATATGGTACATTGTTCGGCCTGTTCCAAAGTATGCTTACAAATTTCTATCAGACAATCGATTACATAATCAAATGTATGAACATCATCGTTATGCAGGATCAATTTGTATACTTCATCTGTATCATCCAAAACCAATACTTCTTCTTCATACTGACGTTTTGGATCTTCATAATCTTTTATGCTGTTATAAAAAATCATTGTTCTTATTATTTAAACTTCTCCGATTTTATCGACAAGATCATTGACAATATTAGGTTCTTCATATACCAGTTCCACCAACTCCACACTTTTATTATTCATTTTGAGAATTTTAAAATGATAATTCTCAAGATCGAATTCCTGGTTTTCTTCCGGTATATCTTCTAATTCATGCAGAATGAAACCTGCTAAAGTATTGTATTCACTTTCTTCGGAAAGCGGTAATTTTTTAGGTAAGAATTCATTGATCTCATCCAGTGGCTGTGTTGCCTGTACCCAATAGGTATTATCAGCAATTTTATCCACCAGCTTATCTTCGTCATCCTCCTCATCCTGGATTTCTCCTACTAATTCTTCCAAAATATCTTCCAAGGTAATAATTCCTTCCGTACCACCGAATTCATCAATAACAATTGCCAAATGCTGTTTCTTTTGTTGGAATGTCTTCAATAAATCCGATATTTTTTTACTCCCTACCACAAAGAACGATTCACGCATTAAATCTTTAAGATCATCATGATTAAGCTCTCCTTTTCTCTTGATAAACTCTCTTATGATCTCCTTGGTATAGAAAACCCCGATAATGTTGTCAATAGAATTATGATAAACAGGAATTCTAGAATACCCGCTTTCCATGATTTTATCAATAATGGCATTGATATCTTCTTCAATGTCAATAGAAGTAATATTCTGACGGGGAACCATGATCTGCTTGGCGGAATGATCTGTAAAATCAAATGCATTTTTAATGATCTCATAGTTCTCTTCTTCAATTTCACCGCTGTCTGCACTCTGCTTTACCAAAAGCTGCAGCTCCTCTGTAGAGTGAATCTCCTGTTCCGAAGCAGGGTGAATCTTAACAATTCGAAGAAAAGCATTGGACATGGAGTTCATCAACCAAATAAACGGTTTGAAAACTGTATAGAATATCCTCAACGGAACCGCTGTAAACATAGTGGTAGCCTCCGACTTTCTGATCGCAATAGACTTAGGAATAAGCTCACCGAAAACAATGTGCATGATGGTGATCAATACAAAGCTTATGATCAATGAAACAGAAGTTATAGAAGCTTCACTCAGATCTATGTTCACATAATGGAAGATATTTCCAACGATATGGTGCAGTGCACTTTCCCCTACCCAACCTAAGGCAAGAGAAGCCAATGTAATTCCTAACTGTGTTGCAGAAAGATATTCATCAAGATGCTTGATGATATGCTCCGCCTGCTTAGCCATAGAATTTCCTTCTGCGGCTTTTAATTGGATTTGTGAATAACGAACTTTAACAATTGAAAATTCTGCGGCTACGAAAAAGCCATTGAGTAATACAAGAAATAAGGCCAGCAAAAGCCTGACTATGTCCGAGTCCATTTAAAAATTATATAAAATTTATGATACAAAGATATATAAAATAAAATAATTAAAATTCCTATCTGTGACAATAAACATAATTAACGCTTTAATTAATAGAAATATAATTATAAAATGATCCAATGATTTAAATGATATAAAATAATGATTCCCATAACAAAAAACCAGCTACTTTATCTTTGTAGCTGGCTTATTTATGATGAAGAAAGAAGTTATTTTTCTACATTTTCTTTTTTAATGATGACTCCTGCCACTTCATCTTTATTTTGCTGGTTTTGAACCTGTTTTACTTCTTTATTATCCGTTTTGATATCTTTTTGGATTTCAGAAGTATTTTTAGGACGGGTATATTCATCAATTCCTAAACTTCTGGATTTACCCATTTCTACAGGATGTAAGTATCTGCCTTTCATTTCAGGCTCTTTTTCCACTTCAGGGATAACGCGGTGAGCATTGGCATAGTTGTCTTTACGTATACCAGTAACCTGCCAGCTTACTTTTACGGAAGGTTTATCTGTTTTTATTTCAAACGTATTATTTTTCACTTCCTGGGAAACTATGGCATTGGCAAAAGTTCCGATTACGGTTAGCTGATAACGAAAATCTTTATTGAGCGCACTGAAATATTCCGGTAGTTTCACAATGGCATTTCCATTAGCATCGGTAGTAATGTTTCCATTATAGATATTCATCATATCCGGGCTTTCGACAAAACTGTGGTATAAGTATTTATTCTCCGGATCTAACGGGTGATCTATTTTAAACGTACCACTTCCTTTGGCAATAGATCCGGTAATCTGAACATTTCCGGAAAAATATCCTGCATAATTGGTAGTTGCACCGGAAGCAAAACCGTAAACTCCATAGCGAACATTAGGAACCGTTGCCCCACCTACAGTTTGTGCATTTCCATACACCCCATAAGTATTCCCGATTCCCGTAGTTGCAGCGAAAGAAGCATTTTTATTATATCCCACAACTCCTATTCCTCCAATAGAAGCTCCCATCACTCCTGCAGTATTTGCAGATCCGTATACTCCTAAGTCTTGATTTCCTACCCCGAAAGTAGTATTGGCATCCGTATTATTTACACCATTATAACCAGTTCCTTGTAAACCCGTTCCGTAATTGCTCCCGTTATAATATCCATAAACACCTCCTTTAAGTGCTCCTTGTACAGTATAGGAATAGCCCGATATAGCAGGATAATCATCTAACCCCGCCACAGGAGTTGCCGGCTGCATAACTGTAAGTCTTCCTGTTGGAGTACTTGTTCCTATTCCCGAAGCACCGTTGGATACTATAATTCCACGTCCGGTAGTTCCTCCGTCGAAAAATCCGGCTACCCCTGCTCCTGTTGCTACTCCCCAGATACCATTCCCCGTACCTGTACTTACTCCAACTGTTCCACCTAAGGTTCCTGTAGATAAACCATAGACTCCATTTTGAGAGCCACTTACACCAATCACTCCGATTCCTGTGGTTGATTCTCCATAAATAGAACCCGCAGTTGCAATTGCGGTAGCAGGAGTACCTATCAACATTCCTCGGATGGTATTGCCTCCCGTAGTAGCATTGACCTGGAATTTTATATTATTGTTTAAGGTTCCAACATTTACCCCCACGCTTGTTCCATCATCTGTCATTTGTGAATTTCCTATAACATTGGCAGCAGTAAATTTAGGAACAGAATTGGCCGTTCCGCTAATTCCTGATGTAGATTTAGAATATAGTGCGTAAGGTACACTTAAAAGCTGAGAGTCTGAGATCAGTGAATAACTTGTTCCTCCAGCGGGATCTATCTCTACCTTAACAAAATAAGGCCCTGATGACCAATCGATGGCAGCAAAAGTACCGTTTACCGGTGTTCCGGAACCAATTTCCAATGTTAAAAGCCCGTTTGAACTTGTTGTTGGATTAGGATTAAAGACTTCTTTATACATTTCAGTACCACCGGGTGATGTTTTCATAATGCTTATTCTTACTCCGATAGCCTGGTTAGCTACCAAAGCATTACTTGCGTTTCTAATGACAGCCTGATAGCTCATTTTTTCAGGAGCTTGAGCCTCAATATTTTGAAATAATAATAGCAAGGTAGCTATTACAGCTAATTTCATTAAGTGAGAAATTTTTTTCATGGTATTTTATTTTTGTATTAGTTTTTAATGACTTTGAATGTTTTAATGATACTATCTGATCTTAAAACACTTAAAATATAGACTCCGGAAGGTTTAGAAGCCAGATCAATAGAAGTCTCCGTCTGCTGTATCCTATCTTGGAAGATTATTCTTCCTGAAGAATCAAACAGACGGTAGTTTAAGTTTTGGAGAGGGAGATTTTCGATTTTAAGAAAAAGCAATGAAGCAGTCGGGTTTGGATAAACCTTGATCTCGAGCTGAATTCCCGGATACTCATTGGTTCCTAATGTAGTTACTTCATAAGGTTGCTGAACACCTTCTATAAGTACAATCCCGCCACCATTTGTCTGGTGATAGAAAGACTGTCCTATTGAATACGAAACAGAATTGTTAGCATTCGCTGCTTTTCCGCCTGAAGCATTCACAGACTGCTGGGCAAAGCTTGCGAAAGAAAACAATAACAGAAGAAATGAAAGGTATTGCTTTGTTTTCATGGATACAATAATTTTTTGTTAGTTTTTATGCAACAAATTTATTTTATCCAATACAACTTAGTATCCGTTAAAACCCTATTTCTTGTCAGTGAATTTCCTGAAATAAAAAAGCACCGAATAATTTCGATGCTTATATAATAATAAATAATTTTTTTTATTAATTTTTCAAGGCTTCTGCTCCTGAAACGATCTCCAGTATCTCGTTTGTAATAGCTGCCTGTCTTGCTTTGTTGTAGAAGATTACTAATTCATTCTTCAAAGCCTGAGCATTGTCTGTTGCTTTATGCATTGCCGTCATTCTCGCTCCGTGCTCAGATGCTACTGAATCCAAAATAGCTTTGAAGACCTGAGTTTTGATAGATTTTGGAATCAAATTATCAAGGATCTCATTTCTGTTCGGTTCAAAGATATAATCCGTTTCTACTTGAGGCTCGGTATTTTCAGGCATTGAAATCGGAAGAAGTTTTTCTGTATTCACTTCCTGAGTAGCTGCATTAACGAATTTATTATAGATTAAATAAACTTCATCAAATTTACCTTCTCTGAAGCTTGTCATTACCCCTTCAGTAACGTTAGAAACTACATCAAAGTTCAGGTTATCATAAACAGCACTTGAATTTCCATACACTGTACGGTTTCTTCTTACTGCATCATATACTTTTTTTCCAATAGTAAGAACTTCTACTTCATATTGAGAATTGTTCTGGAACTGGTTATTAAGCTCTTTTACGATAGAAGAGTTAAAAGCACCAGCCAAACCTCTGTTGGAAGTGATAGCAATAAAAAGAACTCTTTTCACAGTCCTTTTCTGAGCATAAATAGAAACCTGATCAGGATCTGAACTAGAATTTACATTCTGGATAAGCTCCTGTAATTTTTCAGAATAAGGTCTTAACATTACGATGGCATCCTGTGCTTTTTTTAGTTTCGCAGCGGAAACCATTTTCATAGCACTTGTAATTTGCATCGTAGATGAAATTGAACTGATTCTTCCTCGTATTTCTTTTAAGTTTGCCATATTTGGGTTAGTTGTTGGTTGTCGGTTGTTGGTTGCTAGTTTTAGAAAATTCTGTCAACTATCAACCAAAAACCATCAACTAATTTTTAGTTATATTTAGAAGCTAAATCGTTAGCCGCTTGCTTAAGAACACCTGTGATGTTATCATCGATTTTCCCAGCTTTGATTGCAGCCATTGTTTCAGGGTGCTTAGATCTTAGGAATTCAACATATTCTTTCTGGAATTCTTTTACTTTATTGATCGGAACGTTTCTTAATAAGTTCTCCGTTCCTGCATAGATCATAGCAACTTGGCTGTCTACCGGAAGTGGAGAGTTAACCGGCTGCTTAAGAATTTCCACGTTTCTTTCTCCTTTAGAGATTACTGCTAAAGTAGAAGCATCAAGGTCAGAACCGAATTTAGCAAACGCTTCTAATTCTTTATATTGAGCCTGGTCTAACTTAAGTGTACCAGAAACTTTTTTCATTGACTTGATCTGAGCATTACCTCCTACCCTTGATACAGAGATTCCCACGTTGATCGCCGGACGAACCCCTGAGTTGAATAGATCAGACTCCAAGAAGATCTGTCCGTCTGTAATAGAGATTACGTTGGTTGGGATATACGCAGAAACGTCACCTGCCTGAGTTTCGATAATTGGAAGTGCTGTTAATGAACCACCACCTTTTACGATTGGCTTTAAAGATTCTGGTAAATCGTTCATCTGGCTAGCGATATTATCGTCAGCGATTATTTTCGCAGCTCTTTCCAATAATCTTGAGTGAAGATAGAAAACGTCTCCAGGATAAGCTTCACGTCCCGGTGGTCTTCTCAATAGAAGAGAAAGCTCACGGTAAGCAACAGCTTGCTTCGATAAATCATCATAAACGATAAGCGCTGGTCTACCAGTATCTCTGAAGAACTCACCGATAGATGCACCTGCCATTGCAGAATATACCTGCATTGGAACCGGATCTGAAGCGTTAGCAGCAACAATTACAGTATACGCTAAAGCACCTTTATCTGAAAGGGTTTTAACGATTTGAGCTACTGTAGAAGCTTTCTGCCCAATCGCTACATATATACAATATACAGGTTGTCCTGCATCATAAAATTCTTTTTGGTTGATGATCGTGTCAATCGCAACAGTAGTTTTACCTGTCTGTCTGTCACCAATGATAAGCTCTCTTTGTCCTCTTCCTACAGGAATCATAGAGTCGATAGCAACGATACCTGATTGTAATGGCTCGTTTACCGGTTGTCTATAGATAACTCCAGGAGCTTTTCTTTCCAATGGCATTTCGTATAAATCCCCAGTAATAGGACCTTTACCATCGATAGGGTTACCAAGAGTATCTACTACTCTTCCTAACATACCTTCCCCTACTTTGATAGAAGAGATTCTGTTTGTTCTTTTTACAGTGTCTCCTTCTTTTACTAATTTACTTTCACCAAGTAGAGCAACACCTACGTTGTCTTCTTCAAGGTTAAGTACAATACCTTCTACATCACTAGAAAATTTCACCAACTCTCCGTATTGTACGTTTTCTAACCCGTATACACGAGCAATACCATCACCGATGGTTAAAACTGTACCTACTTCCTCAACATTAGATTGAGTATCGAAGTTGGCCAATTGCTGTTTTAAGATCGCAGATACTTCTGCCGGATTTATTTCTGCCATTGTATGGTTGTTTTTTTCTTAATTTAATTGAAAATCTTTTTTAACTTGATTAAGTTTGGTTTTTACAGATGCGTCTACCTGCTGGTCTCCAACTCTCAAAATATACCCTCCAAGGATTTCAGGCTTGATGTTTACCTTCAAATCAAAATTGGAGCTCACATTTACCATATTTGAAGATTTTAAAATCTCCTCGATATTTGCATTGGAAAGCTGAGTTGCTGTAGTTAGCACTACTCTCTGTATTCCATTGATATCCTCTACCTTATTGATATATTCCTGAGCGATATTTCTAAGCTGATTTTCACGACCTTGCTTAATCACCAATCGGATCAAATTCTGAGAAGAAAGGGATAAACCTTTGAAAATTTCGTTTGCTACTTCTATTTTCTTTTTAGCATCAATGTAAGGTGTCATGAAAAATTTGTTCAGATCCTTAGATTCGGACATAATTTTCGCAACATCTTTCATTTCAGAAAATACAGTAGCTGTCTGACCTGATTCATTAGTGAAATCAAGCAAACCTTGTGCGTATCTTTTAGCTACTTTAGATGTAAGCATTCTTAGTTAAGGTTAGATTTGTTTAAATAATTTTGAACTAATTCATTTTGAGCTTCACTGTTATCTAGCTTTTGTTTCAAGATAGATTCAGCAATATTCACAGATAAAGTACCGATTTGAGTTTTGATATCTGCCATCGCTGCATTTTTCTCAGCCTGAATTGTTTGTCTGGCAGCGTCAATCATCTTGTCTCCTTCAGTTTTTGCTGCATCTTTAGCTTCCCCTACAATTCTGTCTTTGATTTCTCTTGCTTCTTTAAGGATAGCATCTCTTTCGATTTTAGCCTCACGAATGATTCTTTCATTGTCAGCTTTAAGATCTTCCATTTCTTTTTTAGCCAATTTAGCTTGGTTTAATGCATCAACAATAGATGCTTCTCTTTCGTTAACAGCATTAACGATTGGCTTCCAAGCGAATTTTGCCAAAAGAAACAACAGGATAACAAAAGTAAGCGTCATCCAAAACAAAAGTCCAATTCCAGGTTCAATAATTCCCATATCTGTAAAATCTTTTTTAAATGTTATTTATGGATTGTTTTTAAAATTCTTAGCAGCAGCCAACCGCTTTACTGCTAAGAATGTTTTTTTGAGGATAATTACTTGATGAAAGCACCAAAGATAATCGCGATAAGACCAGCACCTTCAATAAGACCAGCAGCAATAAGCATTGCTCCTTGGATCTTACCAGCTTGTTCTGGTTGTCTAGCGATAGCATCCATTGCGTGACCTCCAATTTTACCAATACCTAGACCTACACCTAGTACTGCTAAACCGATACCTACGTAAATTAATCCTGCTCCAGTTGATAAATCCATAATAAATAAATTATATTAGTTAAAAATTATTTTAAATTTTATTTTTTAATTTTAATTAGTGAGCATGTTCTTCATGACCATGTTCGTGATCGTGATCTGCTACTGCGATACCAATAAATAATGCTGACAATACAGTAAAGATATACGCCTGTAATGCTGCAACTAATAATTCCAATACCGATACAAATAATGCTAATGGTACTGATGCAAAACCTAAGAATGGAGACTTGAAGATGAAGATTAATGAAATAATCGCCAGAATCATAATGTGTCCCGCTGTTACGTTAGCGAAAAGTCGCATCATTAATGCAAACGGCTTTGTAAAAATCCCAATGATCTCAATTGGAACCATGATCGGGTACAATAAGATAGGAACCGGCGGCATGAAGATGTGCTTCCAGTAATCTTTATTTGCACTAAATAAAGTGATCAGTAATGTAATAATAGCTAACACAGCAGTGATTGCAATATTACCAGTAAGGTTGGCTCCTCCAGGGAAGAAAGGGATCAATCCGAAAAGGTTGTTAAACCAGATAAAGAAAAATGCTGTTAAAAGATAAGGCATATATCTTTTGTATTTCACTGATCCAATATTTGGAATAGCCACTTCGTCTCTGATGAATACAATTACCGGCTCCATTACTTTTCCAAATCCTTTTGGAAGCTGTGACTTTTTATAATTTCTTGCCATTCCTATGAAAACAACCGCCATAAAAATTACTGACAAAAACATTGAAGCTGTATTCTTCGTAATTGATAAATCAAAGAAAACCTCGTTTGATTTTTGTTTCCCGCTAATGATTGAGAATAATGTTGCTTTTTCAATTCCTTTAGTAGAAACTACTTGTCCGTGCTCTAAAGTATAACCGTCATGCTCATGTCCATGGGCAATATCTTTAGAAAGGAAAGTATGCCACCCTTCATTATCTTTAATAATCACAGGCAAAGGAATAGAGATGTGATGTTCCTCACCGTTATCATCTTTTGTAGTCCATAAATGCCATTCGTTTGAATCACCAATGTGTTCCATGATCATCTTGGTAGCATTGAAGCCTTCTTCCGCTTCTTTGTGCTCTACTTTTTCAGCTGACTTTTCACCTTCAGATTCATGTTGTGCAGCAGCGAAACCACTGATAAACACAAATAAAAATGCGAAAAACAATGAAGAAATCTTTCTGTTCATATCTCTTTTTTAATCGTGTGCAAATATATCGATTTTATTAAACTTTACCAATATTAAAAATTGATTTTTATCATCAAAAAAATCAAGATTTGTTAATGTCTTTTATTATAGGTAAGTATATGAGAAAGGAAGCTATAATAAAACAGATCACAATAAATAGAAAACCCTCTCTTGTTTTATCAATAATTGATAAAGAGACAACAAGCCATACAATATCCTTAAAAATATTGACAACAAGGAATTTCATTCCTGCGTTGGGTTTTCTGTATATATATTTTTTAA
Source organism: Chryseobacterium daecheongense (assembly GCF_003729955.1). Taxonomy (GTDB): domain Bacteria; phylum Bacteroidota; class Bacteroidia; order Flavobacteriales; family Weeksellaceae; genus Chryseobacterium; species Chryseobacterium daecheongense. The sequence goes on from NZ_RJTX01000001.1 coordinate 699,759, forward strand.
ATATTATATAAACAATAACATTTAAAAGGAGTATTAAAAGTATGACAAAGAAGCTATCTAAAAAATTCATGCTGCAAAAATAAGACTATAATTTATAAACAAAACAAATCTCCACCCCAGTGTATCATATATATTGTCAAAAATTCCTTATTTTTGCAACCTATAATTGATAAAATATGTTTAATAGTTTACAGGATAAATTAGACAAAGCACTTCATAATATTTCCGGAAGAGGAAAAATTACAGAAATCAATGTGGCGGAAACCGTAAAAGAAATCCGAAGAGCATTGGTGGACGCCGACGTTAACTATAAAGTGGCTAAAGATCTTACGAAAAGGGTTCAGGATAAAGCATTGGGACAAAATGTTCTTACTTCGCTTACTCCGGGACAATTGATGACGAAGATCGTTCATGATGAATTGGTAGATTTAATGGGAGGTTCTCAGGAAGGTATTAATCTTTCAGGGAAGCCATCTGTTATTCTTATTGCAGGTCTTCAAGGTTCGGGTAAAACTACTTTCTCAGGAAAGCTTGCTAATTATTTAAAAACTAAAAGAAATAAAAAACCTCTATTGGTAGCTTGTGACGTATATCGTCCTGCTGCTATCGATCAGCTGAAAGTTTTAGGTGGGCAAATTGGGGTTCCTGTTTTCACGGAGGAAGGTTCTACAAACCCTTCTACCATTGCTGAAAACGCAATCAATTTCGCTAAATCAAACGGTCACGATGTAGTTATTGTGGATACAGCAGGTCGTTTGGCAATTGATGAACAAATGATGAATGAAATTAAATCTGTTCATTATTTCATTAAACCGAACGAAACATTATTCGTTGTAGACTCCATGACAGGTCAGGATGCTGTAAATACAGCAAAAGCATTCAACGATGCTTTGAATTTTGATGGTGTAGTTTTAACAAAATTAGATGGTGATACACGAGGTGGAGCCGCTTTGACGATCCGTTCCGTGGTTGAAAAACCAATTAAATTCATCTCTACCGGTGAAAAAATGGAAGCCTTAGATCTTTTCTACCCGGAAAGGATGGCGGACAGAATTTTAGGAATGGGAGACGTTGTTTCCTTAGTAGAAAGAGCTCAGGAACAGTTTGATGAGGAAGAAGCTAAAAAACTTCACAAAAAGATCGCTAAAAATGAGTTTGGTTTTGATGATTTCTTAAAGCAGATCAATCAGATCAAGAAAATGGGTAATATGAAGGATTTGATGGGAATGATTCCGGGAGTAGGGAAAGCCATTAAAGATGTAGAGATCAGCGATGATGCTTTCAAACATATTGAAGCGATCATTTACTCTATGACTCCGGACGAAAGAAGGAGACCTTCTATCATCAATACGCAGAGAAAACAAAGAATTGCAAAAGGAGCAGGAAGAAAGATTGAAGATGTAAACCAACTGATGAAGCAGTTTGATCAAATGGGGAAAATGATGAAGATGATGCAGGGACCTCAGGGAAAACAGATGATGCAGATGATGAGCAAAATGCCGAATATGCCTGGAATGGGTGGAATGTTTGGAAAATAAAATTCAGAAATAAGGAAATATAAAAAATCCGGTTCTTTCGAACCGGATTTTTTATATTTCCTTCAAAAAGTTTAAGATTCCTGTTTCATTCAACCATCTTGTTTACCGTACTGAAAACGTCTCAACAAAGTTTAGAGATCCCAACGAATGACCAATATAATGTCAAGATATTTATCAGACAAACTCATCACATTTAATTTTAAACAAAAAGCCCTGAGTAAACTCAGGGCTTCTATCTTCAATGTTTCGTTAATTATTTACCGAAAACATATTTAACACCGATAGTTACAGATGATAAATTCAAACCGAATTTATAATTGTTGATGCTTTTTGCACCGTCAACATCTAACTTAGAAGTGTTGTATCCAAACTCACCGATAGTAGCTTCGATAGTCCAGTTTTTGTTTAAGAAATAATCTAAACCTGGTTTGATGTTAACACCTACTGAAGTGTAGTTAGCTTCATCAGAAGTAGAAGTAGTTGTAATGTTTCCTCCTACGTTAGCAGTTGAAGTAGACTCTTCTTTCAATTTACCGAATTCCATTGGAACTTCTAATTGACCGAAGATATATAATTTATCACCTAAAGTCCAGTATTTTCTTACGAAAGGAGCCACTACAAATGCAGACTGAGTAGATTTGTTTTCAGAAGTTACTACAGCAGATCCAACAGTATTTGTTGTAGATACAGTAACTTTATCATTTACATATCCTACTCCTGTACCGATTGCTAAGTTAGGAGCAACGAAATAACCTACAGTAGGTACAATTCTGAAGCTTTCTACTTTAGAATCATTATTATTGTTTTCCTCCTGAGAGTATCCAACTTGTCCAGATACATAAACAGTTCCTTTAGAAATCTGTGCATTCGCTAAACCGAAAAGTGCAACTGCACTCGCTAATAATAATTTTTTCATTTTAAAAAATTTTAATACTTTCTGGGGCAAATTTACAGTGAGCCTTGTTAATATTAAAATTTGTTAATGTGATTAATATCATTAATAAATTTTAGCAATTTCCGATAATAAAACCTATAAATTATAGGGTTTTGCCTTTTTCACAATATTTTGAATAAAAAAACTCCAATTTTTCAATTGGAGCCTAAAAAATGTTCTTTTTTAATATCTTTATTTCAGGAAGAAATTGTATCCAATGTTCACTGCACCTACTGTCCAGCTGGCTGTATACCATCCCCAATCACGCTTATTGCTGATAGATTGATATCCAATATACAATTCACCTTTAGACATTTGGTATCCGAACTTAGGATAAGCATAAAAACCGCCATCTACCCCATCTTTCGTAGAAATTCCATATCCAAGATCCAGCCCTACAAAGATAGGAGCTCCTGAGAATCTATACTTTCCTGAAACCGCAACCGGAATAAATCCAAAATCGTCGAAGTTATCTTCTCCGAAGAAATGAGAATATCCTGAAGCAACCCCCAAATCAAGGCCTTTCGTAATATTCCACATATAAGCTGCATCAATACCTAAAGTAAATGATGAAGCATCACTTGCGTCTGCTACGGGAATACCGATATGGCCCCCTAATTTAAAACCTTCCTGCGCCTGAGCTATACCTCCTAAAAGCGCAAAAGCACCTAGTAATAATAGTTTTTTCATTGTATAATAGTTTAAATTGATGACGTTTCAAATTTAACAATTTATTTTCTATTAGATGGCAAAAAGAAATATTATTATAAACAAAAAAGCCGCTTTAAAGCGACTTTTTTAATTTTATGGTCTAAAAAATTATTTTAGTTACCTCCAAATTTGAAACCTACACCTACTTGCGCAAAGCTGTTAGTTATTTTCCCAGATCCTTCTTTAACAAGGTTGGATACACCATAATTATATCTTGCATCAAAGAATAACCCGTTTTCTAAAGCATATTCTACTCCTACAAATGGAGCAATATTAAGAGATTTCACATCATCTTTAATATCAAACTCCCCGTCTTCTGCTTCAATTCCCACTCCTTCCGGGAAATTTCCGCTCACCTCTGTTTTCTGTTTTGCAGAAAGGATAAATCCAAAGCTAGCTCCCGCCGAAACAGAAAAATATTCCGTAATGAAATACTTAGCAGAAACAGGAACTAATAATGTTCCGAATTTTACATCTGTTTTCTCAGAAAAAGAATATCCGCCTTCTGATACAGAAACATCTTCTTTCCCCCCTAGTGGAGAATATAAAACTTCTCCCTGAAGCCCGAATTTATCACTCAATTTATGCTCTACAAAAGCTCCTGCATAAAAAGTATGTTTAGGATCCATAGATCTGCTGTTAAGATCATCCTGATCATCATCAATTTTGATAGTTGACATTGAGTAACCAGCTTTTACACCGAATCTTGTTTCCTGTGCATTGATGTTTGTTCCCACAAGAGCTAAAGCTCCAATCAATAATAGTTTTTTCATGGTTTATTATATATTATTATTCAGCCGGCTAAACTAATTATTATTTCTCAAATTAACAAATATTAACAGAAAATATTAACAAATTATACAGTTTATAAATAATATTTTTAATTACTCTTTCAATCATTTCTTAATCTTTTCTCCTCATCATTATAAGCAAGGATAATCTTTTTAACTACAGGGTGACGCACCACATCCTCTTCTGTAAGATGCACAAAACCAATCTCTTTCACATCTTTTAAAATTCTCATGGCTTCTTTCAATCCGGATTGCTGTTTAGGTGGTAAATCGACCTGGCTAGGATCTCCCGTGATAATAAATTTAGCATTCATCCCCATTCTGGTGAGGAACATTTTCATTTGAGAATGAGTGGTATTCTGGGCTTCATCAAGTATCACAAAAGCATCATCCAATGTTCTCCCTCTCATAAAAGCCAATGGAGCTACTTCAATAACTTTTTTCTCCATAAAGCCCTCGAGCTTTTCATGCGGAATCATGTCACGAAGCGCATCATATAAAGGCTGTAAATACGGATCAAGCTTTTCTTTAAGGTCCCCGGGTAAAAATCCTAAGCTCTCCCCTGCTTCCACAGCCGGCCTCGTCAGAATGATTCTTTTAACCTCCTTATCTCTTAAAGCCCTTGCAGCCAATGCAACACTCGTATAGGTTTTTCCGGTTCCGGCAGGTCCTATGGCGAAAACCATATCCTTTTTCTCCGTTTCCTTAACGAGCTTTTTAAGATTCGTGGTCTTAGCCTTGATGATCTTCCCATTTACTCCCTTCACAATAATATCCTGATCAAAGATCAATTGCTTCTCATTTTCATCTTTGATATTGAGAATATTTTCAACGTCTTTGAGTTCGATAGAATTATTTTTAGAAATAAATCTTACAATATCATCCAGTTTCTGTTTCAGTATATCCAGAGCCTCCTGATTTCCCATTGCGAAAATAAAATGGTCTCGTCCTGTAATTTTAAGAGTCGGAAAGCTTGATTTTATTAAGTTAAAATATTGGTTATTTACACCATAGAAGCTTTTTGCATCAATTCCCTCTAAATCATATGTTATTTCAAACATGCAAATATTTTTTATTTCGATTTTAAATTTAAAGTTTTTTTTCAAATTTATATTAAATTGTTATCCACAATCTTTCGGGCTTTGTTTTATTTTTAGATAAATTTGCAATTCTATTCTTCAGCTACATGTCAATTATCACCCTTACTTCGGATTTCGGAAATTTAGATTACAGAGTTGCCGCTGTAAAAGGTAAAATCCTTTCTCTGAACCCTGAAGTGAATATTATTGATATTACCCATGATATTCAGGCCTATAATCTGATACAAACCTCCTATATTGTAAGGAATGCTTACAAACATTTCCCGAAAGGCACTATTCATATCCTTTCCGTGGACAGTTTTTTTCATAAATCGAGGAAAAATATATTATATAAAGCAGACGGTTCCTATTTTCTGGCAGCAGATAACGGATTATTGAGTCTTGTTTTTTTTGATATTAAACCTGAGGCCATTTATGAAATTACTTTAAACAACAGGTTTGATGATGTGGTGAATTTTACTTCAACAGATGTTTTTGCTCCTGTGGCAGTACATTTAGCTAACGGTGGATTGCCTGAAGTGATCGGCAGAAAGATAAAATCCTCCAAACAGCTTCTCTTCCCAAAACCTGTTTATAACGAATCTGAAAAGATGATTATTGGCGAAGTCATGTACATTGATAATTTCGGAAATATAATTTCAAATATCAGCAAAGATTTTTATGAAAATATAGCAAAAGGATTTGAAAATTTCACGATTAAGTTCAGAAACCTATCCCTTTCTAAGATATTTTCCAGCCATAGCGAAGTGGTTTCCGACTGGGAAAGGGAAACAGAATTCCATGGACAGTCGGCTGCTATTTTCAATGACAGTCAGCTATTGGAACTTACCATCTATAAAGGCAGCAAAAAAAATGGAGCCAAAACTTTGTTTGGATTGAATGTGGGCGAGAATATTTACATCGAATTTTCCTAAAATTATATTTTTCATAAAAAAACCGATTTTTTTTATATATTTGTCAAAATCTAAAAAATAAAAATGGCAGAGTACAAATTATTGCTTCCTTCCATGGGAGAAGGTGTTATGGAAGCTACAATTATCACTTGGTTATTCAATGAAGGTGATACTGTTAAGGAAGACGATTCCGTAGTAGAAATTGCAACAGATAAGGTGGATTCGGATGTTCCGACACCAGTTTCGGGGAAAATCGTGAAGATCTTAAAACAGAAAGACGAAGTTGCAAAAGTTGGGGAAGCCATTGCTATTTTAGAAATTGAAGGAGAAGGCGGAAATACAGCTTCTGAAGAAGTGAAAACTGAAGCTCCTGCTGCAACTCCGGATGCAGAAACATTAAAAACAATTGAACAGCCTTTACAAGTAGCTGCTTCAACAGAATTTTCGGGTGATCTTTATCTATCCCCGCTTGTAAAATCTATCGCTCAACAGGAAAACATTTCCGAAGCTAAACTTAAAACCATCAAAGGAAGCGGTTTAGAAGGAAGAATTACTAAAGAAGATATCTTAACATACGTTGCCAACAGAGGAAACCAACCGGCAGTTCAGCAAGCCGCTCCGGTACAACAGGCTGTTTCGGCTCCACAGCCAGTGGCAACATCAACTCCGGCTAGTACCATTTCTGCAGGTGCAGGTGATGAAATCATTCCAATGGACAGAATGAGAAAGATCATCGCTGAAAACATGGTAAAAGCAAAACAGATTGCTCCACACGTTACCTCTTTCATCGAAACAGACGTTACCAATGTTGTAAAATGGAGAAATAAAAATAAGACAGCATTCGAAAAAAGAGAAGGTGAAAAGCTGACTTTCATGCCGATTTTCGTAAGAGCGGTAGTAAAAGCTATCCAGGATTTCCCAATGATCAATGTTTCCGTAAATGGTGACAATATCATCAAGAAGAAGAATATCAATATTGGTATGGCAACTGCTTTACCAGATGGAAACCTTATTGTTCCTGTTATTAAAAATGCAGATCAGTTATCACTTTCAGGTCTTGCAAAAGCCATTAATGATTTAGCTTACAGAGCCAGAAACAAAAAATTAAGACCTGAAGATACTCAGGGTGCCACTTATACCATTTCCAACGTAGGAAGCTTTGGAAACCTAATGGGAACTCCGATTATTCCTCAACCTCAGGTTGCGATCTTAGCAATCGGAGCTATTGTTAAAAAACCGGCAGTTCTTGAAACTCCGGATGGAGATGTGATTGCTATCAGAAACTTAATGTTCATGTCTCACTCTTATGACCACAGAGTAGTAGACGGATCTTTAGGAGGAATGATGTTGAAGCATGTTCATGATTACCTGGAGAACTGGGATCTGAATACAGAAATCTAAAATAAATGATCATTGTATCTTAAATATAAACCTTCGGATTTTCCGGAGGTTTTTTTGTTGCCTGTACTTAAAATTATCAATATCAAAATTTTCACATATCATTTACCTCAAAAATTTTCATTTTAATAAATAATAGCCTACATTTGAGGTATGTTCAAAATTTTGCTTCAAATCCGTAAAGGCCTCAAAAAATCTTTTGACAATATCCGAAACGAACGGCTGAAACACAATCTGCTTCAGGCTATCCCTTTTTGGATTGGTTCGGTGATTACCGGTTTTTTCGCAGTGATGTATGCCAAAATTTTTGCATGGGGAGAAAAGCTCCTCAACCTTATCCTTGACTGGCACGACTGGATGATCTTCATTATAGCTCCTATTGGTTTTGTAATTTCATGGTGGCTCGTTAAAGAATTTGCGCCTAATGCCAAAGGAAGCGGGATTCCACAGGTAATGGCAGCTGTAGAATTAGCCAATCCTAAAGAACATAAATATATCAGGAGCTTCTTAAGCCTGAAAATTATTGTTTTTAAAATTTTATCATCCGTTATTTTGGTGATTGGCGGTGGCGCTGTAGGCCGTGAAGGACCTACCATACAAATCGCGGGTTCCGTATTCAGGAAAGTTAATGAATATCTTCCTGACTGGTGGCCGAAGATTTCCAAGAAAAATATGATCATGACAGGAGCTGCGGCAGGACTTGCAGCGGCTTTCAACACTCCACTCGGAGGAATTGTATTTGCCGTGGAAGAGCTTTCTAAAACGCATATTAATTACTTTAAAACAGCCCTTTTCACTGCGGTGATCATAGCCGGTTTAACAGCACAGACACTAGCAGGTTCCTATTTATATCTTGGTTATCCGAAAACCAATGATGTTTCATTGATGGTAATGTTCCCTATTATTCTGGTCGCTGGAATTGCCGGGATTTTAGCCAGCCAGCTTTCCGTCACGATGCTCGCTATGAGTGACTGGAAAAAAAGAAAACTGAAAACACAAAAAGCGAATATTGCATTCCTTGTTTTGAGCGCCCTAATTATTGCTTCTATTGCCTTTTTCATCAACCGGGAAATTTTAGGTTCCGGAAAAGAGATCATGGAGCGTGTCCTTTTTACTTCAGACAAACATGAAGACTGGTATGTCCCTATTTTAAGAATGTTGGGTCCTGCTCTATCCTTTACTTCAGGAGGAGCCGGTGGAATTTTCGCTCCGGCACTCACAGCGGGCGCAAGTATCGGTTCTGTAATTTCAGGATTTATTCATCTAACACCTAATGAGACCAATGTGGTAATTTTAGCCGGAATGGTGGCCTTTCTCACGGGAATTACCAGAGCTCCATTTACCTCTGCCATTATCGTATTGGAAATGACAGACAGACATTCTTTAATTTTTCATCTGATGTTGGCAGGAATGGTTTCCTCTATTGCGTCCATCCTAGTAAGCAGACATTCTTTATATGATGTGATTAAAGTGAACTTCCTGGAAGAAATTAGAAGTAAGAAGTTAGAAGGTTAGTGAAATTAATGTTGAACATTAATAATTACTCTATTCCCACAAATATTCTACTTCCTTATTGCATATTACAAATATAATTTCTAATTTTGCACCTCGAAATAATTAACAAATTTATTTAACATTATGAACAATTACGAAACTGTTTTCATTTTAACTCCCGTTCTATCTGATGCACAGGTGGAGGAAGCAGTGAACAAGTATGTAGATCTTTTAAAAGAAAAGAACTGCGAAATCGTTGCTAAAGAAAACTGGGGATTAAAAAAATTAGCTTATCCGATCCAATTGAAAAAGAACGGATTCTACACTTTGATCGAGTTTAAAGGTGAAGGTACTATCGTTGCTGATCTAGAATTAGCTTTCAAACGTGACGAAAGAGTAATCCGTTACCTTACTACAAAACTAGACAAGCATGCTGTTGAGTACGCTGTAACTAGAAGAGCTAAAGTAAAAGCTGCTAAAGCTTAATTATTAACCCAATTTATTAAAACAGACAAGACATGGCAATAGATGAAATGGCTAAACAAGCCTCAGCTGGAGGAGAATCAGAAGTAAAATTCCTTACTCCGCTTGATATCAATACAAAATCTGAAAAGAAATATTGTAGATTCAAAAAATACGGAATTAAGCACGTAGATTATAAAGATGCTGATTTCTTATTACAATTCGTAAACGAACAAGGTAAAATCTTACCAAGAAGATACACTGGAACTTCTTTAAAATATCAAAGAAAAGTTTCTGCTGCTATCAAAAGAGCTAGACACTTAGCTTTATTACCATACGTAGCTGACTTATTAAAGTAAGATATAAAGAAACAAGAAGAAAGAGAAAAGATTCCGGTCTTTTTCTCTTTTTTTAAGTTGCTGAATTAATTAATAAATTCTAACGATGTGAAGAGAGCCCGGAAACTCCGGAACTCGGAACACTAAAACGGACAACAACAATGGAAATTATCCTAAAAAAAGACGTAGAAAACTTAGGACTTGAGTTTGATACAGTAAACGTAAAGCCAGGTTATGCTAGAAACTTCTTAATCCCTCAAGGATTTGCACTTTTAGCTACACCTAAAAACAAAGCTGCTTTAGAAGCTACATTAGAAGCTAGAAAAGAAGAAGAAGCTAAATTAATCGCTGCTGCTAACGCTGTAGTTGAGCAATTAAAGAAAACTTCTATCACAATCCCTGCAAAAGTAGGTTCTGGTGACAAATTATTCGGATCTATCAACAATGCTGATCTTGCTGCTGCTCTAGAAAAAGCGGGTGTATCTGTAGATAAAAAATACATCAAAATCCCTGGAAGCACTATTAAAAGAACAGGTAAATTCTCTGCTCTTGTTAGACTTCACAGAAATGTTGAGTACAACTACGAGTTTGACATCGTTTCTGATGCTCCGGTTGAAGCTGCTCCTGCTGCTAAAAAAGAAGAGGCTAAATCTGAAGAAGCTTAATCAACAGACGAGATTTTCTCAAAATATGAAACCACTTCAATTGAAGTGGTTTTTTTGTTACCTGTTATAAAACGGAGTCCTTAAAAATAAAAACCGGGAATTTTCCCGGTTATGTTTTTATGATTTAGGAGTCCAGCTACTGAAAAACTCTTTTACTTTTTCCAGGCTATATCCTTTTCCTTCTTCCAACACATCACTTTGCTGTACGTGGATCATCTTTCCATCTTTATCCAGAACAATAAATACTGGATATCCGAATTTCTCTCCGGGATTGCCATACTGGGCAAAAATCTTTTCATTTTTATTATCAGGAGAATAATTAAGATGATAATACAGATAGTTCTGATCTACAAGTTCCTTTAATTCCGGTGTTGTCTGTACAAACTGATTAAACCTCAGACACCAGATACACCAGTTCCCTCCTGCCTGGATCATAATGTTCTTCTTCTCTTTCTTAGCTTTCGCGATCAGCTGATTAATATCTTTCTGTGCATCCGCTTTAGGATCATAAGGCTTCGGAAGCCTGGCTTTTTCTTCTGCTGCTTTTTTCTTAGCCTCTAACTCAGCGTTATCCGGTTTTACCAAAAGAGCCTTTTCTCCTGAGTTTCGTTCAGGAGTATTTTTAATTTCCTGGGAAAAAGCAACTGTGCTTAGTAACAGGAAAGCGAATAATGACAATTTTTTCATGCTTTAAAAATAAAAAAAATAATACTTAACATCAGCAAAAATGAAACCATAATCATATAATCACTAAATTTGTACGTTTTATGAATTTCTTAATAAAAATACTATATCTCATATCCAAGCTGCCGCTCAAAATATTATATATTTTCTCGGATATTATATTTTTTCTGAATCATTATATTGTAGGATACAGAAAAAAAGTGATCACACAGAATATAAAGAACTCTTTCCCTAATAAATCCGACGAGGAAATCAAAGAAATACGGAAAAAATTTTATCGCAATTTCTCTGATTACCTGGTGGAAACAGTAAAGTCATTCAGCATTTCCGAAACCGAATCCAGGGTAAGGATGCAGCACATTAACCAGGATTTATTTCATGAAGCCAAGAAGGAAGGGAAAAACATTATTCTTTTGGCAGGACATGTCTTTAACTGGGAATGGATCAATGCTTTGGCCAAAATCATTCCTCAAGACCACTGTCACCCGGTTTACAGAAAAGTAAACAGTGAATTTTGGGAGAATCAAATGAAAAAAGTCCGCAATAAGTTCGGAAATGAAGCATTAGAAGCCAATGAAGTTATCCTGAATATTTTCAGATCAAAAAACGATGGAAGTTCTGCTTATATGTTTGTGGCGGATCAAACTCCCCATTTCGCTCATATTACTTATGGCCTGGAATTTCTTAATCAAAGAACACCTGTTTTTACGGGATACGACAGATTGGCCACAAGGATGGATCTTATTTTCATCTATTGTGAAATGAAGAAGGTAAAACGGGGATTCTATCAGGTAAATTATCATAGGATTTATCCGGATGGAGAAAAATTTGTAGAGCATGAAGTTGTGAAGAAATTCCATAAATTACTGGAAAACACCTTACACAAACGTCCTGACAATTATCTCTGGTCACATAGAAAATGGAAATATAAAGACTCCATTAAAAACTTCGATTCTGAAAAAGTATAAATCATGTCTGAAAGATTAGCAATCGTCATATTAAACTGGAATGGTAAAACCTGGCTGGAAAAATTTTTGCCCAGTGTGATCCGTTTTTCAGAAAAAGCCAAAGTATATGTCATTGATAACCTTTCCACAGACGATTCAGTGCCTTATTTACAGGCTAACTTTCCGGATGTAGGAATTGTTATCAACAATCAAAATTACGGCTTTGCAGGCGGTTATAATGAAGGTTTAAAGAAGATCAATGCTGAGTATTACTGTTTATTGAATTCCGATGTTGAAGTTACAGAAAACTGGACCAGTCCTGTATTAGGTTTATTTGAAAGAAACTCTGAAATTGCAGCAATACAGCCGAAAATTTTATCTTATCAAAATAAAAATTTCTTTGAATTTGCAGGAGCCGGAGGCGGCTTGATTGATAATTTAGGATACCCTTATTGCAGAGGACGTATTTTTGATGATCTGGAGGAAGATAAAGGACAATATGATGATGAGACGGAAATTTTCTGGGCTTCAGGCTGTTGTTTATTTATCCGTTCTAAAGATTTCTGGGAACAGAATGGTTTTGATGCGAGATTTTTTGCTCATCAGGAAGAAATTGACCTCTGCTGGAGATTGATCAATACCGGGAAGAAAATATATTATACGGGAAAATCTAAAGTGTATCATGTAGGCGGCGGTACACTGAATAAACAGAATGCTCAAAAGACTTATTTAAATATCAGGAATAATCTTTCCATGATGTTGAAAAACCTGCCTTTTCCTCAATTGATCTGGCTGATATTTTTCAGGCTTTGCTTAGATGGTGTTGCCGGGATTTATTTTGGGGTTAAAAACGGATTTCCTCATCTCTGGGCTGTGGTAAGAGCACATTTCAGCTTTTATGGGCAGGCTGTCCAAACCTGGAAGCTTCGCCAGTCATCCCAAAAACATCAATTCTATCAGTCAAAGTGGCTGATTTTCAAACATTTTCTTTAGTCCAGAATATCCATATAGGATGATGAATCTAATTTTTAAACTTTGGGTTTAAAAACCTACCGGTGTGTCTGTTATTTCTCATTTTTCACCTTGTGGTATAACTGCTCTATTTATGATAAAACATTGAAATATGAATATTTAACAATAAAATATTCACAAATAATTCAAAATAAATAATAAAAATTTTATATTTACACCATAATAATAATTAATTTTTATTAAAAATAATCTAATAGTAAATGTATACAATAACAGATCAGTTAAAAGATATGGGATTCAGTATCAACCCATTAGATTATATCATAAAGAGAAACAACAATCACAGGCATTTTAATACGTTAGATTATTTCTGTATATTTATTGTATTGCAGGACCTGGATTTACTCGTTGAAAACATTTTTCACAGCATAAAAGCAGGTAATATTGTTTTCATCGGTCCTCAGAAAAACATCACATTTGGAGAGAGTAAAGGTCCGGAAATTTACCTTATCGCTTTTTCCTCCTGTTTTTATGAAAGATCAACCAAAGACAGCCTTTTCCTTAATTCTCAGCTTTTCTTCAATTATTCTTCTGATATATTTGTTGCCCCTTTTCACAACAAAGAAGAAATGAAGGTGGTTTTTATGGAAAGAATGAAAAGCTTTCAGGAAAAAGATCAAAGTCTGTATGTAGCTGCTGCTCACAATGCTATTGAAAGATTAATGCTGGATGCTTTTCTGCATATTCCTCCTGAAGAAATCAAAAAAGATTATAATTTCGAATACCTATATTACGTCAATAAGTTTAAAGTCATTTTGCAAAGGGATTATAAAAAGGCAAAGAAAGTATCTTATTATGCGAATGAACTTAATATAACTTCCAGGAAACTGACGGAAATGACGGAGTATATTTTCGGTAAAACTGCTAAGCAGCTTATTATTGAAAAGCTTATCACCGAGTTTGAAAAAGCCATCAATTTTTCCAATCATACCATTTCTGAAATCTCTTATGAGCTGGGATTCAGCGACGAAGGAAATTTCAGCAATTTTATAAAAAAACATGCTGGAAAATATCCCTCCGAAATGAAATAAATTGTATATTTACCTAAGTAACCGTTTGGTGAAAAATCTTAGGGAAATATGCTTACCAGGTTTTTAATCATCACTTTCATGTTTGCTTTTGCTGCTATTTCCGCACAGGCAAATGATCGTTTGCAATTAAATATCCGCTTGCACCCTATCCAAACTCTTACTATTAGTGATACAGAATCCAATCCTGATAATAAAGAAATTCTGTCTCCTGAATATATTACGGTATCCAGCGCATCTGCATTTCAGGTAAAGGTAAAGCGTGAAAGCTACAGCAATAAAAAAGAAGATACCAAAAAACATCATGTCCCTAATGAATATAATCTTATCAGTCATTCAAAAGGCGTCATGCATAAAAAATATAATATAGATAAACCTATAGAAAATATCATAAAAGAAACAGAAAATACTACAACTGAGAATAATCTTTTAGTATTCACTATTATTTCGAAATAAATTTTCTGTTCAATTTGTAAAAAATAACTATGCTAAGAATAACAATATTGAATATTGTTCATTCACAACTTATTATCAATTTCTTTTTATGGATAATATTATAGTATTTTTTATATTTTATCATTAAACTTATCATTTTCATATACCACATTTTGTCAATAATTCACAAAATGAACCTATTTTTTACGGCCTTAATATTTGACAAAAATTACAAATTATAAGTATTTTTTCACAAAAGAGTATCTATTCTTTATCTCTACTTTTGCACCATAAAAATTCAAATATACTTAACAAAAAAAAACATTATTTAACTATGAAAAAATGTATTTTGGCTTCTTTTGCTCTAGTAGGATTCGTAACACTTAAAGCGCAACAAAACGTAACATTAAACGTAAGATTAAAACCAATCCAGACGCTTGTTGTAAATAACGCACAAAAAGTGGTTAATCTAGACTATGTAACAAAAGATGATTATACTAATGGAGTAACTTCAGTAAACGCTGACCATTTAAGCATCTACAGTACAGGTGGATTCCAGGTAAAAGTAAAAAGTGCTAATGCAGCTTTACAAAACGGAAGTAAAAACATTCAGGCTAATACAATACAAATCAAAGCAACTGCTGGTTCTGATGCTGTAAACGGAGCTCAGTATGCACAAAATGTACAGCTATCTGCTAACGAAACAACTTTAGTAACTTCCACTCACGGAGGTGTAGACAAAAAAATCAGCATTGAATATAAAGGTGCAGGAGCAAATGCTTATCTTGACAATTATATTGCTGGACAGGATCCGACAGTATATACTACTGAATTAACCTATACTATTGTTTCTCAATAATATAACTCTAATATAGAAAAACTGAAAAGTGTTGTGATTATATTACAACACTTATCTTTTGTTTTTTACGATCAATTCTGTTATGAAAAAACTGTTTTTGTCTTTTCTATATATAATCTGTGCCTATTTTTCAACCGGATACGCGCAGACCGGAGTTTCCGTTTCTCCGCCAAGAGTGTATTTTGAGTCTGATCCAGGAAATAGTAATACCCAGAAAGTTACCGTTACTAACGTAAGCACAAAGAACTCTCTGGATTTCGCCGTAAGCCTGGGAGATTGGGAGTATGACCAGAAAGGGGAAAATGTAATGTATCCCGCCAATACCCTCCCAACATCATGCACAAGCTGGGTTACTATAAAAAAGGAGGATAATTATTTTACATTAGCCCCTGGTGAAAGAAGGGATATTGATATTACCATTACTGTTCCGAATAAGCTAACAGATAAATCACCGGTATCTACTGCTGTTTTATATGTAAGTCAGATGAATCCTGTAGATGATGTAGACAGCAAAGGAGCCCATATAAAAGTAAGTATCCGTTCCGGGATAAAGCTTTTCCATAAATTGCCTTCCGCTAAAAACAAAAAGCTTGAGATTGAAAACCTGGTTTATAATCAGCCTAAAAATACGCTTGATCTGTTTTTTGAAAATCAGGGAGATGTATGGACAGACGGGAAAGTATACACAGACCTTGTTAATACACAGAACGGGAAAAAGACAACGCTAGAATCTGTTGTTTTTTATACAATGCCGGGAAATAAAAGAGAAATGAATATTTCTCTTCCTACCACACTTGAAAAAGGAAAATACACAGCTTCGATCATGCTTGATTACGGAGATAACAACTTGGAAATGGGAGAATTAAATTTCACCTATGAGTAAGAAATTTGTCTTTATTTTACTGCTTCTTTCCGTTAATTGTTTCTCACAGGTGTATTACAGCTCATGGATCAACAGCTATTTACAGATCAATTCTTATAACGGAAACACTAATCCTGATGCATATACGCTTACTTTTGCGGGTAACGGAAATATTAATGTTCCCTATTGGAGGCTGTCTGTAAAATTAAAACAGCCTATTACCTCCATTTTCGGAAATTATGTTATTCCGGCCAATAAAATTTCATTCCAGCCGGTTTCAACATCAGGTCAGGCTTATCCTAATCCTATCCCTTCCATTCCACAGATCGGAATGCCATTGAATGTTTTTTTACAGGAAGGTTCAGAAGTTTTCTTAGTACCACAATCCAATGCAGCATTGTACAACCATCCCGCAAGCCTACTCGGCTATTATAATTTTCAGCTGAAATACAGCATGAGTGTTGCAGGAGGAGCCTATTTGGGCAATTATCCTGCATGGACAGTCTTTACTGCTCCCCTACAGTTTACCGCATATGATCAGTATAACAATATTATTGGTAAAGCTGACCATTATTTTCAGTTTCAGATCGGTACGCTTTCAGGAACACCGCCACCGGAAATGTCTTTGAAATTGAGTGCTAATGCCGTAAATGGAGCATTGGAATTTAAAAGTATGGGAGATTATGTCAACGGGGTAAGTGTAACGTATTCCAATGCATTGATTGTAAGCAGCAATACAAATTATCAGATTAAAATGAAATCTCTGCAGGGTCAATTTACCTCTGCCGCCGGGAATACGATTCCTCTGAATGCCGTCAAGCTGACTTTAAGCCCCACTTCGCAAAATAATGGAAATGTGTATCCGGTCTCATTAAGTGCTTCGCCGCAGCTTATTGCTACCGGAAGCTCCACTCAGGGATCGAGTGTGTACTATGACATCAAATATTTTACGGGATCTAATGATGAAAGGCTTATTGATGCAAAATCCGAAGACTATTCTACTACTATTCAATACGAGATAACTCCCCAATAAATCTATAATGCTACAAGATCTGCTCAAAAAAATAATTCTTGTTTTTTTGATTCCGTTATCAGCTATTCTGATTTCGGCGCAGGATCATTCCGGGATCAGCATGGAGGTCCGCAATGAATCCAAAGCAGATAAAAGCAATATTGTAGATCTTATTGTAGTAGTAAAAAATGAAAATCCCAACACTTCTTTCAAAGGAAATATTACCATTGATGTTCCTACAGGTTTCAGAAGTATTTTGAACAATAGAATTGAAGTGGATCTGAAAGCCGGTGAAAATATCTTTTTACCCGTAAAAATACTGATCAATAATGATGCTCCTTATGGAGAGGCCAATCTTAAAATCAGCCTTACAGACCTTCAAAACCGTTCTGTTGCGCAAAAAGTATTGGTACACAATGTGGCAGAGAATAATATGTTGAGAATAGCCCCGGAAAATTCACTGATTCACATCAATAACTCCAATGATTCCATTGAAGTACGGGCAAGGGTATCTAATATGGGCAATAAAAAACAAAATGTTACTGTAGTTTTTAAAATTCCTGAAGCCACCCAGGAAAACTTCTTTGTAGAGAAAAAAGGAAGTATCGGAGTGCACAGGGATTCGGTATTTGTTTTTCGTTTTATGCCATCAAACAAGATCATTAAGAGTTCTCAGTTTGCCGTCAATATTGTAGGTTTCAGAGATCCTGACAAAGAAATATTCGGAAATGCTTCGGTTTCGGTACAGAACGTTTCGTCAGTGCAGCACTATCAGGATTTGCAGATCAACCCTTTTTCAAACTACACAAAAAACAGTATTACAGCCAGCTATAGAAGTATAGGCAGAGATATTGACATGTATCAGATTACTGGTTCTGGCGGATTCAATCTTCCTGCCGGATATGTTTTTATAAGGGGAAATATTTATACTGTCAATAATCAAAGGGATCCTATCGTTAATAACACCTATGTTTCCTATCGCCGGGAAAACAATGAATTTACTGTAGGAAATATCAGTAAGCTACTGGAATTATCTTTATTCGGAAGAGGTGCAGAATATGCATTTACATCATCTGATAGAGATAAAAAGCTGGAGGTGGGATTTGTTGACCAAAGTTTTAGCCTTATTGAAAGAAATTCATTTTTGAAAAACGGTTATGGCTTTTATGCAAGAGGAATAATAGGTGCTCAAAACGCTTCTAAAAATATGGCCGGAACCTATATTTTCAGGGATGATCCTTATGACAAGGCAAAGCATCATGTATTCGGAACAGATTTGACGCACACTTTTAATGAAAACTGGAAATTAAATACTAAACTATACGGCGGACTCAGCTTTTATGAGAGCATCAATAAAGTAAAGCCTTCATTGGCTATAGAATCTCAATATTCAGGCCTTATTGATAAGACTAACCTTAACGGAAATTATTTTTACAGCACAGATTATTATCCGGGAAACCGAAGAGGGATACTTCAGATCCAACAGAATTTCTCAAGGAATATTTTTAGAGATTATTATCTGTATGCCAATATAACGGTGTCTAATTTTTCACCTAAATTCTATTTTTATAATACCGATTTAAAATCCAACAGTACCCGACTGGATTTCGGACTGAACTTTCCTAAAAAAGGTAATTTGAGTTTCGGGATGGGCTATCAGTATCAGGAAGAGCGTTCCAATACTTATAATACTTTTTTTAATATTGCCGGAACCCAGGAATCAAAACAGCTAAAAGCTCAGCGATTAACAGAATATACGGCCTGGATAAGCCCTGACAGAAAGCACTCTTCCATGCTGAGTATCGAAGCAGGATTTGTTCGTTACCCGGATTTTAGCAGTCCGGAATATCAAATGAAGATAAGCGGTAATTATAATTATAAGTGGTTCAATCTAAGCTATATTTATCAGTATGGCAGTTATTTTCTTTCGGAATACGCTTTTTCCAAAATGCTTAATGAGAACTCACCATACAAGAAATTATCTGTGTCAGCTTTCTTTAATAAAGGCTTTTTTAAAGAAAAGATCAATCTCACCTCCGGTTTAGCTTATACGGACGACGCTTTATATGGAAGATCACCTTCAGGATTTGTCAACCTTAAATACACAAAGGAACGATATGGCATTTTCCTGAACTCTTCATGGTATCATTATTCTTTAAATAATTTAAAAAACAATCTTTTTACCATTGAAGCCGGTTTCACTTTCAACCTTCAGCCCAAAACACTGGATCCGGGAAAAAAATCAAATATAAAAGCATTTGCTTATTATGACAGGAACAATAACAATGTATATGATGAAGGCGATCAGGCAGCCGAGGATTATTTGGTAATGATCAATAACATCTCTTTTAAAACCGATCATGAAGGAAATATCATCTACACAAGAATTCCTTACGGAAAATATACTTTAAAACAAGTTATCCAGCAGGGATGGTATTATGATGATATGGAGTTTGAAGTAAGCAGTCATCAGCATTATTTGGAAATTCCTCTTCATCAAAACGGAACTGTACATGGAAAAGTGACCTATGAATTCAATGCAAAAACAGCTTTAGATTTTGAGCCTAAAATTGAAGGAATTGTTTTTAATATTTATCAGCAGGATAAGCTTATACAACATTTGTTTACAGATGATAATGGTGAATTTATTTCTTTTTTGCCTTCCGGAAGCTACAGAATCAGCATTAATGCCAATTCACTGCCTTTAAATACCTTTTGTGAACAAGCGTATACAGATGTGGACATTCAGGCAGGAAAGATAACACAAGCCCAGCCTTTTATTATTAAAGTAAAAGAAAAAAATATCCGAGTTAAAAAATTTGGGAATTGACCTGTTTTTAGTTTGTATCCTATAAAAAAATATTGGAAATTAAGGGTAAATTTGTACATTTAATCTTTAATAACCTTTAATAATGGATTTCTGTGCAATAGATTTTGAAACCGCCACTCATGAGAGAAGTTCTGCTTGTGAATTGGGTATATGCATTGTACAGGATTCAAAGATCATAGAAACCAAAACATGGCTGATCAAGCCGCCAAGCTTTCCGTATTTTAACCCTTATAATGTAGATATCCATGGGATCACTCCGGATGATGTAAGAGACTCTCCTACTTTTGATGAAATCTGGTATGAAGTGGAAGAAATGATGTACGGAACGTTAATGATTGCCCACAATGCGAGTTTTGATGCTGGAGTTCTGAGAGGATGCCTTAATCATTACGGAATGTTCACCCCGAAGCTCAATTACCTTTGCAGCATTCAGCTTGCCAAGAAATCATGGAATTATCTTCCGCGCTACGGTTTAAAGCATCTGGCTGAATATCATCAGATAGAATTCAAGCATCACAGAGCCGGAGATGACGCCGAAGCATGTGCTAAAATTTCCTTACTGGCTTTTGAAAAGCTCTTACTTCTAAGCAATGAGGAAATACATGATCATATGAAGCTTAAGATTAAAAAGCTGTAATTCTCACTTATGCCAATGACTATGTAATCTTACCAGAATGTAAAGTTACTTCATGCCATTAATCTTGACTTTAATTGCTTAAAACTTCTGACAGCAGGTTGAATTTTGGAATATCGATCTCAAAATTCTCCTGGGTCTTCATGTTTTTCACCAAATATTTACCACTCATATTCCCCACTCCCGAACGTAGCATGACGTTGGAAAAATAGGCAAAATTATCATTGGCCGGTATTTCAGGAGTTAAACCGATCACACCATCACCGATAATTTCTGTGTATCCGAAACCAACATCAAAAATCAGCCACTTTCTTTTCAATATTTTTATAGGGAAATCACCTTCGTTTTCTATAGTGATATTGTATTTGAAAACGTATCGATTTTCAGAAGGGTAACTATTCTTGCTATCATATTCAGGAATTACTGAAACTTTGATATTTGAAGTTATTTTTGAAAACATCATTTTAGTATTTATCAAATACATACAAAAATCTCGCCTTTTTTGAGGCGAGATTTATAATTTATCATTATAATTTCATTAATTATAATTCAAGAGCTTTTCTTTCGTCACCTCCCATTAATACTTCAACAGGGTTATCAATACCTTCTTTTACCGCTACCAGGAATCCTACAGATTCTCTACCATCGATAATTCTGTGGTCATAAGACATCGCTACATACATCATTGGACGAATTACCACTTGTCCATCAACAGCAACTGGTCTTTGAATGATATTGTGCATTCCTAAGATTGCAGATTGAGGAGGGTTGATGATTGGTGTAGATAACATAGATCCGAATACACCACCATTGGTAATTGTAAATGTACCACCAGTCATTTCGTCAACCGTAATTTTACCGTCTCTTACTCTGTCAGCAAGATTTTTAATATTTGCTTCCACTCCTCTGAAAGACATTCCTTCAGCATTTCTCAATACCGGAACCATTAATCCTTTAGGACCTGAAACCGCAATGGAGATATCGCAGAAATCGTAGTTGATTTTGAAATCACCGTCGATAGATGCATTTACATCAGGGTACATTTGTAATGCTCTGGTAACAGCTTTCGTGAAGAAAGACATGAAACCAAGACCAATCCCGTGCTTTTGAGCAAATTCATCTTTATATTGTTTTCTGATTCTGAAGATTTCAGACATGTCTACTTCATTGAAAGTAGTTAACATCGCTGTTTCATTCTTCACAGAAACTAATCTTGCAGCTAATTTTCTTCTAAGAACAGAAAGTTTAGTTGTAGTTGTAGACCTTGAACCAGTAGCCGTTAATGAGCTACCTCCCATTGCAGGAACAGCAGCTAACTCAGCATCAGTTTTAGTGATTCTGCCGTCTCTTCCGCTTCCTGAAACCTGTCCTGCATCAATTCCTTTTTCGTCAAGGATTTTCTTTGCAGCAGGAGATGGAGCTCCGGTTGCATAAGTCTGAGCAGCAGCCGGTTGAGCCGCAGGTTTTGGAGCTTCTTGCTTAACTGGTTCAGCCGCTTTTGGAGCCTCCTCTTGTTTCGGAGCTTCAGCAGCTGGAGCAGCAGCGCCTTCCGGCTTAGCAGCATCCATATCAATTAAACAAACTACCTGACCTACTTGTACCACATCACCTTCTTCAGCTTTTAAAGTAATAACACCACTTTGTTCAGCAGGCAATTCCAGCGTTGCTTTGTCTGAGTCTACCTCAGCGATAGGTTGATCTTTTTCTACATAATCACCATCTTTTACAAGCCAAGTTGCAATTTCAACTTCTGTAATTGATTCGCCCGGTGAAGGAACTTTCATTTCTAAAACTGACATATTGAGTATTTTTTTTATTTTTTAATTGATTATTATTTTTATTAAGCTGTTACCGGTCTTTTTACAGGAGCATCGTTTCTGTCGAATACTCTGTTGATCACCGCATTTTGGTTTTTCTCAAACATTTTGTGGCTACCTGGAGCTGGTGCACCGCTAGGTACAGGAGCAATTACCTGGATTCCCGTATCTCTGAAGTTTCTCAGGATATAAGACCAAGCCCCCATATTTTCCGGTTCTTCCTGAGCCCAAACCAATTCTTTTCTATTTTCGTATTTATTGAAGATCGCTTCAATAGCATCTGCCTGAAGCGGATACAACTGCTCAAATCTTACTAACGCAATATTATCAGCATTCAATTCTTCTTTCTTCGCTAGTAATTCGAAATATAACTTACCTGAACAAAGAACCAATTTTTCCACTTTTTTAGGATCAGCAGTCGGATCGTCTAATACTGGCTGGAATGAACCATTGGCAAAATCTTCCAGTGGAGAAACTACTTTCGGGTGTCTCAACAGAGATTTCGGGCTCATTACTATTAATGGCTTTCTGAATGCCCACTTCAATTGTCTTCTTAATAAGTGGAAATAGTTAGCAGGAGATGTAATATTCGCTACCACCATGTTTTCGTTGGCACAAAGTGTCAGGAATCTCTCCAATCTTGCAGAAGAGTGTTCAGCACCCTGTCCTTCTGAACCGTGAGGCAATAACATCACCAATCCGTCCTGGATTTTCCATTTTTCCTCAGCAGCAGCCAAATACTGGTCAACAATAATCTGCGCTCCATTCACAAAATCCCCGAACTGAGCTTCCCAGATAGTTAATGTATTCGGAGAAGCCATTGCATATCCGTAATCGAATCCTAACACCCCATATTCTGAAAGGTGTGAGTTGTACACATCGAATCTGTTTTCAGAAACATGTCTTAACGGGATATATTCTTCTTCTGTATCTTCTGTTTTCACCACTGCATGTCTGTGAGAGAAAGTCCCTCTTTCCACATCTTCTCCGGAAATTCTTACGTTATGTCCTTCAGTAAGTAATGTAGCATATGCTAACCATTCTCCTAAAGCCCAGTCTAAAGAATTTCCTTCAATAGCTTTGATACGGTTTTCGAATAGTCTTGTAATTTTATTGATGAACTTTTTATCAGCCGGAAGTGTAGACATTTTAATCGCCAGTTCTTTCAGCTTAGCTAAGTCATATTTTGTATCAACTGTTTCCTGAACAGCTCCTCTTTTAGCAATTGGGTAGTTCGTCCAGTCTTCAGCCATAAACACGTCCATTACGTTCTTCTCGATCTCTTTGGATGCATCAAAGTCTTTATCTAAAAGTCCTTTGAAATCTGCTTCCATTTTAGCGATCACGTCATTGGAAGTAACGCTGTCCTTCAATAATTTATCTTTATAAATTTCTCTTGGGTTAGGATGTTTTGAAATAGTTTTATATAAATTAGGCTGTGTGAATCTTGGCTCATCCCCTTCGTTATGACCATATTTTCTATACCCTAATAAGTCGATGTATACATCTTTACCGAATTTAGCTCTGAAATCGGCAGCAAAGTGCATTGCATGAACTACTGCTTCAGCATCATCTGCATTCACATGCATTACAGGAGATTCTGTAACTTTTGCAATATCTGTACAATAGGTTGATGATCTTGCGTCAATATAGTTGGTGGTGAACGATACCTGGTTGTTAACAACAATATGAACCGTTCCTCCTGTTCTGTATCCTTCCAGTGTCATCATCTGAGCCACTTCGTAAGCGATTCCCTGACCAGCAATCGCACCATCACCGTGGATAATGATTGGCAATACTTTAGAGTAATCTTTGTATTTATCATCTACTTTTGCACGGCAGATTCCTTCTACAAGAGCTGCTACGGTTTCAAGGTGAGACGGGTTTGGAGTAAGGTTGATAGAAACTTCTTCTCCTGAAGCTGTTTTGATCTTTTTAGATGATCCTAAGTGATATTTAACGTCTCCTGAGAATACATCTTCTTCAAATTCTTTTCCTTCAAATTCTGAGAAGATTTGTTTGTAAGACTTTCCGAAGATATTGGATAATACGTTCAATCTTCCTCTGTGAGCCATCCCTAACACAACCTCATCTACTCCTAATTGAGAAGATCTTGAGATCAATTGGTCCAATGCAGGAATCAACGTTTCTCCTCCTTCCAACGAGAATCTTTTTTGTCCTACGAATTTGGTGTGAAGATAGTTTTCAAAAGCAACAGCCTGATTTAATTTTAATAAGATCTCAGTTTTTTCATTGGCTGAAAGATTGGGATGGTTTTCGTTTACCTGTAACCATTTTTTGATATAATCTTTCTCCTCAACATTGTTAATGTGCATATATTCCACCCCGATAGAATCACAGTAAATGTTTTCTAAGTGAGTGATAAGATCTTTCAATGTTGCAGGCTCTTTCATTCCTGTTTCTACCGCACAACTGAATTTTGTATTCAGGTCTTCTTTAGACAATCCGAAATTTTCGATGTCTAAAGTAGGGGTATAATGTCTTCTTTCTCTAACCGGGTTAGTTTTGGTAAACAAGTGACCTCTTGTTCTGTATGCTTCGATAAGGTTTACAACCTTGAATTCTTTTTTGATCTGTTCAGGAACTTCTCCGTTGGAAACTGCCTGAGAAATTTGTTGTGCTACAGGAGCAGCATTAGCCGAAGCCTGAGTATATTGAATGCTATCGTCATCGCTATAGTTCTCTAAAGCAAAATCAAAGCCTTGAAAGAAAGCTTTCCATGATGGTTCTAAAGAGTCCGGGAATTTTAAATACTGTTGGTATAAGTCCTCAATTAACTGAGAATGAGCTGCGTTTAGGAATGAAAATCTGTCCATTATTACAGTGTATCTATTATTAAAATTTGTTTGTAGAATTAATCTTCAAATTTAATAAAAAAAACCGACTTGGGATAGCTTCAAACCGTTAAAAAAAACATAAACGCGATAAATATCAGGAATTTACTTAAACACCGTTAAAGAGAGCTTTATGTTAACATCCTGATCTTCCATAGGACGCTCAATAAAGGTTTGTTGAACATCACCAAAACGCATTTCATCTTTTTTAGCTTTTTGGATCAGCTGCTGAATCGCTTTGACTCTCCCGGCATAAGTTCCTTTGTAATACATGACGTAATTCTGGCTGGGATTTACCGTTCTGAAACTAAAGTTATTATCTGTAACTCCCATCTTCTTGGACAAAGGAATACCAATGAAATAGGAAATTTCTTTATCTTTATAATTATCTGCATCCGTCATCAGCATAGGGTACCCGAATTCATCATCTTTTTTGCCTAAATCCATTGTCACATAGTTGTACACTTTGTTGTAGTTCATCACAATATTTCTGTACAACGCATCTTTTTTGTTGGAAGCACTTACATTGATCCCCAACAATAGTTTTTCTTCCTCATTTTCCACCATCAGACTATCGTATTTTATGGCAGCCAGCTGATTGTCTTTTTCTACTTTATTTCCAAGCACATTCCTTAAGGTTGCCATGCTTTTATCAATATTTTCAACGAAACGATCCTCCGTCCAGAAGTTCTGTACTCTTCTGAACACCGAAAGCTTCGGCGTATGGACATACCAGGTGATTTTAGTTTTATTCGCTGAAAGCGCTTTAAATTTCACATCTACAAGGGTAGGATTTTCATTCTTATCTTCAAAAAGCTGATATCTTAATGTCTTATTGGGGTTTTCATACCGAATGAACATTTCTCCATCCGTATCATTTTTAGGGTCTGTATAACTGATGGCGCTTCCCTGCCCTTCATAAGGAGTATAATAATCAATATCAATAGACTGGGAACTTTTAAAAAAATTATTCCATCTCGTGAAATTCTGTAGATTATTAAATTGTGAAAACACTTTATCTACCGGATAATCTATTTCCTTTTCAATCTGAAAATTTTTGCTTTCATCCACAAAATAATACATGGAAAGCGCATAAGCACCTACCAGAAAAAGAATAATAACAGCTATGATTTTTATAAAACGCATCGCACAAAAGTAATACAAATAAAAAAAGTGACCAATAAGTTGATCACTATAGTTGTATGTTAAAATTGTTTAAAATTATTGAAGATGGAAGTTATTGAACTTATAATATTAAAACTTCCATCATCCGGCTTCAAACTCCCTACTTTTATCCGATATGAGTTCCCGGAGGAAGCACCGCTCCTTTTTTCACCACTACAATACCGTCCTGAACGGAGTGGGTACCGTAATCTCCATCTGGCAAGTGTTTCCCGCCTATGATTCTTACATTATCTCCAATATAGCAATTTTTATCAAGAATTGCCTTTTCAATATAGCAGTACTTCCCGATTCCCATATTAGGACGGCCTCCTCTGTCATTCATCACTATTTCAGCAGTATTCTGATAGAAATCGGCTCCCATTACATAAGAATTAACGATCGTACTTCCTTTATCTATTCTCGTTCTGTTTCCTATCACCGAATTTTCGATTTTATCTGCCATAATAATGCATCCATCGCCAAAAACGGCTTTACTTACGTAGGAACCATTAATTTTGGATGGCGGAAGCATTCTCGCTCTTGTGTAAATAGGCGAAGAAGAAAAAAGGTTGAACTGTGGAAAATCCTGGCAAAGATCAAGATTAGCCTCATAGAATGACTCTATAGTTCCGATATCAGTCCAATATCCTTCATACTGATAGCTTAATGTGGTATACTTCCCTATGGAGCTCGGAATAATATCTTTCCCAAAGTCGTCTCCCGCTCCTTCTTCAAACATCTTTTTGAGGATATTTTTAGTAAAGATATAGATTCCCATAGAAGCTAAATATTCTTTTCCTTTGTGTTTGTTCTCATCGGAAACCTCAGATTTCAGACCTTCCAACAGATCAAATCCCGGTTTTTCCACAAAAGAGGTGATATTCCCATCATCATCTGATTTCAAAATCCCAAAACCGGTAGCGTCCTTTGCATTCACCGGAATCGTAGCAATCGTTACATCGCCTCCGTTTTCAATGTGAAAGTCCAGCATTTCCCTGAAATCCATCTGATACAACTGGTCTCCGGAAAGAATCAGGATATAATCGTAATCATATTTTTCAAGATGCTTCATCGACTGGCGAACTGCATCCGCCGTTCCCTGATACCAACTGTCGTTTTCCACATTCTGCTCCGCAGCAAGAATATCTACAAAACCTCTGCTGAAAATATCAAAATGATAAGAGTTTTTAATATGTGAGTTTAATGAAGCTGAATTAAACTGCGTCAAAACCAAAATTTTATTCAGTCCGGAATTCAGGCAATTTGAAATCGGAATATCTACCAAACGGTATTTTCCTGCAATCGGAACCGCAGGTTTAGACCTTGAATAGGTTAACGGAAAAAGCCTTGTTCCTCTACCTCCTCCCAAAACAATGGAAATAACATTGTGTTTCATAATTATCTTGCGTTTTTATATTTAGTTATTGTATAAAGCTATATATTTTTCTGCAGATTTCTCCCATGCGAAATCAAACTGCATATTCGCCTCAATCAGTTTTTCCATTGTGTCTTTTTTGTTGTAGAGAGTAATACCTCTGTTAATGGCATGGATCATATCATCAACTCCGGGATAGGTAAAATTCAGTCCTGCTCCGCCAGTGGAAATATCAGCCACTGTATCTTTCAGCCCTCCGGTATATCTTACTACAGGAATCGTTCCATACCTCATGGAATACATTTGGTTCAGTCCGCATGGTTCTACTCTTGACGGCATTAGTAAAAAGTCCGCCGAAGCATATATTTTATGCGAAAGATGTTCCTTATATCCTAAATCCAAAGCAAAATTGCTGTATGTATAATCATATTCCTTCAGCTTATTTTCAATATAAGGGTTTCCGGACCCAAGTATCATAATATTCAAAGCCCCGTAACTCTGTTTTATACTTCTCCATACCATATCGGGAAGCAGATCCGCTCCTTTTTCTGTTGCAAACCTTCCGATGAAGGCAAACAAAGGAAGTTCCGGTTTCAAGCCATATTCTTTACAAAGCTTCTCTTTATTTTTCTTCTTTTGGGCAACCGCATTTTTAATACTATAATTAAAATCAAGCATCGGATCGGTTTCCGGATTCCATACTTCCGTATCAATTCCATTGATGATTCCGTAAGCTTTGCTGAACTCCTGACGCACCAGACTTTCCAACCCTCTGAATCCTATATACAGCTCTTCCAAATAACCTTCGGAAACAGTGGTAAAAGCATGAGAACATTTGATCATTGAAGCTAATGGATTGATCAATCCGTTCCAGTCTAAAAATCCCCATTTCCAGGAATCGAAATAAGGCATATAATTAGCCATATTCCAGCTCATCATCCCCTGATATTCTCCGTTATGGATAGTTCCTATGGTTTTCACTCCTTTAAGGAATTCAAATTCGGGACAGTTTTCAATCATAAAAGGAACCAGTCCTGTATGATAATCGTGGCAGTGTAAAACATCCGGCCGAATCTGCATAGCACTCAGCCAATGCAAGGCTCCATGCTGAAAGGCTAAAAACTGAAAGCTTTCATCCTGATATCCATAAGGATTATCGCGGTCCAAAAGCCCGGGAATTTTCACCATGTACAATTCAAAACCTAGTACATTCGTTTTTTCCTTCATGACCTGAACCTGAAGCATATTCGGTCCCTGATGAATAAAACCATCAAAAACTATGTCAAACTCATGATCATAAAAAAAAGATTTATTGTACCAAGGCATTACGACTTTAGCATCAACCCCTTTTATTTTATTTTGGTATTTAGGCAACGCTCCTACTACATCTGCCAAACCTCCGACTTTTGCCACCGGATAACATTCCGTACTAAGGTGATAAACAACCATTCTACTTTTTATGTAATTTAATTCTGTGTAATTTATATTTTTTGTCTTTTCTCTGTCTTAAGATCACTCCGGCCAAAGGCGGTAATTTCAGGGTAATAGATTTCGGGTGATTCATCCATTCTTCATATTCTTCTCTGATCACTTCCGGCTTCACTCCGCTTCCGCTATATCGTTCATCATCGGAATTGAAAATAACTTCCCAATGAGTACCACTATTCACTCCTATTTTATAATCCATAACCTGAGGCGTAAGATTTAACACCACCATAAAAACATCTTCTCTTTTTTTGCCTTTCCTCAGATATACATAAACGGAATTGTTCTCATCATTGGCTTCAACCCATTCAAAACCATTGGGATTGAATTGATTTTCATAAAAAGCGGGTTCAGATCGGTAAATATGATTCAGATCTTTCACCACGTTCTGCACCCCTTGATGCACCGGATATTGCAATAAATGCCAATCTAAACTTTGGGTGAAGTTCCATTCGCTTGTCTGTCCAAATTCATCACCCATAAACAAGAGTTTTGCTCCGGGATGGGTATACATATACACGTATAAAGCCCGAAGATTAGCAAATTTCTGCCACTCGTCTCCCACCATTTTGTAAATCAGGCTTGCTTTTCCGTGTACTACTTCATCATGAGACAAAGGCATCATATAATTTTCATTATACATGTACATGGAAGCAAAAGTTAGCTTATGATGATGATATTTTCTACTGCCCGGTTCTTCTTTAAAATAATCCAGTGTATCATGCATCCACCCCATCATCCATTTCATCCCGAATCCTACTCCGCCGTCATGTACCGGTTTGGTCAGCAGCGGAAAATCAGAGCTTTCTTCTGCAATGGTCATGATACTATTTCCAAATTCTTTATAAACAGCAGTATTAAAATCCTGTAAAAAGGCTTTCGCTTCAAGGTTTACATTTCCTCCATGTATATTAGGCTCCCATTCCCCCTCATTCCTGGAATAATCCAGATGCAGCATGGAAGTCACCGCATCTACCCGTAATCCATCTGCATGATAACGCTCCAGCCAGAACATCGCATTGGAAATAAGAAAAGATTTCACTTCATTCCTTCCATAGTTGAAAATGTGTGATTTCCAGTCCGGATGAAAACCTTTTCGGGGGTCCTCATGCTCATATAAAAAAGAACCGTCAAAACGGTGCAGTCCATTAGCATCTCCCGGAAAATGAGATGGTACCCAATCCAAAATAACTCCGATATCATTTTTATGAAGCTCATCAATCAGATACATCAGATCCTGCGGAGAACCGAAGCGAGACGTTGCAGCATAAAAACCTGTGATCTGATATCCCCAGCTTGGGTCATACGGATATTCCATAACGGGCATAAACTCCACATGAGTAAAACCCATTTCTTTAATATAAGGAACAAGCTTTTTAGCAATATCCCTGTAATTCAAAAATCTGTCGGGAGCATCTCCATCTCTCACCCAGGACCCCAAGTGAAGCTCATAAACTGAAATAGGGGCCTCCAGATTATTTTTTTTCCATCGGTTTTGAATCCATTCTTTATCCCCCCATTCGTACCAGGTCGTAGAAACCAATGAAGCAGCCTGAATATTCTGTTCCCAGCTTAATGCATAGGGATCACTTTTCTCCAGAATTTCCCCGTAAGCGGTTTCAATGGCGTATTTATATAAGGTTCCCCACGTTAATCCCGCAATAAAGCCTTCCCAAATTCCGGATTCATCCCAACGGGGATATAAAATATGGTCTTTATGATTCCAGTGATTAAAGTTCCCGATCACGGAAACTTTTTTAGCATTCGGGGCCCAAACCGAAAAATATACCCCCTGAATTCCGTCTTTTTCTACAGAATGGGCTCCAAACTTATCATACAGCTTATAGTGCTTACCCTCCTTAAAAAGGTAAATATCATGCTCTGTGAAAAGCGTGTATGTTTTAACAGAATTCATCAAGGCTGTTTTAATTTTATATTTTCATTGAAACTACAAAAAATATTAACAATAATCGTTACATATTATTGAAATAATTATTATGTTAATTCCCTCTTTTACCCGTTTTCTCAAATATATCATTTTTTCAATCAACGTTTTTATGATTTCAAAATAATCTATAAAAAGATTTTTTATAAATTTAGTGTTTAATTTTTTTCAACACATATGATGAGGTTCGAACTTTATACGGAAGAAAACGATGACAGAACGGTTTATATCACAGGGAATTTCAACAATTGGAACCCTAAAGATTATAATTACCAGCTTAAAGCGTCAAGTTCCGGGACTTATTTTATTGACATTGACGACGGTATCCTTCCGGACCATATTGAATACAAATTCACCAAAGGAGGCTGGGAAAATGTAGAGCTGGATAAATATGGAAATATTACCCCTAACCGTAAAATTGAAAAATCAGCAGGAAAAATTTCGGATATTGTGGAAAAATGGAGGCTCAACTGGGGACCTTTCAAAAAGGAATTTTTCCCTATTGCTGAAATCATTTCGGAGGAATTTTATATTCCGCAGCTTGACCGTTACCGCAAAGTCTGGGCTCTTTTACCTTACGACTACTATGTTTCCGATAAAAGTTACCCTGTTTTATATCTTCAGGATGCACAGAACCTGTTCAATGAAGGGAGCGGTTACGGAAACTGGGAAATCGACAAAAAACTATCCATCCTTGCGGAATATGGCAGAGGGGATTTAATTATCATAGCCATAGAACACGGCAGCGAAGAAAGAATCAAAGAATATATATTCGATAATGATCATGTGGCCAATGGTTCCGAAGGGAAAAAATACATCCGTTTCATTACGGATACTTTGAAACCTTTTGTGGATGAAAACTACAGGACCAAAAAAGACAGGGACAATACAGGTATCGGCGGAAGCTCTTTGGGGGCTTTAATCAGCATTTACAGTGGTTTTCTTTATCCTGAAGTCTATTCCAAATTATTGATCTTCTCCCCTTCTCTTTGGGTAGAGCCGAACAACAATTTCCCCATGATGAATTTCAGAGTTCCCTATAAAATGAAGATCTATTTATACGGAGGCGAAAAAGAAGGCGCTAAAATGGTAAAAAGGATCCATCTTTTTGAAGAATACCTGCGAAGATGGGAAAAGAAAAACCTTTTTGATTTTGAATTCAGAACCAACATTAATCCGGAAGGAGAACACAGTGAATTTTATTGGTCTCAGGAATTTCCAAGAGCTATAGAATGGTTGTATTATGACAATAGTGAAAACCCTGTAGAAGTAAAACCACAACAGAAAAGCATCAAAAATTAACAGGCATGAAATTAATAAATAAAAGAAATAAACAATATACTCAGGTCTTTCATCTGTTCACCGAAGAAGAATGGACTAAAACCAGCAAAAATTTCAATAAAAATATTTCCACGTTTTTCACGGGAAAGAAAAATGAAGTTTTCATCAATGCCCATGAAGAAGGCATTACCTATTTTATCGGTCTCGGAAAATCAACTTTAGCGGATTTTGAAATTCAGCAGGTGGCCAATAAATTCTCTCAAACACAAAAGAAAAATATCCGGACAGTTCCCACATTGTTTTTGGCTGATTTTTTCAATGAAAAACAGTTTGAAGAATTCATCAAAGGGCTTCTACTTGGAACTTATCATTATCCGTTTGATAAAAGCCATCCTTTCTGGAATTCCAAATTTGAAATTCATGTTGAAAATTTAAGCCCTAAAAAATTAGATGCCATTCTTCAAAGATCGGAAGCTTTATGTAACGGACAAACTGCCTGTCAGGATTGGTTGAACAAACCAGCCAATCTTAAAAAACCTGATATTTTTAATGCTTATCTGAAAAATCTTGCTAAAAAATATCAACTAAAATATACAGCTTTTAACAGAAAAAAATGTGAAGAGCTGGGATTGGGAGCCTATCTTGCAGTGAATCAAGGAAGCGCTTATGACGCAGCTTTCACGATTTTAGAATATACTACAACCGTTAAAAAAGCTAAAACCATAGGTTTAGTCGGAAAATGTGTATTGTTTGATACCGGAGGGATTTCCCTGAAAAACCCAACCAATATGCATTATATGAAATCCGATATGGGTGGAGCTACTGCTGTTTTAGGGACATTGATCTATGCCTCGGAAATGAATCTTCCGGTAAATATTATTGCCGTTTTGCCTATTACAGACAATGCAATTTCAGAAAGTGCATACCTTCCAAGCGATGTTATTACCGCCTACAATGGAAAGACCATAGAAGTTCTTGATACAGACGCCGAAGGAAGAATGACTTTAGCCGATGGACTCTCCTATCTTACTAAAAACTATAAAACAGATATTGTTATTGATTTGGCAACATTGACAGGTAGTGCAGTAAGAATGTTTGGCGATACTTGCGGTGCGTTATTCTCCAATAATGAAGAATTGAAAAATCTTTTGATCAAAACCGGTGATGCTACCAACCAAAGACTATGGAATCTTCCATTATGGGACGTTTGGAAAGATGATATCCAGTCTGATGTCGCCGATCTGAAAAACATTTCCATGAAGCCTATTGGAGACTGTATTATTGCCGCCAAATTTCTGGAGCAATTCATTGAAAACCACCCTAAGTGGGCTCATTTGGACATTGCCGGGGTTGCTTTTGGAAACACCAATTATTCTAAAGAAAAAGCAGCAACAGGATATGGGGTACAACTTTTATCACATTTAATTGAAAATTATCACTAAAAATTAGTTTTTTACAAAATTTCTCTGTATAATTGAGTTAGGATTTTCAAAAGCGCATCATATTTCGGATTTTGATATTAAATAATCAATAAAAAATTGCTTTTATTTTTGAAAATCCATCAAATTTTAAAAAACATTATATGGAGGAGAAAACAATAGTATGTATTTCGTGCTATTACAAGGGCTATGATTTCATGGATGAAATGAAGAAGCTCGGTAATAAAATTATCTTAGTAACATCCGAAAATCTTAAAGAAAAAAACTGGCCATGGCATGCCATTGACGAGGTATTTTACATGCCCGAGCTGAAACCTTCTGTCTGGAATCTGGATCATCTTATCCAAGGATTTTCTCATCTGATGCAAACAAGAAAAGTAAATGCTGTAGTTGCTTTGGATGATTATGATGTGGAAAAGGCCGCCCTGATCAGAGAGACCTTCCGAATTCCCGGGATGGGACAGACTACGCACCGTTATTTCAGAGATAAACTTGCCATGCGGCAAAAAGCTAAAGATTCAGGGATTAATGTACCGGAATTTACTGCTGTTTTCAATAATGATGAGGTGAATCAATTTATAGAAAATATACCCGCTCCATGGGTTCTGAAACCCCGCTCAGAAGCATCTGCATCAGGAATTAAAAAATTAGCGACCAAAGAACAGCTTTGGGAAGCTTTAGATGCCCTTGGGGAAGAACGCCATCTGTTTTTATTAGAAAGCTTTAAACCTGGAGATGTGTATCATGTGGACAGCTTAACATTTAATAAAGAAATTGTTTTTACTTCCGCTTCCAAATACTTAGCCCCTCCTATGCAGGTTTCTCACGAAGGAGGTGTTTTCAGAAGTAAAACGCTGGGAAGGTATTCCGATGAATTCAAATCGCTGGAACAGGTAAATGCTAAAGTACTTTCCAGTTTTGGATTGCTGAATGGAGCTACCCATACGGAATTTATCCGTAGCAAGGAAGATGGGAAATGGTATTTCCTTGAAACCTCTTCCAGGGTTGGAGGAGCTCATATTCCTGATCTTGTGGAAGCTTCAAGCAATATCAATATATGGCGGGAATGGGCCAAAATTGAAGATGCCCTTTTAAGAGGCAAAAACTATGAAGTGGCTAAACCTACAGGATATTATTCCGGGCTAATTGTTGCTTTAATCAAAGATAAAGAGCCGGATTACAATGAATTTGAATGTGATGAAGTAGTTAAATTCTTACCTATCGATTATCATGTGGGAATCGTTTATAAATCCAATGATTCCACTGTGGTACAGGAAAGACTCGACAGTGCTGCTGAAAAAATCCAGGCCGATATGCTGAACATCCTTCCACCGAAAGGGAAACCTACAAGTTAAGAAGTTAGGCGAAATTATTATTGATAACTCATCACTATAAAAATTAATCATCACTAATCAATTATCATTTATATTAAAGCATGCCGCAAATAGAACATACCGACTATTATTCCCATATATTAGGAACCAGCCTTAAAGTAGAAGTAACCGGGCATTACGGATACCCGATTGTCATGTTTCCAACTTCCCAGGGACAATATACCCAAAACCACGATTTCCATCTCAATGGAAGTATCAATTGGTTCATTGAGCAGGGAAAAGTAAAGCTTTATAATATTCAGACTATTGACGCCTGGAGCTTTTACGATGAAAAAATATCTCCACAACAAAGAATCAAGAACTATGAATTATATGTACAGTTTTTAATCAAAGAATTTATTCCTTATATCCAAAAACTTCATCAAACCCATCGCGTTGCGGTGGCGGGAGCCAGTTTTGGCGGATACCATGCAGCCAATTTTGCATTCAGGTTTCCTGACGTGGTTTCTCACTTGTTCTGTCTTTCAGGAGCATTCAGCATCAGGAATTTTATGGATGGGTATTCCGATGAATTAGTCTACTTCAATTGCCCGAGAGAGTTTGTGAAAAATGATGAGGCATGGAAGTATAAACATATGCATATTGTGTTGAGTACTTCCGACCAGGATATCTGCAAAGACAAAAATCTGGAAATGGCAGAAATATTAAGTTCCAAAGGGATTGATTTCTGGTATGATGAACGAAAATGGATCAATCACGACTGGCCATTATGGAGAATGGTTTTCCCAACATTCATCGGGGCTTTCTTCTCCTGAAAACTGGTATTTGAAAAAAATTAGTATACAACATTAAAAACAACAATTATGACAAAAAAAGTGGGAATTCTATTTGGAATGGAAGATACATTTCCCTGGGCGTTTATAGAAAAGGTAAATGAGCTGGGTGGCGGAGAAATTATTGCAGAGCCTGTAAATATCGACAAACTGGAGCAAGGAGCAGATTATGGTTATGCAGTAATTATTGACAGAATCTCGCAGGACGTTCCCTTTTACAGAGCTTATCTGAAGAATGCAGCATTGAATGGCACCTACGTGATTAATAATCCATTCTGGTGGAGTGCCGATGAAAAATTCTTCAATAACGCTTTGATGACCAAACTGGGAATTCCACTTCCTAAAACAGTATTGCTTCCTTCTCATGAAAGGCCGACCAATACTTCGGAAACCTCATTCAGAAATTTAAAATTCCCTCATGACTGGGATTATATTTTCAACTATGTGGGCTTTCCTGCGTATATGAAGCCTCATGATGGTGGTGGCTGGAGAAATGTCTACAGGGTGGAAAATCCTGAAGATATGTGGAATAAACTAAGCGAAACGGAACAGCTAGTAATGATGGTTCAGGAAGAGATTATTTTCCAGGATTATTACAGGGTGTATTGCTTAGGGAAGAAATATGTTCACATCATGCCTTATGAGCCTAGAAACCCTCATCATTTACGATATGCAACAACTCATCAAACACAGGGTGAAGAACTGGAAAAACTACTGAAAACTATTCATGATTATACGATCAAAATGAATGAAGCTTTAGGATATGATTTCAATACTGTAGAATTTGCTGTAAGAGATGGCATTCCTTACGCTATTGATTTCTGCAACCCTGCACCGGATGCCGACAGAAATTCTGTAGGAGAAGATAACTTCGCATGGATCGTAGAGCATGCCGCAAAGCTGGCTATTGAAAAAGCCAAAGAATATGTTCCTGGGAAACCTAATATCTCTTGGGGAACATTTGTAAAAGAATCAGCTAAATAACCATTATTAAAAAATACAAACACAGAAAAAAATGCATCAATTTACTATCGGAATCGAAGAAGAGTATCAGATCATTGATGTTGAGAGCAGGGATCTAGTTTCTCATGTTTCGAAAATTATTGAGGGCGGAAAGGCCGTTTTAAGTGAAAATTTAAAACACGAAATGCATGAATCCATGGTTGAAATGGAAACAGGCATCTGCCAGAATATCCAGGAAGCCAGAACAGAGCTTACCAACTTGAGAAGACACCTGATCAATATTGCCCATGAGCAAGGATTACGTGTTTCAGGAGGCGGAACCCACCCTTTTTCAAACTGGGAACATAATACCATTACGGATGGGGAACGCTACCACAAAATTGTAGACGACATGGGTGATGTAGCGCGAGGCAATCTTATTTTCGGGCTCCATGTTCATATCGGTATCCCGAATCGTGAAGAAGGAGTGCGGATTCAGAATGTCATGCGTTATTTCCTTCCTCACGTCTATGCCCTTTCTACCAACTCTCCTTTCTGGATCGGAAGAAGTACTGGGTTCAAATCTTACCGACAGGAAATCTTCGTCAAATTCCCAAGAACAGGGATTCCGAGTTATTTTAATTCATTGGCTGAGTTTGACAGCTATGTTGATCTGCTTGTGAAAACCGGAACCATTGATAATGCCAAGAAAATATGGTGGGATCTAAGAGTGCATCCATTCTACCCTACCATTGAGTTCAGGATTTGCGATATGCCGTTGAGAATTGACGAAACGGTATGTTTAGCCGCTATCATGCAAAGTCTGGTCGCTAAAATTTATAAACTTCACCAGCAAAATTTAAGCTTCAGGAGTTATAGAAGATTATTATTGAACGAAAATAAATGGCGGGCTTCCAAAAGTGGAATTGAAGCCCATCTTATCGATTTTGGGAAAGAAGAATCTGTTCCTTATCCGGACCTTTTAAAAGAGCTTCTTGAGTTCATTGATGACGTGGTGGACGAATTGGGATGCAGAAAAGAAGTGGAATATGCATGGACGATCTTACAAAATGGAACCGGTGCAGACAGACAGCTTAAAATTTTCAATGAGACCGGTGATCTTACCAAAGTGGTGGACTATATGATCTCTGAAACAGAGTATGGCATAACACATGGCGAACCCGCTTCATAATTTTTTGATAACTTTGCCAAAAATATGAAGTAGTATGAAAGATATTCGAATGGCTTTGTTGGATTTAAACAACAACCATGTCAATCAGGGTTTTAGAAACATCAGAGAGATTTCTGAGGCATTCCAGCAAAGTTCGGAAGAAAACGTAAGTATACAGACCTTTGATGTGAGGTATAAAAATGAAATGCCGAACGTTGAAGATTTTGATATTTTCATTTCTTCAGGCGGGCCGGGAACTCCACATAAAGAAGGTTTTGAATGGGAAGAAAAGTATGGGAATTTCCTGGATGCTATTTATGAGCACAATCAATTCAACGAAAATAAAAAATACCTTTTCTTAATCTGCCATTCATTCCAACTGGCAAGTATTCACTGGGAACTGGGTAATATCTGCAAAAGAAAATCCTATTCTTTCGGAGTAATGCCGGTTCATAAAACGGAAGAAGGTGAACAGGAATTTTTATTTAAAAATCTTCCGGATCCTTTCTATGCGGTGGATTCAAGAGCGTACCAGTTTATTGAGCCGAACCATGACCGTTTTGAAGAATTAGGAATGCAAATCGTTGCCATTGAAAAATTCCGTCCTCATATCAATCTTGAAAGAGCTGTAATGGCGGTTCGTTTTTCAGAGGAGATCTTCGGCACCCAATTCCACCCTGAAGCTGATCCTGCCGGAATGATGGAAAACTTGAAAGACGAAAAGAATAAAGAAGCCATGATTGAAAACTTCGGAATGGAGAAGTATCTTGAAACGCTGGACAGAATGGATGACGAGGATAAAATTGTGCTTACCAGAAGCCAGATCCTTCCAAGATTCCTGCAATTTGCCAAAAAAAGTATTTTGAAAGGTGTTGCTGTAATGGCATAATGAATAGTTGATGATTGATAAATGATAGTTGATGAATAATTATATTTTTCATCTCAATTTAAAATCTTTTTATAATTTTTAAGTTGTTATGCTAAACACAAACTATAAGTTTACGAACGGAAGTTTACGAAGCATTTTAAAATAATAACCCCATATAAATCGAGCAATACTGCTCGATTTTTTAAAATCACAAAGAAAAAATATGATCCCAAAATACAGAGAACAATTCAACCAGGAATTTTCACAGGAAAAATACCAGCAGTTTAAGGAAATGCTAAAGCAAAAAAGTGGGATAGAACCTGGTTTCAGGATTTCTGAGAGCCCGATTTTTCTTACCAAAGAATTTGAACATCAACTTATTGATGTCTGCGAAAGCATTATAGACCAGATCAAGGCTTTACCATCTGAAACGCTGGAAAAAGCAATTCCTGAAAACTGTAAGGTTCCCAATGATACCAAGCAGCCTCATTTTCTGACGATAGATTTTGGGATCTGTAAAAATGACAATGGGGACATTGAGCCTCAATTGATAGAACTACAGGCTTTCCCTTCTTTATATGCCTTTCAGAAAATATTTGAAGAGACCTTTTGTGAAGTGTATCCTTTCTTACATGAAATCAGGAATAAGATGCCTCAAGAAGAGTTTAAGAACTATTTAAAGGAGGTTATTATAGGAGATGAAAACCCGGAGAATGTCATTTTGCTTGAAATTTATCCTGAGAAGCAAAAAACTGCTATTGATTTTGTTTTCACTGAAAAATTACTGGGAATAAAAACAGTTTGCTTGACCAAAGTAAAAAAAGAAGGCAGAAAATTATATTACGAAAATGACGGAAAGCTCATAGAGATTAAAAGAATCTACAACCGTGTTATTTTTGATGAGCTGGACAGAATTCCTGATCTTATTACCGAGTTTGATTTCAGGGAAGATATTGATGTTAAATGGATCACACACCCTCACTGGTTCTTTAAGATTTCAAAATTCCTTTTACCTTTGCTGAAACATCAGTTCATTCCGAAAAGTTATTTCTTACATGAATTTCCGGAAGATGAACACCTGGAGAACTTTGTTTTAAAACCATTATTTTCATTTGCAGGAAGCGGTGTTAATTTAAGCCCTACTAAAGAAGTCACAGCAGCCATTGAAGATAAAGAAAACTACATTCTGCAGAGAAAAGTAAACTATGAACCTATTTTCAAGGATATCAATGGTGAATTTTCAAAAGCGGAAATCCGTATGTTGTATGTTTGGAGAGAGAATGACGAGCGTCCTGTTCTATTGGAAAATCTGGGAAGAATGACCAAAGCAGCAATGGTAAATGTAGATTTTAATAAAAAGGATGCGATCTGGATCGGAAGTTCTAATGCATTTTTTGGAGAAGAATAAATTAATTTGATATTTTTATAGCATGGAAGAAAAATCTGCTTTTGACGAATTTGATACAAAAACCAACATTTTACGAAGAAGGGCTTTGCTACCTGTATGGGTAAAAATCTTTATATGGATATTTTTATTTATAGGATTGATCGCCGTACTAATATTGGCTTTTGGATTCTTCCTGAATAATAATGCCAGACTTTCAGTTTATGGGTTGGAAACTACCTCTATTTACAGCCCTATCGGACTTATTATATTAAGCATTCTGATTTTCAAAGGCATAGTTTCCTATGGACTTTGGTTTGAGCAGGAATGGGGACCAAAAGCAGCTGTTATTGATGCTTTTTTGGGAATTTTTATATGTGGAATTACAATGCTTATTTTACCTTTTGTAACCAATGGTCATCATTTCACAATGAGATTTGAATTTCTTTTTTTGATTCCCTATTTAACGAAGATGCAGAAAATCCAGAAAACCTGGATCAAGCTATAATAAAAGCCTCCGATTTTCGGAGGCTTTTATTTTAAATTTTATCGTCTTCCTGCAGCTCTCTCGCCTGATATTCCTGAACCAGGTCAATTGCATTGGAGATCACATCACTTAAGGCCGTAATGAAGGTTCCCTCTTCCGCCATACTCATCGCATGTTTCAGTGCCTCTATTTCTTTCGGAATGATTTCATAACTCACATCTCTTCCTGCTTCATTAATTCCGTCTATAATCAATCCGTTGATTTCCTCTTCAGTTCTTCCACGAAGATGCTTCTCATTTCTGATAATGATATAATCAAACATTCGTCCTGCAATTTTTCCGCACAACTTAATGTCTTCATCCCTTCTATCTCCCACTCCCGAAATAATACCTATTTTCTTGGTAGCTTCCACATTTTTCAGATAATCCTCAATGGCTTCATATCCTGCAGGGTTATGAGCAAAGTCAATTAAGACCTTAAAGCTTTTAAATTTGAAAATATTCAGTCTTCCGGGTGTAAGCTGTGCACTTGGAATAAAGGTTCTCAGTGAATTAGAAATATCTTCAATACCAAAGCCATACAGATAGGAAGCTAAACTTGCGGC
The DNA here is from genome assembly GCF_003729955.1 of Chryseobacterium daecheongense. GTDB lineage: Bacteria > Bacteroidota > Bacteroidia > Flavobacteriales > Weeksellaceae > Chryseobacterium > Chryseobacterium daecheongense. The sequence continues at coordinate 741,390 of NZ_RJTX01000001.1, forward strand.
AAGAACATTCTGAATCATGAATTTAGCCTTCCCTTCCATAGTGATCGGGAAATCTTTTGCTTTACCGATTCTGATCTTCCAATCCCCTTTTTTGATGGTTACAAAACCTTCTTCGTATACACAGGTAATTTTGCCTTCTTTTGCAAATTTTTTGATGTGGGAATTATTTTCATCCATACTGAAAATAGCTACATTAGAATCTAAGTCATTAACTATTTTCATAGAGTATTCATCATCAGCATTCATCACACTCCATCCACTCTTCTTTACACTGTCAAGAACTACTCTCTTTACTTTGGTAAGATCTTTCAGGTTGTGAATATCGTTCATTCCCAAATGGTCTTCTTTGATGTTCGTTAAAACACCGATATCACATTGTGAAAAACCTAATCCCGAACGAAGAATTCCCCCTCTTGCCGTTTCCAGCACGGCAAATTCTACCGTTGGATCTTTTAAGATAAATTCAGCGGAAAGAGGTCCGGTTGTATCACCTTTTGACAACATAGTATTTTGAATATAAATACCGTCAGAAGTAGTGAACCCTACTCTGTAGCCATTGCTTTTAACAATATGGGAAATCAGTCTTGTTGTGGTTGTTTTTCCGTTCGTTCCTGTAACAGCAATAATGGGAATAGTAAATGGTTTTCCTGGCGGATAAAGCATATCTACAACAGGAGCAGCTACGTTTCTGGGCAATCCTTCGCTCGGAGCCAAATGCATTCTGAATCCAGGGGCTGCATTGACTTCGATAATGGCTCCTCCACTCTCTTTTAAAGGTTGAGTAAGATTTTCTGCCATAATATCGATTCCGCAAACGTCTAATCCAATGATCTTGGAAATCCTTTCTGCCATTGTGATGTTCTCGGGATGGACCATATCTGTTACATCTATTGAAGTTCCCCCTGTTGAAAGGTTGGCTGTAGATTTTAAATAAACCACTTCTCCTTTTTGAGGAACCGTTTCCAGAGTGTATTGGAGTTTTTCAAGAAGTTCTGTGGTATCTTTATCCACTTCTATTTCTGTCAGTACATTTTCGTGACCGTAACCTCTTCTTGGATCTTTGTTTTCCTTTTCGATCAGCTGTTGAATATTTAGTTCCCCGTCTCCTACTACATGAGCAGGAACTCTTCTTGCAGCAGCCACCATTTTATTATTGATCACCAATACCCTGAAATCATATCCGGTGATATATTTTTCTACAATGACCTTTCTTGAATATTTCTGAGCGTGCTGCAGTCCTATTTTAGAAGCTTCCCAATCATTGACATTAATAGAAGTCCCTTTTCCGTGGTTTCCGTCCAAAGGTTTGATCACAATAGGATACCCTATTTTTCTGATCACTCTGTCAAGATCTTCTTCATCAACCACTAATTCCCCTATAGGAACCGGAACGGCCGCATCATGAAGCATTTTTTTCGTTAATTCCTTATTACACGCAATATCAACGGCAATAGAACTCGTTTTTCCTGTAATGGTAGCCTGAAATCGTTGCTGATTGACTCCATATCCTAACTGCACAAGGGAATTGCTTCCCAATCTGATCCAGGGAATTCTTCTGGAAACGGCTTCCTCTACAATACTTCCTGTAGAAGGACCTAAACGTACCCTTTCCCTGATCTCTTTCAGCCTCTGGATACAGGCATTCAGATCGTATTCTTTATTCTCAATTAAAGCTTCTGCAATTTTCACGGCCTGTTCGGCAGCATAAATTCCTGCGTTTTCTTCCAAATAATTAAATACCACATTATAAACACCGGGAGTTTTTGTTTCGCGGGTTCTTCCGAATCCGACATCCATTCCGGCTAATGTTTGTATTTCCAAAGCAATGTGTTCAATAACATGCCCCATCCATGTTCCGGTTTCCACCCTGTGAAAAAAACCGCCTTCTACTCCTTCTGAACATCTGTGGGTAATTAAAGAGGGAATCAATTGTTCTATCCTTTCTCTGAAACCTTCGATTTTATTGGTGGGGAAATTTTCCATTTCTTCAAGATCCAACCTCATCTGTATCAGCTTCTTTCTTCTTATGCTCCAAATATTCGGGCCGCGTAAAGCCTGTATCTTTTCAATTTTCATAGTCAATTTGCATTTTTCCTGATTAGTAATACTTTCTTCTAGAATCAAATATAGTATAAAAGCTCAAAAAAAACTATAGACAGATTAAAGATTTCAAAAAAACAAAGAATTTTTATTACCAATTCTAAAATACTCAGAATCAATTTAAATACATTGAGATTGGGTTCACAGTAAATTATTTTTTTAAATTTGCATACTATGATGAAACCCGTTGGAAAATTAATTGTTATCGGAGGGGCTGTAAACAAAGGAAGCTTCACGGAAACCGATTTTGATCAGAACATTGAAAAAAATTTGAACTTCTTTGAAAGAGGTATTTTAAGAAAGATCATTAACGAATCTAAACATAAGGAGAATTCCGTAATAGAAGTTGTTACAACCGCCTCACAAATCCCTCAAATAGTCGGCACAGAATATAAAAAAGCCTTTGAATTTCTTGGTGCTAAAAACGTCAATATCCTTGATATCCATAACCGCGAAGAAGCCAATTCTGATGCGATGGTGGCAAGAGCCAATGCTGCAGATGTAGTGATGTTCACTGGTGGAGACCAACTTAGGCTTACTTCCATCCTTGGGGGAACAAGATTTCATGATACTATTTTACTGAAATACCAGGAGCAGGATTTTATCTATTCCGGGACTTCTGCCGGAGCTGCCGCTGCTTCTGAAAATATGATTTACCAGGGGAGCAGCTCTGAAGCTTTGCTGAAAGGGGAAATCAAAACCACACAAGGTTTGGGTCTTATTGATAATGTGATCATTGATACCCATTTTGTACAAAGGGGAAGAATTGGACGTCTTTTCCAGGCTGTGGTGAACAATCCCAGAACATTAGGAATAGGATTAGGAGAAGATACTGGACTTTTTATTCATAATGATGTTATGACGGCGGTAGGTTCCGGGCTTGTGATCATTGTGGACGGAAGGTTTATTAAAGATACCAATCTAACGAACATTAACCTGGGAGAGCCAATTTCTATTGATAACTTAACGGTTCATGTGATGTCTATGAATGATCACTATGATCTTACTACGAGAGCATTAACTATCGAGAATTCACAGTTCAATCCTATTCCTCAAGACAAGTAAAATATAAATGATAAATTAAATATCATTTATCATTCATCAACTATATTATTTATGAAAATAATCATCCACGGTGGCTTTTTCTCAGAAAGCGAACAAAGCAATGAAGTGAAAATTGCCAAGCAAAATTCTTTACAAAAAATAGCTTATCAGGCTTTCGAATACCTTCAGTCTAATTCTGCCATTGATACGGTGGCTTATGCTGTATCTTTACTGGAAGATGATGAGCTGTATAATGCAGGAATAGGTTCCCAGATTCAAAGTGATGGTGTTATTCGTATGAGTGCGGCAATCATGGATGGGGAAACTCAGAAATTAAGTGGTGTGATTAATATACAGAATGTAAAAAACCCCGTTTTTGTCGCTAAAGAGCTGATAAAAGAAGATGACAGGGTTCTTGGCGGAAGCGGAGCTAAAAAATATGCTTCAGAACATGGCTTTGAAGATTTTTCAACAGAAATACCTCAGCGGAGAAAGGAATATGAAGCTAAGCTAAATAATGGCGGAAAAGGAACTGTAGGCTGTGTTGCAATCGATAAAAACGGAAAGTTAGCCGTTGCTACTTCCACCGGGGGAAAAGGTTTTGAAATCCCGGGAAGAATTTCAGATTCTGCCACGGTTGCAGGAAATTATGCCAATTCTTTTTGTGCAGTAAGCTGTACCGGTGTTGGTGAAGACATTGTAAGCAATGCTACCGCTACGAAGATTGTGACTAGAGTGACAGATGGAATGAGCCTGGAAAATGCTTTTAATAAAACTTTTGAAGAACTGAAAACCATTGACGGATTTGCCGGAGCAATTGCCATTGACAAGGACGGAAATGTATACCATAAGGACTCCTATCCTACCATGGTTTTTGCCAGCTTCGACGGGAAAACCTTCGAAGTATTCCAATAATTTTAACAATATTTTATAATTCGGTTTATTTTTTTGGCACGTATTTTACATGATACTCTATAACAAATTTTAATATTATTAACTAAAAATTGGAAATCATGGGAAATAAAACAAATGGCTTATTGGCTTTATTAGGTTTAGGTGCATTAGCATACTGGAAATATAAAAAATCAACTCCTGAACAGCAACAGGCGGTAAAAGACAAGATCAATACGGCAAAAGACAATATTAACAAATGGGGAAATGATCTTAAAAGCAAAGCCAATGAAGTAGCTTCTCAGGTTCAGAACAAAGTTGATGAGGTAAAAACAAAGACCGAGGATTCTATCAATTAAGATTTAGTTTTTTTTAACATTCATATATTAAAAAAGTCATCATAATGTTTATGATGACTTTTTTTGTGCCGTTAATGCATAGACCAACGGTATTTTATTTCCGAACTGCGGTATTCTCCATTTTCCTTTCTCAAATTCTTCCACATGTTTAAAACAAGGATAAGGAGACCAGTCTAATTCCTGGAATTCCTTTAATACTAAACCACCATTAAGCAAATTCTGAAGAACTTCTGCCAACGAATGATTCCACATCACATACTCCTGAACAATATCTGCTGAAAAATCTGCATACGTTCCTTCATACGTTTCCACAATAGGCTTTTCATTGAAATAGTTATAGGCAACTCCTTTAAAATCATCATCAAACATCCAGACAACAGGATGAAATTCTGCCATAATGAATTGTCCTCCCGGTTTCAAAAAATGACTAATCACTTTCGCCCATTTTTCCAGATCCGGAAGCCAACCGATCGTGCCGTAACTGGTAAAAACCATATCAAACTTTTGGTCCAGTACATTTGGGAGATCATAAACATCCGAACAGATAAATTCCGTATCAGTATGACATTGCTGAGCCAGATCTTTTGCTGCATCTATCGCTTTATCGGACAAATCTATTCCGGTAACTTTTGCGCCTAATCTTGACAGGGAAATGGAATCCTGCCCGAAATGACATTGAAGATGCAAAATACTTTTTCCGGTTATATCTCCTAAAAGTTCAAGCTCAACAGAGTTTAAAGAGCTTCTTCCCTTTAAAAATTCATCCACAAAATAGAAATCCGATTTCAGATGAGGCTCTACTTTGGCATTCCAGGAGCTTTTATTGATTTCAAGATAGTTTTCTTCCATTAGTTCGTACTTTATTTATTCCGTTTTAAACCCTAAGATATCAAACTTATTTTTAGCCGGATTATATTTAAGTCTTATATCTACTTTTTGAAATCCATTATTTAAAATCAGGACATTATCTGCCTGAAAATCACCATAAGGATATTCTAAATCTCCGGATATTATCTGAAAGCTAAAATTGGAATTTTGGTTTTTTAATTCTTTAATTTTTTGCTTTAAGCCTTCCCCAACAAAAACTATATTATGAGTCGATCTGATACTTGGAGGATCTAGATTTAGCAATTCTTTTCCAACAGCCATAATTTTCTTTTCTCTATTTTCTGATGTACAATACAATAAAAACAAAGAAAGAACAATTAATAATATTTTGGATTTCATTTTCAATCTTCAGTATCAGATTTACAATTTTTTAAGCAATTTTTTCTTTTGTTCATTAAATTCTTCCTCAGTTAATACACCACCGTCTTTAAGCCTCCCTAATTGTTCTAACTGGTCTAAAACACTAGGTTCAGGCTTGTTTTGGAAGTATTCTTTGGGACGGGACATGAAATCCCTTACTCTTTCGCAGAATAGTTCGGCTTCGTATTTTCCTACGCCATCGATTTCAACAATATTTCCCGAAATATGAACATCTATGGAAGCCAACATAAATTCCGTTTCATACTGTATGGAAGTTACTTTATCATAAGAATAATCTTCCACCTTCAATCCATACAAAAATTCCTTATCCAGGAAAATCAGCCTTCTATCTGTAGCCACCAAAAGAATGTGATGATTGGAGATTTTATTCCTTCCTTCTACCAGATATACGATTTTTTCGTCTTCTGAAAGCACATTCGGAAGTTCACGAATTTCTTTTCTGGCAAAAAACGTAGGATTGATATCTAATTTTTCCAGCTCTTCTCTGATTTCATCAAGCCTTGATTTCCCACTCATACCTTTATATTTTAGAGGTTATAATTTTTGATGGTAAATTACTCTTTTTTTAAACACCCTGATTTATTTCGCCGAAATTCCTCCGGGAATTACGACGGATGAATAAAGACAATACAGCTCCCATCCTAATGATTCGTATAACAGTTTACCTTCTTGTGTGGCTACCAGAAAATTATTGAAAACACCTTTTGACAAAGCTATGTTCTCAAGCTCTTTCATTACAATTGTGGCTAAACCTTTTCTTCTATGATCATTTTCAGTGGAGATCCTGTCATAAACCGCCAAATCATCTACAAGAACTACACGTCCTATGCAGGCCAATTCTCTATTTTTTGTAAGAATTTTAACGGTGTGGGTGAAATTATATTGACCAAATTCTAATATATACTCAGGTTCAAGATCAATATTAATCGGTTTCATGGGTCCACAACAAGTCATCATATATCCCTGCGCCTGATGGATCCATTTTTCAGGAATGCGATCTTTAAATTCTTCAAAAGGAGCACAGACTTTTAGGAAAATCCAGGGATCATTAATGGTTCCCGCCAATTGAAAGAAATCATCAGTAAGCCTGGGAAATACATAACGTATTTTTTGCTTTTCGTCACCTACATTTACTTTAAATCCTGATTGATATGGTTCGGGTAAAGGCAATTCTCTGGATAAAGACCAGCCTTTGAGCCATTTTTCAACAATATTTATTATGGAAACTTCTTTTTTCACGCAGGGTATTGACGAGCTAAGAGATGAATTTGTTTCTGTACTAAAATATTTAATACCCCGGACTCGTTTCTACAATTAAGGTCTTAGGTAAAAGCTGCTTTAATTTTTTGACATTTTCCGGGGAGATTTTATTCCCTGCTATAGATAAAAGTTCTAATTTTTTCAGCCTTTCAATCCCCGTCGGTAAATCTTCCAATTGACCGTCATTCAGCACCAAAGTCACTAAGTTTTCCAATTTATAAATTTCCAGTAAAGATGGATTTGAAAGTTTACTTCCTGTAAGATCCAAAGAGCGCAATTTTTTTAATTTTCCTATTCCAGGGGGAATGGTTTCAATTACGTTTTGCTTGAGGTCTAAATACTTTAAGTTTTCCAGTTCATAGAGTTCTTTTGGGAATACTTTCAGCTTATTTCTTACTATTTCAACAGATTCTAACTTTTTAAGTTTAGAAAATGTTGAAGGAAGGCTTTCTAATGAATTGTATGACAGATCTAATTCTACTAAGCTTTCTAAATCCCCTACTTCTGACGGCAATTTTTTCAAATTATTGGATTGAAGGGTCAATCGTTCCAATTTTTTCAAATTACCTATAGAAGCCGGTAGATACAGGTCTTTAAAAACCTGCTTTTCACTTGTAATTGCTCCGCCCCAATACAAGCTCTTGGAAAGCTTCAGTGTCTTCAGATTATGCAGATTACCAAGCTCATTAGGAAACTGATCTATTTTATAGCTTAAAAATTCAAAATATTCCAGATTCGGAATTTTAAAAATTTCTTTTGGAATTTCAACAAACTCATTAGAATTGATTGAAATAGCTTTCAAATTTTGAAGACTTGAAAATTCTTTAGGGAATGTAGCAACACTTCCTCCTTTTAAAGAAAAGTTGATTAACCCTTTCAGGTTCCCTATTTTACTAGGAATTTCTCTAAAATCCTGTTCACCATCAATCATAAGACTTTTGACATTCCAGGAAAAAACTTTCTCAGGAATTTCATGGGCATCATATAATTTGACGTCATCAGATTCCGTCACCTGACCTGCTGGAGGTGGTGGCGGCATTTGTGCATTGATATTAAAAAAAATTACAGTAAGGAGAGGTATTAGTTTTTTTTTCATGATTAATTGTTCAAAAATTCTTCCAAAGAAACCGTTTTCTGTTCTCCTATTTCAAGATTTTTGTAGGTAACCGTTCTGTTTTTAATTTCTTCTTCGCCCAAGAATACAAGGTTCCTGATTCCTTTCTTTTCTGCATAGGTGAATTGCTTATTCAGCTTAGCATTTTCAGGGTATAATTCAGCAGCTATGCCTTTTTCTCTTAATTGAATGATCAGTTTCAATGCTTCTAAAGCTTCTTCCCCTCCGAAATTGGCAAACAGATATTCTACCTTTGAAGTAGCTTCCTCCGGGAATAGCCCTAATTCTTCCATTACCAGATAAATTCTGTCTAATCCGAAAGAGATTCCGATTCCCGGAATGTTTTTTACTCCGAAAACTTCCGTAAGGTTGTCATATCTTCCACCCCCTCCGATAGAGCCCATCTGCACTTCATCGGCTTTCACTTCGAAGATCGCTCCGGTATAATAATCCAGTCCTCTAGCTAATGTAATATTGAAAACCAAATTCTGAATGTCCACCCCAAGACTTAAAGACTGGGTAAGAACAAATTCCAGTTCTTCTACCCCTTTTAGACCGATCTCATTCCCTGCGAATTTTTCTTTAAGCTGAAGAAGGTTTTCCAGAGCATCATCTGACTGAGTGAATAAGAAATCCAGTTTATCGATAGACTCCTGACTAATCTGTCTTTCCAATAATTCTTTTACTACTCCTTCTTTCCCGATTTTATCAAGCTTATCCAGAGCTACTGTAAAATCAATAAGTTTATCTGTAATGCCGGCGTATTCAGCCAACCCGGAAAGAATCTTCCTGTTATTGACATGAATGGTTACCGGAACTTTTAGATCTGAAAATGATTTTAGATATAGCTGAACCAACTCCACTTCCTGGAAAAGACTTTCGCTTCCCACGACATCCGCATCACATTGGTAAAACTCTCTGAATCTTCCTTTTTGTGGGCGGTCTGCTCTCCAAACCGGCTGGATCTGGTAGCGTTTGAAAGGAAATGTCAGCTGATGATGATTCATAGCCACAAATCTTGCAAAAGGTACGGTAAGGTCATAACGAAGAGCTTTATCTGAAATCTGGGAAGTTAACTTCTGATGATTTTTATTTTCCCAATCTTCCTGATTCACTTTTGAGGTATAATCTCCTGAGTTTAATATTTTAAAGATCAGGCGATCTCCTTCTTCTCCATATTTTCCCGTCAATGTAGAAAGATTTTCAAAGCTAGGTGTTTCCAATGGCTGAAATCCGAATAATTCGAAATTCTTCTGTAAAGTATTGATGATATATCTCCTTCTTGAAACTTCTAACGCGGTAAAATCTCTCGTCCCTTTAGCTAAACTTGGCTTCATTTGTTGTATGTCATTTTGATAAACGCAAAAATAAGGAATTGAAAAGAATTTTCTACTATATTAAAAAGCCGGAGATATGTTTCTCCGGCTCTTATTCAATCATTTGTATGGAATCTCTTTATACATTTTCCAGTATTTCAAGAATCTCTTCACCGTAATTTTCTATTTTGTGCTTTCCAAAACCTTTAATATCCAATAATTCTTCTTTTCTGGCAGGTTTGTATTTGGCAACGGACATCAGTTCCTTATTACTCGCAATAAAGTAGGTGGGAAGATTCTGTTCTTTGGCTTTCTCTGCCCTCCACAGCTTTAAAGCATTCAAAATTTTCTCTTCGTCAACTGTCAGTATATCATTTTCAGCAGAATACTTAACACTCTTGGGTTCTTTGACACTGTTTACTGATCTCTGTTCCTCAAAATACAGAAGCACAGACCAATAATTCTCACTATTCACAAAAGCAGTTTCTACTTTTATAATTTCATGAGTTCCCAGGAAATCATCCAGTGATTTCTGATCTTTGTGCAGAAAATCACCGGATAATCTTATGGTAAATACTTTTGTTTTCATCATTTGTGATTTTGTAATTCAAATTTATTTACCTCCCAGAAGCAGAATTTCGTCTACTCTTATTTCTGTAATATACTTCTTCACCCCGTCTTTATCGTCATACGATCTGTAGGTAAGTTTTCCTTCTATCGCAATCTCCTTTCCTTTAGGAACATACTTTTGAAAGATTTCCGCTACTTTTCCGAAAGCGACCAGATTGTGCCATTGTGTTTCTTCTACCTTTTCGCCTTTTGCATTTGTGTAATAATCGCTGGTTGCTAAAGACACACTTGCTTTTACATTTCCGCTATCGAAGTTGACCATTTCTACTTCTTTTCCTGTGTAACCGATTAATGTTACTTTGTTTCTTAGTGACATAACTTTTATTTTTTTAGATTAATAATTCAGATAAGAGACGTTCACTGTTTTCTCAAATCTCTGTTGCAAAGTTGGATGTCTTTTGATGGTCAAGTCGGTAGAAAACTATTTAAATTCATTTGTAGTCGTTTGCAAACGAATAATTCCGTATCTTTGATAAAATCAGAACCATGAAAAAGGACATTAGTATTTTTGAGTTTCCTTTCAATCTTGGACTTACCAAAAAAGAGCATGAGACAGAACCCGGAGTAAAAAAACTTCCCGACTGGCTTAGGAAATTGGGGCTTCATCAGAAAATCAACCCCAAAAATATCTTCAGATTGGACGGACCTGAATATGCAATGGATTATGATGAGGAAACCGGTGTCAAAAATCCTTACGCAATCATTGAATATGCTAAAAAGCAATCCGGGCTTATCCTGAAAAACTACCAAAAAGATACTTTTCATCTGATGTTGGGTGGTGATTGCAGTATCCTTATAGGAAGCGCTCTTGCATTAAAACAGCTTGGAAATTATGGACTATTTTATCTTGACGGGCATACAGATTATATTCCGCCAAGGCTTTCGCCAAGCGGAGGTGTTGCCGGAATGGATCTAGCTATTGTTTCAGGACTTGGGCATGAAAAACTGACAAATATTGATCATCTTAAACCTTATTTTTCAGAAGAGCATATTTTTTGTTTGGGAAATGCAGAAACGGATGATGAAGAATATGTGGAGCAGATTCAGAATTCTGATATTCATTATTTTGATTTATATAACCTAAGAAAGAATGGTTTCAGAAAAACTTCTGAAGACTTTCTGAAAATGGTAGAAGAAAAGAATCTGGATGGATTTTTTATTCACTTTGATGTAGATGTTCTGAACGATAAAATTATGCCCGCCGTAGACAGCAGAATGGAAGACGGAATTGATTATAATAATTTAAAAGATATCCTACAGCCTTTAATCGAAAATGAAAAGTGTTTCGGAATGGAAATCACTATTCTGGACCCGGATTATGATCCAAACGGAGAGTTTACAAAGCCTTTTGTCAATAATTTAATTCAAATACTACAATAAAAAGAAGATTAATGAAGAAGACCATAAAAAGAACGTTCAGAGTATCCAAATATGTGATCTATAAAGAAACCCTTGTTGATTATAAGGAACACTTCTGGTCATTTTTGGGTGCATTTTTCGGAATCGGGATCATTGCTTTTATACAATCCCACACTTTATCTGCAACGGAAAATATATTTTTGATCGGTTCTTTCGGGGCATCGAGTGTTTTGATCTATGGAGCCATTCAAAGTCCATTGGCACAGCCCAGAAATCTTGTTGGCGGGCATGTGATTTCTGCCTTGGTTGGTGTAACGGTTTATAAGATTGTCCCTGATATTATCTGGCTTTCCGCACCTTTAGCCGTAGCTTTCTCCATCGTATTGATGCAATACACCAAAACTTTGCATCCACCTGGTGGTGCAACTGCTTTAATTGCAGTAAGCTCAACAGGAAAAATTCCGGAATTAGGATTTTGGTATGTCATATCACCCGTTCTATCCGGATGCATCATTCTTTTGCTGGTTGCTTTGTTTTTCAACAATATTACACCCAACAGAAGCTATCCAACTCATAACAGATTGATGAAATTACTGAAGAAAAAACACCTGTATAAAATGAAAAAAGGAAAATTATGAATTGTCTTGAATGTGGCGAAAAAATAATCGGCCGGTCTGATAAAAAGTTCTGTAATGACGCTTGCCGAAATGCCTATAACAATAAACAGAACAAAGATTCTACGAATCTCATGCGGAATATCAATAATAAGCTCCGCAAAAATTACCGTATTCTCAGAGAAATAAATATTGACGGTAAAACTAAAATTCCAAAATCGAAGATGGATGGCTTGGGTTTTGATTTTGATTTCTTTACCAATCTGAAAGTATATAAGAACGGTTCCGAATATAAATTCATCTATGATTACGGTTATAAACTTTTAGATGATGATTTTGTTCTGATCGTTAAAAATCAGGCATAAATAAAAATTTCAATCCATCAGCAATGAAAGAAGTAGTTTTAATTACCGGTGCCGGCGGAATGCTTGCTCAAGAGCTGTCCAGGAAGCTTGACAGTAAATATAATATACGGTTTCTAACCCGGAAAAAGCATCACAATAATGACTATGAATGGGATATTCATCAGGGCACAATTGATGAAACTGCTTTTGAAGATGTACAGCACATTATTCATCTTGCCGGAGCCAATATTTCGGAAAAGCGCTGGACTGATGAACGTAAAAAAGAACTCATTTCCAGCCGTGTAGATTCTGCCCGATTGATTTTAGATACACTGAAAAAAAAGAATATTAAGCTCAAATCATTTATTTCTGCATCTGGCGTCAATGTGTATGGTACCGAAACCACAGAAAAAATTTATACGGAAGACGATGAACCCGGAAATGATTTCCTGAGTGAAGTGGTTGTGCTTTGGGAACAATCAGCAGATCAGTTTTTGAAAGAAAATGCTGCTGAAAGAGTAGTAAAAATACGAACAGCCGTTGTTCTTTCTGAAAAAGACGGAGCTTTAAAGAAGATGCTTCCGCCTATACAATATGGGGTGGGATCCCCTTTAGGCAGCGGAAAACAATATATGCCATGGATTCACTTGAAAGACATTTGTTCCATCTATGAATTTGCTTTAGAAAATCCGGCGGTAAGCGGTGCATACAATGCTTCTTCGCCTCAACATACTACCAACGAAAATTTAACAAAAAATATTGCTAAGGTGTTGAACAAACCTTTATTTATGCCTAATGTTCCCGCTTTTGTTTTGCATTTGATGTTTGGTGAACTTGCTGATGCTTTATTTAAAGGTTCAAGAGTTTCTTCGCAGAAAATTCAGGACGCAGGGTTTACATTTGAATACCCGGATTTACAGGGTGCTTTACAGGATTTATTAAAAAAGAAAAATTAAAATAAAATTATGAAATCAATATTTTCATTGAGTCTTTGTGTATTATTATCGATGAATGCTTTTAGTCAGAAAAAAGAAGCTTTAAGTTCTAAAGACAAAGCTGTTGCTGAACATTTTAAGAATGATTATAAAAAGAAGAATTATAAAAGATTTGAAGGAAAAATAACAGAAAAAGACAAATTATTTCAATTTGATGATAAAATTATTTACTATGATAAATCTGATAAAATCACAGCTTTATTGCTAAAAGAAGGCTTGATCTATCCACAGCTTTTAACGGATTATCAGATGCAAAAGTTTCTTGACGAAACCGAAGATAAAACCCAGAAAAGATTTTTGAAGCTACAAAAAGATCCGAAGGCTGGTTTTGATGTCAGTGGCATTAAATTATCCAATACAACCGAAGTTCCTTCCCTGAGTACCAATCCGAATATTAAAAGATTTAAAATTCAGTGCAGGGACAACAGGATTTCCAGTACACTTACCTATTTTATTGAGCTTTCCAATAAAGATGCAAACGATAAAACTTCTTTGGAGGATTTCATTAAAAAATCGAAATTGACTTATATTTATCAAAGACCGGAATAAATATCAGACAAATAATACCTACATTTGTCCTGAAAACAGTTCTTTAACATACTTCATCAAACGGAAAAGGTTTTACTTAACGTAGATTAATAGGGAATCGTGTGAGAATCACGAGCTGTCGCGCAACTGTAAGTAACACGCCAAAGGTTTTGTCCGAGTATATCCACTGCGAAAGCGGGAAGGATGACAACAACCGTTACAAGTCAGGAGACCTGCCTGTTCCGAATTGACAATGCTTTCGCGGTCTGAAGCTTTCGGTCATACAGATGATACTTTTGAACGTATCTCATCGTTAATGGAAAAATTACGTCCTTATTGTATCTTCTTTATTCCTTAAACTTTCTTTCTCCGACGGCATTGCGAAGCATCTGAAGAGCTTTTAAAATCATTGTTTAATTTAAAAGTTTTAAAAGAAATGCGAACGCACATTCTTGGCTATCCGCGTATTGGTAGCAACAGAGAACTCAAAAAAGCCTGCGAGCAATATTGGTCAGGCAAAACATCATTACACGAACTTCTGGAAGTTGGTAAAACCCTTACCAGCCAACACTGGAAATTACAGCAGGAAGCTGGAATTGATCTTATCCCCTGCAACGATTTTTCGTACTACGATCAGGTTCTGGACATGACTTTAACGGTTGGAGCTATTCCGGAACGTTATCAGGAAATTGCGTCCCAAAAATCTGAGCTTGAACTTTACTTTGCTATGGCAAGAGGTTTTCAGAAAGATGGTTTAGACATTACAGCTATGGAAATGACCAAATGGTTTGATACCAATTATCATTACATAGTTCCTGAATTTCAGAAAAATCAGGAATTCAAACTATTCTCCGACAAGATCATCACTGAATTCATCACTGCGAAACGGTCAGGAGTTAATGCAAAACCCGTGATCATCGGTTTATTGACGTACCTTTTATTAGGAAAAGAAAAAGAATCAGGTTTTGATAAACTAGATCTAGTACAAAACTTACTTCCGGTTTATATCCGGATCATAAAAGAACTGGAACATCATGGTGCAGAATGGATTCAATTTGATGAAGCGTTTTTGGTATTGGATTTAAATAAAAAGGCAAAAGAAGCCTTTCAATTTGTTTACACTGAAATCAGAAAACAATTCCCTAATCTGAAATTCATTGTGGCCACCTATTTTGAAGGATTGAAAGACAATCTTTCATTGGCGGTTTCATTACCTGTTGATGTTTTACATATTGATTTGGTTCGTTGCCCGGAACAATTGGATGAAGTTCTACATAGTATTCCTGAAACATTGAGTCTTTCTTTAGGAATTGTAGACGGAAGAAATATCTGGAAAAATGATTTTGAAAAGTCTTTAGCTATCATTAAACAAGCTGTAAGCAAAATTGGTTCAAACAGAGTATTTATTGCACCATCCTGTTCACTGCTTCACTCTCCTTTCGATCTTGATTTGGAGAAAAATGAAGAAATTCTTTCACCTGAGATCAAACAGTGGATGGCTTTTGCAAAACAGAAAGTGTATGAGATTGTTAATTTAAAAAAATTAGCTTCAGAAAATCCGGATTATAACACGTTACAAGCTTTAGCTGAAAATAAAAAAGCAATTGAAAACCGTAAAACCTCAACATTAATTCACAATCAGGATGTGAAAAACCGTGTTGATGTAACAACTGAAGAAGATGCAAAAAGAAATAATCCATTCAATGTAAGAAAAGAAATACAACAAGAAGTTCTCCAACTTCCGCTATTCCCAACAACGACTATCGGTTCGTTTCCACAGACGAAAGAGGTGAGAAACTGGCGTGCAAAATTCAAAAAAGGGGAACTTACCGCCGAACAATATGATAATCTGCTTAAACAGGAAACTGAAAGAACCATCCGTTGGCAGGAAGAAATCGGAATAGATGTATTGGTTCATGGTGAATTTGAGCGAAATGATATGGTGGAATATTTCGGGGAGCAATTGGAAGGATTTGCTTTTACTCAAAACGGTTGGGTACAAAGTTATGGAAGCCGTTGCGTGAAACCTCCTGTTATTTTCGGAGATGTGCACAGACCAAATCCTATGACAGTTTATTGGTCAAAATATGCCCAATCCTTAACTCAACAGTGGGTAAAAGGAATGTTGACAGGTCCAGTAACGATTCTTCAATGGTCTTTTGTACGTGATGATCAACCTCGTTCTTTGACGTGTAAACAGATTGCTTTAGCCATTCGTGATGAGGTGAATGACTTGGAGAAAGCAGGAATCAGAATCATCCAGATTGATGAACCAGCGATCCGTGAAGGTCTTCCGTTAAGAAAATCTGAATGGCAGAATTACCTGAAATGGGCGGTTGAGGCTTTCAGAATTTCGGCAAGTGGTGTTGAAGATGCTACTCAGATCCATACACACATGTGTTATTCTGAATTCAATGACATCATTCAAAATATTGCAGATATGGACGCCGATGTGATTACCATTGAATGCTCCAGAAGTCAGATGGAATTGTTGAATGCTTTTGCAGATTTCAAATATCCGAATGAAATCGGTCCGGGAGTTTATGATATTCACTCTCCAAGAGTTCCGTCAAAAGAGGAAATGCTTCAATTGCTGAAAAAAGCACATGCCGTTATTCCTGCACAACAACTTTGGGTGAATCCAGATTGTGGCTTGAAAACCCGTCATTGGGATGAAACAGAAAAAGCATTGATTGCCATGGTGGAAGCTTCGAGAGAAGCGAGTGAGGAGTTTGCTTTAGAGACTCTTTAATTGATATTATTTTTCGGGAGCCTTTTGGGCTCCTGTTTTTATTTAAGAAATTCAAACAATTTGTTATTTTATGAAAAATATTTTAGTTTAGATTTAAAAATCTAATGACTAATTATTTTAATCAAATTTGCGAGTTCAGGCGAGATTATCCTATTACTTTAAATAATACCATAAGAACCGACAATCCAATTCTAGATGATGTTAAAAAAGCACTCAATAATTTCAAAATAGAACTCGAAAAAAAATATTTAAAATTCGAAGGCATTGATTTCAAAGTAGAAGTTTCAAAAGGTGCTTCTAATTTTCCAAACGTAGTTCATGTTTGCATCCTCCCACCTAATCAAAAAGTTTCGAATGGAATTTATGTCGGAATATGTTTTGATGTTTCTGGAAAAGGAGCTGTAGTGGGTTGTATGGAATCGAAAACAAATCCTAAAGGTCTTAATACTCAAATAAGAAAAAAAAGAAAGCAAGTTCCAGAAATTGACGTTGATGGAGGTAGTTCTAGTACTAAATACAATAATGTTTTTGAAAACCCAAAAGATTTTTATTACAAATTAATAGAAAATTCAGAGTTAGAAAACCATATAAGTAAATCTTTAAGTTTATGTTTATACAATTTAAACTTGATAAAAGCTTCCGAATATTTACAAACAAAAGACTATTTAAATTCAACCATTAACGAACACGAAATTGAATATTTTAATATAGAAAACATTCACGATGACAGAAAAAAAATAGCTGTAGAAATTCATGCAAGAAGAGGACAAAAAAAATTTAGAAAAAAACTTCTTGATTCTTATAATAGAAAATGCGCTGTGACAAATTGTGAAATTGTCGAAATGTTAGAAGCTGCACATATCTATTCTTTTAAGGGCTCCGAAACAGACAAAATACCAAATGGAATTTTATTACGTTCTGACATTCATACATTATTTGATTTGGGACTAATTAGTATTAATCCTGAAAATTACTCAATCCAAGTGAGTGATAAAATTATGACGGATGAGTATTATTCTAACTTAAATAATAAAAAAATTAACCTACCAGAAAGGACTGAAGATTACCCAAACTTAGATTCTCTTAAATATCATTTTGATAACATTTTTGATAATAATTAATTATCAATAAATAACTTATTGTTTCTCAATTAAAAAGCTTAATTTTGCACCCCGAAATAAGGATTATCCATTATGAAAAAATTAGGTGAATACAGAAAGCTTCTTGAGGTTGACAAAAATGTAACTTTAAAGGAACTGAAAACCATTTACAGGAATACAATGAAAGATACGCATCCTGATAAATTTATCAATGATGAAGCGGGAAAGCTGGAAGCTGAAGAAAAAAGTAAATCTGTCATTGAAGCCTATCATTTTTTGGTAAGCATTAATCCTGAAACGCAGGAAAAATTCAAGGAAGAATATACGGAAACAATTACCAAATCGAATATTCAGGACTTTTATCTGGAGAAATCTGTTCTTACGGTTCAGCATTTGAACGGAAATATATATGAATACATCGGTGTTCCGAGAAATACTTATATCAAAATGGTGAATGCAGATTCTCCGAGCCGTTTTGCAAGAAGACATATTTATGGAAGTTTTGTCTACAGAAAGTCCGGCGAGGTGATGGCAGATTAAGTATTGACTAATTCAGATTAATTTTCCTATTAGATTATAAAATATAGGCTTTCGGATAATTTCGGAAGCTTTTTTATTACTTACACTTTAAACACTCTGCTTGTCTTTTCGGAGAAATCCAGGTTGAATCCTTCAACTATTAAACACGCTGCCAGATCCTATAATTTTTTGGGATTGCTTCTTCGCCTCGCTCAACGTAATGACGAAAAAAAGCGCATCATTTCTGATGCGCTTTTCGGTTAATTATAGTTTCTATTATTAAGCTTCAGTTTCGGGTTCTGCTCCGAAATCTTTCTTCTTATGATACTCTTCAAACTCTTCAGGATATAATTTTTTCAGTCTCTCCTGTTCTTCCGCATCTTTTTCTGCATCATGAGCATGTTTTGCTACAAACTTTCTTCTTGCTTTGATCTTTCTCTTAGAAATAATGTAGAACATTACCGGAACGATGATCAAGGTAAGGAATGTTGCAAATGATAATCCGAAGATGATCGTCCAAGCCAATGGTCCCCAGAACATTACGTTATCCCCTCCTACTGAGAAATGAGGGTTAAGTGTTGTAAGGAATGCAAATACGTCGAAGTTCAGACCTACGGCCAATGGAATTAATCCTAAGATCGCAGTTGTTGCCGTTAACAATACCGGTCTTAAACGCTCTTTACCAGATTCGATGATGATTTCTTTCACCTCTTCAAGCTCAAGGTCATCATGAGTTTCCACTCCTTTTTTAGCGACTAATTCATCGAGTTTGAGTACGAAGAAGTCCATCAATACGATACCATTCTTCACTACAACCCCTGCCAAGGAAATAATCCCCATCATCGTCATCAGGATAACGAAGTCCATTCCGAAAATTGATAATCCAAGGAATACACCGGCAAAACTCAGGAAGATCGTGGTCATAATGATCAAGGTCTTCGAAATCGAGTTAAACTGGAATACAATAATGGATGTTACCAATGCCATTGCCAAGAATAGAGCGAATAATAAGAAGTTCATGTTCTTTCCTTGCTCTTCCTGCTCACCACCGAAGCTATACGTAATTCCTTCCGGAGTTTTGTAGCTTTTCAGTGAAGTCTGAATCTTCTGAACAATTTCGTTGGCGTTATAGCCTTTCAATACGTTAGAGTATACCATGATTGTTCTTGTATTATCCTTTCTCTTGATCTTGTTGAAAGTATTTTCTTCTTTCATCGTAGAGAATGTGGACATTGGTACAAGAACCGGTCCGTTTGGTCCCTGAAGGGTAATCGGCTGGTTGAACAATATACTTGTATTTCTTCTCTGATCCTGTTGTAATCTTACAGAAATGTCATAATCATCCTTCACATCTTTGAAAGTGGAAATATCCTGTCCAAATAAAGCTCTACGAAGCGTAATTCCTGTATAAGCAGTAGAAACACCCATATTTCCCGCAGTCTCTCTGTTGATATCTATAATAAGCTCCGGACTTTCTTTGTTAATATCCGATTGCAGTTTTTCAATACCACTGATCCCCTGCTTGTTGATATACTCGATCATTTTATGGGCTTCTCCCAATAGCTCATCATAATCATCACCCTTCAATTCTATGGAAACAGGGTAACCCACCGGTGGTCCGTTTGCATCTTTTTCTACGGTAAAGGTAAATCCTGGAATGTTCGGAATTGCTTTTCTGATCTCTTCCATAACATCACCGGTATCTACTCCATGACGTTTAGCAAATTCTACGAAGGTGATCGTAATTTTTGATTTAAACGGAGTATCCGCTTCTGATCCTGCATCTACCTGCGGATTAATCGCTCCCTTTCCTACTTGGGTAACCATAGATTCCACAAGGAAGTTTTCACCCGTCTTTTTATCATTATATTGTCTAAGAACATTTAAGATCTTAGCTTCCACCTGCTTGGTTGCGGTATTGGTTTTGGCAATATCTGTTCCTTGCGGATACTCCATGTACACAATTACCTGCTTAGGAATATTTTCAGGGAAGAAAAGGACTTTGGAACGCCCGATTCCCATCATTACTCCATAAAGGAAAAATGAAAAAATCAATACTCCCACTACTCCTAAGAATGCATTTCTGGGTTTTTTACCTTGTAAAAGTCCTCTTAAGAATTTCTGATATCTTTTCGCAAGATTTGGAAAGAAAGTATATTGGAAATGCTCAATTCTGTCGTGGAAAAAGTTTTTATATAACCATATCGCTGCAATAGCTAATACCGAAAGCGTCACTACAGCAAGGAAATATTCGACACCTGTAATAAGTCTTAAAGCCCCAAAAACTACTGCTAAAATTGCAAAAATAATGGTGTATTTTTTAGCTTGGGAAACGGTAACGTTTTTATTATCCAGCGTCATACCTCCTGCAGTCATGGAAGCATTAATAATCAATGCCACAAATAAGGAAGCTAAAAGCGTAACGGAAATCGTAATCGGGAAATATCTCATGAATTTACCCATAATTCCCGGCCACATCAGCATTGGCAAGAAAGCACAAACTGTAGTTAAGGTAGAAGTAATTACCGGGAAAGCAATCTCTCCGATACCGAATTTTGATGCTTCTCTTCGTTTATAGCCTTTTTCCATATTGGCATAAACGTTATCTACCACCACAATACCGTCGTCCACTAACATCCCGAGCCCCATTACCATTGCGAAAAGCACCATGGTATTTAAGGTAACCCCAAAAGCATTTAATACTGCAAAGGCAATCAACATCGAAAGCGGAATTGCTGTTCCCACGAACAAGGCATTTTTAAGTCCCATTGAAAAGCTCAATACACACATTACTAAAAGGATACCGATCAAAATGTGGTTGGCCAATTCGTTTACCTGATGCTCAACATCTGTGGATTGGTCAGAAGTTAAAGAAATGTCAATATCTTTCGGAATGTAAGTTTCCTGCGCTTTTTTGATTTTCTCTTTAGCCTGCTCAATGGCAGCGATCATGTTGGTTCCTGATCTTTTTCTCAGGTTGATCATGACTACATCCTTCCCTGATTCTCTTGCATACGTAGTTTTTTCTTTTTCTTTGAATTCTACTTTGGCAAGGTCCATAATTTTCACTCCCGGTTTGATCAGGAAGTTATTCAGTTCAGAAGGTTCTGAAATCTGGCCTTTGATTCTGACGTTTTCACGGTTTCCTTCTGTAATCAGATTACCTCCGGAAATCGTGATGTTTTCGTTTTTAATGGCATTAATAACTTCATCAAAGCTTACTCCGGCTGCATTCATCTTATAGATATCCAATGCCACCTCCACTTCATTGTCATCAACTCCTAAAACTACCGCATCTTTTACTTCCGGAATATCTTCAAGATCATCTTTGATATCATCTGCA
This sequence comes from Chryseobacterium daecheongense, assembly GCF_003729955.1. Taxonomy (GTDB): domain Bacteria; phylum Bacteroidota; class Bacteroidia; order Flavobacteriales; family Weeksellaceae; genus Chryseobacterium; species Chryseobacterium daecheongense. The sequence continues at coordinate 762,927 of NZ_RJTX01000001.1, forward strand.
TATTGTCTTAAAGTAAACTTAGGATAATTCCCTTTTAAATTGATATTCAAAATAGGAATCTCTTCAGAGATGTTAAGGTCAAATACATTGGGTTCTACTTTAGATCCAGAATCCACTGTTGGCCAATCCTGGTCTCCTTTAGCTTCGTCTACTTTATCTTTGATCCTTTGTTTTGCTTCTGCTAAAGGTACATCTTCACTAAATTCCACGGTGATCAGACAGTAATCCTGGAATGAATTGGATGTTACCTTGTCTACTCCTGAAACGTTCTTGAATTTGTCTTCAAGCTCTTTGGTGATCAGTTTTTCAACGTCTTCCGCCGAGTTACCCGGATATACGGAAGAAATATATATTTTATTTTCTACCACTTCGGGAAAGCTTTCCCTCGGCATAGACATGTAAGCAAAAATCCCAATGATTACAATAATAAATGTAAGCACATAAACGGTGGTTCTGTTGTCTACTGCCCAGCTGGAAAAGAAAGATTCTTTCTCGTGGTGTTTATTTTCGCCCATAATTTTAATTTATTTCAAATTATTTAGAGATTTTTACTTTCTGTCCTTCTGTAAGGTTTTTAGAACCATCTGTAATGACTATATCACCTGCTTTCAGGCCTCTTGTAATCTCTACACTGTTCTCAGACTTTTGTCCTGTTTCTACGAGTACTTTTTTCGCAACTCCATTTTCTCCATTGATGTTGGTAGCTACAAATACATAGCTTTTATGCGCTGCATCATCATAAATATACTGAGACGGAATCTGTATTGCAGACGGATTCAGGTAATCCTGGATTTTGATCTGAGCCAATAAATTAGGTTTTACATATCCACCTTCATTAGGAACTGGGATCTGGATGATAAATGTTCTGGTAGCCGGATCTATATAATTCCCCACTAATCTCACACTTGATTTTATGGATTTGTTCAACGCAGGGAAAACAACTTCTACATTGGTTCCCGGCTTGATGTTGGCCAGATAAGTTTCAGGAACTTTAGCCTCAACACGCATGATTCCTAAACTGATCAGCTTTACGATGTCTCTTCCCGGAGCCACCACTTGCCCGTTTTGTGTAATTACTTTATCAATAACTCCACTAAATGGAGCAACAATAGCTGTTTTGGCAAGATTCGATTTTACTGCATCTGCCGCTTTCTGAGTTGCTGAAACAGTACTTTGAGAAGCAGCAACCTGTCTTTGTGCCGCATCATAAGCTGCTTTAGCCTGAAGATACTGGAATTCCGAACCGATTTTCTGTTTCCAAAGGGCAGCTTGTTTTTCATAAGCAATACGCTTCAGATTAGCATCGGTTTTAGCAATCTGTAATTGGGCATTCATAGAGCTCACCTGGATCTGTGCCTGCTTATACTGATCATTCAGTCCGCCATCTGCAATTCTACCTATCACTTGTCCTCTGTTTACTCGCTGACCTTCTTTCACGTATAGTGACAATACTCCGCTGAAATCCGGCTGTATGGTAACATCCTGATCGGTAGTCACATTCCCCTGGATTTCAACATTGTGGGCAAATGAAGTCTCTTGTAGTTTTAGCACGGAAACATATCCTGTAGTCTGGCTTACTCCCCATGCCGTAAGATTCTTGTCTACTTCAGCCATTACATTGTTTAGGCTGTCCAGTTTAGCTTTCTGGCGGTCTTTATATGCCTGAAGACCTTTCACGTCTTTAGTTTTTATAAGCGCTTCCAGAGTTTTATCTTGTACTTCATCCTTCTTGCAGGCTGCAAGGGTAAGTAATAATGCTAGTGGAAGAAATATTTTTTTCATTGGTAAATATTTATATTGTTTTGTCCAATGTAACCGTTGGCATGTGGGAATTTTATCAGTTCACATACACCTTTTCGGTTTCATATATAGTTTATTATTTTCGTTGATTGTTTATAATTCGCCTTTCGCTTTATCTAAGGCAACTTTTGCCTGAACTAAACCTATTGCAGACTGATACAATTTGGTTTGAGAATCATACAATTGGGTTTCACTATTCTGGAGGTCAAAGCTGCTTCCCAATCCTTCTTTGAACTTGATCTGCTCTTTACGGTAAATATTGGAAGACAGCTGGATCAGATCCTGAGCCGTTTTATAGCTTTCAAAAGCATTGTTATAGTCCACTGCTTTCGAGTAATACTCATTTTTCAGGTTTCTTTCCATATCGGCTTTATCCATTTGGGCTTTCTGAAGATCCAGTTTTGCCTGTTGGGTTTGCCAGTGTCTTTGTAACCCGCTGAAGATCGGGATATCTAATTGTACCCCCACCACAGACGTGTTGAACCATTGCTGGTCTTTATCAAAGAATGTAAAGCTGTTACTGTTTCCATTATAAGTTGAACTTAGAAATCCTGATAACGACGGTAAAGATTTTGATTTCTGATATTTCAATTGCAATTCTGAAACTTTCACTGCATTATTGCTCAGTCTCATATCAATATGATTATTGAAATCGATACTTGCACTCTGATCTACCAAAACCTGGTTTTTCTGTACCATTTCATCTAGTGTAGTAGCCAGCTCAATATTCTGGTCCATTGGATAACCCATCAAATATTTAAGGGCCATCAACAGCTTGGTTCTTGTTCTCTTAAGGTTTTCGATATTGACCATAAGATTTTTATAGCTGTACTCCAATTGCTCTACATTCTGCTCTTCCGTTAATCCTACTTTATAGGTTTCTTTGGTATCGTTTAATGTTTTCTCTGCAACCTTTCTGTTTTCCTCCAGGGTTTTAATGTTCTCATCATTTACAATTACCGCAGCATAAGCCATCATAATCCCTTCTTTAACACTTATTTCCGTCTTTTCTTCACCTAAAGCAGCTGTTTCTCTATACGCTTTTGCTGATTGTAATCCAACCAAATAGGATCCATTGAAAAGCAATTGTTTCAATGTAACTCCTGCCGTAGCTGTTTGCTTTAATCCAAACTGAACCGGAATATAGGTTCCCGGAGTACCGCCTGCAATTTCAGCAGGTAAAAGTTGTACGGGAATTTTCAAATAGTAGTTATAAGCACCTTGAGCATCAATTTGAGGAAGCCCGATCCCTGTGGTTTCTTTTACCTTTTGGGAGGCTTTTTCCTGGTCTATCTTGGCTTTCTTTACATTTACGTTGTTAGCAACAGCATATTCCAGGGATTGTTCCACGGTAAAGCTTTGCTGAGCCTGTAAAAAACCAGAAATCATAAATGCAGCAGCTATACCTATCTTAAGCTTTTTTGCAGTTATACGGTTTCTTTTCATAATTTTATACTTCGTTTATTTTTTTAAGTTGAATATTTTATCAAATGTTTTTATTTCTAAAGGACGAATCATTTCTGAAATTACTTTAACATTTTTTTTAGTTTTTAAATAGCATATTCAGAATAATTTCTTTTCTTGCTGAAATAATCTTATCAAATTCTTCATCATTAATCATCAGATTCTCCATCAATAAGGGTCTGACTGCACTTGGGAACACCAATAATGAAACCATATTTAAAACAAACTGGATAGGTTCCATTTTTTCAATATTTCCCAACTCCATTTCTGCTTCTATATCTTTATAAAGTTTATTCAGCTCACCCTCTTCAATATCTTTTTTGTGGCAGTTCCCTTTGTTAATCTGAGAAACAATATAGGTTTCCAGATAAGGATATTGAAGACTGGTTGATAAACTCCCTTCTATAAACTGACTTATTTTTTCCTTAAAAGGTAAATCTGAGTTCATAATGATCTCTGATTTTTCATGTTCTACCTTCTGAGCTTCATCAAAAATGATCTGAATCAAATTATCTCTTGAGCGGAAATAATAATTGATCAGTGTTCTGTTCACTCCTGCCGCATCTGCAATTTCTTGTGTGGTAGCGTCAAACTTTCCTTTCACAAAGAATAAATTCTTTGTTGTCTCTTTAATTAATTCCTGTGTTTGGTCTTTTTTGGCTTGATTTGACATTTTTGTTAAACAAATTTGTGCAAATATAAATCAATCATCTGTTTTGACAAAATTGTTAAACAAAATAATTAATGAAAATTATTATGATTTGCATCATATTTTTTGAATTTTAAAAACAAAAAAAAGAGCAGGACATCCTGCTCTTTTAAAATAATATGTTTGTTGTTGCTTACAGTAATCGAATTTTATCCTCCAAAATATCAATAATTTTATCTTTATAAAGTCCACCAATGGCTTTCTTGAAATTCTTTTTACTCATCTGAAGCTCATCCTTGATCTCTTCAGGAGTAGATTTATCTGACAGATATAGCAACCCGTAGTTTTCTTCTAATTTATCTAAAATCTTCTTTTTGAATTCATCGATATTTTCGAAACCTTCCGGCTGAAGAGAAACGTCAATTTTACCATCTTCCCTGATCGCTTTGATATATCCTGTTTCTTCTGATAAAGGATATAATTTCTTGAAAACATCGGAAGTATACACAAGTCCTATATATTTTTTATTGATGACTACATTCCAGCCCAGTTCACTTTCATTCATCATGATCAAATCTACCTTATCTCCTTTTTTGAAAGGCAGATCTTCATATTGTGGATTTCTTTTGAATTTTGTAGTTCCGGTAATCAAATCTAAGCTTTCGTCAATATACAGATACACCAAATATCTTTTTCCTTCTACAATTTTAGATTTCTGCTGCTTGTAGGGAATAAACAGGTCCTTGATAATTCCCCAATCCATAAAAGCTCCGCTTGGAAGGCTCTGCACGCAACTCATCACTGCAAACTCTCCTACCTCTGCCAATGGGATTTCCGTAGTCGCTTTTAGCTTATGATCATCCTGATACACGAAAACTTCCACATCTTCCCCAATTTCTTTTTCATCATGAATGAAGATTTTAGGTAAAAAGGCTTTTTCACCGGATTCATCCGTTAATATCCATCCTGAGTTATTTTTTTCTGAAATTTGTAAAGTCTGAGTTTTTCCTGGTAGCATTGAATGATAAATTAAATGTCAAAGGTACGGAAATAAAATAAGGTTGGAATTGAGGTTACTCATTTACACAAAAAAAGAGAAGCAAAATGCTTCTCTTGTATATATTGAAATTAAATTCTTAATTACATGTGGATCGGTCTCTTAGCCGTTGCATCTAATGCCGCTTCTTTAATAGCTTCAGCATAAGTTGGGTGAGCGTGAGAACTTCTTGCGATGTCTTCTGCACTTGCACGGAATTCCATAGCAATAACTCCTTCTGCTATTAAGTCTGCTGCTCTCGCTCCTACGATGTGCATTCCTAATACCTCATCTGTTTTCTCGTCAGCGATGATTTTCACTAATCCATCAACATCACCACTTGCACGGCTTCTTCCTAAGGCTCTCATTGGGAAAGAACCTACTTTGTAAGCTACTCCTTCTTCTTTCAATTGTTCTTCAGTTTTACCTACTCCTGCAACTTCCGGCCATGTATACACTACACCAGGAATCAGGTTATAGTTGATATGTGGTTTTTGTCCGGCCAACGTTTCAGCAACAAATACTCCTTCTTCTTCCGCTTTGTGAGCTAACATAGCACCTTTGATCACATCACCAATGGCGTAGATATTAGCAACGTTAGTCTGTAAATGATCGTTTACTTTTACTCTTCCTCTTTCATCAAGCTCAACACCTGCTTTTTCAAGGGCAAGACCGTCTGTGTAAGGTTTTCTACCTACAGAAACTAAACAGTAGTCTCCTTCAACAACAACTTCTTCTCCTTTTTTATCTTTAGCTGTGATTTTTACAGTATCTCCGTTTCTTTCTACTGCTGAAACAGCGGTAGAAAGCATGAACTTCATTCCCTGCTTCTTAAGAACTTTCGTCAATTCTTTGCTTAAAGCTCCATCCATTCCAGGGATGATCTTATCCATAAATTCAACAACTGTTACCTGAGCTCCTAATCTTAGATAAACAGAACCTAATTCAAGACCAATTACTCCACCACCGATTACCACTAAATGCTTAGGAATTTCCTTAAGATTTAAAGCTTCCGTGGAAGTGATCACTCTTTCTTTATCCAGAGTGATGAAAGGCAATGAAGACGGCTTAGAACCTGTTGCGATGATTGTATATTTAGAATCGATCGTTTCAGAAGAACCATCATTCTTTGTAATTTTAATCTGAGTAGCGGATTCGAAGCTGCCTACTCCTTCAAAAACAGTGATCTGGTTTTTATTCATCAGATAGCTGATCCCATCTGTATTTTGCTTGATCACCTCATTTTTACGCTCGATCATTCTTGCGATATCAGCTTGCGGCTCATTGATAATGATTCCGTGACCTGCAAAATTATGCTTTGCGTTCTCGAAATGCTCAGAGCTGTCCAAAAGTGCTTTGGAAGGAATACATCCAACGTTAAGACAAGTTCCGCCTAAAGTTGAATATTTTTCAATAATTGCTGTTTTGAAACCTAATTGTGCTGCACGAATAGCAGCAACATAACCACCAGGACCGGAACCTATTACGGTAACATCGAATTGACTCATGTTATTTTATGAATTTGTTTATTATTATCTTTCTTAATGCTCACAAATTTAACGATTAATTACCATACACCCAAGTGAGTTTTGTCAAGTTTATCTATTGATCGGCGACTTAAGTAAATGGTTATTATCTATTGGCATTGATCCATATAATTACCGCGAAAAAAATCAAAGCAATGCCTATTTTAATTCCCCCTAAAACCACTAATACTATTCCTAAAGAAATAACAATAGTCCCTGCAATGTATAATATGATGCTAATAATAGAACGGTATTTATTTTTCTTTTTTAATATTTTCTGTTTATCTGCATAAATATCTTTCATGGCTTCATCAACGTCCTGTTGATTATAACCTTCCTGAATGATTAATCTATAAATATATTTTTCATTATAATTTTTAGCAAGGTAACTTTTATACTTACCACATATTTCTTCTCTTAATTGGTTATTCATGTTTTTTAAATTCAATTATTTCAGCTAATTTTTAATAGTATTTTAATTCCCCGTTTTAGGCTCATTTTCGGATGTCGGAGAATGTAGAATGAAATCTGCTATTTTAAAAATTGTATGTTTTCTTCTGCCCCTTTTTTCAAATAAATAGCTGTAAAAACCAGGGGTTTATCTTTTGAGGCATTATCAAAATGAAGAATATTAACATTTTTGGGTTCATAAAATGCATCTCCTTCATGAAGGATAACACTTTCTTTACCTTCTATCTGAAAAACAGCTTCACCGGATTTTATGATCCCGATTACCGGGCATGGGTGAAGATGCTTGGGCGCTGCTTGTCCTCCCTCCATTGTTATTTCCTGAACTTCAGCAGTACTCACTTTTTGATTCATTGAAGCTTTTAATAATTCTTTTCGGGCTATCTGACTTTTTTGGCCCATTAATGATATAGAAATCAATATGGAAACAATGAGTGCGATTGTTTTAGTCATATCGTTTGTGATTTTGGTTATTTATAGATCAGGTCCAGCAATACTTTTTCATATTTATCAAGAATAATATTCTTTGAGAACCTTGATTTGATAGAGCTTCTGATAGCTTCTTTATCATAACTCTGATGCAGGATGCTCATTATTTTTTGTGAAAAATCTTCGTGATTATCTATATCGGAAACTTCTCCATTCACCCGGTTTTGAATGATCTCATTGATTCCTCCAGGACAGTTATTAGCCAACGAATATGTTCCGCAGGCTCCTGCTTCCAATAAAACATTCGGGAATCCTTCGTATCTTGAAGAAAGAACAAATAAATCAGCATATTTTAAAAACTGGTAAGGATTTTCCTGTCTGCCATGAAAAAAAACATGCTTTAGTCCCAAGAATTCTTTCATCTGGTGGAGAATTTCCCTGTCTTTTCCATCTCCCAAAATATGAAGAAGCACATTTTCGTTTTTAAGCCTTGAAAACACTTTCAATAAATTATCAAATCCTTTTCGGGCCGAGAGATTTCCGATAGCCACTACATTTTTGTAATTGTATTTAAAGCATTCGGGCTTTTGGGAATACAATAATTTTTCATCTATGAAATCAAAATCCACCGGGTTATTGATCTTGATAATCTTACGCTGCTTCACATTAAAGTTTTCAATAAGATCTTTCATCATATCATCGCTTTGTGCAATGATCCTCTCATAATTATTGTAAAAGCTGTAAAAAAACTTGATATCCTTTCGGGTCACATGTTGGGTCACTACATTGGTTTCCCTTGCAATGAATTTTGTTTTTGGGAAAAGCTTGATGAACAGAGATAAATAAGCATTCACCTCTCCAAAACCAGAGAAGACAATGTCAGGTTTTCTGCGATAAATTTCAGATAAAATAGGCTTTAACGAATGCCTGATTCTTTCGGTGTTGATGTCAATAATTTCAACATCATTTTTAAGGAAATTAAGGTAACCGCCTTGTTTGCGTAAAAGCAATATTTTAGGTTCAAACCGATCCCGGGACAGATGATTTGCAATGGTAGTAATAATTCTTTCTGCACCTCCGGTTTCCAAATCCGGCAGAATAAAAATAACAGAAATCTTTTTCATCATATCAAAAAACCTTACCCATAATCAGGTAAGGTTATTATTTTTAAATTTAATTAGCTACATCACTAATGAATTTTATTCTCAACATTCTCACTTCTTCATCAGAAAGTTCATCTCCGAATTCATCCAGCAACACTTTCATGCTGTCACTTTCAGATTCATTCATGAATTCCATAAAACCATCTACGATGTCTTCATCAAAATTATCTTCTATATAATAATCGATATTGAGCTTTGTTCCCTGATAAACAATACTTTCCATTTCTTTCAAAAGTTCATTCATCGTAAGGTTTTTGGCTCTTGCGATATCTTCAAGATCTATTTTTTTATCGGTACTCTGAATAATGAAAACTTTATGGCTGGATTTGTTTGCCACCTGTTTCAGTACCATATCCTGAGTACGTTCGATATTATTGTCTTCAACGTAGGTTTTGATGAAGTCAGCGAATTCTTTACCATATTTCTTGGCTTTTCCTTCACCCACACCATAAATCTTCGTGATTTCATCCACCGTGATCGGGTATTGAACCGTCATATCTTCCAGACTCGGGTCCATGAATACTGTATAAGGTGGAATTCCGTGCTTTTTAGCTACTTTTTTTCTTAATTCTTTTAATTGATTGAACAGGTTTTGGTCCAAACCGCCTCCCGCCTGCATTTGAATCTGCTCACTTTCAGCTTTAGCCTGGGTAAGATCAAATTCTCTGTCTTCCGCAATTAAAAAGGAATGTTCCAGTTTTCCTTCTAAAACCAGTTTTCCTTTTTCTGCGATCTTTAAAACACCATATGTTTCAATATCCTTTTGTAAGAAATTCTGAACAGTTGCCTGTCTTAAAATGGTTTTCCAGTGGTTATCCTTTTCATCTTTTCCAAAACCGAAATAAGAATTCTGTTCCAGTTTATATGATTTTGTAACCGCTGTTTCTTTCCCTGCAATAACAGAAATCAGGTCTTTAGCTCTGAATTTTTCTCCGGTATCATTAATTAGTTCCAACACCTTCTTAAGATCATCAGTAGCATCTTTTAATTTAGGCGGATCAGATGCGTTATCGCACATCGTGGCTCCGTCTCCTTTTACGGGATCAAAACTTTCCCCGAAATAATACAGGATATACTGTCTTCGGCTCATTGAGGTTTCGGCATAACCTACAACTTCATTGAGAAGCTGTAATCCGATTTCTCTTTCGGAAACAGGCTTTTGAGCCAGGAATTTTTCTAATTTTTCAATATCTTTAGGATCATAGAATGCCAAACAGTGTCCTTCTCCTCCATCTCTTCCGGCACGTCCGGTTTCCTGATAATAGCTTTCCAGCGATTTAGGGAAGTCATAATGAATCACAAAACGTACATCCGGTTTGTCAATTCCCATCCCGAATGCAATGGTAGCTACAATTACGTCCACTTCTTCCATCAGGAATTTATCCTGATTCGCCACTCTTACCTTCTGGTCTAATCCGGCATGATAAGGAAGCGCATTAATTCCGTTTACCTGCAAAAGCTGGGCAAATTCTTCCACTTTTCTGCGGCTTAAGCAGTATACGATTCCCGATTTTCCTTTATGCTGATTGATAAACTTAACGATTTCCTTATCTACATTGATTTTCGGGCGTACTTCGTAATACAGGTTCGGGCGGTTAAAGCTTTCTTTATAGACCAGTGCATTGGCCATCCCTAAAGTCTTTTGAATATCATCCTGAACTTTAGGAGTTGCCGTAGCCGTTAATGCAATGACCGGAACATCGGCTATTTTATCGATAATGAGTTTCAGGTTCCTGTATTCCGGTCTGAAATCGTGTCCCCATTCTGAAATACAGTGTGCTTCGTCTATAGCAAAGAAAGAGATTTTCACATCTTTCAGAAAATCAAGATAATCATCTTTGATCAATGATTCGGGAGCTACATACAAGAGTTTTGTTTTTCCGCTTTTAATGTCGTCAAAAACCTGCTTGGTTTGTGTTTTATTCAATGATGAGTTTAAAACGTGGGCAACTCCGTCGTCAGATGAAAGTCCGTTTACGGCATCTACCTGATTTTTCATTAAGGCTATTAAGGGCGAAACTACTATTGCTGTTCCTTCAGAAATAAGAGCCGGAAGCTGATAGCATAATGATTTACCCCCTCCCGTAGGCATCAAAACAAACACATCTTTTCCATCCAACAGGCTTTCTATGATTTGTTCTTGCTGACCCTTAAACGTAGAAAACCCAAAATATTTTTTCAATTCGCCGGATAAATCGGCTTTTTTTGCGCTCATCTAATTTTGTATTGCTAAATTTGCATCTAACTCAAAGTTATAAAAATTCTGCTTAAAATAAAAGCGAACGAATTTATAAAAAATAAAATTTATATTAAATATTCTTTTTTAAATATAACATTTTTTAAGAGATTTTTTGTATACCCTATAAAAGAAAATGGAAAGGCCTAATATCATTTCAATCGCAAAGAGCACTTTGGAAATAGAAATTTCAGAACTTGAAAAACTTAAAAACAGAATCGACGAAAGCTTTGCAAAGGCAGTAGAGATCATTCATTCCGCAAAAGGAAAACTGATTGTGGTAGGAATCGGGAAATCTGCTCATGTGGGAAATAAAATTGTTGCAACACTTAATTCTACAGGTACACCGTCACAGTTCCTTCATGCTTCAGAAGCCATTCACGGAGATTTGGGAGTGATTCAGAAACAGGATGTTGTTTTATGTATTTCCAATTCCGGAAATTCTCCTGAAATTGTAAATCTAGTTTCCTATCTGAAAGATTATTCCTCAGCTTTGATTGGAATGACGGGTAATTTAAAAAGTAAATTGGCAGAATTTTCTGAAGTTGTCTTGAATACACATGTTGATATGGAAGCATGCCCAAACAAATTGGCCCCTACAAGTTCAACAACATTACAAATGGCCTTAGGAGACGCTTTGGCTGTTGCCTTAATGGAGCTGAATGATTTCAGAGAAAATGACTTTGCCAAATTCCATCCGGGAGGAAACCTAGGAAAAAACCTGATTTCCAAAGTGGATCAGTTTCTTTCAGCACAAAAACCACAGGTCACTGAAAATGCTTCAATCAGGGATGTCATTATTTCCATCAGCGCATCAAGCCATGGAATTACGGTAGTGACTGATGAAAATAAGATCATTGGCGTCATTACAGACGGAGACCTGAGAAGAATGCTGATGAAAGGGGAAGATGTTTCCAAAGTATTGGCAAAAGATATTATGTCTTCCAATCCCAAAACAATTGAGAGGGATGCTTTGGCAAAAGAGGCCATGAAAATCCTGAAAGAAAACAATATAGGACAGCTAATCGTCACTGAAAATGGCGCGTATTTCGGGATTATAGATCTACATAAGCTATTGGATGAAGGAATTAACTGAAACTAGATATTAGATGTTAGATGTTAGAAATTAGAGTTGCTTCGTCTCCGCTGAAAACTAAGTTCCAGCTTCTAACATCAACTTCTTTAAATATTTCATAAATTTGAGCCTTAAAATTTTATTTCTGTGAGTGATGGTAAAGAAATGTCCTTCCTTGGGCATATTGGAGAATTAAGAGGTCACCTCATCCGCTCAATTATTGTTATTATAATTGCCGCTTTCGTTATCGGCTTTAATATCAATTGGATCATGGACCATATTTTTTTCGGCCCTACGAGAAATGATTTTCCTACATTTAAAATTGTTAATCACTTTTCCAGGATGATTTTAGGGGAAGACAGCATTCATTTGCCTAAAGATTTCCCTGTTCGTGTACAAAGGCTTTACCAGCAGTTCAATGTCATGATGGCGGTCTCCATTTTTGGAGGTATTGTTGCGGCATTTCCGTACATTGTCTGGGAGTTGTGGAGATTTATCAGTCCAGCTTTACATCCTAATGAAAGAAAGAATTCAATCTTTATTATCAACTCTGTATGGATTCTTTTCATGACAGGAGTGTTATGCGGATATTTTTTAATTCTTCCTTTTGCAGTTAATTTCGGAGTGATTTTCAAAATTTCGGATATCATCGTACCTCTTTATGATCTGAGTGATTACACTACTCTGTTTTTACAGGTCGTGTTAGGAATGGGTGTTATTTTCCTCTTCCCTATTTTGATCTATTTCCTTACCAGCATTGGGATTTTAACACCGATGTTTATGAGAACTTACCGCCGTCACGCCATAGTTTTAATTATGGTGGTGGCTGCAATCATCACTCCGGCGGATGTTTTAAGTATGCTAATGGCTGCTTTCCCACTGATTCTTCTATATGAATTCAGTATCTTGATGTGTTCTTATACCTATAAAAAAGTGCAAAAAAGATCTTCGAATCTTCCAGCAGTTCAATAATAAAAAAGAGTAGGAAAATTCCCTACTCTTTTTTTTCGATACTATTTCAATTAATATTCTATCGCAAATTGAATCCCTCCCGAAGCAGCGGCAGCTCCAACAGCGGCTCCAACAACAGTTCCTACTGGTCCTCCCACAGTTCCTACAGCCCCACCAATAAGCGCTCCGAATGCATCTGCAACTGCCCCTCCAAATACTCTTGAGAACCATTTTGCTTTACTTGCACTACTTTGTCCGGGTAAATCATTAGGATAATATGCGATCCAATAGTTCATACTGGCTTTTGTCACAGCAATTGTAAGCAATAATTGGTCTTTCTCATGATCAGGTAACTGAGCATTTAAGAATTGTGCCTCAAGATCATCTAATTTGTTTATAATATCACTTGTTGAAGCATAATTATCAGCATTAAAGAATGCTGCCAATTTATACAATTCGGCTTTATAGGCTCCCGAAAAACCAAACCTGGTTGCCAGCTCATTGATTTTATCTGCAGTAAACTGGCTGTTCATAGATTCATTGGCAACCTGCTTCATTTTATCAAAACTTAATAATGATGTATTATAGCCATTTGCCTGAAAAAATGCCATTGATGTACTCACTACTTCATCCTGTGAAGAAATATTAGGATTATTGTGCATCATATTCATAAATTCATTGTGCAACACCCCTACTTGGCTATGTGGGTTTGAGCTCGCCTTAGAAAAGGTAGTAGTAGCTGTGGTTGAAGTTTGATTGGTAAAATCTTCAGTCGTAGAATTTTCATTATTGCATGATGTAAAAAACAGTGCAATGATGACGAACCATTGTAATTTGAAATTTTTCATAAGTAATAGTTTTTTGGTTAATGAGTTTTGTAAATATCTCAACACTAATATATTAAATAATTCATATATTTTTGAATTATTATTATAATTTTTTAACCGCGATAATAGGTTTCTAAACCAATGCTTTTCTATGCTGCAAAACTTACAAAATATTTTATTTTCAATAATTACTGAAAATTCAGTAATTATTTTTATATTTGTATAGAAATTAAATATTCTCTCTAATGAAAACGATCCATATCCTATTGAATTATTGCATTGCAACAGTCTGGATCATGAATGGCTTGTACTGCAAAGTGCTCAACCTCGTTCCCCGCCATCAAGAAATTGTTGCGAGAATAGTAAATGAAGATCACTCAAGAATGCTAACTTTTATAATTGGCTTATCCGAAATTGTTATGGCAGTTTGGATAGTAACAAGAATTCGATCACGACTTAATGCAATCATTCAAATTATTGTCATTGCAGTGATGAATATATTGGAGTTTATTCTCGTTCCGGATCTATTGCTTTGGGGAAAATTCAATGCGCTGTTTGCCTTTTTATTTATCCTGCTTATCTATTATAATGAATTTTATATACAACCTAAAACCGCTCAGTCATAATGCTTGCCTTCTTAAAAAATCACCCGTTTGCTGTTGAAGCTTTTTTTGAAAGCTCACTTGTTTTAACATTTACTGTTCCTAAAGAACAATTAATGCATCTTATTCCCGAATGCCTGGAACTTGACTTATTTCAGGATCAATGGGCTTTTGTGGCCGTAGCCATGGTACAGACAAAAGATTTGCGCCCAAAAGGATTTCCGGCATTCATGGGTAATGACTTTTTCCTGATCGGTTACCGTGTATTTGTGCGTTATACCAACAATGCAGGAAAAAGATTGCGGGGTTTATACATTCTCAAATCTGAGACAGATAAAAAGAAAATGGAATTTAGAGGTAATCTATTTACTCATTATCATTATTCTACAACCGATATCAGGCAAACCGAACAGGAAAGTGTAAAAGAAATACAGTCCTTACAGTCAAACTTTCAGGTGCTGTTCAGCAAAACAGAAGAAAACGTTTCTCTTCCTCAAGGTTCACCCTTTGCAGATTGGAAGGAGGCCAGAAGATTTGCAGGTCCGTTACCCTTTACATTCACTTATAATGAGAAAACCAAAGAAGTTCTTATTATTGAGGGAGTAAGACAGAACTGGGTCCCTCAACCTGTAAAGATCATTAATTATCATTTTGAATTCTTGGAAAAGCTGGGATTGGAAAACCCTGTTCTAGCCAATGCTTTTATCATTAAAAATATTCCGTATTACTGGAAAAAAGGAAAAATCGAATCATGGAAACAAAAAGAAAGAAATTTCAGGGCGTTTTAAATATCCTGAGCTTTAACCGGCATTTTTATATCATTGGATTAGGAATTCTAGGTGTAATCATGATCAGTAATCAGCTATTTGAATGGCCGGAGCTTTTATTCTGGATCATCATTGCCGCTTTTCTTTATGGTCTTATTATGCCTTTGCTTGTCTCTGCTTATGTGTATGATTTTTCCGGATATTATGAGTTTGAATGGCTAAAAAACTGTTCAATTGACCATGAAAACACAAAACACATCATTAATATCAATGCCGGTTTTGACGAAACCAGCTTCATTATTAAAGATAATTTTCCACAAGCTGATCTTAAGGTATTTGATTTTTATGATGCAAAGCGCCATACTGAGCCGGCTATCATCAGAGCCAGGAAAGTAAGCCTTGTTTATCCCGATACAAAGCAAATATCCACCCATTCAATACCTTTACCGAATCAATCAGTAGATCTCGTTTTTCTGCTTTCCGCAGCGCATGAAATAAGATCACATGAAGAGAAAATTCAGTTTTTAAAAGAATGCCGCAGAGTTTGTAATCCTAACGGAAAGGTAATTATGGTGGAACATTTACGGGATCTTCCTAATTTTTTAGCATTTTCAGTGGGTTTTACTCATTTCTTTTCTAAAGCTGTATGGGGAAATGCTTTTGAAAATGCCGGCTTCACATTCTTCAAAGAAGTGAAATTCACCCCTTTTATGTCCATTTTTGTTTATAATCCTTAACGCATTCATCATGTATATTCATTTAAAGATTATCGGAGCGCTTTTCATTGTTCTGGCTATAATACATATCATTTTTCCTAAATATTTCAACTGGGAAAAGGAACTTCAGTCATTAAGCCTTATGAACAGACAAATGATGGTCATTCATACTATCTTCATTGCTTTAATGGTGTTTCTAATGGGAATTCTCTGTCTCACTTCTTCCCATGAATTAATTGAAACCGATCTTGGTCAAAAGATCATTCTTGGATTAGGTATTTTCTGGACCGTTCGGCTGATTTTTCAGTTTTTTGGTTATTCCTCAAAATTATGGAGAGGAAAAGCTTTTGAAACAACTATTCATATCATTTTTTCTTTGCTTTGGATATATGTAAGTTCTGTATTCTGGATCATCTATTTCAAAGGATAAATTATTTTACCCTGGAACAAAGTAATTGGCATTAAATTTCTATTTTTGGAATACTAATAATTTTTATCAGATGAAAAAACTGACGTATACCCTTTTATTTGCTTCAGGACTTGCTTTCGGACAATTCTTTGAAAATCCGAAAACATTCAGCAAACAGGATACTTTGAAAGGCTCCAACACAAAATTCCGTAACTTCTGGGATGTCAAAAAATATGAGCTTTCCGTAGAACCCGATTTTGAACAAAAGAGCATCAGGGGAAATAACAAAATCAGTTTTGAAATTATAAAAGATGTAACCAACCCTGTTTTTCAAATCGATTTACAGAAACCGATGAAAGCGGATAAAGTTACCGCCAGCTTTCCTATAGCCGATTACAAGCAGGATGATGATTTTATTTTTATCCATACTAAAAAGAGCTTTAAAAAAGGAGAAAAATTCACTATTGATATAGTATACTCCGGAAATCCTACCATTGCGAAAAGAGCACCATGGGACGGAGGCTGGGTTTTCACGAAAGACGAAAACGGAAATCCGTGGATGAGCGTTGCAGATGAAGGAATCGGGGCTTCTATATGGCTTCCTACCAAAGATATCTGGAGTGATGAACCGGACAATGGAATCATCATGAAAATCACTACACCCAAAGATCTTGTAGGGGTTGGAAACGGAAGACTTATCGATAAAAAAACGACCAACGATAAAACAACCTATACCTGGGAAGTTAAAAACCCTATCAATGCTTATTCCATCATTCCAAGTATTGGAAAATACGCTAATTTTAAAGATACTTATAAAGGTGAAAAAGGAACTCTGGATTTAGATTACTGGGTTCTGGATTATAATTTAGATAAGGCTAAAAAACAGTTCCAACAGGTAAAACCGATGCTTTCCGCATTTGAATATTGGTTCGGCCCGTATCCATTTTATGAAGATTCTTATAAATTGGTTGACACGCCTTATTTAGGAATGGAACACCAAAGTAATGTGGCTTACGGAAATCATTACATGAATGGATACCTTGGAAATGACCTTTCCGGAACGGGTGTCGGATTAAATTGGGATTATATCATTATCCACGAAAGCGGCCATGAATGGTTTGCCAACAATATTACGGCCAAAGATCAGGCAGATATGTGGATTCATGAAAGCTTCACGATGTATTCTGAAGTTTTGTTCACTGAAAACTATATGGATAAGAAGTCAGCAGATATGTATGCACAAGGTATCCGTGGTAATATTGATAATGACAAACCTATTATCGGTAAATATGGTGTAAGGAATGAAGGAAGCGGAGATATGTATCCGAAGGGAGCAAGCATGATCCACACGATAAGACAGGTCATTAACAATGACGATAAGTTCAGACAGATTTTAAGGGGTATGAATAAAGATTTCTATCATCAAACCGTAACTACGGAACAGATTGAAAATTATATTTCCTCTAAATCCAGGATTGATTTCTCGAGTGTATTTGACCAATATTTGAGAACCGTAATGATTCCGACTCTTGAGTATTCTCAAAAAGGAAATGAACTTAAATTCAGATATACGGACGTGGTTAAAAACCTGAAACTGCCTATAAGAATTAATGGGGATCAAATTATTACTCCTACGGAATCATGGCAGACTGTAAAACTTAAAAAGGATACTCCTGTAGAGTTCAATAAGAATTACTTCATCAACTATCAAGAAGTACAATAATAAAAAAGGCAAAATCAAAAGAGTGGTTTTGCCTTTTGCTTTTTAGCAATTTTGCTTAATCTCAAATTTTATGAAAAGTTTAATACTTCTTTCGTAACAAAATGGATTTTATAACAACTATTTATCTATAAACTAAACTCAATGAAAAAAATAGCACTTACTTTAGGAGTTCTGGCCACTGTTTTGGTGAATGCACAGTCTATTAAAACTACTATCGATCTTGTGAATGTAAAAGACGATAAAGTGGCAGTAACCATGGAATTCCCTAAAATGAAATCCGGCGACGTTAAATTCCATTTTCCTAAGACGGTTCCCGGGACTTATTCTGTAGATGATTACGGAAGATTTATCGAAGGGATCAAATTTCTTGATAATAAGGGTAAAGAATTAACGTATACGAAGGTTAATGACAATACCTACGCTCTTAAAAATGCCCAGAATTTAAATAAGATCACTTATCTGGTAAACGACAGTTTTGATGATGAAATGGACACTTCCAAACATAAAGCGGTGTTCTCTCCTTCCGGAACGGATATCGAAGAAGGTAAGATCTATTTAATCAACACCCACGGTTTTGTAGGATATATCGATAATATGCAGGATGTACCTTATCAATTGGTGATTCAGAAGCCTAATGATTTCTACGGAACAACCGCTTTGGTAGACCAGGATAAATCTGATGCTACGGACACTTATGTATTGGCGAATTATGCTAAAGTAACGGATTCCCCATTAATGTACACTAAACCTGATTATATAACCTTCAATGCAGGCGGAATGGATCTTGTGTTGGGTGTATATTCACCTTCAGGAAAATATAAAGCTGCTGATTTCAAAGAAAATCTTGAAAAAATGGTAGTTGCTCAAAAGAAATTTTTGGGTGATATGAATACCAATAAGAAGTATGCGATCATGTTGTATCTTTCAGGAGATAATGGGCCTCAAATTAAAGGTTTCGGAGCTTTGGAACACCACGAATCCACGAGTGTGGTTCTCCCGGAATTCATGCCTAAAGAAGCCATCGACAAAACCATTACCGATGTAGTGTCCCACGAGTTTTTCCATACGGTAAACCCATTGAAGACTCACTCTGAAGAGATCCATTATTTTGATTATGCAGATCCTAAAATGTCTCAGCATCTTTGGATGTATGAGGGCGGAACTGAATATTTTGCGAATTTATTCCAGATCCAGGAAGGTTTGATCAATAAGGATGAATTCCTTCACAGAATCAATGAAAAAATTACCAATTCCAAGAATTATGATGATACCATGCCGTTTACGGTGATGAGTAAAAATGTTTTATTGGATCAGTATAAAGACCAATATAGAAACGTATATGAAAAAGGAGCCCTTCTTGCCATGTGTCTTGACATTGAATTGAGAAAGCTTTCTAACGGTGAAATGGGATACCGTGATATGATCCGAAAATTATCTCAAAGATTTGGAGAGAACAAACCATTCAAAGATGATAAGTTGATCGACGAATTGGTAACTGTAACAGGTTATCCGCAAATCAGAGATTTTTATAATAAATATATTGCAGGAAACCAACCAACTCCTTATGCAGAATATTTGAATATGGTAGGTATAGAAGCAATGAAGCAGGAAACTCCTCCTATTTTCTGGTTTATTAAGGATCCGAACCAAACAGGATTCGATGAGAAGAACAATGCATTTGCTTTCGATGAAAGTTCAGCTTTATCTCCTTTTGCAAAAAGCATCGGTTTCAAAATTACAGATCAGGTATTTGCTTTAGACGGTAAAACCATAGACATTAAAAATGTTCAAAGCTTTATTGAATATGCTAAGAGTATAAAAGAAGGACAAAATGTTACCGTTACCGTTCTTAGACAGAATGGAGACAAGCTTGACAAAATAGACCTGAAAGGAAAGGCTATTTTAGATAAAATGACTGTGGAAACACTTCAATACAAAGCGAATCCTACTCCTGCAGAACAAAAGCTGCAAAACCAATGGTTAACAGGTAAAAAATAATAAAAAATAAAAAGCGGAGATGTTTCTCCGCTTTTTTATTCCTTTTTCTTTTACTGTAAATTTCTATTCTTTATTCTCTGTTTTAATTTAAATCTACACTTTCTTGATCATAATTCTGAAAGTCGTTCCTTTTCCTACTTCTGTTTGGGCAATCCTGATATCTCCGTTATGATATTCCTGAATTACTCTTTTAGCCAGAGACAATCCTAATCCCCATCCTCGTTTTTTAGTGGAATAACCAGGTTTAAAAGCATTTCCGGCCTGCTGTTTAGTCATCCCGCTTCCGGTATCTTTTACTTCTACCAATATATTCTTGTTTCTTTCAAATACGGCAATGAGAATAGATCCTTCTCCTTTCATGGCATCCACTGCATTCTTAACCAGGTTTTCTATTACCCAGCTCATCAGAATTTTGTTATGGGGAACCAAAATATCATACGTTGGAAGATGCAGGGTAAAATTGATCTTTTTTGATATTCTGGATTTCAGATAATCATAATTTTCTTTAATGGTTTCATTGAAATCAGTATCATTCAGCTCCGGAACAGAACCGATTTTTGAGAATCGTTCTGAGATTGTCCTCAATCTTTCAATATCCTTTTCAATTTCTTGTATGCCTTCAGAGTCGGGAGTTTCAAGTTTCATAACCTCCATCCAACCAATCATTGAAGACAATGGTGTACCTATCTGGTGAGCTGTTTCTTTAGCCAAACCCGCCCAAAGATAACCTTCGTCTGTTTTCTTGATTGTTCTCAAGAACCAAAATGAGAACAAGAAATAACAGAGAATAAAAAAGCCTAATATATATGGAGAATAACGTAAATTATTTAATAATTGTGAGTTATCATAATAAACAAATTGATTATTTCCATTAGAGAACTTTAGTTCAATAGGTGGATAGTTCTTAGCCATTTTCTTTGCTAAGGCCACAATTTCAGTGGTATTGTTTTCAACTTCCTGAGGTATATTTTTATGTTCAATAGGACGATCATCCTTATCTAATATAATTACAGGAATGGTAGTGTTTGAACTATATATTTGAAGTACCAAAGCTTGAACCTCCAAACTTGAACTTGTAACTTCCTGTTGAAACTTTAATGCACTTACCAGAATATCTACCCTTTTGACTTCTTCCTTTCGTAAAAAATTAATGAGAATAGTAGAAGTAACAACAATGCTAATGATTACCACTGTCATCAACGTGAAAATAAACCAGTTATTAAATCTTGCAAGTATGGATTTTCTCAAAACTATTTATTTTAAAACATTCAGGATTTTCTGCAGCTCCGTACTTCCGCTTCCCTGATAATTATTGATAATAATAGAGAATACATATTTTTTTCCGTCTTTTGAAGTATGATATCCCGCATATGATTTGGTATCTCTCATGGTACCGCTTTTCATTTTCATCCCGTTATCTTGAGTGGGAAATCCATCATAATAGGATTCGAACCAAGGCTGTTTTTTAGCATATAAAAGAGCCTGAACTTCCGCTTTTGCCGAAGCATAATTTTGAGGCGAAAGTCCGCTTCCGTCTGCAAAGTTGATCATATTGGCATTGATTCCTTTGGACTTCCAGAATTCTTTAAGATAAGCTACTCCACTTTTAAAGCTTGGATTTCCTTTTTTCTCTTTTCCTAATGTTTTGATCAATGTTTCTCCGTAAAGATTAACGCTTTTTCTCAGAAACCAGAAAATGATTTTATCTAATGTCGGAGACTGATAGGTTAAAATAATATTTGTTTTTGGAGCGGCCAAGGGTTGTTTTCCTTCAATCTCAAGTTGGGAATTCGTGATCACTTTTCCTGAAAACTCTATTCCGGATTCTTTTAACCACTGTTTTACTTCTACACCTAGTTGCAAAGGCGGATTGGGTGTGGAACCTGAGACCGTAACCGTTTTTCCGGACGGCAAAGTCCCATTAATTAAAGCAACATCCGAATGAGGCGCAGTAAAGATCAAACTTTGGTCTGAACTTCCGCCTGCTTTCAGGTCATTTAACCATTTCACACCTTCTAAAGGATAAGAAAAGCTTTTGAAATCTGTTCCATTGATATTGATATCAAACTGGTTTTCTCTCCAGTTTACGCCCCATACTCCGGCTCCATAGTAATTTCCAAGATCATCCCACGGCCAGCCTCCCGGAATCGTCTGATGATCAAAATAGGAGTCATCAATAATCAGATCTCCGGAAATTTTGGTAATTCCTGACTTTTTTATTGCCTCCATGAGTTTCTGTTTAAAACTTTCCGGTTTATAGGCTTCGTAACGCCAACTTCCCAATGTAGGGTCTCCGTTGGAACTGATGAAAAGATTTCCATTCAAAACACCACCCGATAAAGTTCCGGAGTAGCTTGAAGTGGTTGTATAGGTATAATTTTTTCCCAACACTTCCAATGCAGTCCCAGCTGTGAATATTTTCTGAGTGGAAGCGGTAGAAAGCCCCTTATTTCCCTGATATTCATAAATGAAATTACCGCTTTCATCTGCAACATAAAATGATAATCCGGAAGCAATGGCGCCGGAAGAATTCATCAGGCCTTTGGTGGCCTCATCTAACTTCTGGGCAATATTCTGGGCAAAAATAATCTGTGTTGAAAGTGTCAGAATGGCAAATGTTTTTTTCATTGCATTGTAATTTCGTTATGTAAAGATGCTTCTATCAAATATAACTAAATTAACTTATAATTCACTTCCTGCTTCAATCTCATAAGGCTCTTTTCCTTTTTCAAAAATTCTTGTCAGTTCACTTCCTTCTACGGTAGTCTTATTGCCGGTTCTTCTGATCCAGTTTCCTTCACGCAATCCTACAACTTTAACATCATTCTGAGTTAAAAATTCCTTGATTCTGGTTTCCCTGGTTTCTCCGTTATGCTTCAGCTCCGGATTTGGATCCAGATAATGCGGATTCAGGTTGAAAGGAACTAATCCCATACAGTCAAAGCTTGGCGGATAAACGATCGGCATATCATTCGTGGTCTTCATGTTTTGTCCCCCGATATTACTTCCGGCGCTGCATCCTAAATAAGGTTTTCCGCGTTCTACATTTTCTTTCAGAACAGACATCAAGCCTTCCTCATGCAAAGTTTTCACCAATAGAAATGTATTTCCGCCTCCGGTAAAATATGCTTTGCCATTATTTAATGCTGCTTTTTTATCTTCAAATTCATGCAATCCTCTTACTTTAATGTTAATGGTTTCAAAGAAAGATTGTGCTTTTGCCGTATAATCATCGTGGGAAATTCCACCCGGCCTTGCAAAAGGAACGAAAATGATCTCATCAATTCCCTCATATAGTTTGATTAATTCTTCTCTTAAATATTCCAGATATTCTCCTCCGAAAAGGGTGGAAGTTGAAGCTAATATGATGTTCATACAATTATACTGATTAAAAATAGTTGAGTGACAAAGATAATTTAAACTACAATGAATCGAAAATTAAGATAAAAATAGTTAACAGTTAATCTTTTCTAAAAAAACTTAAAGGTTCTAAAATTTAACCTTTTATGGAATTATTATTGAATTTCAGAATAACAATTCAAAAAATATAAGAATATGAAAATGGCTAAAATTAATGTTAAAAACCTTTTTTTAGGTTTGATGTTGGTAGGAGGTGTAAGTTTTATTAATGCTCAAACAACTCAGACAGATAGTACCCAAAATAATACCGCTGCAGCTAGTCAAACAACAAGCAATCCGACGATCGATGCCCTTAAAAAGCAAATTGAAGCCAATCCAAAAGATACGGAATCATTAGCTAAACTGGCTACCGCTTATCAGGAAGCATCGGATTGGACAAATGCAGTGGAAACATGGAAAAAAATATCCGCTTTATTGCCGGATTGGGCTCCGGCTTATTACAGTCAGGCCTATGCTTATCAATCAGCTAAAGATGATGCCAACGCCAAACTTGCTTATGAGAAATATATTGCTGCCGTAAAGCCGGAAGAAGTAGAACAAAGTAAGAAAAACCTGGCATACGCTTATTTCTATGTTGCTTTTGCAGAACAGAAAACCAATCCTGCCAAAGCAAAGGAACATATAGCTAAATCATTACAGTATGATCCGACGAATGAAGACGCAGTAAAGCTTAGCAAAGCTTTAAATTCATAAATCAAATAAAATCCGGGAAGTTTTCCCGGATTTTTATTTTATTTATCTAATTGATCTTTTTACCAAAAAAATCAGTTTCCCCTTTTAAATGCCTGATAATTTTGTCAATATTTCTCCGGATGCTTTCTTCCGTTTTGAGATGATGGATATAACGGATCAATTCATGTTTTCTTGAAGGAATTAATGCTTCAAAGTTCTTTAGTACAACAGGATCTTCTTTAATAGCTCGATCCAAATCCGGATGAATGGAAATGCTTCTGTCCGAATCATCATATTCAACAGAAACCTCAATGGCTTCACCAATTCTTTTGGGAGAATTCGGAAGCATCGTCAAATTGATATACAGTCTCCACTCTCCTAAGTATTTCATCAGGTTTTGTTTAAATTCTTTACCATTTACAGTTCCCTTTACAGGAATAGGGCTTTTGTTTCTTCCCGAAGTTTCAAAAATGATATTCAAAATGTCTTCAGGAATAAAAACAAAGGGATTGATTCCTATGATTTCCAGTTCCGCAGTAAAGATGTTTTTAATTTTCATATGTAAATAGTGGTAAAGTACTTTTGTTTTAACTTCTGACTTCTATCCAAAATTAAAAATTTTCCACTCACAAAGTATTCGTTATCTTTGCAAAAAAATAAATCTACTAAACAAAATGAAATTTTTTATTGACACAGCTAACCTAGAGCAAATTAAAGAAGCTAAAGATCTTGGAATCCTGGATGGTGTAACGACCAACCCGTCCTTAATGGCCAAAGAAGGAATTCAGGGCGCTGAAGCGATCAGAAACCATTATAAAGCAATCTGCGAGATCGTAGATGGTGATATTTCTGCGGAAGTACTTTCTACTACGTATGAAGAAATGATCAAAGAAGGGGAAGAACTTGCAGCGATCCACCCAAACATTGTAGTGAAAATTCCAATGATTAAAGACGGTATCAAAGCGTTAAAATATTTTTCAGATAAAGGAATCAAAACCAATTGCACATTGATTTTCTCTGCAGGACAAGCTCTTTTGGCTGCAAAAGCTGGAGCAACCTATGTTTCTCCTTTCCTTGGAAGATTGGATGATATTTCTACGGATGGTTTAAACCTGATCCAGGAAATCCGTTTGATTTTTGATAATTATATGTATGAAACTGAAATTTTAGCAGCTTCTATCCGTCATTCTATGCACATTATCGACTGTGCTAAAATCGGTGCAGATGTTATTACGTCTCCACTGCCTCCAATCTTGAGCTTATTGAAACACCCATTAACAGATAATGGTTTGGCTCAGTTTATTGCAGATTCTAAGAAATTGGCTTAATCTAATAATCATAAAAATAAAATCCCGAAACAGAGTTTCGGGATTTTATTTTTGTAAAAGATCAAGTTCAAGAAAGAATAAGATGGGCTCTATTAATAACCGGATATGGATGCTCCTTTACAGATTTAACTATTTTATCTTATTTATATCAAAATGTAAAAATCATGAAAAGAAGCTCTATTTTACTCACCTTATTTTTCTTTGCCTCAGTGTTTTCCCAGAACATTACTTTTTCAAAGGAAAAACTGAATCTTCTCAATGAATTCAATCTCGAAAATAAAAGCAGGGCATTTCTCATTTACCAGAATGGGAAGATGATCAATGAAAAGTATTTTGGCAAAAAATTTTTGAATCAGCAGCCGTTTGACGAACATTCCGAATGGTATTGGGCTTCTGCCGGAAAGTCTTTAACAGCAGTACTTATCGGGATAGCACAGCAAGAGAACTTATTACACATTAATGATCCGGTCTCTCAATATTTAGGAAAATGGACGGGAATGGATAAAAAGGAAGAAGATAAGATCACTATTAAACATCTTCTGACTATGACTTCCGGGCTTGACTATACTAAAGATCAGAAATGTGAATCCAGCCAGTGTTATGTGATTAAAAACCCGGCCGGAAGCTTCTGGTATTATGATACTTCTGCCTATTCCCAATTGGCAAAAGTTATAGAAAAAGCCAGCCATAAAACTATAGACCAATATACTTCAGAAAAGTTGGCAGGTTCAGGAATATCCGGAAAATGGATAAAATATGAAAACGGATTAGTTTTCTCAAGCAACGCAAAAGCTTTTTTGCAATTCGGGAAACTTGTTTTAAATAAAGGAAAGCTTGATGGAAAAGTATATTATCAGTATGATGATTACTTTCGCCAGATGACAGATACTTCGCAGAACCTCAATCCATCTTATGGATACTTATGGTGGCTTAATGGAAAAAGTTCCATAAGAATACCCGGAATTGAGAAAATGTTCAATCAGTCATTAGTTCCTAATGCCCCTAAAGATATGTTGTGTGCTTTGGGTAAAAACGGACAGATTCTCGACATTATTCCCAGTCAAAACCTTATTATTATAAGAATGGGTGAAAACCCTAACTTATACAGCAATATGATCAAATTTCACAGAGAGCTCTGGGAAAAGATTCTCGAATAAAAAGAAGCGGCTGAAACAAAGTTTCAGCCGCTTCTTTTTATTAGTTAATTAAATCCGGTTCTATCGGGTTGTTATTCTTTTTCAGTGCTTCTTTCGCTCGTTTTTCCATTTCCCGGAATACCTGATTAGGATCTGAAAGTTCTTTTCCGTCCTGTGTTTTCATTCTGAATACCATTTTGGTATTAGAATCGCCACTATTTCTCATCAACATTTCTCTCATATTCTTGGAAGGATCATTTACATAAGCTTTCCAGGCTTTTTTAAACTGTTCTTTGGTCACCTCTATTTCTTTCCCGCCTATTCCTATCATTCTTATATTTTCAGGAAGCTTAGCTTCCGTGGATGGAGCAGCTGCTGCCATTTTTTTATTGCCGACCAAAGTCATGATATGCGAGCCTGTATTGTCTTCAATTTTAACGATCAGTCCCGGTAAACCGTAAAATTTATACGGCCCGTCCTGAAAAGGAATATCTGTAGAGAACCATGCCGTCCAATCTCTTCCGCCGAAACTTGTAGTTGCTTTCTGTGCATTATATTCTCCAATTTTCTGTTTATCAGGAAGGATTTTCCATTCAGGCTTTTTATCTTCTGCAATCTTATATTGATCTGTAGAAATGCTTCTAAACAGATATGTTTTAAAGTCAGGATATTGTTTAGTTACCTTAAATGACACGGTTCCTGGTCCTTCTCTTTTGGTGATGCTTATATTTTCACCAAAACCGCCTTTCAACTGCTTTTCAATTTCCGCCTTTGAGGTAGAGTCAGCAATAAATTTCTCATGACTGTAATAGGTAGATCCGTTTTTATCAATATCCAGAAGCATCATATCTTTCTTTACATCCGTTTTATCATTGGAGTCCGGGATGTATTTATATTCATAGAAGAATCGGTTGATCTGTGCATTGGCAAAGACGCTTAAAAGCAGGAATAAGAATATATTTTTTCTCATAGATAGTTTAATTTTAATTTAAATTTCATCATGGGTGTTCCTATGAAAAAAAGCTTTGTCAATGCAGCCTATTGCAGATTGACAAAGCTGATTGGAACTTTATTTTTTGGTTTCAATTCTTATTTCACCGGAAGCTCTACCATTGTTGTTGTTTTTATTCACATTCATACTTTTAATATCAGAGGGTTTTAAAGCTTCCAGTTCTTCTTTGGAAACTTCTTTACCATCAATGTAGAACTTCATATCTCCGGTTCCTGAAGCATTCTTTAATCCGGAAATGATAATGCCATTTTTTTTATCTCCGGTTCTGATGTAATCGGAATTGATTCTTATGACTTTATCTTTATCGGATGGAATATTGTAGCTGAAATCATTATTAAAATACATTGCTCTTCTGTTTCCTTCCAATACTCTTCTTTCTGCTTCAAGCTTAGCTCTTTCGCCTTCTAATTTTGCTCTTTTCTCATTAAGCTTTGCTCTTTTTCTATCCAGTTCAGCTCTTTTTTTGGCTGTACTTGCAGATTCTTTAGCCCCTTCAGCAGATCTGAATGCCATATCAGCTTCAGGACTCCATTTCATATCTTTTACATCTTTGAATTTATAGGCTTTTACTTTTGGGAATTTATAGACTCTTACTTTTGGAGCTCCCGGAGCATTGGGAGCAGCCGGGGCACCCGGAACCTCAGGAAAATCAAATTCCATTTCAGGAATTTCCACTTTTAGATTTTTAAGCTCCTTCATGTTCTTTTTCCATTCATCGGAATTGAAAAGCTCTTCCATCTTCTTCATGTTCATATCTGTTCCTTCAAAGTTAAAAGCCATTGCTTCTCCATCATAAGGAACTACAAATCCATGAATAGGCTTTTTAAAATCATCGGAGTTGGTTATTTTTCCTATTTCTTCTGAAAGGCTGCTTATTTCATCGATATTTTTCTTGAACTCTTCACTTTCAGGCTTCAGACTTTTCAGGGCTTTGCTTCTTTCTTCAATTTTTTTACCTAAGTCAGCGATTTTTTTCTGGCTGTCTGATTTTCTGAAAAGTTTAGGTTCACCAGGAGTCTGTATTTTTAATTTCCCAGGAGCAATAGTATCTTTTTTAATCTGGGCAACGGCTTCCTGAATCGCTATATTGGTTTCTTTAATTTCTTTGTTTTTGGCATTTACCATATAAGCAAACGCTACGGAGAATAAAACCGGCAACGCAAAAATTCTTCGCGCATATCCGAATTTGGTTTTAGGTTTTTGTAACATTTTAAGTCGTTTTTTAAGGTTTGAACTTAGAAACGGACTGGTTGCAGGCAACTGTGTTCCGGAAAAGTGGCTTGCTAAAAGCATCTGCGCAAATGCTTTGGTGTCCGATTGTTTTACGGCCTTTTTATCAGCCAGGTATTCATGGATTAAACTTATTTCTTTTTTAATGATATGAAAGAACGGATTGAACCAGAAAACAGAGGTGATGATCTCCATAAAGACCTTATCAAATGAGTGTTTCTGCTCAATGTGTACCATTTCATGCTTCAAGATCTGTTTACCGATATCTGAATTCAATACAATGGTATTTTTCCAGAACAGATTTTTAAAATATGAAAACGGTGCGTCTGTCAGATTTGTCTGGTAAAAATTAATACCATCAAAACTTTCTTTTTGAAACTGGTTTTTAAGTTGGCGGATCCTAAAAATCCCATAGAGAAGTTTTCCTAAAAAATAGAGAGAAACCAGTCCCAAAGCTGAAAAAATAATTCTAAGATAAATGTGGTCATTGTTTAAGTTTTTAGTTGTATTAAAATTTTGTAATTGATCAATCAGCTTATAAACATCATTACTCACTTCTATTGTAAAATCATCTACTTTAATCAGTGGCAGCAATAGTGATATCAACATGGCAGATAACAAATAAAATCTGTTATAATGATGAAACGTCTTGTCTTTTAAAGACAACTGGTAATACAAAAACATTACACCAGAACATACAATTACTTTTCCGAAATATAGAAGTGCTGCTTCCATGGCTAGTTTTTCTTTTTGAGTTCGTCTAATAACATTTCAAGATCCTCCACTGTCATTTCATTTTTTTCCACAAGAAAAGAAACGGCACTTTTGTAAGAACCTTTAAAATAATTTTTCACAAGGCTTTTCATCGTTTTCCCTGAATACTGCTCCTGAGAGATCAGTGGGAAATACTCATGTTGTCTTCCGTATACATTATAGTCTACGAATTCTTTATCTTTCAATACTTTTAAAATAGTAGAGACTGTATTCGTATGCGGTTTGGGTTCCGGAAACAGATCCAGAATATCCTTAAGAAATCCTTTGTCTAATTTCCATAAATACTGCATCACCTGTTCTTCTGCTTTTGTTAAAGTTTGAATTTTCATATCCTTTTCATTTTTATCATTATCTGATATAAAATTATAGCTTAATTCTATATCACTAATAAATTAGTTATACAAATGTAGAAATAAATCTCATCCAAACAACTATTTTTTTAGTGATAAAGTGTTTAAAAACATAACTTATTGAATATCAGTGAAATAATTTTTATTAAAATATGTTAAATTTTTAAAAGACTGTATTTATCTCCTAAACAGTCTGCATCAAAACCTTTGAATTCAGTATAAATTCTTAAAACTTGTTAATTTTTATTAAATAAAATTAAAATGTATTTGTCAGAAGTGAGAAAATATATTTATTTTAGTGCTTTAAAAATTTCTCATGAAAAGATATAATTTACTGATTGTACTATTACTACTTGTTTTTAATGTAGCGACTGCGCAAAAGAAGGGGTCACCTGCAGCAGATTTCAGCGCTGTAAGGGAAACAAAAACTAAAATTGAAAATACGGTCCCATTGGTTCTTAAACATTTGCAGGACATTAGCACAAAAGAAGGAGACAATAATATCCTGGCAAACGGAAAAGTTGCATTGGGAAAAGAATATGGAATTCTGGAATCTGAATGGCGTTTATACAGAATGAATATGAACAACTGTATTTTGAACAATTCTTCTAAGAAAGCAAAGAAATGCATGCAATACCATACTCAGTATTTAAGAAACACTTTAATTAACTACAACAACTATATTACGAATCTAACAAGAAAGAACGGGTATTTAGGGGTAGAAGGTGACACTAAATTTGACTTTAACCCTTCTGAACTTACTACTAAACTTAGTGAATCGTATTTCAATGCTAACGATGCTGCAGGAAGAATGAAAGGAACTCAGAAAACAGAATTTTTAAGCCAGACCTTAGCCGAAGATTACAAACTTCGACCATACGCCGAAATGGCTCAGCAATAAAAAATAAAAAAATCCCGCTTGAAGCGGGATTTTTCTTTATTTAATTTCAATAAGTTTACTGATAAATAAAAAGAGAACCACAATGTGATTCTCTTTTTTTAGTAGCGGGAACCGGACTCGAACCGATGACCTTCGGGTTATGAGCCCGACGAGCTACCTACTGCTCCATCCCGCGATTTTACAGGTGCAAATATAGGACATTTTTTCCAATTATGAAATATAATTCATAATAATTATCCTATTCATCCTCCTTTTTAAAGCTTACCACTTCATATTCATCATTGGAGGAATATTTTTTGCAACTTTCATCATTGAACTTTTCAGGAGATTTCAGGAAGTCCTCAATATATTTTGCACTCTCATCCGTATCTGCCGGAACAATAACAATATGATAGCCGTTTAAGATAGATTCGTGGGCTTTTTTCAGAGATTCTTTCTTGTGTTGTACTGCTTCGCTATACTTCATAACTGCTTGTATTCATCAGAAACTACTCGTCCATCAATAGGTTCACTCCAGAAAATAAAAATGCTGTCATTCATTCTGCTGATCTCAGCCTGTATCAATTCATATTCGCCATCATCCCTTCTTCTTTCCACTATCAGATCAACACCTTCTCCTATTTCTTTTATTTTAAATTCTACTTTATATCTGTCACCATCTTTGACAAATTCTTCTTTTTTAAAATTTCTCGGTGCCATAACTATTGTTTATTGTTATTACAGCAATTTATACACCATTTCAAATCAAAAAAACTTAAACTAACGAAGACATAAAAAAAGGAGAATCATTTCTGATTCTCCTATTGGTAGCGGGGACACGACTCGAACGTGCGACCTCCGGGTTATGAGCCCGACGAGCTACCTACTGCTCTACCCCGCGGTATATTTTCTGAACGCCGCTGCGTTACCTTAGTAGCGGGAACCGGACTCGAACCGATGACCTTCGGGTTATGAGCCCGACGAGCTACCTACTGCTCCATCCCGCGATATTGGATTGCAAATATACGATAATTTTTCACAACTGCAATTTTTTCCTGTAAATAAAGCAGTTTTATAAAAACTATTCAATTATTCGTATCTTTGTTTTATGGCAAAAATCTTAAGAATTTATCCGGAAAACCCTCAGGAAAATCTTATCAATGAGGTAATTAGAACATTAGAAAACGGCGGATTGATCATTTATCCATCCGATACGGTATATGCCTTAGGCTGTAATATTTTTGATATTAAGGCTATGGAAAAGCTGGCTCAGCTAAAAAAAATCAAGCTTGAAAAGGCTCAATTCTCTATTATCTGTAATGATTTAAGCCATCTTTCCGATTTTACAAGACCTATTGATACATCTGTATTCAGGTTTTTAAAAAGTCATTTACCGGGTCCTTTCACATTCATTCTTGATGCCAATAAAAGTTTGCCTTTAGCCTACAAAGGTCATAAAACTATTGGTATCCGTGTTCCGGATCATCCGATACCGCAACTTATTGTGGAAAAATTAGGACATCCGATTGCATCAACTTCCATTAAAGATGATGATGAAATCATTGAATATTCCACAGATCCCGAACTGATTGCAGAGAAATATGATCATTTGGTGGATATCGTCATTGACTCCGGATATGGAGATAATATGGCTTCCACTATTGTGGACTTGACTTCAGGAGAACCGGAAATCATCAGACAAGGGAAAGGTATTATTTAGTGAAACCAGCATCCCATTTTCTAATTTAAATCTTTATGAAAATAGTAACATCACCTGCTAAATTGATGAATGTAGAGAACTCAACGGATCTGCTGAGATCCACTACTCCGAAATTCATTGAAGATGCAGCCTTTATACAATCTCATCTAAAACATAAATCTCCAAAGTATCTTTCCGAATTAATGGAAATTTCTCCGAAATTAGCAGATGAAAACTGGGAGAGAAACCAAAAATGGAAATCTAATCCGAAACCAAAAGAATCTGCTCCGGCTATGTTTGCTTTTACGGGAGAAGTGTATCGAGGTTTGGATGCGAAAACACTGGATAAAAATGCGGTGGATTATTTACAGAAAAACTACAGAATGCTTTCCGGTTTATATGGTCTACTAAAACCCTCTGATAAAGTGATGCTTTACAGATTGGAAATGGGAAGACATTTTGAATTTGATCAGTATAAAAATTTGTATGAATTCTGGACTGAAAAAGTGACGGATCAACTGAATTCCGAAATGAAAAAGAATGAAATTCTATTGAATCTTGCCAGCACCGAATATGGGAAAGTAATCAACAGGAAAAAGCTGAACCATAAAGTCATCGATTTTGATTTCTACGAACTGAAAGACGGGAAACTGAAAACCATTGTAGTATACACCAAACATGCAAGAGGACTGGTAGTAAGATACTGTGCAGAAACCAATGCGAAAACATTGAATGATGTAAAAGCATTCAATTATGAAGGGTATAGGATTAATGAGGAAAAATCTACAGACACGAAATTGGTTTTTACGAGATAAATGACAATTTCAGAATTTAAGCAATATTTCAAAACTGAGCTTTCCGATCTTTACACAGACTCGGAGTGTGCATTTTTGTGTTCTATTTTTATCCAAAAAATAACGGGATTTGACTCATTCCATCAGAGAAGGTTTTCTCATCAGGAATTGTTGATGGAAGATGAAAGAAAGCTTTTTGAAATGGTTGCAGAATTGAAGACGAATAAGCCTTATCAACATATTTTAGGAGAAACGGAATTTTTTGGAATGACTTTCTTTGTGGATGAAAATGTCCTGATTCCCCGTCCGGAAACGGAGGAGCTCCTGGAAATGGCTGTCTATAAGATCCGAAATCATTTTTCTGATAAAAAATTGAAGATTTTAGACATTGGAACAGGAAGCGGGATTATTCCTCTTGTTTTAAAAAAACATTTTCCTGAAGCTGAAGTTTCTTCCATTGATTTTTCGGAAAAAGCATTACAGACTGCCGGAAAAAATGCTGCATTCCATCAACTTGAGGTCCATTTTATTCACCAGGATTATCTGAACTATGAATTAACCGATCATTTTGACATCATCATTTCCAACCCACCTTACATCGGGATTGATGAAGAATATGAGATTGCTGACTCCGTAAAAGAATTCGAGCCAACCATGGCATTGTTCTCTCCTACTTCTGATGCGCTGATTTTTTACAGGAAAATTGCCAAAGACGCAGAAAGGTGCCTGAATGAAAACGGGTTATTGTTTTTAGAGATCAATCAAAAGCTGGGTGCTGAAACTTTAGCGCTGTATACTGATACATTTACCGATGTACAGCTGATTAAGGATTTATCTGAAAATGACCGTTTTATTTTGGGAAGAAAATAATATTATGGAAATTAAAGAACATATTATTAATCATATAAAAATTGCTGAAATCATTTCTGATGAAAGAGTGATAGAATCTGCCCAGGATGGATTGGATCTGTTAGGAAATTTATATTACCAAGGATTTGATAAAGTAATCCTCCATGAAAAGAACATCACTTCCGATTTCTTTGACCTGAAGACTAAACTTGCCGGGGAAATTTTACAAAAATTCTCCAACTATCGTATTCCATTGGCCATTGTAGGTGATTTCAGTCAATACAAAAGTAAAAGCTTCCAAGATTTTATTTCAGAAAGTAATACGACCCAACATATCAATTTTGCGACAAGTTTACCTGAGGCCCTGGAAAGACTTTCAAAATAATCATTGCTATAGCTTTCGTTCTTTAATTTTAAAATATGCAACAGCATCCTCCACCGCTTTATCTATAGACTGATACCGGATTCCCAATTCCTCTACAGATTTAAGGTTAGAGTAAAAGTTATCGATTCTCAACGCTTTCATATTTTCCGAACTCAGATCAGTTTTAATATGTAAAGCTCTTAAAACATCTCCTATTTTCCCCAAAACAATCAATCCCGTATTGGGAATTGGTATCATAAAAGGATTCTGAGCGGTAATACGATTTATTTTTTTAAAAAAGTCTTTATATTTCAAATTCTCCCCGGCTAAAAGATATTTTTCTCCTTTTTTTCCTTTTTCGATGGCATTGACAATTCCAATAGCAGCATCTTCAGCATGCACGAAGTTCTTTCCGCCTTTCGGGTAGAAAACAACTTTCTTTTTCCAGGCCCAGTAAATGATTCTGCCGGAACTAGGCTTTTGATCATAGGCTCCGATCATGAAAGAGGGATTCACAATAACCACTTCTGTTGTTTTATTGTTCTTTAAAAGAAAATGTTCTGCTTCCAGTTTGCTTTTTGCATACAAAGAACAGGTAAACGGATATTTCTGAGGAGATTTTTCATTTCCAGGCTCTTGTATACTTCCATAGCCTAATGTATTGGCTGAACTGACGAATATGAAGCGTTTAGCGTCCGCTGCTACTGCCTGAGAAAACATGTGTACCACCGCCTCATGATTAATTTTTCTGTAATCATGATAAGACAAAAGGTTCTGCCTTGTTTCAGCAGCAATATGAATTACACAATCCACTCCTTTCAGATGCTCAGAAATGTCTGTAAAAAGATCGCCTTCAACCCAGGTCAGGTTTTCATTTTCCGTGCCCATATCGCTGCTTTTCTTACGCACCAGAGCAATAACACTATAACCATCATTCAATAATTTTATCAGTACATTCGTTCCTAAAAGTCCCGTAGTCCCAGTAACAAATACTTTTTTCATGCTTCTATTTCTCTTTTAATCGCATTGGTCATCAAAGGTAATTTAATCCAAATGGGGAGGATTTTCATCACCAGCCAACTTATGGGATTCACCATAATCACAGAATCTTTTTTAAAAAGTTGATCAATGCAGTAACCCGCCACTTTATTCGGATCCAATAAGGTTAGTTTACCCAGGAAGCCCTGTTTTTCAATTCGGTCACAGACATCCGGATTAGTTTTCATCGCTCCGGGGTTCACTACACTCACAAATACATTAGTCCCCTTTAATTCTTCATGTAAACCTCTTGAAAATGAATGGATGAAGGTCTTTGAAGCCGGATACACTGTTTTAAAGCCAATCGGAGAAAAAGCCGCCATACTGGAGACATTGAGGATATAAGATTGTGGCTGTTTTAAAAGATTAGGAAGCAATTGATGGGTGATTAAGGATGTTGCCGCCACATTCACCTGTAAAATAGTATTGATATATTGAGGTGATGCTTCCGTAAATCTTCTTGTTCCTCCCAATCCTGCATTATTAATTAGGATATGAATATTGAAAGAATTGTTCAGCCATTCGGTAAGCTTCAGAACATTTTCATTTACAGAAAGATCTACTTCATAATACTGTGTTTTGACCTGATAGATTTCAGCGATTTCTTCACTAAGCTGTTGCAAATTCTGATCAGGAAGACTCACCAGAACAACATTGATTTTCTTTTTGGCCAGATATTCGGCAAACGCCTTTCCCAATCCTTGGCTGGCTCCTGTTACCACAGCGTATGATTCCCCGGTATTCATAAGATTACATTTTATGATACAAAAGTATCTTCAAAATGTGCCGGGAATGTTCAGGATTATCCGAATGAACCTATTTTATACAGAAAAATAAAAATTCAACAATCTTCTGAAAATCAAACAATTAAAAGCACAAAAAGTAAAACTTTATAAACCTGAACTATTTTTTAAACTCCGAAGGGGTCTGATCAGTCAATTTTTTAAAAGTTGTATTGAAAGATGTTTTTGAATTGAATCCTGATTCGTAGGCAATTCCTAAAATGGACAATTTATTATTACTGTTGTCTTTCAGCAATTTTTTAGCATATTCAATTCTGTATTCATTTACATACTGGAAGAAGTTCTTTTGAAATCCTTTGTTGATGACGTATGACAAATGATGGGTAGAAACGGAAAGCTGTTCCGCAAGCTTAATTAGATTCAGTTCACTATCGAGATAGGGCTTTTCACTATTCATCAGCTCTTCCAGCTGTGTTTTTATTTTAAACAGGTCGTCATCAGAAATCAGTTTTCTTTTGGTTTCCTCTGTTTCCGGGTCTGGATTGATGGAAATTAATTCTTCACGCTGCTTTTCTTCTACAGGATAAATTTCTTTTTGCTTCAATGAATAATATCCTACAAAATAGATTACCAGAAAAAAAGCAAGGTTGATGAAAATATTCAGTCCTGAAGCATCATAAGACACATTATAAATGACATAAACAATACTGACAATGAAAAGAACGAGAATGATATACTCCAGCCAATTCAGATTAATTCCTTCGGTATTGGCGGAAAACTGTTGGATTCTCTTCTGATGTTTCCTGATCGTAAGATAAGAAAGTCCGGTATAAAATACTGCCTGAAAGAGGATCAAAGCAATAAATACAACTTCACCAATGGGTTGATATTCTACATCTCCTGACCTAAGCAATAAAAGATTGACAAAGAAAATAAAAGGCAGTGCTACATACTTCAGATCCGAAATTTTAAATTTAAAAGCCGGATTGGTATAAAACAATACACTAAAGAAGAATATAATAGGCGTTAAAAACTGAACAAACTGAATGAGAAAAATAGAATGAATATCGATAGACGATATTTTCGCCAATGATAATATTTCATCCAGCCAAAAGGTAGACCACAGGAATAAAAACATTCCGAACCAGAAATTGGCTTTTTGATTAACCTTAAGCGGATTGGTAAGTTTTAAAAAAGAAAGCAAAACCAATGAACCATAGATCAGTATAACGACGAAGCGGTTTAACTCTATTGTGTTCATTGGTTTTGATATTTTAGTAAAGATAGTATTATCTTATTTTTTTCCTCACAAAAATCTGATAACTTAAATAAATCAATGGAAGTGACATTATTCCTAGATAGAACCAATTTCTCATTGCTAATTCGGGATTATTTAATACAGCATATAGAAGACCAAAAAATGCTCCTCCTAAATGAGCAGAATGTCCAAGGTTATCCCATTCTTTTGGATTAAGCATCATATAAACAGAATATCCAAAATATAGTGCTCCAAAAATCCAACCAGGCAGAAAATTTACACTTATTTCATTTGGAGCCATTGCTATTGAAGCAAATATAATTCCTGAAACTGCGCCTGAAGCTCCGATTGCAGAATACCAAGCTTGATTTTTATAGATCAGTAAACTGAAAAGATTACCCAAGATCATGGACCCAAAATAAATGATTAAAAAACCTATGTTTCCAAAAAAATATATTACAGCAGCCTGAAACATATATAAAGAAAACATATTAAAAAATAGATGCATAAAATCTGCATGGAGAAATGCAGAACTAACTAATCTGAAATATTCTTTTTTTGATATTATAGCAGCTACATTAAATTTAAATTTTTCGAACAACCTTATATCATTTAGCCCTCTCCAACTAGTAATACATGTAATGCCTATAATAATTATAACTATTAAGTTCATAATTTCTCAATAATTAATTTTCGTTATCGCCTCCGCTTTCATCAAACAAATCTCCGATTACGCCTTCCTCAGCATCATGATCAATAAAGCTGATGTGTCCCTCGGTTTGTTCCACTTCATCAAAACCTTCATGTTCTTCTGGTTCCGGAATGGTAATATTGATGGCTTTTACCTTAAATTTCGTAAACTGGTTTCCTATTGCTTTGATTCCTTTCACCGCAATAAACTCATCGATATTGATGATCTCAGGATCGCGTTCTTTTCCTTTGTCTTTAGCAAAAATAATCTCTGCGGTAGAATCGTTGGCTACAATAATGTTTTCGATGAATGATTTCGGATGCTCCGAAGGCATAAAAGTCTGTACATTGGTTGTATTTTCCAGCAGAAATCTCTTAATGAAATAGATTTCCTTTTCTCCGTCATAGTAAATACAGGTAACAGGTTGTTCCGGTCTCCATTTTTCAAGAACCAGATATTCATCATCGAAACGGTTTCCAAGATCAAAGCTCACCAATTTGGCTTCACCATTGGAATTGATCGTCAGAATCTTATCATCACCCTTGAAATTCCCTAATAAAGTTCCTCTTGCATCTGCATTCAGCCTTCTTACGGTATCATCAAACCATATTTTTCTAGGTGCCAAGGTGGAAACTCCTTCTTCTTTCAAATCAACTTTCTTCACAGCATATTTGGTCACAAGATTTCCTTTGGAATCCCTTCCTTTAATGGCCAGTTCGGAGAAGTCGATCTCCATTTTGTTTTTCCTGATTCTTGGGTTCGGTTTCAACAGTACAGTAACCGTTTCTGCCTCCCCGTTCGGATTAGCAGAGAAATATAACATTTCTGAACCTTTTTTATCGGAAGCTAAAGGATAATCTGTATTTCTGGTGACCCCGGTCACAGAGAAACGTTTCATATAATATGGTCCTTCTTTTCCTTCACGGTAGATCATATTATACACCGTTCTTTTATCATTCTTTTTCCAAACGGCAACGTGAAGAATGTCTTTACCAATAAAGGTTTTTGGCTCTACTTTCACGACTTTCATGCTTCCGTCTTTTCGGAAAGTGATAATATCGTCAATATCAGAACAATCGAAAAGATATTGGTCTTTTTTCAAAGAGGTTCCTATAAAGCCTTCTTCGAAATTGGCATAGAATTTTTCATTGGCAACGGCTACTTTAGTAGCATCAATGGTATCAAAAATTCTTAATTCCGTTTTTCTTTCTTTTCCTTTTCCGTATTTCTTCTGAATATTCAGATAATAATCGATAGCATACGTAATAAGGTTGTTCAGATGATGCTTTACCTGCTCTATTTTGCCTTCTAAAGCGGCAATATTTTCTTTGAATTTATCTAAATCGAATCTTGAAATTCTCTTGATTCGGATTTCAGTCAGTTTAAGGATATCTTCTTCCGTCACTGCTCTTAAAAGATGTCCGGTATGAGGTTTAAGCCCCTCATCTATAGTTTTCAGAACATCTTCCCAGGTTTTCACCTCTTCAATATCATGATAGATTCTGTTTTCAATAAAGATTCTTTCTAATGAAGAGAAATGCCAGCTTTCCTGTAATTCATGAAGCTCTATTTCCAGCTCTTTTTTAAGCAACGACACCGTATGATCGGTGTTCATTTTCAAAATTTCGGAAACGCTAAGGAACATAGGTTTATCTCCTACGATCACACAGGCATTGGGAGAAATGGTTACCTGACAGTCTGTGAATGCATACAATGCATCTATGGTCTTGTCCGGAGAAACATCATTATGAAGATGGATAAGGATTTCTACCGTATCCGAAGTATTGTCTTCAATTTTTTTGATTTTGATTTTCCCTTTTTCATTGGCTTTCAGGATTGAATCAATCAAATCGCTGGTTGTCTTGGAAAAAGGAAGCTCAGAAATCACAAGCAAATGCTTGTCTATTTGCGAAATTCTTGCTCTGGCTCTTACTTTTCCGCCTCTGTGTCCGTCATTATATTCGGTAACGTCCAGATAGCCTGCCGTTAAAAAGTCTGGGTATAGCTCAAACTTCTTGCCTTTTAAGTAAGCTACGGAAGCATTAATCAATTCGTTGAAATTATGCGGAAGAATCTTTGTAGAAAGCCCGACTCCAATCCCTTCAACTCCCTGTGCCAATAGCAAAGGAAATTTTACAGGCAGGTCTATAGGTTCATTATTTCTTCCGTCATAGGACTTAGCCCATTCTGTAGTTTTAGGATTGAAGACCACCTCCAACGCGAAAGGTGTCAAACGTGCTTCAATATATCTTGCAGCAGCAGCAGAGTCTCCCGTATAGATATTTCCCCAGTTTCCCTGGGTATCTATCAACAGTTCTTTCTGCCCGATCTGCACCATGGCATCTGTGATGGAAGCATCACCATGAGGGTGATACTTCATTGTATTTCCTACAATATTGGCTACTTTATTGTATCGCCCGTCTTCCAGCTCACGCATGGAATGCATGATTCTTCGCTGAACAGGTTTGAAGCCATCATATACAGATGGTATGGCTCTATCTAAAATTACATAAGAGGCATAATCAAGAAACCAGTCTTTGTACAGCCCGGAAACTTTTTTAAGACTCTCTCCTTCATGCGAATATTCTTCTGTTATCATTTATGTTTACACTTGCTTCTTTGTTCTCGTTATTAGCTTTTATAACTTTATTCAGAGACACTTTTAAATCGCTTATTTCCTTTCTCGTCAAATAAGAGATTTCATACTTTAAAATGGTTGAACCACTATTCTTACTTGAAATAGTAATATACAACCTTTTCACAAAATATAAGTTAACCACTTCATATTTCATGAGTTTATACTTAGGAAACTCATCACTTAAAGCCTTATCTAAAAACGGCAATGCATTCCTGTTCTTGAAGTTCAGCGCTTCGCCGTCACTGTCATATTCAAAAACCTGCCTTCCGCTCAGATAATAAACTATTAACAAGAGAATAGGTACAATTATTAACAAATAACTTTCCTCTCCTAAAACATCAAATCTGTATTCTTCTAAAAAGAATGCTGCAACGCCACCCAATAACATCATTAACAACACTGTATTAATGAAATTATACACCGGTACTTTGTTTCGGTTACTTAATCTCATAATATATTAAATTTGATTTGTGTTTTTTTTTGAGTTGTATTTATTTTCAATTATTCCGCATCCGTCAATATTTCTTTTTTATTAATATCAGGATCTTCCACTACCAGATTATCCAGGATAAATACCTGTCTGTCCGGTGTATTTTTACCCATATAAAATTCAAGGAGCTGATCAATCGTCTGATCTTTCCCTATTACTACTGGCTCCAGACGGATGTCTGCTCCGATAAAGTGCTTGAACTCATCCGGTGAAATTTCTCCAAGTCCTTTGAATCGGGTAATTTCCGGGTTTTTTCCAAGTTCATTCAGTGCTTTTATTCTTTCTGCTTCTGTATAACAGTATCTTGTTTCCTTTTTATTTCTTACCCTGAACAATGGGGTCTGAAGAATATACAGGTGCCCATTCTTGATCACATCAGGAAAGAACTGAAGAAAGAAAGTAATCATCAGTAACCGGATATGCATTCCGTCCACATCAGCATCGGTTGCAATAATTACCTGATTATATCTTAAATCTTCAAGGCTTTCTTCAATATTCAATGCTGCCTGCAACAGGTTGAACTCTTCATTTTCATACACTACTTTCTTGGTCAATCCATAACAGTTCAGAGGCTTCCCTTTCAAAGAAAATACAGCCTGGGTTTCCACATCTCTGGATTTGGTTATAGATCCTGATGCGGAATCTCCCTCCGTGATAAAGATCTGCGTTTCCGCTTTTCTTTCTGCTTTCTGGTCATTATAATGCTGTCGGCAGTCACGAAGCTTTTTATTGTGAAGAGAAACTTTTTTGGCTCTCTCTCTTGCTAATTTCTGAATTCCCGAAAGCTCTTTTCTTTCTCTCTCTGAAATTAAAATTTTTCTTTGTATCGCTTCTGCAATCTCAGGATTTTTATGCAGGAAATTATCCAGCTTACTTTTCAGGAAGTCAATGATAAAAGTTCTCACGGTAGGACCTTGCGGACCCATATCATTGGAACCTAATTTTGTTTTAGTCTGCGATTCGAAAACCGGCTCTTCCACATTGATGGAGATTGCAGCAATAATGGATTTTCTGATATCCGAAGCATCAAAATTTTTATTGAAGAATTCCCTTACGGTCTTTACATAGGCTTCACGAAATGCATTTAAGTGCGTTCCTCCCTGGGTTGTATTTTGTCCGTTAACGAAGGAGAAATACGTTTCTGTCTGAGATTTATCCGAATGGGTAATAGCTACTTCAATATCATGATCTTTCAGATGAACGATCGGATAAAGCGTTTCGCTTTCCATTTCCTCCTCCAGGAGATCTTTAAGACCGTTTTCGGAATAATAGGTTTCTCCATTGAAGATGATCTTCAATCCGGGATTCAGGTACGCATAATTGCGCAGCATTCTTTCAATGTATTCTTTCCTGTATTTGAAATGCAGGAAAATTTCAGCATCCGGAATGAATGAAATTTCAGTCCCGTTTCTATCGGAGGTATCTGTTTCCGAGTAATCCTGAGTAATCATTCCTCTGGAAAATTCAGCGGTCTTCATTTTCCCGTCACGCACAGATCTTACTCTGAAATAATCTGAGAGGGCATTCACGGCCTTGGTACCCACCCCGTTCAGACCAACGGATTTTTTGAAGGCTTTGCTGTCATACTTTCCTCCTGTATTCATTTTGGAAACGGCATCCACCACTTTCCCTAAAGGAATTCCCCGGCCAAAGTCACGAACCGTAACTTTTCCGTCATCCAGTTTTATTTCAATTCTCTTTCCCGCTTTCATCCTGAACTCATCAATAGAGTTATCCAGGATTTCTTTTAATAGGATATAAATACCATCATCCGCAGACGAACCATCTCCCAGCTTCCCGATGTACATACCGGGGCGCAGGCGGATATGCTCCTGCCAATCGAGGGTTCTGATATTATCTTCGGAATAGGTAGAGTGTATTTCTTGTGACATATATTATTACGCAAACATACAAAAATACAAAATTGAAAAAAACTAGATGAATATGATTTTACTTATTTTTCACCAATTATAAACAATAAGTAATAAAATATAATCACCATATCTTTATTATACAAATATACTACAAAACAATAATTAAAATTACTTATAAATCAATTAATTTTTCTTTACTTATCATTTTTTACTTGATAATTTTCCTTCCATTCAATAGTGAATAATACTGTCCAATTTTAATTTTAATTTATATTATTCCACAATACGTGATAATTAATTTTTATTAAATTTAATAATTAAAAGAAAACCATGACAATCACCTGAAAAAATAAAACTAAAAACCAATCCATATTACCATGAAAACCTATTTAAAAATCTGCATCATTGATGAACAGGATGATGGAGAATCTATCTCCAGATTATTAAAAAGCGAATTCACTGAATTTGAATTTTCACTGCACAGCTGCAACATTGAAGAAGCTTCTTTTTATCTTGATCGAAACACACCCGATATTCTGTTTCTCAACCTGGGTCTTGTAGATGAGAGGGCCGTCAAAATGTTTTCAAAATTCAGAAAAAACCTTTCACAGATTATCTTCATCACAGATTCTGAAGCCAATGCCATTAAAGCGATTAAAAGAGGAATAACCGATTATCTCATTAAGCCCATTAAAAAGCTGGATTTTGTAATCGCCGTAAACAAAGCACTGGAATCAATCAATAAGCAAAAGAACTTTATCTATCACAGTACATTTCACAGTAAGATCAATATTCCGACTCTGCAAGGTTTCAGACGTATCAGTATTCATGAAATCATCCGCTGTGAAGCAGATTCCAATTATACGTTCATCTATTTGCTTGATAAAACAAAAGTGATTGTATCCAAAACATTACATGATTTTGAAATGCACCTTTCAGAATATAATTTTTTCAGAATACATCACAAGCATCTTATCAATCTGGATCATCTAAAAGAATACATCAAAGGAAGAGGCGGACAGGTCATTATGGCCGATAATTCCGTTCTGGATGTTGCTGCCCGTAAGAAAAACGATTTTCTGTATCATGTTGAAAACATTGAATAATCACATTTAAGAGATATATCTACACATTTATACACCTATCCATTCACACCTGCTAATTCACATTACCGTGATGTTAAATATCATGATACTTTTACGACTTCTGATCAATGAATCATTGAGAAGATGTAAAACTGTATTAACGATGAAAACCTCATCAATTCATGAGTATTAATCCTAAAGTTTTTGTTGGCTTTTGATCTATAAAACCAACGTACATTATGGTAAGAATATATTTTTTTGCAGTGTATTTCCTTTTAGGATGTTTCATGCTTCAGGCACAGGCTCCGTGCAGCGATTTTAATGATCCCACTAATCCTGCGGGAAACTGGGCTCCTGCTCCTCCGCCTAATGGAAACGTAAGTGTAGGATTCGGTACAGCCAACCCACTGGATGGATCCCAGTATCTGATTCTAAAAGATCAATCAGGGGGGTCATGGTATCAAAACA
The DNA here is from genome assembly GCF_003729955.1 of Chryseobacterium daecheongense. Taxonomy (GTDB): domain Bacteria; phylum Bacteroidota; class Bacteroidia; order Flavobacteriales; family Weeksellaceae; genus Chryseobacterium; species Chryseobacterium daecheongense. Next base: position 807,559 of record NZ_RJTX01000001.1, read on the forward strand.
CGACCGATTTTCAAAAGCTGGGTGATAAATATCTTGGATACTGCCTGTATTTTGATTTCTATCTTGAAAATGACAGCGGTTACGGAATGCCTTATCATCCCTACATCACAATTTCTGATGGAACCAACGGAGCTACATTTGTTGCGAATGTAACCGTAACTCCGGGAAGCGGATGGGTACGCATCAAAGCACCTATTGCATTAGCCAACGGAGGACCTCTTCCAAGTAATTCTGATGGTGCATGGACCGGACCTACTCCTGCTGTTTTTGACAATATTATCATGAACACTGTAAGTGTCGGCATCACTCCGGATATTACGTCCACTCAACAGGAAGTAGTTTATTTTGATAATATTTGCGTGAAACCTTGCAGTGATTGCAGCGAATGTAATTCTAATTTCAAGCTTCAGACAACAACAAGTACTTCCGGTAATTATACTACAGCACAGGTATTCCTTGAAAGCACCAATTCTCCAAGTTTATACTCAGTAGATTGGGGTGATGGAACAGTATCTAATGTTCTAACTTCACATACGTATCTGAATTCAGGTTCTTACAAAGTTTGTGTAACTCAATATGAAAATGACAAGCCTAAATGTACCACCTGTATTGTTATCTGTATCCCAAAGCCGGTTGAAGCAGGCAAAACTACAAACAACGTAAGCTCTCCTCTAAAGGAAAACGCTGAGATAGCAAGAGCAGAATTAAGCAATACCAATCCGAAAGAATATTTACTGGTTCCTAATCCTGCAAAGAATTATGTAGATGTACAAACCAATCTTTCTAAAAAAGGAATGGTAGCCGTAAGAATAATGGATATTTCCGGAAAAGTAGTCATTGAAAAATCCGCAACCATAGAAAGCGGAAGACAAAGTATGAAGCTTGATACTGAAAAATTGGTTCAAGGTACTTACATTGTTGAAATCCAATCAAACGGAAAAACAACCTCACAAAAATTGCTGATTTCAAAATAGATCTCGAATAGAGTTAAAAAGCAAAAGACTGTCCGAAGACAGTCTTTTGTTCTTATATTGATTTGTTGTTAATTCAAATTAAAATCCGTCACCGTCCAACAGATTTCCTAAACCTCCCAGAATACTTCCCTGTTCTCCTTTTTTGGTGGTTCCGTACTGTAGAATTCTGCTTGCTAAACGGGAGATCGGCAACGTCTGAATCCAAACTTTTCCCGGGCCTCGTAATTGAGCAAAGAATAAGCCTTCTCCTCCGAAAATGGTATTTTTAATTCCTCCTACAAACTGAATATCATAATCTACGGTATGGGTAAATCCAACAATACATCCTGTATCAATTTTCAATATTTCACCTGGTTGAAGCTCTTTCTCGATCACATGCCCTCCACTGTGCACAAATGTCATTCCATCTCCTTCCAGTTTTTGCATGATGAAACCTTCCCCACCAAATAAACCGGTTCCCAGCTTTCTCTGGAACTCAATACCAATATTCACTCCTTTGGCAGCACACAGGAAACTGTCTTTCTGGCAAATGACTTTTCCGCCCAGTTGGCTTAAATCTAATGGGATGATCTTTCCTGCATACGGAGCAGCAAAGCTCACCTGCTTTTTTTGAGAAGAAGTATTGGTAAAAATTGTCATAAAAAGATTTTCTCCGGTAAGCATTCTTTTCCCGGCAGAAAATAATTTTCCCATTAATCCTTTTTCCGTTCCGTCTCCAAACATAGTTTCCATCTGGATACCTTCGGTCATCATCATAAAACTTCCCGGTTCGGCAATAACACTTTCGTTAGGATCGAGTTCAATTTCGACGCACTGCATTTCCTCACCGTAAATTTTGTAGTCTATTTCATGATTAGTCATTATTTCTTTTATTAGGGTTATTGCCTACAATATTACTATTTTTAAGGATTACGATACAATAAATTCCTTTGCTTACAGAAATCTTTTTAAAGCTTCCCGATATTTTTGACATTAAAGCATTATTTTTCATCAAATAGGCTTCAGGATGCGTTCATTTTTTTATTTATTCTGCTATATTTACAATATTATTCAATTAGCTGTGAGAAAAATACATTTTCTGACCTCATGTATATGTATTATCCTTTTTTCGTCATTATCAATTGCACAGATTCCGGGATTAGTCAATTATAATGATGAAGATGGGCTTAACAGCTCTTATACCTATCAGATCAAACAGGATTATAAAGGTTTTATATGGATCGGAAGTGATAATGGTTTATTCCGATTCGATGGTAAGGAATTCAAGCAATATGGTAAAAAAGAAGGTTTGCGGAATATTGAGATTTTATCTTGCATACCTTTATCTAATGGTGAAATTTTCATCATTCCATTTCTGAATGATTTCGCCTATATAAAAAATAATAAAATCATTAATTCCAAAATCAATAAAGAACTTCAAAAAATACAGTTCACCAATATTCCCGGCCTTGCATGGAATAAGGATGAAGTATATCTGTATGACAGTTATAACCCCAAAACTATTTTTGTATATAAGGAAGGGAAAGTCAGGGAACTTCCGCTATTTCCCAATTATCAAAAAAAATCACCTCTCCCTATTATAGGTTTTGATTTCGATAACCGACTTACTTATTTACACAGCAAAAAAGGGGAAGTTATTATCTATAATGCGATTACTAAAAAAGAAACGGCATATCCTATTGGTTTAGAAAAAAACATTAGTCTCTTAGAACATAATGGTATATTTTTCGCCAGAAAAGACAAAGAAATAACCATATTAAAGCGGGAAAATTATTCACTTAAAAAGATCAATACTTATAAATCCAAGGAAAATATTCATAATATAATAGTAGATAAAAATAATAAACTATGGTTAGGATTGGAGAATGGCGGCGTACTGTTTTTTGACCAACCCATCACTGAAAAACTTCCTCCGCCTATCAAGCTTTTGGATAATTATGTGATCAATGATGTACTGGTGGATAATGATAATAATGTCTGGTTCACTTCTGTAAAAAACGGGGTTTTCTTTATCGCAGAAAAGTTTTTCAGGAATTATATTAATCTCCCTATAAAAAACAATTCTTCACACATCACCGCTATAGCAGGAAATGCTAATCATATTTTTTTAGGATATAATGAGTCGTATGGCGGGATTTTTCATTCTAACCGTATTGATAACATTTATTTTGAGAAAAACGGAAAAACGGAACACAGGGGAATATACGCTAATAATGACATTGCCATTTTCGGATTAAGCAGAAAGGTATTCCTGTATGACATTCATACCCGTAAAAAAAAATTCCTGAAAAATTATTTCCTGAAAAATATAGCACCTTACACAGACACCTCTGTTTTATTGTGTACACCGGAAGGCTTGACTATTTATGATTTTGTCAAAAAACAAAGCGTCGATATTTCTGTCAATGAAAGAGTATATTCTGTTTTACCTTACGCCAAAGACAGCTTGTTTATGGGAAGTTTCAAAAATCTTTACAAGTTCAATATTCAAACAGGAAAGAAAACTCTTTTTTTAGAGGGATATTATTTTACAGATATCAAAAAGCTAAAGCCTGATCTGTACATCGGGGCTACCAATGTGAAAGGGCTTGTTCTTTTCAATAATAAAGGGCTCATTAAAGAAATTACGGAAAAAGACGGTTTAGCCACCGATAAAATAAAAAGAGTAGACGTAGAAGGTGAAAATATCTTTTGGGCAAGTACCAATTCAGGGCTGCACAGGATCGAACTAAAAGGAAATACCGTCAAAATTAATACTTTTACTCAGACAGACGGACTACCTTCCAACGTTATTGCAGGCTGTATCATAAGAAAAGACAGTATTTATATAGGGACCTCTAAAGGGCTTGGAGTTTTTTCAATTAAAAAATTACTGACCCAGCAAAAATTCATTAATAAAAAGGTTGTCATTAATTCTGTTGTTATCGGAGGCAAAGAATATTTTGACCTTAATCAGGAGTTGGCGGGAAAAACTCCGGACAATAATGTCATTCTGAATTTAAGCTTCCCGGATTATACTTCGCAGGAAAAAATAAGCTATCAGTATAAAATTGAGGGGCTCAATGAAAACTGGCAGACCAGCAATTCTTCGAAGATCATATTGAACTCCATCCCACCGGGAAAATACACATTCAAAGTCTTTGGTTTAGGATATAACGGCAAGCAATCTTTTGTTTCCACGGATCTCCCTTTTGAAATCAAACCTCATTTCTGGCAAACCTGGTGGTTCACCATATTGATGATGTTATCCGCCATTGGTATTCTTTCTTTCATTATTATCCTGTATTTTCAAAGAAGACGTAATGAGAAAATGGATGCGTTGTATTATGAGAAAAAAATTGCGGAGCTGGAACTTCAGGCCATTAAAGCACAGATCAATCCGCATTTTATTTACAACTGTCTTAATTCCATTCAGTATTTACTGTATAAAAAAGATTATACGGAAACGGAAAACTACCTGGAAATTTTCTCTCAAATGATCAGGAAAACTCTTCATTATTCGGAAAAGACGTTTATGCCGGTAAAAGAAGAGGTTGAATATCTTTCTCTGTATCTGGATATGGAAAAACTCCGGTTAAAAGACCAGTTCGATTATACCATATCGGTTTCTGAAAAAGTAAACGGCAATTGGGTGATCCCTTCATTATTGATTCAGCCTTTCGTAGAAAATGCAATAAAACACGGAGTCTCCGGTTTAAAGGATAGAAAAGGACATATTGTAGTTTCATTTGAGCATATAGACGCTTCCCTTTGCATTACTATTGAGGATAATGGGGTGGGAATTGACAATAAATATAAATCTGCCGATAAATCCAATTCTTTTGGGGTAAAGCTATCTCAGAAAAGGATTGAAACATTTAAGCAGCTCTTTGAGACTAATATCATTTTACAGATCAATACCCTTTCTGAAAGACAGGGAACACAAATTAAACTATACATAACACCTTATGAAAACCAAAATACAAGCCTGCATCATTGATGATGAACAAGATGGAAGGGATTATATCTCGCTCCTGCTAGAAAATGAATTTCCGGATGTGCAAATCGTATTTCAGGCTGCAAGCATTGATGAAGCCTATGTTTACCTTATTAAAAATACGCCGGATATTCTGTTTTTGGATATCCAACTGAGTGATGGGACTGCTTTTGACCTGCTCGCCAAACTAAAAGAAATTTCATCCCAGATTATTTTCATTACCGCTTATGAAAATTTTGCCATTCAGGCGATTAAGAATGGAGCTACAGATTATCTGCTTAAACCTATTAAAAAAGTAGATTTCATCATTGCAGTTAACAAGGCAATGGAAAATATAAGGAAAAACAAAACCGTCCAATCCAATTCTCTTCAGAACAATAAAATCAGCCTTCCTTCTTTACAGGGATTTAAAATGATCAACATTGGCGATATCATTCGTTGTGAGGCAGATTCAAGCTATACTACTTTTTACCTTACGGACAAAAGCAAAATTGTGGTTTCCAAAACCATGCATGAATTTGAGGAGCTTCTTTCCGAGCATCATTTTTTCAGGATCCATCATAAACACCTCATCAATTTATCTCATTTAAAAGAATACATTAAAGGCAAAGGCGGCCAAGTCATCATGACGGATGACTCCGTTTTGGATGTTTCTGTGCGTAAAAAAAATGATTTCCTTTCCAGAATAGATTTCATAGAATAAAAAATGGAAAATCACTAAAAAATTACACTTAACGTCATTTTATATACACTTACTAGAAAAATAGCTACACTTATAAATTTATATTACATCCGGATAATAAAATATAGTTATTCTTGCTTTCATTATACTATAAGCAAAAACCATGAAGCTCGGTTAACATTTGAACATAAAAAAAACCAACAAAAGATGAAAAGGCTGTCTCCAAAAAGGGCAGTCTTTTTTATTTCTTTTGTGTATTGATTGTAAAAAATGAATTAAATTCGGTGTCAGTAAAAATTCAGGATTATGATACAGCTTCCTTTCTCTAAACTTTCTAATATAGGAACCACGATTTTCAGCCAAATGACACAATTGGCGAATGAGAACCAGGCCATCAACCTATCACAGGGATTTCCGGATTTCATGCCGGATTCCGAATTGCTGAATCATGTCACTCATTTCATTACAAAAGGTTTTAATCAATACGCTCCTTTGGGAGGAATGATTGGTTTAAAGGAAGAAATTGCCAGGAAAATTGAAAACAGCCATCAAGCGGTTTATCATCCTGATTCCGAAATCACCATTACGGCTGGCGGCACTCAAGCGATATTTACCACTATTGCCACCTTTATTAAAAAAGATGATGAAGTTATTATCTTCGAACCTGCTTATGACTGCTATGAGCCTACTGTAGAGCTTTTTGGAGGAATTGTCAAGCGTTTTGAAATGAAAGCTCCGGATTATGAAATCGACTGGAATGCTGTAAAAGGTTTGGTAAGTGAAAAGACTAAAATGATCATCCTTAACAATCCTAACAATCCTTCAGGAAAGATTTTAAAAGAGAAAGATATTCAGGAGCTTATCGATATTGTAAAAGATACCTCTATTCTGATTTTAAGTGATGAAGTGTATGAAAATATCGTATTCGACGGGAACCAGCATTTAAGCATATGCAGATACCCGGAATTAAAAGAAAGGAGCCTTCTGGTTGCTTCTTTTGGAAAATTGTTTCATGTGACAGGTTGGAAAGTCGGTTATTGTGCAGCCCCGAAGAATTTAACCGATGAGTTCAGAAAAGTACACCAGTTCAATGTTTTCTGTGTGAACACTCCTATTCAGCTCGCTTTGGCGGAGTATATGAAAAATGAAGAACATTACAATCACCTGAATGATTTCTTTCAGGAAAAAAGAGATTTTCTCCGTCAAGGACTTGCCGGTACTTCATTTGAACTGCTAGATTGTGAAGGAACCTATTTTCAGGGGGTAAAATATGATAAAATCTCTGATAAAAATGATTTTGACTTTGCCCGGGAACTCACCATCAATCATAAGGTAGCCACAGTTCCTTTTTCATCATTTTATAAAAACAAACTCAGCGAACATGTAATCCGTTTGTGTTTTGCCAAAAAACAGGAAACCTTGGAACAGGCACTGGAATACCTCTCAAAAATTTAATTATATCAACGGGGAAAGTAATCTGGCCATGTGCTCAAAAAATACTTTCCCTTTTGGTCTTTTTTGCCATTCTTCAAGTGTTATTTCCGTACAATCTTTCATATCATGAAGGAATATCTCCTTGAGTTTAAGGTTGATAGAAGTATCAAAAATAAAAGTATTGACCTCAAAGTTCAGTTCCTGACTTCTCGCGTCCATATTAGCTGTTCCCACACATGAAAAGTTATCATCTATGATCATCGTTTTAGAGTGGATGAATCCTTTTTCATAAAAGAAAATACGCACATTATTTTCCAAAAGTTCTTCATAATAAGAGTAAGCAGCAGCATTCACCACTACAGAATCTCCCGTTTTAGGAACCATCAGTCTTACATCAAGCCCTGCGAGAGCTACCTGTTTGATGGCATTCAATATGGTTTCTACAGGAATAAAATAAGGAGTGACTATATATACTTTTTCTTTGGCAGAAAGAATGGCAGAATTGGTACTGAGCATGATAGAAGGTTTCGTATTTGGACCGCTTGCCGCAACCTGAACAATTGTTTTCCCTGTATTATTCTCATCATATCTGAAATATTCCTTTGATAATTCAGGAATATCTTTTACGGCAAAAATCCAGTTACTCAAAAACAAAAACTGAAAATAAAACGCACCATTCCCCTTCATATACAAATGAACATCTCTCCAATACAGCTGATTCTCATGGTTAATATATTTATCCGACACATTGATACCGCCGGTAAAAACTTCAGTTCCATCTACAATAATAATTTTTCTGTGATCCCTGTAATTAACCCTGTTGGCAAAAATCCTGAACTTAATTTTATTGACCGGAAATACTTCAATACCAGAAGCTCTTAATCTCTTCAAAAGTTTTTTACCGATTTTCCCACTCCCGAAATCATCATATAGAAACCTTATTATAACGCCTTCACCTGCTTTTTCTATCAGAAGATCGGCAAGCTTGTTTCCGACGTCATCGTTTTCATAAATGTAATATTCGAGATGAATATGATGCTTGGCTCTTTGTATGATTTCAAAAACTTTCGGAAACTTTTCTTCTCCGTTCAGTAATACTTCAACATGATTTTCCTGGGATAAGGGCGAATAAGTGGCATTATATAAAAAATTGATCGTATTGATAAAACCCTTTACCTCATCTTCTCTATTGTGCAACGTTTTATAGTGTGTTTCCTCCACATACTTCTGCGCCAGGTTATAAATCTTTTCATTTCGTTTAATAGTAAATGAATAGAATCTGTTTTTCCTGTAATTGACCCCAAAAACGAAATAAATAATAATCCCCACAAAAGGCAGGAAAGTGACAAGCAGCAGATAGGCAAGTGTTTTACTTGTCGTTTTAGTATCCATGATAATTTTTGCAGCCAGCAGGAAGATGCTGATAAAATACAGAATCTCTGCACCTAATAACAAGTAATGATATTGACTCAAAAATTCTTTAACCATAGATTGGGAATGACACTGGAAAATATTCATCAGTATCACCTATTAAAGATAAAAAAAACAGCAGACATAGCTGCTGTTTTTATTTTTTTATAAGAACATTCCTCCGGAAGCCTCGATCCTTTGAGCATTGATCCATCCTGCATCTTCTGTACATAAGAAGGCCACTACTCCACCAATATCATCCGGAAGACCTACTCTACCTAGCGCCGTTGCACTGGCAATCATAGCATTCACTTGTTTATCATCTCTCGTTCTTCCTCCTCCGAAATCAGTTTCTATAGCACCTGGTGCCACTACATTGGCTTTAATTTTTCTTGGTCCCAATTCTTTTGCCATATATTTTGTAAGCATTTCCACCGCCGATTTCATAGAACCATATACGGAAGATCCCGGTAATGCGAATCTCGCCAATCCTGAAGAAATATTGATGATTCCTCCACCATCATTCATCAATGGCAATAATTTCTGGCTTAAGAAAAATACCCCTTTAAAATGGATATTGAACATTTCATCCATCTTTTCTTCAGTGGTTTCCATAATCGGAGAATACAATGCGGTTCCGGCATTATTGATCAGGAAATCTATATTAGGGCTTCCAGTATTTTCCTTTAGATGGTCCGTTACATGCTGTACAAATGCATCAAAACTTTTGGTATCTGTTGTATCCAGTTGAAAAGCGATTGCCTTTCTTCCCATTGATTGTATTTCCTTGACTACAGCATCAGCTTCCTCTTTGCTGTTTTTATAAGTGATGATCACATCCAGACCTTTCTCAGCAATTTTTAATGCTGAATTTTTTCCCAATCCACGGCTTCCACCGGTTACTAACGCAATTTTTGTTTGTGTGTTCATTGTTTCTATGATTTAATGATACAAAGTTGAGGATTTTCCCAAAGGATCGGTTTGCTCCAATCAATCGGAAATTTGCAAAATTCAAATCAGGAACGGAATTCCAAAGGCGCAAAAGAAGTTTTCCGCTTAAAGAAATTGGAAAAATGAGCAATTTCTTCGAATCCTAATGCGTAAGATATTTCTGAGATATTCCATTTGGTTTGCCTTAATAAGATCTTCGCTTCCTGGATCAGACGGTCTGCAATAAATTCAGTGGTGGTTTTACCCGTACTCTCTTTTAATTTCTTATTGAGATAATTCACGTGTACAGCTAACCTGTCAGCATAATCTTTAGCAGTCCTCAGTTGCAGCCTTTGCTCGGCAGATTCAATAGGGAACTGCCTTTCCAGCAGCTCAATGAATAATGAAACTACCCTGAGGGAAGCATCATTAGAAGTGGAGAGTTTGGTTGCAGGCTGCAGCTTTTGACCATAATGAATCAACTCTACCACATAATTTCTAATCAGGTCATATTTAAAAATATAATCGGAGGCTATTTCTTTTTTCATTTTAGAAAAGAGCACTTCTATTTCATCCGCCAATTCATCATCAATCTCAAAAACAGGAATGCCACCCGGCTGAAACAGGGGAAGATCTTCAAGAGAATTCAGGGAACCGTTCTTGATAAAAAAATCTTCCGTAAAAACACAAAAACTCCCGGATTGTTCGGGATCTTCAGGAATCCAGTGGTAAGGTACTTTAGGAGTAGCAAACAACAATGCATTTTTTCTTATGGCAATGATCTTATCTGCATATTCCGCACGGTTTCTCCCTCTGATCAGGCTTATTTTATAATATTTTCTTCTGTTGTAGGGCATCTCGGAAGTTGCCTTGACTTTTTCAATAGTAGGTGCAATATCGAATATATTGAAGTGACCTATATCTTTATGAAGTCCTTTCGGAAAAATGCTATCCAGGTCTTTTCCAAGCTTGGCGGTCATTTCCCGGTAAAAATCTTCCAATGACGTATGTGCTATTTTTTCCATGACATGAGCATTTGTAAAATTCAAATATACGCAGTTTTATACAAATCTCGTTTTTTCCGATTCAGTTTTGAAAAAAGAACAATTATTGCTATATTGTAGAAACACCAATACCTATTGATATGAAAAGAATAATACCTATTATGACCGTCCTGATGATGAGTTCCTGTACCAACTACATCAAAGTAATTGATTCAAAAAAGATCAGCGATGAAGAAAACAGCTTATCTACAAGGGTTATTGATCTTAAAGATGAGTCTTTAGGTCTCAATTTTTACGGAGATTACGAGTTTGAAAACATCAATAAAAAGTTTATTTTCTTCACAAATTCTGATATTGCCCATCTTTTAGGCAACCTTACAAAAAAACCGAAAGAAGTTCTTTTCACTTATACCGAAACAAGCATTTACAATAATCTAGCAGGTTTTTTCTATGAGAATGTAACGCTGGAAGATATTAAAAAACAATGGTCCCAACAGCCAGATAAAGACATGGGAAACGGACTTTTATATCGTTACACTTATAAAGATTACAACATTATAGATGTTTACAGACAGCAAAAAAACGGAGTGATAAGATTCATTGCTATTAATAATCCTAAAAGTCAAAAAAAGGATCAGTTTGAATTGGAAAACGAGGGGATATTTTTTAAGATCAATACCCAATTATGGACACAATAACAGCTGAATGAAAAAATTTTAAACAAAAACGCTTCCAAAAAAATGATGGAAGCGTTTTTAATTACTATAACTAACTTTAATATTTTCTTATACATTGAATCTGAAATGCATAATATCACCGTCCTGAACGATGTACTCTTTTCCTTCTACAGATAGCTTTCCGGCTTCCTTCACTTTTACTTCAGAACCGAAGTTGATGTAATCATTATATTTAATGACTTCCGCACGGATGAAACCTTTTTCAAAATCGGTGTGGATCACTCCGGCTGCCTGTGGAGCAGTCCATCCTTTTCCAATCGTCCATGCTCTTACTTCCTTCACTCCGGCTGTAAAATACGTCTGAAGCTTTAAAAGATCATAGGCTTTTCTGATCAGGCGGTTTACTCCCGGCTCTTCAAGGCCCAATTCTTCAAGGAAAATCTGTCTTTCTTCAAATGTTTCAAGCTCATTGATGTCTGCTTCGATCTGAGCTGCCAAAACTACTACTTCAGCACCTTCATTCTTCGCCATTTCTTCAATTTTGCCAATCCATTCGTTTCCGTTTTTAATTGAATTTTCATCTACATTACAAACGTAAAGCACCGGTTTTTTGGTCAACAACTGGATATCATCAATGATAGGCTTTGTTAAATCATCCACAGGGAATTCTCTTGCGTTTTTACCGTCTTCAATAAACTGTTGTAACTTTTGAAGGGTTTCATACGTCAGGATATCTTCTTTCTTCCCGGATTTGATGAACTTTTTCGCTTTTTCAACCGCTTTTCCTACTGTTTCAAGGTCTTTCAGCTGAAGCTCAATATCAATAATTTCTTTATCTCTTAACGGATCTACTGAACCTTCTACATGGACAATGTTTCCATTGTCAAAACATCTTAAAACGTGGATGATCGCTTCACACTCACGGATATTCGCCAAAAACTGGTTTCCTAATCCTTCTCCCTTACTCGCTCCTTTTACCAATCCCGCAATATCAACGATCTCTACCACCGCCGGTAAAACTCTTTCAGGCTTTACCAGTTTTTCCAGTTCGAACAATCTTTGATCCGGCACTGACACTGTTCCTAAATTAGGCTCAATAGTACAGAAAGGATAATTCGCTGATTGAGCTTTTGCATTGCTTAAACAGTTAAAAAGAGTTGATTTACCTACATTCGGTAAGCCTACGATTCCACATTTCATAATGTATGTTCAGAGTTTAATGTTCAATGTTGAAAGTTTTAGGAGGGGAATCCAACCACTGATCTTTCAGCGTGCAAAGATAGTGAATTTAAGATGAGTTTCATAATAAAAAAATCTACCGGCATTTCCGGCAGATTTTACAAATAATTTTTTGTTCTGTGTTTTTATGCTTTTATGGATTATTCCCTGTAGCTTCCTGGGCTAAAGGAACCTCATTCGGTGTTTCCTGCAGTGTTTTATCTAATGTAAACAGAGATTCATCTGTAGCTCTGTCTCCACCAGCAATTTTCAATTTATCAATTAAGTTCTGCGCTAACGTTTCTTCTTCTATCTGTTCCTGTACGAACCATTGCATGAAGTTCCAGGTTGCCCAATCTTTCTCTTCCATAGCCAGATCTACCAATCTGTAGATGGATGTTGTATTATCAACTTCATGTTTAAATACGCCATCAAAACAAGCAGTTAATGAATCCGGATCTTCCGGAGGCGCAGGAATAGCTTCTACTTTAGGTTTACCACCTCTGTTCAGGATATATTCCATAAATTTAATGGAATGGTTTCTTTCTTCCTGAGCATGTCTGTAAAGGAAGTTGGCAATTCCCTGGTATCCTTTGTCATCTGCCCAGATCCCATAAGATAAAAAAACATGGGAAGCATGGATTTCTTTATTCATCTGGTTGCTCAGTGCTTTTTCCATGATCTCGGAAAGTCTGTTCGTATTCATAATTCATATTTTTAGTGTGGTTATGGAAATTATGATGCAAAAATAGTTCCGATAAAGTTTTTATTTTTAATAAAATATGTTAATATGCTTTTATAATTTATTGAATTACTTCATTTTACCCTTATAATTTATAGTTATTCTAAAATAAAGGCCAGTTCTTAGCAGAACTGGCCTTTTTGTTTTTACCACCCGTCAAAAATTCAAAGAATTTTCGACACCCCTCTAAAAGAGAGGAATTTTTCTTATAACTGGTGGATTATTTGATCTGTTTCGCTATATAATCACTTTCATTACCTAATCTGTCTATAGCTTTCACCGCTACAGCATTTAGCTTTTTCCCATCTTTATATTTTGGGATCGCTTTTGAAAGAGTATCCAGTGTTAGGATCTCGGTTTCCCAAACCCCATTGTACTGAGTGAAAAGTACCCATTGGAAGACATCTCCTATATTTTTAGAACTCCAGCTCGCCTGTGCAAAGCTTCCATTATCTGCTATAAATAAGGTAGGAATTGATAATGGGGTAGCTTTTATCCAAGGTGTTTTGGGAACTAATGCTTTGTCTTTGTAAGGTCCGTTTTTCAAGATCGGGAGCATATTAGGGTTTTTCGTTAATCCCGCAATACTCCAGTGGATTTCGCCTACACTATTTTTTAGTATCTGTCTGGAAATTTCTATTTGATTCTTAATTTCCGTCGGTCGGTCAGAAACTTTTATTTCAACGGTATTTAATCCAGGCCATAAGTGACGGTTTTGCGTGTTTTCAGATTTCCACCAGTTCAATAAAGGCTCAAACCCCTGTCCTTTTGAATCGATTGGCCAATATAATTGTGGTGAGAAGTAATCTACCCAACCGTTGTTCAACCATAATTTGGCATCCGCATACAACTCGTCATATTGAGAAGAACCCGTAATTCCTTCCGGATAACCTGGTTTCCAGATTCCGAAGGGACTGATCCCAAATCTTACGTGGCTTTTTTCTGCATGAATTTCTTTGTAGATACGCTCCACGAATTTATTCACATTATCCCTCCTCCAGTCTGCCCTGGATAAAGTCCCCCCATTTCTCAGATATTCATTCCAGGTTTTACTATCCGGGAAATCCGCTCCTTTGTTGTACGTTGCATACGGATAGAAATAATCATCAAAATGTACGGCATCGATATCATATCTTTTTACAATATCTTTTACAACATTGGAAACATGGCCTTGTGTTCTGGGATCCGCCGGATCAAACCAATACATCCCGTTTTTCAATCTTACGATCATATCGGGAAGCTTTCTGACCATAGACAGTTCATTTACCGGTCCTCCGTTGGCATGATGTGCTCTGTAAGGGTTCAGCCAAACATGAAGTTCCAATCCTCTTTTGTGAGATTCCTCGATCCAGAATTGTAAAGGATCATAATTTGGATAGGGCGGATTTCCTGTTTCCCCGGTTAAGAAATAAGACCATGGTTCCAGTGTACTTGTATATAAGGCATCCGCTGAAGGACGAACCTGAAAGATCACTGCATTGAAGTTATTATCCTTCAGCATATCCAACATATTGATGGCTTCTGCTTTTTGCTGCTCTACAGAAAGGTCATTTCTGGATGGCCAGTTGATATTGGCAACACTTGCCACCCAGGCTCCACGGAATTCTCTTTGTATTGGCGGAAGATTTACTTTAATATTTTCTTCTATCTGACCCGCTCCATTGGCGACAGAGTCTTTAGGTTTCGGAATATTTTTAGGAATGACAACAGGCGGCTTTGGTGCAGATTTTATGGTGTTATTTGAAATGGAACGGGAACTGCTGCACGATACAAAGATCCCTAATAAAAATATCAACTTTAACGAATTCAATCTCATAGGCTACAAAACTACATTAATTTATTTTGGATTTTAAGGGTGTAAAATAAGCATTTTACTCTTTATAATAAAAAAAGCCCCGAAAATCGAGGCTTTTAATTATATGTGAAACAGAATTAATCTGCTTTTGCCATTCTTTCAGCACGTTTTCTATCTTCTTCAGATAATAATTTCTTACGCATTCTGATGAAGTTCGGAGTTACCTCGATGCATTCATCCTGCTGAATATATTCCATACATTCTTCCAAAGAGAACAGGATTTTAGGAGCAATGTTTCCGTCTTTATCTTTTCCGGCTGCTCTCATGTTGTTCAGCTGTTTTCCTTCTACAATGTTCACAACTAAATCTCCAGGCTTATTTTGTTCTCCAACGATCATTCCTGCATACACATCTTCTCCCGGATCAACGAAGAACTTTCCTCTGTCCTGTAGTTTTTCAATAGAATATGCTGTTGTCTGTCCCTGATTTTTAGAAACTAAAACACCCTGGCTTCTTCCCGGGATCTGACCTTTGAAAGGCTTATATTCAGAAAATCTGTGTGCCATGATTGCTTCTCCTGCAGTAGCTGTCAACATTTGAGAACGTAATCCGATCAAACCTCTTGAAGGGATATCGAATTCCATGTGCTGCATTTCTCCTTTAGTTTCCATGATCAATAAATCTCCTTTTCTTTGAGTAGCAAGGTCGATTACTCTTGATGAAAATTCTTCAGGAACATCTACTACCATTGTTTCGTAAGGTTCGCATTTTTCACCATCAATTTCTTTCAGGATAACTTGTGGCTGACCGATCGTCATTTCATATCCTTCTCTTCTCATCGTTTCAATGAGAACTGATAAGTGAAGAATACCTCTACCGAATACCAAGAAGGTATTGGCATCATCTGTCTGCTGAACTCTTAATGCAAGGTTTTTCTCCAATTCTTTTTCTAATCTTTCTTTCAGGTGATTAGACGTTACATATTTACCATCTTTCCCGAAGAACGGTGAGTTGTTGATAGAGAATGTCATATTCAATGTAGGCTCATCGATTGCCAATCTTTCCATTGGCTCCGGATTTTCCAGATCAACGAATGTATCTCCGATCTGGAAAGCATCGAATCCTACTACAGCACAAATATCCCCTGCCTGAACTTCAGTCACTTTTTTCTTTCCTAATCCTTCGAAAACGTATAATTCTTTTACTTTTCCTTTTACAATTTTGTCTCCTTCCTGAGCCAGACCGATCCATTGACCTTCTTTCAAAGTACCTCTCACTACTTTTCCGATGGCGATTCTTCCTAAGAATGAAGAATAATCTAATGAAGTCACCTGCATCTGAAGGTTTCCTTCTTCAATTTTAGGAGCCGGAACATATTCCAATACTCCATCAAGAATAGGAAGAATATTATCTGTAGGCTCTAAAGAAGTGTTGAACCAACCTTGTTTAGAAGATCCGTAATAGGTTGGGAAATCCAATTGTTCTTCAGTAGCATCAAGGTTAAAGAATAAATCGAAAACTTTGTCGTGAACTTCTTCAGGACGACAGTTCTCTTTATCTACTTTATTGATGACCACAATCGGCTTTAATCCTAACTGAAGAGCTTTATGCAAAACGAAACGGGTTTGTGGCATCGGACCTTCAAAAGCATCCACCAACAATAAAACTCCGTCTGCCATTTTCAATACTCTTTCTACCTCTCCTCCGAAATCGGCGTGACCAGGGGTATCAATTACGTTAATTTTTGTGTCTTTATAGGTAACAGAAATATTTTTTGATAAGATCGTGATCCCTCTTTCTCTTTCAAGATCATTGTTATCCATAATTAATTCTCCACTTTCCTGATTTTCTCTGAAAATGTTGGTAGCGTGAATGATCTTGTCAACCAAAGTAGTCTTCCCATGGTCAACGTGTGCGATAATCGCAATATTTCTAATGTTTTGCATATAAGATTTTTACGGGTGCAAAAGTAGTGATTTTTAATGAATTAATTATTATGATTATGAATTATTTAACAAATTCATAATGAGGAAATTAGTAAAAATCCTGTCATATGAATTTAAAAATATAATACGTCAAGTTCTGGCGCTTCCCGCCGTTATATTTGTTTTATAGATTTCTTGCAAGAATATATATCACTAATTATTAACCCTTTAAAAAGAAAAAATGGCAGTAATTGAATTAAATGACCAGTACACCGGCGAATGGACAACCTATAAGGAAAGCACCTACATCTATGATGGCCATACACCTATTGACGACAGTATGGTAGATGATGTGATGTGCATAAAACAAAACAACATCTATTATCTTAGGGTCTTAAAAGACGACAAGGTTAATATAAAATGGTTTGGAGCGAAAGGAGATGGAGATGTTAATGATAATGGAACACCAGATACTCAAGCATTTCTGGATGCCATAGATTCATTATCTAAATTATTTTTCACTCATTCTAAGATTGAGAATGGGGAGAAAGTTTACTTATTTGGAGGATTCACACTGTATATACCTAATGGTAAGTATTTATTATATGATACATTAAAATTACCACATAATACCACGTTGTTAGGCGAAAGTAAAAAAGGAGTTATCCTTCACCAGGTAGTCAACTCCGACACACATCCTACACCTCGAGCAAATGTAACCAATATTACAGGTGAAGATCCAGATCCAGAAAGTGATGTTATTTTTATGTCAGAATCCATTGTCATTAAAAACATCACCTTTTCACAAGGAGGTATTATTTTGCAAGGAGCTTATGATTCAATTATTGATGATGTAAAAGTAACAAGACTGTTTGGAGATACTACAGACGCTTACAATAATAAAACGAGCACGGGTTTAAGTATAAAACTTGCTGTCAACATAAAAGTTTCCAATTTCAAAGTTATGGGATCTGATGGCATTGGTATTCTTTATGAGGATTCTGCAGGAAGCGGACCGAGTACAACAGTTACTTTCAGAAATATTTGGCTGAGCCATTGTGATACTGGCATGCTTATCAACGGTTTACTGACAGAACCTCATGGTATTCAAACCACCTGGATTCAAAATTCAATTTTTGAATACAACAAAACTGGAGTAGAAATAAAAGGTATTACTCAGAATCTGTCTTTCAGGGATATTCATTTTGAACAAAATAATGAATATGCGTTGACTGCTTCTGAAAGCGCATCCTTCTCTTTAGATAACATCTGGGCTGATGGATGGACAAATAACTTACAAAATCACAATAAATTCGTTATTAAATATTCATCCGGTTTAACAGCCAACAATACGGTTCATTTAAAAAACCTATTTATAAAACCCGATATTTTAATTGAAGATGATTATGAAGGTACTGTTTATGTAGACGGATTGGTCAGCAATTTAAAATATTACGACCAGAATATCAAAGTTTATAAAACCTTTGATGACATCGGAGATATTAATAAAAGACCGTTCTCTCCTATTGGAGGATACAATTTTTATAATACTTCAAACAGCAAACCGGAATTCTATGATGGGGGATCTTGGAGAAATGCAGATGGAATGAATGCGGATAATAAAAGATGGGGAACTACAGCAGAAAGGCCATCTAGTAATCTGGACACAGGCTTCAGGTATTTTGATTCCACCATTGGAATGCCAATTTACTGGGAAGGAACAAAATGGGTGAAAGCTGATGGAACATTAATAATCTGATATCATAAAAGCCTTACCATTCTGGTAAAGGCTTTGTTTTAATTAAGTCTATGTTGATTAGAAAAATTATCCATCAGCGGTGACTTAAACATCATAAAAAAACGTATTTTAGCTTCAAATAAAAACACGATAAAAACATCCATGTCAAAAAAATTGATCTTTTTGATTGCGTTAGGTTTTATAAGCTATTCTAATGCACAAGATAAAGCTGAACAGGCTCTCCAAAACTTTGAACAAAAATATCCACAGGAAAAAATACATTTACTTTTTAATAAAAGTAGCTATGTAGCTGGAGAAAATCTTTGGTTTAAATCTTTTGTATTTGATGGATATAATCGTTCTACTATTTCAAGCAATTTATTTGTAGAATTATATGACCGCAATAAAACCCCAATAAGTAAAACTATATTTCCCCTTTACAATGGAGAAGGCAGCGGAAGTCTTAGTCTCCCTGAAACGCTGAAAGAAGATGTATATTATATCAGAGCTTACACTACATGGATGGCTAATTTCAATGAAGATTTTCAACTGATACAGCCCATCGCGGTTTACAATCCATCTTCAAATGAAAAATTGGTTTCCGACACTACTTCGCCTTGGACGGCAACAGTTTTCCCTGAAAGCGGAACTTTTATAGACGGAATCAATACCAAATTTGCTGTTCGTTTACAATCCAACGGTATTACACCTTCTGATTGGAATGGCTATGTAATAGATTCTGAGAATCCGGATGTAAAAATTGCCAGCTTCAAAGGCTTTGATCAGAATGTAGGAGCATTCAGTCTTACTCCTAAAAGTGGTAGAAGATATCAACTTATTGTTCAGGATGATAAAGGAATTAAACAGAATATTGACTTACCTACTATTTCTGCTTCCGGCATCAATTTGCAAGTTAAAAGCAAAACAAATGCAATTACCTATTCTATAAAATCAAAAAATTACCAACATTCATCTTATAAGGTTTTAGGGACTATTAATAATCAACTGGTTTATAAAGCGCAAATACATAATTTATCAAATGAAGCTGTTTATTCTATTCCTACTGATAAACTCGTGAATGGGATTTTACAACTGACCGTTTTTGATGATAAAGAACAAGTAGTTGCCAAAAGGCTTTGCTTTGTACAACCTGAATCATTAAAGATTAACAAGCCATCTGTTCAGTATACATCTCTAAATGATACCCCTCATGAAGCCAATACCTTTACTATTGCAAAAAATCCAAGCTATTCCAGTTATTCAGTAGTCGTTCTTGACGGTGAATCTCAGGATGCGGAAGAAGAAAGAAGTCTTTTAAGCACCTTATGGCTGACCGGAGATATTACTTCCAAAATATATACTCCGGCACAGTATTTTGCTAAAAATCATAATGCAGAAGCTCTGGATGCATTACTTATCTCTGAAAAATGGAAACGCTTTGACTGGAATACTCTTATTTCAGGCAGCTATCCCGCTATAAAATATACTCCTGAATCCTATTTATCTTATAAAGGAAAAATATCCGGACAGCCTAGCGGAAGCTCCGATTTGAATTTTATTTCTAAAACCGATCAGGATAGCGGAACAAAATTATACCAGGTATCTACTGACGCTTCGGGAAATTTCACCTTCAATAATCTAATCTTTGAAGGAACCATGAAATTCTTTTATCAATTGAGCGGTAAACAAAAAACATCTCATCCGGTTAATGCATATGTCCAGCCATCTTATGCATTTATTCCTTATAAAAGCAATCTTCCGGCAGGTGGTTTTCAATTGGTTGAACGCCCATCTAATGATCCTCTGCCAACAGAAGTGGCAAAAGCTGTAGAAACCAAGAACTTTCAGAAATCACTTAATGAAAAGACCAATACTATTGAAGAAATCATCCTGAAAGGACAAAGAAAAGATGATAAAAGAAAATTGAATCAACAATTGAGCAGCTCTTTATTCAGAAGTAACAATGAAGAGATTTTTGATTTCGTCAATGATAATAAAGCTTTAGTTGCCGGAAGTAATATTTTACAGTTCTTAGAAGGCAGAGTAGCCGGTTTTCGGCTGCAAATGCAGAATGGATCCTATGTTCCTATACTCAGAGGAGGTGTAACTCCTATATTCCTTAATGAAGTGAAAATTGATCCCAGCCTGGTAACCAATATTTCAGTTGCGGATGTTGCCATGATCAAAGTAATCAAAGATTATTTTTCGGGAGCAGGTCCAGGCGGCGGCGTTCAAGCCATTGCAATTTATACACGTCAGGGCGGAGATATCAAATTGTCTGAAGAAGAATTAAAACTTTTACCCGGATTAAAATACATTACCTTAAACGGCTATGATAAAGAAGCTGTTTTCAATAATGCAGTTTATGAGAATGTAAGTTTAAAGAATATTGCAAAAGATACCAGAACTACCCTTTACTGGAACCCTTATCTGGAAACAAAAGCTAATGAACCTACAACAGTAAAGTTTTATAACAATGATGATACAAAAAGCCATACCCTACTTGTGATAGGATTTGATGAAAATGATACACCTTTATATTATCACGAAACAAGACCTTAAAGATCATTTTTAACTTGGATACATAAAAAAGCCACCTTTTTGAGGTGGCTTTTTATTTTATTATTAAGGCAAATTATTTTTTAGCTTTAACATCTACAGCAATTTCGATATCTTTGCTGATCATCCATTCTGCAGGATCTGCTTCATCAGTACCGAATTTGATTCCCCAATCTGCTCTGTTTACAGTAAACTTAGCCTGGATAGAAGCTGAGTTATCCACAACATCTACTTTTGCAGGGAAAGTTACATTAACAGTTTTTCCTGATAAAGTAAGATTTCCGCTTACGGTTTTATTAGCTCCGGCAACAGCATCTTTAGGTGCTTCTTTTAAATCTGCAACACTTGTAATTTTGAAATCTGAAGTAGGATTTTTTGCCACATCAAAGAAATCAGGGTTCTTCAAGTGAGCTTCCAGATCCGCAGGTTTTTTATCTTTTTCCGTTACTGAAGCCGGATCTACTTTAATAGAGCTCATATCAATAATAAAGTTACCCGCCGTAAGCTGTCCGCCTTCCACATTTAATTCACCGGATTTTACACTGATTGTTCCCCAACGCGGAGCAAAGCCTCCTTTATGGAATGCTTTCCAGTTCACTACAGAAGTTGCTACATCCACAGGTAAAACTTCACCTGTACCTTCCGCCACTTTTTGTTCAGTAGTGGTAGCCGCTGTTTCTGCTGCCTTGTCTTTGTTACATGATGCTGCTAATAATCCTACAGCTACTAATGCAATAACACTAAGTTTTTTCATATTATTCTTGTTAAAAAGTTATGCTTATAATTTTATAACGTCAAAAATAGAAAAATCAAATATTTCATCGTCTTATCATATATCAAGAAATGAAAATAAATCCTACTATTTATATTCGATATTAAAATCCCTATTTTAGCCCATTCAAATTTATTCAATGAACACGATTCAATTCATCCAGAAAACACTGAACATTTCCGAAAAAAGCATCAATAATACACTTCAACTCTTATCTGAAGACTGCACTGTTCCTTTTATAGCACGTTATAGAAAGGACATGACCGGAAATCTGGATGAAACACAGATAGAACAGATCTCAAAGCTTAATAAACAGTTTGAGGAAATCATCAAAAGAAAAGAAACCATTTTAAAATCTGTTGAAGAACAAAATGCTTTAACTCCTGAATTTAAACAAAGAATAGAGGAAAGCTTTGACCTTCAAGAGCTTGAAGATCTATACTTACCTTTCAAAAAACGTAAGAAAACCAAAGCAGATACCGCCAAAGAAAAAGGATTGGAACCTTTAGCTAAAATCATCATGAGCCAGAAAAACAACGATGTCATGTTTTTGGCCTCAAAGTATTTGAATAATGAGGTCTCTTCTAAAGAAGAAGCCCTACAGGGAGCAAGAGATATTATGGCGGAATGGATCAATGAAAACATGTATGTTCGTAAGAATCTCCGTCGTTTGTTTCAACGAAAAGCCGTGATCTCTTCTAAAGTGGTAAAAGCTAAAAAAGAGGAAGAAGGTGCTCAAAAGTTTTCCCAATATTTTGAATGGGAAGAAAATCTGAACAGAACTCCATCTCACAGACTTCTTGCCATGTTGAGAGCTGAAACTGAAGGTTTTGTTAAAACTAATGTAGGCATTGACAAAGAAGAAGCCATTGAATTTATAGAAAGTGCGATCATCAAATCTAATAATGAAAGTGCTGAGCAAATTTCACTAGCAATAAAAGACAGCTACAAAAGATTACTGGAACCTGCTATTTCCAATGAAGCATTACAGGAAGCCAAAGAAAAAGCCGACAAAAAAGCTATTGAGATATTTTCCGAAAACTTAAGCCAGCTTTTATTAGCTCCGCCATTAGGAGAAAAAAGGATCCTGGCTATTGATCCGGGATACAAAAGCGGCTGTAAAGTAGTTTGTCTGGATGAAAAAGGAGATTTACTCCATAATGAAACCATTTATCCTCATGCTCCCCAAAATGAAACAGGAATGGCAATGAAAAAAATCCGTTCTATGGTGAATGCTTACAATATCGAAGCCATCTCTATTGGGAATGGAACAGCAAGCCGGGAAACAGAATTTTTCATTAAAAAAATTGCTTTTGATAAGCCCATTCAGGTTTTTGTGGTTTCAGAAGCAGGTGCATCGGTTTATTCTGCAAGTAAAATTGCCAGAGAGGAATTTCCCAATTATGATGTTACCGTTCGCGGATCTGTATCAATTGGAAGAAGGCTTTCGGATCCACTGGCAGAATTAGTGAAAATTGATCCCAAATCTATTGGTGTCGGACAATATCAGCACGATGTGGACCAGACTCAATTGAAAAATGAACTTGATTCCACTGTGATGAAATGCGTTAACTCAGTTGGAGTTAACATCAATACAGCCAGCAAGTCATTATTAAGTTACGTTTCCGGAATTGGGGAGAAAACGGCGGAGAATATTGTGAATTACCGCATGGAAAATGGTCCCTTTGAAGACAGGAAACAATTGAAGAAAGTTCCGAGATTGGGTGAAAAGGCTTTTCAACAGGCCGCGGCATTCGTAAGAATCATTAATGCCAAAAATCCATTAGATAATTCAGCAGTTCACCCTGAAGCGTACGGAATTGTTGAAAAAATGGCCAAAGACCTGGGAATGAAAACCCATGAGTTAATTGCTAACAAAGAAAAGATTTCCCAGATACAAGCCGACAAATATATCACCGGCGATATCGGTATTTTGGGAATTAAAGATATTTTAAAAGAGCTTGAAAAACCTGGATTAGACCCCAGAAAGGCTGCGAAAATATTTGAATTTGACCCTAATGTAAAGTCTATTAAAGACCTGAAAATCGGAATGGTCTTACCGGGAATCGTTAATAATATTACGGCTTTCGGGTGTTTTGTGGATTTAGGAATTAAAGAAAGCGGACTGGTTCATATTTCCCAATTGAAAGACGGCTTTGTCTCTGATGCAAATGAGGTGGTAAAACTTCATCAACATGTTCAGGTAAAAGTAACGGAAGTGGATGAAGTGAGAAAAAGAGTTCAGCTGAGTATGATTATATAAAAAACAACCCCTGTCTTTCGACAGGGATTACTTATTATTTTTTAGCCTCCTCAACAGAAACTTTTCTGAATTCTTTGAACAATTTGCTTAGTTCCAAAGCTGATTTACGAGCTCTTGTTCCAGCTGCTTTGTTTCCTTTTTCTGCTTGTTGGTTGGCTTCAGTAGCGAAAGCTTCAAATTCCGCGTTGATTTTTTCGATTAGTTCTTTCATTGAGTTAAAATTTAGGCTGCAAATATAGCTTTTATGGGCATTCCAGCCTAATTGGGAAAGAAAATTTTGAAAAATTTCATATTGACGCTTTTTATCGACTAAGGTTGTTCGCCGGGAGAGTTTTGAATTGTTTTATAATTATCTCGCAAACGTCTTAATTTTGTAAAGCCGTTCAAAAATCTGAGATCTGTATATTTGGCTTTCAAAATAATATTATTTTCAATTTCAAATGTTTCTTGATTTGCATCGTTTTCAGGGTGGTTAGGATTAGGAACAGAATTCCCTTCTATAAAAATCCCCCATCTCATTACCTCAATAGTATTACCCCTTATTTTATTGTGCTTTACAGCAATTTCATAATTTTCGGTTTGTCTAATCGTAATTCCTGTTAAAAAGTCTTCTCCACCGGCATTTTTAACTCCGGGATTATCGATAGTATTCGAATTAACATTTAAAAAATCATTGTTTGACTCAATCATAATGCCACTTTCCTGTGTAGTATGGATATTATTATGGCAAATATCTACTCCTTTGTTGAAAGCAATATAAATTCCTGAATACATACTATCATTCACCATATTATTAGCAACTACTCCACCATCGATAAATCTTACGTTAATACCATGTTGTCCGGCATTTTTAACTATATTTCCTGAGATAACCACATTTTTTGCAAAAATAGTAGGCATATAAATAATTTCAAGAGTAATAGGATCTACTTGTAAAGAAGTATTATTAACAAGAATTCCGTCTCCTCCTTCATCAGTATCACTGATTACATTATTTGATATTACGACATTATTGCAGATATAGTTAAGATTAGCATCATTATTCTGAAGTTTAATACCAATCTTTTTGGTATTTTTTATTCTATTCCCTAAGACAGTGAGATTGGATAAACCTGCGTCCAAATACATCCCATGCTCAAGGATTGTATTCTCAATATCATTATCTGAAATGGATATAAATTCTGAGTTTTCTGCAATAATAATTCCTTGAGAAGTGTTTTTGAAACTGTTTTTAAGAATGGAAATATTTTTCCCTCCTACTGTAATCCCTGTATTATCTTTTTTTCCAAACGGGTATTCAGGACTAACTTCTGCCCATACAACATCAAAGGAGTTTTCCACTCTATTGAAGTTAAAGCTTAGATGATTAACATCCCTTAACCCTGAAACACCTGAATAAGTAAAGTCTTTGAAAATATTGTTTTCAATAATAAGATTCTGAGCACCATAACATAAAATTCCTACCGCTTTTGAACTTGAACTCGGTTGGTAATCTGTACCAAGCCCTTCTAGGCTAAATCCGATAATAGAAATATTGCTTTTGTTTTCACAATTAAAAATTTCTTTTACAAATCCTGATTGCTTAATACTACATCCCTTAGAAAATAGTTTTTGGTTGCTTTGAATAGGCAACGAATCATTAATGACAATTGAAATCTCATCAAAAAAGGTATCATATCCGAGCGCTACAGCTTTCTGTATCCTTGTTGTGGTTTCTGTATAATCTGATAAGGTATTACCAATTCCCCACCATAATATATTAACATAGCCAGTCCACTCTCTTTTATAAAAGTCTGTTCCCTTTTTTCTGTAAATGGCGCCGTCACCGTCTCCAGTTGTCGGAACTCCAACAGTAGTCTTTTTATAGATTACATGCTCACCAGTATAGCTGTCAACTAGCTCTACTACATTATCATTGGGGTAAGTATTCCCAGGAGCGAAGAAATCTTCTGTGTAAATCATAATTTTTTGTTTTAAGATTAATGGTTAGAACTCTCACAAGAATTCATTAATTATAAAACAAAAATAATGAAGGCTAACGCCAGAACTTGACGTATTTTTTACAGTTTAATATGCTTACACCACCTTCGCTTTACGCGTTATTTTTTCCAGTATTGAAGGGAAAAATCTTTTGAGATATACACCCAACACTTCTTTACCTCCTATTGCTGCCTGAGATTTTTTTCTGACTATCACAGTAAGCATTTTCTTGGCAAAAACTTCAACAGGCAATCCATTAGCTGTGGCATCATCCATTGAGTTCTGGGGTGTGCCGGTACCGGTAACGGCGTTCATGGAAATATTGGTTTGCACAAATCCGGGACAAATAATAGTGATAATGATATTTTCTTTGTAAAGTTCCGCTCTCAAAGAATCGAAAAAACCATGCAGAGCATGTTTTGCCGCAGCATAACCACTTCGCATAGGAGCTCCGAAGATTCCCATAAGACTGGACACAACAGCGATTTGCCCACCTCCGTTTTTAATCATGTGAGGAAGAATGGCTTTAGTAAGTGCCACAGTTCCAATATAATCAACCTCCATCAAACGTTTATCCACCTCAATATCGGTTTCTATTGCCAGAGATCGCTGGGACAGACCTGCGTTGTTAATAAGGATATCAACCTTTCCAAATGCTTTGATGGCCTTTGAGGCTACGGCCGGTGCATTCTTATAGTCTTCAAGATCTAAAGGTACGATGGCATAGGAATTTTTATCCAGTCCTGCTTTTTGAGCTACCGATTCCAGTTCTTGTTCACGTCTTGAAGAAAGAATGACTTTTGCTTTGGTTTTTGAAGCTAGTTCTTTGATGATAGCTTCTCCAATACCTGATGACGCACCGGTGATCCACACTACTTTATGATCGAAATACGTATTCATGATTCAAAAAATTTACTAATAATTTAAAGGCTCCCAATATGTTTTCCTACTTTCATTCCTGAAAATATACAGCCTCCAAGAAATGTACCTTCCAACGCCCGGTAGCCATGCATTCCGCCACCGCCAAACCCTGTGACTTCTCCCGCTGCATAAAGTCCTTTGAGGATATTGCCGTCTTCTTGCAAAACCTGCCCATTAAGATTGGTTTCAATCCCGCCTAATGTTTTTCGGGTAAGAATATTAAGCCGTACTGCAATGAGCGGTCCGTTTTCCGGGTCTAATATTTTATGTGGTTTTGCTACCCGTCCCAGCTTGTCTCCTAAATAGGATCTTGTACTTCTGAGATAGTTAATTTGAGTATCTTTTGAAAATTTGTTATCCAGTTCCCTGTCTCTTGCCTCAATCAATGCTTTCACTTCATTGTAATCCAGCAGATGATCTCCCGAAAGCTGATTCATCTTCTGAACCAGTTCCTCTAAATGATCTGAAACTATAAAGTCTTTCCCATGTTCTTTAAAAGCTTCTACCGGGCCCGGTGCTTTCTTCCCAAAGATCCGTTTCAGGAAAAGTATATAATCTTTATTGGTGATATCAGGATTTTGTTCCGAGCCTGAAAGGGCAAATTCTTTTTTAATAATCTTTTGGGTGAGGATGAACCATGAATAATCATATCCTGTATCCTGAATATATTTTAAAGTCCCTAATGTATCAAACCCCGGATACAAAGGTGCAGGTAACCGGTTTCCTAATGCATCAAGCCATATTGAAGATGGTCCGGGCAAAATTCTGATGCCATGATTGGGCCATATCGGATCCCAGTTCTGTAGACCTTCTGTGTAATGCCACATTCGGTCACGATTAATGATATGGGCTCCGGAACTTTCAGCAATCCCGATCATCTTACCGTCTACATACGCAGGAACTCCACACACTATATTTTTGGGTGGTGAACCCAACCTTTGCGGCCAATTTTTACGGACCAAGTCATGATTTGCCCCTATTCCCCCGGTTGCTATGACTATTTGATCTGCTTTATATTCAAACTGATCAATAACATTTCTGTTGGTTACTACTCCTCTATCTTTATCATCATCTTCCAGGATATCCCCTTGAATTCCAACAATAGTATCATTTTCCCGGATCAGGCCTGTCACTCTATGTCTGAATTTCATCTGAAGCAGACCTTTTTCCTTGGCCTCATAAGCTTTTTGTACGAAAGGTTTAATAACTCCTGTCCCGGTACCCCAGCTTACGTGAAATCTTGGAACAGAATTACCATGTCCACTTGCATTTCCGTCTCCCCGTTCTGCCCAGCCCACCATAAACATGAGTTTTATACCCATTTTGGAAATATATTCATATTTCTCCCCTGCTGCGAATTTCAAATAGGCTTCTGCCCATTTCCGGGGCCAATAGTCTTCTTTCCTGTCAAATCCAGCTGTTCCCATCCAATCCTGCAAAGCCAGTTCATAGGAATCTTTAATTCCCATTCTTCGTTGTTGGGGAGAATTGATGAGAAATAAACCTCCGAATGACCAAAAAGCCTGTCCCCCAATATTTTGTTCGGTTTCCTGATCTACCAACATTACTTTTTTTCCAGCATTTGTTATTTCCATTGCCGCAACCAATCCTGCCAAGCCGGAACCGATAATGATTGCATCGGGTTTAAATTCTTTTTCCATGAGTAATAATTAGAAGATACAAATTGCGAACTGAGTTTATACAAATTTAACAGGAAAAAGTTTATCTTTAAAGGTAAAGAGATGAAATAATATTCGTTAAATATCATTATAATTTGGGTGACAATTCAACAAAAAGAGGCAACTTAAAATAAGTTGCCCTTTATTATGAAAAATCTAAGTTATATTAATTGCCCAGTTCCAATTGATTTTTTACCAGGCTGTAATAATCTGCTTTTTTATAAACAAGATCCTGATGTTTCCCGATTTCAGAAATTTCACCTCCTTTTAAAACAATAATCTGATCAGCATTTTTCACGGTGCTCAAACGGTGTGCTACAATAATTACGGTTTTACCTTTAAAGAAGGACTGAAGATTATTGTGAATCACTTTTTCGTTTTCTGCATCCAATGCGGATGTTGCTTCATCAAATAAGATAAAATGTGGGTTTTTGTAAACAGCTCTTGCAATAAGCATTCTTTGTTTTTGTCCTCCGGAAAGTCCGTTTCCGGCAGAGCCAATTTTAGTATTCAAGCCTAGAGGAAGTTCATCTACAAAGGATTTAATATTAGCTGTCTGCAAAGCTCTATCCAATCTTTCATAGTCTATATTTTCATCACTTGTGGCAATATTTCTTTCAATGGTATCTGAAAAAATGAAACCATCCTGCATTACTACTCCTGAATTTCTTCTTAAATCTGATGGAGAAATATCTTTAATATCAAGATGATTAAAATGAATACTCCCGGCTACAGGTTCATAGAACTTTAAAAGCATTTTCATTAAAGTGGTTTTACCGCTTCCACTCGCTCCTACTATTGCTGTTACTTTCCCTTCGGGAATAAACAAATTAATATCTTTTAAAACATATGGAGATTGCGGACCTTCGTATTGAAAGGATACATCTTTGAAATAAATTCCTCGTTCTATCCCATTTTGCTTGGTATATTTTTCATGCATTAACGGAAGATGCTCCTTTTTTTCCTCTTCATCATGGCTTTGTACTTCATTTAATCTGGACAGGCTCAGTTTTGCATCCTGTAATGATCTGAAGAATGTTACCAACTGATTGATAGGAGAATTCATCTGCCCGATAATGTAGGAAACACTTAATAAAGCTCCCAATGTCATATTGCCTTTAATCACAAAGTAAGCAGCAAGGAATGTCACAACTATATTTTTGAACTGGTTGATGAATTCAAACCCGGAAAGCTGCAACTGGTCAAGCTTCAGAATACGCATATTGATCTTGAAAAGTTTATCCTGAATTTTTTCCCATTCGTTTCTTTTATAGTCTTCAAATTGGTTCAGTTTCATTTCTGAGACTCCATTGATCATTTCATAAATGGATTCCTGGTTCTGGCTTCGTTGCTGGAAACGGAAGTAATCAAGGATTTTTCTTTTTTTCATCCAAATCAGTGACCATACTATAGAAACAGTAGTGAGGATGATGTAAACTACCAATATTTCAAAGCTGTAATACCATAAGATCCCGAAAAATACAGAAAATGTAAAGATTGAAAAGATCGTCGGTAAACTCTGTGAGGTAAGAAAGACTTCAATTTTATCATGATCTACGATTCTCTGATTAAAATCACCTGTCAGCTTGGAATCAAAAAACTTGATGGGAAGTCTCAATAATTTTTTCAGAAAATCAGAGAGGATCTGAATATTGATCTTTGTACCAACAACAAGAGTAATCCAGTTTCTAATGACTTCAAATATGATATTTCCAAAGAAAAATGCCAATTGTCCTAATAAAATATATGTAATGACATTCAGGTCTTTTTTGGTAACCCCCTCATCAATCAACTTTTGGGTTAAAATTGGGAAAATAAGGGTTGTAAGTGTCCCTAAAAGCAGCAACAAGAACATCCATGCTATTTTTTTGGTATGAGGTTTCAGATAAGGAATGATGGATCTGAACGATATTTTCTCTTCTTTCGGAGCTTTGAAATCAAAGAACTCTTTAGTAGGATCAAGGAAAAGCACGATTCCCTGATTGTCATCAGAATACCATGACTGTTTAAGTCTTTCTTCTGAAACAGTGATCAGACCATGCCCCGGATCAGCTATTTTATATCTCTTTTTACGCGTAAGGAAATTGACTGAGATTTTATATAATACAACAAAATGATTCTGATTCCAATGAAGAATACAAGGCATCAGTTCGTTATTCAGGTTCTCAACTTCAACTTTTGCAGGTAAAGTATCAAAGCCAATATCTTCTGCTGCTCCTTTAATTCCCAATAAAGAAACTCCTTCCTTGGTTATAAAGCTTTTTTCACGCAAAAACTGCATTCCAATTGGATTCCCATAATGATTCGAAATCATGGACAAACATGCAGGACCGCAGTCCATCTGATCGTATTGAGAGATAAATTTCATGGCTTAAATTCCTATTAATAATAATTCATTGATGGAAGGAAGATTTTTATTCTGAGCCTGCATCAGGCGTATTCCCATACCGCTTATTCCCCAAGCAAAGGAATATCCCGCACTTTCATTTTTTTTATCATCTTTGAAAGCATAGATAAAATCATTATCCGGAGTCCTGTAGGTAAGAACCTGATCATCCCAGTATTTCATGGTGTTTTCGTATACTTGTTTTCCGCTGTCTTCAAAAAGTTCTTCAAAAATATAAGCAATCCCGGAGGCTCCGTATAATATTCCGGCATCGTATGTATATTCGGATTCTACTTTTCTATGACTGCTTGTCTGCAACATTGCTTCAATATCATTCTGATAGGAAGTATTTTGAATCGTTTTATTGGCATTATAAAGAGAGTATAGAATTCCTAAATCTCCGTAACACATGGCAAACTGAGTTTTCCCGGCCTGTTCATTAGTAAGAAATCTGTTAGGAAAATATCCGTCTACTATATTTCTTTTTCTTTCGAATACGAAATTCACTGCCTTATCAAGCCATCGTACCTCATCTTCATTTTCCCCGCTGATAAGATTAAGCTGATATAATTTTGTCCAGAAATTGATCATCATTGCCGAACCATGAGAAAGTCCCAGATAGGCTTGGTTGAGGTAAGCCGGGGCTGTCCAGTAGATTTCATCTTCATTATAATGTACTGCCGCTGATTTGGAACTGTAATAAATTTTTTCAAGATTGGCTGCTGCCACAAAATCCTGTCCTTTTGAATGATAGTATTTATTCAGGAAAAAATGGGCTCCGGATAATGCTCCACTGAAAAAGTCATAGTCTTTCTGTTTGATGCTTTCATCGGCAAGTGTTTGTAGCGTATCACTCAGTACCTCATAATAGGAACTGAAATCGTAGTCATAATCAAACCTGTTTTCAATAAAAAGCAACCCTTTTCCGAAACTTGCGAGAACATTGGATATGGAATCTCCGGTAAATCTGGGTACAAATTCATTCTTTTCAGAGATTTCAGAAATCAGGTTAATTGATTTTTCAACCATTTCTTCTGCTTTATCTAAAAAATGATCTTCATTAAAGTACTGATGACAGAAGTAATAGAAAATTGCAACCCCCATCGTGCCTCCTTCAACAGTGGGTTCATTGAAGGTATCTTTTTTCTGTTCTATGATCGCTATGATATTATTGAGCGTATTTTTTAGCGGGTCCATTTCTTAAGATTTTTGATTTATAACTCTGGAATAAAAAGAAGTAAATTAAAAGTTCATACATTCTTGCTTTGGTATAAAATAACCTGTTTAAAGACATGTGGATGGCGTTTTTCAGGAACTGTAACAGGTCTTCTTCTGAAATATCCTTTTTCTTTTCAAGCAAGTTTTTTGTCCGGATTCCTCTTTTGATAAACGGTTCTATATAATATTGAATCCCGGAAAGATCTTTTTCATGAATCACTTCATCAAAGAAGTAACGATATTGTCTGTACTGGGCATCAATAGATGTTTTGAAACCTTTGAGATATTCTTTCGTTGAAACATCTACAAATTCCGGTAAGAACTGTTGATACAGGTTTTCAAAAATAGTGAGTCTGTCTTTTGAGGAAATCTTGAAATCATCCAACAACATATCTATTGACACAACAGCCGTCATCCAACGGATATTTTCATTGTCACCAGAATCACTCAGCCGAATAAATTCCTGTATAGCTTCGCTGTCATAAAAGAACAGCTCTTCTGCGTCTTCTATTCCGAAAGATAAATATCTTTCTATTTCTCTTGTATAGGTATCAATCTGGATTTTCGAGATCAGTTTTTGATCGAGGAACTTCTTTGCATAGAGGTTGAAAAGTTCTATGACAGGATGATCCAGTTTGCGGTTGATTCGGAATCGTATATGATTTTCCGGATCGTTATATCTTATAAAAAACCATTTTGCAGGTGTTTCTGTGGAAGAAATATCCTGAATAAAAGGTTGTATTACTTCTGTAAGTATCTGATCTCCTATTTTATGGCTGCAATATATTTTAAAATAGCTCCATTCTTCGCCTGGGTAAAAATTTCTTACATCATTAGGAATTTCGATTTCTTTTACTATTGTTTTTTCTTTTTTCTCATCATTGACTAATGGAAAAACAAATTCACCGGCATATTTTTCATTTTCTTTCCGGATAAAGGAAGATTCAATGAAGGATTCATAGAGCACCACATCATGTTTTGCCAGTTTTGCCAGTAATAGAGTAAGGCAAACTTCATTTTCAGTGTCTAAAAGCAGAACATTATCCAGTTCTTTGATATTGCAGTATCTTGGAATGTTGTATTCTGATAACTTTGTCTTAAGTTCAGAAACAGTGTATGCCTTTTTAAGTAATCTCCATCTTGCTTCTGAAAGGATCATTTCTTTATATTCAACTCTTGGCAGATATATACTATCTTCCAAAGCGCCCCATTCCCATCTGAAGCCACGGTAGATATTATAATACTGGATATCTCCTAAAAATCTGATAATCGAAAGTTGATCCAGATGATAATTATACGCAGTGGACATTACGGGTCGTATCCTTTTATTCAGAGACTTTGACCGAAGAACAATCTCATTGTTTTTAATGCTGATCATAATGTCATCGATGCTGATCTTCACTTTGTCTTCTTTGGTTTCAGAGATGTATGGAATTTCGTAAGGATAAAAATTAGGTCTTAATGAAACATTTCCCAAACGATCATTGGAAGAGTTTATAATTTCAGCATAGATTACGTCTGATGAACCTTCGCTCAATTCTTGTATTCTGGATCGTAATTTCTCATCATGGTAAGCAAATCTTGACAATACAGTATTGTAATTCGGCGAAACAGCAGATGCTTTGTTGAAAAACTTAAAATTATTCTCATCCATCTTTTCAGGAGAAGCTGAAAGAATTTCTCCAAATAAGTAATAGGTCTCATGAAGGTCTTTATCCTCCTGGTTTATTGAGCAACTGTCAATATCTTTTTTGGTAAGAACAATAGGTTTACCATTCTGAGCAGACAGAAAATCCGTATAATGAGTCAGGATTCTTTTTACAATAGGAGAAATCTGGTAGATTTCCTTATTTGGATAAGAGAAAAATATATTTTGAAGCAATGGTGTTTCTTCCACATTTCCGCTGGTCTGTAAACCGTACCCGATTCCCAACTGTGGATCCAGAGCTTTGATCAGCTGTATTTCTTCACCTTCGTATTTTTCGTAGAATTTTCTGTGAAAAGTGCTGATCTCGTCAACTTCTTTATGCACCGCAATACCTTTCAGTTCTACAGCTGCTTGAGTAAGCTTTTTGATTATTTTTTCATTGATCGAGTTTTGGGTAAGATTTAGTTTTAAATCCACCTGAAAAAGCTGAAGGTTTTCGTGAAGAATATCTTCATTTTCTTCATATATTTTCTCAATTTCATCAATGTTTATTTCGTTATTGATATGTCTTATCTCTTTAAGAATCTTTGTTCTGTCCGAATCAATTTGATATGAATTGAACTGCCTTTCCAATTCTACCACAGGATCATTAATGTCCGTAAGATAAGGAGGTAATCTGTCTACAAGGATTTTATTTTGAAACAGAAACTCAATATAAGCATCAATATCTTCCTGCGGTGCTTCTGCTTCGATTTCTAAGATGATATTTATAATCTCATCATAGGTAATTCCTTCTTTTGCGGACTGTAATATTTTTTCCAGAATAAAATTAGCATCAATATCAGAGATGGAATAGCTGTAGTTTTTATCCCATTCCACATATCGGATCATGCTATTAAGTTTATATATAGTATTATTCGGATAGTAAACTATCTTTTTAAAATTTTCATTATTGTTAATAATGGAATCCTTAATTTTTCTCAAGGCCAGCAAATCTACTCTTATCTGAGGATTCCAATGATTTTCTCCCAATTCTATCCTTGTGTCTCCAGCAGAAATATCTCCTGTAGAAAATCCGGCAAACAATCCGTAAGGGGTTGCCCTTGTGCAGATTCTGGAATAATATTTATACAGGGTATTAAAAATTTTATCTTCTTTATCGAAAGAAGTTTCTTCCTGTAACCATTTGATTGCTACTCTGTAAAAATATCGGGAAGACAGATAAATTGCTTTCAGGAATTCTTCATTCAGGAATGCTTTCTTCACTGCATGAATGTCTCTTTCCTGAATATGATTGTTCAGTTCGAATAAATTATTAATCGAAAAGCCCGGTGTTCTCAGCAGAAAAAAATCAGTAGTTTTGAGTAGCATTTTGGTTATTGTTTATAGTTGATTTAAAAAATTCCGATCTATCATTATTGAGGCTGTACGATGATCATTCCATTAATTTCAAAAACACATGAATATCCTCTTCACCGTATCCTTTCCTCCTTTTACAGTATCTAATTGGGCTTTATTGAATCAGCCAATTTTTTATTCAGATCTAATTTTGAAATCATTTGATTTCATGATAATTTGAGTTTTCGGGGTTGGGTTTGGTTAGTTTTTATGTTGTTTGGGTTTGTACAACGAGCGTAACTCCTCCTATCGGACAAGTAACACCTAATTCTGTACAATTAAGATCCTGTGTAGGGACAACTTTGCCTCCCTTTACTGTACTTAATTGGGCTTTGTTCAGCTTAGCAACTGACTTTTTGTTCAGTTTCAGCTTTGAAAATGGGTTGGATTTCATGATAATTCGAGTTTTCAGATTAAATTTAAAATCCGGCCTTCCTTCTCATGGAAGGCCGGATGTATAGGCAGTATTAAGATACTCTTGTCTTGATTATTACAGTAGATCCCGGTGTTTCGCAGGTAATACCTCCGTTTGAACATCCGGCTACAGCTCCTTTGCCTCCTTTCACTGCGTTCAACTGAACATCATTCAGGTTTGCAACAGCTTTTTTGTTGATCTGTAATGCTGAAAATTTTTTAGTTTTCATCTTATTAATATTTTAGGATTGGCTCTACTCTTTTTAGGATTTTCGAGAATCTCCTGGTATTAGTTTTTAATGGTTTGAAAAGTATGGTTCTCCGGAAAAGAGAAACCATACTTATTTGTGATCTTGATTAAGATACTTTTGTCTGTACAACGATTGTTGATCCAGCTCCGCTACAAGTAATCCCTCCACCTGTACAGTCAGCAGCTACAGGAACTCCTTTACCTCCTTTTACTGTGCTTAGTTGGTTATCGTTTAATTTTGCGATTGATTTTTTGTTTAGCTGTAACGCTGAGAATTTGTTAGTTTTCATTGTATTAATATTTTGAAATTATTCTCTACTCTTTTTTAGGATTTTCGAGATTCTCCTTTTGTTTTAATTACTTTAAATTGTGATCTTAATTAAGATACTTTTGTCTGAACAACGATAGTTGAACCTGCATCGTTACAAGTGATACCACCATTTGTACAATCTGCAGATACAGGAACTCCTTTACCTCCTTTTACTGAATTCAATTGGTTGTCGTTTAATCTTGCGATTGCTTTTTTGTTTAGCTGTAAAGCTGAAAATTTGTTAGTTTTCATTTTGTTAAGTTTTAAAATTGTTCTCTACTCTTTTGTAAGGATTTTCGAGTTGCTCCTGACGCGCGTTTATTTTTAATTCTGTGAATGTCTAGTTGGCTCTGTTTTTATCTTCAAATCTGATGTTTTTGGATACTCCTTTCACATTCTTGTTTCCGAAGGTGTAAGTGAAACTTAATGTAAATCTTCTGTAATCATTATATTGAGAGAAGTTTTCTCTGTATCCTGTGTATTCTGTATATCCTCTGTTTTTTACGGTTCGGAAAACATCACTTACAACTGCACTTAACTGAAGCTGCTTATCAAACAAGGAAGCTTTGATTCCCGGGGAAAATTCCAACTGATCTTTTATATAAGTACTTCCGTAAGAAAAGGGTAAGGAATGCCAGAAGTTCAGCATCAGATGTATGGTTTTTGATTTATTAACTGTAATCGTGTTATAGAAATAGTACATTAGTGAGCTTACTGATATTTCCTGCAGCTCCGAAATCAAAGGCTTTGTATTTCCGTGTGAAGCAGTTAAGCCCCCTGAAAATTCCCATACTTTAAAGAAAGTATCATAGTAAGAAACATTTAAGCCAAGTTTATTTTCGTTATAGCTGTTCTCTTTAATATTGCTGTATATACCGTCAGAAAATCGCGCTATACTGCTGTATCCGTTTTTTGTATATTGATTATACGCGGAAATCGTGAGTTTATTTTTAAAAGTATAGGATACTTCCACATTATCATTAAATGATGGTTGTAATGCACTGTTCCCTGTATAATACATATAAGGATTGGTATACCATCGGAAGGGGTTCAGCGACTGGAAATCCGGACGGGTGATCCTTCTTGAGTAATTGATTGAAAAAGCATTATTTTCATTGGGATTATAGCTTACATATATGGAAGGAAAAAGTTTACCATAATCGCTACTGACTTCACTGTGCAAAACATTGGGAGAGCTTCCGTTCAACTTGGTATATTCATATCTTAATCCTGCTTTTGCCGTCCATTTTTCCCCAAAGCTTTTCTCATAACTTACATATAGTGCATAATTATGTTCCCGATATTTGAAAAGATTACTGTTTTCCGGATCTATAATGTATTGACCTCCCAGATAATTATAATATCTCACATCCGAATTATTATCCAGAAAAGTATATTTGGCTCCTGTTTCCACGCTTCCCCAGCCAAATGGCAAAGTAAGGTCCGCCTGTCCTGAATACACATTGTATTTCATCAGACTGGTATTTCTTACGATCGATTCATTGAAATTGGAAAGATTGGAAGTTATAAAATTATTGATCTTATCCGGACGGTTATTCAGGAAGTTACCTACCACGCTCAATTTTTTCCCTAGACTGTCGAGCTTCAAATCATAATATGCAGACAAAGTATGGGTTGGGGTTTTCCATTTATGCTTAGCATGAGTATCCAGAATAGAATCCTGCATTACAGACACATATGTACTTTTGTTGTAGGAATCCATCGTATATTTTGAAACACCATAATCATAAATAAAACCTATGTTTGATTTCTTATTGATTTCATAGTCTACACTATAGTTGAGTCCCAATCCGTATGTTCTGTCTTCCCTTCTTTCTTCCGTATAGATTTTATGAGTACTACTTATAAGATCCCTTGTACCTGTAGGAGTATATCCATTATCATAATGTCTTAACTTTAGTGAAGTATTAAACTTATTTGCCCGATAATTAATATTAATTCCGTTTCTGAAGCCATCTTTGGTATTTCTCTGGTAGGAGCTATTCAGAGTACCACTCCACCCGAAATTAGTATTCCTTTTGAGGATAATATTGATCAATCCGCTGTTTCCCTGTGCTTCATATTTTGCTGGTGGTGTTGTAATGACCTCTATTTTAGAGATATCATCGGAACGTAAAGATTGTAGGTAATTGGTAAGTTCACTTCCTGAAAGATTTAGCATTTTACCATTGATCATGACGTTCACATTACTTTTCCCGGCAATAGATAGCCCCTGCATATCATCCATTCTCAGTAGAGGAGTATTTTTCAGTGCATCTGCTGCGCTCATTCCCTGAGAAGCTATTGAGTTTTCAACATTATAAACCAGTCTGTCTACTTTTTGTTCTATAAGCTTTTTTCTGCTTGAGGTTACAACCACTCCCTGTATTTCGGTAGTTTTTATATTGTCATTGATAACAATATCCTTATTAATATCTCCATTGATAGATTGTCTTTCTGTAAAAACTTTTACTCCGTCGTTAAAAATATTTAGCGTGTAATCATTGTTTTTAGCAACCTTCAGGTTATAATATCCTTTGTTATCCGCTATAGCATAAAATTTTTCTTTTTGATATTCAGCAGAAACCTCTGCATATGGTATTGCTTGTCCTTTGCTATTAGTTATCTTACCCGAAATGCTTTGAGCATTTGCAACTGAATTCAGTCCCAAAAAGAATAAGATAGTTATAGAAAGGGTTGTTTTCATATTTCTGATTTTATATTCCAAAAGTATAGGGTTGATTTTTTTTGTTTGCTACACCATAGTGTAGTTCTAAGCAATTTCCTGAAAAACTACACTGTTGTGTAGTTGCATCTGATGTTGAGGAATCAGGTAATAATTCTTGTCTAAAAAACTTCTTAATCCCTTATAACTGAACAATACAGGAACAGTAGCTGATCCTAAATAATAAATAGGCTCGGCCAGAATCTCCGCTTCAATTCCCAGCAACTTTAAGATCTTTAAAAGCTTTACATCACATTCTGCGATAGCCACGGAATTTTCACTTTTGCATACTTCATTGATGGCAAAAGTCATTAACGTTTTAAAAGTTCCGAAACCCGCATTATCCTCACATTTTTTAATGGCAAATCTTCCGATATGCCAGATATTTACATGTTTGTTATCTAGTATGGAAGAAGGTTTAATGGCAAAAAGCTTTTCGATGGGCAATATATCTTTCCCATTCCATTTCAAAACCCGTATCGAACCGCTGATATTATTATCAGCATCTTTTGAAACAAATACTTTTGAATTGTTGAATCTTAGTTCTTCTTTATACAGAATTTCGATTTCTTTATTTAATTTTTTTAAATCAAAACTCTTTGAATGGTGAATAAAATTTTCGTAAATTACGAATTTAGAAAGCTCATGTAGGTCATTACTATTTCCCAGTTGGTAGAAATTTATATTTTTCATAGTTTCGATTAGTTTTAGTAAAAGTATTGGACTAGAGATGAGCATCAGCTACACTAAAGTGTAGATTTAATTAATTTTGAATGAAAACTACACTTTAGTGTAATCGTTCAGCTAATAACCAAAAACCACAAAAAATGGAAGATATTAATAGATTTTTCTCTAAGAAGAATACCGTAGAAAATGTATCAGAAAATGAGCTTTATAAATCTGGAGACTACCTGAATGTCATCAAAGCCTTTTCAAGAATTACCTATAAAAGTATATATGTAATCGATTATCAGAAGAAAACTTTTGAATATGTTTCTGAAAATCCATTATTTCTGTGTAATCATACCCCACAGGAAGTTGAGGCAATGGGATATGCATTTTATTTTCGCCATGTGACGAAAGATGATCTGGAGCTTCTATTTAAGATCAATGAAATAGGATTTGATTTTTATGAAAAGCTCCCTGTAGAAGAAAGAATGCTTTACACGATATCATATGATTTCCATATCGTGAATGAAAGTAAGAATGCTGTTCTAATCAATCATAAGCTTACTCCTCTTTTTCTTTCTCCGGATGGTAAAATGTGGAAGGCAATGTGTATTGTTTCTCTTTCCCATAATTATACATCCGGAAACATATCTATTTTTAAACAGGGAGCAGATGATCTGTGGAAATATAATATTCAGGAAGAAAAATGGGTAAAAGAAGAAAAAATAAAACTCTCGGAAAGAGAGTCGGAAATTTTACGCCTATATGCACAGGGATTAACAATTAATGAAATTGCCAGTAAAATCTTTGTCACAGCCGATACCGTGAAGTTTCACAGACGAAAGCTCTTCGATAAATTAGGCGTTAACAATATTACCGAAGCCTTATCGTATGCAACCAATTATAAGCTTTTATAAGCTTATTCCATAATTGAAGTTATATAGAACTGCGGAAACTTCTTGTAAGGTTTCTCTGTAGCAATATTAAACATAACATGAGTGCACATTCCTGCAACCATCCATGACGCAACGGCTAATTGTGGTGGAGGCAGGTTTTCTTTTTCGTTTTTGTAATCATTGATGATCTTTTCGAGCCATTCATTCGGTTTTTCCCAGAATCTCAAATAACCGGCAACATATTCCACCATTTTCAGCTCATTGAAGTTCTCATCACTGGTCAGACTATTCAGTGGGAGCCCCTTTGGAGTAATTACTGTCACTAAACCTCCCCACCCCAAATTATACGGATGCAAAATATTGATATTTTTCTTCTGGCAAGCTTCGTCAAATACCAATGGAATATTACTGTCAAAATCCAAAGCATTGATCGCAATATCATGTCCTTCAATAATTTCATGTAAATTGTCCTTCGTGATAAACTCTTTTACAAAACTAATATTTGCATTGGGATTAATATTTTTTAAGCGGTTATGCAGTGTTTCAGATTTATAGGCTGAAATATCCTGATGGGTATAGTTCTGCCTGTTTAGATTGGAAAGAGAAACTGTATCTCCATCCACTATTGTAATATTTTCAAAACCAAAACGCAAGGCACATTCAGCAATATTGCTTCCAATGCCGCTTCCAGCAAGTAAAATTGAAAAGCTTTTGATGTACTCTTGCTCTTCTTCTGTAATGTAAAGTCTGTTTCGGGAATAACGCTCTTCCATGCTGTTTATATTTACCACAAAATTACTTACTGTTTTGCGATTTAATGCTACACGTGAGTGTAGTATTGATGGGAAAAATTCTCATTAATCAGGATGATAACCCGTATGAAAAATGCCACACAAAAGCTTGATCAAATTAAATATTTATTCCGTCCAGATCATTATTATATCGATTCGGCCTTTCTACTACAACACCGCGACTTTTGGATACATCTGCTTGAATTGCTTGGCTGAACTTTGCTGTATCAAAATATATCAGTATGGATTTAAAAAACAGTACGGTCCTGATCACAGGCGGAACCAGCGGAATCGGCCTTGAACTTGTAAAACAGCTGACAGAACAAGGAGCAAAGGTCATTGTCACGGGAAGGAAAGTCGAGG
Organism: Chryseobacterium daecheongense; assembly: GCF_003729955.1. Taxonomy (GTDB): domain Bacteria; phylum Bacteroidota; class Bacteroidia; order Flavobacteriales; family Weeksellaceae; genus Chryseobacterium; species Chryseobacterium daecheongense. Next base: position 849,306 of record NZ_RJTX01000001.1, read on the forward strand.
CGCTTACAGAAGTGAAAAAACACTTCCCAAATATTTATACTTTTCAAAGCGATGTAAGCAACCCTGAAGACATAAGGCAGCTTTATCAGGACGTTACCCATCAGTTCCCTGAACTGAATGTGGTGATTAACAACGCCGGAGAAATGCGGCTGATTGACATGCAGGATGCCTCTAATAACCTTGAAAATATTACCCGAGAGATTGACATCAACCTGTCAGGCACTATCCATATGGCGTATCAGTTTTTACCTCATCTTCTTACCCAGAAGTCTGCTGCCCTTGTGAATGTTTCTTCCGCAATTGCCTTTATGCCCTACTCCATTGCACCGATATACAGTGCTTCAAAAGCGGGCACCCATGCTTTTACAATGGCACTGCGCCTGCAACTAAAAGATACAAACGTAAAAGTAATGGAACTTATACCTCCGGGGGTTAATACCAACCTGCAAAAAGACTGGGTGCTGAAAACAAACTCCAATCAGATGATGGATGTAGATAAATTGGTGAATGTTGCAATCAGAGGCCTTAAAAATAATACTTCTGAGATAAAGCCATCTATGGTAAAGATTCTAAAATTCCTCAGCCACATTATACCTAATGCCTTGATGAATCTGGGACATAAAGAATTTGGAAAGTTTAAACAGTTAAACAATAACAAATAAATAGAAAGTTATGAAAAAAGCAATTTTAACCGTTGTTCTGATGCTAATATCACTGACATCTTTTGCCCAGAAAATATCGCCCGACAATATTGTAGGTGTATGGCAATGTGTAGATTATAAAATAGAAATCTTCAGATCAGAAGGCAGCTACTCTGCAAAACTTTTATGGTCAAAAGATATGTTTGAAGCCGACGGTAAGACTCCTAAAAAGGATGTTAAAAATCCCAACGAGAAACTAAGGAACAGGTCTATACAAGGTATTGTACATATCTCGGCGCTTATCTTCAAAGATGGTGAGTATGTTGACGGCAAACTGTATAGCGTACAGGATGGTAATACCTATAGCCTGAAAGCTAAACTAAAAAGCGTCAATGACCTTGAAACCAGAGGTTATAAAGGGATTCCTATGATTGGCAAAACCTTTAACTGGAAACGCGTTCGGTAAAGAGCCCTACATTTCAAGCAATTTTCTCAGGATACTTGCACATCGGTGATTAATCAGGTATCCATATTAAACAACGAATTAATTTTTAAAATAACCTAAAAAACAATAAAAATGAAAAATAGTAACGACGACCTTTCAAGGTTCTGGCTGATCTTATCCAATGCCGCTCCGCCTATAGGAATCTTCCTGTATTTCAGGCACAGGGGACAATACCCCAACAAGGCAAAAAAAGCACTCGTAAGTGCGCTTACAGGTATACCTATTGCGATCCTGGCGGGATACATCATGAACACTTATATTCTCAGCTAATGATAAAGAACATCATTTCATTGCTGTTGCTCATCTTTTCGGTATTGTTAAACTTTAAGCACGGCTGGGATACGTTTAATTATAAAAGTAATCCCGAATCAGTAAAAGCAATGGCCGATCTGGGCATTACTGAAACGGCTATCCCTTTTTTGGGTTCGCTGGCGATAATTACCGGTATCCTGTTGTTGTTTCCCAGAACATTCTTTTATGGCAATGTGCTCAACGCGCTGTTGATTACCCTGATCATGGCGCTGGCAGCACGATCAGAGAATTATAAAATGATTCTGCTGGAAATACCTTTCCTATTTATGCCATTGATCATGATCTGGCTGAAATATCCATTTAAAAATTAACTAAATTGCATTATGGGAAACAAAACACCTTTTAGGATCCGGTCCATATCGGAGATACATCGTTTGATGGGACTCCCCAAGCCTCATCATCCGCTGATCAGTATCATTGATTTGAAAGGACTGAGAAATGATACAGGAATCGAAGCCGTTATCTTTGACCTGTATGTCATTTCAATGAAAAGAGGTTGCGATGGTTTACATTACGGCCAGCAAAAATATGATTTTGACGAAGGTTTAATGGCTTTTTTATCACCCGGTCAAATTTTAAGGGGTGAAGAAAGCGGTGTACCGCCTGCTCTGGAAGGCTGGATGCTATTTATACATCCTGACTTTTTATGGAATACCTCGCTTGCCAAAAAAATAAAGAAGTATGAATATTTCGGTTATGCGACCCATGAAGCCTTATTTCTTTCGGACAGGGAAGAACAGCTGATCAATGACATTGTAAAAAATATCAAAGAAGAGTATCATTCCCATATTGACAAATTCAGCCAGGACATTATCATTTCCAATCTCGAAACGATGCTAAACTATGCCGAACGCTTCTATGAACGTCAGTTTATCACCAGGAAGATAACCAACCATTCGATACTTGACCGGCTGGAGGAAGAGCTGACGAACTATTTCAATGACGACAATCTGCTTTCCAAAGGATTGCCAACCGTACGGCATATGGCTGACAAACTGAATATTTCCCCGAAATATTTAAGCAGTTTACTCAAGCAACTCACCGGGCAAACTGCACAGCAGATGATCCATGAAAAATTAATCGATAAGGCAAAAGAAAAATTATCGACAACTGAATTGTCTGTCAGCGAGATCGCATATCAACTGGGATTTGAGCATTCACAATCCTTCAATAAACTTTTTAAGCTCAAGACCAATCAAAGTCCGCTGGAGTTTCGGCAGTCTTTCAATTAGTCACTTAAAGATAAAAAACGGCAGTAGCCCACGCTCCTGCCGTTCTCATTAAGTATGTTTTTTTACAGTAACTCTCCCATCCCGAACACTGTCAGTCCTTTGGCAAATTGTTCGGCTACAGCTTGGTTGGCAGCTTCAATGTATTGGCCGGTTATAGGGTCTACCACGGTGCGTAAAGGCCGGGTGCCTTTTGGGGTGCCGATAAGTTTTACAATAGCATCGGCAACGTCCTGCGGGTTAGGTTTTTTAGCATGCATCTCTCCACCCAATGCGGTTACCATTTTGTTTGGGATATCGGCAATAGCACCGTATCCCTCAAATACTCCCTGATCAGATGCGGGGTTGTTCTTCTGCTGCATTTCGGTAGGGAAAGCACCTGGCTCCACAATGGCCACATCAATGCCTAAACGCTTGACCTCGTAATGCAGACCCTCGCTTATTCCTTCCAGGGCAAACTTGGAGGCTGCATACATGGTAGCAAACGGGAATGATACCCTTCCAAAGCCACTGGTTACGTTAATAATCAGTCCGTCAACTTGCTTACGCATAGCGGGTAACACCTGTTTCATCAGTCGCCAAGGGGCATAAACGTTGATATCAAAAGTGGTGTGCACATCAGCCACGGTAAAGCTCTCAGCTACACCGGTCATCCCGTAACCTGCGTTGTTCACCAGCACATCAATAGTGCCTTCTTTATCCAAAATGGTGTTAACGGCCTGCTTCACACTCTCGTCGTCAGTGAGGGTAACATCCAAAACGGTCACGTTCTCTACGGCTGCAAGGGCAGCCGCTTTATCGGCATTGCGCCCTTTAGTATCGCGCATCGTGGCATATACTTTGTGTCCCAGAGCCGCCACGCTGTGGGCGGTAAGCCAGCCGAAGCCGCTATTTGTCCCGGTTATTAATACGATCTTTTTGCTCATCTTTTTTATTATTTAATGAATATGCAAATATTGAAAATGGCAGCAAAAAAACATTTACCAAATGGTAAAAAGCGCCGTTAACGGATATTACGGCGGATACGGCTTAACGATTGCTGAGTGATGCCAAGGTACGAAGCCACATATGAAAGCGGGATACGGTTGATAAGGTTGGGGAACGCCTCAATGAATGACAGATAACGTGTGGTGGCATCCTCTGAAACCAGAGGACTTCGACGCTCCATGGCCAGCGTAAGGCATTTTTTAACCATTTTTGCCTTCATCATTTCCCAACCCACAATGGTATCAGATATTTCGTCCCAATCTTTTTTGTTAAAAACAAGAACTTTGCAGTCGGTTACAGCCTGTACATATTCCGAGGCCACGATCTGTGATTCGAACTTCTCGTTATCAACTACAAAATTACCTTCGTCCACAAAATAACTGGTAACCTCTTCACTCTTGTTATTGTAATAACAAAAACGAAACACACCCTCCAGCACGAACGCCACATAACGGGGCACCTTCCCGGCTTCCGACAGGTAGTCATTTTTTTTGAATTCGAGCATTTCAACCTTGCTCAGCAAAAAATCGATCTGCTGTTTGTTCAGATCGCCAAATTGCAGGATAAAATTTATCAGCGCTTCCATACGTAAATATAGCGTAAAGTGCAAAGCCCTCAATTACCAAATGGTAAAAACAGAAAGCTTTCATTTTAATAACATCATGTACCAGCTTTTCTGACATGCAACCGCATACGATAAACAAAAAACCCCGGATTAACCGGGATTTTAATTTCTAAATTTAAATTTATTTTATCTCTACGGGAACTGAGATTTTATCCCAATCCATTGTGAATCCGTTATTGTTTATTTTATACACTAAATTTTCCTGTCTGGTTGGTAAAGCTTTTGTTTTTACATCAACACGTAAGGCATCTTTTGCTTCTTCGTATTTATAAGCACCCCATTGTTTTGGTTCTTTATTAAAAATCGCTGTCCAGGTTCCGGATTCTTTAGGGATCAGGAAAAAGCTGTATTTACCTGCAGGCAGCGGTTTACCCTGAACGGTAATGTCTTTATCCGTTTCGAAAGTAGTGGCTTCATTGGCCCCCGCACGCCAAACTTTATCATAAGCTTCTAAACCTCCCCATATGGTACGCTCTTTTACGGAAGGACTGCTATAGGCTATTGTAATGGTGGCATCTTTAATTTTCCCCGTAGCAGTAGCCGGAGGACTGGCAGGTTTTTTAGTTTCCTGGGCAAAGGCATTCAGGGAGATGGTCATGGTTGCAAAAAGGACGGCAGCAGATTTAATGATGGTTTTCATATTATTTTTGTTTGTTGTTGTTTGTTTACGAATTTACTGCTTTTGGCTTATAAAACAGTAAACCGGTTGCCGAAAAAATAATGACTGCCTCTGCCCCAATGACATTAAGCCAAAGGAAAGAAACGATATCGAACCGGTAGACGGCAATAACCGCAACTCCCCACCTTTTATTTACACCCAATCTTCTTATCCTGAATTGATGTCAGCCGTCTCCTTTTCTCTCCTTCTTTGAAGAATAAGGTGTGCGGCATCCAGCATTTTCATTGTATGGATGTAAGGCATCACGATATTTCTTTCCGGCAGGTTTTCATAGGTGCCCATTGAAAAATAGACAATTCCGGACATAAAATAATCAAACTCTTTGAGGGTGTATTCCCTGAAGGCTTTTCTGAAAACCAACAGAGGGTTCCGGTATTCCTTTTCCGAAAGCAGGCCAAGAACCCACGGGGAAATCTTCTCCGGCCGGGTATCAACCGTCCATTTCCTTTCCTTTAGCATCATGAGATAGCCTGCCCGGATCAGCGACCTCATCGACTGATGAAACTGGAAGATGACCGCATGATCTTCATGAATCCAGCTATTTCTCTTTACTGCATAATTCATCATGTTGCTGAGCCTTTCTTTGGAAACATCCAGCTCATTGAACTGAAAGAAAATCTCTATCAGCTGTAACCCGGAGCGCTTACCTGCCCAAAACCGGGGATCAAAATCTGTTTGTATTTTTTTCATTGTTTGTATTTTTTTATAAATGTAGTAAAAAATTACAAGTATTCGGATTTGAGTCCGAGATTTTTATAAGAATATGTAATTTATTTGTTTCTATGACAGAAGCAAATAGAAAAATTGTTGAATTTATAAGGGATGAATGGGTTATCCCTATGAACAATAACAGCAAATTTGCGGTAGATCATAACATTGATGAAAAGACAGTTCGAAGAATAAGAGAAGACGAAACCTATCAAATTTCCCTTCTTACCATAATGCGAATTTGCCATGGTAAGAACTTGACTCTTGCTACCTTTTTTAAAATGGTTGGAATATAAATTACGAAAAATATAATAATAAATCCTGACGAGAGTTGGGATTTTTTTTTCGAAAATTTTCAAGAAATTCCGTAGAAATACTGAATTAAAATTTGGAAGTGCTTTTTATTTTTATTGTTTACGGGAAGCCGTAATCAAAAAAATGGAAAAAGAAATATGTTTGGACATTATATATCATTTCATAAGAAATGATAACATAAATTTACTTTAAATCTAAAAACTTACAATAGTCATGGAAAAAATTACAATTAAGGAATTAGTCGAATTTAGAACAAAAAGCTCTGATAAATCAAAACGTAATTTCGCATTAAAACTTAAAACACGGAAGGCAAAGGAAAAAAAGGAAGAGGATAAAAATGGTGGTGGAAATTATTGGAGTATTAGCAATAGTTCAATATATAATACTTTTAAACATGGTGTAGATGAGTACTATGATGAGAAAATTAAAGATATATTAGATAGACAAAAAAATACTGACAGTAAAAAGGATAAAGAAATGTATCAAAGAAATTTGGATATATTGAAAAGTTTTAAAGAATTCGATATCTTAAATTTAAGACCCAATAATATAACTAAATTTGAGACAATCCATAAATCAATAAAAATAATTAACATACAGAATTTTCCTATATATATTAATCCTGATTTAGTATTTCATTTTGAAGAAAATGGAAAGGAATTTATTGGATCATTATTATTAGTTCCAAAATTAAATGGTTTTACAAAAGCTAATCTTGGTATTTTTTGTGAGGTATTGTACAAATTTTTAAACAAACATTATTCAAACAATCATCAAATTTCACAAGAATATTGCATTGCAATAGATACCTTTAATGCATCAAAAATTTCTTATTTAGACCTAATAAATAAAAAAGCTCCATCTCTACTAAAATCTACTTTAGATGAGATCAAAAAATTATAAAAACTAAACTAAACATGATTACCACTACTCTCTGAAGTCTCCGATTTTGGAGATTTTATGGTTAAATCAATTAAGATGTTTTTTAATACATCTAAATACAATATGCTTTCTCTTTCTTATTTGATTCATAAAATGTTCTTCCTCAAAAATTGAACAACATCGTTTTACATAAGAATAATAGTTGGACTCTTTTTTCGGGTTTGTAGGTATATAATGAGAAAATTCGTAAAAACCTCTTTCATTTTTCTTTAATGAGCTAAATTTCCTTCTTAAACTTTTTTTCTCAGAACTTTCCGAATCACTTAGTTTTAAAGGTTTATTATATAGCTTTTTAACCTGATTCATAAAAATCGCTTCTTTTGCTTCTGGATTTTTATCTAACACTTTTTTAACCCTATAACACCTTCGCTTTGTAACTGAAATTATTTTTCTATAATATTTTGATAAATTAGCAGATTTAATTACAGTTTTATATCCCCTAAACTCAAAGCCTAGATATAATAATGGTGTTTCCGTTTCAAGGTTAGTTTTTTTATCAATCTTAAAGCATGCTAGTCTTTTATCATTATGCTTTGGAGAATATGTAACATTCCTAAAAATAAAGTTTTCGGTTTTACTCTCACTAATATTTACTTTACTTTCTTTTACCAGAGTATAAATATATTCTTCAATGAATTCCGCTTGGCTAGGTTTGCAAACTACCACAATATCATCCGAATATCGTTTATAGTACGCTCCCCTACCTTCAACAAGCTCGGTTACAATATTCAGATCAAAGTCGTATAAATACAAATTTGCTAGTAAAGCACTGATTGGCAGACCTTGTGGAATTCCAATGTTAATTTTATCTTCGGAGTAAAAAGGATTTTTATAAACACGCAATTTTCCGTTTTTAATTGTCCTCCGAAATTCTTCATTACTTTGAAAGAAGCATTTGTATCCTCTTTCTTTCCTAATCTTTGCAAGTTTTGATTCATCAAAACCTGACTTTCTTCCGCTTCGATTATTTCGAACTCTCAGGTCATCAAGCAGAACATATCTAAATTTTGTACAGGCTTTAAATACATTGTAATGATCTTTTGGAAGCTCATTAACACCTAGAAGCCACTTCCATTTTTGTTTTAAGAATTGATGATTCAAACTTGAAAAGAAGCTTTTTAAATCAAAAGTTAGAACACAAACTTCTTCATTTTCACCTCTCTTTTTGATTTCTTCAAATACTTCTTTTGCAAAATGAATTGTACTTTTTCCTTTTTTATCTTCTTGTGAGATTTCAATTTTACGATATGCGTTTACTGAAGAATTTAATTGGGGATTTTCCTTCAACTTCTTTTCATACAATTCATCCAGAATTTCTTTGTAATATCCATAAATCAAAGCATCCATATGACTGGCATAATGCAAAGGCCTAAGCTTACTTGACTTTTCAGCTTTTCCCGTTTTTACATTAATATGGCAATGCTTTCTGCCTTGGCTTTTGTGCTTTTCAGGATCTGCTTTCTTATATTTTCTATCAATTATATTTGTATGAATAAGTGGATAAAATGCATATCTCGCAACAAAGTTTTTATTAATAATGTTACGATAATAATGTTGCCATTCTTCTCCTATTTTAAGAGTGGGGGAAATATGTAAGTAGCCTTTTTCTTTAAGCCAGCTAGGTTTCTCATTCATAAAAAATACTTGCAAAAAGTCAATAACGTTTTATAATTACATACAGCTTTCGCTCAGATAAGTACCCAAATTATTAATATTGAGTCATTGATAATTCCGTAATTGGTGGAAATAGTATTAAGCATAGCAGAGACTGTAATCCCAGAGCTAATAGTTATACTGATAAATTATGAAGACAAAGATGATAAAGTTATTAAATAAAGTTACCCTTTTGGTAGTTTCAATAATTCTTAGTAAATTGCTACTAATTTCCTTTGTATCGGGCTGTCCTTTCGGTGAGCCTTCGATGAAATTCACTAACCTTATAACCCACTTGTTATAAGTAAATCTAAAAAGATCTTTTATCTTATTCTAAACGTAATTACACTTCTTCTTGCAAGCATCTCAAAAATACGAAATAATTCTTATATTTGGAATAATAACCACGATAATAATTAACAATGAGTTCATTTAATATTGGAGATTTCGTATGTCTTCAAAACCATCCTTATTTAAGTACAAATCATAAAATTAAAATTGCTGCAAATGCAGATATGACACCTCCAATTATGATTGTTGGAGAAATTTTGAATAAAGATGAATACAACACTTCAACTGGTAAACAATCTGAAATTCAACTTCGGTGTTATTATTATTCTACAAAAGAGGGAAAATATATAGATAAATGGATTAAAGCTGAACAATTAAAAAAACTTGATGTTTCAGAAACCTATTTGAAAATTGATGAATTTAATAAAATAGATGATTTTGATTTAGAGTATTTGAAAAATTTGTACCTGAATAAAATGGTTTGTTTGAAAAGTGTAGATTTCGAACTCAATAAAAAAAAGATTTTTATTGACAGTTCAGATGGGATCCGTACAAATAAAGAAAATAACCATCTTGAATTCCTACCTCCAGTAATGACTATTATAGATATTGTAAAAAATAAGGAGGAAAAAAGATTTTCTTCTACTAAATCAGACTCTATTGAAAAAGATCTTTCTAAATATATTTTTAAATGTAAGTGGTATAATCCTAAAACTTCATCGTATTCAGAAGAATTTATACCAAGTAAAATTTTAGGTTTTATTGTTAATCAGACAGAGTTTATTGAGATGATTATGGCAGGAATTGCCGAAAATAATTTCTTAATTGCAAGTTTAAAAGGAAAACACATATTAGAATTAGAAGATAGCTCTAACAAGGTGATAAATAACATTATTAAACCTATAGAGATCATTTTCAATCACTATTACTACAAAATAAATGCATTTGACTATGCAAAACAAAAGACATCATCATATACAATAGACAATCTTTATTCATTAGATTTTATTGAAAAATCAACAATCTTTGCCCCTACATATCCTAGATATAAGACCACTTTCTATCCCATCACTGAAAATACCTTCCATGAACAAGAATATTATTTCATAAAATATAGGGATAAATTTAACAAAATAACTAATCGGACTATTAAAGTATTATATAAGGAACCTTATATCGATCCAGAAAGTAATGAAGATTCTTTTTTTATTGTTGCAAACTGTCTTCTACGAAATGGCCATATAAGACACTTTAAATTAAGTCAAATTTTAGAATCTACAGAGATTATTAATGGTGTAAAGATGCTTGAAGAGATTGAAGTCGAAGATATTTTATAATATTAACTAATATTCTCCGAACTCTCCCGGCATTGGAAGTTTAAAAGCAAAGAACCTTTGCACAGCAGAAAAAAAAACACCTACCCCTTCCTAATTTTATCCCGCGTAAGAAAAATATAATTAAACATACAAAACGTCGCCGCCGCCCCGAAAGTATGCCATAAAAAGTGAGTTCCGAAACTGAACCATCCCCATTGATCAGCGATACGGAAGACCAATGCAAAAACAAACGACAATAAAGCAAAGCCTACCCATTGGCCGGCTTTCCATTTTGTATAGATTAAATACCTTAGTACCGAGAAAAGGACAAATGAGGCCATGATTGCATAATTGACGTTGATAAAGAGAGAAGTGTTATCTGCCAGAATCCAGTTTCTCAAAGCGAACATAAGTGCCAAATATCCCAGCACCATTGCAACCGCATAGTACCATCTGGTGCTCTGAGCTACAAAATAAAATCCGGCAGACAGGCAGAGTAACATAATGGGCAGCCAATCCATCATGATAAACACTGGCCATTGTCTGAATGCATGGTAAACAGTTCCCCCTATGGCCCCGATATATAATAAAATCAGGCAGTAAGTTAAAAAGGGATATTCTTTGAAATTACCCTTCAATTTGATAGTCCAGAAAATGGCTATAGCTAAAAAAAATGTGGCAGTAACAGCATTTAACGGCTCAGGGAACAACTGAGCCATATCTGTTTCTTTGTATAACATGCCTCCGTCCGGAGGTATTGGATGTATCGGCATTGTCTTTTTTATGTTATATACTGATTACTTCTTATTAATATAATTTTTCCTCAACTTACCAGGATCATTTGCAATACAAAAGGTCACCGGAATTCATCTTCCCTATGACCTGATTGGCATACTCATTTTTAATAAGATAAAGGAAAGCTCTTATATGAGATTCCTTTTCTCCGCTATTACTATTCTTATTTGCCTGCCGGGCTTCAATTTTCATGGTATTGTTGCCATCGTCACCCACTATACAATATTTAATGATGCGGTCTCCTAAATGCCAGGTATAGATATCATACGGCTTAATAAAGGTTTCTTTGCTCACTTTTGACTTTCCATATTTTTCATCCAACAGCTCTACAAACTTTTCAGTTTCCTCTAAAGAAATCTTCCCCGCAACCGCATTAAAAACCATCATCCTGCCATCAACAGTGGTGGCGAAATTGATGGCATTAAAATCAAAATCGTCAAATCTCGCCAGAACATCTTCATAAGAAAACATTTCCTGCCTGTATTCAATCCGTATGGGTTTTTCACTTCCTATAAACTCTCCGTCTGCAATAGTATCAACACCTATAACTTCAGACTTTATCTGATAATAGTTGTCATACGTTTTGTACTTATCTTTATCTGAGAAATAGGCTGTCGTTTTATTATTAAAGTTGAAATCCTGCAATTCTATGACCTTTTCCTTTTTACAGCCCGTCAGAAAAAGTAAACAGATTAAAATAAGGATGATTTTTTCCATGATTAATATTGGCTAAAGTGTATTGCTATGTTGAAATGAAGTCACCTCTAATATATAAAATATTGGTGTTTCTTATTATAAAAACAGGCAATAATATTGTTAATAATTGAACTCTAATCGAGACCATTTAAAATACCACTGTTCTAAACTATTTTCTCCTGGTCTTTTAAACAAAGTAATTTCGGACGTTTAAACAAAATTCATCGTCCAAATGACCTCTACCTTTGTCTTAACAAAATCAAATTTTAAAAAATGAACGCAAACAATTATCAAGGAGCTTTACAGAAACCAATAGGTTCTGGCTTCACAGCAGCATCAACTTCAACAGAAGTAATCAAAGGAATTGACCTTACCGGTACAATCGCAGTTGTAACAGGTGGCAGCGCAGGGATCGGGCTAGAAACTACAAAAACACTGGCATTAGCCGGCGCAACGGTTATTGTTCTTGCAAGAAACGTGGAAAAAGCGAAAGCGAACCTGGAAGGGATACCAAATATTGAAATTGAAGAAGCAGATATGATGATCCCCTCTTCTATTGACAAATTTGCTGAAAAATTCATTTCATCAGGAAGACCACTTCATTTATTAATTAACAATGCCGGCATTATGTGGGTTCCTTTGCAGCGTGATGAGCGCGGAATTGAATCTCAACTGGCCACCAATCATTTGGGTCAGTTTCATCTTACTGCAAAATTGTGGCCCGCATTAAAACAGGCAAACGGAGCCAGGATTGTGAATGTTTCTTCTCTGGGACATCATAATTCCGACTTTAATTTTGAAGATCCAAATTTTGAAAACAGGGATTATGAAACCCTTCAGGCTTATGGTCAGTCGAAAACTGCAAGTAATCTTTTCGCTTTGGAGCTAGATAACCGAGCCAAAGATTTCAATGTAAGAGCATACTCTTTACATCCCGGTTCTATCGCAGGGACAGAATTAGGCAGAGATGCAGACCCTGAGTATTTGAAGAGCTTAGGCTTTTTGGATGAAGACGGAAATATTCGTCCGGAAGTCCTTGCTGCATTGAAAACCATTCCCCAAGGTGCTGCCACGACTGTTTTTGCCGCAACCAGTCCATTATTGGATACAATAGGCGGCGTGTATCTTGAAGACAACGATATTGCTGAGTTGCTGCCAACAGATCCGTCTGTTCAAACCAATGCAAAACTGCATCAGAGCGGTGTTCAACAATATTCGTTGGATGAAAATTCAGCAAAGCGCTTATGGAATCTCAGTGAAGAAATGACCGGAGTGCCATTCAACATCAATTAATCATACAAATTTCTTAAAAATGAAAAACTTAGATCATAAAGTTGCCGTCATCACAGGCGGCAACAGCGGAATCGGGTATGCTACCGCAAAAGCACTGAAAGAAGAATCAGCCAGCGTAATCATTACGGGCAGAAGAAAAGAAGCCATTGAAAAAGCTTCTGCCGAGCTGGGAGTAACGGGTTTGATAGCTGATCAATCCAAATTATCTGATATTGATCAACTGGTGAATGATGTCGCCCTAAAATTTGGCAAAGTGGACATTTTGCTGATCAATGCCGGGATCACAAAATTTGACACTATAGAACAAATGAAAGAAGATATGTTTGACGAAATCATGAATGTCAATTTCAAAGGTGCTTATTTTACACTTAGCAAGTTTATTCCTATTCTCAATGAGGGTGCCTCTGTGATATTACTGTCATCAACCTCGGCAACGATTTCTCCGGCAAATGCATCGGTTTACGCGGCCAGTAAAGCTGCTATCAATGCGGTGGTCAAAATAGCTGCTCTTGAACTGGCTCCCCGGAATATCCGTGTTAATGCGGTAAGTCCCGGTCCCATTGCCACCGAAATTATGGACAAAATAGGACTGAATGAGCAGTTGGAGCACCAACTAATTGACAGTATTCCCCTGTCCAGATTAGGCAAACCCAGTGAAGTAGCGGATCTGATAACTTTTTTATCCGGAAGCAGCTCTTCCTTTATTACCGGTTCTAATTTTCTGGTTGATGGCGGCCAATCTGTTTAGAAATATTACTAATGCAGGGACACAGGGTTAACAATCGATATTAACTTCGGTTCTTCAAATACAAATAAATGGGCTTTTAAGCAAAGTAATCATATGAAATCTTTATATTTATATCATTATTTACCTTATAAGCCAAACAAATAGCGATCATTATGGAATATACAGCAAAATATATTACAGACGATATTAAACTATCCTGCTATGAGGATAAATTCTTTAAATCGGATATCAGTTTCGAGTGTCATATGCTGATCTGGTTTATTTCCGGGGAAACAAAAATTGTACAGGCTGATGCTACCTATTTCTTTAAAAAGGGCGATATTTTCTTAATCCCAAGAAATCAGCTGGCTACCATTATCAACTATCCTAAAGACGGGCAGCCGCATAAGACAGTTGTCATGCACTTAACGGCGGATAAGCTAAAAAATTTTTATGCAGATCTGGATGTAAAACCCGATGTGCAGCATTCACAAAAAATACAATGCTTCAATAATCACCCGCTATTGAAAAGCTGCCTTTCCTCACTGATTCCTTATTTTGAAATGCAGGAAATTCCGGAAAACATAGCTTCCCTAAAAATCACAGAAGCAATAAGCATCCTCCGTGCGATCGATAAAGAAATAGACAATGTTCTTGCCAATTTTGAAGAACCCGGAAAAATTGATTTGGCAGCATATATGGAAAAGAACTTTATGTTCAACTTGCCACTGGAAAAATTCGGGTATCTAACGGGGAGAAGCCTTACCACTTTTAAAAGGGATTTTAGTAAAATATTCAATCTCACACCGCAGCGGTGGCTCACAAAAAAACGACTGGAATTAGCCCATTACCAATTTGTTGAAAAAAAGATGAAGCCGATTGACGTTTGTTATGAGGTAGGGTTCGAAAACCTTTCACACTTTTCATATGCCTTTAAAAAACAATTCGGTTATGCGCCCACGGAATTATTGGCAGCAAAGAATTAACGATTCTCTTTAAATAGAACTGCTTGAAAACCTTTGTTGCAATAGGTTATTCTATCCTATTTTTCTTGACCAAATTCAAAATAAGGGTTTTAAAAATAAACAACCTGCTGTTTTTACAGCAGGTTGTTTATTTAGCACTGTGACCGCAGAAGGATTCGAACCCTCACTGTCGGAGCCGAAATCCGAAGTTCTATCCATTAAACTATGCAGCCCGTTTCATGAGTAATGAATAATAAGAATCTGTAATTTACATTGCTCATTACCTATTACTCATTACTTATATTTTTAGAACGTAATCTTTACTCCTCCCAAAATCTGTGCACCAAGAACTTTATATCCTTTGTACGTCTGGTATTTTGAGCTTAGAAGATTATTTCCGAGCGCGAAAATACTGAAATTTTTGTGAATTTTATACTCTGCAGAAAGATTTAAGTCTGCATATCCTCCTACTTTATCATTTCTGTCCTCCGTAGACTGATAAATAATATTCGGAGTTGTCTGAATTGCTTCTAAAGTATAGGAATTAGTGGTTCTGTCACTTGCAAAAATTCCTTTGAATCCCAGCAATAACTTTTTATCCAGCATTGTATATTTAGCTCCGATACTCGCACTGAGCAATGGAACATTGTAAATATCCTCATAATTTTTAAGGTCATACTTTCTGAAAAGAACTTCCCCGTCTAAAATCAGGTTCGCCAAAGGAAAATATTGAATGCTTCCTTTAATATCGCTCACATTTCCATCATCATAAATGGCTGAGAATGTATTGGCAAAATTATAAGCAGAACGTTCCTGAGCATCATAACTGAACAGGTCATTTGCTTTGAAGAACATAATATCTCTCATTTTTCCGAAACCAGCAGAGAAATCGTACTTGATTGTTTCATCAAAATCTCCTCTTATCCCCGCATAAAAATGATATTTGGTTTCTGTTGGTCTCAACATCTGATCCGAAAGAATGAATGGATTATCCTGTAAAAGATCGCCATATGTATTCAATTTCAAACCTCCATCAACTCCACCATAAAATTTAAATTCTTTGGAGGCAGCCAACTGGAATTCCGCCTGTGGGAACCAGTAGGTCTTATTATTTTTCATTTCCTCCGCCATCAAATCATTGGAATTCTTAGCATTCAGAAAATTAAATGATGATCCCAACATTAAATAGGTTTCTCCTTTAGCAAAAGTAACCTTTGGAGATAAACTTGTATTGAAAAAATTAGCCGAATTTCTGTCTCTGATGGCAAAATCTGTTTTCACCGTTTCCAAACCAACTCCTAAATCCGCATTTAAAACCACATCCGATTTCCCTAATTCAACAGCATGTTTTGAGAAATTGGCCAAAATGGAAGCCTGATTTTCCTGTGCTTCAAAATGATCTTTCAGAAATGAAGATTTTACTCTCACATCATTCAAAATTTCATTGGAATAAAAATCGTAGTATCCATTTACCTTAAACTGATTCACCTTTTGTTTCAAATCAACATCTGAAGCAGGCTCTAAGGCATAAATCCCGTAATAGTTATAATTATTCAAACCATATTCCGCATTGGCGTTGAATTTTCCTTTCTCTCCATACGCATTTAAAAATGCTCCCAACGTTGCTGAATTTTGCTTGGAATCCCATGCATAATCCTTTTTCAACCCATTAGTGGAAAGTACATGAACATCCCCTCCTACTTCAATCTTATTTTCCAAGGTCGTGGAAATATTAGCATCCGCAAGGATTTTCCCGTAATTTCCCATTCCGAACTGAAAATAATTGTTTTGAGCCGTTGCATCAAATTTCGGAGTCACATCTTCCCCCTGAATGGTTGAAGTCTTGAAATCCGAAACTGCAGGAACATCTGTAATGTTGTATTTTACAGGGTTCTGAGATTTCTCCTCCGGCGGATAATTCTTAATGGTTTCCACAGAAGTTTTTTTCTTTTCGATCTTTTTAACTTCCGGCTCTCTTTTTTTATTAAGAATCAGCTTTTCTTCCTTGATCTGGGAAAACGCAAACGGCGAAATTCCTAAAAATAATATGGATAATAATTGAATTCTTCTGTTCATTATTTTTTGTATTTAAGTATTAAGTAAAGGGTATTAATGAGATTTCATGAATACATTTTACATGAATACGACAGTACATTTTTACTTTTTAATTTGTTTCTTCACTTCTTTAGCCTCCGCAACGATTTCAGGGAAATCCTGGTAATTGGAAATAATCTGGTCGCAAGTATAGCTCGCCTGATAATTATCTTTTAATCCAATATAGTTTTTAGCCATCAACACCAATGCTTTTGCCCCCCAATATTCCTCTGAAGCATAATTATTAGCTAATTTGAAGATGGTTTCATTAGAAGATTTGAACGCTTTTCCTTTATTCTGATAATAGGCTTTTGCATATAAAGCTTCTGCTGCTACTTCCGTATTGGATGATTTTTCCAGGGAAGTATAGGCTGCCTGTGCATCTTTATCTTTTCCGGAATTCATTAAGCTTCTTGCTTTGATCACTTTGGCAGTTTCTATTACTGCTGCTGAGTTTTTGTTGTTTGCAATCACTGCATCTGCTAATTTTTCAGCTTCTGAGAAATTTTTCTCTTCCGCATACATCTTCATCAATTCCACATTAGCATAGTTTCTGATGCTTACATTGGAAGAATTTCTGATATTTTCAAGGTACTTTTTAGCTTCCGCGCTATTTCCCTGTGCTACATAAATCTGAGCAATACGGGTTTGTGCATCATCCTGGTAATCATTCTGAACATTCGCTACTTCCTGTAATACCAGCAAAGCTTTGGTTGCATTATTAGTCTGATAATAGCTCTCTCCCAATTCGTATTTAGCCTGATAAAGCCCTTCTCCTGTAGGGTTTTGCGTTAAATATTTTTCATAGTAAGAAATAGCATTCTTATAATCTTTCTTCGCAAAATATTGATTTCCTGTGGAAAGGTTGATTTCATCAATTTCGGCAGCCTCTATATTCACGCCAATATTTCTGGCAAAGCTTTCATATCCTGCGGCGTCACCATTTTTCGTGAAGATCGGTTTTGCAGCCTGAACAATTTTCTCTGCATACGCCGTGTTTTTATATTGTTCCCCTAAAGATCTCAGCTCAGAAAGAGCCTTATCACTCTGGTTCATATCAATATAATTCTGCGCTCTGTAAATAGAGGCATTGGCAATCAGATCTTTGTCTGAAGAAGATTTAATCACCTTAGCAAAAGAATCATTGGAATTGGCAAAATCATCCTGAGCAGCATAAGCAGTACCCATTTCATACTGAGCATCATCATAATATTCAGAATCCGGATATTTGGACAATAATGTTTTCAAGCTATTGATCTTTGCCTGTGTATCTCCTTTAAATCCTAAAGCCATCGCTTTTTGGTATAAAGTATAATCCGTTGCATCTTCATTTTTATCATAAATGGCAATGGCTTCATTCAGATCATTATTGGCATAATGAATATCCGCTAAACGAAGTTCCGCATCATTTTTAAATTCCGGTTTCGGATTCGCCAGATATTGTTTGAAATATTTTTCAGCCTGATCAAACTTTTTAGATTTAAAGTAAGCATACCCCAAATCATAAGGCAATTGTTGCTTTTCAGGGAAGTTTTCGTTAAGAAGCTTTTCATAACGTACAATGGCAGAAGGATAATTACCTTTCTGATAATATACCTGTCCAAGCCAATATAAAGCTCTGTTATTAAATTCCTTATTAATATCAAATTCTAAACTTCTTAAGAAATACTTTTCCGCTTCATCATAGTTCCCTTTGTTGAATTCCTCTGTTCCCAATAAGTAGGATACCTCCTGGTCCACCTTATCAATATCCGGAGAGGAGCTCTGAAGCTTGTCGATCGCATTCAGGGTTTCTTTATAGTTTCCTGAATATAAATATGATTTCACCAATAATGATCTCATTTCCGGTGTATTCGGATCATTTTGGTTTTCATTGATATAATTTTGAAGAACCGTTGATGCACTTTCGAATGGGTTACCAATATCATAACTTAGCTTTGCATATTGTTCATGAGCCAGTTTCTTCACTTTAGCATCATAATCCATCTGATAAGACGAACGGAAAGCAGAAAGTGCTTCCTGTTTTTTATCAACAGCCAGGTAAGCATTTCCTAACTGATAATATGCATTTTGTGCCAACGCAGAATTGCTGTTGATCAATTGATTATAATAGGAAACGGCTTCATCATATTTTTTAAGCTGTGCGGCTACGAATCCCATTTCATAAAGGTCATTTTCAGAAGGGTTCTGCTGAACACTCAGGTAATCTTTCAAGTGAGGATATGCCGAAGTATAGTCCTTTTTCATGAAGTAGCTTTCTCCGATAATCTTATGAACTTCCGCTTTATAGGAATCGGAAATATCTTCATTCAATAAAGCATTTCCTTCAGAAATAGCCTTATCATAATCCTTATCATTATAATACATCTGCACATAGTACGGACGCACCAGCTTCGAATATTTCTCCTGGTCCTTTATAGAATCGAAAAACTGGAATGCCTTATCATTTTGTCTGTTGGTATAGTACAAATGTCCTAGCATGTAGGCAATATCTCCTTTCTGAGATTCATCGGCCGTTTTATATGCTTCTTCCAAGGCATCCACAGCTCCTTTGGAATCCCCCATCATGAATTTAGCATATCCTAATTTCAGGATATATTGGGTATTTTCTTCCTTGGAAAGCTGATACTGGTTCACTTTCTTCAACGTTTCCAGTGCTTTTTCAAAATCTTTTTTAGCTAAGTAGTAATCTGCCAAAGGCATGTTTGCCTGAGCAAAATAGGCAGAGTTCGGATATTCTTTCATAAAAGCATCCAACCCTTCTTCAGCATGGTTTTTCTGAAGGATCACTCCAATGACATTATCAAAAAACTGCGCAGCTTCCTTTTTCGATTGAGACAAGTGCTGATTGTAAAAATACTGTCTTGCGTACTCGTATTGGGAAGCATTGTATATTTTGGTCTGATAAAGATTTTCGGCTAAACTGAATCTGTATTTTTCCTTCTGGGCGAAGTATTGGGACTGCTGAGCCTCGGAAATTCCGTAGTAAAAAACAGCAGCAGCCAAAAGTATTTTTTTTGATTTCATTCTTTTGAATAAAAAAATTAGTCTATTATATCAACGAAAGTATTGAAAACTTATTGTTTAAACAAGCTTTGAAAGGGATTGTGTCCCGTTATTTCTAAATTTTATGAATTAGTTAACATTTTTTTAATTAAATCATTACATTTGTTTTTTACTAATAGTGTTTACGTATTAAAAAAGATTAACAAAAAAACTAGCGAATGTCTTCAAATATTTTCAGGAAAAAGTCAATTTCAACTATATTAAAACAGGGTGGCGATGGAGAAGACCATGGGGGACTCAGCAAAGTGCTTAATGTAAGAGATTTAACTTTTTTCGGAATAGCAGCCGTTATTGGCGGTGGAACTTTCAGTGCTATTGGTAATGCCTGTTTCGAGGGAGGTCCCGGTGTTGTTTTGCTGTATATAATATGTGCTATTGCTTGTGGCTTTACGGCGTTGTGTTATGCAGAATTCGCATCACGTGTTCCCGTTTCCGGAAGTGCTTATACCTACGCTTATGTTTCTTTCGGGGAACTTTTCGCCTGGATCATCGGTTGGGCATTGATCATGGAATATTCCATTGGAAATATTTATATCGCCTTCTCTTGGAGCGGCTATTTCACCAACCTTCTCGGGACATTCGGAATTCATTTACCGGAATGGATGACCATCAATTATCATGAAGCACATACCGTGTTTACTTCTCAAAATCCTGATATCAATAGTGAAGGATATAAAGCATGGTCTACTGCTCCAATGATCGGGAACCTGAAACTGGTTTTTGACCTTCCTGCTTTTTTAATTAACATTATTATTACTTACCTGGTTTACAGGGGCGCAAAAGAGTCTAAAAACTTAAGTAATGCGATGGTTGTTATCAAACTGGCCATCATTGCCCTGGTTATTATTGTAGGCTGCTTTTATGTGGATATTGATAACTGGACTCCCTTTATGCCTAATGGTTTTGGAGGTGTTATGGCTGGTGTTTCCGCTGTATTCTATGCCTATATAGGATTTGATGCCGTTTCTACACTTGCCGAAGAATGTAAGGACCCACAAAAAGATCTTCCTAAGGGAATGATCTATTCATTAATAATATGTACTGTTATTTACATTATCATGGCATTGGTGTTAACGGGAATGGTTTCTTATACTCTTTTAGGGGTAAGTGACCCTCTTGCAGAAATTTTCGCCATCAAAGGGGTTAAATGGATGCTTTTCATTGTTTCTATTGCTGCTGTTGTAGCCATGACCAGTGTACTTCTTGTTTTCCAGATGGGGCAGCCGAGAATCTGGATGACGATGAGCCGCGATGGTTTAATGCCTAAAAAATTCTCAGAAATTCATCCTAAATACAAGACACCAAGCTTTGCAACCATTATTACCGGGTTGGTAGTAGGATTACCGATATTTTTCACTGATGAGAAATTGGTGTTGGATTTTACCAGTATCGGAACTTTATTTGCGTTTGTTCTGGTTTGCGGTGGTGTTTTGGTATTAACCAGTAAAAAAGAAGAATCTGATGAACCTACCAGAGGAAAATTCAGAGTTCCTTATATCAATGCGAAATTTATTTTGCCCGGATTATATATTCTTTCATTATTATTGATCAATTATCTTTTCCCGGATTATTTTAAAAACCTGTTCGATTTCAGTGATGGAAAAATAGAGACCAATTTACCTCTTATCATATTTTATGTAGCCTGCATTGTGCTTTCCATTCTGGCCTTTATTAAAAACTATTCATTGATTCCTTTATTAGGTTTAGTTTCCTGTCTTTATCTTCTTACAGGAATGACGGCTTCTAACTGGGCCTGGTTCTTCTGCTGGCTTTTGATAGGACTTGTGATCTATTTCCTGTATGGATATAAGAACAGCAAACTCGGAAAAGCTTGATCATAAAAACAATATAGAAAAAAGGCAAAATTGTAAAATACAGTTTTGCCTTTTTTATTTTCATTACAAAATTGGCGAAATTATTGCTTTCAATTTTTCAGAAACTATAAACTAATTATGCCATGTCTGAAAGAATAAAAACATACAGCGAATTTTATCAGTTTTATCTTACCGAACACCGCAAGCTGGGAACCCGAATTTTTCATTTCATCGGAACCTTACTGGTTTTTGTGGTGATTGGATACGTCATCAGCTCAGGAAAAGAACGGTTTTTATGGTATATTCCTATTGTGGGATACGGGTTTGCCTGGTTCAGTCATGCTGTGATTGAAAAGAATAAACCGGCAACATTCAAATATCCTTTGTGGTCATTGATCTCAGATTTCAGGTTGTTTTTTGAGCTGCTGATCGGTAAGCAAAAATTTTATGGTAATTGAAGGACAAAAAGTCTGAAGCCTTATTGATGCATTCATAAGCTCACAAGCAGCTATAAAATAGTTTCGGGCGGGGTGCCGGGGGGGGTGAAAAGCCCCCCGCCCGAAACTTTATCCTTAATTATTGAAACGTTTCTTAAAGCTAAATTTAAGCCTGTTCATCAATCCTGGTTCAATAATATCGATTCCCAATCCGAAATTACTATCAGCAACTGTATGATGGGCTGTTCTGAAATCTTCAAATTCGGCTTGCGGAATTTCCATGTTCACTAAAGGTTGGTACTCTATGAAGACTGTTGCACCGTTTTTGGTGATCTTCTTTCGGCTGGTAAATTCAAAATACGGATTCTTGATAGTACTTTCCTGGGCTGTATACTTTTCTTCAGTATCAATTTTCTGATCAGTATATAAATTGATCTCGTATTTCTCACTGTCGAAATTATGCCAGAAAGGTAAATCCTTATGCATAAAATCTCTTGCACTTGCTTTTACCACGTTACGGTCAAAATACATCAGGAATCTGTTGTTTTTGGCATCTACATAATATGGATTTTCAACCGTTGCCTGATATTGGATTTTAAATTCATTCAGCTTTTTATCATCGCTTACAATATCAATAGTAGCATCTTTGAAAATGTTTCTTACGTCGGTTCCGTTTCTGTCATTGGAATAATTCAGGCTATAGAACAGAAAATTATTCCAGCTGTCCACGATTTCTCTTTTATGGGTATTTTTAAAATACCTTCTCATTGCATTGGCGCGATTCCCTTTATAGGTAGTAACCAGCTTCAAGGTACCTTTAGTATCCTGGGCATTGAACTCTACTTTTTCATCAATACAGTAATAGGGGAATTTATAAGCTTTTCTTTCCTGTAATTCCTGATCACGCTTCACTTCAAGGTAGTGCATGAAATAGATAAACCCTCTGTTTTCAATCAATCCGAATTCATCACGAATGGTAGCATCTATAAAATATGTTTCTCCTTTATAATTGATTTTCACGATTACATGATTGAAGCTCAATAAAGAAGGAAGGTAATATTTGATGTAAAAATCAGTATGGAAATTCACCAGAACAATAGAAGAATCAACACCGATATAATCCAGAATCACTTTTAATAAAACCGATTTTGCTTTGCAGTCTCCTTGCTTATTCTCATATGTAATAGCCGGTTCCTGTGGTTTATGCCCGTTCATTTCATCTGCATTGAAAATATAATAAATATTATTCTGAACATATTCAATGGCAAACTGAAGTTTTTCATCCTGATCTGTAATAGCATCGAGTTTCTCCACCAGATTCGGAGCAAATTCTTTTAATGAAGCCTTATTAAAAATCTCTTCGTAAATCGGAGCAATGTAGTTGGACAAGTCTTTCCAATTACTTTCCGTAGCAAAATCTATAAAAGGGAAAATCTCACGATTGGCATCTACCGGATTGATATAGTTCTCTTCATCAATGATAAACCGTTCCCCTTTTTTCAGATAACTGATCTCAGGCTCCATTACATTTCCTTTTTCATCCCTAAAGAATGTTTTTTTATAAGCAATCGTTTCATTACGCTCATTGATAAACGTAAACCTGAAGTTTCCGTAAGCCCAGTAATTGTCCGGGCTTACCCATACATATTTAGAGAATTCCTTTCTCAAAAAATCACGGTCTGTAAAGGTTTTTACCCGGGTATCTTCCAGAATAAGAATATCATACAGTCTCAGATCTTTTATCGTGATATTTATTTTCTTAGTACTGCTTAATATCCCTCCACTACTCTGGTTTTCATTATCTAAAACCTTGATTTTGGTATCCGGAATTTTATCAATTAACACTCCATCTCTTAGAACACTAATTCTGTGAATGTTGTATATTTCATTTTCTTCAACAACAACATCTGTTACGGAAGCTCTTTCCAGATTGGAAGGTTCATTAAGGGTATAAGCCATACAGACATATTCCTTATTTTCCGTATTGCTTGTATGATAAATTTTATCAAGAAAATAGCAATAGTCTCTTCCTTCATTGATCTGACTGTTTGAAAAATCAGATTCTTTTATTCTTTCCGTCAGTTGCAGGTCATCCACACTTCTCGCCCATTCTTCTGGCTGTTGGATCCTGTAATTTTCAATTGGCATTGGGTTCTCCATATTTATATACACTTTGTGGTTTGGTAAAAAGTTAAGGGGTTTAAATTAATTAATTAAAAAGTAAAAAACAAGAGTAGATTAACGACAGTCTATGGAATTCTCAAATAAAGTTCGGCACAGTAATTGTCCCGTAAGGGATAAAATCAGAATTATGAGAAGTATCAGAACATTTTTAAAGGGTACTATTCCAGCCTTAGCTTTATTGACGATTATGCAATGTACTGCTTCTGCCAACGCAGGGAATGGAGATGAAAAAACATTTATTGTAGGCCCGGAAACAGCAGATTGTACAGGAGTTGCTCCTATGAAATGTCTTCAGGTAAAAGAAAAGCAATCGGAAAACTGGACGAATTTTTACAGCAATATTGAAGGTTTTACCTATGAACCGGGATATGAGTATGTTTTAAAAGTAAAGACTGAAAAAATTGCCAATCCACCAGCAGATGCCTCTTCTATTAAATATACTTTGATCAAACAGGTTTCCAAAACCAAGAAATAAATAAAAACTCCCGGAATCCCGGGAGTTTTTTATTTAATGTTCATGTTCTTTTGTTGGAGGCGGATAATTTCCTTTAGTAACTTCTCCCACCGTATTCGCCGTTGTCATTGCAACAACCAGGTCATTCAGCATATTGCTTGCCGCTGTCGGTGAATTCGGCAACAGGACAAGATTACTTCTGTTACTGGCCCCTACGGAATGCAAGGTGTCATAATGTTGTGTAACAACGATCAATGCAGAAGCTTCATGAGAATTGATATCTACATTATTCAGCATTCTTACAGATTCTTCAAGACCTTTGGCAATTTCTCTTCTCTGATCTGCAATACCCTGACCTTGTAATTTTTTAGATTCAGCTTCTGCTTTAGCTACCGCAACGATTCTGATTCTCTGGGCTTCAGACTCATATTCTGCGGCTGTTTTTTCTCTTTCCGCTGCGTTGATCCTGTTCATGGCATGCTTTACCTGCTCATCGGGATCAATATCCGTTACCAATGCTTTAATGATATCATATCCATAACTTTGCATCGCTTCCTGCAATTCACCCTTTACGGCGATTGCTATATCGTCTTTTTTCACAAAGACATCATCCAGCTTCAGTTTAGGAACTTCTGCTCTTACCACATCAAAAACATAAGATGTAATTTGATTTTCAGGATTTTCTAAACGATAATAAGCATCTCCAACCTGGGTTCTGATCACTTGATACTGAACGGAAATCTTCATTTTAATGAAAACATTATCCAGGGTTTTCGTA
Source organism: Chryseobacterium daecheongense (assembly GCF_003729955.1). Taxonomy (GTDB): domain Bacteria; phylum Bacteroidota; class Bacteroidia; order Flavobacteriales; family Weeksellaceae; genus Chryseobacterium; species Chryseobacterium daecheongense. The sequence continues at coordinate 874,812 of NZ_RJTX01000001.1, forward strand.
TCGATCATAACATCCAGCTGCTGAATTCTTAGATTTAATCTTTTAGCAATCTGATCGATGATCGGGATTTTAAGGTGAAGCCCGGAATGTCTTACAGACTGAAATTTTCCGAAACGTTCAATGATGGCAGCGGTTTCCTGCTTCACTACAAAGAATGAGGCAAAAAGGATAATAAGTCCGAAAAAAATAAGCGGAGCTAATAAAAAAGGAAAATTCATAGTTTAATATTTTTTGAATAAGTCGCAGTAACTTATGTTTTGTTATAAATATACCACATTATTTTCAATATTAAACGGTCATGCCTATATCAATTCCCTTTATTTTCCTGTAAAGATCAGTGGCATAGTTATCCGTCATCCCTGAAACAAAATCAATGACGCCAAGAACTTTCTGGTAATCCGTACCCTCTTCATAAACAAATTGTTTCGGAAGAAGCTTCAGAGCCATTTTATCGTAAGATTTTCTTTCGTCTTTCGGTTTCAGTATGGAAGGGATAAAATGATCGAGCAATTCGTACATCACATTATAACCAGCATTCTCAATCTCCACCACGGCTTTATGGTTATAAATCTTTTCAATGGAAAAGCTTTCGATATCCTGTAATGTTCGGTTCTCGGATTTGTATATATCCAGCAATGCCTTATCTAAATTTCCTTCCAGGATTGTAGTAAAGTTGTGTTGATATAATTCAATGGATTTATTGATCAAAGCATTAATTACTTTTGCTCTCAGATAAGAAATCTTTTCATTATCATTTCCGATAGAATCAAGCTTTCTTTTGACTCTGTCTACATCATCAGTCTCAGATTTTACCAGCTCAAAAAACAGGTTTTTGCAGTCTGCTGTGGATACAATACCCAATCTGTGGGCATCTTCCATATCAATGATATTATAGCAAATATCGTCTGCCGCTTCTACCAGCCAAACGAATGGGTGTCTTTTGAAAATATGCGGTTCTTCACTTTCAGAAATCAGTTGGGTTCCTTTGACTATATCTAAAAAAGTCTCTTTTTCATTCTGGAAAAACCCGAATTTCTTTCTGTGAATGATTCCTTTTTTCTTGGCAATAGCTTCACACGGATATTTGGCAATACTTGCCAATGTGGTCATTGTAAGCTGAACCCCACCTTCATCTTTTCCCTGTTGCTGATGGGTCAACACCCTGATTGCATTAGCGTTTCCTTCAAAATTCACGAGATCTGCCCATTCTTTTTCAGAAAATTTAGGCTTCAGATCTTTCTCATTCTTTTCAAAATAGCTTGCGATGGCATCTTCTCCCGAGTGTCCGAATGCAGGATTTCCCACATCATGGCATAAACAAGCTGCTGCAATTACATTTCCAAGGTTATAGAGATAAAAATTCTTTGCGTCTTCGGTAAGATCATTCTGAAAGCTTTCAAAAACAAACTCTCCTATGATACTTCCCAAACTTCTTCCCACTGATGAAACTTCCAGAGAATGCGTTAAGCGGTTATGTACAAAAACACTTCCGGGAAGCGGAAAAACCTGTGTTTTATTCTGCAGCCTTCTGAATGCGGACGAGAAGATGATTCTGTCAAAATCTCTCTGAAAATCCGTTCTTGAGGCTTTAGTATGGGGATTATTTCCTGTACGCTGATTAGTAAAAATCTGGTTTAAATTCATCATTTTTCAAAATTACTTCAAATTTTATTTGTAGTAAAGAAATCCATTAGTTTTTTCAAAAAAAGACCGTATTAAAAGCAGTATGCATCCGTAAAAACCCTTGAAGAACTTTACTGTTCTTAACTTAACTTAGTTCAATAAAAACTAAAACCATGTCTGAATTATTAAAACAAATACTGGGCAGTACAATCATTACAACTCTGATCACATCTGTTATTGTCTATTTCTTCCACAAAAGGACCGAAAGACAGAATGCTCTTATCAAAAGGGAATTTGAAAAACTTTCCCAAAAAGACACCGCTCATTTTGAGTGGAGAAAAAGCACGGTGGAATTACTGGGGCAGGTTTACATTCATCTTAACCGTACTTCTTTGGGGTTTAAGAATAGCTATTCCAAACTGAAAAAATATGATCCTTTTTATGAAAATGAGATCATGTACCACTCTAACAAACACATCCGCGATCTGTTAATCAATAATGGGCATTATCTGCCACCGGAATTATTGGACGAAGCCACAAAACTTATTGAACATTTTGATGTATGGTTAACAAAATATAACCAAGTGCGAACTGTGGAGAAAAATGACCAGGCAAGGCAGATCTATGTAGGTCCGGACGGATTCCCCTTTCCAGAAAATGCGGAAAAAATGTTCAAGGACAAATATATGGAGATGTTCAACGGCCTGCATGAATGAATCTCTTTTTTAGTTTTCCAATGGCAACATTCTTGCTTTGATTATGTAAATTCCATCTATGCCGGAAGGTCCATCAATACTATTAATGAAAGAAAGCCTGCAAAAATTCACAGGTGAAAAAGTCATTGAGGTCTCCGGAAATGCCCAATTTGATAAAGACCCTTTACAAGGAAAGATCTTACTTGAAATCCGGACCTTTGGAAAACAGACCTATTTGGTCTTTGATGCATTCTGTGCAAGAATCCATTTGCTTATGTTTGGCTCTTACAGTGTCGATGAGCAGACAAAACCTGATCAAAGCCTACGTTTAGCCCTGAAGTTTAAAAATGGAAGTTTTTATTTTTATACCTGCTCCGTAAAACTCCTTCCACTTGATCATTTAGCTCAAATCGATTGGGAAGCAGATGTTTTAAGCGACGCCTGGGATCCTCAGAAAGCAGAAAAAAAATTAAAAGCCAAACCTCAGATGATGGTTTGTGATGCATTATTGGATCAGGATATTTTTTCAGGAGTCGGGAATATCATAAAAAATGAAGTGCTGTTCAGAATCGGAGTACAGCCTGAAAGCTTAGTTGGAAATTTACCTTCAAAGAAGCTGAAAGAATTAATTAAAGAAGCCAGAAACTACAGTTTCGATTTCTTGGAATGGAAAAGAGAATTTGTTCTGAAAAAGCACTGGCTGGTTCATACCAAAACCACTTGCCCGAAATGTGGGCAAAAGCTCATTAAAAAGTATACCGGTCTCGGCAAGAGACGAAGCTTTTACTGTGAGAGAGATCAAAAGTTATACTAATTATTCTAATGCATTCCCATTTTTGAAAAAAGATTAATGATCATTACGCCAATAATGATGAGAATAATTCCTATAATGGCAGGCCAGTCCGGAACCTGCTTAAAAGCAATGATCCCGATAATTGTAATACAAACAATTCCCACTCCGGACCAAATCGCATACGTAATTCCTACCGGGATCTGGCGAAGCGTAAGACTTAAACAATAAAAAGCGGCTGAGTACCCTATAACTGTAACTACAGATGGTACCAGCTTTGTAAACTCTTCGGATTTTTTCAGAAAAGTAGTGGCTATGATCTCAAAAACGATAGCCAACATCAGATAAATATAACTTCTTCCCATACTTGCTCCTTCTTTATGGCAAAATTAGCAAATCCATTATTAAAGATTTTGTTCATATGGCTATAAAATTCTGATTAAAAGCATTTAAAAACGAATTTCTTATCAAAGAAATCACTTAGTGTTGAAATTTATACGTCTCAAAAACACTCTTTACAACTATTATGCAACCCATTCTTTCTATTTTGTTTTGTCAGGTTCACTATAGAAGTCTTCAAAAGCTTGTGAATTTTTTAATTTTTTAAACAAAACATAATTAAAGCCATAATAAATTCACAATAATATATTAAATAAATATAAACGAAAGGTTACTTAAATTTAACACAAAACACCCATAAACAACTGATATACATCATGATTTTAGACTTGCAATATCAATTTAAAGTCGTAACTTTGCATTATCAAATTAACAAAAATAATCAAATAAATTAAAAATTAAGCAAAATGGTAACTTACATCGGAATCGCAACATGTTTAGTAGTATTAGCTTCTTATTTCGCAACTGTTAGAAGAGAGAATACTAACTAAGATTTCAGAACTGAATTGTATTGTTTATGTTTTTTAATCTGAATACTCAGATTGCTGCTCTTTTACTCATCGGGAGTAAAAGGGCCCAAAAACATAAAAACACCGTTTACTAAAAACGTAACAAATTTTAATATTATATTAGTCTAGCCGAACTTGAAGTTCGGCTTTTCTTTTTACTTTCAGAAAGCTTTATCTTTGCAATCATTAATTTTTGAATCATGAATCTGTACAATCTTATTATCCAGGACAAAGAAGAGGTAACGCTGAATGATGTTTTTCTAGATCCGGCCAACAAGGAACAGTTTGTACAGCTCATTAAAGAGCATACCTATATCAAGGAACTTCAGGAATATGGGCTTCCTATCAACAATAAAGTTCTTCTTCAGGGGAGTTCGGGCTGTGGAAAGACCATGACTGCCAAAGCCATTGCCAATGCTTTGGGAAAAAGTATCATCATCCTGAATTTAAGCAATATTGTTTCCTCCCGAATCGGAGAAACTTCCCAGAACATCAAAATGATCTTCGATAAAGCGAGCCGTGAAAGATCTGTGCTTTTCCTTGACGAACTGGACCAGATTGGGAAAGCAAGAGGAAGTGACGATAAAGATGTGGGCGAAATGAGAAGATTAGTGAATACTTTGCTTCAACTGATCGATTACTATCCTGAAAATGCCCTTTTGCTTTGTGCTACCAATCATCCTGAAATTATTGATACGGCTTTGATCAGACGTTTTCAATTGAAAATTAATTATGAAATGCCTTCCAAAGAGTTTCTGGATCAGTATTATGATAATTTGTTGTCTCAATTTCCGGAAGATTTAAGGGATATTGAGCGTCAATATGGGATTTCTTTTGCGGAGGCGAAAGATTATGCGTTAACGGTGGTGAAAGGGAATTTGATAAAGAAATTGGAAGCAAAGAATGAAACTATTGCATGAAAAAATACGAATTGAATTAATAAAAATATTTGATTCAAAATAAAAATGAAAAACATAATCCGAATAACATCAATTATATCTTATTTTTCAATAATCCTTGCGGGACAAATGATTGGGCTTCCATTTATTTTATGGCTAATTCTCACTGTTTTTGATTTTGGAAATATTGATCAATTGTTTGCCATACTTGGAGTTATTGGTATCGCTTTAAGTTTCACTAAGTGGAAGAATAAAATTTCAGTAACAATTATTAGTTTAATATTAATGTTATCTCCTATAATAAGTAGATTAATGCAAGCTCCAATAAAAATGTTTGACTATTTAGCTTTTAAAATCCCATTGGCTGTTTTCTTAATCACATATGCTATTTTTATTATAATGAATATAATTGAAAGAAAGAAAGTTGTTTGAAGCAATTGGGAAACCTATATAAAACCCTTTTTCTCATTAACAAAAACAAAAATCCCTCTCAGTTTTGAGAGGGATTTTTTATATCTAAAAAACTTGTAATTACATATAAGCTTCAATCGGCTCACAAGTACAAACTAAGTTTCTGTCTCCATACGCTTCATCTACTCTGGATACAGAAGCAAAGAATTTGTGGTCTCTTACCCACTCTAGCGGATACGCTGCTTTTTCTCTGCTATATGGTTTATCCCAAGAATCTGAGATTACCAATTGCTCTGTGTGAGGCGCATTTTTCAATACATTGTTTGTTGCATCTGCTTCTCCGTTAGCAATTTCATCGATTTCTTTTTTGATAGAGATCAATGCTTCTGCAAAACGGTCGATTTCTGCTTTGCTTTCAGATTCTGTAGGCTCAATCATTAATGTTCCTGCAACCGGGAAAGAAACTGTTGGAGCATGGAAACCATAATCCATTAATCTCTTCGCTACATCAGCTACTTCAATTCCTAAAGACTTGAACTGTCTGAAATCCACGATACATTCGTGAGCTACTTTTCCGTTCTCGTTAGAATATAAGATTGGGAAATGCTCAGCTAATATTTCTTTTAAATAGTTGGCATTTAAGATGGCGTGTTCAGTAGCTTTTTTCAAGCCTGAAGTACCTAACATTTTAATATAAGCGTAAGAGATATTCAAGATCAATCCTGAACCGTAAGGCGCAGCTGAAATCCCTTCAATAGCTTCTTTAGAACCAATTCTGATGTTCGCATTGGTAGGAAGGAAAGGCACTAAATGTTTAGCCACACAGATTGGCCCTACTCCAGGTCCTCCTCCTCCGTGAGGAATGGCGAATGTTTTGTGAAGATTCAAGTGACAAACATCTGCTCCAATGTTTCCAGGACTTGTGTATCCTACCTGAGCATTCATGTTGGCACCATCCATATATACTTGTCCTCCATGTTGGTGGATCAGGTTAGTAATTTCTTTGATATTCGCATCGAAGAATCCGTAGGTAGACGGATACGTGATCATTACACAAGATAAGTTTTCTGAATGCTGTTCCGTTTTTGCTTTTAAGTCTTCGAAATCAATTTCTCCGTTCTCAAGATTTTTAACCACAACAATTTTCATTCCTGCCATCGCCGCAGAAGCCGGATTGGTTCCGTGGGCAGACTGAGGAATCAATACTACATTTCTGTGAGCTTCTCCTCTTGATTTGTGGTATTCTCTGATCACCATTAATCCTGCATATTCTCCCTGAGCCCCTGAGTTCGGCTGAAGTGAAGTTCCTGCAAAACCAGTGATTTCCGCTAAGTCTTTTTCAAGCTCACGGATCATTTCCTGGTACCCTTCTGCCTGATCAACTGGTACGAAAGGGTGAACACTTCCCCAGTTATCCCAAGAAAGCGGTAACATTTGGGTTGCTGCATTAAGCTTCATCGTACAAGAACCCAAAGAAATCATAGAATGCGTCAATGATAAATCTTTTCTTTCCAGACGCTTGATGTAACGCATCAATTCCGTTTCCGTATGGTATTTGTTGAATACTTCTTCTGTAAGGATTTCATCTTTTCTCAAGATATCTGCAGGAATGCTGTACCCTTCTTTGATTTCTAATTTGAAAGCCTGCTTATCTTTGAACTGTGCAAAGGAAGTCATTAAGTAATTCAGCTTCTCAAGCGTAGTACTTTCGTTGATAGCGATGCTTACCACACCTTCCGTGAAGTAATTCAGATTGATTTTATGATCTTTCATCATTCTCATCAATCTTCCTTTTTCATCTTCGCTCATTAAGATTTTCACTGTATCGAAGATAGGCTCCTCCACTGTGTTGTATCCTAAAGCTTTAAGACCGTTATTCAAAGCGTTGGCTTTAAAGTGGATCTGATCTGCGATATAATTTAATCCTTTCGGACCATGATAAACAGCGTACATTCCTGCCATTACTGCCAAAAGAACCTGAGCTGTACAGATATTTGAAGTCGCCTTTTCCCTTTTGATATGCTGTTCTCTTGTCTGTAAAGCCATTCTCAATGCACGTCTTCCGTACATATCCTGAGAAACTCCGATAATTCTTCCCGGAATGTCTCTCTTATACTCTTCTCTACAAGCGAAAAATGCAGCGTGAGGACCGCCGTATCCCATTGGAATACCGAATCTCTGAGTAGTACCTACTGCACAGTCAGCACCCATAGTGGCCGGTGATTTCAATTTCACCAAAGCCATCGGATCACAAGCTACAACAACTTGTAGATCAAGTTTCTTATAATCTACGATATTTTCTGTGTAATCCAGAACAATACCGTTTTTACCAGGATACTGCAATAGAACTCCGTAGTAAGAACCATCAAACTCATGAGTTTTATGATCTCCTACAACGATTTCGATTTCCAACCCTTCCGCTTTAGTTTTTAAAACAGAAACGGTTTGAGGCAAAACCAAATCGGAAACAAAGAATTTGTTTGCATTGGCTTTTTTCTGATCTTTCGTTCTATTGTTAAAGAACATGTGCATAGCTTCCGCAGCAGCTGTAGATTCATCCAATAACGAAGCATTTGCCAAACCAAAACCTGTAAGATCACATACAACAGTCTGGAAATTAAGAAGAGCTTCTAATCTTCCTTGTGCAATTTCTGCCTGATAAGGAGTATATGCCGTATACCAGCTAGGATTTTCAAAGATATTTCTCTGAATAGCTGATGGCAAAAGTGTATTGTAGTATCCAAAACCAATATAGCTCGTAAACTCCGTATTCTTCGATGCCAATTCCTTTGAGCGGATCAGCATTTGGTATTCTGAAAGAGGTTCTGAGATGTCAAGGTCTTTTTCTAAACGGATAGAGGATGGGATGGTTTGAGAAATTAACTCTTCAATACTTGAAACGCCAATTTTTTCCAACATTGCCTGTTTATCGGCTTCATTTAAGGAAATGTGACGGTTCACAAACTGTTCTGTATTCATTTTTTATATTAGATTTTGTTTGTAAAAAAGATGGGTAAAATTACAAATTTTTAAGGGATTGCACAAGAGAGGAAAATCGGCAGCAAAATGATAAAAAAATTAAATAACTGTTTCTCTTTTTGGGTTTAAAACCATTTTCTGTGAGCTAAATTCAAGATAGATTCTATCTTTTTCAACCATAAAAAGTTTCATTAAACATGCTGATTATCAGGTTTCAGATATTTTTTGAAAATTTATTAATTATATTTATTCTAAATTAATATATTTGCAGCATGAATATGATTGTTCCATTCAAAGTAGCACCATTAGCTCCTGCATACTCTGCTTCTAATGAAGAGATGTATTGTGGAAAAAAGTCTTGCTGTAAGAAATTCAAAACGGGAAAAAGATGCAAAAAATGCCCGGGGAGAAAAAAGCTGGCTTAGCTAAAGTTTTTTACTAAAAAATACAGCGCCAACGCTAACAGTATAACTGCCACCAAAATTTTCGCAATTTTCGGCTGGCCATGTGGATTAGTCGCAGTTCTCGGCTGTGATTTGAACAGATCTTCCACATCATTTCTGAATTTCTCTCCATCATTTTCAAAAACTTCCGTAATGGTAATCCCCTTTACAACCGTTTTATGCAACAATGAATTGGTGGCATGAAGCAGAAGCTGGAATTTACCATCCTTAAATTCCGTAATTTTAAAAACTCTTTCACCATAAGGCTTTTCCAACCCGAAAGGAAGCACTTTCACCACATCCGCATTGCTGGTCTGCCAGCTGATGATGATCTCCTCTCCTTTTTTTGCATGAATTTTATTGGAAGTAAATGTCTTAATAGATGGCGGAATGTTATACCTGAAACTTTTCTGATGATTCTCTAAATTCTGATCATAAGTCCTTCTTTTAGCTGCATCGCTCAGAATCTCATACGCTTCCTGAATTTCACGGAAACGGTCAGCAAAAAAATCATCATTTTCATTTTTATCGGGATGATATTTTAAGGAAAGCTTTCGATATGCTTTTTTGATGTCTTCTTCTGAAGCATCCTGAGAAATCCCTAGAAAATAGTAGTAATCTTTCATGTAACAAATGCAAAAATAAGGATTTATTTTCCGAATTTCCGGGTTTCAAGGCTAAAATTACAGGCTTATCTATTGTCCTTCTGAGTGGAAAGAACGGAATTCTGAATAAAAAAGTTCCGGCGCGGGAAGCTTCGCTTCCCGCGCCGGAAATAACAATTTCAATTTAGTTTAATATTATGCTTCTACTTCAAAGCTTTGGTCTTTTCTGCTGCAGCATCTTCCTTTCCCGAATTCTTTTTTGAATTTTCCTTTCAGTTCCTGATACTGCTCATCATTCATTTCTCTGATTTTATCGGCCAATCCGAATGGAGATTTTTCCTTGATTCCGTATTCATCGAAAATACCTCTCATGAATTTTCTTCTTTCTCCTATTTTTTTAGCTGCCAATGCAACGCCCACAACGGCTAGTGCTCCTAATGCACCTTTTAATGCTGAATTTTTCATTTTTTCAAAATTTTAAATTTTACTACTTCTTGTTTTTTTATATAGACGAATGAATTCTAATTTTACTTTACTACTTCTTTTAAAAATTCTAATTATTCGTTTGTTTTTTTATGTCTGTTGAAGAATCCGCTTTCGCATCTGCTTCTCCATACTTCCTTGAATTTCTCTCTTTCTTCAGGAGACAGGTTCATCATTTTTTCTCTCATTTTTCTTTCTTTGAAGCCTCTCACTCCCCTTTCGAATTTCCCGTGGAATCCTCCGAAAAGAATTTTGCTTAAAACCAATACTCCCATGGCTTGCCAGAATGTAATGGATTTCGCACCTAGAATTTCAGGAAGCAAGGCATTCCAAAGCCACATTACAATCCAGGTAACGCCCAGAAAAATCAATGGTGGACAAAGAATTAAAAAAATCCAACCTTTTTTGTGTTTATGATTCATAATATTTGCTTTCTAACTGTTTAAATCTTCGTATAACTTTCTTAATCTATTTCTTAAATGCTTCACAGCATAATTTTTTCTGCTGATGATCGTCTTGATATTTTCGCCTTGTTCATCGGCTATTTCCTGGAGGGTTTTGTCGTTCAGCTCATTTTCAACGTAGACCAGTCTTTGTTTTTCCGGAAGTTCTTCCAAAGCTTCAAAAAGCTTTTTCCAAATCTCATCCTGAAACATTTTAACTTCCGGACCGGCACTTTCGTCCATCAGTAAGATATCTTTGATAGAGAAGTCTCCGTCCTCATCTTCATATACAAAATCTTCAAGATTTTCCGTTTTCTTTTTACGGTAACGGTCCGTAATTTTGTTTGCCGTAACCCTGTACAGCCAACCTCCTACGTTCACAATCTCGGAAAGATTGGTAAGACTACTGAACTGATACCACACTTCCTGCAGAATATCTTCCGCATCTTCGGTGTTTTTCACTTTGGGACGAATATAGGACATCAGCTTTCCTCCGTACTTAGAAACGGTTTGGGCAATGATATTTTCCTTGTCCTTCTGTGGCATTGTTATTTTTTCGACAACCTCCATATTGCTATGACGATCAGTCTTTTGATTTTACTTTAATAAATTTAAAATATTTTCTACTCTTTTATTATCAAATGAATATTTTTATTTTTCTTGTCATTCTGAACGAAGTGAAAAATCTTCTAACGGCTAAATAATCTTATGCAAGAGATTCTTCATTCTGCTGTGCTTCATTCAGAATGACAAAGTGAGTGTTTAGCAATGAAAACAAGAAACGGAAAGCAAAACACTTTCCGTTTTTATTTCTCTGAAAATTTGTCAGTATTTTTAAGATAAATATATTCCAAAATACCAGGTCCATGCTATTAAAATAATCTGCATAGGGATTCTTTCCGTATACAGATATTTCATTCCCGGACCGGTGTAATTTGCTTTAAATATATTAATGTTCTTTTTTGACGAATTGATATTCGCAACGAAGACCAACACATAAAAAATAATCAGCAGAATGGCTGTTGTTTCCCGGATCGATGGAATCATCAAACCAATTCCAGCGGCTATTTCAATAATTCCTGTGAAATAGACCCAGAACATTTTGCCCGGAATAAAGTCAGGAATCATCATGGCCATTCCTTTCTGAAATTTGAAATGCGAAAAACCAGTAAAAATGATGAAGACGGCCATTCCCAGATTTCCCGAGAATAAGAAATTCCAGCTTCCCTGAAAAATTTTGGTTCCCAGCAAAGCCAGAATAAAAGTTCCGAAAAGAATAGCTAAGAGCTTCATGAATTTTCAGCAAGATTTTTCACTACTTCCAATCCCTTGATGAAACCAGTATTCATATGTTCTTCCCATTCTTTATCTACCTGTACTTCCACATGGAGTTTTGTTTTTCCGTCCAGATCTGTTAAAAAATATTTTTCCTGAGCCCCGCTCCACTCCATTACTTCTTTGCTTTGTGTATCTTCCACTCCGTTGCTTACCATCCCCAAATGTTTAAAGACTATCTGGTTGGGTTCTTCCAAACTGTCTATGGTTGAAACCATCCCTTCATCATTGGCATTGAGGAAATAGGTTTTTCCGCCTACTTTCCAATCTGTTTTCATTTTTGACCCGGTACTGTCCGGGCTGAAAAATTGAGTCCATCGGCCATAGGTTTCCGGGCCCCAAAGAATGTCCCATACTTTTTGCAAGGGAGCATTAATGACCGTTTCGTAAGATAATGTTTCCATATATAATATTTTTTGTAGTTAGATTTACAGTTGATTTTCCGAAAGGTTTTTAACAATTCCCAATGCTTTCGGGAATTTATCTTCAAAGAATCCTTTAAACTCTTCCGGAGTTTGTATTATTCCTTTTAAAGTAGTTCCTGATTCTGTTTCTTCTAAAATATAAGACTCTGTAGCTTCGCCCCAATCCTGTGGCTGCTCCACACCGTCATAGATTTCACCCAAATGCAGAAATTTTATTTCTTTATTAGGTATGTTTTTTTCAACACGGCTGTACATACCATTATTGTTAGGATCAAAAAACTTTACAAGAGTTCCTTCTTCAAGGGTTCCTTCATAAAATGAGCCTTCAGTAAAAGCAGTTGTCCATTGTCTGTAGCTTATGTCATTCCAGAGTACGCTCCATACTTTTTCGGGTGTTGCTTCTATTTGAACTTCAAAAGATAATGTCTCCATCTTGTAATTTTTAATTAGTTGATACACCATTGAGGTGAATGGTTCAAATATATCATTATCCTCCTACAAAATCACCACCATTGATGTGTATGACTTCTCCCGTAATGTAATTGGCATCTTCGGAAGCCAGAAAAACAAAGGCCGGCGCCACTTCTGAAGGCTGCCCCGCACGTTTTAACGGAGTATCTTTTCCAAAGGTTGAAAGATCATCGAATGTTTCCTTCACAAGAGGTGTCCATATAGGGCCGGGTGCAATTCCATTAACCAGTATCTTTTTTTCTGCAAGATTAGTAGATAAGGAACGAATAAAAGACAGGATAGCTCCTTTGGTGGCTGCATAATCAATCAGGTGATCGCTTCCGCGATACGCTGTAACGGATGTTGTACAGATAATTCTTCCGCCTTCTCCTATTAACGGCAAAAAAGCCCGCGTCAATGCAATCATTGAAATGATATTGGTATGGAAGGTTTCTTCAATCTGTTCATCGGAAATCTTTTCAAGGGTATCCTTGGAAGTGTGGATTCCGGCATTGTTAATCAGGATATCCAGATTTTTCCACTTTTTTTTGATTGTATTCAGGCATTTTGTCCTGAACGTTTTTTTGGTAAGATCTCCTTTCAATAAAATACATTCACCTCCTTCTTTTTCAACCAGCTTTTGGGTTTCTTTCGCATCATCATCACTTTCTTTGTAAATGATGGCTATATCTGCTCCTTCTCTTGCAAAATGAACGGCAACAGCCTGCCCTATTCCGCTGTCCCCTCCTGTTATTATTGCTTTTTTACCTGCTAATTTTTGGCTTCCAAGATAGTTTTCACGGATGATCTCCGGAAACAGGCCTTCTTTGGGGACTTTTGATTTAGATTGTGACTTGTTCTGTGTTTTCATAAGCAAATCTTTCTCTAAATACATCAAACAGCAAGCCGAAACAGTGTTTAAGAATGATAAGCTTCTTCTAAATCTTTTATAATAATTTTCTGCATTTTCATCATCGCCTGTACCACTTTCTGTGCTTTTTCCTGATCGGAATCATTCATTAACTGAATTAATCTTTTAGGAACGATCTGCCAGCTAAAACCATACTTATCTTTCAACCATCCACACATGCTCTCTCTTCCACCTCCTGAAATAAGGGTATTCCACAGGTGATCCGTTTCCTCCTGATCATCTGTCATGATGACCATAGAGATTCCTTCATTGAAGTCAAACTGGTGATCATACGAATTATCCATGCAGAATAAGTCATATCCATCAATAATAAAATGGGCATGCTGAATATTTTCGGGAACTTCTCCCGCTTCTCCGCCATCTTTGTATTTCAATACATTTCCAATACTTGAGTTCGGGAACGTCTGCGTATAGAATTCCATTGCTTCCATAGCTTTTCCATTATTTTGGTGGATGAACATTAGGGTAGGAATAATTTTCTGATCGCTTGCTTTTTCTCCCAGGAACAGCTGCCACGTAACTCCATACTGATCTCGAACCCAGCCGTATTTTTTACTCCATGGATAAGAATCTAACGGCATTAAAGCCATCCCGCCCTCCAGTAGCTGATCCCAGTATTTTTGGACCTCATCTTCAGTTTCACAGATGACCATAAAAGAAACGGAAGCATTCTTCTGGAAATGCGGGCCTCCGTTCAGCAGCATCAGCTTTTGACCAAACAATTCAATATTCAATACAACAGGGGTATCTGCGGTAATTTTTCCGTTGAATACCTGGCAATAAAAGTCTGCCGATTGTTTTGCATCTCCGTCATACCAGAGACACGGGAAAATATCATTATTCATAGTTTTAATGTTTATAATTTGTACGAAAAATTGGTTATATCTTCTTCCGGAATTCCTTTGAGTTTCCTATAGAAGCGTAAAGCATGCTCATCTACATTATCTGCCTGAAGAAAAACTTCTGCCGCATCCAGATTTTTAGAAATTTCAAATATTTTCTGCATCAATAACGTTCCGATTCCTTTTCTCTGAAAATTGTTTTTAACTGCCAGGTCATAAACATAGACTTCCAGATGGCCATGAAGTGAAGGCATGAGATAAGCCGTCAATCCACCTATGATTTCATATTCGTTTTCGGCAATAAGGTAGATGAAATTGTCGTTCTTTAAAAGGTTCTTGAAATATTCCAATCCCGGATTCTGTGAGTTTTTCACTTCAAAGACCTCCACATATAATTTTTCAAGAAGTCTCAGTTTTTCAGAATCATCAGGATTCAATCTCGAAATTTTCATTTTTAAAGGAGACTTTATATTCATTCATATGATTCTTAAGCTTATCCATGGTATTTTTCCCAAAACCATGAAGGCTCATGATCTCTTCTTCAGAATAGTCGGAAAGCTTTTCCAGGGAATCTATTTTCTCTTTTTCCAAAGCTCTTCTTGCGGGCATTGCAATAATCCCCTTGAGAAAATCCCCTTTGACAGTGCGATGATCTGTACAAACGGAATTGAGACATCTTGCCATTATCACTAAATTGAGCATGGTCTTAGGAAGTTTTTTAGTGGTTCTCTACATATTTATGGAAATTATTGAGAATGGCATACCATCCGTCTCTTTGCATTTCCACGGAGTTTTGCTTTTCCGAATCGAACTCTATACGGACTTTGGTCGTATTTTCATCCACTTTATCAAAGTTTATTTCTACATTTCTTCCATCTTCCATATGATATTTTATTTTCTCATTAGGGATCACCTCATCATAAACTCCCTCAAAATCAAATCCAAAACTTCCATCCTTAGCTTCCATTCTGTTTTTAAATTTTCCTCCGACTCTTAAATCATTTTCGGAGCTTGGACATTGCCATGATTCGTGAGCAAAATTCCATTTGGTGATATGTTTAGGAGTATTGTAATAATCCCAAACCTTCTGAACAGGTTCTAAAATAGTGATGTCAATTTTAATAGGTTCCATATCATTTAATTTTTAATGTGGTGTGAAAGGGCAGCCAAAGCAACATTTGGCCACCCGTTTATAATTAGTTAAATATAAGATTATTTTGTGTATTCTTCATTATAGTTCACCATCCAATGAACTCCGTATTTGTCCTGGAAGCTTCCGAAATAGTCGCCCCAGAACTGATCTTCGATCGGCATTTCTATATTCCCGCCTTCTGAAAGGCCTTTGAAAAGCCTGTCTGCTTCTTCCCTGGATTCAGGGAAAATGGAAACATAATTATTATTTCCTACGTTAAGCTTCTGTCCAAACGACGGAACAATATCTGAAGCCATTAAAAGATCGTTTCCGATGGGAAGGGCAATATG
The DNA here is from genome assembly GCF_003729955.1 of Chryseobacterium daecheongense. Taxonomy (GTDB): domain Bacteria; phylum Bacteroidota; class Bacteroidia; order Flavobacteriales; family Weeksellaceae; genus Chryseobacterium; species Chryseobacterium daecheongense. Next base: position 890,556 of record NZ_RJTX01000001.1, read on the forward strand.
CATTACTCTGTTTTTTTCTTCTTCAGAAAGGTTTTCTGTTCCGGGAGCATTTCCCATTTTATGAACTTCACCTGCGAATTCACCTCCGAAAACAGATTTGTAAAAATTGAAAGCTTCTTCTGCTTTCCCGTCAAAATTGAGGTATGGATTTAATTTAGCCATGATTTTTATTTTTAAAAGTTATTGTTTCTTTAATTTTAATGGTGTAAGAATTTTTCCACTTCTGATGTTGTAAAGCTGATCAGGTTTTGATCTGTATTTCCCTCAAAATCTGCCATCATATAAGAACCGTGAGTTGCAGGCAGGATCATTAATTGTGAATCAGGGATCAAACGCCACATTTCTACGGTATGTTCCGGCTTCATAACATCTTTATCTCCTGTGATCAATAACGTTGGTGATTGGATACCCTTTAAAATATCTTCACTCCAGTCTTCAAAAGTCTGCATTCTCTTGCTGTCTTTATCAAAGAGATTTTCGAGCTTTGAGAAGTCCGGGTTTAGGTTTAAAAAATTAATTTTAAGCGGTTCAGGCATTATTTCCAGTGTGGCTTCCTGCATTCCTTCAAAAAAACCTTCTATCATTCCGCTTCTTTTGAAAAAAGCCGAAGCTACGATCAGCTTTTCCACCAGGTCAGGATAGAGATGGGCAATCTGCATTACTGTATTGCCGCCGTTGCTGAATCCCCAGAATGAGGCTTTATGAATATTAATTTCTTTTAAAAGCGCCGCTACATCATGAGCATCCTGCTCAAAAGTTTCCGGAATGTCTCTATGTTCTGTCATTCCGTGGTTTTGAAGATCAATCCCGATAAGCCGAAATCGGTCTTCAAGCCTTGCAATCACTTCTTTGAAATCAAACAGAATGGATGATCCTCCTCCATGAATCAGCACCAAAGGTTTTCCGGAGCCATATATTTCATAATACATCTGGATCCCGTTCACTGTTTTATATCCTTTTTCTTTCGGCGTCATTGATTAATATTTAAGATCTTTATCAAAATCGTATTTCATTCCCTCGTATCCGAGGATTCTACGCATCAGTCCCATTTGCCCGGAAAGGTAATCCTCACGTCCAATACACATTCCTATAAAGTTTAAAGCAGTTTCTGGGAAAAAATCAATGTTCATTCCCATTGGAAAAGGTTTTTCAAGCTCTTCATCGGAAACTTCAAGCAATTTCTGATATACAAGCGGTGAAATTTTATGAAACTCTTCTTTAAGCTGTTGCAGAGAAGGATAATTCAGGTTTTTATCCAATGCTTTTCCCTGGAAGAAAAAATCTTTATACTGAAACTCTTCATTGAGTCCAAGAATGCTTCCCATTGCATAACGCATATCCAGAAAGTTCCCCACCATCCAAATGACATGATTGGTTCTTCCTTCTATTCTTTTTAATGCATCTTCTTCTGATATTCCGTCGAGAACCAACAAGAAACTCTGGCTGTGTCCTCGAAAGGCCGGAATAATGATTTCTAATTTTTTTGATTTTGGGGTGTCCATTTGATTGATTGTTTTAATTGTTTAAAAGTCGTCCCGTTCAGCATAAGGAACATGAAGTCCTTCTTCTACAAATCTTTTCAGAATTCTTAAATACATGGCCCAACAGAAAGAGGTTTGCCGGAAATGGTCATTGGTTGATTTCCACCCCGAATGATAAAAGCTTATGCGGGTGCCGTTTTTTGTTTCTTTAAGAATACATCCAACCTGTGTTCCTAACCAGTCTTTATCTGCCTCCGTCATTACGTATTCAATTTCAAAAGGAGGATTGAGCTTCGAAATCTTTCCCTTCCAGATATATTCTTCCGAAAACTCAAAGGTGTATTCTGAGTCTGGTTCTGGAGTTCCCTGACAATAGTGGGTCCACCATTCATTTAAAAATTCGGGAACGGAAAACATCTGGAAAACATTCTCCAGGGTTGCGTTGACTTCAAGATTATGAAGTATTGAAAATGAGTTTTCCATGGTTATTGATTTTATCGTTTTTATCGTTGCTTGAGCAGATTACACAGATATTAAATCTATTTTATGACTCCCGGTTTTCCGAGAATTCTTCTAAGATATCCGATTTGCCCGCTATGATACGCTTCATGAAAAGATAGAATGGCAAGATCATTGACGTTTTCATGATCAATTTTTTCAAGTTTATTGAAAGCTGATTCCAGTTTATCCTGAGAGTCTTTTAAATAGGATTTCAACTCTTCGAAGTTTATTAACTCATCTTTTCTGTTCAAAGGAATTTCTCCTCTGTTATATGCTGAGAATTTTTCATTATCCCAAACAGATTCTTCACCCAGAATATTCAGGAAAGCATTTCTTATGTAGATCATGTGCCCTAAAATCCAGTTCATACAATTGGCATCTCCGTTTGGAAAAATCATGGATTCTTCATGGGTAATACCCTCAAGATTCATAGAAATCACTTTATAGTTGCTGACTGCCTGTATTTTTATGATTTCAATATCGTTTGCTATTGTTTCCATATTTTATATTTTAGTGGTTATAATTTGTTGATTTATTCTGACGGAAACTGAGATATATCCGCAAAGGTTACATTCCAGCCGTGTCCATTGATATCCCAAAAAGAATTCTGGTACATCCATCCGTAGTCTTGCGGTTCTTCGTCCTGTGTTCCTCCGTTTTTCAAGGCTGTATTCACAACAGTATCGACTTCCTCACGGCTGTTAAGCCCAATGGCTACAAGAACCTGCGCGGTATCTCCTTTAGGAACGGGCTTATGGGAAAAAGTCTGGAAATACTCTTCTGTTAAGAACATCACGTAGATATCATCATTCATGATGACACAGGCCGCCTTATCATCGGAAAACTGCTCATTAATGGAAAAGCCGAGGTTCGTCCAGAACTCTCTTGTTTTCTGGATATCTTTTACCGGAAGGTTGACATAAATTTGGCTGATTTTCATTTTGTAATTTTTAGTGTTAAACTTTTAACCAAAATTACCAAGTCGGTATGAAAATCAACTTGCCATAAGACAAGATTTAAATTTTCTTCGGATGGGAAACCAATTCTTTCCGGATTCTGCTTAAGGAAGTATCTGTAACACCAAGATAGGAAGCGATTTGCTTCAGCGGAGCATATTGTACCACCTGTGATTTTTGTTCCAGCAGATTGAGATAACGTTTGGTGGCAGAAAGGGTAAACATTTCAACAGAACGTTGTTTATAAGCAAAAAGCTGTTGAGACATCCATGATCTTCCCCATTCTCTAAGGTTCGGGATTTTATGGAAAAGATCCTGAAATACTTCGAAATCCAGTCTCCAGCATTCGCAATCTGTGATGCACACAATATTTTCCTGGGTAGGAATTCTTTGGAAAAGTGATGATACCTCAATTACAACTTCATTGTCGATAAAAAAATGGGTGGTTACCTCATTTCCATTGAAGTCATTAACAAATGAGCGAGCCAATCCGTTTTCTATGATATAGTATTCATTCGCAGTTTTTCCTTCTTCGAGGATAAAATCTCCTTTCTGGAATTGAACTTTTTCATGAGCTTTAAATATCTCATCAAGCTCCTCGGGCAGGAAAAACGGAAAATCATAAGAAATTTCCAGGGCTTTATAACTCATTTGGCTAGCTGTTTTTAGGATCTTAAAAATAAAATTTTTCTTGCATTCAATACAAGAAATTATTTTTTTTAACTATTTAATAAGATATCTTAAAATAAAGACAACTGTATCGGCTTGGAACTTCCAGGTTTCTGAGCATCTCCAAAAACAGTTTTCCCTCCGAATCGCCAAGAGTTTTGTCTTTCTTCTTCAATAACCTGTTGAATATCAAAATCCGGGGTAAAGTTTTTTTCAGCGGTTGTGATTACTTCATGCAGCTTATTTAAAGTTTTTAGCTTATCGGCATTTCCCAGTTTGGATTTTTCAATTCCTTTTTTGAGAATATGTATGCTTTCGTCATATACTTTGGTAGGAACCGGAAAAGGGTGTCCGTCCTTTCCTCCGTGAGCGAAGGAAAACCTTGCAGGATCCGTAAACCTGGACGGCGCGCCATGAATCACTTCACTTACCAAAGCCAGAGACTGCATGGTTCTTGGTCCTACTCCTTCCAACATCAATAGATCTTCAAAATTTTGCGGTTGCTGTTCTCGGGTTACATATAAAAGCGCTCCCAGTCTTTTCAAATCAACATCTGAAGCCTGTACATCATGATGATTAGGAAGAATCAATCTTGAAAAATCGCTCATGATCTTTGCGGAATCCGTATGGGAAATTTCAACAATTCCTTTCCTATTATCGGAAGCTTCCGCAGCCGTGAGGTTGAGAATTTGTCCTCTGAAAACCCCGTTAATTCCCGTATGGGGTTCTTCAACAAAAGATTTTATATTTTCGGAGTGCCAGTGATACCGTCTCGCTGTTCCATCGGATTCATGCATTCCCTGTTGAACTACGCTCCAATTTCCATTATCTGCTAAAATAAAGTTGTGGAGATACAATTGATAACCATCATGAATAGCTGTATTATCCACTTTTGCAGAAAGTTTGCTTGCTTTCACTAATTCTGTTCCGTTCAAACCGGTTTTATCTGCAATTTGAATCAGTTCCGAAGGAGTATCTCTGGAGAATTTACCTTTTCCACCACAGATGTAAAGGCCAAGAGATTGAGCATTAGGATTAATGGAACGTTTTAAAGCCCCCATTACTGAGGTGGTGATCCCTGAAGAATGCCAATCCATCCCCATTACTGCCCCAAAGCTCTGAAACCAGAACGGATCAGCCAGCCTGCGGAGTACCTCGTCTTTTCCGTAATCCATTAAGATGACTTCAACAATAGAAAGTCCCAGAACAGACATACGTTCATACAACCATGGCGGTACTTTGCCATAGTGAAGGGGTAAATCTGCTGTTCCTGAACGTTTCATTGCATTTTTTGTTTCCGCCAAAGGCGAAATTACTTTTATATTGTTGTATATCTTATGATCTGACTCAATATTATAATCTATTCCCTACACTATCGCTTCATTCAGAATGATGTGTATATGTAAAAATCAATGAATTGAATAGAATTCCAAATCTTTATGTTTCTCTTCATCAAATTTCTCATTGAAAATGATTTTATTTCCGAACGGATCATCTACGGTAAAGGAAACGGTATCATAAAAGGTTTTTTCAAGACCTGGCCTGTTATATTTGTACTTCTTATCCAAGAGCTCTTTATGATACTCCGGGACACCTTCTCCCAAGATAAAAATCCGGCTTCCGGGAGTTCCGTCTCCGTGATGTTCACTTAAATGAAGAATAATATTGTTCTTTTTCACTTCCATATAAACCGGAGTATTTTCTTCGAAATGATGTTCCCAAACGATTTCAAAGCCTAACCAGTCTACATAGAATTCAACGGTCTTCTGATAATCGAAAATCCTAACAATAGGAATAACCTGTTCTGCTGTCATCATCAAATGATTATAAGTGTGAAAGAATATTAATCAATATTGCTGAAAAAGCCTTGCGAAAATAAGATTCTCACAAGGCTTTCGTCCATTGTAGGTTTTACTTATTTTAACGCTGCAATCGCTGCCTCATAATTCGGCTCTTGAGTAATTTCAGGAACCTGTTCTGTGTAAACTACTTTATTATTTTCGTCAGTAACAATTACAGCTCTGCTCAAAAGACCTTTCATTGGAGAATCTGTAATAGTTACCTCATAATCATCTCCAAAGCTGCTTCTGAAATCCGAAAGTGTTTCAACATTATTCAGTCCTTCTGCAGCACAGAATCTTCCTAAGGCAAAAGGTAAATCTTTTGAAACGTTAATTACAACGGTATTGTGCAGTTTTGAAGCTTCTTCATTGAACTTTCTTGCAGAAGCCGCACAAATTCCTGTATCTATACTTGGAAAAATATTGAAGACTTTTTTCTTCCCGTCGAAATCCTGCAGTGTTTTTACATGCAGATTGGAATCTACCAATGCAAAATCTCTTACTGTAATTCCTACAGATGGAAGAACTCCTATAGTGTGTACTTCATTTCCTTTTAAAGTAATAGTAGTTGACATAAACTTTGTTTTTTTAGTTTATCAAATTTACTCAAATTACACGCATTTCTGCTCAAATAATGGTTAAATAATTCTTAAAGTGCAAAAACTTCCTGAGTATTAATTTAAAAAAATTAAATTTTAACTAAATTTGTGGGACTTAAAATTTCAAATAATAAATAACAGTATAATGTCAGAAAAATCAAAAATCTACTACACATTAACGGATGAGGCTCCAATGCTGGCTACACACTCGTTTTTACCTATCGTAAAGGCTTTTACAAAATCAGCAGATATTGAAATTGCTGTTCCGGATATTTCTTTGGCTGGAAGGATTCTAGCGAACTTTCCTGAATTCTTAAAAGATGATCAGAAAATTGGAGATGCTTTGGCTGAATTAGGTCAATTGGCTACTCAGCCTGATGCGAATATCATTAAATTACCTAATATTTCGGCTTCTGTTCCTCAGTTAGATGAAGCAATTGCTGAATTACAGGCTAAAGGTTTCGCAGTTCCTAATTATCCGGCAGAGCCTAAAAATGATGAAGAAAAAGCGATCAAAGCTAAATATGCCAAAGTATTGGGTAGTGCTGTAAATCCTGTGTTGAGAGAAGGTAATTCTGACAGACGTGCTCCAAAAGCTGTTAAAAATTATGCTAAAGCAAACCCACACAGAATGGGTGACTGGGCTTCTGACAGCAAAACAGATGTTGCTCACATGAACAGTGGAGATTTCTACGGAACTGAAACGTCAACTACAGTAGAAAACGCAACGAAATTCAGAATTGTATTCAAAGGTAACGATGGTTCTGAAACCGTATTGAAAGATTTTGCAGCTCTTCAGGCAGGAGAAGTGATTGATTCTTCTGTAATGAACTTAAAAGCTTTGAAATCTTTTGTTCAGCAGGCTATTGATGAGGCTAAAAACAGAAATGTACTTCTTTCCGCTCACTTAAAAGCTACGATGATGAAGATCTCTGACCCTATTATTTTCGGGGCTATCGTAGAAACTTACTTTAAAAATGTATTTACAAAATATGCGGAGACTTTCAAGTCTTTAGACATTAATCCTAATAACGGTCTTGCTGATCTTTTCGAAAAAATCAAAGGAAATGCTCAGGAAGCTGATATCAAAGCCGATATTGAAGCGGCTTTAGCAAACGGACCAAGAGTAGCAATGGTAAATTCTGATAAAGGAATTACTAATTTCCATGTTCCTTCTGACATTATTGTTGATGCATCTATGGCTGCTTTGGTAAGAGGCGGAGGAAAAATGTGGAACAAAGACGGAAATGAAGAAGATACTGTTTGTATCATTCCGGACCGTTCTTATGCAGGTTTCTACCAGTCTGTCATTGATGATATGAAAGCTCACGGAAAACTAGATCCTACAACAATGGGTTCTGTTCCGAATGTTGGATTAATGGCTCAGAAAGCTGAAGAATATGGTTCTCATGACAAAACGTTCCAGGCTACGGCCGAAGGAACTATTGAAGTTCAGGACGAAGCAGGAAACATCCTTCTTTCTCAGAAAGTAGAAAAAGATGATATCTTCAGAATGTGTCAGACCAAAGATGCACCGATCCAGGATTGGGTGAAATTAGCAGTAAACAGATCAAGACTGTCTGATACTCCGGCTATTTTCTGGCTAGACAAAGGAAGAGCACACGACAGAGAGATCATCAAAAAAGTAGAAAAATATCTTAAAGACCACGATACTACAGGGCTTGACATCAGAATTCTTGATGTAAAAGACGCGATGACTGAAACGTTGAAAAGAGCAAGAGAAGGTAAAGATACGATCTCTGTTTCCGGAAACGTATTGAGAGATTATTTAACAGATCTTTTCCCAATCCTTGAGCTGGGAACTTCTGCTAAAATGCTTTCTATCGTTCCATTGATGAATGGTGGTGGTTTATTTGAAACAGGAGCAGGAGGTTCTGCACCAAAACACATCGAACAGTTTATTGAAGAAGGTTATTTAAGATGGGATTCTTTAGGAGAGTTCTTAGCCCTTCAGGCTTCTTTGGAACATTTAGCTCAGACTCAGGGAAATACTAAATCTCAAGTGTTAGCGGATGCATTAGATGAAGCGAATGCTAAATTCTTAGCTACCGATAAATCTCCTGCAAGAAAGATTGGACAAATCGATAACAGGGGTTCTCACTTCTACCTGGCTATGTATTGGGCTGAAGCATTGGCTAATCAAACTGCTGATGCTGAATTAGCAGCACAATTTGCCCCAATTGCAAAAGCAATGCAGGAAAACGAAGCTGTTATTAATGCAGAATTAATCGGAGCACAAGGTAAACCTCAGGATATCGGAGGTTATTATAAATCAGATACTTACAAAACGTATGCGGCTATGAGACCTAGTACAGTTTTAAATGAAATCATTGACGGAATTTAAGTTTTAAAAATAATAAATGTAAAAAGCCCCATAAAAGGGGCTTTTTTTGTTGTCTTTTTATTCCAGTATAAAAGCTTTATAACATTTTGGATTATTATTTATTACAATAGATAACAAAACCTCTCAAAAATGAGAGGTTTCATTGTAGAAAATTATGAGTAGAAAATATAAGTGTAATTATTAAGGGGTCATAAAGCTTTCCGGGAACCATTCGAATCCTTTGGTTTTCTTTTGGGTAAAGCCTAATCCGGGCCATGGCAAATGATACGCAAAAGCTCTGGCTTTTGACTCTGCTAATTGCTGAAGTAGCTGTATTCTGGATTGGGCAGCAATATCCAGATCTGTATCCCCAAAATATCCCCAATCCGGATGCGGAAACAGAATCACATCGGAATGGATAAGATCAGCAATATAAATCAGCTTTTCTTTTCCGGAAGAAATCGTCATCACCGTTAATCCGGGTGTATGTCCCGGAGCTAACTGAAAACTGAAATGATCGTACAAACTTTTATTCAGATCAAAAAATTTCAGTTTAGGCTGTATGGTTTTCAGAATATTCTGAATAGCAGGAATAATCTGGTTAAGAAATTCCGGCTGCTCCTTCAAAGCACTGTTGCTGAAATCCTTAATAGTAGCCTTCAACCAAAAATCATATTCAATTTTTGAAATAAAAAGATGGGCATTGGGAAACACCAGTTTATTCTGCTTATCCACTACACCGCCAATATGATCGGGATGAGCGTGCGAAATAAAAACATCCGTAACATCTCCCGCTGTAAATCCTGCTTTCTGAAGGCTTCTCAAGAGAAAGCCGGTTCTTTCATCGGCAAAGATTCCCATTCCTGTATCCAGTAAGACCAGTTTATCTTTTGTTTTAATTAAAAGAATATTCATAGCCATGTCGATAAAGTCTTCAGATCGGAAATTCTCTTTAAGAATAGTTTTCATTTTCGCCAGATTTCCTCTCGGAGCAAAAGATTTTAAATTCTGCTCATGAATATACCCGTCTGTCAGGATGAATAATTCCAATTCCCCAAGACGGATTTTTTTGAATCCTGAAAGATCATTTTCAGGTTCTGAATATTTTCTTTCATTGGCTGCAGCAAAAACTCCTGAAAAAGGAGCAATGCTTAGTGCTCCTGCCAACAATCCGTTTTTTAAAAGTTCTCTTCTGTTCATCGTTTAAATATGTGCTTTTCTGATTTTGATCATGCTTAAAATAAAGAGTCCCAAAATTCCCAATATGAAATATCCTTCGGCTACCTGCAACTGAATTTCAGGCTTAATCAGGGCTACAATTCCATAGCTGATTCCTGAAGTAATAATAAAGGCAACTCCACCCGTTAAACCTCCTGCAAGACCTGCGGAATCCGGAAACCTTCCCAGACAATAGGCAAAATAATTATTAAAGATAAATCCTGCCGTAATGTGAATGGCAAATGCAAATGCCACCAAACTATAAAGATTGCTTGTAAAATAGGATGCCGCAAACATCAGAACAATCAATGCCAGCTGAATGAAATTAGCATATCGTATCTTAGGCAGGAATGCTTTATTGATCAATGCTTTTCCTAAAAAACCTCCTACCATCCAGGCAAATCCTAAAATCAGGGAAGCATAACCAGCGATGACCTCGGAATAACCCATTTTATGTTCAATAATGAAAGCCCCGCAAAGATTGAAAAAAATGACCATTGCATAGCTTAATCCACACATCAGCATCCCATAGAAGAAATCTTTGGTTTTAAACATCCTTTCATATTCCTTCAATAGAAAACTAATATGAAAAGGATTTTTTGTTTTTAAAGTTTCTCCTGAGAATATCAATTCTAGAATCAATATCAATAAGCTGTATCCGGCTAAAACATAAAAATTAGACTGCCATCCGAAATGCTTCTGGAGATATCCACCGATAAATGGGGCAATGATAGGTCCAACCGACCAGACAATTGTCATGATACTTAAATAATGCTTACGTTGCTCACCTTCATAAACATCAACAAAAAATGCACGTTTGGAAACGACCGCAAGCCCCGATAAAGCTCCCTGACAAACCCGCATCGCATAAATCACCATAATATTGTCAGTAGACACCGTAATTAAAAAACTCACGACAAATAATGCCATAGAGATCAGGGAAATCCTGTATCTTCCAAAGGAATCAGCGATACTTCCGGCAAAGAATTGAGTGAGCCCATAACTGATCAGAAATATGGATAAGGTAAGCTGGATACTGCTTTCCGGAAGATTGAATTCCGTTGCCATACTCGGCATCGAAGGCAGGTAAATATCCGTTGCCAAACCGGATATAGGAATAACAGCAAAAGCCAGTATAGTGGCAATAAATTTGTTTTTTTCTTTAAGAGTCCTCATTTATCTTTTCATCTTTTTAAAAAATCTGAGCCTTGAAATTCAAAAGCCCAGATCATATATATCAGTTTAATTATTAACCAGCTTCATAGAACCTTCCGTATATCTTTCTCCTACATTCGGATATTTTTTTAGAAGAGCATCTATGGTATCCAGATCAGATTGGGATAGCTCAATATTGATAGCCTGAATATTTTCTTCCAGGTATTTGATACGTTTCGTTCCCGGAATCGGAATGATATCATCCCCCTGATTCAATACCCACGCTAAAGCTAGTTGAGTTCCTTTTACGCCTTTGGAAGCTGCAAAATCATTAAATTCTTTAGCCAGGTTTCTGTTATTCTCAAGGTATTCCTGCTGATAGCGAGGCAGAGATTTTCTGAAGTCATCATCCCCGAAATTCTGAACTTCATTGATGTTTGCAAAAAGTCCTCTTGCCAATGGAGAATAAGGGACTAATGAAATTCCAAGTTCTCTGATAGTCGGTAAGATTTCTTTTTCCACATCTTTGGTCAGGATAGAATATTCAGATTGTAAAGCGGCAATTGGATGTATCTTATTGGCTTTTCTGATAGATTCCGCAGAAGCTTCCGACAATCCCAAATATCTCACTTTACCTGCTTTCACCAAATCAGCCATAGCTCCAACTGTTTCTTCAACAGGAACATTCGGGTCTACTCTGTGTGCGTAATAAAGATCAATGGTATCTATTTTCAGTCTCTGAAGGCTTAAGTCAACAGCCTGTTTGATCCATTCCGGGGAACCGTCAAAATAAGTTCCAGGAGCTCCACTGTGGCTTGCTTTACCATCTTTAAACCTGAATCCGAATTTAGTAGCAATAAAAATCTTGTCGCGATTCGGTACCAATACTTTAGAAATCAATTTTTCGTTCTCTCCGTTAGCATACATATCGGCTGTATCCCAAAAGTTAACGCCTAAATCCAATGCTTTGTGCAAAGTATTGATGCTTTCCTGTTCATCTGCGGGACCATATGCAAAACTCATCCCCATGCATCCCAATCCGATAGCAGATAACTGTTCTCCTGTGTTTCCTAATTTTTTAAATTTCATAATGTTGGTGATTGTAATTAATGGAACAAAATTAGAACAAGAACCATCAGTTCTTGATATAGAATTCAAACTAAGAATTATAAAATTCAAACAAGGTTACTTCTGAGTGCATTCGGAGTATATCCTGTTTGTTTTTTGAAGTAATTGGTAAAATACGCAGGTTCTTCAAACCCCAATCCATAGGCAATTTCAGAAACATTCCAGTCTGTATGTTTCAAAAGGGCATTTGCTTCCCGGATGATCCTTGCCGTGATCTGCTGTGTGGTTGTTTTTCCTGTGATCTCCTTTACAGAACGGTTTAAAGAATTAACATGAATGGAAAGACTTTCCGCATAATCAGTAGGCGTTTTAAGCTTCAGGTATGCTTCCGGGCTGTCAATAGGAAACTGCCTTTCCAACAGTTCCATGAATAAGGAAGCTACCCGTTGCGAAGCGTTCTGATAAGGCTCAAAGCTTTCAGCAGGTTGCATTTTCATAGTTTCGTGTATCAAGAGATGAAGATAAGCACGCAACATATCATATTTATGCAGATAATCGGACTGAATCTCAGTCATCATTTTCATAAATATTTCAGAAACGGATTGCTGCTGTTGCTCATCCACAAAGAAAACAGGAGTTCCTCCAATTTTGAAAAGCGGTGATTCCTGAATATTTCCCAGACGGTTCCCATTTTGCAGAAACTGGTCTGTAAACAGGCAAAACCACCCTCTCTGATCTTCTTCCTCCGCTTCCCAGGAATATGGAACAACGGGGTTGGAAAATAATAATGCAGGTTTGTCCACATAGATCCATTTATCCGCATAATGAAGCTTTCCTTTTCCTATGATTAAAGAAATTTTATAATAATCTCTTCTGCTGTAAGGTGTAACGGATGAACAATTCTCCCTTGAAAACACATTGAAGTGTCCTATTCCCGGAGTTTTGATACACGAAAAACCTTCTTTGCCGTTACGCTCGTAAAATCCTCTTATTGTTTCTATTGATTCCATGATTCAAAATTATAAAATTCAAACAGTAATCTGACAAAAAATAATAACAATTGATAAAATAAAAAATGACTGATCCGAAGATCAGCCATTAAAAAAATTGAATGTATAGTTGAATAGTTAGTTAATGCTTGTGGCCGTTTCCTTTATCGCCTTTGTAAGCTTTTACTTTTGGCGCCATATGCTTGTATTTCTTATTGTTATTTTTGTTTCGGTTGTAAACGGCTACCGGATTTTGTCCTTTATAATATTTGTTTTTAAACTTTATATATTTCTGTGGTCCCAGTATTCTTTCAATTTCATAATATCTGTCTGTTCTCCATCTGTCAGGATTGTCACCATATACTCTAAGCCAGGAATTATAATCGGAATATCTGTTATTAAGAGCATTCAGCTCTCTTACCTGAATAGCAGTTAATACTAAATCTGTAGCAATATTTGTCCAGTTAACATCCGTAATACTTCTTCTGTAATCATTATAATAATCTGACTGGGCAAAGCTTAATGTAAATGTTCCAAAAAGCATCATTGTCAATAAAATCTTTTTCATTTTCTGTAATTTTTTTTGTTCAATGATATGATACTCACAATTTAAATGCCAAATTATTTTCATGTATCACAATTTTTGTTAAATCCCTTATAACAGGCTTAATACGATTAAAATATTTCCTACTTTTATGTAAACACCCAGATATCTGAAACTGTATGGAAATTATTGTGATCATTCTCCTTATTCTGCTGAACGGCATTTTCTCCATGTCTGAAATGGCCCTGGTGTCTTCCCGGAATTTCAAGCTGAAAAGTGAAACAAGAAAAGGGAATTCCAATGCTAAAACAGCTATGGAACTTTCAGAGAACCCCAATAAATTCCTTTCAACTGTGCAGATCGGCATTACACTGATCGGTATTTTACTGGGAATCTATTCCGGGGATAAATTAACAGCAGATCTGGCTCAATATATTTCTAAATTTGAAGGCTTGGCAGAATATTCCAAAGGTATTGCCTCCGTACTTATTGTCGCCATCATCACATTTTTATCTATTGTTTTTGGTGAATTGTTGCCGAAGAGGCTCGGGTTAAAATTTCCTGAGAAAATTGCGATGTTCATTGCCAAACCCATGTATTGGATCTCGGCTTTGGCCTCTCCTTTTGTCTGGCTTCTTACCATTACCAATGAAGGAGTTTTGAAGCTTATGGGTATCAGCAATGATGAAAAAGAGCTGGTAACCGAAGAAGAAATAAAATCTATCATCAAAGAAGGGAAAGAAGGCGGAATTATTGAAGAAAAGGAACACGATGTTTTAAAGAACGCTTTTGAGCTGGGAGACAGAAGAGTTAATTCTTTAGCCACTTACCGTTCCCATATCATTGCTCTCGATGCAGATGACAGCTATGAAACCGTAAAGGAAAAAATCAAAAACAGCCCTTATTCCACTTATCCTGTCACAGATGGTAATAATCTTGATAACATCATCGGAATTGTAAAAATGAAAGATTTGTTTGATCTGGATCATGAACATTTCGATTTACGGGGACATCTGAGAAAAGCCGTATTCGTAAGTGAAAATTCCTTCATTTATCCTTTAATGGAAAGCTTCCAGAATAATAAATCCCACATTGCCGTTGTGATTGATGAATATGGCACTACAAAAGGAATTATAACGTTAAATGACATTCTTGATGATCTTGTTGGAAATATTCCGGATGGATCTGATGAAGAGCCTGAAATCATCAAGCGTAACGAAAACTCATGGCTTGTTGACGGCAAATGCCCTATTCATACTTTTAAAAAGCACTTTAAACTGGAAATAGATGCTGAAACGGAGCGGAATTTTATCAGTATTTCCGGGTTTTTCATTCATGAATTCGGGAATATTCCCCAAACCGGCGACCGGATAAAAATCGGAAACCTGCTGATGGAAATTGTGGATAAAGATGGCAACAGGATTGATAAAATCCTTGTTACGAAAGTGATTTAATTATTTATTACGATTACAGATTATTCAATATTTAATGGAGAATGATCAATTTATAATTTTTAATTCGTAATTTTAAAGTAAAGTTATAATCAACCCAATCTCAATACTTATGGAAAATATAAAATTTAAAATATCTCCATATCAAGATGAATTGCAGATATTAATTGATGAGAAAAAAGCAGGCTATATGTCCATAGAGATTGACGGAAGGCTTTTAATTGTGTATTACACCAAGCTTGATCCGGAACATGAAGGGAAAGGATATGCCAAAATGCTTTTGGATGAACTTGTACGATATGCTGAAGAAAAAGACTTATTGGTTGACCCGGAATGCGATTTTGTAAGACAGCAGTTTGAAAACCATCCGGCAAGATACAAAGACATCTGGCATGCCTAATCTTCCCACCACGTTGTAAAATGGTTATCTGCCTTGTTTAAATCAACAATTTCACCGATCATTGGGGTCAGTATATTGAGATTTTTTCCCTTTCCAAGTTCGGTTACCTTTTTCAAAGGCTCATTCCATGCGTGCAGTGCTAAAGCAAATTTTGATGAATGAACCGGAATAATGTTTTTGGCATTCACATCTATACTGGCCTGTATCACATCTTCCGGCAATGCATGAATATATTTCCAGGCTTCATTGTATTGCCCGTTTTCAATGATCGCAAAATCAAATGGTCCATACGTTTCACCGATCATTTTAAAATGGGTATCGTATCCGCTGTCACCACCCAGAAATATTTTTTTAGTCGGCGTTTCCAAAACATAAGAGGTCCAAAGAGTATTATTCCTCTTTACTTTTCTTCCTGAAAAGTGTCTTGCAGGAGTATAGATAATTGTACTGTCGTTTTTTAAATCGATGGATGTACCCCATTCTTCTTCAATAAGCTGATCCGGAGTATACCCCCATCTTTCCAGGTGCGCTCCTACTCCCAAAGGCAAGATTGCCTTATTTACCCTGTTTCTAATTGCTTTTACCGTAGGATAATCAAGATGATCGAAATGATCATGGGTAATAATCAGATAATCCAGATTGGGAATATCTTCAGGCTTGAAAATATCAGATCCGGCAAATGCCTTATTGAAAAATTTAAATGGGGAACCGTAAGAGCTCAACACAGGATCTATTAAAAAAGAAAGACCATCAGTCTGGATATAATACGATGAATGGCCCAGCCAAATAAAAACCTCCTCTCTTTTAGAAAGATTTCTTAAATCTGTATGAACAGACGGAATGTTTTTCAAAGGCTTCAGAAGCGGATTTTTTTTCGCAAAAAAGAAATCATACATCACTTTCGGCATACTATAGCCTTCCGCAATAGATGGTGTAGGGCTCAAATTCTGAAACTGTTTGTCTTTATACAGTTTGGACTGTTTCATACGCTGTAACCTTTCTCCTTTAGGTTCTGCTCCGAAAGCCTGCTGTCCGGTTATGATAAAATAGAGTGCTATAAAAACAGCTATAACGATAAGTAAATAAATCATTTGTCTTTGAAAATAAGCGTCAAATGTATTGACTTTTTGAATGAAATGAAAATCCCCAGTGTCCGGATCCTTTATTTTAACTAAAATTATAAGGATTTCAGAATAATTTATTGTTGAATTCATCAATCCATACTGTAAAACTCTTTAATTTAGCAGATTGATTAAAAAAAACTTAAGTTAGGTTGAAAAGCTATTCGATCATATTATTATTTATGATTCTCACTTCATGCTCTGTTCAGAAACACAATGAACAGAGAACTTCTCTTATTCCCCCTGAAAAGCTGAAAGAAGATGTGGATTACGCCTATCGTAAGCTCCAGAAGATGCATCCGCAACTATACTGGTATATTTCAAAAGAGGAATTGGATCATAAGTTCGACAGCGTAAAAAATACCATCAACAGACCTCTTACTCCGCTTCAGTTTTATTTTACTTTGCAACCGGTGATTGCAAGCATCAGAGAAGGACATTTATCGCTCAGAATTCCTAGGAAGAGATTCAAAAAGAAAGATTTCAGATCGTTTCGGAATAAAAAAGGGATGTTCAGCCGTTTCGGATATTACGTTAAGGATGATCATCTGTATATTGTTGAAAATAAAGATTCTATACAAGGGATACCACCCGGAACAGAAATATTATCCATTAATAACATTCCTGTTTCAGATTATCTTAAAAAGTACAGAAATCTGATCAGCAGTGATGGATTCAATACCACTTTTCAGCCCTATTTTCTGAAAGACACTTTTTTTAATTTTTATACCGCAGAAAAGGGACTTGCCGATAGTGCCACCATTGAAACGATCTATAATAATGTAAAGAAGGTTTATACCTTAAAGAGAGAAACCAAGTCCGAAAATGATCTTGAAGTCGATAAAAAACAAAAGAAAAGAACTCTTGAGAAAAAAGTGAATGATTATATTGCTTTTAATAATTCCTATAACAGAAATTTCAAATTTTTAGATAAAGACAGCAGTATTGCTTATATAAAAGTAAGAAGTTTTTCAAGAAGCTATTCTGACCAGTTTTATAAGGAAGCTTTTACCAAAATTAAACATGCAAAAGCCTCTTACCTCATCATAGACATCCGTAATAATTACGGCGGTTCTTTATATGAGATCAATAATCTGTATTCCTATCTTGCACCGGAACCTTTTGTATTGATAAAGCCTTCGGAAGTTACTTCTAAAATGACTCCCCTTAAGACCAATTATTTCAGAAAAAGCAATGTCCTGCAATACGCTTTTAAAAGCCTGACTTATCCTACTTATGTTTTTGCCCAAACCTTCAGTACCTATAAAAAAGACGGCAAAGTTTTTTACAAAATGAAGGAAAACAAATCCACAAAGCCTGATAAAAATGCTTTTAACGGGAAGGTATTCGTCCTGGTGAATGGTGGCAGCTTTTCAGCATCTTCCATTATTTCGTCAAAGCTTAAAAATGATCAACGTGCCATTATTGTAGGTGAAGAAACAGGAGGTGCCAATGACGGCACTGTTGCCGGATTCTATTCTTATCAAAAGCTCCCTAATTCCAAAATTGATCTACCGATCGGGTTACTTTTGGTACAGCCTAATATCAATTTTACTAATACACAGCGAGGAGTCATTCCGGATGTGAATGTAACTGAGAGCATTCAGGATATTATTGATAAAAAAGATCCTCAAATGGATTGGGTGATGAAAGAAATAGGAAGAGAGAAGGGAAACAGTATACAATAAAAAAGATTTCGGCGGGCTTTCAGCCCGCCGAAATCTTTTTTATTTCTTTAATTGTTCTATAAGGTTTTCCACCTGTTTAATATATCTTCCGTAGAATTTCTCAAACCACCACCTGCCCATGATAAACAGACCAAATAAAGCGACCAGAAGAGTTATAATGATGGTCAGTGCAGTCTGCAGATCTGTCAGGGGTTTCGCGTATGGAATAAATTCCAGGACAATGATCAGCTCACAAACCAGAAAGGGAGCGAAAGCCACATAGAAAGAAAAGTAATACTGTTTATTTAAATTGAACTGATGTAATAATTCCACTAATCCTTCATATGTATTCAGGACCGGATTGCTCATATCTTTATACAGTTTAAAAAACTTACTGAAAAAGAATACGGTAACGAACACCATCGAGGCGACCAGGATGGCAATATAAAATTTAAATTTAAATGGGGCTTCACATAGAGCGATCAGTCCGAAAGCAAAGATAAAAATCCCGATGGTTGACCAAGCTTCCATTCGCATATTTTTACGCATTTTCTCAAGAGGAAGATGGATCTTATTTCTTTGCTCAATACTGATTTTTGGTGTTTCTTCAAGAGCATCATCTTCATTCCATGTATTTTTTAGTTCATCTATATTCATTGTTGCTGTTTTAAAAATTACTATTTATTTGAGTGTAAGATATCTTTCAGTTTATTCTTGGCGCGGTTCATTTTCACCCTTACATTTCCTTCAGAGATCCCCATCTGTTCTGCAATCTGCTTGCCCGAGAAATCTTCCAGATAGTAGAAAATAAAAGCTTTATCAATAGGATTCAGCTGATGGATCGCATGATACATTGCAGACAGTTTTTCTTCTTTTTCAAGGTTATATTCCTCCTGTACTATTTTGTAATTGGAAAAATCTTCATTGGCAATGAAACTTCTCTTTTTTTCAGACTTCAGGAAAATAATAGCCGTATTCAGAGCAATCCTGTATAACCAGGTGGAAAATTCACTTTCTCCTCTGAAAGAAGGATATGCCTTCCAGACCTGATAGTTGATCTCCTGGAAGAGATCATCTCGGTCGTCTTTCTCATGCATATACATCTTAGAAATCTTGAAAATGATTCCTTTATGCTTTTCTATTTTTTCTAAAAAATCCTGTTCTGATGAGGTCATGGTTGCTTACTCTATAGAGTTAGTTGGGCTTCAAAAAAAATGTTACAGATTTTTTCAAAAAAATAATAAAAAAAACCGGCAGAAAATTTCCTGCCGGTTTCATTGATGTCGGTACAATTCAATTTTACTCAACTACTATTTTTTTGGAAACAGTAGATCCCTCAGAACTAATCTTTAATAAGTAAACTCCTTTTTGAACTCCGTCAATATTAATTTTATTTTTCCCTTTATTCAGTTTTTCTTCTTTTTTAACCAATCTTCCTGAAACATCATATATTTCAAATACTGCATCATTTTTGGTGTTTTCTATAGTGAAAACACCTCCTTTCGCCGGATTAGGATAGATACTAAACTGATTCTCCAATTTATTCCCCACTTCATTAGTTGCTAACAACCCATTACCAAATCCAACAGCATACCATGCTTTTACGTTCTGAAGCTGCTCATTGCTGGAAGCTCCGTAAAGATCTGTTACAGCTTGCTTTGACAAGTTATAAGCATCTACAAATTGGCTGTTTGCCGTAAGGTAATTCGCTAAAGTTCTATAGGCAATTTTTTCTGCCTTTTGAATAGTAATCCCTGTTACGCTAAAAGCATTCCCAAGATCATTGGTTCCCGAACCTCCCACAGAAAGCAGATAAAACCAGTAATTTCCTACCCCGCTGTTCGTATGCACTCCTCCAAAATCATTATTCTGTGTATAGGGACCAGCCGTATTCGCCCAATAGGTTCCCTGGTAAGTATCCGGTTGTTGTGAACCCAATGCTGCAGGTCCTGAATTAGGATTCGACATGCTTCTTAAATAGGTAAACCCTAAAGCAGGATTAGGGATTCCTTCTCCAATGGTCCAGTTCGGATTAATATTGGAATAAAATTCTATAGACGCTCCGAATATATCTGCAAATGATTCATTCAATGCACCGGATTCTCCCTGATAGGCCAAATTAGCCGTTCTGCTTACCATCAGGTGAGAATATTCGTGTCCCGCCACATCTAATGCCACAAATGGATTGAAAAATCCTGCCTGACCTTGATATTTTCCATTTCCATATACCATTGCCACAACACCTTGCGTATCAATTGCAGCAGCATTTACTCCGTTTTCTGGCTGTCCTGAACCAGCAAAATTAATATTATAGTAATTCCTGATAATAGATCCACCGTTATCATAAGAATTTCTGTTATGTCTGTTTACATAATAATCATAAGCCATCTTCATAGCCCAGTGCACTTCAACAGCTGGTTTAGTTTCCGTTGCCGTAAAGTTAGCCGTAGCGTTGGTATATTCGGTGATAGTCCCCGTTAAGCCTCCTCCAGGCGTTCCATTACCGTCCCAACCAGTTCCGTTCATGGTGTGGATATTTCTTGCATTATCTTTTAAACGATAGCTTCCGTTGTATGAATCAACGGTAATTTGTTGATTTCCTTTATAATAAGTTGCACTTGTAGAGGATGCATCAACTAAAGGTCCTACTGTACTTACAGGAATATTATGATGATGAATCTTTTCTAATTTCTTTACAACTTGTTTTGTGGTATTATCAATATAATACATATAGCTTTTCAATGCTTTTAATGAAAGCGCATTGATTTGGCTTGTCAAGTGCAGGCTTACTTCTCTTCCTGTAATAACTTTAGTAATTACCTGATCAAATTCATCGAAAGTAATATTTTGTGCTTTCATGTCAGCATTAACGATACTTTCCGCTTCTGTTCTGGTAAGAGGTTGTTTGATCGTCAGATTAATATTACTGCTTAATTCCCCATTCACAAAAGTAAGTTTACCTTCTTTTTCATGAAGTAAAATCACCTCATCAGCTACTTTTATCCCTTTATAGAAATGCTGATACGTAGAATGTTTTATTCCCAATTCATCCGTTGAAGCCTTTACGAATGTATACGTATGATCACTGCTCGTTCCCAGCCATTCTCCTAAATGAGCAGATAAAAAATCAGCAGATACATCTCTCCCGCTAAAGTTAGCATGGAAGCTTCCTACAAAAGAATTAAAAGAAATCTTAGGCAGATCTTTAACAGCAATTTCTGTTCTGTTCTTATCCTGTGCCTGCAATACAGATAACGGAGCAAGGCCAACAGCAAAAACAAATGATAATGTTTTAACAATAGTAATGCTTTTCTTCATAATATTTTGATTTATTCTCGACAGTTAGTAGAAAAAAAATAAATTTGTTACAGTTATCTCATTCTTTTTTTGCTAAAACAAAAAACCGACAGGAAATTTCCTATCGGTCATCATGATGTTTGTGTTTTTTTTTAATTTATTCAACTACTATCTTTAGAAATTAGAAATAGTATTTCCGTAATAGTTACCTATGCTGGACTTAATTTCTCACAGTTAGTAGGAAAAAATCAAAAATGTTACATATAAATTGTATTTTTTTTTAATGTCTAATTAAGTTTGTTCAACGCATTCAGAAGTGACTTCGCATCAATGAAATGCAATTTAATCCCTGCAATAATGATAATGCTAAAAACAGCTGTTAAAAAGACAATAATGAGGATGTAAACAGATATAAACCACAAAATGGTATTCAGAACATTTCCTTTAATTCCATATTTCGTCATAAAAAATTTTTGAGACCTCTCAAACCATGTTTTTTTGGTGGTAATTCCGGGTTTTACTTCTATTCCGTTCAATTCATCTACCAAAAGCACCACTTCCTTAATATATTTCCCATACATATAATGGATCCAGTATTTGATAATAACATAGATAAGAAAGAGGGTGATTAGGAAGCTGAAACCAAATATGGCAAGGTTATATTCCATATCAAAGTGGAAATTGATCTGTATCAATGACAGTAATAAAGCGAGCGGAATATAGGAAATGTAATAGGAAATATAAATTTCTTTCGATATTAGAAGCTGTGTTCTGAGGTTAAATAAATCATAATTGGTATTGATACTGCTTTTTTTGAGCATCTTATACAGTTTGAGAAACCTCGAATAAAAATAAACAATAAGAGCAAGTGTCAGAATTGTAACACATATCGATATTGTCCTGATATTCACGTCATTTATTGAAAACGGGGAACCAATGAGGAGCATGGGCAATGTAATAACCATCAGCCAAAATTCGGTTTCCATATTGATTTTAAGCATCTGTAGCGGTGAATGAATTTCATTCTGCTTTTCCAGCGATACTTCAGGAGGGGACTGCCTGTTGTCCTTATTCCAGAGTTCTTTAAAGTTTTCTAGTTCCATTCCTTAATGTTTTGGTTTAAATAGCCCTCTGTTTTTCAACGATTTCTTTTAATTTAGCTTTAGCCCTATTGAGCTTTACCCTCGCATTCACTTCCGTAATACCCAGCTGAAGAGCTATTTCCTTACCCGGAAAGTCTTCCAGAAAGAAAAAAATAAGTGCTTTATCAATGGGACTGAGTTGTTGAATGGCTTCATACATCATCTTCATATTCTTATCATCTGTGTCGTTATAAGATTCCTGATGAACCGTAATATTTTCTATATTTTGATTTTGTATAAAACTACGTTTTTTTTCGCTTCGGAGAAATACGATGGCTGTGTTGAGTGCTGTTCTGTAAAGCCAAGTTGAGAAATCGCTCTTCCTTTGGAAATCGGCGTATGATTTCCAGGCCTGGTAAATGATCTCCTGGTAGAGATCATTCTGATCGTCCTGATTATCCATATACATCTTAGAAATCTTGAAAATCACGCCCTTATGCTTTTCAATTTTCTCCAAGAATTCTTTTTCCTGTAAAGACATGGCTTGTAGTCTTTACAGTTAGTAGCATTTTTTTACAAATGTTACATTTTTTAACACAAATAAAGTATTAAAAACTAAAAATCCTCAATAAAAGAAACACTTCATTGAGGATTTTAAATATTATGTTAAATTCAAATACCTAGAATATGTAATCGGTGCTCAGGAAATTAGAGTCATGATCTCTTACAATTGTATTTAATAATTCCTTGTTGGATTCCGTTAATTTCGCCGCCACCAAAGATCTGATCGAGAATGAACGAAGCGCATCAAACACGGAAAGTGTACCTTCCGCACTGTCTTTTCTTCCGGTGAACGGGAAAACATCCGGCCCTCTTTGTGCCTGACAATTGATATTCACACGGCTTACCAGATTCACGAACGGATCAATCAGTTCCGCTACCTCCTGCGGATCTTCACTGAAGATGCTTACCTGCATTCCATGCGAAGCATTCACCTGATAATCGATAGGTTCCTCAATCGTATCAAAAGGCACCACCGGAATCACAGGACCAAACTGTTCTTCATGATAAAGCTTCATTTCATTGTTCACAGGATACACCACTGCCGGAAAAACAAAAGATTCCTCTGTATAGCCACCATTTTCATTGAGAACCTTTGCTCCTTTTGCCACAGCATCATCAATACATTCTTTCAGATAGCCGGGCTTATTCATTTCGGGAAGAGGTGTTACTTTCACATCTTTTTCCCAAGGTAATCCGGGTTTTAAAGCTGAAACAGCTGCTGTTAATTTTTCAGTGAATTCCGCAGCAACGTCTTTTTGTACAAAGATCAGCTTAAGGGCAGTACAACGTTGTCCGTTGAAGGATAATGATCCCAGAATACATTCGCTTACCGCAACATCAAGATTAGCGTTTTTAGTGACGATCGCTGCATTTTTGGCATCTAAGCTTAAAATT
This sequence comes from Chryseobacterium daecheongense, assembly GCF_003729955.1. GTDB lineage: Bacteria > Bacteroidota > Bacteroidia > Flavobacteriales > Weeksellaceae > Chryseobacterium > Chryseobacterium daecheongense. Next base: position 914,397 of record NZ_RJTX01000001.1, read on the forward strand.
GCTCTTAACCTATTTACCTTTGGATGCAGTTTTTTCAATCCGTTGGCAACTTTACTTGATCCGATGAAGGCCAATACATTCACCTTTCCGCTTTCCATGATCGGGGTAATGATTTCCGAACCTTTACCGTACAAAGTATTCACGGTTCCCTTCGGAAATGCTTCCTTAAAGGCATTCAATAAAGGATAATGAGCCAGGACCCCATGTTTCGGAAGCTTGAATAAAATGGTATTCCCCATAATCAATGCCGGAATAAGGGTGGTGAAAATTTCATTCAGAGGATAATTGAACGGTCCCATACTTAAAACCACTCCAAGCGGTGCCCTTCTTATCTGGGCAATAGTTCCTTCTGCCTGTTGAAAACGTGATGACTCTCTGTCCAGGTCTTTTAAGGCATCAATGGTCTGGTTGATGTAATCTACGGTACGGTCAAATTCTTTGGTAGAATCCGCCAATGTTTTTCCGATTTCCCACATTAGTAATTTAATGATAAGATCCCGTTGCTGGATCATCAGGTACACAAATTTCTGCATACATCTGATTCGTCCTTCCACAGACATGGTGGGCCATTCTCCCAATCCGTTATCATAAGCTTTAACGCAGGCATCAAGAACTTCCAGGGCTTCCTCCGGACCGATATTCGGAATGCTTCCCAGCAGTTTCCTTTCTAAACCGTTTTCCGTAGGAATGCAAACGGGTGAATAGATGTTTTGTACTTCTCCTTTCCACTCTACCAATTCTCCATTGAGGAGATATGTTCTTTGATGAATTTCGGGAACCTTATATTCTTCCGGGATTGCGTTTTCGCTTTTAAAAATTTCAGGAAATACTGTATTGACTGAATCCATATTTTTTTAATGTTAGTGTAATTGTTGAATAAAGGTAGAGGATAAAAATGATTTTGAGAATAACGGATTGATAGATTTGCTCTATTTGAAATAAAAAAACCAACAATTTTGCTGATCATACGAAAGCCAGTCATTCCTTACCACTAATGTTGTCATTATTTTTCTTAAGAAAAACAAACAAAATTCAATTACATTATTCAGAAGTCTTTAAAGATGAAAATACCTCGGATCCGGATACTGAAACTCAAAACCCAGCTCTGAAATTAATTTAGCTGGAGAAATGAGTCTTCCTTTCTCTGTCCGCACTCCCAAATAAGGCAGATCTTTCTGTGCGCAGATCACTTCCTCCTTGTTAGGATGAATGGGCGCTACCACATTATAGACTTTGGACTGCGACTGTTTTTCCAGCATTTTTTCAACCACCGAGCAGATATCCGCATAATGAACATGGTTCACCAGCTGATCCAGATTGGAAATATTGTAATTCTTTAATAATCTCGTTCCTCCCATTAATCCTGCCAGTCTCAGAATATTAGCCTGAGGAAATTGATGGGTAATGAAACTTTCACTTTCCACCCTGTCAGCAGAAAGATCGACTTCGGTAAATTCTTTTTCTGCTTGCGGATACACTCCGGTAGAACTCATCAAAAACAGCTGACCTTTATAATCTCCAAGGAACTTCAACAAGTTTTTCTGCCTGTTTTTCATGGAAACCTGCATTCCCCTGATTCCTGAAAACGGAACGGTAATAATGATGGCATCCAACTGTGATGCCACTTCCCACCCTGTTATTTCCTCAGAACGATCATCAGCAAAGTCTACCAACGTTGCATGATATCCTTTAGAAGCTAAATCTTCAGCTTTAGACTGAGTAGTTGTAGTGACAAAAATTTCGTACTGGTGTGATAATCTTTCCGCCATATGATTTCCTAACCAGCCAAAACCTATGATCCCTAATTTTTTCATAGAGAATGCTTGTATTCTATAATATTCAAAAATATTGTTTTTAGTGCTATATTTTGTTTTTTTCTTCCCAATGTTCACCATTTAATAAGGAATACATCAAAAATTCACTATAAGCAATATATTTTTATTGTTTATCAATAAATATTTATTAATTTAGCGCCATAAAAATAAATATTGTCATGAAAAAAATTTCAATTGTGTTTCTTCAGGCAGTCATTGTGTTGATTGGTATTGTAGCACTTGCTGTTTTGATCCGCTTTCCTTTAACTGAGGGAAGAGCTAAAGATTTAGATCTATTCAGCATTTACGCTGATCCGCTTATTTTGTATGGATATTTATCGTCAATTGCCTTTTTTGTGGCATTGTATAACGCTTTCAGATTGCTTGGATATGTCGGGCAGAATAAAGTGTTCTCACTACCCTCTGTTAAGGCTTTAAAGAATATAAAGTATTGCGCTATAGTAACAGGTATTTTAATTGTGATTGCGGGAATATATGTTAATATGACTCATCATAAGGATGATGATCCAGCAGGATTTACTGCTATTTGTTTTGTGGCTTGCTTTGCATCTGTTGTAGTTGCCACCGCTGCTGCCATATTTGAAAAATCTTGCAAAATGCCGTGGATATGAAATCTGAAAACGACCTAACTATTTAAGCTATGCCAATTATTGTAAACCTAGACGTGATGATGGCCAAACGAAAAATCTCTCTGAATGAGCTTTCCGAAAGAGTCGATCTGACATTATCTAACCTTTCTATTTTAAAGACAGGAAAAGCAAAAGCCGTTCGTTTCAGTACTTTAGAAGCCATCTGTAAAGCATTAGACTGCCAACCTGGAGATATTTTAGAATACATTCCTGACGAGACAAAATAATGAATCGCTTAGATAAACCATAAAACCTGCTTTACAGCAGGTTTTATACAATTTATGAATTCCTATAAACAAAATTTCCAAATTCGTCTACCAAATCATGGAATCGATGTTCGCTATGTCTTACATAATCTCCAATTTGAGCATTTTTAGAAACATATCTTTTATGTAAAAGTCCGGTATTTCCGTTTTCGGTATCTAACAACAAATAATCATCATAGATATCAATAATTTTATAAATAGTGCGAATGGCAACCGTGACATGGAAAACCAAAAAATCGTCAGGGTTTGGTTTATTATTATGACCTATTGATATTATGTTATACTCGAAAGCATTTTCATACAGTCCTTTTTGTTTTTTTATATCATTGATTTCCCTGAAGTTAATATGGCTAAATATTTCAGTTTCGCCATCAAATCTTTTCTCTTCTGAAGAGTGAATAATTCTTGCTTTAACTTCCCAATAAAGTCCAGTAGATACAGACTTTAAGACCATTCCTTTTTTAAATCCAGATTCGACATCTGAAATCTGTACAATTATTCCATAATTTGTAAGATTAAAAGAGGATATTACTCTGTATTTATTTTTAGAATCCAAGATAATTAAAATATATTCTCATCCACAAAATTCGGCAGTGTCACTTTCAGCTTCGGTTCCACTTCCATGGCTCTTTTAATGGCGAAAATAGCGCCTTCATTTCTTGCCCAGCTTCTTCTGGAGATTCCGTTGTTGACATCCCAGAAAAGCATAGATTTCAGTCTTCTGTCTGCATCATCACTTCCATCCAATAACATTCCAAAACCACCATTGATCACTTCTCCCCAACCAACTCCACCTCCATTATGGATGGAAACCCAGGTTGCCCCACGGAAGCTGTCACCAATCACATTATGGATCGCCATATCTGCTGTAAATCTGGAACCGTCATAAATATTGGAAGTTTCCCTGTACGGCGAATCCGTTCCCGAAACATCATGATGGTCTCTTCCTAATACTACAGGGCCGATGTCACCATTCTTGATGGCTTTGTTGAAAGCTTCTGCAATTTTCATTCTTCCTTCCGCATCTGCGTAAAGGATTCTCGCCTGGGAGCCTACGACCAATTTGTTTTCCTGCGCCCCTTTAATCCATTGGATATTATCTTTCATCTGCTGCTGGATCTCTTCAGGGGAATTCTGCTGAATTTCTTCTAAAACAGCACACGCAATATCATCCGTTTTCTGTAGATCTTCCGGTTTTCCGCTTGTACAAACCCAACGGAATGGCCCGAAACCATAATCAAAACACATAGGTCCCATAATATCCTGAACATAGCTTGGATATTTAAATTCTCTTCCTAATGTAGGATTTTCCGCCATTACATCTGCTCCGGCTCTGGAAGCTTCCAGTAAGAAAGCATTTCCGTAATCGAAGAAGTAGGTTCCTTTTTCCGTGTGTTTATTGATAGCTGCGGCATGTCTTCGTAAGCTTTCCTGAACTTTTTCCTTGAATAATTCCGGATCTTCTGCCATCATTTTATTAGACTCTTCAAAGCTTTGGCCTACAGGATAATATCCTCCTGCCCAAGGGTTATGAAGTGAAGTCTGGTCTGAACCAATATCAATTCTTAAATCCTCCTGATCAAATTTCTCCCAAACCTCAACTACATTTCCTAAATAAGCCAAAGAAACGGTTTCTTTATTTTCTTGAGCAGTTCTTACTCTTTCCACCAACTGATCAAGATCTTCATAAATTTCATTCACCCACTTCTGATCGTGACGGATTTTGGTGATCTTCGGATTCACTTCTGCACAAACCGTTACACAGCCTGCAATATTTCCTGCTTTCGGCTGAGCCCCACTCATTCCTCCTAGTCCGGAAGTCACAAAGAGACCGCCTTTCGGTTCTTTGTTGATTTTTCTGAAAGCATTCAAAGCAGTGATCGTAGTTCCATGAACAATTCCCTGTGGCCCGATATACATATAACTTCCTGCTGTCATTTGTCCGTACTGCGTTACCCCTAAAGCATTAAACTTTTCCCAATCATCCGGTTTTGAATAATTCGGGATCATCATTCCATTGGTTACCACCACTCTCGGAGCATCTTTATGAGACGGGAACAATCCCATCGGATGCCCGGAATACATTACTAAAGTCTGCTCATCCGTCATTTCAGACAAATACTTCATCGTCAGAAGGTATTGCGCCCAGTTGGAAAATACAGCCCCATTTCCTCCGTAAGTAATCAGCTCATGCGGATGCTGGGCCACTGCATAATCCAGGTTATTCTGGATCATCAGCATAATCGCTTTTGCCTGCTCAGATTTCCCCGGATAATCCGTGATAGGTCTTGCCTTCATTTCATAATCCGGACGGAAACGATACATATAGATTCTTCCGTAATCTTCCAATTCCTGCCTGAATTCAGGCAATAATTCCGCATGAAATTTCGGATCGAAGTAACGCAATGCATTCTTTAATGCCAGTTTTTTTTCTTCTTCTCCTAAAATCTCTTTACGCTTCGGGGCATGATTGATATTGGATTCATAAGGTTTGGGCTGTGGTAATTGATCGGGTATCCCTTGTTGTATCTGTTCCTGGAAAGTCATATTGTTATTCAAAGTTCAACGATTTTTATTCAAAAGTTTGAAGTTTTAAAGATATTCAAATTAGAAAATATAATGCAACTAAACGGTAAAAATTCCCCTCCTCCGGAGGGGTGGATTCAAAAATCACTAAATTTTTGAAGACGGGGTGGTTCCATACTTCCACACAATAAAATCTTCCAGCTCCTTCATCACTACAGAAAGATTATTTCTCACATCAAAATCAGTAATCCTGAAAATAACCAGTCCCAATGATTCCAAATAATTCTGCCGGATGTCGTCATATTCCTGTTTCATATCATGGCTTGGGCCGTCAATTTCAATAACAAGTCCCAACGTTTTCACATAAAAATCCACAATATAATTCCCAATGATTCTCTGCCTGTCGAAATCAATATCATGGAATGTTTTTGCTCGAACCTGTTTCCAGAATATAACTTCACTAAGGATTCCGGCTTTACGTTTATCTTTTAATAATATTTTTAAGTTCGGATTATATGGAAGATCTTTTACGAAGTTCTTGTGGATAGGAACTCCGTTGATTTGGGTTAGAATTTCTGTCATTTGTGTTTTCTTTTTTTACCACCCCGTCAAAATTTTCAATTTTGCCACCCCTCCTTTGGAGGGAAATGTTTTTCTTTCAAAACAGAATGGTCTTCCAAAAATAAAAAAACCTTACTGAAAGCTCAGTAAGGTCGGATGGATTGATTCTATGTTCTAAATTGAGAAAGTTATGGTTATATGATATATTAATTATTACTTTTTACGACAACCCAACCGTTGAACACTCTTCCATCCGGCAATGTGATCACGTACCAATAACTGGATGTAGGAACCGTTCTTCCTGCTATTGTTCCATCCCAAATAAATTGTGTATTGGAATCCTGTTCAAAAACTTTAAATCCGTAACGGTCATATATTTTTACATTGGATCTCTTACTTCCGAATACGTGAAGATCTTTCACAATCCAATGATCATTGATTCCGTCTCCGTTAGGGGTGATGGCATTTTTAATATCGAGGATAACGCCGTCCTGCTTAATGATACACTCCCCTTCCACGTATTTCACATAGAACGTGGTAACTCCTGTAGGTAAATTGTGGAAAACATTGCCGGATTGCCACGTTGTACCATTTATTGAATACAGGATAGGTTTTGTACCCGTTGCATGAACCGTAATACTGTTTCCATTAGCTTCCAGGCTTTGAATGACCGGAACGTCAAAATGTTTCACTTCAAAAGTATCGGTATAAGAACAGCCGTTATCTGCAGTTACAGTCAGACTATAAGTTCCCAGTACGGTAATATTGGAAATGCTATCTGTTGTAGAAATCACCTGCCCGGAAGGATCGCTCCAGACATAGCTTACGATATTGTAATTGGCAATTTGAGCAGTATAACTTAAAGAGCTGTCCGGACAGAAGAATTGGGTCGGAATATCAAAAATCGGAGTTGGCTTAAGAGACAAATGAATCTCCACCACTTCCGGACAATATCCCGGAACACTGACTTTTACGTAAATAATATTCGGTCCTGTATTCTGATTGAACTGATAGTTAGCCGGAGTACTAATGGCATTCGTATTCGCATTGAGATCAGCCAATGTAGGATAATAGGTGAATGTAACATTCGTTCCGGTATATATTTGTGACTGGAACTGTGTTAAATTCACGTTTTCTATTCCATCATTCCCTGTGTCACAGACGTTATTAAGCTGGAAAGGACCTCCGTTCTGAACCACCACTTTAGTTCCGATAACAAAGCTAATGCTTGCAATATCATCACATCCAGGCAAATTCTGTACTTTCACCCAAATTTGGGTTGGGAAAGGCTGTGCTGTGAAATTTTGCGGATTAGGAATCGGATTAGTTCCGTTTTGAGCATCTGTTTGTGTAAGATAAAAAGTAAATACATTATTCGGATTCGGAAGATCTACCATTTGATTGGTATAACTCATTAAGTTGACCTCATAAACTCCATCTAAATTATCATCACATATCGTAATACTTGAATTGATCGCTTTCGGAGGGAAATAGGTATTTAACTGAATGGAAGCTATGGAATAACATCCCGTAGTCTGAGACTGGAATCTCGCCCAAACTTCCACCATGGAAATGTTCGTTGTGACACTTGTCCCTATTTGAGTGGCCGGATTTCCGGCATTCGCTTCAGCAGCAGTATTATAATAAGATATCGTCATATCCGAAAGCGGCTGTGTATTCTGTGATGCAATGAATAACTGCGGAATGGCATCATTCAGCGGGAAGGTTTCACTCAGATTGAAATCCTCATCACATCTGTCTAACACTGCATTGTGCAGAACCACAGGAGGTAAAAAGCTTACGTTAAGATTTAATTGTGCAGCTGAAAAACATTCACTGCTATTAAATTTCACTTTAACATATACTGTAATATTTCCCGGCTGAATCGCAAACTGTCCCGGATTTGTAATTTCATTAGAGAAAGTTTGTGTGGCAGGATCATAAGAAGTGTAATACGTGAAAGTAACAGGACTTGATCCATTATAAATTTGTGCCTGAGCTTGAGTGAGGTCATACGTTTCCGTCCCGTCATTATTATTATCACAAATATTCAGCAAAGAAATATTGACAGGTGAATTTACTGCAGGAGTAGCGACCAGGCTTAAATTAAAAGGATATATTTCCACACAATTGTATGAGGTGATTTTTACAAACACCTGAAGACTTCCTGCAACTGTAACACTGGTAATGGGGTTGTTGCCGCTTTGCGCATCAGCCAGGGTGGCATAAAATAGTGTAGTTGCATTCTGTGTGCCTATTATTCCGGCTGAAAATTGAGCAAGAGAGACATTTTCTGTATTATTGTTATTAACATCACAAATCACAAAACTGGACTGAACAATAACCGGATGTACCAGATTCACGTTGATGGCTCTAACCGTGAAACACGTATCCGACTGTTCAAAACGGACATAATAAGTTTGTGTCACAAAATTTCCGTTATTGGTAATGGTTTGATTAGGACTGATCGGGTTATTCCCCAACATGGCACTGCTGAAATCAGCATAAAATTCTATAACAGGTACGGATGAAGGGGCAACCAGCATATTCGTTGATAATGTATTCAGGTTAATCGAAATATCGTCGGTTCCGTTAAAGCAGATATATTCATTCTTTTCGCTGACAATAATTTTAGTGAAAGTAACATTCATATTCACCTGTGCAACGGCAAAACATCCGTTTGGAATCTGCACTCTAATAAATACCGGATATTGCCCTTCCTTGATGGAAGTTAAAGGAATTCCGGTTCCGGCAAAAGCATCCGCATACGTTTCATAAGCCGTAAAAGTGGCTCCGGGTTGTGTAGAAACCAGTGGTCCTATATTCAGTGCAAAATCGAAAGCTTCATTATTATCCGCATTGATATCACACATTGTATAAGGGAACGTTATAGGTGAATTGATATTAACTCCCGGCTTGAACTGAAAATGTACAGGTCCTAATACATAAGTGCAGGAAGCATCCTGAACCCTTACCCAAATATTAGTATTGGTGGTAATATCTGCCGTTAAAACAGCATTCGTATTGTTCTGAGCTGCTGTCTGGCTAAGATGATAAGAAATTCCCGTAGTCCCAGGTGCAAAAAGTTCATTATTAAGCAAACTAAGATCATAAGCCGGCTCTACTCCATCATTATTAGTATCACAAAGCAGTATGGTATCTTTCAATAAATTTTTAGTCAGAAAATTAAGTGTTAAAACTGCCACTCTGAAACATGTGGGTACATTAGGATTCTGAATTCTGACATATAAAACGGTATTCGCACTTAAAGTATAGGACGTTGATATTGCATTTTGTCCATTCTGAGCATCTTGCAGAGAGGTATGAAAACTGAAAGTAAAATTAGCCGGGTTTTGCGAAGTCACATTCTGCTGCAAACTGTTAAGATTGATATTCAACGGGGCATTTCCACAAAAATCCTGCGTATGATTCTTTGCAGCAGGATAAGTTGCATCAAAGGTTAACGGAAAATCATCTGTTAAAATAAGCTGGCTGTTTCCACAAATATTAAAAGCAACATTCGCAGTATACACTTCGTTTTGTGTTGGGCAGATGGTCGTCTGAATTCCTGTACTTACCGTTTGTCCGGCCGAATTCGTCCAGGTCACTTCCGGCTGGATCACATTTCCCTGTGGATTAAATCTCCATCCTTCCTGCGCAGCCTGCCAAACGCCTGTATTCCTGGTGGCGGGAGAAACTCCGGCTGTTCCGTCATTATTAATAACACCAATCAAAGCATTTGCAAATTTCCGGGTAGGACATGGAAGTGGTTTTTTATCGATAAAAACTTCAATAACATTCGTTGTTTCGTGCAATACGATCTGAGAAGAAGAACGATCTGTACATCCCGTTATTCTTCCTTCGTAGAAATTGATCACAAACTTCCTGAAAGGGGCCGTTCCTATAACAGAATAATAAATCTCCGACTGATCTGCGGAAGAAAATACCATGTCATGATACGCACCGAAAATAGAGTTTTTAGGAAGACCCGTACTTGGATTGGGCCATTGAACATTCGGGTAATTGATATTCCCAAGTTGGCTGAGATCAAAAGTGACCATTCCGTTGGAACCTACCACAAGCGCTTCAAAGTACTGATTATAAAAACAAAACTTAAAGGGAAGATCCAGCTTCGTGGCAAACAGATCATCATAATTGGCATTCAGAGGTGTCCCTTGATTGAAAGGAATAACCGGATTATAGGCTTCCGGATTGACCTGGTAACCTGTTGTTGCATTCAATACGGGATATTCCACATGAAGCTGTATGCAGCCGTTCGCATCCAGGTCATTGGTACAGGTTACGTTAAAGCTCTCATTACCCACCGCATCTTTTACTTTAACGTTTGTAGGTGTCTGTGAAAAAGCAACACCCCATATAAACAAGAATAAAATTTGTAAAGATCTCTTCATACCAAAAAAATTAATCTGTTATATATCACAATAAAATTACAAATAAAAATCATAAATCATATCATTTAATTGTGAAATATACAATCATAAACATTTATTAATATATGATTGAGATCAATTTTCCACCTAAAACTATTTTATAAATTCTTGCAAAGGCTTATGAACATTCATAAATCCGAAATAAAAAACCTTACTGAATCAGTAAGGTTAATCAATTACATCTGTATTTTCTTCTTCATGATCATCGTCATTATCACTCAGACTCCAGTAATTATTTTCTTCATCCTCTGCTCCCAGCTCTTCCATTTCATCGTCATCTTCAATTCCCGGAATATCGAGGCCTTTATCTATTTTATCTTCATCCGAATCTTCATTCAGGATCGGATTTCCGTCACCATCCAACGGGATATGCTCTTCCTGGTTAAAAAGATCTTCTTCAGGGTCGTAATCCATCTGTTCTAACTTCCTGTTTTGCTCATTAATATTGTCTTCTGGTATCATACTATTATTTTTTAAGGTTACTTTATAAGAACAAAAATAATTCCAAATAAAAAGCCTCACTTTCATTAAAAAGTGAGGCTTCTTACTAACTTTAATATTAAAAACTACTACTCATCTTCATAGTCCTTAGTCTTTTCCCAGGCTTCGGAAGCCAACTCCTGGATTTCTTCCCAGACATCTTTAGCAGATTTTTTCGCCTGTGTCATAAATCCCTGTTTGGTTGCTTCCTGATTCTTACTCTTCATATCGTTAATGTAATCTTTCACCTGCTGAGAATAGCTCTCCACACTATATCCCGGATTATTGTGCAGATTTTTCTGAAGATTACTAAAATCGTGTGATGCTTTAAATCTGTTCGTATCCATAATAAAAGATTTAAGTGATTGGGAATGAATATACTTCAATTTTCATTCCGAAATGGAAACGCAGATCTACAGATTGGTATTATTCAGCATGGGAACGAATTTATAGGCGCCAAATTCTTCTTTTTCAAATTCTGTAGGAGAAATTTTTGTAAACCGATACAAAACCTGTTCATCTGTTGGTCCCAATGGAATCACCATTTTCCCTCCCACTTTCAGCTGCTTCAATAATTCCGTAGGCAAAACCGATGCCCCGCAAGTCACAATGATTTTATCAAATGGAGCAAAAGTAGGCAATCCGGCAAAACCATCCCCAAAACTCTGAAATTTTGGATAAAGGTGGAGTTCTCTGAATTTTTTCTTAGAAAAATCAAAAAGGTCTTTTTGTCTTTCGACAGTATACACCAATCCTTTCATGGCCAATAAAACAGCAGTCTGGTATCCGCAGCCCGTCCCGATCTCCAGGATCTTCTCTCCAGCTTTTACCTGTAAAAGCTCAGACTGTTCTGCTACTGTGGAAGGATGGGAGATCGTCTGATGTGCCAAAATAGGAAAAGCCCGGTCTTCATAGGCATAATCTTCAAAAATGCTTTCGATGAAAAGATGTCTTGGAACTTCATTCATGGCGGCAAGTACATGTTCATCAGAAATCCCGATTTTCTGTCGGAGATAATCCACTAATTTTTTTCTTTTCCCTTTATGTACAAACGAATCATGCATCATTGGATAGTAGTTATTAGGTAACAGGTGCTAGTTTGTACAAAAGTAACAAAACAATCTATAATGATCAACCTAAAACCTATCATCTGTTTCTGAATACCTAAAATTATTATCTTTACAAAAATTAAAAAAGCTATGTTGAAAGCAGGTTTGGTAGGAGCCGGACATCTGGGAAAAATACATTTAAGACTCTTAAGCCAGTCAGATCAATATGAACTGGTAGGTTTTCATGATAAAGATGTAGAAAATGGAAAAAAATTAGAAGCCGAATTCGGATACCCTTATTTTGAAAACTTTGATGATCTTTTGGATCAGATTGATATGTTGGATATTGTAACTCCAACTGTTTATCACTACGATTATGCCTTGAAAGCGATTGAAAAAGGCCTTCATTTTTTCATTGAAAAACCGGTTACGCAGACCCTTCAGCAAGCAGAAGAAATTCTTTACAAATGCAGGGAAAATAGTATTAAAGCACAGGTTGGACATGTTGAAAGATATAATCCGGCCTTCATTGCCACTAAAGAATACATCAATGACCCGATGTTTATTGAAATTCACAGACTGGCGGAATTCAATCCACGTGGAACAGATGTTTCTGTAGTGCTGGATTTAATGATCCACGATCTGGATATTTTATTGAGCATTGTGAAATCCAAAGTAAAAAACATTCATGCAAGCGGTGTTTGTGTGGTAAGCAAAACTCCGGATATTGCGAATGCCAGAATAGAATTTGAAAACGGATGCGTTGCGAATCTTACAACGTCCAGAATTTCAATGAAAGCTATGAGAAAAAGCCGTTTTTTCCAGAAAGACGCCTATATTTCAGTAGATTTCCTAGAAAAAAAGGCAGAAGTGATCCGTATGAAAGATGCTCCGGAGAATCCTACTCCATTTGATATGATTATTGAAAATGCAGATGGAGAAAAGAATCAGATCTTGTTTGAATATCCGAATATCCAAGCTAATAATGCCATTTTGGATGAGCTTAACTCTTTTGCAGAAGCCATTACCGAAAATAAAAATGTTGAGGTATCTCTGGAAGATGGTACTGAGGCCTTAAAAGTAGCTTTGGAAGTAATGAAACTGATCAGCAAAAATTAAAATTACAACCTTCCCTTTTTTTATTCACAATAAGTAGTATTACCATTCTGTCTTGTAGCCCTTCTAAGAAAAGCGGCTACGAGATAGTTTGTAACTTATTCTCATACTTTCGCCGGTTTCATCCTTACTAAAAATAGAGAAATTAAAGATTTAACAGTACAAAGCAGGTTTCGGAACAAAAAAAACAATATATTTGAAAAGCAATTCAATAAACAGTTGAAAGAATTTGTTTTACAAACCCGCTGGATTCCTGTCCAAATCAATGGCGTGAATGTAGATTCCCATGACGGAGTCACTATTCATTATGTTTAAAATTTAAATCCCCTAACTATTAATAATTAAAAAACTACTATGAAAAGAGCCATCCTATTATCCGCTTTATTATTGTCTCAATTTGGGACATCACAATTACTAACAACAAATGGTCAAAAAATTATTAATGATAAAGGTGAAAATATCCAGCTGAGAGGTCTTGGTCTCGGAGGTTGGATGTTGCAGGAAGGATATATGCTGAAAACAGCTGATTTTGCCGGTCCGCAATATAAAATCAAAGAGAAAATTGCCGAGCTGGTAGGTGAAGACGGAATGAATGATTTCTACAAAGCCTATCTTAAAAACGGCATTACGAAACAGGACATTGATTTTCTTGCGAAAGCGGGATTCAACTCAATCAGGCTTCCGATGCATTATAATCTTTACACACTGCCTATTGAGAAAGAACCTGTAAAAGGACAAAATACCTGGCTGGAAGAAGGATTTAAGATGACGGATGATCTATTGAAATGGTGTGCAGACAACAAAATCTATTTGATCCTGGATTTACACGCCGCTCCTGGCGGACAAGGAAATGATGTGAATATTTCCGACAATGATAAATCCAAGCCATCCCTTTGGGAAAGTGAAGAGAACCAGAAAAAGACGATTGCCCTTTGGAAAAAACTGGCTGAAAGATATAAGAATGAGCCATGGATCGGCGGTTATGATCTGATCAATGAGCCTAACATCAATTTTACCGGCAAAAATCCGAACGGAACGGATGAAATGTCCAATGCACCACTTTGGAAATTACAAAAAGAAATCACAGAGGCCATCCGACAGGTGGATAAAAAACACATCATTATTATTGAAGGAAACGGATGGGGAAATAATTACAACGGACTGATCCCTCTTTGGGACAACAATATGGTATTCAGCTTCCATAAATACTGGAACTATAATAATGATGAAACCCTGAAGTTTGCTTTAGAACTGAGAGAGAAGCACAATATTCCGATCTGGCTGGGAGAAACCGGGGAAAATTCCAATGTGTGGTTTACAGAATTGATCCGTCTGCTGGATAAACACAATATCGGGTATGCTTTCTGGCCTATGAAGAAGATTGATAATATCGCGGGAATTACCAATGTAAAAATCACTCCTGAGTATCAAAAACTATTAGATTACTGGAAAAACGGAGGGGAAAAACCTTCCAGGGATTTTGCCTACAAAGCATTGATGAAAATTGCCGATAATTACAAATTCAGTAATGTTGAGATCAAAAATGATGTGACTGATGCGATGTTCCGACAAACAAAGGAAGAATCAACCAAACCTTTTAAAAATCATCAGGCACCGGGAAGAATTTTTGCCTCGGAATATGATTTGGGAAGAATGGGGTCTGCTTATTCCGATAAAGACTACATGAATCTTTGGGTAAGTGATCCTGAAAAAAGGTCAGACTGGAATTCCGGTCAGCAGATGAGAAATGACGGCGTGGATATTTATTTATGTAATGACAAAATCACCAATCAATATTACATTGGGAAAACCGAAACCGGAGAATGGCTTCAATACACCATTACCGGTAAAACAGATAAGGATTATACTTTTAACATCAGATATTCGGGAAGTAAGGATTCAAAAATAAAAATTGAAGATGCTTCAGGAAAACAATTGGCAACGGCAACATTGGCTTCTACAGGCGGAAATGAAAACTGGAAAACCACTTCTGTAAAAGGAGTTCATCTTAAAAAAGGTGAAAACAAAATAAGGATCGTCTTTGAAAATGATGGAACCAATCTGAATTATTTTGAAGTACAATAAGAAATATCTTAAATTGCAAATCCCTTTTAGAATCTAAAAGGGATTTATTTTTAAATCAGTACTATGAAAAAAATAAGCTTACTTTTCCTGTTGATTTCCTCTTTTATATGGGCACAGAATTCAGTTCTGGAACAGAAAATCAATACAATTCTTAAAGATAAAAAGGCAACCGTAGGGATTTCAGTCCTTGGAATTGAAAATGGCTTCCAATATCAGAAAAACGGAGAGAAGAAGCTGCCTATGCAAAGTGTTTTTAAGTTTCATATTGCTTGTGCTGTTCTGGAACTTGTAGATAAAGGAAGACTTTCCCTGGATCAGAAAATATTGGTAAAAAAATCCGATCTTCTGGAAAACACCTGGTCACCTATGCGCGACAAATATCCAAACGGAGACGTAGAACTCACCCTTGGTGAAATCATAGATTACACTGTTGCTATGAGTGACAATAATGGCTGCGATATTCTCTTGCGTTTAATCGGAGGAACAAAAACGGTTCAAAAATTCATGGATTCAAAGAGAGTGACCGGCTTTCAGATCAAATTTAATGAAGAGGAAATGCACAAAGACTGGAATGCTCAGTATGAAAATTACAGTACCACCCATTCCATCGTACAGGTTTTAAAGAAATTCTATAACGGAAAACTGCTATCCAAAAAATCCACAGATTATCTGATGAACGTCATGCTTGGAACTAAGACCGGAACTAATAAAATGGTTGAGCAACTTCCGAAAGGCACTCCTGTCGCTCATAAAACAGGAGCATCGGGTAAAAATAAAGAGGGCTTAACAGGTGCAGAAAATGATATGGGAATCGTTACTTTACCGAACGGTAAACATTTTGCAATAGCTGTATTCGTAAGTAATTCCACAGAAACAGATGCAGTAAACTGTAAAATTGTTTCTGATGTGACCAAAGTGGTTTGGGATTATTTTAATAAGTAAATTTTAAAGCTTAATTTTAAGCGCTCTTAAAAAGCCATTGTCATGAAAAAAATTGTATTGACATTAAGTGTATTGTGTTTTTCTTTCTTTTACTCACAAAAGAATCAGAATTACCTGGAAGTAAGTTATGGAAGCATTTGCTGCGGTCCGCCTTCTGATGTTCCGGTAATGAACTATATTACCCAGTTCCAAAAGAAAAATAAGCTGAAAGCTTTTGAAATCTATGAACAATCGGGATTAGGCAGAGAAGGTGAATTCAGTTTTTATATCGGGATTGATAAACTATCCAAAACTCAGAAAAGTAATTTTATCAAAGGGTTGAAAGCCGTTGTAAAAGCACAAAACGATAAGAGGAATGAAAGCAGAGACGGAATTGTCTATTTCGAAGAATCGGCACCCGTTACTCAATCTGATCTGTCAAAAAAAACAAATATAACTCTCTATAAAAAAACAAAATAATTAAATACGTAAAAATGATCAAGAACATCGTAGTTATTGGAGCAGGAACCATGGGGAATGGTATTGCACACACTTTCGCACAAAGCGGTTTTAAAGTCAACCTGGTAGACGTATCTCAGGAAGCTTTAGACAGAGGCTTACAAACCATTACCACCAATCTTGACAGAATAATTGCAAAAGGTAACCTTACTGAAGAACAGAAAGCTGAAACGTTAGGAAACATCACTACTTTCACTCAATTGAAAGATGCGGCAGGTAATGCGGATCTTATTGTAGAAGCAGCTACGGAAAACCAGGATCTGAAACTGAAGATCTTCGGGCAGATGGATGAGTTTTCTCCGGAACACTGTATTCTGGCGACCAATACCTCTTCTATTTCCATCACTAAAATTGCTGCGGCAACGAAAAGAGCGGATAAAGTGATCGGCATGCATTTTATGAACCCGGTTCCCATCATGAAATTAGTAGAGATCATCAAAGGATATTCTACTTCAAAAGAAACTTTCGATGTGATCTATGAAATGAGTAAAACGCTAGGAAAAGTTCCTGTGGAAGTAAATGATTATCCGGGATTTGTGGCAAACAGAATCTTGATGCCGATGATCAACGAATCTATAGAAACGCTTTACAATGGAGTGGCAGGTGTTGAGGAAATCGATACGGTAATGAAATTAGGGATGGCCCATCCAATGGGACCTCTTCAATTGGCAGATTTCATCGGTCTTGATGTTTGTCTGGCTATTTTGAATGTGATGTATGATGGTTTCAAAAACCCTAAATATGCTCCCAATCCATTATTAGTAAATATGGTAATGGCCGGAAAACTGGGTGTGAAATCGGGAGAAGGATTCTATGATTATTCAGAAAGCAAAAAAGCGGAGAAAGTTTCCAAGATGTTTTTAAAATAAAGCGACAATAAAGCAAATCATAAAATAAATGATCATCATGAAAATGGTGGTCATTTTTACTATAAACAGCAGATAATATCCTTCATAAAATTTTACAAAAATTAGAACTGACAGGAGTAAATATCAATAATTTTATTATCTTTGAGAAAGTTAAAACATTAAAAAAATGAAATTACCAAAATTTTTATTAGCAGATAATTCGGAATTTCCAGAAGATTTATTCGTGGTTCATACAGAATACCCAAGATTTATCTTAAACGTTGAGGAAGAAGAAGTTGAGTGGCTAGATGATTTGGAAGGCGACGATGAAGAAACTATGGCAGATGAAGCTACTAAAGTGGTAGAGGCTGCTTTCAAATGGTGTGATGAAGAGTTGGCTAAGTACGACGAGGAAGAGGAAGAATAAGAAAATTATTATACCTATAAAAAAAGGAACTCCGCGGAGTTCCTTTTATTTTTTTATTCTGATTTATTAAATTTCAATAATAATAAATTGTCCTGATATAATTCCAGCGTATTCCCGGAAATCACATATTTATTCGCCTTTCCTACCATATCCATAAAGTTCTTCTCTACGCTCATATTATCACACATCATTCTTGTAGAACCCATTTGCCCGGCAGAAAAACTACCTGTAGAAGCATCCAGTTTCACTGTCCCGAAATAATTATTGCATCCTGCATTTCCATTCAGCTTTTCTCCTTCAATATTTAATGTAGGAATTTTCCCTTTTACATTATCTGCCAACGTCCATTTTGTATTGGCTATTGATGGTTGAGATTTACCTACTTTCGAAGCGGACGAACCGGACATTGCTCCACACGATGCTAAGACCGCTGCCGCACATATACTTAAAAAAAGGTTTTTCATTTTTTTCTTTTTTGATTTAACCAAAATTACAGAAAATATACTATTTAAACGATTTTCAGCCGATTTTATAATTCTGTTAACACTTTATATTACTTTAAATAATGCTTTTGGCAAGAGATTTCGGGTAATAAAAAAGCGGGCTAAAGCCCGCTTCCATTAATATATTTTTGTATTAAGATCTTAATTCAGCATTAAATTCTTTTTGGAAAGATTTAATCAATGAATCCATAACTTCTGAAATTTCTTTTTCTTCCAGTGTTTTCTCTTCATTCAGAAGCTCAAAGCTCATGGCATAGGATTTCTTTCCTTCCGGAAGATTTTTCCCTTCATATACATCAAAAAGATTAATGTTTTTGATGAAAGGCGACTTGTTTTTCTTCGCTGTCTGATACAAATCCTGGTAATTCACATTCTTATCAATCAACAATGCCAAATCTCTTCTGATCTTGTTGAATTTCGGAATATCTTTGAACTTCAGTTCGTTTTTAGAACGCAATTCCTGAGCTAATTCCAGTTCAATTTCAGCATAGAAACATTCCTGGTCAATATCAAACTCTTTTAATAAATCAGAAGACACTTTCCCTATTCTCACCAATGTTTTTCCTTCCGTTTCATACGCTAAGGCATCTGAGAATCTCTCATCAGATAAAGCCACTTCTTTATAATCGATGGAAAGTCTTTCCAATAGAACCTTTACATATGCTTTCAGGTTGTAGAAGCTTGTCGTAGATTTTGGCTGTAACCAGTTTTCTGCTACGTCTCTTCCTGTAACCAAGATGGCCAATTGCTTTCTTTCTTCGTATTGCTCTCTTTTATGATAGATCTTCCCGAATTCAAAAAATTTGATATCCTGATTCTTTCTGTTGATATTATAGATAGCATTTTGAAGAAGCCCCTCCAATAAAGATTTTCTCATAAATGCCAAATCACTGCTTAACGGGTTCAACAGTTTCACCGCATCCGTTTCATCTTTTACAGAAGTTAATGAATTGTTCATCACTTCATTGAAGCCTAAGCTTTGTAACGTTCTTGCCCAATTGTTTTCCAACTCATCCTGATCCTGTGCATTAAGCTTTACAGGCGTAAAGGAAATCTTCTGTGGTGCATCGATTTTATTGTATCCATAGATTCTTAAAATCTCTTCAATCACGTCGATTTCTCTTGTTACATCAGCTCTGTATGCCGGAACAGAAATCTCGAAACCATTCTGAATTTCATTCAACACCTGGATTTCAAGAGCCTTTAGAATTTCTTTTACTTTTTCCCTGTGAATTTTAGTTCCTAAGATCTGCTCTATTTTTGAGAATCTTATGATCACATAGTTGTCTTCAATTTTCTTAGGATATTCTTCCAGCAACTCTCCTACCATTTTCCCCCCGGTTATTTCCTGGATCATTTTGATGGCATGAGTAATAGCTGTTCTCGTGATATTGGGATCAACCCCTCTTTCAAATCTGAAAGAAGCATCGGTATTCAGTCCATGGAATTTAGCTCCTTTTCTTACCGCTACCGGGTTGAAATAAGCGCTTTCAAGGAAAATAGTTTTGGTTTCCTCAGAAACTCCCGAATGTGCTCCACCGAATACTCCAGCGATACACATTGGGGTATTTTTACCATCCTTGATCATAATTTCAGAACCATTCAATGTTCTTTCCACCCCGTCAAGAGTTGTGAATTTAGTTCCTTCTTTTACGGTTCCTACTTTCACTTTCTTATCTGCAATTTTATCTGCATCAAAAGCATGAAGCGGCTGTCCGTACCCATGAAGGATATAGTTGGTAATATCTACTACATTATTAATTGGGCTTAATCCGATGGCTTTTAGCCTGTCTTTTAGCCAATCCGGAGAGTCTGCTACTTTTATATCTTCTACCACCGCTCCGATATATCTTGGACATAATTCGGCATCTTCAACTTCTATAGTGAAGTCATGTGTTCCTTCATTATTCAAAGGCTGAGAAGATACTTTTTCAAACTCAGATTTCTGTTTGTTGGTTGAAAGATACGCATACAGATCTCTTGCCACCCCATAATGAGACATCGCATCTGTTCTGTTCGGCGTTAAACCGATTTCAAAAACATCATCATTCGTCAATTCAAAATAATCTGCAAAGTTTTTCCCTACCTCATATTTCGTCTCATCCAGTACCATAATTCCACCATGATCCTCACTCAATCCCAATTCGTCTTCGGCACAGATCATTCCCTGTGAAATCTCTCCTCTTATCTTCGCTTCCTTGATCTCAAAGAAGTTCCCGGTTTTATCATAAATTTTAGTTCCAACTACAGCTACAGGTACTGTTTGTCCTGCTTCCACATTAGGAGCACCACAAACGATATTCAATACTTTTCCGTTGGCTACTTCAACCGTTGTCTTTTTTAGCTTATCTGCATTCGGATGTTTTTCGCAGGTTAATACTTTACCTACAACAATTCCTTCCAAACTTCCTTTTACGCTTTCGAACTTTTCTATCCCTTCTACTTCAAGGCCTATATCCGTAAGGAACTCCCCGATTCTTTCAGGTTTTATTTCTGTTTTGATAAAGTCTTTCAGCCAGTTGTTTGATATTTTCATAAATTATTTTGAAAATTTTTACTTGAATTTTTGAATGTACAAATGTCGTGTTTTTTTGAGAAATAGAGAAATTTAGAAGCGAATTTAAAGTGACATATCTTTATGAAATCTATTCTTTCGCAGATTTAGGTAATTATGCAGATATTATGTACACTGTACTAAACCGAAAGAGGTTTTCAACTTCAGATTTTATCTCCTTCCCAAAATAAAAAAGAGGTTTGAAATTCAAACCTCTTTTCGTATTTATTTTTAATATTACAATCCGATTACCGGCATTGATAACATTAAGATATTTTCGTTGTCTTCAAGACCGTCAAGAGGTTCAATGATTCCCGGCCTGTTCGGTTGTGACATTTTCATGGTGATATCATCAGAACCAAGAATCGTCAACATTTCCGTTAAAAACTTAGAGCTAAACCCGATGTTGATATCTTCTCCGTTATAATCACAAGGAATCTGCATATCCGCTTTGTTTGCATATTCCGTATCTTCTGCATGAAGGTGCAGGATATTTCCGGAAAGCTTGAATCTTACCTGATTGGTAGATTTGTTGGACATGATGGATGCTCTTTTAATAGCACCTAACAGAAGATTTCTGTTGATCGTCAATACATTTGGGTTTTCTTTTGGAATTACCGCAGTATAATTAGGATATTTTCCATCGATCAATCTACAGATCCAGATATGTTTCCCGAAAGTAAACTTCGCCATATTCTCATTGAATTCGATGGTAACATCATCACTCGAACTTGCTAAGATATTTTTGAAAATTGTTAGAGGCTTTTTAGGCATGATGAATTCCATCGGTTCTACATTCATCAGATCAGTTCTTTTATACACTACTAATCTGTGAGAATCTGTGGAAACGAAATTGGTTTCATTTTCGCCAAACTGGAAAAGTACCCCTGTCATTACCGGACGAAGAGAATCGTTACTTGTTGCAAAAAGGGTGTTCGTTAATGCCTCGGATAAAACTCCTGCAGACATGGTTACACTTTGAGCGGCATCAAATTCCGGCAATTCAGGATAATCATCCGCATTATCCAGTGCTACTGCGAAGTTGTCTTTTTCATCCAAAATCTCTAACTGGCTTCCGGTTCCTTCCGCATTATCTTTTACAGAAAACGTTAAAGGCTGTTCGCCATAGGTTTTGATAAAATCCTGAAAAATCTTAGCAGGAACGGCAAATTTCCCAGAATCTTCAGACTTCACCTCAAGAGAAGTCACAAGAGTTGTTTCGCCATCAGATGCTGTAATGGTAACATTATTTTCGTTTAACTCAAAAAGGTAGTTTTCTAAAATAGGTCTCGATTGAGAGCTTGATATTACGCCACTTACAGTTTGCAAAGCCTTCTGCAGTTCACCACTTGAAATAATAAATTTCATAGATTTTAATAATAAGTTTTTACAAATATAATAAATAGATGCAAGAAAGAAAAAAATAATATCTATGAGTTTTTAACAAAGTTCATTAGTCTGTTTTCAAACCAGATATCAGGGTTCAAAATTCCTGTAACGGAATATTTTCCTTTCTAAAATTAAGTAAAATTACCGGAATTCAATAATTAAAAACAATTCATTGCCCGACAAGTTTTATATTTGCTTAAAAATACACTCATGCGAAAACCGCCTGTTCATCATAGTATTTTCAACGCTTTCCGGGGTGTTTTCCTGATGCTGAAAAGTGAAAGGAATTTCCAGATTGAGGTTGTTGCTTTTTTTATCAATCTTTTCCTGATTTTTTATTTAAACCTTTCTACCGTCGATACTGCACTCGTCCTCATTGTTTCTTTCGGTGTTTTAAGTGCCGAAATTTTTAATACTGCGATCGAGAAGATCTGTGATATCGTTCAGCCGGAGTTTGATAAAAGAATCGGCTTTATTAAAGATATCTCAGCCGGAGCCGTTTTGCTGATGACCCTTGCTTCTGTGATCGTTGGAATTATTGTTTACTGGAAATATATTTTTAATTAAAAAAGCATTCCCGGGAGAATGCTTTTATTGTCAGGAACAGTATTGATCCCATGATTCCGGGGTTAAACAACCGTCAAATTTTGCGCAATAAGAAATATATGGCGGTGTACTGCAATATCCGTTTTCATCTGTTGGATAAATGATCAATGATAAACCTGATCCCCCTTTTACATTTTTCAGTTCTTGTCTTCCAAGTTTTTTTAAATTTTTCATATTCAATTGAGATTTGTGAATGATAAAGGTAGCAATTAATTCAATATATCACATTACTTGGAAAAATATTACTTTGCAACATATATAAATCCTTTCTTTCCCGATTTAAAAACAGTTTCAATCCTTTTATAATCATCCACTTCGTATTCATCGGCCTGAAGAATTTCTTCGTCGGTAACTTCAAATAATATTCCTTCTATTTCGTCCTCGGTATTTCCGGAAAACTCTAAAATCGGGTGATATTTCTGATTGCTTTTTCGCAGTACTTCAGGATCAGTAACTTCCAGCATCTTTAGCCGATACCCTGTTAAAATATCTCTTTGTCCGTTTAGCAACCGTCCAAAAGTCTCCATCTGCACCTGTTCTTTTTGCAGCGTTCCGTAAGAAAACAAATAAGGCATTATAAGTATTTTTCAATGATTGGTATTACTATTTCCGCCATCATTCCATATCCTTTTTCATTAGGATGAACGCCGTCTCCGGAAAGTAAAATTTCTTTATCTTCTAACAATGCAGTATAAAAATCCACATAGGTGAGTGCATTGTCAATGGCAATATCCTGAAGAATCTGATTATATAACAGCACATCATTACTTTTCCTCATTTTTCCGGTCGCTGAAACCACCCCGTCTAATTTTGAGGAAAAAGGCAAAATGCTTACCAGGTAAATATCCTGAGAAAATTGTTTAGCATGTTGAATAGCTGTCAGAATATTACTTTTGAATTGCTCAGGTTTCACCAGTTTCTCTCCTTCTTTGGCAGCCAGATCGTTGGCTCCGTAGGCTATAAAGACAATATTTCCATCAGCAGCATTTCGTGCGCTTAATTCGTGGGGAATTCTTTTTATCAATCCTTCTGTCGTTTCGCCACCAATTCCCAGATTAAAAAGAATAAGCTCATCTTTTCCTTCATGAAATTGCTGTAATGCATATCTTTTCAGAATATCTACCCAGCCACCGAAAACTCCGTCATATTCTCCGTACGTAATGCTGTCGCCGAAGAATAATCCGTACCTCATTTTTTTCATATGTTTTTTAAATATTTTGCTCAAATTTATGGAGAAAAAGAATGCTAATACATAAAATGACTGCCATTACTGACAGTCATTTTCTATACTTGTTATTACTATTTCTTATTTGAAATACTCAACTCCGTTTTTGAAGACGTTGTGATAGTTCGCTGTCGGAATGTTTTTCATTAAGCCTTCTGCAAAACGTTCAGGGTGTCCCATTCTACCGTAAATCTTACCGCATGTACTGGTGATTCCTTCAATTCCGAATAAAGAGTTATTTGGATTGAATGGCATTCCATGAGCAATATTTCCATCAAAATCAATGTACTGCGTTGCTACCTGTCCATTTTTGTACAGCTTTTCAATTTCTTCCTGAGAAGCCATGAAACGTCCTTCTCCGTGAGAAATCGGAATCGTGAATACCTGATCTTTCATTCCTTTCAGCCACGGACTTTCATCATTCACCACTTTTACGTTGACCATCTGAGAAATGTGTCTTCTGATGGCATTGTGAGCTAACGTCGGGGAATTTTCATCTAAGTCTTTAATTTGTCCATAAGGCAATAATCCGGATTTAATCAAAGCCTGGAAACCGTTACAGATCCCGATGATCATACCATCTCTTTCTAACAGATCGTGAACCGCATTTTTCATTTTTTCATTCTTCAAAACGTTCACAATAAACTTAGCAGAACCATCCGGTTCATCCCCTGCAGAGAAACCTCCGGAGAACGCTAAAATCTGGGACTGTTTAATTTCTTCCACCCATGCGTCGATGCTTTCATCCAACAACTGATGGTTGATATTTTTTAACGGTAAACTGTTGACAATAGCACCTTCTTTTTGGAATGCATTCAACGTTTCGTACTCGCAGTTTGTTCCCGGGAAAACCGGAGCGAAAACTCTCGGCTGAGCAATCCCGTGTTTTTTAATGATGATATTTCTTGGGGTAACTGAATTTAATTTCTCATCGATTTCAACCGTAATTTTCTCTTTTTCAATGGTTGGGAAAAGGTTCTCAAATGTTTTTGTATTAACATCAAGTAATTTTTCGATTTCAAACTCAAAATCACTGATTTTCAAAACATTTGAATTTTTAACTTCACCAATCAATTGAAGGTTTACAGAATTCAATTCCTCTGTAGATTCTATGATTAAACTACCGATATTTTTAGCTAATAATGTGCTTTCATCAGCTCCATTAATTTCTGCACCCAATTTGTTTCCGAAACTCATTTTCGCTAACGCTACGGCTACACCTCCTTCTTTGATTGTTTTAACTGAAACTATTTTTCCAGCTTTGATATTTTCAAAAATGAATTCAAAAACAGCTTTTAAACTTTCATAATTGGGAAGCCCGCTTTCCTGCGGAATATGGTTGAAGAAATAGATTTTATTTCCGGCCTGTTTAAATTCCGGAGAGATGATATTTTTCTTTTCACCATTTGCACAAGCGAATGAAATTAACGTCGGGGGAACGTTCAGATCCTGGTAGGTTCCACTCATGGAATCTTTCCCTCCGATTGCTGCTAAACCAAGATTAATTTGAGCGTCATAAGCTCCTAAAAGCGATGCTAATGGTTTACCCCATTTCTCAGGATTCTGGCCTAATTTCTCAAAATATTCCTGGAAGCTTAATCTGATATTTTTATAATCGCCTCCCATCGCAACGATCTTCGCTACACTTTCCACTACCGCATAAGATGCTCCCAATAATGAGTTCTGCTTGGATATTTCGGCATCAAATCCCCAACTCGCTAAAGAAACCGTTTCGATGTCTTTAGCTCCTAAAATAGGCAATGTTTGAGCGCATCCCTCCATTAGGGTCTGCTGGTATTTACCTCCTAAAGGCATTGCAACGGTTGTTCCTCCAACGGAAGAGTCAAACATTTCCAATAATCCTTTCTGGGATGCTACATTTTTGTCTGCTAAAATCTGTAAGAATGCTTCTTCTGTGAAAGACTGGTTGTCAGCTTTCACTTCTTCAAGATGTGTGATTTTCACTTCCTGATTTTTAGAGCACCCATTGGTATTCAGGAATTCTCTTGAAAGATCAACGATCTTGTCTCCTTTCCAGAACATCTGCATTCTTCCGGAATCGGTCACTTTTGCCACTTCTACAGCGACAATGTTCTCTGCTTCGCAATATTTGATAAACTGTTCTTTATCTTTCGGATCAACAACTACCGCCATTCTTTCCTGAGATTCGGAAATTGCAAGTTCGGTTCCGTTTAATCCTTCATATTTTAATGGTAAAACGTCTAAGTTGACTTCTAATGAGTCTGCAATTTCTCCAATCGCTACAGAAACTCCTCCTGCTCCAAAGTCATTGGATTTTTTGATCAACTTCGTTACTTCAGGTTTTCTGAATAGTCTTTGAATTTTTCTTTCTTCTACGGCATTTCCCTTCTGAACTTCTGAACTCATGGTATGAATAGAGGTTTCATCCTGTTCTTTTGAACTTCCGCTTGCTCCCCCAACACCATCACGGCCAGTTGCTCCTCCTAAAATGATGATAGAATCGCCATTGGCAGGTTTTTCACGTCTCACCCAATCTACAGGAACAGCCCCGGTAACAAAACCTACTTCCATTCTTTTGGCTTTATATCCTTCATCATAGATCTCAGAAACCATTGTTGTAGCCAAGCCAATTTGGTTACCATAAGAAGAATATCCGTTGGCAGCTTGTTTTGTAATGGTTTTTTGAGGCAATTTTCCAGGTAGAGTCTGATCAACCGGTTCTAATACATCTGCCGCTCCCGTTAACCTCATTGCCTGGAAAACAAATGATCTTCCTGATAACGGGTCCCTGATAGCTCCTCCAAGACATGTAGAAGCTCCACCAAACGGTTCAATTTCCGTCGGGTGATTATGGGTTTCGTTTTTGAATAGCAAATACCATGGTTCTTTTTTACCATCGTATTCCGCTTCGATCTGGATGGTACAAGCATTGATCTCGTCCGAAACAACAAGATTTTCAAGCTTTCCGGTTTTATGGAAATATCTTCCGCAAACGGTTGCCAAATCCATTAAGGAGATTGGCTTTAATTCACGGCCTAAGAATTTTCTTTTTTCGATATAATCATTGAAAATAGTTTCCAATGTGTGTTTGAATTTTCCTTCAAACTGAATATCTGACAATTCCGTTTCAAAAGTAGTGTGACGACAGTGGTCGCTCCAATACGTATCTAATACTTTTAACTCAGTTTCCGTAGGGTTTCTTTGTTCTGTCTTGAAGTATTCCTGAATGAATTTCAGGTCGTCCAATCCCAAAGCAAAACCATGATTGTTGTAGAAGCTTTCCAGTTCAGCATCATTGAAGCTGATGAAATTCTCATGCACGATCACTTTTGAAGGCTGCTCTTCCGCAGGAATGTCCAGAATAGTAAGGTCTTTTTCCTGAGATTCTACTTTATTGATCAATAGATCTTTGATTTTAGCTAAATCTGTTTCTGAAACTCCTTCAAACTCGATCAGCTTTCCACTTCTTACTTTTGATTTTTCATTCTCCGTCAATAAAGCAATACATTGTTGTGCTGAATCTGCACGCTGATCGTATTGGCCAGGCAAAAATTCCATGGCGAAATGAATGGTTGTTGACGGATTTTCTGTGTGAAGGATATCAGTAACAGGATCTACGAATGTACTGTTGACCACTTTTTCAAATTCTCCATCATTCAATCCGAAAATATCGTATACATTGTACACTTTTACGGTTTTCACGGACGGTACAACCGCTTTTACTTCATCAAAAATTTTTGGACTTTCTACATCGAAAATTCCTCTTTTTTCTACGAAAATTCTTTTGTTATTAGACATTAGATGTCAGATATTAAATATTATTAGACTTATTTATTAAATTTATTGGGGTTATCCGGATGCTCTTTCTGATATTGTATGGCCGCTTTTATTTCTTTTTTCAGCCATGTTTCAAAAGGAGTCTTTTCATCCTCATCAAAAAAGCTCACTTCATATACTTTTTTGCCGTCTTCCGAAACTATAAACTTCATTAAACTTGTTGAGTACTTATTGTAATCGTACGCATAGACCTTATAATAAGGAAAGTTTTCTTTAGGTCTTTCTACAATCTCGAAGAACAATTTCTTCTCATTTTCAGACAGCTTTGGGTAGAAGTTCACATAATGCAGATCTGATAACAACTTGTTCTGCCTTTCGAAAAACTGAAGGATATTCTTCTCCTTTTCATTGTACCCGAATGGATATGGATAATATTTTCCATCCAGTTTCACATCTTTCTCAGATTTCTTTGCTATAGGCTGTACAATTTCGCCTTTGAAATTCATTACGCCCCATGTCCCGCCTACGATTGCTTTATGTTCGTCCTCTGTTTTCTCCCAATCACATCCGTCGCAAAAAGCAGCATATCCATAATTAAAAGGAGAAACAAAATCATGTTCAGGTTCAATAACCACTTTTCCGTTTCTGTCTGCAAACCCTACTTTCCCGTTTTTAACGAATCTTTGTACTCCTTCTTCAAAAAAATCGGCACCATTATCATAAAAATAAGGTCTGTATAAAAAGTTTCCTTTTCGATCATAGACATATCCCCACATATTCTTTTCATGACCTACATCTTTTTTCCAGCCGTCAAAAAAAATGGTATTTCCTTTTACGGGATCTCCATCTTCGAGTATTGAATAAATTCTAAACTGTGCCGGAACAATGATTTCTCCCTTCTGATTTTTCACCCCAACCAAAGTATCTTTTGTGATAAAATACCTCAACACTTCTTTTTCCTGTGAGAAAGCAAGCATCGGTATCCATATGATCAGCAAAAGTAATTTCTTCATATTCTTTGGTTTGAAAAAAAATATGCAGCCGAAAAGACTGCATACGATATTATACTTTAAGATCAGCCTCTAATCCTATCAGGTCCTTGTTCTGGTCCAAAATCGGCTGAACTTCATTTTTAATGAATTCTTCCGTCTGAATCGGAGCAAACCCGATAAAGTTTTTAGGGTCTAATACTTCTTTTAATTTTGATTTATCCAGTTTTAAAGAATCGTCGTTTAAGATTCTTTCAATCAGGTCATTTTCTTTTCCTTCTACTTTTACCTGCTTGGAGGCCTCCATGGAGTGAACTCTAATCACTTCGTGGATTTCCTGGCGGTCTCCTCCCGCTTTTACTTCTTCCATGATGATGTATTCCGTCGCCATGAAAGGGAGTTCTTCTTCAATATGTTTATTAATTCTGTTCGGATATACCACAATTCCGTTCATGATGTTGTTCCAGATCAATAGAATAGCATCAACCGCTAAGAAAGCCTGAGGAATCGTTAATCTTTTGTTGGCAGAATCATCCAATGTTCTTTCAAACCATTGTGTAGAAGCTACCATTGCAGAACTTGTGGTTAAAGACATTACATATTTCGCCAACGCTCCGATTCTTTCGCTTCTCATTGGGTTACGTTTGTACGCCATTGCGGATGAACCGATCTGGTTTTTCTCGAATGGTTCTTCAATTTCTTTAAGGTTTTGAAGCAAACGTAAATCATTGGTGAATTTATGGGCTGACTGAGCAATGTTTGATAATAAAGCCACCACTTTAGCATCAATTTTTCTGTCGTAAGTCTGACCAGAAACTCCAAACACTTTATCGAAACCGAATCTTTTTGAAAGCTCTTTATCTAAGTGTTTTACTTTAGAATAATCTCCATTGAAAAGCTCCAAGAAACTTGCAGCAGTTCCCGTAGTTCCTTTTACCCCTCTGAAACGCAATGTTTCAAGGAAGAAATCAAGCTCTTCGATATCCAGAACTAAACTTTGCAGCCAAAGTGTTGCTCTTTTACCTACTGTTGTTAGCTGTGCAGGCTGAAAGTGAGTAAATCCTAATGTTGGAAGGTCTTTATATTGAATCGCAAAGTCTGCTAAACTTTTGATCACGTTAACCAACTTTTTCTTGAGAATCAAAAGTCCGTCACGAATCTGAATTAAATCTGTATTATCTCCTACAAATGCCGAAGTAGCTCCCAAATGGATAATTCCTTTTGCTGAAGGCGCCACATCACCATAGGTATGAACGTGAGCCATCACATCATGACGGAATTTCTTCTCATATTCAGCAGCTTTATCGTAATCGATGTTTTCAGCATTAGCTTTTAACTCAGCAATCTGCTCATCTGTGATTTCAAGACCTAAGTTTTTTTCGATTTCAGCAAGAGCAATCCAAAGCTGTCTCCAGGTACGGAATTTGTTATTATGTGAGAAGTTAAATAACATTTCTTCACTGGAATAGCGCTCTTCCAATGGATTTTTGTAGGAATTCATTCTTTCTTTTACTTTTTAGATATGCAAAAATAAGGTTTTTCGGTGAGAGATAAAAATTGGGGATTGTACTTTTTTGATTTGGTTGAGAAGGTTCATTTTTCTCGCTGATTTGAGCGGATTACGAAGATTCTAAAACAAAAAAGCCGCCCACAGACGACTTTTGTTTTTGATTATAATAATCTAATATTTTTTAAGATTATTCAATTGAAATACCGCAGTCTGATCCCACAGGAATACATTTTCTCAGCACTGAACACCAGTAATAGCCTGGTAAACATTGAGGAATACCTCCATACACTGTTTTCAATTCTTTTTTTGTAAGTTTTTTTAGATTTTTCATATTAATGATTTTTAGTTTTTCCTACTCTATGTGCTTTTCGGATCCCGCATAATTTGGTAAAACCAATATACACATTTTCAACTGAGTAACATAAAAAAATCCGTTCAAAAGAACGGATCGGTAATTTATTTTAATTTTTACTGATAAATCACAACATTATCTTTTTTGAGCTGATACCCGGTTTTCTTGTAATGAACCAAGGTATATTTTCCATTTTTCCAGGTTTTACTGGTACTTCTTCCAAATTTAGTAAGGATCAGGCTTCCGGAATTGGTATCGGGAAGAAAAATTTCCGCCTGATTCATGTCTTTGCTAAAAATAACAGCAGTCATAGAAGTGGAACTTCCTTTCGGTTTTACTTCATTCAATTTGATTTTCTGCTCAAAAAGTCTCACGCAGTCTTTCTTAACCTGAGAATAGGTATACCCCGCAGAGCCAATACATCCGTGTGAATCTCTGTCTCCTCCTACTTTTTGTGCGAAAGTTAACGTACCCAGGAACATAGCACTTAATAAAATTGTTTTTTTCATATTTCTTGTATTAGTCAGAACAATATTAGTAAAAATCATACCAAGATAAAAGCCATTCAAAAGAATGGCTTTTATCTATTTTATTTGCTCCAGTTGATTTTTGAATGTTTCACTTCATCGGAATTGGTTCCGATCATGATGTCAAATTCTCCTGGTTCCCAATCGTATTTTAATTCTCCGTTGTAGAATTTCAAACTTTCCGGGGTAATCTCGAAGGTTACTTTCTTAGATTCCCCTTTTTTCAGGAATACTTTCTGGAATCCTTTCAATTCTTTTACTGGTCTTGTAATGGTTCCTACCATATCTCTGATGTATAGCTGTACCACTTCTGCTCCATCATAGTTCCCGGAATTGGTTACCGTAACAGAAGCCTGAATAGTTTGATTTCCTTTCGGATTGGCATTGGAAATAGCGATATCAGAATAATTGAATTTCGTATAGCTTAATCCATAACCGAAAGGATATAATGGTGTGTTACACTCATCCATATAGTTGGAACGGAATCTTTCATAAACACATTTGTCCACTTTATCCTGAGCTAAGGGACGTCCGGTATTTTTAGCATTGTAATAAATAGGAACCTGTCCTAGGCTTCTCGGGAAGGTCATCGGAAGTTTTCCCGAAGGATTTACTTTCCCGAATAATACATCTGAAATAGCATTTCCGGCTTCAGAACCCGCAAACCATACATTCAAAATAGCATCAGGAGTATCTTTGATGTTCGTTAACGCTAAAGGACGACCTGTGAAAAGCACTACTGCAATTGGTTTTCCTGTTTTCTTCAATTCATTTAAAAGGTCAACCTGAGATTGCGGGATGGTAATTTCAGTTCTTGAAGAAGATTCTCCGCTCATTTCAGCGGATTCTCCGATGGCAAGGACAATAACATCCGATTTATTGGCTACATCTACGGCCTCTTTCAATAAAACTTCTTTGGAACGGTTGTCTCTGTCTGTTTTTTTACCATGAGCAGCATAGATATCTTCCAATTTTGCGTCATAATCAATATTAGCACCTTTTGCGGAAAGGAATTTCACTTCTTTTCCGAAATTGGCCTGAAGTCCCTGCATTAAGGAAACAGCTTGATCATGTTTAGCTGCAACACTCCACGTTCCGGCCATATTTAATGAATTATTTACCAAAGGACCAATGACAGCCACAGTTCCTGATTTTTTCAAAGGAAGCACCTGGTTTTCATTTTTCATTAAAACCATCGACTGTGCTGCAACATTTCTGGCAATGTTGCGGTTTTCCATATTGTAAACTTCCTTAGCAGCCAGTTTTGCATCTCCGTAACGGTATGGATCATCAAATAATCCCAAATCATATTTTGCTTCAAGGATTCTTCTTGTTGCCGCATCTATTTCAGCCTGGGTAACTTTTCCTTCATCTAGTGACTTTTTCAACGTTTTTAAGAAGCCTTCTCCTACCATATCCATATCAATTCCAGCCTTTAAAGCCAATGCAGAAACCTGCTGAAGGTCACCCATTCCATGCTCGGTCATTTCATTGATCCCAGTATAGTCTGTTACTACAAATCCTTTGAAGCCCCACATTTTTCTAAGAACTTCAGTCTGAAGCCATCTGTTTCCTGTTGCCGGAACTCCGTCTACTTCATTGAAAGAAGCCATTACAGAAGCTACTCCCGCATCAACAGCAGCTTTATAGGGGGGAAAATATTCGTTGAACATTCTTACATGGCTCATATCTACAGTGTTGTAATCTCTACCCGCTTCACCGGCTCCATATAATGCGAAGTGCTTTACGCAGGCTAAAATAGTACTACTAAGGGATAGGTCCTTCCCCTGATAACCATATACCATATTTTTAGCGACTTCACTTCCTAAATACGGATCTTCCCCTGATCCTTCGGAAACCCTTCCCCATCTTGGTTCACGGGAAATATCCACCATAGGCGAAAACGTCCAGTTGATCCCGTCCGAAGAAGCTTCTTTAGCTGCTACTCTTGCAGATTGCTGTACCAAGTTCATATCCCATGAAGCGGCTAAACCTAACGGAATCGGGAATGTGGTTTCATATCCGTGGATCACATCCATTCCGAAGATCAATGGGATTTTTAAACGGCTTTTTTCTACCGCAACTTTTTGAACGGATCTGATTTTATCAGCTCCTTTTATATTGAATAGTCCACCCACTAAACCTTGTTCTACTTTTTTCCCGATATCAGAGCTTTGAGCCTGCCCTGTGGTAAAATCTCCGGAAGTCGGTAAATTCAGCTGTCCGATTTTTTCATCCAAGGTCATTTTAGATAAAAGATTTTCTACAAAAGCTTTTCTTTTTGCCTGGTATTGAGCGGTCTGATAGGACTGAACCGGTTTTGTTACCATTTCCTGTGCCGAAAATACAGGAGCTAGTGCTAAAGCCGCTATTACAATTAACTTTTTACTCATAACTTCTTCATTTTTTATTGGATTCATGAATTTTCAATTTCATGAATCTGTCTTCTTAATTTTTATTATTTAGGTTTCTTTTGTGACAACATCCACTCATAGAATTTAGGATCCGAGTAAGTGGAATCCCAGGAATTATGATTATCATCCGGGAAAATAGTTAAACTTGCGGTTGGATTTACTTTTTTCACTGCCTGATACA
Source organism: Chryseobacterium daecheongense (assembly GCF_003729955.1). Classification (GTDB taxonomy): domain Bacteria; phylum Bacteroidota; class Bacteroidia; order Flavobacteriales; family Weeksellaceae; genus Chryseobacterium; species Chryseobacterium daecheongense. Next base: position 948,119 of record NZ_RJTX01000001.1, read on the forward strand.
TATTGATGGAATTAATGGGTGAAACAATATCATCATTCCCTCCATGGAAAATTTTGATAGGCAGGTTTTTAAATTGGTCCACATTCGCTTCCATCACGCGATCCGAAGGCGCACAAACAGGAGCTATTGCGGCGAACATTTCCGGATGTTCCATCGCCAGTTTCCAGGTTCCCCAACCTCCCATGGAAAGACCGGTAAGATAAATTCTGGATGCATCAATTTTATATTTGGACTGAATTTCTTTAATTAACTGATACAAAGTCTCTGTATTCCACCATGAATTGGCAGGACATTGCGGTGCTAAAATAGCTACCGGTTCTTTGATCAGGTTTTTATAAGTGAACGGACTGTGTGCTTTTACCAGCTCAAGATTGTCTCCTCTTTCTCCTGAGCCATGAAGAAATACTATCAGGGGAACATTCCCTTTTGTTTTCTGAGGATAATCCAATATATAAGATATTTTTTCAATCTTTTTAACTTCTTTGTTAAGCTCCGCTTTTATTTCCTGTGCCTGTAAGCCCATGCAAAATGGCAAAAAAAGAAGTGCTATATGTTTCAGTTTATATTTCATACTAGGTTTTAGATTTTGGCTAAAGCCTGATTAATATTGTTTTTTTAAACGGTTAAAATCTGTCTCTTTGATGGATTAAAATTTCAAGCTATTTTATTCCATACTTTGTTGATTTGAAACTTAATTTTTTTAATCCTTGTTGAATTTCCGGCGCATTCATGAACAATTTCCATAAAAATCCGGTTCTATAGTTTTCTATCATTGGAGCAATGGTACCCTGATCAATCGCTAAATATCTTGGTGTAAACCAATTGTCATAGTTGATAGAAGTAGCATCATATGGTCCTGCTGAACCTATAAATTGAGGTTTTTGAGTATATATGAATCTCAGGAAATCCATAGATTCTTTTGGGGTATATGGAAAACTGCTTAAAGCCGCCGTAGGAGTAATTACTCCGTTATCATTAGATGGCATATGTGCAGTATAGCCTGTTCCTCCATCATCATTTCTAGTATAGCTTGCTGTTAATCCCCAATAGTTAGGACCATAACCTTTCCATTGTTTTGGATTCTCAACGCAATATTTATAATCTATAAGAACCTGATTTTTATTCAGGTCAAAATAATTCTTCACCAATTTATCAGATAATCCCGTAGGATCCAGACCTATATATGAATAGTGTGCCCAGAATAAAGGTCCCCCATATTCTTCTGCGTAGTTATGTTTCACATATAATGGTAACCCATATTTTGTTTTATCCGTAAGATAAGTTCCGTTTCTTGTCCAACCTTTATAATAAGTTTCCGCATCGATGGAGTAAGTAGGTGATGAAGCCGCTAAAATATAAGTAATCAAACATTCGTTATAGCCTTCAAGCGGAAAGTTCATTTCCCATTGATACTCGGGTGACCAATGCCAGTACAATACTTTTTCACCGCCTTTGGTATACCAGTTCCACTGGATTCCTTTCCATAACTCATCACACTTTTGAGCAAGTGTTTTTTCTTCTGCATTTCCGTTTTTAAAATATTCACGGACCATTAAAATCCCCGAAGTCAAAAATGCAGTTTCCACCAAATCTCCGCCATTATCTTTTTTTCCGAAAGGAACCGTTTTTCCGGTTTCTCCATTGATCCAATGTGACCATGCACCTTTATGGCGGTCTGCTTTAGCCAGGAAATCCATGATTCTGGTCAATCTTTTTACGGCATCTTTCCTTGGAACGAAACCCCTTTCCACACCAACCAAAATTGTAGCCAAACCAAATCCTGAACCCCCTGTAGTAATTACATGTTTATCATTATCAGGGTAAATATTATCTTCATGATAACGCTCTCTTCCCAACATTGAATTCGGCTCTGCATAATCCCAGAAATACTTCAATGCATCTTTTTGCACTTTGTCCATCAATTGCTCATCTGTAATATTACTTTTTACAACCTGATGCTGAACTGTATCCTGTTTTGAATTTTGAGAATTCTTGCATGAATATGCAAAAAACAATGCTGCCGTACTTACTGATAATAGTATCCTTTTCATTATATCATTATTTTAAAATCCTAAAAGAAGAGGAGAACTTTCATTCTCCTCTAGGTTTTTAAGTTATTTTAATATCCGGGGTTTTGCGTTAAAACACCGTTACTTTGATTAATAGAATTTAATGGAATCGGGAATAATTCATTCTTTCCAGGTGTAAATCCATATGAGGCAAGTACTGTAGCTGCTTGTCCGGTTCTCACTAAATCTACAAAACGATCTCCTTCCAAAGCAAGCTCTACTCTTCTTTCATTCCAGATTGCGGTTCTCAAAGCAGCTTGAGTAGTAGCAGTAGTATTTGCTAATTGAGCTCTGGTTCTGACTTTGTTAAGATTTGTAATAGCTGTAGCTGTATTACCTAGTTCATTAGCTGCTTCAGCATTAATCAGTAATATTTCAGCGAAACGTAAAATCCGAATATTCTGAATAGAACCGTAACCGCAAGCATTATTGTTTAAAGCTTTAGGAACATATACTTTCTGGTTATAAGTATCCACAGATAACGGATCACCTTTCTGAATAAGGTCACCTTCAGGAGTAGTTTCTCCATTTCTAAGTATTGTTAGTTCCTTTCTTATATCTCCTGCTTCAAACGCATTTTCCAAAGCCTGGGATGGTGTAAAGAACCCCCAACCAAATTGATTTCTAACCCCTTGAACCTCAGCATATTGACTACCTCCATATTGAGATGAACATTGGCAATTTACTTCAAATATCGATTCCGTACCAAATTCTCCAGCTGGTCTAAACAAATGGTTGAAATCCGGATCCAAAGAATATCCCATGGAAATAACTTGATTAGACGTATCGTAAGCTTTTTGCCAATCTTTTTTGTATAGATATACTTTTGATAATAGTCCTAAAGCCCCACCTTTTGTAACTCTTCCAAGATCACTTGCAGGATAGGTTTGAGGTAAAACAGCCGCCGCCGCTGTAAGGTCTGAAATTATAAAATCATAAACTTCATTAATACTATTTCTTGGAATATTATAATTAGCTTGAAGGCCATCATAAATAGGAACCCCACCATAGATTCTTACCAAATTAAAATAGAAGTATGCCCTTAGCATTTTAGCTTCAGCAATTAATCTATTTTTCAATGTTGCGTCCATTTCTATATTAGGTACATTGGTAATTACCTGATTACATCTGTTCACTGCTTGCCATTGACCAATCCAATACCCCTCTACCCCTCCATCACTTTGGGTATAAGTAAAGTTATCATAAACATTAATAAAAGAAGCATCACCAGGATTTGATCCCTTTATAACGTCATCTGCTGGTACTCCAAATACATATTGATAAGGGAAGGCAGAATTTTCCCAACTTCTTAGAAAACTATAGATTGCACTAGTTGCCTGTATAGCATCTTCTTGCGTTTTAAAAAACGCTGAAGCTTCTACTACTCCTTCCTGTTTTATATCTAAATAATCATCTTTACAGCTCGTCACAAATACTAACAGCGTGATTGATAAAAATATTTTTTTCATAATTTTTTAATTAAAATGTTAGATTCATACCAAAGGTATAGATTGCTGAAATTGGATAGATATTATTATCAATACCCATCTGTACTCTATCCGTATTTAAAATTTCCGGTGAAAACCCATTGTATTTGAAGCTTGTCCAAGGGTTTTGTGCACTTACATATAGCCTTAGCCTTGTTATAGATAATGAGTTAGCAAAAGCTTTTGGTAAGTTATAACCAATCTGGATATTTCTAATTCTGAAATAACTTCCGTCTTCTACGTAAAAACTATTGGGTAAAATAATAGATTGATCATTGGTTGCCATTGCATAAGTATTGGATGTTCCTGCACCATGCCATCTGTTATTATAAAAATCTAAATCCCAACTTTCATTACCAAAACGTTGTTCTCTGTTATAGTTGTAAATTTTGTTTCCAAAAACACCTTGGAAATCTATAGCAAAATCAAAATCGTAAACATTCATATTGAAACCAAATCCATAGGTTCCTTTTGGAACAGGACTGCCTAAGAATGTTTTGTCTCTAGCATCAATAATTCCGTTTCCATCGATATCCGCAAATTTAAATCCACCTGGTTTTGCACCATTTTGTGTTGCCCATCCGCTTACCTCTGCCTGGTTTTGGAAAACTCCTACCACCTGATAGCCGTAATAAGAACCTACCGACTGCCCCTCCTGTAACCTTATAATTGAATTTCCAAATAAGCTGGCTCCCGTCTCAAGATATGATCCTCCATATACTGAAGTAATTTCATTCTTCAACGTGGTAAGATTTCCATAAACTCCTATTCTTACATTCTCATTAATTTTAGTATCATAGTTTACAGAAGCTTCGAAGCCTCTATTATTGAAAGAATAAGCATTGGTAATATAATTATTCCAGTTTGTAGCTCCAGATACTGTACCTTGTACTATACCATAGACAACATCTTTAGTATCTTTATCAAAATAAGTAGCTTCGATTTTCAATTTATTATTCAATAATGCCATTTCCAAACCTATATCTCTACCGGTAGTAGTTTCCCAGCCTATGTTTGGATCTATAATTTGGTCTATTGTTTGAGCCGGTGAACCATTATTTCCATAATAAGCTCCCGCATTAATTATTGAAGTATTAAGCGTATAAGCTCTCTGTACATCAGGATTTCCTAATTTACCCCAGCTTGCTCTCAATTTTAATAAATTAAAAAGATTTTGATCACTCATGAAGTTTTCTTTAGATATCACCCATCCTGCACTAATAGCCGGAAATGTACGATATCTGTCATTCTCAGAATATTTAGAGGTTCCATCTCTACGAATAGATGCATTGATAAGATATTTCCCTCCATAATCATAATTTAATCTTCCAAAGAAAGATTCTATTCTATCCTGATAAGGAATAACATTTCGAGAACCCTTATCATATGTTGTCATATAAATATCGGTCCCGTTAGCAATTTCCAAGGAAGAATTATCACCATTATAATAAACATTCAATGCTTCTGCATAAGCTTGGGCATAGGAGTTTCTTGTACGAGAAAAACCTGCTAATAACTCTAAGTTATGTTTACCAAAATCTTTTTTCCAGCTAAGGGTATTGTCCCATACATAATTTCTGGTTCTTGAGTCTCTAGTAATTAATTTAGATTTTCCTGGATTTGGAACATAAGTACTTACAGGTGTGTATTCATACTGGTTTGTATTAATATTATCTGATGTATAACTTATTCTGAAGGTAAAATCATTTAAGAATTTATATTCTCCCCAAATATTATTTAAAAGTCTTTCTTCTCTAGTCTGTGATCTAAACAAGTCTAATTTTGCTCTCGGATTTGTTATATTAACTAATGTAAAATATTGATAATTTCCTGTACTTGGATTTATCGGAGCATAAACAGGAGGAGAACTATATGCATCCAATAAAGGGTTTTGTGCTAAATCAGTACGCATTTTTGAGAATGTGAAATTATCACCGATCGTTAAATTCTTTGTGATTTTATAGCTCAAATTAACTTTAGAATTAAATCTATTAAAACCGCTCCCCGAGTTAATACCACTTCCAGCGGCTAAGTTTCCTTCATCTTGTAAAAAACCAACACTTAAATAATAATTAAGTTTACCAAGAGTTCCGGCTGCAGAAAGATCATTCGAATTGATGATACTGTTTCTGAGAATTTCTTTGAACCATTTGGTATCAGCAGGAAAATTAGATCTGCTTAGGAATTTTGTAGGATCAGTTACACCTTCATTACTTAATTTTTCATTATATAACTCAATATACTGATCAGAGTTAACCATATCTGGAACGTTAGTCACAGTTTTGATTCCTAAATAAGAATTAAAATTAAATACAGGTTTTTTACCTCTTCCTGTTTTAGTTTTAATGATTACAGCACCATTGGATGCTCGCGCTCCATAAATTGCCAAACTTGAAGGATCTTTAAGAATACTCATTGATTCAATATCTTGAGGACTTAAAAAAGAAATATCATCAGTAATCATTCCGTCAACAATAAAAACGGTTTTTCCTGTTAGAGAACTAATCCCCCTAATATCAACCCTAGGTGAGCCTCCTGGTGTTCCTGAGTTAAGGATTTGAACACCTGCAACCTTACCCTGAACGGAACTGATAGGATTTGCATTGGGCTTATCCGCTAAGTCTTTAGCACTTATCGTAGCAATACTACCTGTTACATTGGCTTTCTTCTGGGATCCATATCCAATCAGTACCACCTCCTCAATTTTCTGTTCCTTAGCAACAGTATCCTGAGGCGTAACCTGCGCATTAACGTTCATACCGAAGTATAAAACAGCAATGAGACATGAATACTTTAAATCACTTTGTTTCATATAGTTTTATTTTATTTTGTACAATCAAAAAGCTTAATTTTTCAGCTATTTCAGCTCAATATCTTCTAATTCTCAAAAAAAGACATTAGTCAAAATTATAAAAATATCTCTAACATTGTTAATTTATCTTAAATAATTTATAACGATTATATTATGTTATATTGATTAAGAAAATATATGAATTTTTATTAAGCTTTTCTCTGAATTTTAATTTAATTATTAAGTAAAACTATCTTATCTTTATTAGTTTTTATCTTGGGTAAAACCAACAATTTGTTAAATTTGGCTCAAAATTTGAAAACACTAAGCAATAGACCATTATTAAATGAAAAAATATATTATCGCAGCTGCTTTAGTTATAGGAACCGGAGCAGTAATCAATACTACCATGCAATCCTGCACTACTCTGGCAACTACCGATTTGGGTTTATCTCTAATTAAAAGGTTATTGCTGAACGGAATAGATAAAGGAATGGGTATTTACAGCAATAAAGAGGCTTTCCTGCAAAATAACCTGGTGGATAAAGCGCTACCAAAGCAATTGAGGGATATTAATTCTACTTTGGAGAAAATTGCCCCTTCATTAGTGGCTAAGGAAAGAGATTATATTGCCCAGGCAGCATCTTATACGGTCAATATTTCAAGACCTATTCTGGAAGGTGCTGTGAATAGCTTAAATGCTCAGGATGTAACAAGAATTATACAAGGTACTACTGCTACTCAGATCCTTAAAGAGAAAACTTCCCAGCAATTGGTTGCTGCTATTGCACCGAAAGTTGACGAAAAGCTCAATCAATATGGTATCGTAAAAACAATCAATACCGCTCTCTCAGGAAGTAATTTATTAGGAAGCCTTTTGGGTGGAAATAATAGCACGGTGAACGCAGGCGGATTAAGCCAGCTTGCCTCAGAACAACTGGTGAATGGTATGTTCAATATCATTGAGGATTATGAGCATCAAAACTCCAAATCGTTATTAGGGCCACTTGGAAAATAAAGAAAATTTCATTATATTTATATATAATTTAATATTTGTAGATGGATATATTACAAGGAAATCAACATGCAAGCCCAGAGGATTTTTATAACTCTCTAAGGGAGAAACTGGAAGATCATCACGATTTTCCGGAAGATTATTTATTTAAATTTATTATCCCGACCGATCAGGCTAAACTTACTGAAATTTACAGGGTTTTTGATGGTATAAAATTCACCTTGGGAAACCGAGAGAGTAAAAACGGAAAATATACAGCCTGCAATATCAATGCATTTGTTTTGGATGCAGATCAGGTGGTGAAGATTTATAAAGAAGTAGCCAAAATAGAAGGTGTGATTCTTCTTTAAATAAAAAGTCAGCTTAAAAGCTGACTTTTTTGGTTTATATTTTTAATGTTCTTCCCATTATTTCTCAATAAAAAACTTAACGTTTTCAATAGGTCTTCCCAACATTGCTACAGATCCTTTGATAAGGATAGGTCTTTGAATTAAGGAAGGGTTTTCCGATAGAATTTTAATCCATTCATCTTCGGAATAATTGTGAGCCGCAAATTTTTCCATATACAGCTTTTCCGTTTTGCGGATGATATGAAAAACACTTTGATTAAGCTTCTTTAATACTGTCCTAATCTCCAAAATACTCAACGGATCATCCACAATATTAATGATCTCGAACGGCACTCCGTTTTCGTCCAAATACTCTAATACAGCATTGGATTTTGAACAATTTCCATTATGCAGAACCTTCACTAACATTTTTTTTGCTTTTTGAATTAAGAACTTCTTTCTAACAAATTTAGAAAGAAATAGAGTTACAGAAACCTTAATTTATAATAATTAATTGTTAAAAGAGACCATTAAGTTCTGCTTCGATCTTTTCAAGGATAAATCCGAAGTCTTCCGGTTTTTCTACAAAATCCAGATCGTCCACTTCAATGATCAGGAGCTTCCCTTCTGTATAATTAGAGATCCATTTTTCATATTTCTGGTTCAGCTTGGAAAGATACTCAATGCTGATAGAGGCTTCATATTCTCTTCCCCTTTTATAGATTTTTTTAACCAGATTAGGAACATCAGATTTCAAATAGATCAACAGATCCGGAGCCGAAACAAAGGATTTCATCAGGCTGAAAACAGAAGCATAATTATTGAAGTCCCTGTCTGAAAGCAATCCCATATCATTAAGGTTTTCTGCAAAAATATGGGCATCTTCATAAATGGTACGGTCCTGGATGATATTTTTACCACTCTCCCTGATCTCTTTTACCTGGCGGAATCTGCTTCCCAGGAAATAAATCTGTAGTGCAAAACTCCACTTGCTCATATCTGCATAAAAATCTTCCAGATACGGATTATGATCTACATCTTCAAATTGAGCATCCCATCCGTAATGTTTGGCAAGCATGGTCGTTAAAGTGGTTTTCCCTGCTCCAATATTTCCTGTAACCGCAATATGCATATTTCTCCTTACTGTTTTTTTGATATTAACTCAACAATTAAATCCCCGAAGCCTGAACATCCGAAGTATCCTGAATCAGTTTTTCCAACGTATTGTCTGCAGATTTCTCCACAGGCTCCACTTTAGAGTTTTCTTCTGTTTTCTCTATGGGCTTTTCTGTGGACTGCTCCATAGGTTTTTCTGTGGATTTCTGTTCAGATTCAGGTTCTGTCTGTTGTTTCTTTTCTTTATTATTTTCGAGGTTGTAAAGATAAAGGTTGTTGGCTTTGATTTCAAAAAAAGAAAGCGTGTTTTTATCCACAATTTGCGCATCGGGATCTTCAAAAATTTTCACTAATTCTTTTTCGGGAACGTATTTTAATATGGAATTGTTTGTAATGATTAAAATAAATTCATTTTCTCTTCTGAAGCGCTTTCCGTTTTCCAAGGGGGTTTCAAAAAGCTTTTCAAATTTCAGGGTGTATACTTTCAGGCTTTTTCTTGTCAGGATATACACTTTATTTTCAAATACGAGAAGATCCACCAGATCATCAAAGCTGGCATCAAAAGGATAAGAATTGATGGTGGTTTCATTTCTGAAATTATATTGAATGAGGCGTTTCATGCTGTCATCCAGCAACCAAAGCTGCTGAAGGTCTTCTGCATAAGCCATTCTGATAAACCCGAATTTTTGTTTGAAATCTATACGCTGGATCTCATTAAGATTCTGATCCACGAGCTTCAATTCCTGAGCGTTTTCCGAAAACAAAGGAACACTTAAGGGATTTTGCACACTTTGTATCTTAAAAGGAACGGTAAGCATCATTTTCCCGATCTGTTTGCCCAAGGAATCATATTTCGTCAGGCTGAAATCTTTGTTTTTATAGATGTACAGATTTCCGTAATCATCGGCAAGCATATCTTTAGCCTCTTTTAGCTTCAGAGTGTCCAAAGGAAGGACATTCTGTGCAGATAATGAACAGAAAAAACAGATCAATATGATGGGTATGAGTTTCAATATTCTTTTATTATGATACAATCTTAGATATGCGCCAATTTACACACTTTATTTTATACAGATCATCATTGATTATTTTTTTTAATCACTTCAGGGTTATTTCATAAATTTTAGTCCAATTTTTCCCTGTGATCAGCATATTTTCACCTTTAAAGGCAATACCATTTAATACATCATTTTCTCCTTTTGTATTTTTTTTGGCAATTCCTCTAAGGTCCAATTTCCCTACTACTTCACCATTCTCCGGATTTATTTTTAAAATGACAGGTTTCCCCCATACATTTGCGTATACGAAACCATTATGATATTCCAATTCATTCAATTGCGTATAAGAACGGGTTCCGGCAACAGCAATGGTTTTAATCAATCGGGAAGGATTTTCAGGGTCGAGGAAGAACAATTGCTTGCTTCCATCAGATGCGATCAGATGTTTTCCGTCATAGGTTAAACCCCATCCTTCTCCTAATAAGTTCGGGTACTTAAATTCAGATAGTAATTTCAGTGAATTTTTATCATAGATAAATCCTTTTTTGCTCTGCCATGTCAGTTGAATGATCTTATTTCCTACAATAGTGCATCCCTCTGAAAAGTCTTGTTCAGGTTGCCGGGCTACCACCAGAGGAGTTGTAGTTCCCAGTACATATTTTAAAAGCTTCGATTCTCCTTTTCCACCATCACTTTCAAAAATAGTATTCCCCTCCAATTGAAATCCCTGTACAAAGTTTTCAGCATCATGAGGATATTCAGCTACAATCTGAAAAGAAATGGTTTCTTCTGCTTTTTTTGTAAACACATTGATGGTTGCCTCCTGACTTAAATTTTCACCATTTTTTGTTTTGATATTGAAAATGGCTTTATTATCTCCAAGCGTAAAGAAACCGGGATCGATCACGAGGTTGCGGGTTTCTTTATTTCCCAGAGTAATAGAAATGGCTTCTGCATTATCTGTAACTTCTTCAGGAAGTTCCAGTTTATCACCAAAATGATACCCTTTAAGCTCCATAGAATTGTTATAATCGCTTAAAACATCCAGAATTTTTTCATCATTCCGGCAAGAAATCAACAATACTACGGTAGCAAAACCTACCATTAAATTTTCCTTCACTGGGTTTCTAAATTTGTTTCAAAATTAGCAAATTTTATTCCTGTTTGTTAAAAAAATAAAATAGCGCTCTGTAAGAACGCTATTCTTGATTTCTTTATAAGAATACAGAGATTATTTCACTGCCACTTCATAAATTTTCGACCAGTTTTTTCCGGTGATCAACATATTTTCGCCTTTAAAAGCAATCCCGTTCAATACATCATCGCTTCCCTTGGTATTTTGTTTGGCAATTTCCGTAAAGTCAAACTTTCCTACCACTTCTCCGTTGGCCGGGTTGATTTTCAAAATAACAGGTTTCTGCCAAACATTAGCATAGATAAATCCGTTATGATATTCCAGCTCATTCAATTGATCATAAGCTTGAGAACTTCCTGCTACAGCAATATATTTCACCAATTTGGAAGGATCTTTAGCATCTAGGAAATATAATAGCTTACTGCCGTCTGATGCAATCAGGTTTTTCCCGTCATAGGTTAACCCCCAACCTTCACCCAGCACGTTGGGGTATGCAAATTCGGATAATAATTTCAGGGAATTCTTGTCATACACATATCCTTTTTTGCTTTGCCATGTTAATTGATATACCTTATCTCCTACAATAGTACTTCCTTCCGAAAAGTCTTCCTGAGGTTGTTTAGTGGAAGCTAAAGGAGTGGTTGTTCCCAATGTATATTTTAAGATTTGTGAAGAACCGTTCTGCCCATCACTTTCATAAATAGTGTTTCCTTCAATTTGAAACCCTTGTACAAAGTTTTTGGGATCATGCGGATATTCCGCTACGATCTGATAAGACAGATTTTTTTCAGGGCTCTTTGCAAAAACATTGATGGTTGCATCCTGGTTTAACGTTTCACCTCCTTTAGTTTTGATATTGAAGGTTACCGCATTATCTCCAAGGGTAAAAAACTTAGGATCAACTGTAAGATCAGAAGTTTCTTTATCTCCAAAGCTGATGCTGATGCTTTCAGCATTATCCGTAACCTCTTTCGGAAGGGTAAGCTTATCTCCAAAATGGTATCCTTTATTTTCCATTGAGTTGTTATAATCACTCAAACTGTTCAGGATTTTTTCATCCTTGTTACAAGATGCCAACAGTAAAATGGCTGCAAAACCTGCTATGATATTTCTTTTCATTGAATTTCTAAATATTTGCCCCAAAAATAGCAAATTTTATTCCGCTTTACCAATTTCATTTACAGGCTGTCCGAATTGTAAGATATAGCCGTTATTATCATAGATTGCAAATTCTCTCATATCCCAGTCGAAGGTTTCAATTTCATAGCAGATTTTAGCTTTAGTTTTCAAGTCTTCCCATAGAGCATCCACATCATCCACATTGAAATAGAATGATCCCGTAAAGCCTATTCCTTTAAATTTTTCGTGCTCATTGGGTCTGGAAAGCATGATATACACTTGATCTTTTTGCAGGGATGCCCATTGCCATTCATCATTTCTTTCCAAAAGGGAAAAACCTAATATCTGCATGTAAAACCCGATGGTATCATCCAGATTTTCTGTCCAAAGAATAGGACGAAGTGCGGTATATTTTGACATAATTATAATTGATGATTGATGATTGATGATTGATGATAGATAAACGATTAGGCGCAAAGCTTTGCTTTGCGCCTAATCGTTATTTTTCCAGATATGTTTTTAAACTTTGTCCGATAATTCCGTTCCAACCTTCTGTAAAGCTGTTTCGTGAAAAAGTTTCACCCAGCTCCTGAAATTTCTCAATTCCTTCATGAGTTAGCGTGATTAAAGTTCCGTCATCTTCTGCCTTGATTTCCCAAGTTACAATGGTTTTTTCTTTTGAGAATTCCGGATACACCCATGAATGCTTTAATTTCTGATTGGGAATAATTTCTAAAATTTCGCCGCGATGATGATATTTTCTCTCTTCTCCCGGTTCATAAAAATTGAATTCATTTCCTTCTCTAAGCTCAAAATCCGGGATATCAAAATACCAGGATTTCATTTCGTTTTTATCGGTCAGTGCTTTCCATACTTCCTCTATGGGAGCATTTACTTTATATTTTACAATAATGGGAACATTCATTTTCTTTAAATTTAGTCATTAGCTGTGTGAGAATCCCGTAATTTTTGCTTCTTCAAAATCCAGTTGCATCTCAATGGTTCTCATCACATGATCATCAAATATTTTTTCACGTTTCATGCGGTGCAGTTCGTTTCTCTGGGCCTGTATAATCTGGCGGAGAACGTCTTTGTTTTCATTAATTGCGGTCACATAATCACCTGTGGAAGCCATACATTGGGCCTTATCAGCCATCAGCATCATTTCATTCTCCAGTTTATGCCTTTGATGGCGAACCAAGCTGTTTTTCTCTGCCAGTTCGGAAAAATCATTATCCAATTTGTGCAAGGCGGTCTCTTTTAATTTTCTCATTAAAATCACTTCCTGTTTTTCTTCCGGCAGTTCACTTCCTGCATCATCAATTTTCAACCACTTTAATATCGGAGTTAATAATAATCCTTGTCCCACTAAGGTAATCAAAATGATAACAAAAGTTACGAATAAAATGATATTCCGGTGCGGAAATGCTTCGCCATTGGGTAAAAATGCAGGAATAGATAATGCAGCCGCTAATGAAACCACTCCTCTCATCGCCGCAAAACTAATGATGAAAGGTTCTCGCCAATCCGGTTTGGGAACTTTCATCCTTAATTCCTTCGAACATATTCTTGGAAAATACATTAAAGCATAACTGTATAATATTCTCGTAAAAATAATGGCTCCGCCGATCACTATACTATAGAAAATACCCTCTGAAATTGTATAATCTTTCATCGCAGCAACCACAACCGGAAGTTCAAGACCAATCAGAATGAAGATTAGCGTATTCATTAAAAATATCAGTACACTCCATACATTTCCCGACTGAATTCTTGAAGTATGGCTTAAATAACAATGGGAATTATAGGACATTAGCAAACCTCCCGCAACCACAGACAAAACGCCTGAGAAATGGAAATGTTCCGCGCCTATATACATGATGTAAGGCACAATAAGAGTAATTACCGTGTCTATATTGGAATTAGAGGGAATAATTCTTAATAGTGCTCCAAAAAGCAATCCTGCTCCTACTCCTACTGCGATTCCGCCGATGGCCATGGTAAAAAAATCTTTCACGGCTTCTCCAAAAATGAATTGCCCGGAAATAACTGCTGCCAAAGCAAACTTAAAGACTATTAAACTGGATGCATCATTAATTAAGCTTTCTCCTTCCAGAATAGAGGTGATCTTTTTAGGGATTTTCATATGCTTTAACACGGAGGTGGCAGCTACTGCATCCGGAGGAGAGTTGACTCCGCCTAACAAGAAACCCATAGCCACTGTAAGTCCCGGGATGATGGATGATGAAAGATAAGCCACCACAATCGAGGTAAGGAAAACCAACCCGAAAGCCATGGAAAAGATCTGCTTTCTCCATTTATGAAAATCCTGCCACGAAGTAAACCAGGCAGCCTCAAATAAAATGGGAGGAAGGAAAATTAGAAACACCAGATCCGGCTCTATCTCAATATGGGGCATTCCGGGAATAAGGCTTATCAGTAAACCTGCAATAACAAGAAAAATAGGATAAGCCACCCTTAGTTTTTGCCCGATCATTACCAATATCATCACAGACAATAACACCGCGATTGATATTATGACATAATTGTGAATCATTTATTTATTATTTTTTGTTATAATACAATATTATTTTTCGGAGTAATGGCAGATGGAAGGTTCACTTCATCCAGCATATCTCTCATATCTATTTCTATGGTGCGGCTGATCTGGGTGATCGGAACATCATTAGCACTTCCCTCAAATGGGTTTACAGAGGCTTCACCTACATTATCCAATGTATGGAAACACCAGGTTACCAATAAGGAAAACGGGATATTAAACCATAATGTAATTCCTTCAAAGAAGGTTCCTTCTCCCAGCTTATCAAATTCTTTCAGCAATCCGAAGGGCACAAAAACAATAAATAATAACAACAAATAGGTGGTAATGGAAGAAAAGTTTCTTGGATAAGGGAAATTTTTAATTCTTTCTGCTTTACCCTGGTTATCCGTAAATTTCACTAATTGCTGATTGATCTGTGTCCACTGAAAATCATTGATTTCTCCTCTTGCATACACTTCTGACAATTCTTTGCTCTGGCTTGCCATTAACTGTGTTGCTCTGTTTTTTTTGCTCAGAATATACTGAAGCTCTGTTTCCGAAAGATAGCTTTTCAATTCTTCATCTAACTTGGAAGTTCTTTCGGGAATTTCATATTTCTGGGCATATTCGTCAAATTGTGCCGTATTCATATTCTCCCATGCTCTGGGTTCCCGAAGCTGGAAACGAAGCGCAGTCAGCCAAGCATAATGACGGCTGAACATTTCTTTTACTCTACCGGGATCTTTTCCGGAAAGTGAATCTCTCAGAATGTATCCGAAGCTCCGGCTGTCATTGATGATGGCACCATAAATCTGCCTGGCTTCCCAAAGCCTGCTGTAACTTGCATTGTTTTTGAATCCCACGATGAATGCTACTGCTGTTCCCATAATCGCTATAGGCTGCCATGGAAAGGCAAGAAATTTCCATCCACAGAAGTAAAGAACCGTTGGAATTGCCGCCAAAATTGTTAAGATATAAATACTTCTCCTCGTCCATACTATGAACTCCAGAGCTCCAAATCTTTTTCCTGAATGCATACGTTTTTGTGATTTTTAGTTTTTTATTTCTATGTTAAATCACCCTTTCAAAAATTTTCAATTTTTGGTAAAAGGAATATTATTATAAAACCCGATCTGAATCTGTCCCCGGTTTCTATTTTCCTGGATCTGATTCATATATCCGGCTTCAATTCTCATATTTTTATTGATCACATATCCTAAAGCCCCATATACTCTGTTCCTATCAAAAACCGGACTATCAAAATGCAGGAAGATCTCATTATATGCCGAAGCATAAAAGGTTTTCGGAAGCATTTCTTTATTATTGATCGGAATGTTCACTCCTAATAAATAGCGGAACCTCATCCTGAAATCTTCTTCTAAGAAACGCTCTTCTAAACGATACCTGTGCTGAAGATTGAATCTCCCGAATTTCTGTTTGGTAATATATTGCTGAAAAATACGGTGCTCAATATTTTCAGTTTTTTCTCCGTTTACATACGGCTGGCTTAAGATGAAACCATACCCCAGTAAAACATTGTTATTATTTTCGGTCAGGTCATATCCGATTCCGGTACGGATCAACAGCTGCTCCAAATCACCTATCGCATCAAAATTACGATATTGGATCTCGTTATGCCAATTCAGTTTTTTACTGATCTTATTGTTCCCGAAATACATATACCAGGCTCCAAGATCATTTTTCTGGGCAAAGGAAAACGTTGTTCCCAAGCTGAAAATCATCAGAGCCAACAACTTTACAATCTTCATAATTTATTTTTATCTATTACTCCTATCTATCACATTCACTAAAATCAATATGAATTATCAATAATAAGGAAAAAATATTTTTTATGAAAATTTTTCTATCTCTTCGTAATTGAATTATTCCTGTATAAGCAATTTATAATGCCGGTATTTGTTCTATCAGGACTTCATTGCCTCCTTGATCAAAATAAGCACAAGTCATTTTGTTTAAATCCATTTTCCAGCCATAAATACCATTATCTGCACAGTCTCTGCAAAAGGTCGGATAATCTGTTCCACCCTGCTGATGGAGTTTTAACCTGGTTCGGAAATGTTCAACATTAAGCCCTCCCGAAATACTTCTTACAGCTCTATCTTTCCCCAAAGTTGAAACCGATTGGTTTTCATTATCAAAATATTCCACATTTCCATCTTCAACAGATACAATATAATAGGATACTCCCAAATCCTTAATGGCTTTGATATATTTCGGAAAATCTGCACCACTTTTTACTTTCTGGTGTTCTGCTTTAATTTCATTAATGGTAAATTTCATCTTGCGTTTTTAATTGTTATCTTTTTGTTCTCGTAAAGGTATTATAAAAAGAAAACTGACGGAAAATTCCGCCAGTTATTTTTACCTATGTTCCGTATATATAATATGTATATTACGGATGTTGCTGCATTTTAGCAGGATCATCGTAATTTACCATCCAGTTGATCCCGAATTTATCCGTAAACATTCCGAAATAAGCTCCCCAGAATGTATCTGCCATTGGCATTGTCACCATTCCTCCTGCCGATAAACCTCCGAATAATTTATCCGCTTCTTCTTTAGATTCTGCATTGATAGAAATTGAGAAATTGTTTCCCGCCTTATAGTGAGAAGCCCATTCTCCTCCGGTATCACTTCCCATTAGAACAGTTTCTTTAGAAATAGGAAGGGAAACGTGCATAATTTTATTCTTTTCTTCTTCAGACATTTCACCACATTCTTCTGATGGAGGCATTTCCCCAAAAGTTCCGATGTAAGGATATTCTCCTCCGAAAACTGATTTATAAAAGTCGAATGCTTCTCTGCAATTTCCGTCAAATGTTAAGTAAACGTTTACTGATGCCATAATGTTTCTTTTTAAAGTTTAGTTTATAAGTTGTTTTTGTATTAAGGTTTTTCAGCCATAACTTTCAATCTTGAAAGCCCTTTTTCATAATCTTTTCCAATAGCATCTTCCATATTCATGAATAGCTTCATAACAGTGAAAGGATAAGGAATTTTTGAGGTAAATCCCCATGTTGCTTTGCTTCCGTTTCCTTCCGGAACTACCGTTACATAAGCATTGGCTTCGCTTTTATAAGGAGTCAGAAACTGGATGGCAGTTTCTATTCTTTTACCTGCTGCATCTACTTTAGTGACTTCCTGACAGCCTTTCCCTGCTGCTTCTTTCTGACTTTCCCAGCAAACCTTTTCTCCCGGCTGCCCTGTGGCTCCTGTCCAATCTTTTTTCATTGCAGGATCAAGGTCATTCCACGGGCTCCATTGATCCATGGCTTTCAAAGTATTGGTATTCTGCCATACTTTTTCCACAGGGGCATTGATGGATATTGATTTTTCATATTGGCAGTCTCCTGAAACAAAAGCTGCAATGACCAACCACAGGATCAGGATGGATGCCAAAATCATGATAATTCCTTTAAGTATTCTCATCTTATTTATGTTTTTAATTGTTATCTGTGCTGGTCTATCAGTATTACATTTCCATCCGGATCTTTTAAGAAAATATGGGCTGGCCCGGAAGTGGATTCATCGGCTTCTTTATCAAGCTCAATATTGTTTTCTTTTAAATGTTTCTGAATATCACGAACATCATCAAAAGATTCCAGATTGGCCGCATTTTCGTCCCATCCCGGATTGAATGTCAGCATATTTCCCTGAAACATGGCCTGAAAAAGACCAATCAGGGTATTCCCGTTTTTCATAATGAGATAATTGTGCTCCATACTTCCTCCCATGGAACTGAAGCCTAATTTTTCATAGAATTCTTTTGATTTCTGAAGGTCTTTTACACTTAAACTTACTGAAAATGCGCCTAATTTCATATTGCTTTTTTATTTACTGCTAATCTGTACCCTACTATAACCAATACCCAAACCAGGATTCCTAAAACCCAGAACCAAATGGGTGTTGGCAACATAGCTAAATTGACAATGGTAATGATCACGAAGATTACTCCACAAATAATGGCATATCTGTTTTTACCATCATTCGCTACTTTTGTTGAAACAAATCCTGCAATCAACGCCCCAAAAGCATAAGCAATAATAACAAAAAACAACGCCATAAAAGGAGCGTTAGGAATATATTCTTTCATGGCCTCCATATCATCGCTTTTCATTCCTGCCGGTAACGGATATAGATAATGGCCAAGCATTTCAATGGCTGCAATAGCAAGTGAGCCCGTAATAATACCGGCTACTACAGATAGTATTCTTCTAAGCATAGTGTATAGTTTTATTGGTTTTTCAAGCGGGTTTTGAAGTCCAGTGTTCCATCATAACTTTTCCAGTTTCCGATGAGTTCTATGTACTGGGCTTCAATTTTCTCTGTTTTTTTGTTCCATTTAAAGGTATAAATGAATTTTCCTTTGAAGATGCCTGAATGCTTGCCTTTATTTTCTTCCGCCAACTCATATTCGCCAAATACAATCCCTTTATTTTTGCTATCCTTATATTTGGTAATAATGAATTTACCTTCAAATTTTGCATAAGAAGTATCTACAAGCGAATAGCCGGAAACAAAGTATTCCTGGTCATTTTTTTTGTTCTGTTCGGAAATGTTCACCTTCAGTTTGATTTCCTGATGCTGATCACCTATTGTTCCCGTATAAGGCTTACTGTTATTGCGCCATACATTAGAAATATCCGGCATCTGAGCCAACGCAAGATTGGAAACAAGGATGAGGAATAATAAAATTTTTTTCATATGTTTTGGTATTAAACTCCAAATTGTGCTAAGTGGTGGTTCAAATGTTTAGCGAACATATTGTTCCATTCCTGAGCGTTCAATTTTCCGAATGAGAAAGATTCTTTGCCATCAAATGCGGAAGCTCCCAACTGTTGTGTTTTCTGAATAAAGCCGATGAGTCTTTTCTTTTCTTCATCAAAGTCTTTTCTGTCTGCAATAATAAACTGTGGTGCTGTAGGACCATCTTTCGAGTATGCTTTATCTCCTACCACTTTAGGTTTCACAAAGGTTTTAAGGATAAATTTAGCGATTGAGCCCGGCTTTTTATGTTTTTCCGGCTCATACACCATTTCATAAGAAACGTTACAGTGCGCCAACATCTGATCAACAGTCATTTTTCCCCACAACCCTTGAGTATCCGGGGTAAGTTTATTGATTCTATCAATGTAATTCTGAGCATCTTTTGCGTCAAATACGTTTTCCATACTTTGTTCGTTTGTTAAAGAACAAATATATCAGTTTTTTTGAATCAATTTATATTCTTTTGAAAAAACCGTGAAAACCCTGTGGGACAAGAAACTAAGTATGAGTTCGGGGTAATAAAGAAAACCGCCTCGCAAAATTTGCGAGGCGGTTTTTTATAGTTCAAATTATTTTTGAGTTGCTTTTTTCATTGCATCCGGACGTAAAACCCTGTATCGTACTTCCAGATCTTTAGGAACGTAGAACACCAAAGGTAGCTTACTGTTGTATCGTACAACCTGTGGCTGAAGAGTCACAAACTTTTTCGTCAGTTTCGGGTCAATACAAGCCATTAGTGTTCCGCCGGTTTCCCCTTTGGATTCCACTTCATAATAATTGTAACCCCATCCCTGTAAATCCTGGGTTTTTACATCTCCTATCAAAAAGTGTTTATTACAATCCAGCATTTTTTCAGCTCCTACAAAGAATTCAACTTTTAAATCGTTTTCGTTCTTGGCCACCGGAAGCTGAATATACACTTGCTTATATCCTTCCTTTGCTTTTGGGAACATCTCAATCTGCAGCTTTTCAAATTTTTCTCCTTTCTTTTGGGCAAAAGCATTTACACCCATCAACATTACTAATCCTGTAATTACCGTTTTTGAAAATTTCATTTTGTTTTGTTTTAAAAAAATTTACTACTTCCCTATAGCCAAAAATCATTCCAAAGTTAAACGTATGTTTAATTAATTTGATTATCATCTTATTATAGCTGCAAAAATTTAAGGGTGAATATTGCTAATCAAATTATATATCATAAAAAAACTGCAGTTTTTTTATGATTCACTTTAAAATTTACTCCGAAATTATCACACTACTTCCTTTTGTATGGGCATTCATCTGCGGCGCATAGTAATTCTGCATCGTAGTAATCCCATTGGAGAATTTCCCGGCTGCATTCGCTACGAAGTCATATTCGAATACATATTTTCCTTTCGGCATGTATTCTATATAGAAATTGGTTGAGGCATCTTTTGTCGACTGGTAATACCCCAGATTGTTCTTCCATTGATAACCGGACAGCACATCCACAGGCTCAAATCCGGCAGCACGCATATCCTTAAGATGGATAAATTCCATTGGGCGATCTGTATTCAAGATCATTCTTACGGTTACCTTATCTCCTATTTTCAAAGGTGTTTCCGGTGAGATCTTTTGCAGTTCTTCTCCGTTCACTGTTTTCACCTTTTTATACAGCTCTTTGGTAATGGATATATAGTTTTCTGATGATTTGATCTTATCCAGGTCTTCATAGTATTGCCAGAACAACCCTCCCTGAACAATTCCCGGGCCTGGTTTTGTAACAGTAACAGTGGCTAAGTTCTTATCTAAAACATCAGTTTTCACAGCAGATTTTACATAGCCTGTTGCTTGAGTTTGAGGCTGTAACTCTTTTCCGCCCCAAACGATTGTTGCTTTATCACTTTCAGCACTTGTCCATGATTTTCCTGAATTTAAAATTGTGAAGATCACTTCTGAAGTCCCTCTTGAACTGCCCCATGAATTCACTTCTTTCTGGGTAACCAGCCAGATCTTCATGTCTTCAATGAATTTCTGATCGTTCGGCTTCAATTTGTTGAAGGCTTCTAACGCTCCTGCATGGTTCACTACTTTTGAACTGAACCAGCCCCAATCATTAAAGTTCTGCTTCCAGTATACTCCCTGGGTTTTGGTATCTGTGGAAGTTTCCTTTAGATAATTCATCAGTTTATCAGAAGTTTCTTTCAATCCATAGTCACTCATCAACAAAGCGGCACGATGCAATCCGAAGAAAGTGAAATCAGTTAATTTCGCCGTCTTCGCTTTTTGTTTTACTAAAGATTTCAGGGTTGCTCCTTTTCCTTTCAACGGATATTGTTTTTCCCAATAGTTTCGGGTGTCAAGATACTCCAGTGTCCAGTTATTCCAAACATTTTCTTTCTTCACATCCCAATATTTATCGATTTCATTATCCACGTATTTAATAAGTTTTCCTACCATTTCATTTTGAGATGAAGTTTGGTAATCTTTCACATTATCTTTCAACCATGTATTTATTTTCCCTAGATTTTTAAGTATGTATAATGATACCCCGTAAGAGCTTGGATACCCTGAATACCAAGAAAAACCACCATCCGGATTCTGAAGTTTAACAAAGTCATCCCAATCCTGATTAATTGAATTTCTCATCGTATTAGCATCAAAAAGTCTTGCCAGTTTCTGCATCTGTTCTTCCTCATTTTTGCTTTCCAGCACCCACGGTGTTTCTTCCAATAATAGCTGCTTCAATTCCTGATTTTTCTCAAGATTGGAATTCAATAATCCTTTGCTTTGGTATTCTTCGAAAACGGTTTTCATTTTCGGGTTAGCTTTGAATATTTCGGAAGCAAGAACATCGGCAAACCATTTATTGAAGATGACATCCGCAGAATTATTCTGGTCATTTTTCAAGCTTGGAAGGGCAAACATGATCTCCCAGATCGGATTGGTAGTAAGTTCTAATGTATTGGCAACATTCGAAATGGTTGATGAATTGGCATCAGCAAGGTTATCCAATACAAACGTCTTGGTTTCTCCTTCTTTTACGAATACAGGAACGGCATCAGTAACCAGCATTCTGTTGGGTAATACGGCAATGGCCTGTTGTTCGCCATCAGAGAAAGCTCCGGCTTTAGCCACCACTTTGATGATAATGGAGGAAACATTATTCGGAACTTTCAGCTTCCATGTTAAAGCTGTATTTCCGTTTTCATTCAAATCAAAATTCTGAGTTCCACCACTAATCCCAAACTTGGAGGAAATATCTTCATTCGTAAAGGCATCCAGGATTTGTAAATTCGCGGAACCGTTAAGCTTTTTACTGCTTAGGTTAGATAGTTTTGACTGTAAGCTCAATTCATCCCCTTCTCTTAAAAATCTCGGATAATTAGGGGTGACTGAGAATTCTTTCTGAGTTACGACTTCTTTCTCCAATGTAGCTGCTCTTGCATCTTTTGTATGCGCTAAGAACATCAGTTTCCATTTTGTTAATGCTTCCGGAGAGGTAAATTCAAAATTCACATTGCCTTCTGCATCGGTTTTCAAATCCGGATAGAAGAAGGCGGTTTCGTTCAGATTTTGACGAACAGGAACTTTATCAAAAACAGCATTAGGGTCTTTGACGTCCGTAAATTCTGCCTTCTCTTCCTCTGAAAGTTGTCTTCCAGAATTCGTGACATCAATTGCTGCATCAGCCATCTTTTCTTTCTTTGCTCTGGCCGTAGCATAACCTCTTATCACTACACTATCAACACTTTTTTCAGCCACAGGGGCAGGCATGGCTTCAACCTGAACTCCGTAAACACTTCCGGCTAATGCCTGATTTATAATATTCCCATCAAACCAGTTGAAATAAGGTACTTCAAGGTATTTTCTAGGATAATACGGCTGTCTTTTCTGGTAATATTTCTGAGCCAGATATTCTCTAATGTCATACGAAGTAATGATCGAATAAGGAGTGTATAACTTCTGCCAATCAAAAGTATTAATAGCAAATTGGTCCAAAGACATATCATACATATTGGCCAACACTTCGGCATTGATCTTTTCTTTATCATTTCCGGAAATCTTCACCGACCATTTTTCTTTAGAATTAGGTTCCAGCTTATCCCGGAAAGTCACGGTTTCAATTTTCAACGGTTTTTCTGTATCTTTAATTTTTAGATTAACAGATTGTGTCTGTACATCATTAAATGCCACCAACTGGAACTGCAGATTCAGATATTCTACCGCCTTATCTTTAGGAACATCCACGGTATATTCCAATACTCCGTTTTTGAACGGATGTACTTCTGAAATGGTTTTTCCGGAACCATCCTGTACAAAAACATTCACCAAAGCTCCCGGAATGGCAGAATATACAAATACTTTAGCTTTTTCTCCTCTTGAAAATTCTTCTTTAGGTTCCAGTACTGTTAAGAATGTTTTCTGAACAGGCTTTAAGGCTTTTTTATCCCAAACACTAAAGTTTTGAGAAGATTTTATCGTATCTTTTCCTTCAATATTGTACAATTCCAGCTGATAATCTCCCGCTTCCAGCTTTCCAAGATCCAGAGATTCTTCACTTCTCTTCTCCCCGTTCAGAATAACAGATGAAGTTTTCCAATTTTTCAACTCGCCATTTTTATCAAACCGGTCATGTGGAAACTTACTGATGAACTCATCTTTTGAAAATTTCGGAAGGTCCTGAACCGCAGATTGGAAGTTCTCTCTGAAAATCCTGTTCGGTGTTTCCAGTTTGGATAATTTAACCTGGTAAGATTTTTTCAGGTTTTGCTCGTTATAGTTTTTGGTTTCAACTTTCAGCTTTACATTATCTTCGGCAAATACATTTTTGATTTCTTCTGCTTTAATATAATGAGAAACCGATGCTACTTTTAACTGAGTATCCGCAGATTGGGTTTCACCATTGATATCCGTTACTGAGGCATTAATTTCATAATTATCAATCTGAATTCCTTCCAGCTTTTCGTCTTTTTTAAGATCTAAGCGGATCACAAATTCTCCTTTATCATTGGTTTTTGCTTCGCCAAGAATGGAATTTTCATTATCATTTTCCTGAGGGTACCACCAGAAATATCTCCAACGGATATTGCGTTTTTTGATTTCATAGTTTACCGTGGTATTGCTTAACGCAACTCCGGAAAACATCATGGCTTTCCCTTTTAATTCTATAGTTTGTCCGTATCTGTATTCCTCTTTTACGGGTTCAAAAGTGACTTCAAACTTCGGCCTTTTGTATTCTTCAACTCTGATATCTTTATATCCTTGCTCACTGCCATCTGTTCTCAAATAAAATACTCCATTCAGCTTTCCTTTCGGAAGAGTGAAGCTTCCATGATAAGAACCGAACTCATTGGTCGTAAAATTCTGAGAAGATACTTCTTCGCTGTTGGCATCCAACAAAGTGATTTTTTGTTTCGCTCCGGAAACTACAGATTCTATTTCTTTATCTATTTTGGTATTGATGACTTTAAAATAAACGGTTTGCCCAGGTCTGTAAATTGCTCTGTCTGTAAAAATCTGAGCTTTTGTACGAAGCTGTTTATTCGGGTCATAATCTTCATAATCATTATCACCGTACATCTGCATGATCTGGAAATCATTAGTTTCAGGCTGCTGGATCAGGAAAGTTCTGTAATATGCTTTATTGGCTGTTTGCGGAAATTTGAAAACACCTTTATCATTAGTCTTGCCATTGACTTTATTAATGGATTGGTCATTAACGAATTCATGAAAAATAAGGTTTCCATTGGCAACAGGCTTCCCGTTTTCGCTGTTTACCAGTTTCAATTCATTGGAAATAGGCTTTCTGTCTGATTTGGTCTGATAAATAACCTTGTTATTGGAAACCAGGAAATAAAAATTCTGTCTGGCAATGTCTTCATTTTTTTCTGTTCCAACAGTGTATTCAGCAAGATAAATTCCTGACGGAAGCGGTTTGATCTCCACAGAAGTCTTATGAATCTGATAATCTTTAGGATCAGGCAATTGAAATTCTTCTTTTCTTACAAGGTTCTTTTTGATTTTGGTATAGGTATCCCTATAAGAATTCTGAGCATATTGTAAAAATGAAGAAATATCTTCTTTTACCTGGTAAATATTCAGAGAAAATTGAGTTGTATTTTTATATTCAGCTACCAGATGTATCGGCAGATTACTTTGGGTCTGCTGTTCGTATCTGATATTAAGGGTCGGATTCGTAATCTGGCTTTCTTTATTTTTAATGTTTTCGATGAAAGGGGATTTGGGATACTGGCTTTTTGCTTGTGCAGCCAATGCCAAAGCTTCTTTTTCCTTTTTCTTTACAATCAGTTCGTTCATGATCTCTTCTATGATCACCACTTTGTAATCTCCTTCTACATTAGATTTCGCAAGACTCTGTAGCTGTTCCAATCTATCTTTGCATTGGTTGAAACTGCAGTTCTCCTGCAATTTCTGATGCATAAAATACAGCTTGGAATTCCCATTGTTCTGAGCGATCAGTTCATCAAAGGTCGTGTTGATCTCATTCCTGTTTTCTGCCAGTTCATTTTTTGTGAATAATTGATTATCTGAAAGGAAGCTGATCTTTTTCAACGAGTACCATTCCCATAAAGTCGGGAAATATTCTATATCTTTTGTATTGGAAAAAACATCTTCATATTTCTTTAAAGGAATCTTCTTCATTTCCTGTTTCTGCTGATCAAGTTCCTTGAAACTTTTAGCCAGATAATTTTTAAAATCGAGCTTGCTCCAGGTTTCGATCTGTGAAAGATCCTGCGAATTCAGATTCGTTCTTCCATTGATTCTCCAAGAGTTCTGCTGATAATAATCCATGAAAAAACTGTTCAGCAGTGCGCTATATGCTAATTTTTCTTCTCCCTTCAATTGTTTCTCCACATTTTGAAGTTTTCCGAAGAATTTCGAAGCAGAATCATTCTGATCATCATCCGAAGTCCTGTTCACAATACTGAATTCTGCTTTCAGGGAACGGATGAGTTGAAGTGCATTATTTTCTTTCATGGCATGGTTTTGTATGTCTAAAACAATGGGAAGGTTAGATTTATACGCTCCTTTTTTACTATTCTCTGCTATTTTTTTCCACTGATCGTCATAATATTTCTGGCCGGAAACCGCCGAAAAACTTAGTAGGAACAGGAAAAGGATAAAAATCTTGGAAAATCTTTTCATAAATGTTATTTTTGATCGATGAACTTTTTAAAAATACTGAAAAAATCTGTTATAGATAGTCAATTTTATGTCTCTATAATGGGAACTCTTTTTGCAGTATTTTTCATGGAAGAGCAAAACACGTTCCGTTTCCCTACAGTATTTTTGATTTTGATCACTTATTTCAGCGGTTATCTGTATACAAAGTATCAGCATACCAAGCATTTTTTCAAAATTCTTATTTTTAATGGAGTTGCAGGATTCATCTGCGCGCTTCTGATTATTTACAATCATAATGAAGTCCGACTGCTCAAATGGTTTATCATTGTTGTTTTGGGGCTTCTGTATAATAGTTTTTTTCTTGATGTTTATATCCGGAAAATCCCTTTATTAAAAGTATTCTATGTGGGATTGGTTTGGGGACTGGTAAATTGCTGGCTTACATTGCCTCAATTCAATTTTCCCATTTTTTTTATTAGTTTTTTTTTCATCACCGCTTTGGTTCTTCCTTTTGACATCCGGGATATGAAAAAAGACAGGGTACAGACTTTTCCTCAGCTGATTGGTATTCAGAATACAAAATACATTGCCTATCTGCTTATTTTTATCAGCAATATTCTGTCAATTTTTTATCTGAAATATGATTATGCGGTTGCTTTTTTTCTAACTGGTATCGTTACTTATATCCTCATTTATTTTTCCGAAAATGAGAGGGATGATGCTTATTTTTCTTTTGGAGTTGAAAGCTGTTCCGCACTTCCTTTTTTATTTTTAGGAATAATGGAGTATTTTTGACGAATGATTATTAAGAAGCTTTCCCTTTACAATTTCAAGAACCACTCTGAGAAAAAGTTTGAGTTTTCTCCGCAGATCAATTGTTTTGTGGGAAATAACGGTGCTGGAAAGACAAATATTCTTGACGCCTTGCATTATTTGTCTGTTGGAAAAAGCTTTTTAGGAAATACAGATTTTAATAATATCAAGAAGGACGAAGATTTTTTCACCATTGATGCTGAAATCCTGAATGAGGAAAGCGAAGATATCATCAAAATCTCCCAGCCAAAGGAAGCAAAAAAGATCATCAAAAAAAATGACAAGAACTATGACCGGATAGCGGATCACATCGGTTATCTGCCAAGTGTGATGATCTCACCCTATGATTCGAACCTGATCTCTGATTCAGGAGAAAGCCGCAGGAAGTTTTTAGATTCCATGATCTCTCAGACTGATTCGGAATATCTTTTTGACCTGATTCAGTATCAAAAAACAATCCAGCAAAGAAATGCCTTACTAAAATATTTTGCTAAAAACCGTGTTTTTGATCAGGACTCTCTGGAAATTTATGATGACCCGATCATTAAGTTTGGGACCAAAATTTTTGAAAAAAGAAAGGATTTCGTCACTCAGCTGAATCCGATCGTACAAAACTTTTATCATATTATTTCAGGCGGAAAAGAAACTGTTTCTGTGATCTATGAATCGCATTTGCTTGAAAATTCTTTTGGAAATTTATTAAAGGAAAGCCTGGAGAGAGATAGAATGCTTACCTATACTTCCAAAGGAATTCATAAAGATGATCTGCTTTTTGAAATGGATCATATATTAATCAAAAAAGTGGGTTCACAAGGACAGCAGAAATCATTTTTAATTTCTCTGAAGCTTGCTCAAATGAGCCTGGTGAAAGAATTAACAGGAAAAACACCTATTCTTTTACTGGACGATATTTTTGATAAACTTGATGATTACAGAGTTTCTCAATTAATTGAATTGGTAAATCAGGAAAACTTCGGACAGATCTTTATTACGGATACGCATAAAGAACGTACAGAGAGTGTGGTGAAGAAAATCAATGAAGAAAGCATCATTTTTGAGATATGAAACAGAAGAAAAAACGCGAATATCAATCCTCGGAACTTGTAAAATCTTTTGCCAGAATCTATGGCTTTGAAGATAAGCTTGTTGCGTTTGAGATTAAAGATTTCCTTGAAGAGTATCTTGACGAAAGTCTTTTTAATGAGATTAAAAGTGTTAATATTCAGAATAAGGTAATCATGATTACCATCAATTCTCCATTACTGAAAAATGATTTTAAAATGCGCAAAAGCTTTTACTTGAAAAAATTTCAGGATAAATTCGGAGCTGAAAAGTTTAATGATCTTCAGATTTTGTAGACAAAGTGCTGTTCATGAGATCATCTGCTTTTTTATCCAGCCTGGAACGTATCGGAAGGAAAAATTTAAGCGGATGCTTGATAAAATATCTGAAAATCTCTTTGTAAATCTCACTTACCTGCCCGAAGTTCAGCTTTCTTGACCTGAATGCCAAAAACATTGACAGGGTAAAACTGACTAAGAAATTGAAAAAACCAATCACAAAAACGGTAATAAAAGATATCCAGAAGGTGTAACTGTCTACCGTAAAATCTTTTCCATATAACCCCAATGCAAAGTTTCCTGCCGCAAAAGTAATGTGACGGATGTCCAGATCCAGTCCCAAGAATAATCCTACCGGAGCTGTAGCGCCCAGAAATACCCCAAACCAGAAGTTGGAAACAATTCCCGGCCAGTTTTTAGCGTAATATTTCGAAAGGCTTTTGGCAAATCTGGCTCCAAAAAATTTTTTGATGGAAAGGTTTTTGGCTATTCTTTCTGGAATTTGGTAGAAAACCGAATTATTCCCTATGTTTCCGGAAATGATCCCGGAAATAAAAAGATAAAAACCTGCAATACTTGCGTGTAAAATAGCTTTTGACTTGAATGGGTCTAAATCTTTAAGAAGCTTATCCGATTTATCGATCGCAAGATTTTGTGAGAAAAAAACATCCAGTCCGTAAATAATAGCCACTGCTATAGGAAAAGAAAGCAATACGTTTCCTACAAAGGCGATAAACTGGCTTCTGAAAAGCTTTGAAACAAGGTGTGCAAATTCCGTATTATTTCTGGTATTATTTTCTCCTTCAGATAACACTTTGGTCATGGTAGCCGCAGTCATCGCAGGCTGTTTTGTTGCCAACGTGAATCCCATCAGGTAAATCATGATGAATCCCATCGCATAGTTCATGGAATACATGAAGGCATGGGAAAAATCACTTCCCGGAATATATCCGTAAAGCATTTTCAAGACACACAAAGCGCCTACAATAATTCCGCCCCCACTCGCCTTATAAAACATTTTCAGGTATTCCTTTCTTGTAGAAGTGATATAGTGTGTTCCTGTTTCTGCGGTGTGGTTGGTAATCAGATGAGAAATTAACCTCGTACTGTCATTGACGAGCTCTGAAATATTATTTTTATGCGATTTATAGCTTAAAACATTAAAAATTAATTGCTTGGAATTAATCATCAGATCTTCTTCACTATCAATAACAAGCAAACTTACAATGTCGTAAATCCTTTGAATCTGTTGCTGGATTTTTAAAAGTGACTGGTTGATCTTTCCGGAAATTCCGTATTTGGATGAATTTTTAAAAGCAATATTCACGAATTCCAAACATTGCTCAATATAGATTTTAATTTGTTTATAGCGGCTGTCTTTAGAATGTAATTGAAGTTCAGGATCGTTTTCCAGCTCTTCTGTCAATGCCTCCAGTTCATTTTGCAGGGCGATGAACGGATTATCAAAATTCCTGTACTCCGGAGCCATTCTTACCACATCCACTTCCATCGCCATCCCTGTCACTCTCCAGGAAAGGATATTCATTGCAAAAAGCATTTCCTTTTTCACCCTGATTTCTTTGATGAAATCTGAAGCATCAAGCATTCTTAAGAATTCATCGATTTCGTTTTCAGGAAGGTTGTGAAGGTATTTTAAATCTTTTTTGGGGCGGAGACTCACGTTATCAATCATATACCACACTGTGTTTTCATTTTCCACAGGAGGTAAAACCGTATTAAGTATCCTCTTTTTAAGCTCGGGAAAGAAAGCATTCTCCGAGAGGATATTGGCTTCCGTTAAAGATAAATTGAAAGGTTTCCCTTCAAAAATATTATGGATATAATACTTGAAGTGGTCCAGAAAAACCGGATTGCTCTTGAAGAAACCAAGAACATTGGTAAAATCAGTTCTTTTTACAGCCTCCAAAAATTCTGCAAACGGCTCTAAAGAACGGGTTTCATTCTTAAAAGAAAAGTATTTTTTAAGAACAGCTTGAAAGTCTTTTGTACCGGAATTTAGAAATTTCATTGGTACAAAGATACTATTTCAAACTTACATTCCTCATTTGTCTCATGATCCAGTTGTGCTTCTTGTTCAGATATGCTGATGGATTTTTAGGATCATACTTTTTAGGATTAGGCAATACAGCTGCAATCCATGCCGCTTCTGATCGGGAAAGATCTTTGGAAGATTTTCCGAAATAATACTGTGCTGCTGCTTCCACCCCGAAAACCCCTTGTCCCATTTCAATGGAATTCAGGTATCTTTCAAGGATAATATCTTTGCTCCATACTTTTTCTATGATGAATGTGTATACAGCTTCCAACCCTTTTCGGAACCAGCTTCTTCCCTGCCATAGGAAAATGTTTTTGGCCGTTTGCTGGGAAATGGTACTTCCACCACGGATCTTTTTTCCTTTTTCGTTATACTTCATGGCTTTTTCAATGGCGGTATAATCAAATCCGTCATGACTGAAAAATTTCTGGTCTTCAGAAGCAATGACCGCTTTTTTCACGTTATCTCCCATTTCATCATAGGAAATGTAATCGCGGTGCAATTTTCCATATTTAAAAAGGCCTCCGATCTGTGTGATGGTAATGGGCGGATTGAAGAATCTTCCCCAGATAATAAATACTACATTCAGTATCAGAACGATCAACAGAATTTGCTTGATTTTTTTCCACATAACTTTTTAATAGGAACTGCAAAAATAACAAATCCTCCGGGTTATCGCAATTCTTTCATATAAGTCAACTGATAATCCGGCAGCAATTCAGGATGAAAGATTTTAATGTAATCTTTGAGAATCAGGTCGGATCTTACCACTCCGCTTTCAAAGAAATCATTGGCTTTTTGTATTTCTCTTCCGGTGATCACATATATTTTTCCTTTGTTGAAAACATCCAGCTTACTGTATAGTGAGTTCATGCTCAGCATTTCTTTTTTAGAAACATGATTCCCTGCGTTTACCCAATATTGTACGCCTCCTGTTTTAGCATATACTTCTTCAAAATTCATGGTAACTGCCTTTTCCTCGGTATTATTTTTCAGGATATATTCCGCATTGGCATCTGAAATATAATGGGCTGTAGATGTTTTTCCTCCCGGAAGGTACCAAATATCTCCATACATGATATTAGCAAGTACAATAGGCTTGGTTTGAGCTTGCAGGGCCAGTTGCTTCAGTTCGTTATAATTCCTTTCAACTTCGTCATATTTTTTTTCCGCTTCTTTATCTTTCCCTAACAATTTCCCGAAAAGCTTGATATAAGCCGTTTTCTCAAGAGGCTTCTGCTCCATATATTCATCCAGAAATATCACTTTGATCCCATTATTTTTCAATAATTGATAGGTATTGTCAAAACTGGCAATATAGTTGGTGAAAACCGCATCGGGTTTCAGAGAGATGATCTTTTCCACTTCATATTTCTGCTCGCTTCCTACGTTAAGAATTTTACCTTGTTTCAATAAGTTTTGAATTGTATCAGAATAGATATATTCAGGGCTAGACACTCCGGCAATAAGATTTTCTGCACCTAACTCAGAAATATAACCCGCCATACTTGCATTTAGTAAGACAATTTTTTTGAAAGGAATCTGATCTGTTTTGAAATCATAGGTGAAATTCCCGGATTTCAGCTGGAAAGTTCCGTTTTGCTCCTTGTATTGTAAGTGATTTGAAATTAAAGTCCAATCTGACGATGATATTTTTTGTTCTCTTTTACAGGAGATTAAGACTAAAAAGGCAAATAATAGTAAAATTCTTGATTTCATCTTTCAAAGAAAGCAAAAAAGTGCTATATTTGCAAACCTAAAACAGGGTGCATAGCTCAATTGGATAGAGCGTCAGATTACGGCTCTGAAGGTTGGGGGTTCGACTCCTCCTGCGCTCACTTCTTGGGATAAGTCTAAAATGATAGACTTATCCCTTTTTTATTTCTGCTGAATCCTTGCATATTTTAGTTTTATCTCATAAAATGGACGTTTTTGCTTGCAAACTAAAAATAAGAAAACGATGGTTTCTTCTTATACAATCTGTCTTTCCTGATGTATCTTATCGAAATAGTTACCCAGGCTGAGAATGCGGTTTTCATCTACCGGATTAATATATTTCAGAAACATTTGTTCAGTACTGTGTCCGGTAGCTTCCATTAACAGAGGAGTGGGAATTTTGCCGTAAAAATTGGTCGCAAAGCTCCTTCTCCCTATATGACTGGTCAGTACTTCCCATTTTTTCACCTTTAAATTTTTCACCCTGTGCCCTATCCTTTTTACAGCATTTATAGATTCATCTATTTGAGCAATCTGTGCTATCTTTTTGATATGGTTGTTATAGTTGGTGGGTGAAAGTTTTTTAGGGAAATTATTATGATTTCTTTCTATGATTTCCAAAATAACAGGATGTACAGGTAGTAATACTTCTTTTTGTGTTTTTTGCTGCATAAAAGAAATACATATTCTATCGTTTATTTCCGTCAGTTGTTCAGTGCAGAATTTCATAAAATCTGATATTCTCTGTCCTGTATAACAACTTATCAAAAGCCAATCTTTAGCAGCCTGTAACTCTTGAGGAACATCTGTTTTTTCTATTTTCTGTATTTCGTTCTCTGTAAGATTAATTACGTTTCTTCTTTTCCTTTCCTTTCTTATATCAATCTCCCTTATATTGGTTCTTATACCTTTTCTTTCTGCAAAGTTTAAAATGGTTTTAATAAAATGAATCGTTCTATAGATGGTATTTTCACTATAAGCTTCTTCTTTACCAAAAGAAATGAAATTTTTGACAAAATCATTATTAACAGCACTTAAACAAGACCTTTGAGCCATATATCCATCAAACCTTTCGACAAGGTTGAAAAATACTTTATACCTTTTATAAGTTGACCGGCAGATGTATTCCTTTTTAGCAGAAATATAACTTTTGATAAAGTAAAGAAGAGAATCCACGGGATATTCAATTTCATCCCTGCTACAGAGGTCTTGTATTTTTTTTGAAAAAGCTTTTGGAGGCAAGCCTTTATCTATACAATCTGTTAAGAGTATTTTTAAAGCATCTAATTTTGCATTGATTTTTTTATTTTTCTTCAAGTAAATATTACTGGGGCGTTCTTTTTGGCTATCCCAGTCTTCTTCAGAAATTTTTAAAGGAGTTTTGCATTGAAAAAGTAATTGATCTGATTGATTTTTTACTATTAGATGAATGTTTTTTTTTAACTGTTTTTGCTCAGAAATAAAAAAAAATAAAGTCATAGCTTATGGATATTAGATTAATTTCCAGCTAAGATATGACAAAAGGTAGTCCTATTTAGACTACCTTTTCAAGGCAAAGATAGGACAATATTTTAATTATACAAATAAAAATACAAAAAAGTAACATTTTACATTACAGAGACTTAGCAAAAATAATAGTATTCATGAAAGAAATGATTTAAAATAATATATGTTCAACATAATTTTATTATGAATATTATTTGCTTGAGAAAAATGTTTATAAATAAGAAAATAATTTAAAGAAATAGTCTAAATAGGACTACTTATTATAAACATAACACAAAAAAAATGAAACGACTTTTATTACTAGGCTCTCTACTATTTTCAGTAGATGCCTTCTGCCAGGTAGGTATTAATACAAGTACCCCACAGAAAACACTTCATGTAAATGGCTCTCTACAAATTACGAATGAATTAAATGTTGGAGGTAATGCCTCTACAGCCGGATCAGCCGGAACATCAGGGCAGGTTCTTACATCAGGTGGGCCCGGTGTTGCTCCTTCATGGACTAATATAAATTCAGTAAGCGGAACAATAGCTTCTGCAAACTATGTACAGGGAACTACTACTTTAACAGTCCCTCAAGGAACCACTGCTGATGTTCCAGGAGTCTCGATAACACTAACTGTCCCTGCAGGAAAAACCCAAACTTTTTTGTTTACCATTTTGGGATATGCTTCAGGTTTAACGTACGAATCAACCCAAGGAGTTTTTTCTTTATTACAAAATGGGGTTAAGATATCATCTGCATTTGCATCGAAAGCAGGCTATTTCCCTTCTTCCACCGCAGGGCAGGAACTATGGAACATGCCTGTTCCTGTAACGTTTCTAAAATCGGTAACCCTTGGACCTGGAACCTATACTTTCAAAGTACAGTATACATCTTGGTGGGGAAGCAGTGATGTTAATCTCGTTCCTTCGAGCTATGGGGGTTACAATGGAGATACAGAAGCCATGCTTACTAAAATGCAGGTTTTAGTCTATAATAACTGATGATTGAAAACGATGCAATCATAGTAACAGCAGAAAATTTTTCTGTGGTAGCTAAGAAAACATTCCCGAAATGTCAGTTCATTCAACAAGTCTAAGTTTTTTCATAAGTTTTTGTAGGGCGGATAGGTGTGAATATTTGTCCGCCAATTCTTAAAACAAAGTATTTATGATGTGTTTTAGGAATTCATTTAGAGCTCAAGAAAAGTGAATTATACATTCTATTTTTTATATAAAAGTAGAAAAGCCTAATGAGATTGTAGATGTCCTAAGCCCCTAATTATTATTTCCCTTCAAATATATATGTTCCGATATCACAGATGATGAGAAAGAAAAAGGGGGCTTAGTTTTATTACAAGACCAATATATCATTTAACAGAATTTACGTCAAAAATTAAAATTATGAAAAGAATAATAAATTTTCTGTTTGTCATCAATGCCTTATATCTGAGTGCACAACAAGGAAGTGTAGGTATTGGTACAACTAATCCTGATGCTTCAGCTATTTTAGATGTAGTATCATCAAATAAAGGATTGCAGCTTCCGGTAGTTTCTCTTACTTCCACTACCGATATTACTACTATACCGAATCCAAAAACCGGTTTTATTATTTACAACAATGCTGTTGCAGGTTCCGGAAATACTTCTGTTAATAAAGGTTTATATGCATTTAATGGCACAGGATGGGAAAGGATGTGGACGAAATCTGATGTAAAAACCGAAATAGATAAAATCCCTTTCATAACACCAGTGTTTGCAGCAAGTAATATAGCTGCTTCAGGAAGTATCGCAGCAGGTACAATTACCAATCTCACCTTCAATACCCTCCATAAAGACTTACCGGCAGGAGCGCAAGGCGGACCTTCTTACACAGGATACAGAATCCAACAGGCAGGAGGATATGTGATCTCTTATAATGTGGATATCAGGAACGTATCGGGAGACACCACAGGTGGGGCGATGGTCTATGTACAGAAAAACGGAACCGATCTGTGTACTTACGGAACTTCAAAGGTATATCAGTATGGAGGAGTTTCAAGTACATGCACAGTGAAGCTGGCGGTAAATGATCTTATTA
The DNA here is from genome assembly GCF_003729955.1 of Chryseobacterium daecheongense. Classification (GTDB taxonomy): domain Bacteria; phylum Bacteroidota; class Bacteroidia; order Flavobacteriales; family Weeksellaceae; genus Chryseobacterium; species Chryseobacterium daecheongense. Next base: position 984,111 of record NZ_RJTX01000001.1, read on the forward strand.
CATTCAGAGCACAGTCTTCAAATGCTGCCTATCAGATAACCAATCCTAATGTTTCTATTTCGAAAATATCAAATAATTAAAATCTTATGAAATCTAAATTACTAAGTGTATTTCTGGGATTAATTATGATCATGAATCATGCCCAGATAGTTATAGGATCAAGCAACGCATCACCGGCTGCTGCCCTGAAGCTTGATTCAAATAATAAAGCATTAAGAATCCCGAATTTATCTATAACAAGCAGAACAGATGCAACAAACCCAATTTCGTCACCTGCAACAGGAGTCATGCTTTATAACATCAATTCAAGCATTACTAATGATATTACAAAAGGAGTAGGATATTGGGGAAGTGATAACCAATATCATTCTCAGGCAACCCCTACATCAGCCGATGAAATTGTTTCCACTTCTCAAATTCCCTCGCTAATCTTCAGTGCAGCTATTGGACAAAAACCTATTACTGCTTCGGGAAGCGCCGCAGGTGGAAGCTGGACCAGACTTTCTCTTATCACATCTGAAATATTGTTTGATAAATACGCTGCATGGGATAGTACAACCAACCAATATAAAACACCTTCTACAGGTATATACATGCTGGAGTTTATTACCGATATGTCAAATACAGGGAATAACGGAGGAACTAGCACTCATAGGATTTTGAAAGCAGCAGCTCTTATGGTAAGTGCTTCCGGACGAGACAGCGTGATTAACAACAGAATGTACACAACGTTGATTACTACTCAAAATTTAACATTAAATGACCTTCTTGCCTTTGAATACATCTATACTGCAAACAATTACAGAATACAATCAGGGACTCTTAATATCTACAAATATCAATAATGATGAAAACACAAATTACATATATAATATGCTTATTAGCTACTTTTAATTTAAAGGTCAATGCTCAGGTGGGTATAGGTTTAAACAACCCGGATGCAAATACTATTCTGGATTTATATAGTACCAATAAAGGGTTGCTTATTCCCCGGATACAGCTTTCGGGAATCAATGATACTTCTACGGTTCCGGTAACATCTTCCTCCAGCTCACCTGAACAAGGGACTTTAATTTATAATCTTTTAGATAGCGGAACTTCACCCAATAATGTATTTAAGGATACTTTTTATATCTGGACAGGCACACAATGGGAAAGTATTGGAGAAGTAAATGATATTCGTACTGAAATCAACAATAAAAATACTACTCAGGTATTATTTGCCGGAAGCCCGGCTGTAGTAACTGCAAGCTATACAATGCCTAACTATTCAGCATGGACCACAATGAATTTTTCTACTGAAAGATTAGATTTGGGAAACACTCATACAGCAGGTACTTTTACAATTCCTGCAACAGGATTGTATTCATTCTTCGGAGATGTTTCATTAGGTTTATCAAGTCCAAACGGAGTCGCTAAAGCTTTTGGGGCACGCATCTTCAATGCGACGACTTCTACGGTATTAGCGATTTCATATTTTGGAACAGGAGCCGGAGGAAATGGAGGAGATATGCCTTTATACTGGATGGGAAATTTACCTGCAGGTACACAGATCCAGATTCAATATCGCGTAAGAGCTGATTTTTCCAGTACATTGTCTACAAGCGCTAATTCCAACATAACACTAAGAAAGCATTTTTGAAAAAAACATTAAAAGAAATTCTCTTTCATATTTAAAATATTAGAGTTATGAAAAAAATTAACTTCTTGTATATTCTTACTATCACCATTTATCATTTCCTCAGCTAGATTTAACATTAGATAAATACTTCAGTGATGTCATCTCCTCAGGGATTTTAGTTTTTGCATCAATATTTATAAATACAGGAAATAAAAACCATTTAAAACACAAAAAATGAAAATTAATATTTTAATTCTAAATGTATTAATTCCAGGTTGTCTGCTTAGTCAAGTTGGAATTAACACAACCAGTCCCACTAAAACATTGGATGTCAACGGTGAAGTGAGAATACGAACCCTTAATAATGTCAGTTTACCAAATGTGATGTATCTAGTTGCTGCCGATTCACAAGGCAACTTATCCCGAGCAACTCCTTTTGATACCATGTATTCTTCAGGAATATATGTAAGCTCAATAACCAACAATCAATGGAGTAATATAAGAATGAGCACTAAAGGCACTCGTCTTGATTTTGTTGGAAGAGCCGCTATGGGAAGCGGAATAGATTTTACATTTTCTGTTTTCTATGATTATGGGGCAGGTTTCAGTATAATATCTTCTCCCGTTATAGAAGGAGGCAGTTCGATAAATGTGTCCGGTATTTCTGCAACATCCTTCAGGGTATCTATTACCAGTGGCGCTACAACAGAAAACTTCTTATTCACGATTTCTGTACCTTCTTCGGATTTGGCCAATATAGTAGCTTCTAATATTAATGGAATAGTAATGAAAGGGACTTTTGTTTCTGAGCACAATATGTCATAAATCATAGCTAACTTCTAAAAGCACTACACTAAAGATGAAAAAAATTATATTGGCATTGTGCGCAATAGTATATTTTCATGGCCAATCACAGATTGGAGTTGCTATTATTTCTCCAACAAATACTTTAGATGTGAATGGAGAAACCAGGATCAGAACATTGGCAGACATACCATCCCCTAATGCATCCACTCTGTTAGCCACCGATAACAGCGGAGTGATGAAAAAGACAACTTTTTTTGATGCTATATATTCTTCAGGATTATATACCCGAAGTTTATCAAATGACAATTGGAACAATCTATATGTCGGAACAAAAGCCTGTCGACTTGATTTCGTGGGAAGAGTCGCTGATAGTGGTATTGACTTTACGTTTTCAGTATTATACAAAATAGGTGTCGGATTTCAGGTTGTGTCTCAAAACAATGTTGTTATCATACCTATTAATGCTACAACTTTTCAAATATTTATTTATGTCGGAGCGGTTTATACCTGCAAATTGACGCTCTTGGGAAATATGGCAAATATGAATGCTGTTAAAACCTTAGGAGGGGGTTGGATTCAGGGAACTTTCAGGAGCATTCCCATTTTGAATTAAGCAATCTGCCGAAAGATTGAGCATAACTTAAAAATGAAGAAAATATATCGATGATCAACAATTGACTAAGTAAGTATCATTCTGCTGAATGATTTACAAGGGTAATATAAAATAGAGATAATGGATTTTAAAGAGATACACATAGGAAAAATGATTAAAAAGAGAGTTACAGAATGCGAGATGGATACATCCCGCATCTGTAACTTTTTTAAATGTACTGTTGAAGAAATTGAGAAAATGTATGAGGAGAAAGGTCTGGATTCTGAAATATTATTGAAGTGGTGTAAGATTTTGGGATATGATTTTTTCAGAATATATTCTCAACATCTCATATTATATTCTCCACCATTTAAGATAGAGACAAAAAAAAAGTTAAAAAAATCTTTACTGCCAAAGTTTCGGAAAAACATTTATACTAAAGAAATAATAGATTTTATTTTTGAACAGATCGATTCCGGAAAAATGACAAAAAATGAAGTAATTAAACGATACAGGATTCCTAAAACAACACTATACAAATGGATAAGCAAATACAAGAAATAAATCAGCCTGATTATAAGCAAATATATATTGATATTATTACCGTAAAATTTCCAGAGAAAATGGAGAAATGCTTTTTTTTACTTAATAAGAAGGAGCTGTCCGATATAGATATTATAGAGCTCAACAAAAGGGTTTTTGAAACAGAGGATCTGGAAACTGAAAAATTTAATCAAAAACTCCGCTCTTATAATACATCCTCCATAATAAAGATTTTAGATTATCAGCAGAAAAACAGCTTAAATAATACTCAATTAGCAAAACATTTTAAGTTAAGTCGCAACACAGTGGCAAAATGGAAGAAAATGAATATATGTTAGTTAATATCAACAAGGTAATCTATTAAAAAGGCCGAATTAAAGACTATCTTTCTCAGAATAAAGGTTTTAAAGCCAGATAAGATCAAACTTCGTACCCGGACTGCAATTGCAACAGTTCCCGTTATCATTGAGTGCGAGATAAGATAGAGAATCCTGCCAAATGGCAGGATTCAGTATTATTTTAAGTGATTATTTTACGGCACTCTTTGCCTTTTCAGATTCCATCAGGTGATGTTCTAAAGTAGGCAGGGTTTTACTTGCAAAAGATTTCAATGATGCTTCCGTACCTTCATTCGCCTGCTTTTTAAATTCAGCAATATCCTTTTGATGATCCTTCACCATAAGATCCGTGTATGCACGGTCAAATTCTGCTCCTTTTTTTGCTTTCAAATCATCATATTCCTTTTGTTTCTCGGCATCTAATCCGGCAGGCAAAGTATACCCCGCTGCTGATGCCCATTTCTTCAATTCATCATTGGCTTTACCATGGTCTTTCACCATCATACTTCCCAATGCTTTTACCGCCGTATTGTTTCCATTACTAGCTGCAAGTTCCCCCATCATTACCTCCATCATTCCACCTTTTGCAGCAGCATCCGCAAATTTTTTGTCCTGATCACTCAGAGAATTTGCTGTTCCGGCATCCGTCACTGTGGCAGAATCATTGACATTCATCGTAGAATCGGCAGGAGCAACCATTGCAGAACTATCTGCAGATTGATCAACGGCCGTAGTTTCATTTTTTTTGCACGCCACTATAGCAGCAACTGCTAACAGGGCTAAGATTGAATTTTTCATATTATAAAATTTAGTGGTTAATTGAAATACAACAATTTATCTGCCAAAATAGGAATCAAAAAAACCTCACAAAATTCGTAAGGTTTTCATATTGTATTTAAAGTAATGTTTTTATATTGTCAATCCATGAATGTTTTTCACCTGAGCCATTACGAATGTACTGTGGGTACTGCCAATAGATGGTACAGCACCTAAAATATTGAAAACAAAATTCTGGTATTGCTTCATATCCTTAACATATACTTTAAGGAGAAAATCAAAATCACCGGAGATACTGTAACACTCTGCAACTTCTTCAATCTCTAAAATTTCCCGTTCAAATTCAATCGCCAGATAGCTGTCATTGCTTTTTAATTTCAGCTGGCAGTAAACAGTAAATCCAAGATTAAGTTTTTCGGCATCCAGAATAGCCGCATATTTTTTAACATAACCTTCCTGTTCCAGCCGTTTTACTCTTTCAAAAACAGGTGATGGGGAAAGATTAACTTCTTTAGCCAACTCTTTGACAGTCAGTTTTGCATCTTTTTGAAGCAATCTGAGCAATTGCAGATCCTTATCATCCAGGTGTTCCATAGAATATTATTCTTTAAGGGTTCATTTTAACCCAAATATACAGAATTTTATTCTGAAATAATTTTAATTTAAAGTTTTTTTTGCTTAATTATTACATTATTATTATTTATTTATTCTATATATCTACATTTACACCAATCAGATAAGGATGACCAACATCTGATTTTAGTAAAAAGTAAAAAAGGGAATTTTATATTAAGATCACTTCAATTGCGGGGTGGTCTTTTTAAATCAAAAAAATAAATTAGAAAAAATTCACTCAGTTTGAATACTTTTAGGGAGGGCAGTTATACAAATTGTATAGCTGCTTTTATTTTATATAGATTCAATAAAATTTAACGCTTCTTATGCAATATCTTATTCATACTATTATTTTTTATGAGAACTATAAATAATGAAACTAAATAGGATTTCAATCAAACCACCCACCAATGAAGATATATCGGCTTCCACTTTCATGGTAAAAAGACTATATGCCGCCAATCCTAAAGCACCTCCCAACATCCAATAAAGACGTGTTCCGTAAAGACTGGCGAACGTTAAATATCTACCACCAACGATCATCATCATTCCCTGAAAGAACCATCCTATATTATTCAAAGACAAACCATAAGCTAAAGGAATACACATAATCATCCAAATTGTACCTTCCATGGCCAATTTACCAAGGGGATTATTTTTACTGTGTTGTCCTTTTATACCAATTAATTTCCCCATCAATGTTGCTAATGGAAAAATGAATACTCCACCTATCATTAAGACCCATACAGCTTGTTGAAAAGAATAAAAATAAGCGGTAAGACTAGAAACCAGCCAAACGCTACCAGAAACAAAAACGCCAATAGAACCATATCCATATCCAACCCCCATGTCCTTTTGGGCTTCAGATAAGCTATCCGCATTCAGGTCTTTATTTTCCATATCTCGTATTAATTATTATTTTAAACCAAAATAATAAATCAATGAGCACTTTTATAAAAAATACGCCCAGATGCAGGTTTATGTATACAATCATCCTGCGATATTACTATTGAATTAAAATTTTTCAACACAAGCTTCGATTTATGATGAATTTATATTCTCTTCTTTTCTCCTTATCAAAGTTTAAATGAAATCTGTCATATATTGAATTAAATATTTTACTTTACATTTGCAGCTAAATTTTATACACAATGAGAAAAAAACAATTAACAAATCTTCTTCGAGATTCATTTGACACCTTTTATTTTAATTCCGTTCATCTGTTTAACCTTTAACTTCACCTACTGGTGTAAAATCCCCAATCAGAATTAACAATTATTTCAAATTCGCATCATTTTTAGAGACAAAGAAATAAATTAAACTCTGATATTTAATAAATTAGGAAATAAAATCATTTATCATTATAAAAAACACATTTCAGAAGCACCAAAAGTATAAAAACCTCTATAAGTACCTTCAATAAAGGATTTACCAAGAGAAAAATCTACCCTGCATAGCATAATATCATTTCCCTGGCACTATCGGATATTAAAAAAAAATGCTACTTTTGCTTTAGAAAATAAAGATTGTTTTTGAATTTTTTTATTCATAATTTAGATACACCAATTTATAAAACATTAAAAATCCAGTAAAATGAGAAAAATACTTCTACTATTTACTTGCATGTTCAGTATTTCGGTTTTTTCACAAATTAAAGTGTTGAAAAACGAAACTTTAGTGGAAATTGGCAAGGATAATTCTGTAGGTCTCTATAAAAAGCAAGATAAATTCACCATCAATTACCAAGATCTTAATACCAGTAATTTAAATACATTCAGATCTTTTTCATTTTTAAATCTAAATGGAGATGTGGAAAGTCTTTATAAACTAATTTCTGACGGATTTATCGACACCCCTATTGGAAACATCACCCTTGAGCTTCCTAATGACATTATCGAACTGCATTATGAAAAGAACTACGGACAATCTACCGTACAATTTATCCAATACATCAATAAGAACAGAAAATATGTTGGAAAATCACAACTTCTGAATAAAAAGCAAATTGATAAAATCTTTGGAAAAACCAACGGGAAATCTGCTTTGTATGATAAACCGGCAACCATGAATAATGTGAACACCACATCGAAGCCATCTACAGCATCTACAGCTGCCCCATCATCTAGCAGTAAGGACAAGAAATCAAGAAAATAATTATATTTTTTTAATATTCAATAAACTCATTCCTCGTGAATGAGTTTTTTATTTCTATTTTTGCAAAAAGATCATTAAAAACTATGTCTCTTCAGGTAACGAATTTAACTAAAAAGTTTGGTGAACAAACCGCCCTTAACAGCATCAACATCTCTATTGACAACAATGAAATCATTGGTCTTCTGGGTCCGAATGGAGCCGGAAAATCCACTTTAATGAAGTCTATTGTTGGTGCCCTGAAGATTGATGAAGGTGAAATTATCTTTAATGGGCTGAATATTTCAGAACAGGCTATTGAAAGCAAAAAGAAGATTGGTTTCTTACCTGAAAACAATCCGCTATATCTGGAAATGTATGTGAAGGAATACCTTCAGTTTGTAGCCAATATTCATAAAATCTCCGAATCCAGAGTGGATGAAGTGATTGAATTGGTAGGAATCACTCCTGAAAAATCTAAAAAAATCGGACAACTTTCTAAAGGATATAAGCAAAGAGTCGGTTTAGCACAGGCGATCATTCATCAGCCGGATCTCTTGATTCTTGACGAACCTACCAACGGACTTGACCCGAATCAGATTATCGAGATCAGGAATGTGGTGAAAGAAATCGGACAGGAAAAGACGGTTTTACTTTCTACCCATATCATGCAGGAAGTAGAGGCACTTTGTTCCCGTGTTATTCTTATTCACAAGGGGAATATTGTCCAGGATTGTCCTATTGAAGAATTTAAAGGTAAGTTTGAAAGCCTGGAAGAAGCTTTTGCGAACTATACAGCATAAAAATAAAAAGCTCCGGAATTCCGGAGCTTTTTTGTTATTGTTCATTTTCAGGTTTATAGTCAATACCTGCTTGCTGTTCAGGATTTTGAACTGATTCAACACTTTTCTTTTGAAGCTGTTCTAAAAGCTGAAGACCTAAAAGTCCGCTTATTCCTCCATTTGCAGCATCTCCGTTGCCACCGATCAAAACATCCGGCATTATTTTGACATTTTGGGAAGCTATGTTTTCCATAATTTTCAGCTGGGTGAAGTTATTTCCTCCCATAGCTTCTACGGAAAGTTTATAAGATTCCGCATTGGATTTACCAATAGCAAGGATTTTCTCTGCTTCCGCATTCCCTGTTAATGAAATTTGTTCTGCATTTGCTTTTGCAAGAAGTTCAATTTTTTCAGATTCCGCTTTTGCCAATAATCTCGTTTTTTCAGCTTCTCCATTCGCTAAAAGCTTCAGCCTGTCTCCTTCCGCAGTTGCCTGTAACCTTACAGAATTTGCATCCCCTTGAGCTTTTTTAACACTTGCATCTGCAATTCTTTCTGCAATTACAACCCCCTGGTCGGCTTTTACAATTTCTTTCTGCATATCTGCGATCGCGGTTTCTTTTTCAAGGGTCTGACGTGTTTCCTGCGCCAGCTTTTCTGTCTCATATGTAATCTTTTGCTCTTCAGCAAGCTTTCTGTCCGTTAATGTTTTCATCAGACTTTCAGGCGGAACAATATCTCCTATCAGAGTATCCACTCCATTCACATTATATTGTTCCAAAACATGACCGATGTGTTCTTTTGCAGATTGCTGTCTTTCTTTTCTTGTTCCCAGGAACGCAATTACATCACTTCCCTGCGCAGAGTTTCTAAAATAGTTCCCAATGGTGGGTTCTAATACCTGACTTACGAGATTCACCATATTTCCAAATCTTGCAATGACTTTAGGGGCTTCATTGGTAGGAATGTGAATGATCTGTGAAACATCCAGATTAAAAGGGAAACCATCTTTACTTCTTACAGTAATTGTAGACAGATTTTTATCCAGTTGATGAGATTCACTTCTTGCGGAAGCCCAGTTCAATACAAGATTGGTAGTGGGAACCAATTCCACTTTCATAATATAAGGATTAATAGGATATTTACCCGGCCCCAAAGGTTCTGCCCAAACTCCTTTAGACCCTTTCTGAACAATATTTCCATGCTTGAATTCTGCACCGCTCAAATCTTTTCCTTCTTCTCCTACATAGGAAATGACCACTCCCACATGACCGATAGGAATTTCCGTCATATGCACCATTTCAAGTTTAGCAAACCAAGGGTTTAAGAAATAGGATCCGGCAAGGATAACCTGCTCCTGAAGACCTTTATAGCCTCCATTCTGTAAAAACACGTCTACATCCTGGAATTTATTATGTCCTTCTACGATTTTTCCCGCAATCTGCCCTTCTTCCAAAGGATTACCTTCTAATGTTGTGATCACCCCTACTGCATTGTCAGGAATAATCATCATATCTGCCAATTCAATATTGAAGAGTAAAGTATTGATTCTATAAGATCCCGGTGTTATGATGGCGGTTTGTCTTCCCTTACGTCCACCGTTTCTTAAAAATGCTTCCGCATCCTGAAAGGAATCGCAGTCCACTTTCCGGCCTAGAATCCTTCCTGTTTCCAGTTCTACACCATCTTTAGCAAGAAGCAGCCCTATCTTTCCTGTTGGAATTACCGTGAAAGGCTGAAAATCTATAGAATACTGCCAAATCCATTTCCCGAAATACACTCCGGGAGCTAAAGTTTGTGCCTGGAAACCGGCTTCCCCGTTCGTAGCAATAATTCTTCCTTCCGGAAGTGTTTGTTTACCAAAAAGGACAAACTTTTTAGTTACTAATCCAATCTTATCTTCAGGAACAATGACTAACCCGAAAAATACTCTCAATACAAATTTGTATAAAACAAGGCATACTACTACAATGCCTACCGGAATCATCCAGCTTTGGAATGTTAAGTCCATTATTATTTATTTTTAAATTGTTGTTTATTGTGTTCAGAAAACGACAGATAGACCCATCATCCATTGGATTGGACTGGGCTATACATCAACATGAAAAAATTCAGGTCAATATTTAATACTGAAAACAGGAGGGGAAGTGTTAAAAATCGTGAAAATGATTTCAGACACTTTTAAAAGGAATTTTTTGAAATTGATAAGTTTCATTTGAGTTTTAAAAGGATATTACCTTTTATATGAGCTAATACGATGGAAGTTACAATCCGGTTACAAAAAAATTAAACAAAGTGATAAATATTTTACCAAGCAGCTGATTATCCGCTCTTTGCAATTTTTAAAAAATATTCATCATAGCTTTCTTTCGCCGCCTCATATCCGATATTGAAGATTTCTTCCAATCTGTCTTTTTTTCTTTCGAAAGTACCATAACTTGAGAGTTTCTGGGAAGAAATAAACCAGTCGCAATATTCAAATTTCACTTTTTCCACTCTATAGGATAAAAGGTCATAAGAACGGGATACAATGGCTTTAATCGATTTGAGATCATTAATTTTGATATCATGAGGTGGAGACACAAATACTCCGATAAGTTTATCACATTCATCTCTGATAATATCGGCCGGAAAATTATTCAGTACTCCCCCATCACAGTACATTTCCTCACCAATAATATAAGGTGTGGTGACTCCTGGAATTGAACATGAGGCAATGATGGCATCCGTAACTTCAAAATCTTTGTCGAATATTTTCTGAGTTCCGGAAACCAGTTCTGTGGCTACAATTTTCACTTCTTTATTCAAGTCTCCTAATTTCATATCATGAAAAATAGGTTTCAGGTAATTTCTGAAAATTATGGAAGAAACTAATCCCGGCTGGTTAAATGTAAAATGTTTCCAGTTGAAGAAATACACAGAATTGAAAAATTCCAGAATCTCTTCCGGAGTTTTTCCTATAGCATGCAAGCATCCGACTATGGAGCCGGCGCTACAGCATGACAGAACATCAATGTCGATATTTTTTTCGTTTAAGAATTTTAAAACTCCTGCATGCGCGATACCTTTGGTACCGCCTCCGGATAAAACAAGCCCTACTTTCTCAAAATTCATAGAATAAAATTAAGAAAACAGGGCGAGAAAATGAGATTAATTTTTCTAAATATGGTGATTTTACGATTATTTTAACAGATATTCCTGCATGAATCTAATGACTGCCAATCGCTGAAAATCTATATTCTCTTTTTTACGGAATCCATGCCCCTCATTTTTAGCCTCCAGATACCATACTGTTTTACCCTGAGCTTTAAGTTTATCCCGCATCTGTACTGCTTCAGAAACAGGTACTCTCGGGTCATTGGTTCCTTGAATGATGAACATCGGTTTTTTAATCTTATCAATATTGTTCAAAGGGGCAATTTTGGTAAAAAATTCAGCCATTTTCGGGATTCTTTCGTCACCGTATTCTACCCTTCTTAAATCTCTGCGGTATTCCTCCGTATTTTTCAGGAATGTATTGAAATCTGAAATTCCCACAACGTCTACTGAGCATCTTATTCTGTCTGCATACTCATAAGCGGTAGCTAAAGTCATAAATCCGCCATAGCTTCCCCCCATGATCATGATTCGATCTTTATCAAGTTCCGGTTGTTTAGCAATCCAGTCTAATAAAGCGCCTATATCTTTTACAGAATTCATTCTTAGGTACCAGTTATCCGCAGCGATAAATGTTTTACCAAATCCTGAGGAGCCTCTTACATTCGGATAGATCATTGCCACTCCCAATTCGTTCGTGTAATAGTTGTAAGAGCCCAGTGAAGAAGCCATAGATTGTCCTTCCGGGCCGCCGTGAATGGAAATCACTACCGGTCTTTTTCCTGTAAATTTAGAAGCTGCCGGATAATAAAAGCCTGAGATTTTCATATTGTCAAAACTTTTCCATTCAATCAGTTTGGGAACAGACATATCTGCGGGCTGCATTTCTCCCTGTTCGCTTTCCGTCCATCGTTCGATATTATTGGTAGCAAGATCCAGTTTGTAAATATCAGATCCGGAGTTGGCTGCTGATTGGGTGAAAAACAAATACTTGCCATCTTTGGTAAATTTGGCACCACCAATCAATCCTATAGAAGTTTTAACTGGAGAATATTTATTAGTGCGGGTATCCAGCTTATACATCTTATTGATCCCGCTTTCATTGGTCGTGAAAATAAGAGTGGATTTATCCTCCGAAACATCATACCCTTCCACATTCCAAGGGATGGAAGAGGTAAGATAATTGATTTTTTTAGTTTTTGTATTTAAAACAGCCAGCCTGTCAAATTCATTATCTCTATCAGTCACATACCATATCTCATCCGGATTTTTTCCGAATGTGGCACCGGACTGAACGACTCCTTTTTCATTTCTGTCCGTAACAGGTTCCAGTTTTTTCGTTTCAAGATCATAAATGTACAAATAGGAATCATTCGCGGAAACGTATTCTCCGATCAATAGTTTCTTACCATCGTCCGAAAGATCATTGATTCCCCAACCTCCTCCTTTCACTTCTAAAATAAGTTGTGCTTCCCCGGGTTTTGAGGGGTCCATATAATAAATATCACGGTCTCCGCCATTTCTTTTGGTGGAGGTAAAGTAAAATCCGGAACCGTCTTTTTTCCATTTCACACCTCCGTTTTGCGATTTTCCGCCATCGGTAAGAAGTGTTGACTCCATTGTTTTCAGATCAAGCTTGAACAGCTGCCCAAATTCATTCCCGCCAATATCTTTTGAGTAGATCAAATACTCGCCTTTAGTAGGCTCATACGTTGCAGAGCCTATCGGTTCATCAAAAAAAGTGATCTGCTTTCTGGCGCCTAACGGAAAGGAAATCTTGTGAAGCTGATTGGTAGATGCAAAACGTGTACTTGCAATCAATTCTTTTCCATTAGGATGTACATCTGCCAAACCTGCATTTCTGCTTTCGGAATATTTTTTTATCGTCTGATTTAAACTCTTGGGAATTGGAAGGATATTCTCTGTGATCAGGTTTTCATTGGGGTTTACAACATCATTTTTCTGCTGGGCAGAAAGAAGAATCCCGGTTAAAGAAAAAGCCAGAATAATAGATTTGTTTTTCATACTAATAAATTTGCATGAAATTAATGAATTTTCTGTAAAAATGGTTTATTCAACTTCTGGTTTCATCAAATTTCAAATCTTGATTTTACAAATTGATACCCGTTGTTATAAAACAGATCTTCCACAAAAGCATCCACATTCAACTGATCTGCCCATTTTTTGGAATCCTGTAAATCCTTAAGAAAATATTTAATATTCATTCTGATATAGCTTTTGAGATCTGCCATTCTGTTCACGGTCGGCATATTAAGGAAAGGATTGATCAATCCGTCATAATCTGTTCCAATGGTTATCTGCTTTTGTGCTTTACTGATAGAGATTCCGTTATTGACACAAACCTGGAAATAGTGTTTGATATGGTACAGGATATGGTCATAGAAATATTCATTGCGCTGAGGAATGCTGCTTTCTGTGTTCTCTTCCAATTCACTCATCGTAAGATGCTCGTCATCAATAATCAATTTTCCAATCTCTTCATTTTTAATTCCTAAGGCGGCCCATTCTGTTTTTGAAAAGAATTCTTTATCTACAATTCTTTCCATTTCGGTGATTCCTGTTGGATCATCATCATATTTATCAACATATCCTAAAATCCTTCTGTCCAATGAAACACCAATAACTCCTCCGTTTTTCACGATCCAGGCAATTTCTTCATCGAACAAATTAATAGTTGAAGCATTAAAGGTTGGGAATCCTGGTCTTCTTGGACTATTTTCTATATGCAAAGATTTGGTAATTTCAAGATATAATGCTCCGGAAAGAGGTTTTTTAAGCTGGATATGTCCTGCCCAATCTTTAAAAGATACTCCCGTAAATCCTGCATGAGTACAAACAAGCGGCTGTACGTTTTTGAATTTCCCCGCATCAATCTCACTCATTACATCTTTTCGGGACTTATAACTCATGTGTTTTACATCCACACAGATTTTCCGGTCAAAAATTCCCTGCACCACTGTTCTTCCATCATTCTCAAGACCGTTCCCGGAAGGAAAAAACGGCTTGGAATCCGCTACCTGCATTCCGAATGCCTGATTGCACAAACTGGATTGTTGAAGGTGGGTAATATTAATGGATAATACTTTTACTTTTTCCTGTACTTTATCCAGGTTTTTAAGAATATCAGCCGGTTTATATTTATGAACAGCATCACAAAAATTCGGGCTGTCTACTAATGAATGGCAACCTTCAATGGTGAAAAAGACATTGACTTTATTTTTCGGAAGCGATTTTTGGAAGCTCTTCCTGGTAAGAATATTAAATGATGAAGACTGGAGATATTCATTCAAAGTCCGCTTCATTAAAAAGTCGGAAAAAGGTTTATTGTTATTCTGAACAATATCGTTTAACAGCTTTTCGGACAGTTTGAAACGGGAAGTTTTTTTCAAATACCCCTGAAGCGGAATTACGGTTTGTGCCACATATCGTTCCACACTATAAAGTACTGCTCCCAGAATCACCTCATCACTGAATTCCGCCAGCTGCGTAGGATGGGTCTGCGTTTCAATGATGCTGGGTAAATCGGAACACATTTTGGGCAGTGCCGCCACATCGCTTCTGTAAATAAAAGCATCGATGTTTGGGGTATCATTAAACAACTGTTTCAACACAGGATGGCAATGAAAATCAAAATATTTCATGGTGTTTGGTTTTTGTTTACGTAAAGTTAGTGACTTAATCTTTATTATATCATTCTACTTTTGTGGTATTTTTGAGCATAAAAAACCACAAACAAAGTCTGTGGTTGATTTATTAAGTTTATTATTAATTTATTTTAGCATCATATAGACGAATAATCTTCAGATAATCTCCTTCTGTTTTAGCCGACTTCAGGTTTTCCAACAAATCAGGATAATCTTTGAGTATTTTTTTCAAATCTCCTTTGGAACGATCAAAGAAACCGGCATAAATAACTTTCTTGTTTTTATCAATAAGATAGCTTCTTACCTGAAGATTATAATCAAGCATTGCATTATGATAATCTTTGTACCAATTGATATTCTTTCCTTCATACAGAATTTCAATTAACCCTTCTTCTGTCGGCAATCTGCCTGTTGAAGCGAAATATTCATGTTTGATCTTATTTTCGTCTGTAATTTTAATGTATTGTACGTCATTGGGCTGCACCCAGGTTTCGTTTCCATCAGCATCTTTCATTTTCATTTTGAATATCACCGTGGCAAAATAATATTTTTTATTGGTGAATTTGCCCATATTCCTAACTTTTGCTTTGATGGTATCATTAGAGTTTTTCAAGACATATTCTGCCGGAAAAAAACTTTTATCTTCTTTTTCCTGAGAAAAACATAACATAGAGAATAAAGAAAATAATATGAAAAACTTGGCTTTCATAGTTAGTAATTTTAAAAAAGCCCAGACAAATCCGGGCTTTTATTATAGTTGATAATACTTATTATTATTAAATATGGATCACTTCTCCGTAAGCAGCAGCTGCTGCTTCCATGATCGCTTCAGAAACAGTCGGGTGCGGGTGGATAGATTTGATGATCTCATGTCCTGTTGTTTCTAATTTTCTAGCTACAACAGCTTCTGCAACCATATCCGTTACTCCATCACCAATCATATGGCAACCTAACCATTCACCATATTTTGCATCGAAAATAACTTTAATGAATCCATCTGTATTTCCGTTAGCAGTAGCTTTACCACTTGCAGAAAGAGGGAATTTACCTACTTTAATTTCGTATCCTTTTTCTTTTGCCTGTTTTTCTGTAAGACCTACAGAAGCTACTTCAGGGTGACAGTAGGTACATCCAGGGATATTGCCATAGTCGATTTTCTCAACATGCATTCCTTTGATTTTTTCTACACAAGTGATTCCTTCTGCAGAAGCAACGTGCGCTAAAGCCTGAGTCGGGATGATATCTCCGATCGCATAATAACCAGGAACTGAAGTTTCATACCATTCGTTGACTAAAACTCTTCCTTTATCTGTCTGGATTCCCACTTCTTCTAAACCGATATTTTCGATGTTAGCAGCAATACCTACCGCAGATAATAAAATATCAGCTTCAAGGGTAATATTTCCGTTGGCCGTTTTTACGTTGGCTTTTACGCCTTCTCCTGTTGTATCAACGCTTTCTACAGAGGCATTGGTCATAATCTCGATTCCTGATTTTTTCAGGGATTTTTCCAAGTGCTTAGAAATTTCCTCATCCTCTACAGGAACGATGTTTGGCATAAATTCAACAATAGTTACTTTTGTTCCCATTGTGTTATAGAAGTCGGCAAATTCTACCCCGATTGCTCCGGAACCTACAACGATCATAGATTTCGGCTGCTCAGGAAGAGATAATGCCTGTCTGTATCCGATTACTTTTTTACCGTCTTGTGGTAAGTTCGGTAATTCTCTTGAGCGGGCACCTGTTGCAATGATGATGTGGTTCGCTGAATACTCAGTTACTTTACCGTCTTTATCTGTAACAGAAACTTTTTTCCCAGGCTGAACTTTTGCCGTACCAAGAATTACGTCAATCTTATTTTTTTTCATCAGGAATTCAATTCCTTTGCTCATTTTACCGGCAACGCCACGGCTTCTCTGAATCACGTTTGGGAATTCAAAGCTTGCTTCCACTTTGTTCAAACCATAATCTTCAGCATGATTGATATAATGAAAAACCTGAGCAGATTTCAATAAAGCTTTAGTTGGAATACATCCCCAGTTAAGACAAATTCCCCCTAAGTTTTCTTTTTCGATAATAGCAGTTTTGAAACCCAATTGTGCTGCTCTGATGGCAGTAACATATCCACCAGGACCACTTCCGATGACAATAATATCGTAATTCATTAGTTTAAAAATTTTATGCGAATTTAAGGAAAAATATTGGATGTTGAATCTTTCTGTCATTTCATCTGACAATGTAAGTGCAAGAGGATTTCTATTAAATTTTAAATAAAAAAGAGAACACAAAAAGCATTCTCTTTCAATAAATTTTATTTTTAATTAAAATTTTCACAAAATTGATTTACATAGAATTCAACTATTTCAATATTGTTTTAGTAAATCTATGGCAGGTTTCTAAGCGCTCTTTTCTCTCTTCTATATTTCTCCGTTAACGCTCTCACCTGATCCTGCTTCATTTTCTTGCTCAGGAGCGGGTGATTCAAAATCATTTTCTTTTCTGTATTGTACTTTTTATCCAACTCACGCGATTTCAGGTTGATCATTTCAGTTCTCGAAGGAACAGGAGGACGTGGAGGATGCTTTTGGGCAGAAACATGCATTGACATACCCAATAACAAAATGGCTGATATCAATAACTTTTTCATAATATTTACTTTTTGAATGAATAATAATCAATAAACTCTGATCCATTAATTCATTATGGTTTACAATATATGTACATATTTCATACCATATTGCAAACAGCATTTTACTGAACCTCAATATTTTGCTTTAAAGAAAGGTTTTTTGAGGAGTTTCCTACCATAATTCTGTAAGTTCCTTTTTCTACCGTCCAGCTCATTTTTTCATCTAAAAACTGTAATTCCTTCACCGGTACTTCAATAGTGACAGACTTTGATTCTCCCGGCTGTAATTCTATTTTCTGAAATCCTTTTAATTCAATAATCGGTCTTGACACTGAAGCCAACATGTCTTTTATATATAACTGTACCACTTCGCTTCCGGCTTTTGAACCTGTATTTTTAACATTTACTTTAGCAATTATGGTCTCGCTTTTTGTATATTTCGTTTTATCCAACTGTAATCCAGAGATTTCAAAAGTAGTATAACTTAATCCGAAACCAAACGGATATAATGGTTCACCACTTAGATCATGATAATCATTTCCTCTTCCTGTTGGATGATGGTTGTAAGTTAAAGGTAATTGTCCTTCTTCAACCGGGAAAGTAATTGGGAGTTTTCCTGATGGATTTTCGGCTCCGAACAGGGTTTTTGCCACTGCATTCCCTCCTTCTTCTCCGGGATACCACACATCAAGAATAGCTCCGACTTTATCCTTCCAGCCTGTTGTTTTTATAGCAGAGCCTCCGATCAGAATAACTGTAGTGGGTTTATTCAATTTTGAAACTTCATGAATAAATGATTCCTGATTTCCGGGTAAACTCAGTGAAGAGCGGTCCTGGAATTCTCCTTCATGAATTCCTGCCGTTACAATAATATAATCTGCATTTCGAGCCAGCTGTAAGGCTTCATTAAAATCTTTCTGATAATCATTCAGACCATAATTCCAGATCAGTTCAATATTGGCTTCCCCTCTGTTTTCATGAAATTCTACAGCTATATCATATGTTTGGCCTTTACTGAAATCAACATCTATTGTTTTGGTGGAATAGCTTAATTTTTCCCATTGATCAATCACTAATTTTCCATTCAGGTAGAGTCTGAAGCCGTCATTTCCACGTAATCCGAGTTTATATTTTCCTGAACCCGGAGCATCCAGCTTCCCGGTCCATCGAACGCTATAGTTATCAGGCTGCAATTTTTCTGGATCGGGGGAATATAACGTCCATTTGAAACTGAGCTGTTCATCCTTTCTTTCAACAACAGGAGTGCCCTTTAAGCTGCTATTGGAAAAATAGTTTCCCTTTAAACCTTTTTTATTGTCAGAAGAAAGAAATTCAATTGGAACTGTTGTAAATTTTTTTACATTCCAGTCAATCCCCTTTGAATAAGTGATTTCGATGTTTTTATTTTTGGTAAAGCTTTTAATTCCGTCCAGTATACTTACTTTTTTGTTTCCCGGTCCGGAATACCCGCCTAATCTTGCATCAACGGCATCTGTTCCAACAATTAGAATTTTCTTTATATTTTCTGAGACAGGAAGTGTGCGGTTATTATTTTGAAGCAAAACAAATGACTCCGCCGCTGTTTTTTCTGCTAAGGGTTTGTGATTAAGCTTTTTTAATTCCTGAATCTCTTGTGTTGAAACGTAAGGATTTTCAAACAATCCCAGTTCAAATTTCGCTCTCAGAACTCTTGATACGGCATCATCAATTCTTTCTTTGGAAATTCTTCCATCCAAAAACGGGGGTATGAATAGTTTGTAATGCTTGTATTCTGTCTGGAAGATCACATCAAGCCCCGCATTGATAGCCTGTGCGGAAGCATCATCATAATCCTTTGCAGTAAAATGCAGCACATTGGCACCTCCTACCGCACTTGCATCACTGATGACAAAACCTTTGAAATTCCAGTCTCTTTTTAATTTTTCCGTCAGTAACCAATGATTGGCTGTGGAAGGTCTTCCATCCAACAAATTGTATGAAGTCATGACCGATCTGCTTTTTCCCTGGGTAAATGCTTTATGAAAAGGCATCAGATGAGTTTCTTCCAGATATCTTCTGCTCCAGTGGATCGGATAGGAATCTCTTCCGCCCTCTCCTACATTGGCCAAAAAATGTTTTGGAGTGGTAATGATTCCCTGATTTTCAAATGAGCTCACAAAATGAACTCCCATTACAGAAGTCAAAAACGGGTCCTCTCCATACGTTTCTTCTGTTCTTCCCCATCTCACATCGTTTGCCAGATTCACTACAGGTGTCAAAATCTGACGAATTCCTCTCAGCCTGGATTCTTTGGCAATAGCAGCCGAAACTTTTTTCATCAGTTCAGGGTTGAAAGTGGCCGCCAAACCGATCGCCTGCGGAAAAGCGGTGGCTCCTTCTCTTACCAATCCGTGCAGTGCTTCATCAAATGGAATGATTGGAATTCCCAATCTTGATTCTTCTACAAAGTATTTTTGAATGGCATTGATTTTTTTCACCAGTCTTTCCGCATCTTCGTTTGCATTGTATTTCAGCAACTGTCCTGCCGCTCCGCCTCCCTGATTCCCTGCACTTACCTGAAATCCAAAAATCCCGTGTGAATACTGATCTTTCGGAACATTATCCAGATCTCCCGGAATCATGAAACATTGCCAGAATTTTTCTTCCGGAGTCATTCTCTTCAACAAATCCTGGACTCTTACTTCAACAGGTTGTTTTGGATCTTTATAGAGTGGTTTTTGAGCAGAAATAAAAACGACACTGAACAGCGTAATTCCGATCCATTTAAAACGATATGACTTCATTATTTTGTGATTTGAATTACCGTTGCATACTTCAGATTTTCCCTTTCTTCAGGTAATTTGATTTCAATCGTATTTCCTGATGTTTTTTTCCATTGGATTTTCGATGAAATCCCCAATACTTTCAATGATTTGGGTTGAAAGTTTTCAGGAACTGAAAAAGTAAGCGACGCCGGTGACTGATAGTTTGTTTTTTCATCCATATGAAAAACATTCACAGTTTTCCCATCTTTACTTTGGGTGTAATAAAAACTTCCCTCATGATAAGGAGCTGCGCTTCTGGTGGCAAAAACAGCAGACTGATTCATATCCATCCATCCTGAAATTTCTTTTAGTCTTTCATAAACAACAGGATCATAATCTCCGTTGGGACCCGGAGCAATATTCATCAGATAATTTCCTCCTCTGGAAATGATTTTGATTAATGTTTCTATGATTTTTTGAGAAGACTTGTAGTTGTCGTTCGGGACATAGGAAAATGAATCTCCCATCGTAATACAGCTCTCCCATGGGATAGAAAGTGCGTGTTCCGGGACCGCCTGCTCCGGAGTCACATAATTTTCCCATTTTCCGGGAACAGTACGGTCTACAATGATAATTCCCGGTTGATTTTTGCGGACCATTGCTCCGATTTTATCCATATCTATATCCTGTTCCATTTTGATGGTTCTTTGCCATTCCACTTTAGGATCGATGGTATGAAAAGGACGGACCCAACCTCCGTCCAGCCAGAGAATATCTATTTTGCCATAACGAGAAGTGATTTCATTGAGCTGATTGAAGGTGAACTTTTTGAAACTTTCCCATCTTTCGGGATATTTTTTAGGGTCATAGTTCACATTTCTGTCTTTTGGCGGGAAATAAGGCCACCAATAGTCATCCGAATGCCAATCCGGCTTTGAAAAATAAGCTCCGATTTTGAAACCTTCTTTCCTGAATGTGTTGAAAATTTCTTTTGTAACATCTGCTTTCGGGTTCTTTGAAAAAGGAGTTTTAGGGGAGGTTATTTTATAATCGGATTGCTGGGTATCAAACATAGCAAATCCGTCATGGTGCTTCGTTGTGAATACCACATACTTCATTCCTGCCTTTTTCACTGCATCTGCCCACTTTTGCGGATCAAACTGTGTTGGGTTAAAGGTTGTCTGAAGATTCTCATAGTTCTTTACGTATTCATCATACGATTTTCCATGCTCCGGTTTACGTTGGGTCCATGATTCGTCTTCCGGGCACAAACTCCAACTTTCTACAATTCCCCACTGGCTGTAGGTACCCCAGTGCATGAAGAGCCCAAACTTTAAATCCTGCCAGTTTTCAAGATTCTGAACAACCAGCGGATCTGCAGGTTTCTGATATCCTTCCGAAACATTATGAGCCTGAGAAAAAAATGTTGTAGAAATAAGTAATGATGATAGAAATAGGGTTTTAGTTTTTTGTTTGATAAGCATAAAGAATCCTTTGTGCTAATTTACTTATGATTTATGAATCGGCAATACATTGATAAAAGATTAGTCTTTCGTCCGATTCCGATAAAATCACAAATTTAAAGATTAAGAAAATCTCCTCTGGTGCGTTTATTCTGTAATTTGAAGGTGACATACATCCAAATTGTAAAGATCAGTGTTTTCATATAAATGAATTTTTAAAAACTTCCACCTTAGAACCGTCTGTCATAAAAATACTTTCAGGAGTTCTTTGCAGCAGTATATTTTGAACTGTAGAATTAATATGTTTTATTCTTTTAATAACAAAATCAGGATTTTTTATTGGGATTAAGTTCCACGGCTGATGTAAAACTTCATACATTTTGCTGTTTTTACCTGCTTTTCCACAGAAGGCAAGACTTCTATTAATGACGAATTTCTGCTCTTCAGTCCATCTTTGGGCTTTCGGACCAGCAGTTTTTTCAGCTTCTATACTCATTTCACATACTGCATCTTTAATGGTATATTTTAATTGATTTTCTTTTTTTGAAATGGTCAGGTCCCGTAATGAAAAGGGTTCTCCATATATAAATTTTCCTGTGAAAAATGTCATCAGCTTCGGAACCATCTCAGAAAGGAAGTAAATACCTTTTACGTTTCCATTATCTTTTCTTTTCACATAGGTTCTTATATTGACTTCAGGAAAATATTGATGAAAAGGAATTTTACAACCGAATAACCTTGCATTGGAAAACTCGAAACAAACTATGCTTAATATGGCTTTTCCGTCTAAAGTATCCGGTTCTATATCTTCGGGTAACATTCCGGATAGCAATTCCGGCTGTATTTGGAAATTAATATAGATCAGGTTTTCCCAATGGCAGGTCATGAATTTGTAGTTCTTTCTCATTGTTTAAATATTTCTGTATTTTCAATAATTTTTGAAACCACATTTGAAATAAAAAAGGATTTAAAATCCTTTCTATTTTAATAAATTGGTAATCTTTCCTACTAGCCAGTGATCATCACTTTTGATCGCGAGATCCATAATATTATTGATTTTTCCGGTAACTGAACTAAAGTCTTCCATCAATTTAATGAATTCCTTGGCTTCGGGTGTGTCCTTTTCATCAATCTCTTTCAATTCTTCCAAAAAAGAAATCACGGGCTCAATTTCTCTTTTTCTTCGTTCTTTGGTAATTTGTTTGAACAGAAACCAAACATCTTTTTCAGCCACAAAGTACTCTTTTCTGTCTCCTTTAATCAATTCTTTCTTCACGATTCCCCAATCCATCAAGCCTCTTAAATTCATATTGGCATTTCCTCTGGAAATTTCCAGCTGTTCCATCACCTCATCCGTAGAAAGCGGTTTATCACTTGCCAAAAGCAATGCATGAACCTGTGCCATGGTACGGTTGATCCCCCAATTGGTAGCAAAGGTTCCCCAAGTCTGAATATATTTTTCTTTAGCTTCTGAAAGTTTCATTTTATTGACTATTTAATTTCTATTACAAATATAATTAAATATTTTGAATTTTCAATAATTTCTGAAAATAAAATTTAAATTAAGTTTTTGAAAATAGATCCTTGATTTTTGGGTTTTACTAACACATAAGATACCTTTGTAACAATATCAAATAACAAGGCTTGAAAAATAATCTACTCCTGGTATTTTTTCTCATCTTATTTTCCTCTGTTTATAGCCAGAAACCTTACATCCAATATTATAATACGGATAATGGGCTTCCGCAAAATAGTGTAAAAGACATTATTAAGGATAAATATGGATTTATCTGGCTCACCACAGAAAATGGCATCGTACGATATGATGGCAACAGTTTTTTGGTCTATAAAAACTTTCCACTCAATAGTCAGCGGTTTACTTATTTTTATGGAAATACCGAAAGAGACAGCATCTTCACTACAGGAGAATTTGGAAAAAGCCTGCTGCTGCATAATAAATTCCCTAAAGTGGCAACTATCAATAAGTTTCCCAATTTTATTCTTAAGCATCACACCAATTATCTTTTATACTGCTCCAATTATAGTTATGCGTCCTCCTCAGGGATGAATTTCTATATGAATTTTAAAGACGGAAGATATTATTTGCAAGAAAACTTTTTAATATATGAAGATTTCCATTCAAAAGTTGAAAAAAAGCTATCTATACATCCTATCTATAAAAACACGCCCAGGGTTTTCGCACTTGACCAATTGCTGTTTTATATAGATATTCCGTCCAAAAAAATTAGAAAAATAGAAAAAGGGGGAATCAGTGATAGTTATGATGTTCCTTTATTGACAGATATCAATAGTAAAATTTTATGGAGCCAGATCAACAATCAGATATTTATCATCAATAAAGGCACTATTTACTCTTGCAATTATCATGATAAACAGCTTAAAACATCTAAGATCATTACTCTCGACAACGTAAAAGATGAAAATTTCATCAGCATTTATTATGATAAGAAGTACAAGAAATTATATTTGGGGAGCAGTATAGATGGTCTTCAAATTATTAGCCTTTCAGACTTCGTCAGTGTCAAGAGACCTCCTTCAAAGCCTGAATCTGTTTTTTACGCCACACTACCTTATGGTTCTTCTTCTGTGATAAGCATTTTTGGAGAGGTTTACAACCGCAATGGTCTTATAGAAAATAAGGATTTCAAAAATACTTCTCCCTATTTTATGGATTATGATGAAGCCGGAAATATTGTTACGATGAGTACCAATGATGTTATCATTTACCAAAAGTCTTCCTCTTTTAAAAAAACAAAGAGTATAAAAAAGGTATTTTTAAAAGATTTCTTCTTCGATGATAAAAAGTACTACGCAATACTTAAAGATTTAAGAAATAATCAGACTCCGGAGTTTGACGGGGTTTTGGCTGTATACAAGGATCAATCTTTTACCCATCCTGAAAAGAAAATATTTTTCAGGAATGAACCCACAAAATTCTTACCGCTTGATGCAGAAAATATGCTTGTAGGGACTACAAAATCTTTATATAAAATATCACTAAAAACCAATAAGGTTTACACTATAAGTGGTAATGAGCTAACCTCCATCCGGGATATCGTTCGTTCAAAAGATGGGAATGTCTGGATCACCGCTGCAGGCAAAGGAATTTACTTATTAAAAAATGGCCATTTGATACTGATGCCTTATGATGCGGATAAGAATATTTCTTCATCCCATACTATTCTTGAAGATACCAACGGTTATTTTTGGATCCCTACCAACAACGGATTATACAGGGTTTTAGAAAGTGAGCTTATGAAGTATGCTCAAAATAAAAAATACCGGGTCAATTATTATAAATATACAAAGGATGCCGGATTTAATACTAATGAATTCAATGGTGGCAGTAATATTTGCGGAAACCAACTGAAAAACGGAGAATTTGTACTTCCCTCTCTTAATGGGCTGGTTTTCTTTAATCCTTTGAAAATAAAAAATTATTATCCTGAAAAAATCTACATAGAGAGAGCCATGGTGGACAACAAGGAACAATACTTTAAAAAGGATCTCCACCTGGACCAAAAATCCAGCCGTATAGATATATTCATTGATGCGCCTTTTTATGCCAATTCCGACAATGTAGTGATAGAAGCTAAACTGGGAGGTTCTCCTAATGCCAAATGGGAGCCAATCGGAAAAGACAGAAAATTTTCTATTTCAAATCTTGGATATGGGAATCACATTCTTGAGATAAAAATGTTGGTTTCTGACGATGGCAAGTTTGTCTATAAAAAAATAAACATCATTATCCCACCCTATTTTTATCAAACACTTGGGTTCAAAATATTTATTTTTTCTGTTTTGCTCCTGTTATTATACTTATTGGTAAAATGGAGAATAAGCTTTTTGAAAAAGAAAAACCTAGAACTGGAGGGGATCATAGCTTCCCGAACCCAAACTCTTTCTGATACGGTAGAAAAATTAGTGACCACTAAAGAAAAGCTTCATAAAGAGGTTGAACAACAAAAAAAACTTATTGGCACTATCACCCACGATATTACCACTCCCGTGAAATTTATAGCATTAACGGCTAAAGAAGTTCTGGATGGCAGCAACTTCAATAAACAGCGTATTGAAAAAATCCTTACCTCCATTTATAAATCTTCGGATCAATTATATAATTTTACACTTACTTTAAAAGAATATGCGGATATCTATACCCATTACAGATCAGATGAAACTGAACAATATTCTTTGTATCAGCTGATAGAAGAGAAAAAAACACTTTTTAATGAAATTGCTGAGAAGAACAATACGGTAATCAGTAATCAGGTAGATCAATCATTAATGATACAGATCAGCAAAAACATATTGTCTGCCATTGTTCACAACTTAATGGATAACTCAGTAAAATACACACAAAACGGTACAATAACCCTGAAAAGCAAAACAAGAGGTGAACATATTGTTTTATTCATCACAGACACCGGAATCGGTATGGAGCAGAAGAAAATAGATTATTATACAAGGCTTCAGGACAACATTGACAACGAAAAACTATTATTACAGAAATACGGAATGGGGCTTCATCTCGTTTTACAGTTACTACAAATGATCGGCGGAAAAATTATCTTCAAAAAAAATGAATTACAGGGAACTTCTTTCCAACTGATTTTAACAAATAAAAAAAGATGAGTAAAAACATTCTTATTGCAGATGATCATGACATAGTTCTCGTAGGGACGAGCATCATTTTAGAATCAAGAATCAAGGATGCGGTTATAGATCAGGCCGAAAATTACCCGGAAACCCTGGAGAAAATTTCCCGGAAGAAATATGATCTTGTTATCCTGGATATCAATATGCCTGAAAGCAAAAATAAAAAAATGATTACGGAAATAAAGGCACTTGATCCAGACATCAAGATATTGATATTTTCTGCATATGAGGAGCAAATAGCTGTTCAATACATCAAGGAAGGTGCTAATGGATACATCAGTAAATTAAGTAAATCCGAAGAGATTTCAGATGCCGTCAATACCATATTTTCCGAAGGTTATTATTATCCGTCAGGCATTGTTCATCAACTGATCAACGAATCTCCAATAGATTCCATAAAAAGTTTATCTGAAAGAGAGTATGAGATTTTTACCCTCTTGGCTAAAGGAAACGGCAACCTGGAAATTTCAAATAAAATGAATATCCAAATGCCTACCATCAGTACTTACAAAAAAAGAATACACAAAAAGCTAAAAACCAATAACATAGCAGACCTTATCAAATTATATCAAACTTATATCAGTTAGATCTAATTGTTGCAACACAATTCACACTTTGTAGAATTTTTTCTACAAATTCATTTATTTTTTTCTACAAAATACATTATTTTTTAGAAAATAAATTCTATAATTTTACATTATGATTAAACAACAAATATTAATATCTGTTAATATCATAAAAATAACACATCAATATATCACTACAAATTAAAATACAGCAATAATCCGGAATGTTATTCTTCCGCAATTATTAATGAAGAGAAAGGTCTAAGCTAAAAACAAGAAATAAATGTCAAAAAAATTTACAAAAGTATGGCAGGCAATAGCACTGCTAAGTTCCTCTATTGCCTTTTCACAGGCTGGGAATGTAGGGATCAATACCGTAAACCCGGGATCTACCATTGATATTAACGGATCTGTGGCAGCCAAATATAATGCGGTAACCAGTACTGCTTACAATTTGTCGGCAACAGATTTCCATGTATCGTATAATGGGACAGCCAACGCCTCCTTTAACTTACCCGCCGCCATTACGGGAAATGGGAATTTCAAGGGAAGGATGTACACGATCAAAAATAACACAAACTTTACCATAACCGTCAATCCGGCTGGCTCTGAAACCATTAACGGAAATGCCAATGTTTCCGTTCCGGCCAACCAGAGTATACAATTGATCAATACAGGTCTTACGGGAGCCAGCTCTACATGGGAAGTTGTTTCATCTGGATCCTTAGCTGGATCTTCAACAGGAGATTATATTGTAGTGATACCAACTGCTGTTCAGAATGTTACTGCCGGATCAGATGTTGTATTTTCATCTGTCCTTACCTCAAACAATATCACTTATAATTCAGGAGTTTTCAATCTGAAGGCAGGTAAAACGTATGTATTGCGTTGCCAACTTCATGGAATTAATTTCTCACTTGCAGGAGGTTATTTTCTATATCAATGGGTAGATGCTTCCACTAACACCCCGCTTCCAAGCAGCACTCGTGGAGTTATAGATGCCATTAATAATTATCCGGTAACAACTATAGGGGGACAGCCTGAAACCTACGCAATTTATAAACCGACAGTTGATACTTCGGTAAAAGTAAGGCTTACTATAGGAGCAGGAACTGCAGATCTACATTCGGATATAGGAATGATGTCCATCACAGAACTTTCAGGTGGTAACGGCAGTGGCAGCGGAACTAATAATATTACGGCAAGTAATGGTACTACCATTTCAGGAAGTGATGTAAGATTAGGAGGTACACTTTCTCAGGCAACAAACATTGCCACCGCCGGAAATAACTTAAGTATAGACGGAACCGGAAAACTTTTAGTAGGTTCAAATACCGTTCCTACGGGAGCTGCTAATGCTAAGTTAGTTATTGATAATGGTACTACCAACGGAGCTTTACAAATTAAAGATGGTACTCAACAGTTAGGATATGTACTAACCAGCGATGCCAATGGATTAGCGACATGGTCATCAACCGTTACCACAGCGTTTGCTGATAACTGGACTTCCTATACAGGGACATTAGTTAATCCTTTTACAGGACCAACTGGTGGTGGAGCTTTACCTACCGGGATTTCAGTGACAATTCCTGCAAAAGGATGGTATTTTTTCCGTAGTGGTATTGCTATAAATTCCGAATGTAATGATTATTGGTTTTATATCAATGGTATTGGAGAGGTGTGGAGAAGCTATTGTGGATCGAATACAGCAGCTTTTATGTTCCCTCGTGACCAAAACCGTGTATTATATTTTGCTACTCCGGGAACCTATACAGTGTTAGCCGGTAAAACCAATTTCATAGTTCCAGCCGGTTTCAATGTTGGAAACCCCGGATTTTATCTGGATTTTGTAAAATTCCAAAACTAAATAAAAACTTCCCTTTTCATAAATATTTCCCCTCCTTTCTATAATCAAGGCAATGATACGTTGCAGACGATGAAGAAAAATAGTTCCCCATTCAGGAGGGGATTTATTAAAACAAAACAGGCACTCATTGGAGTGCCTGTTTTTTAGTTCCTACTACTTTTAATAGTATGATAGCCCTGAATCATTTTCACAAATTCTGTTCTGTAGCCTTCTGCATCTTTGCCTTTATTTTGTCTGGCTAAGTTTTCAATTTCTTTAAGATTTTTCTTCTTGATTAATTTTGATTCTCTTAAAACCAAACCGAACCAGGCCACAGAAGCAGCAAATTTGAAGTCTGAACTCGCTTTTGCATTGGTAACCGAAGAGTTTTTGACAACCTGAATCATCTCACTACTCTTTGTTCCTTCCGGTTTTTTATACCTGAATTTGATGGTAGCTAACTCATCTCCAAACTTTTGAGTTTTTGAAGTTGTACTGTATTTTAGCTTGCTTTTCTTTGGCAAAAATTCAGAATCCACGTTTGTTGGAATCACTTCGTATAAAGCAGTAACGGTGTGTCCGCTTCCCAATTCTCCGGCATCAATGTGATCATCTGCAAAGTCTTCATTCCTTAATTTTCTGTTTTCATATCCAATCAATCGATAGGATTTCACATATTTAGGATTGAACTCAATCTGGATTTTCACATCTTTGGCAATGGTATAAATATTTCCGACAAACTCTTTTGCTAAAAATTTATTAGCCTCCTTCAGGTTGTCTATATAAGCATAGTTCCCATTCCCTTTATCGGCCAGCGTTTCCATTTTGTTGTCTTTATAATTACCCATTCCGTAGCCAAGACAAGTCAGGAATACTCCGGATTTTCTTTTTTCTTCAATCAGGCTTTCAAGATCTGTTGTAGATGACGTTCCTACATTAAAGTCTCCATCTGTTGCCAAAACCACACGGTTATTTCCACCTTTTATAAAATTTTCTTCTGCCAGTTTATAAGCCAGTTCAATTCCGGCTCCTCCTGCGGTACTTCCTCCTGCCTGCAATCTGTCTAAAGCTTCCGTGATCTTTGCCTTTTCGGCAGCCGAAGTAGGAGGTAAAACCACTCCTGCATTTCCGGCATACACTACCATTGCTACTTTATCCTGTGGGCTTAACTGGTCTAATAAAATTTTGAAAGAAGATTTCAGCAACGGCAATTTATTTTCCTGATCCATAGACCCGGAAACATCAATAAGGAAAACAATATTGGACGGCGGAAGATTATCCATCGGGATATCTTTTCCTTTGAGTCCTATTTTCAGGAGTTTATGGCTCTGATTCCATGGAGCGGCATTAAGTTCCGTATTAATAGAGAAAGGATGGTTCTTTTTCGGCTGTGGATAATCATATCTGAAATAATTGATCATCTCTTCCACTCTTACTGCATTTTTATCTACTCCTCCATATTGTATCATTCTTCGCACATTGGAATAGGAAGCATTGTCTACGTCAATCGAGAAAGTAGATAACGGTTGATTTTGCGTTAACTCAAAAGGATTTTCAATCAAAGCATTATATTCTTCATCATTATAATATCTTGAAGGCTTGGCTGTTTTCTTTCCATTTTTTTTCGTTCCAACCTGGTTATTATATACCCTGCCTATTGGATAAGAGCTCTCAAGATCAAAAGAACTTTCTACTTCCATTGCGGTCATCATCTTAGGTTTTGGGCAGCCATTATACTCAGGCAATCCGGGAACTGTAGGACAAGCATCATCTTTATCCAGGATTCCGTCGCCATCTGTATCTGGCCATGGGCATCCATTGTTTTCCGGTGGTCCGGCTACTGTAGGACAGGCATCATCCTTATCAATCACTCCGTCTCCATCAGTTTCTGGCCACGGACAGCCGTTATTTTCAACAGGTCCGGCTAATTCAGGGCATTGATCAAGCTTATTCGGAATGTGATCCTGATCTTTATCTTTTTTAATACTCAACGGTTTGGATTCTTTAGATGAATTGGATACATCTTTAGTTTTACAGCTTCCCAGTAAAGCGAAAACCAGAATCGGCATACAGATTTTTCTCATCGTTAATTTATTTTAGCGGTTGTTATTTATTTTAAAGCAATTTTAATAGATATTAAAAATTGTTAATTTCAGGGCTAGCATATAAAAAGTTAATCCTCTTAATCCGGTGTATACTCATTCCAAATTTTAATTACTCACACCACCAAAAAAATAAATCACTTAGGATCAAACATTTAAAAACACTTTCATAAGAAAGATTAACCTTTATAGTATAGATGCAGAAATTGAAAAAGGTGTATGCTTTTTATCATTTTTTACAGAAAAATTTTGAGGTGTAATGTTTCAAAATGTAACAAATCCTTAATAGTACCGACTATTTCAGATATAATTTTAATGGCAATGAAAAATAAAAAAATGGCATTATTATTTTCTGTTCTATCAGCAGGAAGTATGATGTTTGCTCAGGATGACCTGATCAACAAGTTAAAAAACAATCAGTCTCAAAATGCTAATTTTAAGTTCACAACAGTAAAGGATCTTGGCGCTACTTCGGTAAAGAATCAGGGTTCATCAGGAACATGCTGGAGCTATTCCGGGAATTCATTCCTGGAATCTGAAATGCAGCGTATGGGTAAAAAACCTGTAGATCTTGCTGAAATTTTTACTGCCAGAAATTCTTATCATGACAAAGCCAAATTATATGTTTTGAACAATGGAGCGATCAACTGGGGAGATGGTGGTGAACTGCATGATGTAATCAATATGTACAAAAAGTACGGTGCTGTTCCTCAGGATGCTTATACGGGTTTAAAAGACGGACAGACTCTTAATAATTTCAAAGAAATGCAGGATAAGCTGAAACCGGTTTTAGACAGCCTGGTTCAGGCTTCTCAAAAGGGTAAGCTTACTGATAACTGGATGGCTTCCGTAGATGCAATTTTAGATGACTATCTTGGAAAAGTTCCTGCTAACTTTACCTATGAAGGGAAATCTTACACACCCAAAACATTCGCTAAGGAAGTGGTGGGAATCAATCCTGAAGATTATGTAGAATTGTCTTCCTATAAAGATTACCCGTACTATCAGAAATTTGTAGTTCCTATCCCTGATAACTGGAGCCATGATTCTGACTGGAATGTTCCGATGAAGGATATGACTGCCATTATTGATAATGCCATCAACAAAGGATATTCCATTGGTTGGGCAACCGACGTTTCAGAACCTTATTTCTCTTATAAAAATGGAGTGGCGTATGTTCCCGATGTTGATCTGAATCAAATTACTCCGGAGGTAAAGAAAGAATTATTCACCGAGCCTAAAAAAGATAAAGCAATCTCTGAAGATATGCGTCAGGCAGCGCTTAATAATCTTTCAACCACGGATGATCATGGAATGCACATCGTAGGATTGGCAAAAGACCAGTCAGGTAAGGAATATTATATGGTGAAAAACTCCTGGGGTGTAACCAACGATTTTGAAGGTTACCTTTACGTGACAAAACCATATGTTGAATATAAATCAACAGCTATTCTGGTTCACAAAAATGCTATTCCAAAAAGTATTTTGAAGCAGTTGAAACCTACCAAGAATATTGGCTTATAAGAAATCACTGTTGTCATTTATTTGACAATTTTAGATATTTAAATCTGTTAAAAACCCGCTTTCAGAAATTCTGAAAGCGGGTTTCGTTTAAATAGATGATAGGAAAAAATTTAAAATATAAGTAAGTGGATTGTGAAAGTCTATTGTGAATCTGTATTCAAATTGACTTATTGACAATTCACTATTGACTTTAGTATAGCACGCCCATGCTTTCGGCTGAAAAATCTAAAAGCTTTTCTGTATTTCCGTCTTTTATTTTCTTCACCCATTCATGATCCTGTAAAAGAGCCCGTCCTACTGCTACTAGATCAAAATCTTCTCTTTCAAGTCTGCGTATTAATTCTGTAAGATCTGTTTTTTCGGTTCCTTGTCCTGCAAAAGCTGTCATGAAATCACCTTTCAAACCTACTGAACCTACAGTGATCGTTGGTTGTCCTGTGATTTTTTTGGCCCAGCCTGCAAAGTTCAGATCAGAGCCTTCAAATTCCGGTTCCCAGAATCTTCTTTGTGAACAATGGAAAATATCTACTCCCGCTTCTTTTAATGGTAATAACCAATCCTCCATTTCTGCAGGGGTTGCAGCCAGCCTGCTGGAATAATCCTGCTGTTTCCATTGAGATAAACGGATAATAATCGTGAAATCCTCTCCTACTGCTGCTCTTATTGCTTTCACAACGTCTACGGCAAAACGGGTTCTTTCTTTTAACGTTTTCCCTCCGTATTCATCAGTTCTTGTGTTGGTTACTTCCCAGAAAAACTGATCGATCAGATAACCGTGAGCGCCATGAATTTCGATACAGTCAAATCCTAAATCTTTTGCAGATTTTGCAGAAGCAGCAAATTGAGCAATCGTATCCTGGATATCTTCCAGCGTCATGGTGGAAGCTTTCTCCATATCAATCAAAGGATAATCTTCCGACATTCTTGTATCTCCTACATGCCAGATCTGAGGCCCCATTTTTCCGCCATGCTGATGAACAGCATCAATTACATTTTTCCAGCCCTGTAATGCTTCCGTACCATAGAAATCCGGAATGTTCTGCATATTTTTGGAAGCCGGCCTGTTGATAACGGTTCCTTCGGAAAGAATTAATCCTACTTCCGAAGCAGCACGTCTTGCATAATAGTCTGCTATTTTCTCAGTAGGTACTCCATTATCAGATTGGGCTCTTGTCATAGGAGCCATAACGATTCTATTTTTAAGCTGTAAATTCTTGTATTGAAAGGGGGTAAATAACAATTCTGTACTCATTTTTGATTGTATTTTTTATAATTGTTACGCAAAGTAACTAATAATAGTTCATTTTTGTATCTTTTGATTAAAAAAAAGTGGTAACTTTGCAGTAACTTATAATAGTAACATTCAAGTAACGATGAAATCTTGATTCCGTATGACTTTGAAAAAAATAAAAATCACCCTATGAAAAAGAATGAATTAATGAAGCATAGCTGTCCACTGGGAAAAGCGATGTCTGCGTTGGGAAGCAAATGGAAACCTATCATTGCTCTTGTGATCAAAGACAGGAAACTGCGTTTCGGAGAACTTGCAGTACGCATCAATGTGATTTCGAGAAAAGTTCTTACCGACCAGTTAAGAGAAATGGAAACGGACGGATTAGTTGTTCGTGAAGAATTTAAAGAGATCCCGCCAAGAGTGGAATATTCTCTTACAGAAAAGGGATTGGCTCTTTTACCTATTTTATATATGCTGGAAGAGTGGGAAGCGAAGTATCAGAATAAAGAGTTGTATGCTGAAAAAGATTGTAATCTTTTAGATAAAAAAAGTGAAAAGGCTGTTGTGTAATGGCTTTTTTAATTTTCAAAGATATTTTTAACTTGCATTTCCAAGTCTTTAATTCCATCAAACTTTTTGAATTTAATTTGTTTATTTTGTGAATATAATTCGTTTATTATTTCTAAAATTAAATCTAAAGGTTCAATTTCATAACCGTATAAATTTTGATCAAAATTTGTTCCTACAATTAATCCATCATTGCTCATTCCAACACACCAATTTTCAATAAACTCTGCCAAACCTAGCTCATCAACTTCATATTCACTCCATTCATTTTTTATACAAGATTTTGCCCTGACTTTATCTGACCAAAAGCAAATAATCCCTACAGCATCTCCATTTTCATCTTCTATTTTATTTGATGAAGATGTTGCATAACCTTCATGATCTTTTAAAGCATATACTATTTCATTTGTTGAAACTTTTTTTACGAAATCTTTATGCCGATTTACTAAGGTAAAATGGTCTTGTATCATTTGTTTTTTTATTAAAATTTAAATATATAAATTTATTTAACATGATAAAAATCCTTATTTCAATATAATAAAGATTGGTTCATTGAATATGACTTTCAACAATTTCGCTAGTCAAAAAAGTCAGATTCATATTATTAATAATATTCAAAAAAACATTACATTTGTATAAATCACAATCCTTTGAAAAATATGAAAAATTTAAGAAAATTGCAAAAATCCGATCTAAAAATGATTATTGGCGGAGGGGCACCGGAATGTGCGGAAGATCAAATCGCATGTTATTATCCACCTAAAAACGGTTATCCAAGTTACTGGAGATGTGTCCCGATAAGTGTAGGATGCCCTGATTAAAAAACAAAACCGCTTTCTTAGAAAGCGGTTTCTTATTTCTATTCCTCAATTTAAAATATCGCGGGATATTTCTGAGGATTCGTTTCATTGAACATCGCATAGATCTTTTCTACCATATCATCCGCTGATGGTTTGCTGAAGTAATCTCCGTCACTTGCATATGCTGGTCTGTGATCATTCGCAGCAATCGTTAACGGATCTGAATCCAAATATCTGAATGCTTTTTGTTTTTCAACAATCTGCTGTAGGATAAATGCTGAAGTTCCTCCTTCCACATCTTCGTCTATCACTACCAATCTGTTGGTTTTCTTCACGCTTTCAGCAATTTCATGGGATAAATCGAAAGGAATCAATGACTGGATATCAATAACTTCTGCAGAAATGCCTAGTTTTTCTAATTCATTAGCTGCTTCCATTACAATTCTCCAGGTAGAACCGTAAGTTACTAAAGTAACATCCTTACCTTCTTTTGTCACTTCAATCTTTCCGACAGGAACCGTAAATTCTCCTAAGTTATCCGGTTGTTTTTCTTTTAATCTGTATCCATTCAGACATTCAACAATTACAGCAGGTTCGTCTGCTTGTAACATAGTGTTATAGAATCCAGCCGCTTTGGTAAGGTTTCTTGGTACTAGAACAAGGATTCCTTTTGAAAGGTTAAGAATTCCGGCCATTGGTGAACCTGAATGCCAGATTCCTTCTAATCTGTGACCTCTTGTTCTGATGATTACCGGCGATTTCTGACCTCCTTTTGTTCTGTACTGAACTGTAGCCAGATCATCACTCATTCCTTGTAAACAGTATAGAATATAGTCTAAATATTGGATTTCAGCGATTGGTCTCAAACCTCTCATGGCCATACCAATTCCCTGTCCGAGAATGGTAGCTTCGCGGATTCCTGTATCAGCAACACGAAGTTCACCGTATTTTTCCTGCATTCCTTCCAACCCCTGGTTTACGTCACCGATATTTCCGGCATCTTCACCAAATACTAAAGTTTCAGGATATTTTTCGAATATTTTATCAAAGTTGTTTCTTACCACTACCCTTCCGTCCACTTCTTCTGAATCCTCAGAGTAAACAGGCTTAACTTCCGCTACGTTGGTAGCTTTCCATTGAGACTGGGAATATAAGTGGGAAGAATAATTGTCTTTTTCAATTTCAAAAACTTCGTGGTATTTCTGCATCAATTGATTTCTTTCTGCAGAGTTGGTTCCTCTTGTTGCCAATAAAGCCTTCCTTACTAAATGGAAGACATCTTTTTTAGCTTTTGAAACCAGTTTGTTAAACTGGGTAATATAGTTTTCAATTTCAGCATTTTGCCCTTTAAGGTTTTCCACTAAAGGTACAATTGACTGAGTTAAGTCTGTAATCGTTTTCTGATAGCTTTCCCAAGCTACTTTTTGCCCGGCTTTCACTATTTTTTTGGCCTCATCATCAATAGCATCCAACTCTTCGGTAGTAGCAATAATTTCTTCTTTTCCTTCGATTTCAATGGAATAGTTCAAAATCCATTCTCTGAATTTAATCAATCCATCAAACTCAGCCTCCCAGGAAAGACGCTCTTCATTTTTATATCTTTCGTGTGAGCCTGATGTAGAGTGACCTTGAGGTTGTGTAACTTCTATGACGTGAACCACCACAGGAACACTTTCTGTTCTTGCAAAGTGTTCGGCTCTTGCATAGGCATCCAATAAAGCAGCATAATCCCAAGCTTTTACCTGAATGATTTCACATCCCTGGTTTTCTCCTTCTTTTCTTTGGAAACCACTCAGCATTTCAGAAATATCCGCTTTGGCTCTTTGATTTCTGGTAGGAACAGAAATTCCGTACCCATCATCCCAGATGGAAACGATCATAGGAACCTGAAGCGCACATGCCGCATTCAATGTTTCCCAGAAGTGACCTTCTGCTGTAGATGCATCACCAATAGTTCCGAAGGCGATTTCATTTCCTCCTTTTGAGAATTTTTCAGAACCTTCAAATTGTACACTTTTATATATTTTGGAAGCCTGAGCTAATCCTAATAATCTTGGCATCTGACCTGCAGTAGGAGAAATATCAGAAGAGATATTCTTCTGAGCAGTCAGATCTTTCCAACTTCCGTCTTCGTTCAAACTTCTTGTTGCAAAATGCCCGTTCATCTGTCTTCCGGCAGAAGCAGGCTCTCTTTCTACATTGGTATCTGCATATAATTGGGCAAAGAAACTTTCCACCGTCAGCGCATCTACCGCCAATGCAAAAGTCTGGTCTCTGTAATATCCTGAACGGAAATCTCCATTTCTGAAAACTTTTGCCATGGCCAGCTGAGGAAGCTCTTTACCATCTCCAAAAATTCCGAATTTAGCTTTTCCGGTAAGAACTTCTCTTCTTCCCAGATAAGACATCTCGCGGGAAATTCTCCCTAGCCTATAGTCTTCAAGTATTTGATTTTTAAAGTCTTGAAAGGAAATTTGCTGTGTTTCAATATAAGTTGTCTGCATAGCCAAATATAAAATTTTATGTTCTTGAAGTATTTTGCTAATATACACTTTTTAAATTAATTTTAATTTTTAATAATCTTTTTTAAAAATTTGATAATAAAAAAAATTGTGTTTTACTTTGAAAAAAATTGTAAAAGATGGAAAAGAAATCCCCTCATATTCTGAATGCTTCCAGTAATCTCTTAGGATTTTCACTGATCATTATCACCTCTTTAAAAATCACTAAAATAAGTGGCAGTACGTATTTGGATGAATTTGCAGGAATCTCTTGCCTGCTTTTTGCCTGCAGCTGCTTCTTTTCATTTCTTGCGATACGATCCCAAAATGAAAAACGTGAAGATAAATTTGAGACTATTGCGGATTATTTATTTTTAGTGGCATTATTTTGCATAGTTCTAGCTGTTATCATTGTAACAGTAAAAATAATTTAAATTTAGCACTGCAAAATCGAAATCTAAATTCAATTATCATTTACAAATCATCAAATGTAGATTTTTATCGATAACGCCTGATTTTCAGTTTTTTGGTATACTATTTGAAAATTGTTATTGAAATTATTTAAAAACACAAATGATGAGAAAAAAAATATTGATTATGGTCAAGGTTTTCGCCTTTTCCACATTGTACTTTGCACAAGTAGGTATTAATACTTCCGCTCCTCAAACTACATTTCACATTGATGGGGCAAAGGATAATCCAACATCAGGAGCTCCAACAACTACACAACAAACCAATGATTTTTCCGTAACTAATACCGGACAAGTAGGTATAGGAACAACTGCTCCAACAGAAAAACTGGATGTGAGTTCAGGAAATTTACGTGTCCGAAACATTAACTCCAATGTCGGGGTAGGTGGAACAGACAGAGTAGTCGTTGCCGATGCGAATGGTGTACTGAAGACCATAGATTTTACAGCCTATTCCTTATTCCATGCACGTTTGGCAGCTGACCAGAATATTGGTTCTGCAGCTTCCATTGTTACATTATTGTTTGCCAATCCGGTAGCAACGTCACCATTCTATTCTTATAATACCTCTACAGGGGTTCTTACGTTCAATCAGGCAGGCAACTATCTGGTTACCCTACAGGCAAGTTTTGCTGATATTTCAGCAGGAGCACAGCTGCTTTTAGGTATCAGACCTGTTCCGGACAGCAATTACTTAGGAAGAGGAAGTCATTATGCCGGTGCTACAACACCTGCTCTAACGGCTTCCACAAGAATTGGTGAACTTATGAACTATACTACGGTAATCGTTGTTCCTACAGCAGGGTATCAGATCCGTTTTACAGCAGCACCTAATGAGGCTTGCACAGTTTTATCCACAGAGATGGGACCTACCGGAAATGGAAACGTGACCAACGTAACGGTTCAGAAAATATAATATAACTGGAAAAGATAAAAGGCTTCGGCGCACCAAAGGTGCGCCGAAGCCTTTTTATTTGAATATTTCTTATCTTAAAATTTTCTTTCAATAACATAATCCAGCATACTGTGCAAAGATTTTTTAGCGTCAGAATCCGGGAATTCATTCAGGATATCTTTAGCTTTCTGTTGGAAATCTTTCATCACTTTGATCGCATAATCGAGACCTCCAGAGCTTTTTACAAAATTGATCAGCTCTTTTACTCTTTTCTGATCATTGTTATATCGTTTTATGGTATTAAAATAATATTTCCTGTTCTTTTCATCAGCCGTTTTCAAGGTATAAATCAAAGGCAGCGTCATTTTTTGCTCCTTAATATCAATTCCTACCGGTTTTCCGATCACATTGGAACTTAAATAATCGAATAAATCATCTTTAATTTGAAATGCCATTCCGGTATAGGTACCGAAATCCTGCATTTTTTTAGCCAGCTTTTCATCGGCATTATTTGAAAGGACACCGATCTCACAACAGGCAGCAATTAAGGTAGCAGTTTTCTGACGGATGATTTCATAATATACTTCTTCTGTAATATCCAGCTTTCTGGCTTTTTCCAATTGTAAAAGCTCTCCTTCAGACATTTCACGGATAGTCCTGGAA
This sequence comes from Chryseobacterium daecheongense, assembly GCF_003729955.1. Classification (GTDB taxonomy): domain Bacteria; phylum Bacteroidota; class Bacteroidia; order Flavobacteriales; family Weeksellaceae; genus Chryseobacterium; species Chryseobacterium daecheongense. The sequence continues at coordinate 1,023,761 of NZ_RJTX01000001.1, forward strand.
ATAACGCTTAATAAATCATAATCTTTATGATCGGTAGACAGCAAAACGGATTTTGATAAAAGATAATCCCCTACCAAAACGGCAATTTTATTTTTCCATAAAGCATTAATAGAGAAAAAATTACGCCTTTTAAAGCTTTCGTCCACTACATCGTCATGTACTAACGTAGCAGTATGAATCAGTTCTATCATGGAAGCTCCACGATAAGTTTTTTCATTGACGTTACCTATCAGCTTAGCACAAAGAAATACAAACATAGGACGCATCTGTTTTCCTTTAGTCGTCACAATAAAGCGGGTAACTTTATCCAGTAAAGGGACTTTACTCTGCATGGATTCATAAAACTTCTGTTCAAAAAGTTTCATTTCCTCGTTGATCGGTTGTTTGATTTCTTCTACAATATTCGCCACAATCTGTGAATGATAATAGGTAAATGATTATTAATTCTCACAAAGATAATTTTTTTCAGGCAATTTTAAGAGAAATTTCAATGTTTGAGCTTTTCTTTTGGAATAAAATAAAAACTTTGCTTTGCACCACCTAAAGGGGAGTTGAATTTTTCACCGGAAATATAGAGCCCGTCTTCGTTCACTGCAATCCCTTCAATTTGTCCGATAGATAAAGAGCTTCCCAAATAATAATGTACCGGTGGCTCTTTAAAGAAAATTCCTGGTTCGGTTTCGTTAAAAATATCCAAAAAGACTTCTGTTTTTTTAGTATACCCTATCAGGTAAAGTTTTTTATCGAAATAAGAAGCATCGGTTACTACAAAATCTATTTTATAAGATTCTATTTTTTCGGCTTTTTGATTTTCCGAAATTTCAGGATCAATGATATAATGAGTGGTAGATCTTGAAGACCATTCTTTAGTAAATAGATGAAGTTTTCCGTTCAAATAGATCAAAGCTTCCGCATCGAAATTAGTATCCATATTTTTAGAGACGAAATCTGTCTGTTCAGGATAATAAAAAGAAATGGCTCTTACTTCATCATTTTTTGTCTTATCCTCCTGAAAAGGAATCTGATATATTTTCAGATCTTTTCTTGTTCCGGCATTGTTTCCGAAATCTCCAATATAAAAATGGGTTCCATCATTGGTTAACGCTTCCCAGTCTTTATTTTCTGCATTAATTTTCAAAACATCCACTATATTCCCTGAAGATTTGTCTATTGAAAAAAGTTCAGGCTGGTTTCCGCTATCATTGAACGTATACAGTTTTCCATTAAAAAAATTCAATCCCGAAGTTTCTTTGATCCGCTCATCAAGAAAGGCCACTTTATATTTTCTTATTTTCAGAAAATCAACCCGCTGAGAATAAACAGATGGAGAAACAATGATGATAAGAGACAGAAGAAGCTTTTTCATGCCATAAAAATAGAGCTTATTATTTTATCACAAAAGTCAAAAAATGATTCTTCACCTCTTGTGCGTTTTATGATTGTATTTTTTAAGCTGATCTTTTTTGCTTTTCTGCATATTCTTTTTGATATTGCCTTACTGTTTTTCCGGTTCCGTCATGTCTCCATCCCGGGGAATTGAAGAGATATCCTAGACGATCTGACATTTTAAGTCCGGGTTGCTTCATATCTTTCCAAATTTTTCTCCACTCATATAGCAGTACCGTATCAGGATTATTATCCGGCATTTTAGGATATATTCCGAACTTAACCGGAACATTTGGATCCTCTTTTTCAAAAGTTCCAAAGATCTTATCCCAAATGATCAGGCACATTCCCATGTTCCTGTCCAAGTATTTGATATTACAAGCATGATGAACACGATGATGAGATGGTGTCACCAGAATGTATTCCAGAATCCCCATACTTTTTACGGTCTGCGTGTGTACCCATGTCCCATATACCTGCCCTAATGCATAAACAACCATAATGTGCCACGGATTGAAGCCCAGAAAAGCCAACGGAGAAAAGTACAAATATCTATAGAGAGGCTGTAAAACAGGACTTCTGAAGCCCGTCGTCAGGTTAAAATATTCAGAATTATGATGGGTAATATGAACGGCCCAAAAAGCTCTTGAATGATGATCTACATAATGAAGAATATAATAAGCAAAATCCGTGATCACAAAGCAGATCAGCCAATACCAAATATTGAAATCCCATGAGAAAAGGCGGTGATTATAAAAGAAGAACATTACTCCCATTGCAAAAACCTTCATCACCAAATCCAAACCAAAGTTCAGCAAGGCAAGATAAATACTTGTTGCAACATCTTTTCCGTTATACAATTTGGCTTCGGAAAAATGGCTGTAAATCATTTCAGCAAAAATAACGATGGCATGTAAAGGAATTGCCCATGTATAAACATTTTCCAGTCCATCTTCACCAAGAAAATAATCCATCATTGTATTAGTTTATACAAATGTAGGATTTTAAGATTTTTTTAAGAGTATTTTTTAGAGTTTTTAAGGAAATTTTAATCAGCAGTTTTATTGGCCAGCTGACCACAGGCAGCATCGATGTCTCCCCCTCTGCTTTTTCGGATCATTACGGTAATTCCTGCATTTTCAAGCTGGCGGACATAGTTATCTTCTGCCTGCTTATTGCATTGGTCATATTTTCCGTCCCCGATCGGGTTATATTGAATCAAATTAACTTTAGAAGGAACCTGCTTACAATATTTGATCAAGGCTTTGATATCTTCATCTTTATCGTTGATATCTTTCCAGACACAATATTCAAAAGTGATCACTGAACCTGTTTTCTGGTACCAGTATTGAAGTGCCTCCATAATGTCCGTTAACGGGAACTTATCAGAGAAAGGCATGATCTCATTACGCTTGGATTCGATAGCGGAGTGAAGTGATAAAGCTAATTTCACCCGCAGCTCATCATCAGCAAGCATTTTGATCATTTTAGGAATCCCGGAGGTAGAAACGGTGATTCTTCTTGGAGACATTCCCAAACCTTCCGGCTGGGTAATTTTTTTGATGGCTTCCACCACATTTTTGTAATTCATCATCGGCTCTCCCATTCCCATAAAAACGATATTGGAAAGGGGCCTGTCGAAATACAGTTTACTTTGCTTATCAATCAAAGCGACCTGATCTACGATTTCAGCCACTTCAAGATTTCTCATTCTTTTGAGCCTTGCGGTAGCACAGAATTCGCAGTTCAAAGAACATCCAACCTGGGAAGAAACACAGGCTGTTGTTCTTGTTTCAGTAGGAATAAGAACAGATTCCACCATTAATCCATCATGAAGCTTTACTCCATTCTTGATAGTCCCATCCGAGCTTTTTTGAAGCTGATCTACGGAAACGGGATTGATGGTGTATTCTTCAGCAATCCTTTCACGAAGCTGTTTCGAAAGATTCGTCATTTCATCAATGGAATGGAGATTTTTACTCCATAGCCAATCATAGACCTGCTTCGCACGAAACGGTTTTTCTCCTAAAGACACAAAGTAGTCTTTAAGCTGGTCTAGTGATAAAGTTCTGATATCTTTCATAGGTTGATTGAGGATGATAGGTTACAGGTTGCAGGAATTATTACCTGCAACCTTTTACCTTATATCTTTATTATAAAATTAGCATGGCATCACCGTAAGAGTAGAATTTATACTTTTCTTTTACGGCTTCTTCATAGGCATGCATTACGAAATCTCTTCCTGCAAATGCTGCAATCATCATAATCAATGTAGATTTTGGTGTATGGAAGTTCGTGATCATAGAATTTGCCACTCCAAAATCGTGAGGCGGATAGATAAACTTGTTGGTCCATCCGTGGAATGCAGAGATTTTCTTATTAGAAGAAACTGATGTTTCCAAAGCTCTCATTGTAGTAGTACCAACCGCACAAACTCTTCTGTGACCTTCCACTGCTCTGTTGATGATTTCAGCATTCTTCTCATCAATGAATACTTCTTCAGATTCCATTTTATGTTTAGAAAGATCTTCCACTTCAATCGGGTTGAAAGTTCCCAATCCTACGTGAAGAGTAATTTCGGCAAAATCAATTCCTTTGATCTCCAATCTCTTCATCAAATGCTTAGAGAAGTGTAATCCGGCAGTAGGTGCAGCTACAGCTCCTTCTATTTTAGCATAGATTGTCTGATATCTTTCAGCATCTTCAGGCTCTACGGCTCTCTTGATATATTTCGGAAGCGGGGTTTCTCCCAATTCTTTCAATTTGGCTCTGAATTCTTCATAAGAACCATCAAATAAGAATCTTAAGGTTCTTCCTCTGGATGTAGTATTATCAATAACTTCAGCTACTAAAGATTCGTCTTCAGTAAAGAATAATTTATTACCAATTCTGATTTTTCTCGCAGGATCTACCAAAACATCCCAAACACGGGTTTCTTTATCTAATTCTCTTAAAAGGAATACTTCAATTTTAGCACCTGTTTTTTCTTTATTTCCATAAAGACGTGCAGGGAAAACTTTAGTATTATTGAAAATGAACAGATCTTTTTCATCGAAATAGTCTACCACATCTTTGAACAGTTTGTGCTCAATTGTTTGAGTTTTTCTGTCCAAAACCATTAGTCTTGCTTCGTCTCTGTGTTCTGATGGATGTTCTGCTAATAATTCAGCAGGAAGATCAAAATTAAAATCGGATGTTTTCATTTTTTTAAATTACGGTTTAAAAATTAAGAAAGCTACAAGGGTGTAATTTTCGCGGTGCAAATATACGACATTCAACACCCCTTTGTCAAGTCTTATTTCAAATGATATCAAAAACCGTAATAATACGGTGACTTTACGAGCAAAAAAAAGTTTATTTTTGGAAGCAAAATTGTACACCTATGAGCAAATATTCATTAGAAGCGTTCGTGAACGAAACCAAAGAGAATCCGCAGGAAAGAGACTATTTCGAACTTGAAAAGCCTCAGCTTCTGGAGATCAATCTTAATAATCAGTCTGTATGGACCAAAGCCGGAAGTATGGTCGGGTATGTCGGAAACATCAATTTCGAAAGACAGGGAATGCTTTCAGGAGGATTAGGTAACCTTTTAAAAAAAGCCATTAGTGGAGAGGGAGCCAAACTGATGAAAGCAGAAGGCACCGGAAAATTGTATGTAGCAGATTCAGGGAAGAAAGTCCGTATTCTTTACCTGAATAATGAAGCGGTCTGCGTGAACGGAAATGATGTTTTAGCTCATGAGCAAAGCATTAAAAGTGATATTACCATGCTGAAAAGTATTGCCGGAGTAATGTCAGGCGGATTATTCCAGGTAAGACTTTCCGGAACGGGGCATATTGCCATTACCACTCATGGAGATCCTTTAACGTTAATGGTCACTCCGGACAGCCCTGTTTTTACCGATCCCAACGCAACCGTTGCATGGTCAGGAAATCTGAGTCCAGAGCTGAAAACGAATGTGTCTTTTAAAAGTCTTCTAGGAAGAGGAAGCGGTGAAGAATTCCAGATGAAATTTTCCGGAACCGGATGGGTGCTGATCCAGCCTTATGAGGAGGTTTATGCTGTTGAAAAATAATTGATAATTGATAATTGATAATTGATAATTGATAATTGATAATTGATAATTGATAATTGATAATTGATAATTGATAATTGAATAATAAAAAAGCAAAGACGTTGTCTTTGCTTTTTTATTATATATAATTTCTGATTTTCTCCCAATCTTCCAATTTCTTCTCCAATGAAACCGTATGAAGCGGACTCGTTGAGGGAAGTAAAAATATAGGAATTTTAAAGTCTTTGCCTAAAATTTTCTGTAGGTTTTTATATGATTTTCCGCCATTGCAGAATATCGCCTGAATATTCGGGTGTTTGTCTAAAAGCTCTGCAATCTGATTGGCTTCTTCATTCCTGATCTCGGAATCCAGACTTCCTTTTCTTTCACAGGAATCAATGACATCCCAAAGTGCGATATGATGTTTTTTCAATACTTGAATTCTTTCGGCATAATTCTCTGTAAATTCTTCTTCAAACAAAGCAAATATAATTTTCCAGAATGCATTCTGCGGATGGGCATAATATTGTTGTTTTTCCAGTGACTTCACCCCCGGAATCGAGCCGAGAATTAAAATCTTGGAAGCATCATCAATGATAGGTGGAAACGAAGAAATCCTGTTCTGCATATATATAAATTTTGGTAAAGTCCGGAATAATGAAAAACAAAAAACGGGCTAAAGCCCGCTCTTATTAGTGTTTTTAAAATAAATCCAATTTTATTCGGAATCATTTTTTAATCTGTTACAAAGTTTCCTTTAACCATTCAAAAAACTCTCTCTGCCATACCAATCCGTTCTGTGGATGAAGTACCCAGTGGTTTTCATTCGGGAAGTATAAGAATTTTGTTTTTAGTCCTTTTAATTTTGCCGCCTGGAAAGCTTCCTGACCCTGTTCGTAAGGAACTCTGAAATCGATTCCTCCCTGAATGATCATAATTGGCTTGTTCCATTGATTAACAAAATTGCTTGGATTGAAATCTGTATATGCTTTTGGTAAAGGTTTTTCCCATGGAGAACCTAAATCCCAGTTTGCAAACCAAAGTTCTTCTGTGGTCAGATACCAGGATTTCATATCGAATAATCCATCGTGCGCAATGAAAGTCTTGAATCTGTTGTTATGGATTCCAGCCAGCATGAATACACTGTAACCGCCATAACTCGCTCCTACAGCAGCCATTCTGTCTCCATCTACATAAGGTAATGTTTTAGCATAGTCTGTAGCAGCTAAGTAATCTTTCATCGGCTGTCCGCCCCAATCTTTGGAAATATCTTCATTCCATTTCGTTCCCCAGCCCGGCATTCCTCTGCGGTTAGGGGCTACAACGATATATCCGTTGGCCGCCATTAAGGCAAAGTTCCATCTTGTACTGAAATATTGCGTTAATCCTGATTGCGGACCTCCCTGGCAATATAATAAGGTTGGATATTTTTTATTAGGATCGAAGTTAGGAGGATAATGGAACCATACCCCCATTTCTTTTCCATCCGTTGTTTTTACCATTTTAAGCTCGGTTTTTCCCTGAGCTAATTTAGCATACGTGTCTTTATTAGCTTCGGTAACCTGCTTCATTTCTCCATTTTTAAGACTGACAGAGAAAAGTTCCGTAGCATGGTTGATATCTGTTCTACCTACTACAAGTGAGTTTTTGTTGTCCGCAAAAATTTCATTCACGTCAAAATCTCCTTTGGTAATCTGCTGAACTTTTGAAGATTTAGGATCTACGGAGAAAAGCTGTTTTGTTCCCTTGAATGCAGCTGTAAAATATACCATTTTGGAATCTCCGCTCCAGAATACATCTCCGGTTACGCTTTCATCCCAACCTTTGGTAAGGTTAACCGTTTTCCCTGATTTCCAATCTAATAATTTAACATCATTTTTATCTGCTTCATATCCATCTCTTTCCATACTTTGCCAAACCAGAGATTTTCCATCCGGACTGAATTTTGGATTAACATCATATCCTTTATTAGATTCTGTTAAATTCTTTGTAGTTCCCGAAGCTAAATCATATGCAAAAATATCAGTATTGGTGCTTGTCGCATATTCTTTACCGCTTTTCGGCTTAGTTACATATAAAAGCTGTGCAGAATCCGGGCTCCAGATAAAATCTTCTGCTCCACCGAAAGGTCTTTGCGGAGAATCCCAGGTTTTACCATCCAGTAAATCCTTTGCAGATTCCACTTTATCTGAAACATTCACTACAAATACATGGTTGTACTTCCCTTCATTGAAGTAATCCCAGTGTCTGTGATTCAGGTCTGTGTAAATCTGAGCCGTAGTTTTCGGTGTATCATTGTATTTATCTTTTCCCATTAATTTTTCAACCAAAACCTGCTTGCTGAAGGCAATCTTTTTACCGTCCGGTGAAATCACAACATTGTCTACTTCTCCTATGGTATAAAACTCTGTCCAGGTTTTTCCACTGTCTTTAGAAAGATAAATTTTATCTCCTTCCTGGGCATAGATTCCATTCTTGTCCCATTGAATAAGAGCTTTCTTACCTAAATCTATTTTAGAAGACTGGCTGCTGAGAATATTGAGAAAATAGTTTTCGTTTTTTGTTTTTTCTGTTTTTAAATCTACCTGTCCTACTTTATAGATCAGAGAAGATTGATCCGGAGAAACGGCCTGTACTCCCACTTTTTTCAAAGTCCAAAGAATTTCAGGCGTCATTAACTGTTGTGCATTCATTAAAAGCGGAGCTGCCAAAGCCAGCAGACTGTACTTAAGTTTCATATGTAATGTTCGTTTTTTAAAGGATCTGTAGAATCTCATGATGAGTTCTTCACATCCTTATTGAATTCAAAGATTGCCAAAGTTAATTATTAAAATAAAAATGAACGAAAAAATTAACATTTAAGTTGGATTTGAGATTATCAAATAAAAAAATCGCCAGCTAAAAAGCTGGCGATTTCTATTCGTTATAATAAACTCTGATTAATCTTTGTCTGAAACAAAAGAGTTGACCAGAGAAGTAATAATTGAAAGCGCAATGCTGAAAATAAATGCCCATCCAAAACCATCTACTTCCATGCTGTCTATAAAATAATCTGCCATTAAAATGATTACGGCATTAATGACCAATGCAAATAATCCTAATGTAATAATGGTAAGCGGAAGCCCCAAAAGACTAAGAATAGGTTTTACAATAAGGTTTAACAACCCTAAAACAATAGCAAAAATAATAGCGGAACTAAATCCTTCAAAATGGACTCCCGGTAATATTTTAGTTAAAAGATAAGCTACGATCGAGGTGATAAGCAGCCGGATAATGATGTTCATAGTTGATTTTTTTAATGTTTCCAGTGATATTGTACAAAAGCTATTCCAATAGCTGAAATTGCCATTTCTGTTTATTCGTTATTTTATTTTCATCATGGTAACTAATGACGTCGCGACATGGCTTTCAGATGTGTTATATTCATCAACCGTATAAATTTCCGTTCTGATCACACTGATCTTTGCTCCTCCTTTAATTACATAAGATTTTGATACCAAAGCATCACCAATGGCAGGACGTAAATAGTTGACCTTCAATTCCACAGTAACCACATAACAATCTTCCTCATAATGGCTCACCGCAGCATATCCCGAAGAAACATCCACTAAAGAAGCGATCATCGCACCGTTGAACATTCCCGCTTTTCTGGTCATCAGATCCATTTTCGGGATCTTCATGGAAATAAAATCGGTTTGTACTTCAAGAAGTTCAGCTTTATAGAATTGTAATGTTTCAGAACGGTTGAAGCTGTCTGTGATGAGTTTCTTTTTTTCCGGGGTCATTATTTTAATTTGAATACAAATTTAATTTTTTTACCCGCAAATATTGATTTTTCAAATCAGGAAACTGTAAATTCGTATAACAGGAATTATCTCAACAATAAATAATGAGTAATGATTTAGTATATCGATTCATCAGGCCGGATCAATCACTTACCGATTTCGTGTACGGTTATTCTTCACTGCAAAATTTGGCCACCTTTACTGAAGGGGTGATCATACCAAACGGGCGAATTGATTTACTTTTCTATAAAACCATCAATGATCAGTTTCAAATTATTCTCATGGGTCTGGAAACAAAGCCGAAACCAATGCCCAAACGTGAAATTTCTGTTTTTTTTTCCATCAGCTTCAATCCTCTTGCTTTGGAATACATTCTCAACCAGTCTATTGCAGAGTTTATAGACAGCGGAAAAGAACTTCCCGATAATTTCTGGGATTTCAGTGTTGATGATTTAAATGATTTTGATGCATTCTGTAAAAAAGCATCTCAAAAAATCATTTCACTCTTGCCTGATGAAATTGATGAACGAAAACGTCAATTATTTGAATTGATTTTTGCCACCGACGGAGAAATAAGCGTCAAAGAGCTTTCTGAAAAAATATTCTGGAATGAGAGGCAGATCAACCGCTATTTTAACAAGCAATTAGGAATCTCCTTAAAAACCTATTGCAAGATTCTTCGTTTTCAGGCTTCGCTACACCATATCAAAGACGGAAAACTTTTTCCGCAGCTTAATTTTACCGATCAGTCTCATTTCATCAAAGAAATCAAAAAACTTTCCGGTGTTTCTCCCAAAGAATTATTCAAAAATCAAAATGACCGTTTTTTACAATTTTTAGTCTACCACACCAAGTAATTTTGCAGCATAAAATTCACAATTATGCTTATAGACAATAAATCAATCGCCATTGTGGGTGGTGGTCCCGGCGGATTAACATTAGCCAGGCTGTTACAATTGAAAGGCGCCAACGTAAAGGTATATGAAAGAGATCTAGATAAAAATGCGAGAGTTCAGGGATCCCCACTCGATCTGCATGATAATTCCGGATTAGCTGCCATTCGTAAGGCAGATTTACTGGAAGAATTCAAACAAAACTATCTTCCGGGAGCCGATAAAAAAATGATCATGAATGAAAATGCAGAAATATTTTTCAGTGATCATGAAACCAAATCCGAAGACCATTTCGGATATGAATATTTCCGGCCAGAAATTGATCGTGGCACTTTGCGAAAAATTTTACTGGAGTCTTTACAGCCTGAAACCATAGTTTGGAACAGTCATTTTATTTCTATGGAAAAAGAAAATGATGGCTGGCTTCTGCATTTCAAAAATAGGGCATCAGTTTATGCAGATATCATTATTGCAAGTGACGGAGCAAATTCTAAAATACGCCCTTATATTACGGATAATAAAGCTTTTTATTCTGGTATAACGATGTTTGAAGGAAATATTCAAAAGGCAAAAGAAAATGCACCATCAGTTAATGATTTACTGAAAGGCGGAAAAATAATGGCTTTCGGGAATAGAAAAAATCTGCTGATGGGGCAAAAAGGAAATGGCGACATTGGTTTTTATGCCAGTTTTCCGGCTGAGGAAAACTGGGCAACATCAAACAGATTGGATTATTCCGACAAAAACCAAGTGATTAACTGGTTTAAGACAACGTATCCCGAATGGAATATCATTTGGCTCGAATTATTTGAAAATGCTGAAACCCCTTTTATTCCGCGTCCTATTTATTGTATTCCATTGGATCAAAACTGGGAAGCCCATTCCAATATAACCATGATTGGTGATGCAGCGCACGTAATGCCTCCATTTGCAGGAGAAGGTGCGAATATGGCAATGCTGGATGCTTTAGAGTTAAGTGAATGTTTAACTTCCAATCAATATAAAACATTACAGGAAGCCATTTCCGTTTACGAAACCAACATGCGCAAAAGAGCTTCAATTGCGGCAAAAGAATCGCTTGAAAACGGAGAATTGATGCATTCTGAAAATTCTCTTCAAGAAATGTTGAGTTTCTTCAACGGACATTAAAAATGCTGATCGTTGATATAATGACCATTAAGAAGTTCTTAATGGTTATTTTTTTAATCAGGCAAGAATCACATTGAACATGTCATTCAAAGATAAAATACCTTCTGTAAGATTATCAGGATGGGCTGTAAACCCTTTCAGCTTTGAAGTTTTTCCTTTTACAATAAGATCCAGAAGCTGTTTTTCGGATAATTTCTTTCCAAAAGTTTCAAACGGTACTTTAAAGCTGCAGTTTTTATAATCTGAACATCCTACGGCTGTTTTTCCTTTCATTAAATGATGTTCTTTACATTTCGGACATTTTATTTCTTCCCAGGACTGAAGCTCTTTTTTGGGAGCTGGCTCTTTCTTTTTCTTTTCTTTTACTTCAGGTTCTTCCTGCAAGGTGATTACTTTTCCTTTTCCGTCCACTACTTTACGGGTAAGTTCCGTTACCATTTGGATCAGTTCTTCTTTGAACTGGTTGGCTTCATACTCTCCTTTTTCGATCTTACGAAGCTTGGATTCCCATTCTCCCGTTAGTTCAGGGCTTTTCAAGAGTTCATCTTCAATAGTATCGATCAGCTGAATTCCGGTTTGGGTAGCATAGAGATTTTTCCTCTTCTTCTCAATATATTTCCGTTTGAAAAGAGTTTCAATGATATTCGCACGTGTTGAAGGTCTTCCGATGCCGTTGTTTTTCAATAATTCCCTGAGCTCCTCATCTTCTACCTGTCTTCCTGCGGTTTCCATCGCTCTCAGAAGGGTTGCTTCCGTGTAAGGTTTCGGCGGCGAAGTTTTTCCCTGGTGGATCATGGGTTCATGTGGTCCCGTCTCTCCTACGGTGAATTCAGGAATGGTTTGTTCTTCTTCTTTATCTTTGTCTTTATCTTGCGGTTCTTCTTTGGCGTCTTTTGAATATACCACTCTCCATCCCGGTTCCAGGATCTGTTTTCCACTGGTTTTAAATGGAATGGTCCCTACTTTTGCCTCTACTAAAGTATTGGAGATTTTACATTCCGGATAGAAAACGGAAATGAAACGTTTGGCAACAAGATCATAGATCAGCTTTTCTTCTTTGCTCAGGTTTCTTGATGGCGGAATTTCCGTTGGAATAATGGCGTGGTGATCCGTCACCTTGGAATCATCGAAAACGGCTTTTGACTTAGGAATAGGCTGTTCCAGTAATGGTGTTATCAATTCCTGGTAAAACGTCATGCTTCTCAAAATTCCTCCCACCTTCGGATAAAGGCTTTCGGATAAGTAGGTTGTATCAACACGAGGATAGGTAACGTGCTTTTTTTCGTAAAGACTTTGAATATAGTTTAAGGTATTCTCTGCAGAATATCCGTATTTTTTGTTGGCTTCCACCTGAAGTCCCGTCAAATCAAATAGTCTCGGATTTTTTTCTTTTCCTTCTTTAATTTCGAAAGAAACAATCTCAAATGGATTTTGTTTAAGGTATTCCAGTCCTTTTTCTGCCCGATCCAGCGTTTTCAATCGGTCAATTGCCGCATTGAAAATTACATCACGATATTTTGTTTTCAATTCCCAGTATTCTTCCACCGTGAAACTGTCAATTTCCTTTTGACGCTGAACCAACATCGCCAAAGTAGGCGTCTGTACTCTTCCGATGGATAAGACGGCTTTATTACCCCCAAACTTTTTGGTAAATAATCTTGTTGCATTAATCCCCAACAACCAGTCTCCTATCGCTCTCGCATTTCCTGCTAAGTAAAGATTTTTATAATCTTCGGCGGGTTTTAAGCTGGCAAAACCCTCTTTAATAGCTTCTTCCGTAAGGGAGGAAATCCATAAACGATGAACGGGTTTATTGCATTTTGCTTTCTGCAATACCCATCTTTGGATCAGTTCCCCTTCCTGTCCGGCATCCCCGCAGTTAATGACCTCATCACATTCCTCCACCAACCTCTCTATTACCCTAAACTGGTTTTCCACTCCTTTATTTGGGATGAGCTTGATACCAAAATTTTTAGGAATGATCGGGAGAAAAATTAAGCTCCAGGATTTCAATTCCGGACCATAATCGTGGGGTTCTTTTAGCGTACAAAGATGGCCGAACGTCCATGTCACACAATAGCCGTTTCCTTCCATATAGCCTTGCTTAGGCGTGGTAGCGCCCAACACTTTGGCAATATCTCTGGCAACACTGGGTTTTTCGGCAATACAAAGCTTCATGAATGTTCGTCGTTATGGAAAGGGGAGCAAAATTCGGGATTTTTTTTGACTTTTTCGAGAGGAAATATTTAAAATAATTTGGTATACAAAATGTATTTCAATACAACATGAAAAATAAAAATACTGAAAATCAAATATTTACACATTAATTTTTTATTAACATTTTAAAAAGTCTATGTTTTTAGTGGACTAATAAAAATATATGTTCTATATTTGCAACCGTATTCAGGAAACAAAATAATGAAAGCCATATCTGTAAATATAAATAAATGCACTAAGAGACACATCAACATGACAATGATGATGTATTGCAGCATGTCTATGCACGGATATTTTTGTGGTTAACCTTACTTTTATGACATATTTTCAAGGCTCTACCACGTTGTAGAGCCTTTTTTATTACACAACATTAAAAAAATACAGCAATGAATACTTCAAAAAATAAATGGTTGATACCTGTAGCATTTACCAACATATACGTGATCTGGGGAATTACTTTCCTTGCCATCTCCTTCGGGTTAAAAGGTTTTCCTCCTTTTATTCTTTCCGGATTTCGGTTTTTTACTGCGGGAATATTGATACTAGGCTATCTGCTGTTTAAGAAGAGAGAAAAAGCAAATTCTTTCGCCAACTGGAAAAAGAACGGTATCACAGGAATCCTCATTCTTACCGGAGGAACCGGGCTTGTTGCATGGGGTGAACAATATGTAACCGCTTCTGAAGCCGCAATTGCAATTGCAACAGGACCTTTCTGGTTCATTGCCATCGATAAAAAGAACTGGAAATATTATTTCTCAGACAAATTCATTCCAATTGGACTTGTGATCGGTTTTATCGGATTGATCTTATTCCTGAATGGAAGCATCAGTTCACACTCCCCTATAACAACAACTAACAGTACATTAAGAATAACGGCATTCATTGTATTGGCGTTAAGTTCTGTTGCATGGGTTCTGGGTTCTTTATATTCTAAGAAAAATCCGGCGAATCATTCAACATTCATGAATATTGCCCAACAGCTCATCGTTGCAGGTATAGCTTCTTTTACTATTGCAGCTTTCCGCAATGAATGGACTGGCTTTTCCATCACAAAAGTTCCGTTGCCTGCATGGTCAGGATTGTTGTTCCTGGTTGTATTCGGATCCATTATAGCCTATTTGTCTTATATATGGCTGTTATCCGTAAAACCGGCAGCATTGGTGAGTACGCATACTTATATTAACCCGATTGTAACCGTCATTGCAGGCTGGATCATTGCGAATCAAACGATCAACGGAAATCAGTTGTATGGATTATCCATCATCTTAATTGGGGTACTCCTCACGAATGTTACCAAATATGTAAGACTTTCCAAACGGTCTAAAGTAAAGATAAGAAGAGTGGTAAGACATTTCAATAAAATCAATAAACCTTATCAAGCTATATAATGTAATCAAGATTATGATAGAGATTAAAAATATTTCAAAAACATTTCATCAGAAAAAGCAGTCATTCAAAGCGCTTGACAATGTAAGTCTGAATGTGGATCAGGGAGACATTGTAGGAATTATCGGATTTTCAGGTGCGGGGAAAAGCACCTTAATACGAACGGTTAATCTGCTGGAAAAACCTGATCAGGGACAGGTTATCATCAATGATCAAGATTTTACCCGGCTAAGTCCAAAGCAGCTGGCCAAAGAACGTAAAAAAATCGGAATGATTTTCCAGCATTTCAATCTGCTTTCTTCCAGAACAGTTTTTGAAAATGTGGCTCTTCCTTTGGAACTCGATCACGTTAATAAAGATCAGATCAGGGGGAAAGTCAATGAGCTTTTAAAGATTGTGGGTTTAGAAGATAAAGCCCATGATTATCCCAAAAGCCTTTCGGGAGGACAGAAACAGAGAGTTGCCATTGCAAGGGCATTAGCCAATGATCCTTATCTCCTGCTTTGTGATGAAGCGACGAGTGCACTTGATCCCGCAACAACACAGTCGATTTTGCAGTTGTTAAGGGATATCAATCAACGGTTGGGAATCACCATTCTGCTGATCACCCACGAAATGGAAGTCATCAAAGCCATTTGTAACCACGTAGCAGTAATTGATAAAGGAAAACTCATTGCCAAAGGAACGCTAAGTGAGATTATTTCGGATAAGGAAAACCCTGTCATCAGACAATTTATAAATACAGACATCATGACTATACCTCAGGAATTGAATAAAAAAATACAAAAAGAGCCACAGGAAGGACTATTTCCGCTTGTTGAAATAGAGCTCAATGAAAAAGTAAGTGTTGAAGAGCTTCTTTCCACCATTTATGAAGAATACAAGATCCCATACAAACTGCTGAAAGCCGATGTGGAATATCTTGGAAATTCCAACTTCGGGAAGCTTTTATTACAGCTACAGGGAAAAACCGAAGAAAATCAGAAAGCGATCTATTATTTCAACCAGAACAACATTCAAAATACAGTAAGAGGATATGCTTAGTGATACGGTAATTTCGCTTTTGTCGAAAGGAGTTTGGGAAACGGTTTATATGACTTTTGTTTCGGGATTTTTTGGATTTGTTTTAGGGTTACCCGTTGGTATTTTACTTTTTCTCACAAAGAAAGGGCAGCTTCTGGAAAATGCTTACTATAATAAGACTTTATCGGTCTTAGTGAATATTTTCCGTTCTATTCCTTTTATTATTCTGATCGTTTGGATGATCCCGTTTACAAGGACTTTAGTGGGAACTTCCATTGGAGTGAATGCGGCTTTGGTGCCATTAAGCATTGGTGCTGCTCCTTTCATTGCAAGGCTGGTTGAAAACAGTTTGCTGGAAGTTCCTCACGGATTGATTGAAACAGCGAGAGCTTTAGGAGCTTCTCCTTTTCAGATCATTAACAAAGTTTTGCTTCCGGAGGCACTTCCTTCACTCATCAATAATGCAACCATCACGCTGATCACACTAGTTGGTTATTCTGCAATGGGTGGAGCTGTCGGAGCGGGTGGATTGGGACAAATCGGGTATCAATACGGATACATCGGGTATGATGCAGTTATCATGAACCTGGTTCTGATTTTACTGGTAACTCTGGTTTTCATCATTCAATTCTCTGGGGATAGACTGGCCAAAAGATTTGATCACAGATAAGTAAAACCGCAAAACTGTAAAAAGCAGAATCGTAGAATCGCAAAAGAATAGGACAAAAAGGCGGAAAGGCAAAGAGTTAAAAAGCGATTTAGCAATTTTACGATTCTGCAATTTTACAATCAACACATACAACAATGAAATAATTAACAATGAAAAAAATAAAAATTCTAGGTTTTCTAGCGGCTGGTCTGCTGGTATTCAATGCATGTAATTCATCTAAAAAAGATGATCCGAACTATATTAAAGTGGGAATTACTTCCGGTCCGGAACAACAGATTGCCGAAACGGCTAAAAAAGTAGCCAAAGAAAAATACAATCTTGACGTGGAGCTGGTTTCTTTCAATGATTATGTAGTTCCCAATGAAGCTTTACATAATGGGGATATTGATGCCAATGCATTTCAGCACGTTCCTTATCTGAGTGAGCAATCCAAACAGAGAGGCTATCAATTGGCTGTTGTAGGAAATACATTTGTCTATCCTATCGTAGCCTATTCCAAAAAGATCAAAAACATCAATGAGCTTCAAAACGGAAGTACTGTGGCTATTCCTAATGATCCTACCAACGGCGGACGTTCCCTGCTACTTCTTCAGAAAAACGGATTATTAAAGCTAAAAGAAGATGTAGGGTTATTACCCAAAGTCACAGATATTACAGCTAATCCAAAACAATTAAAAATCCTTGAAATTGAAGCACCACAATTACCAAGAGTACTGGATGATAAGGAAGTGGTTCTGGCTATCATCAATAATAATTTTGCAGCCCAGGCAGGATTGGATACCCATAAGTTCGGAATTTTAAAAGAAGATAAAGATTCTCCTTACGTGAATGTAGTGGTATCAAGACATGATAATAAAAACACCCAAAAAGTACAAAACTTCCTGAAAGCCTATCAGTCTGAAGAAGTCCTGAAAAAAGCCGAAGAAATTTTTAAAGGCGGAGCAGTGAAGGGATGGTAGAAATGATGAGTGATGAGTTATAAACGATAAGTGATAATTGATAGGTGATAAATGATGAATGATGATGCTTATTACTTCAAACTCATTACTCACAACTCATCACTCTTAAAACTTTATTGTTGATTTTTTATTTTCTCAATTTGAGATAATAAAATTTTTACTTACTTTTGTTATCCAATCAATAAAAAGGTTTTTATGCTAAAGAAAACTGCCATAGTAAGTCTACTCACCCTTATTTCTGTTTCTTCAATGGCTCAAACTACTCCCCTGCCCGTTTACCTGGATGATTCTCAACCTGTTGAACAACGCATTCAGGATGCTCTTTCCAGAATGACCCTGGAAGAAAAAATTGCCATGCTTCATGCCCAATCCAAATTCAGCTCCGCCGGTGTTCCGAGATTAGGAATTCCGGAATTCTGGACTACAGACGGCCCTCACGGAGTCCGCCCGGAAGTGATGTGGGACGAATGGAACCAGGCGGGCTGGACCAATGACTCTATTATCGCCTACCCTGCTTTAACAGCTTTATCAGCTACCTGGAACAAAAACATGTCCTGGAAATACGGAAAAGCATTAGGCGAAGAAGCCCGTTACAGAAAGAAAGATATTCTTTTGGGACCGGGAGTGAATATTTACAGAACTCCATTGAATGGAAGAAACTTTGAATATATGGGGGAAGACCCTTTTCTGACTTCAAAAATGGTTGTTCCTTATATCCAGGGAGTACAATCCAACGGAGTGGCTACCAGCGTCAAGCATTTTGCTTTGAATAATCAGGAAATGTTCCGTCACACGAGCAATGTGAATATTGATGACAGAGCACTTTACGAAATTTACCTGCCTGCTTTTAAAGCTGCCGTAACTGAGGGTGATTCCTGGACGATCATGGGCGCTTACGATATGTATAAGAACCAGTACTCTAGCCAGAATCAGTATCTTTTGAACGACATTTTGAAAGGAGAATGGAAATATAAAGGAGTGGTAGTTTCCGACTGGGGTGCCGTAAACAATACCGAACAGGCTATCCATAACGGATTGGATCTTGAATTCGGAAGCTGGACGAATGGCCTTTCTGAAGGAAATTCCAATGCTTATGACAATTATTACCTGGCAAAACCCTATTTGAAATTGATTAAATCCGGAAAAGTAGGTACCAAAGAGCTTGATGATAAAGTAACAAGAATACTTCGCCTGGCGTATAAAACCACGATGAACAAAAACAAGCCTTTCGGAAACATTGCTTCTGAAGAGCATAAAGCAGTGGCGAAGGAAATTGGAGAAGAAGGAATCGTTTTATTAAAAAATCAAGGAAATATTCTCCCGATAGACGTCAACAAAGCAAAGAAAATTGCGGTTATCGGGGAAAATGCCATCAAAATCATGACCGTTGGTGGTGGTTCATCTTCATTGAAAGTAAAATACGAAACATTGCCATTAGACGGAATTAAGACAAGATTCGGAAAGCAGGCGGATGTACAGTATGCAAGAGGTTATGTGGGTGACATCGGCGGCGAGTACAATGGCGTAAAATCCGGACAAAACTTAAAAGACGACCGCTCTGAAACCGAACTATTGAATGAAGCCGTAGAGCTGGCCAAAAAATCCGATTTCGTCATTTTCGTAGGAGGATTGAATAAAAGTGATTTCCAGGACAGTGAAGGAAACGACAGAAAAAGCTATGGACTTCCTTACAACCAGGACCGTTTGATTTCTGCACTGGCTAAAGCGAATAAAAACCTTGCCGTAGTAATGGTTTCCGGAAATGCTGTTGCCATGCCATGGATTAAAGAAGTTCCATCGGTTGTTCAGGCATGGTATTTAGGTTCCGAAGCCGGAAATTCACTTGCTTCTGTTTTAGCAGGAGATGCGAATCCATCCGGGAAATTACCGTTTACCTTCCCTGTGAAGCTTGAAGATAATGCGGCTCATCAGTTAGGAGAATATCCGGGAAATAAAGAAGAATTGGCTGCCGGAAAAGGAAAAGACCAAAACAATCCTATCAACATTGCATACAACGAAGGAATTTTCGTGGGCTACCGTTGGCATGATACGAAAAAGATCAAACCTTTATTCAGTTTCGGGCATGGCTTGAGCTATACCACTTTTGAATTCGGAAAAGCTAAAGCGGATAAAACCGTTATGTCACAAGAGGACAAGATCACTTTTACCGTTACTGTAAAAAATACCGGGAAAAGAGCCGGTGCGGAAGTAGCACAGCTTTATATCAGCGATCCGAAATCATCGGTTCCACGTCCTGCCAAAGAATTGAAAGGTTTTGAAAAAATATACCTCAATCCTGGCGAACAGAAAGAAGTAAACTTTACAATCGACAAATCTGCTTTAAGCTATTTTGATGCAGATAAGCACGATTGGGTAGCTGAACCGGGAGACTTTGAAGCACAGATCGGAAATTCTTCTGATGCCATTAAAACCAAAGTGAGATTTACGCTGAAATAAGATCATCATAATCAAAAAAAGAGCCCGTTTCCGGGCTCTTTTTTATACTTCTACAATTAATTCTTTATCATATCCATTATACTTTTCATCAATATATCCATGGGGATTGCAAATAATCTCCGTTTTCCCTATTTTGTATCGGCAAGGAGTATGAATATGTCCATGAATCCAATACAATGGCTGATGTTCTACAATAAAATCCTCAAGGTTGGAGGCATACGCTGAAGTTACAGGATCATTCTTAAAATGTTCAGGAACAGATTGTATACTCGGTGCATGATGGGTAATGACAATATTCTTCAGATCTTTTGAATGGGTAAGGCTTTCTTTTAACCATATTCTTGAAAGCTGATGAATTTTAAAAATATCAATGGTTCTCATTTTGGAATAAGAAGGATCTCTTTTAATCTTTTTGTAATCGTTCATTGCTGATTGACAGATCATTCCGTACTGCATCGGATCCCCGAAAATAGAAAAGTCGGTCCATAAGGTTGTTCCGTGAAATCGTATTCCGTCAAGGTCTATAAAATTGTCTTCAAGAACAATCACATTAGAGCCAATAGCAGCTTCTTTTATTTTGTTCAAAGTTTTCGGATAAGAGCCTTTGTAATATTCATGATTTCCTAAAACATATAAGACAGGTTTGTCCGGGATTTTTGATTTGATCCATTCTACTCCCTTCGTTCCCAGGTTGACATCCCCAGCCAAAACCACAACGTCTGACCGATCAAAATTTAAATCGGTATAGCCAAACTCCTGGTGCAAATCGCTGATGATTTGAATTTTCATGAGGCTAAAATAATTATTTAATCAACTTCATTACTCATAACATTTTAGAGTTTCTCTATAAACTCACATCCGTACTCAAACTTTTCAGCTTCATTACATAGCTTAATAATTCCATTGGTACAGTGGGTATTGATGTATTTTACAACCTCTAAAGACGGATGTTTTTTCCTTCCTAATCCATGATTGAT
Source organism: Chryseobacterium daecheongense (assembly GCF_003729955.1). Lineage (GTDB taxonomy): Bacteria > Bacteroidota > Bacteroidia > Flavobacteriales > Weeksellaceae > Chryseobacterium > Chryseobacterium daecheongense. The sequence continues at coordinate 1,044,717 of NZ_RJTX01000001.1, forward strand.
GATATAAACAGGAAATTCATGTAATCCATTAGGCTCTGTGCGATTCCAATTATTTTCTGACCCATGATGTGGTACCTGGAAATAACATATTCTCTTCCAATAAAATTTATAATAATCTTTTAGTTTTTCAATAGAAGCTAACCTTTCCAATTCAATATCTCCTGTTAAAAGAGTTCCGCAGCAGTGTGTTGGTAAGCTTCGCCAATAAAAATCATGAACATATGTAGAGTAACAACAAATCATCTGATCCGGATTAGCAGTGTTGTTATAAGGGCCATGATAGGTAACTAAAGAAGTGTTATTAAGATTTGTAAAATAACTTTTATAAATCTTCTCCAATTCTTTAAGATACTTCTTTTCAAATAAATCGGAAATGGAGAGATTTTTACTTTTAATTAATGTATCAATCTCAGTGCTTACCTTTTCCACCAGCAAAATCTCATCATACTTCTCCAGATAAAATACAAATTCCCAGTACGGAAGCCAAACTCTGTATGGCTTTTTCAGAAACTTTACATTTGGATCTAAATACCTCTCTTTATTTTCTTCATTTCTCTTCACCCAATCTTCTATCTCTTCGTCGTCGTAAAGGTCCATCTGCAGGATTAATTTACCTGGTGTAATGCCGTCTTCCGGAGATACGCCTTCCCGATTGATTAATTGATCTGAGTCCTGGTTATCATTTGGGCCTCCTACAATGATAATTCTTTCGATATTATAATCTCTTGCATAAAGGTATGTAACGGGATCTTTCAAGAACTCAATATAATCATCATCTGTACCATCGGCCGTCAATGCCAAAATTAAACGTTCAATCGGTGGGTAATAAGGAATGATCAAATTTTTACAAGTCAATCCCCTCAGCAGTTTAAAAACACCATTCACATGGTCCTTATGAAAATGAGAAATCATGAGCAAATCTAATGGATTTCCCGCCATCATGGTTTTATAATCTTCGATTTCAGATAGTAAAAAATGTTCTGGAGAATTCGTTCCACAATCATACACGAGGTGAAATTTTGCTGCATCAACATGTATTATTCCTGAGTAAAAACACCCCTGTCCTATCGGATGAAATTTAAATTCTGCGTTTCCTATCATTCTTATCATTTTCTAAAATATCACTGCTTTTTGATCACAGGTAAGCTGATCCCCAATTTATATACGTGATGATATGCTTTTATTTCTTCTTTCATCGCCAACAGATAGGCAATACTCAAGTTTATTTTCTCATTTGCCGCCAGAGGTTTCGGATATATAATAAGACACGGAATTTCTTCCCGAATTGCCTCAGGAGATTTTTCTTTTACGGTTTTCAGCCTTGCATATCCTGCTACCTGCCGAATATCATTATGAATCTGCCCATAATTATAATGCAGCTTATACTTGGTGTCCACTACCCACTTCTCTTTTTCTGTTCCTATTAAAAAATCAAGGGAATTACCATAAGTAGAAAACTGATAGTTAAAATTTCCGGCTGATAAATCCGGATTATCTTTTAAAAATTGGGCATATACATAGAGTTCAAACATTTTGGGCATATCAATCCAAAATGGAGGTGTAGAAATTATTTTGTCCGTAGTTTTCGTGATGTTATATGAAAATCTTTTTAATATCTGTTGTCCCAGTTTGATGGCATCTTTATATTCCTTGAAAAACGGATTATATTTTAAATGCTTTGTATCTTGTACATTCACCTTATTGCTGACGTGATCAAAAGCTGGACGGATGTAATTGATGATCCATGAAATATTCTTTTTATTCTCAAAATATAACATATTGTTTTCTATGTATTGCAAACAGAATACAAACACTTTCTTCAGGAACTTATTTTCTATGGAATCTTCTCCAAAAACCTCATAGGTACAAACGGTATTGGAAAAACGGTTCCTAAAGATATTTTGCTTGATCTGCTTTTCCACCAGGATTTTGCCTTTCACCTTACTTCTGAGATTTTCTTCAACCTTGTAATAGGATTTTTTTAATCCTTTTTTCACAATATTCTGCAAAAGTTTCAAAAAACGGACAATTAAAAATGGTGTAAGCCTATCCTGCTCCTGAGTAATAGAAATCTCAGAAGCTTCCCAATCAATTAAAAGCAAATGATCTGTATGTTGGGCCACATCAACATGGGACATTATCTCCATCAGCATGCTGATATAGTCTACTTCCCATCTATATTCATCATTTTTTACCAGCTGTTCCGCCTTTTCATCTATTTTTTTTATTTCTTCCTCTGTAATATGTTCCCTTTCTTCAGAAATAATTGCATCAAAAGATGCAATGACCCCCGAATTGACCTTAGGTTCTACCTGGATATACCTTGCTTTTTCTTCACAGATCCAATCAATCCCTACAAAATAATTAGGTTCAAGAAGGATCTCATCATTTTTACTGTTGATCTGAAAGCAATGATAATCTTTGTTCTTTTCTCTTTTGAATTTTCTGGGCTCAGTTTTTTTTACATATTCAAAGGTTTCCCTGGAAAACACAACAGAAACGGTTTCTTCACAAAAGTTTCCATCAGTGTCATTTTCTGAAACTTTAACCGTAATTTTTCCCTTTGTATGTTCCTTTAAAACAATGCCCATTTATAAATGCTCTGTTATAAATTCTTTTATCGGTTTATTTTCATATTCCCCGATTAAGATGCCGTCTCTTTCATATTCCAATAGAATGGGCTTTACTTCATATTCCATTTTCATTCTGAAAAGTTCATCTCTTCGGATCTCATCGGGTGCATCAGATTTCTTTACGATAAAATAGCTATGCCCAATTTTTACACTTTCAATTTCAAATTCCCGGCTTACATTATCTTTATTGAACAATGCCGATATGATATTGAAACCGGTTGTATTGAAATAAATCTTGTCATCATCCTGCAAATCTCTTGGAGGAATATTCACAAATGCAAATCTCCTTCTGATGGCATAGTCGATATGTCCAACGCTTCGGTCTGCGGTATTCATGGTACCAATAATATAGAGATTAGGTGGAATAATCAGCTCATGATTATCATCACTCTCATTTTTTAAGGCATATACAGAATTAACGGCTTCTCCTCTATATTCCAACGCATAAATAAGCTCACCTAAAACAGAGGAAAGATTAGCCCGATTAATCTCATCAATAATCAGTACATAGTCTGAGTAAGGATTTTCATTAGCTTCTTTTGCCAAGCTCGCCAATACTTTATTTTCCACTTTGTATGCAATGCCTTTATCTGTAGCGTCTGCAATAATTCCTCTTACAAAATCTTCATAAGTATAACTTGGATGAAATTGGATAATAGTAGGTTCTCTCTTAATGATTTCAGCTTCTGAGTTCCTCATAATCACTCCATCCTGATTAAGGCTAAAGGTTTTAAACAGAAAAGCCATAAAATCTAATGGAGTAGCCTTAGAATTAAACTTACTTTTTAATTTGATAAATTCCTCTCTCAGGATCCCGTTAAGCTCTACTGCCGATTTTCCTTTATAATCCCTTCCCAATATCTTCACCGCATTTTCCAAGGCCTTTTTACCATTGATCGGAAAAAATTCTTCAGGATAATAAGAATTCAGCACTTTTAATACAAAGCTCTCACCATATAATTGCAATGCAGTTTCTATATCTTTATTATTGATCAGCTTATCCAATACATTCATCAGTTTTGGAAACAAAGTATAGATTCGCTCATCAGATTTCTTAACTACATAATCTTCCTCTGAACGCCCATAATAAATAACATAATTTCCAGACTGCCCCGGAGTGAATTTCCCATACCGTTCCAACCCTCTTTCCAGCCACCAGCAAAAATTAGTTCTGTTCCCCTTTCCTATGCAATAATCGTCCAGTTCCATATTCTGAAACTGGTCCTTGGGGAAGGCCTTTTGAAATTCCTGCAGCTTTTTCTCATAACCTGCATTATCGGCAGTCTGCTCGTTTTCATCTTTGAAGAATTTTTCAATTAAAGATTTGGGAGTTACGCCTTCTTTTCCAGTATTTAATATGGTATCAGCGATCTCTTTGGCCAATTTTGTTTTACCTGTTCCCGGAGGCCCTTGAAGGATGATCTGCTTTTTATATTTTAGTAATTCTATACTATTTTTCATTTTTTCCGTATGATGTATATAAGACAGCCACTGCTTAATAAAACTCAGGGTATCCGTATTATTATATAAAGGGGTTAAAGTACCATTAAACCCGATTTGTCTGTTTTTTTCCTTAAAAGATAAAGAATCATCCAGGTCTTTAAAATAAGACAGGACTTTAATCCGGTAATTGATCCCAAAGTCTACCCCGTTGATCTCTTCCGGGTCTGTAATTTTATGGACGACTTCTACCAGACAATGAGGGTAGCTTCCTTTGTGAATCAAAAGGACATCGCCATGATTCAGTTTTTCGAAACCGGGACCGGCGTAATCAATATGAGACGTTATTCTATTGTCGGCGATTACTTCGTCAACATGATTTTTTTCGGTTTCACCGTGTCTGATTTGTAGTTTATAATATCCTTTCATCTGATCATATTTATAGAATTTCTATTCTATCTTCAAAATGGGACAACAGCATTCTTTCCAAAAGCTGAATGGCTCTTGAGTCTGCAAATTCACTAGTTCCGCTTGAATGCATCGCAAATTCCAGAATCCCCTTTTGATCATCTATCTGATATTCAAAATAGAAATGATCTTTGTACTGATCGCCTTTATGGGAGATGATTTGTTTGGTGTCATCATATTCCCAGCTTCGTATTTCGTTCATTATAATTTTGTCATTGATATCATCCCTCAGCTGTTGAGGGTTTTTAGTGGATACTTTTACAATATTCATGGCTTTAGTTATTTTTTATTAGCAAGTTCTTTAGATCTTCATTGATCATGCACAAGCAATCCCCATCCTGAACATGGAAATCTATTGCTGATAATTTAGCATTTGATTAAAAGAAAGATCAAGCGTTTTGAGAAACATCCTTTCATAGGACATTGAATAGAGTGGTTGAAATAATTTGTTTCATGGTGTTTGATAGTTTTAGAACACAAGTATAAGAATTTTTTTTAATTCATTATTACGGGAAAACGCAATAATGATCCCTTGTTCAATACATTATTTTCTGACTTCAACCCTATAGTATGATAAAATATTCCTTTTTTGCCTATGATCCAATACCTAAATTTAGGTAGAAATAATTACCCTTTTTTCAGGATTGATATTTCTCTTATCAGAGAATAAATTTGTAATACCAAATCACAAAATGTTAATTACATACTAAAACAATTAAAAAAAACCTAAAGAGCATCACCCAAAAAGTTGTTAAAAAAATAATATATAATATTGGTTTTTGAATATGTTTCGGTATAGATCATTATGCCACCACAGCCACCCGATGGGTGGCTGTGGGTTTTGTATTATCATTGGTATACATTATAAATAATCATTTTATAAATATTATTCATAAAAAAACTTAGCAGTCTTTTTTATTGTTTAATAAGTGTTATGGTTTTCTTTTCTGGAAACGTCTGTGTAAATGTATTTGGACATTCACCAACTACAATATCCATATCTGACAAATAAGATATAGTCATTTGATTTGGAGTAGCAGGCTTTACACGTACATAAACAGTCCCAGAATTAATACATCCTTTTTGATATGGTCCGACAAAATATGCCATATAAGCTTTTAAATCAGGTTGAAACCCTAAACCAGAAAAACTTGTCTTTTTATCATCTAACTCATTAAAGTTATCAAAAATAGTTAAAGGAAAATTTCCAGGTATTGTTATTCTTGCCCTGCCAACTAATTTATCTCTTTTCATGCCCGAATCATCATAAAGCCCCTTTTTAAAATTAAGTTCATAAGTTTTTCCGTCGTATGTTCCTTTCCAAGTTCCTACATATTTATCCAACGAATTGTTGATGTCTTTTGCATATGTATATTCAGGACAATTGGAAATTAGTACACATTGAGCTTCTGTTTCCAAAGAAACTATTTGGGATTGACAAGAAATTGCAAATGTAGAGAGGACGAGTATTAGTAGATTTTTCATTTTATTAAAATTTAGTTTGGACAATTTGTTTCTGTTATATCTGTTTTATCAGCATTTAATTTAATTTCCGTTGTTATTCCATCTGCATTCATTCTATATAAAGTTATACCTTTTAAGTTCATCTTTTCATCAATATATTTTAAAAATTTAAATTCAAGTTTTTTTGAATCTCCCAGAAATGCACGTGTATATTCTTTATAAGGTTCTCTATGAGAGTTCAATTGTTCATCAGTAAAGGTTTTAATTTGATATTGGTTTCCAGTGAACCTAAGTTGATAGTTTTTCATACTGGAAATCATAATACCATAAACATCGCCAAGTGGATGTCCGTTTGTTTGTGCATTCTGAACAAGATCCATGAAATACCCTACATCCGCAGGAGACGGAATTTTAATCCCCAACCTTATTCCAGTATCTCCATTAGTTTCGGTAAATTCAAAATCATTGACATGGGTATGTGCAAAGCCTTTGACATAGGTATTTGTAGCAACCTCTGGCAAGCTTAACGAATTGGCTTGATCAGTAGCACTGGCATTATCTTTATATACATAATCTCCACCCCATTTTTGAATATACCCTGTTTCCTTTTTCAACCCCGTTTTATCTTGTAATGTATCCATTCTTTTTTTGAATTCATCATCATTTCTTTGCTCTTTTATTTTCTCACAAGGGGTTTTGGGATTCTCACCCAAATTTGGTAGCGTTGGAGTTCCAATTGGGCAGCCATTTATATCCGTCAATCCCGGTTCTGGATTTGAAGGAATGGTAGAGGTATCACATGGAGGAGCTGTAGCACCACCGCCATCACTTGTATTTCCACTTCCACCGCCACCGCTACTACTTGTACCACCATCAATAGGTGTACTAGTAATAACATCATCCTGTTCTTCCCAACATCTGAAAGATGTTACAAAATAAGCATTCGGTTTAATAGTTGCTGTACAATTATCCCAATCATAGGTGTTATATTGATTGTGTACATGCTCACTACATTCCTGCCAAACAATTTCATTGATATATCCGCAAGCTGTTTTAGCCAATTCTCCACCTCCATTGTAGGTACCCTTTGTAAGTTCTACAGTCTTTACTTTTTTGGGATCTATTACCTTATTTTGAAGGTAAGCTATCTTTTCCTGTTCTGTAAGATTGTAAGTTACTAAAAGTTCTCTGTAGCTCCCATCTGGAAGAGGGACTAACAATAAATTTTCCACAGGTGCATCCGTAGGAGCATTTTCTCTGTTGATTCTGAAAGTATAGGTATGGTAGTTCGGGCCGTTTTCAATATAGATCACATTATCTGTACCAATAGAAACTCCATTTCCATAATTTACTACTTTCCCTGAAGCATCTGTTTTCATGCTTTTAAGCCCTATTTCTGCCTTACTTAATTCAGAAACAAGTTTTGATTTGTGTTTACTTTCGTTTAAAGAAATGGTTTTTGAAGTAAGATTGAATTTTCCTGTATTGTTGTAGGTGTCTTGTTCCGGGAAATGGTCGTTCCGGCAGGAATACAGAACGATTAAGAGGATTACCAATAAAAGTAACCTTGAAATAAAATTTCTTTTCATTTAATTTTGTGTGTTTTTGCGGTTATAAAAATAATTCTTTTTTGTAATTGAAAAAATATTATTGTGCTTTTTCTCACCATGTAATGAATTTTCTTTTAACTTATTAAGGCAATACTTGTTCTTTAAGGAGACTTTAAAATTAAATTTTGTGTGTTCATAGTTGTAAGTTATTATTTAAACACTATACAAGATATTTTCACAAGGCGACAAACCATGTCATATTATATATTTATGGATTCATTTTATTCAATTGGTTGCAATAATTTAGAAAATAAAAAAGCGTGGAGCTATGTCTACTGTTCTGGAGGTACTGGCATACCCGACAAACAAATAAACAAGCCCACGCCAAGCGTGAGCATTGCCTATCCTTGTTTGTCTTTGAAAAGTGCCAGTTTTCCAGAACAAGAAAGCTAATGCTTTATATTTTTCCGTTAAAATCAGTTGCTAATATATAAATATTTTCACAACTCACTATAATATGAAATGAGAATAAATTTTATTTAATATCTAATATAGACACCTTTTCTAAAATAAGAATTTATGAGTTAATAAATTAATTTATTTATATATTGTAATAATTTTTAAAAGCTAATAATAATGTCAGAAATAAAATCCCTGATAGAAAAAATCAGAAAATTTAATAAGGATAGAGATTGGGAACAATTTCATAATCCAAAAGATTTAGCAATAGCATTAAATATTGAATCCTCTGAACTTTTAGAATTATTCTTGTGGAAAAGAGATACAGAAGTAAACACTGATAGAGTAAAAGAAGAATTGGCAGATATTTTCACATTTGCTCTAAATATTGCTGATAAATTTAATTTAGATGTGGTGGAAATTATTGAAGACAAGATGAAAAAAAATGCTGAAAAATATCCTATTGATAAATCTAAAGGAACTAGTAAAAAGTATTCAGATCTATGATAGTTTACCATAAAACTAAGCAAGACTTTTCAAGTGATGTGCTTACTAATGCAATTGAAAATATTATTTCCTCTCAGATACACTTAAAAACAGGACACAATATATCAGCTAGGGAATTAAGATCCTTTCACAATTCTCTGGGATATATGGATCGTGTACTGAATGATCCTCAAATTCCGGAAGATGCCGGTATTTCAATAGAATATCATATTCCCCAGACTTCTAAAAGAGTTGATTTTATTATCACTGGAAGAGATGATGATCATGAAAATGTGATAATTATTGAATTGAAGCAATGGGAATCATGTCAATTAACTGACCGTGATGGTATAATACAAACAAGACTTGGAGGTGGAATGGTAGATACAAGCCATCCTTCTTATCAAGCTTACTCATATGCTGCTTTATTGAATGGATTTAATGCGACCATTGAGGAAGAGAATATCAGGTTACATCCTTGTGCTTATCTTCATAATTACGAACCTGATGGAATTATTGACCACACTTTTTATGAATTTTATAATCGAAAAGCTCCTGTTTTCTTAAAACCTGATGCTTTAAAATTGCGTGAATTCATTAAAAGGTTTATAAAAAAAGGTGATAATTCTAGCATTATGTTTAGGATTGATAATGGTAAGGTTCGTCCCACTAAGAGTTTATCAGATGCACTGAATTCTATTCTTAAAGGCAATAAAGAGTTTCTGATGATTGATGATCAGAAAGTGGTTTATGAAACAGCTAAAAAGATTGCTATAGAATCATCAGAATCAAATAAAAATGTTATCATTGTTCAGGGAGGAGCAGGTACAGGAAAGTCTGTAGTAGCAATCAATTTATTGGTGGATTTAGTAAAAAGAGGTCATTTGGCACAGTATGTCACCAAAACAAGTGCTCCTAGGGAAGTTTATTTTGATAAGTTAAGCAAGGATCTTAAAATGGTTGAGCTTAAGAAACTTTTTGTAGGAAGTGGTAGTTTTATAAATACACCTCTTAATTCTTTTAAAACATTACTTGTAGATGAAGCCCATAGATTAACTGAAAAAACTAGCTTCCTTCGCAGAGGAGATAATCAGGTTAAAGAGATTATAAACTCTGCGTTATGTTCAATATTTTTCATTGACGAAGATCAAAGAGTGCATATTGAAGACTATGGTGAAATCAAGGTAATTGAAGAAATAGCTCTACAGTTAGGGGCTAATGTTCATAAAATGGAATTGGAATCTCAATTCAGATGTAATGGTTCAGATGGCTATATCTCTTGGTTAGATAATACATTGCAGATAAGAGAAACCGCAAACTATGAATTTAATTCTAAAGATTTTGATTATGAATTCAAAATTTTTGATTCACCTGATGAATTAAAAGATACTATTGTAAAAAAGAATAAAAAAAATAATAAAGCAAGACTTGTTGCCGGATATTGTTGGGATTGGGTTTCTGATAAAAATCCAGAATTGGATGATATTAAAATAGATGGTTTTGATTTTTCTATGAAATGGAACCTTAAAACATATGGCTCTACTTGGATTATCAATCCTAATTCTGTGAACGAAGTTGGATGCATACATACATGTCAAGGTCTAGAGGTCGATTATATTGGGGTTATTATTGGAGATGATTTAATTGTGAGAGATGATCAGGTATTAGTACAACCCTTATCTCGATCTAAAATGGACAAATCCATTTTTGGATATAAAAAATTATTAAAAGAAAATCCCCAATATGCTAAAAGTTTAGTTCGATCAATTATCAAAAATACATATCGTACATTAATGACAAGAGGAATGAAGGGATGCTACATATATTGTACTGATCATGAAACCAGAGAGTACTTTAAAAAAGCGTTACAAAGCTAATATATAAGAATTACAAAGTAATAACAATATGCGTAGAATAGTTTTTTTTTCAAAAGAGGATCTAGCATCTTACCACATGATGAATAAAATTGATGAATTTTTTAAAAATAAACAAAACGAAAAACCGATTGAATCCATTAATGATATTTTAGAACGACATCATATTATCGATTATCTTGAAAATGGCTTTATTCATCAAAACTGGGCTAAAAATGAAATAACAAAATATGAAAGTATCATCAAAGAATTTAAAAAAGATATAAGTCAATTCTTTAAGAGTTTAAAAGCAAATGAAATTGTAACCTTTTATGACAATATTGATTCCGCTTACTTCAAAACTTTTTGGCTATTAGTCAATAAACATGAAACATTTAAACAAATAACAAGTTTAGATTTAGATTTGATATTTAAAAAGAAAAGATTTAAAATTACAGATATTCTTTATTGTAAAAGAGTCGTCAACCACTTTGATAATGAAATTGCTGAATACATTATATCTAATCCACGTAATGCGGAAATACTTCTAAGTTATTTTGAAGCTATACATGACCGTCCACAACAAGAAAAATTTTTTCCTAGATCGTTAACTTTGGAAGATCGTGAAAAATTAGTTAATAAATATTTGGATTCAGATGACACAAATCTAAATTATATTCGTTTAATTGTTAAAAATAAGGATTCAGAAAATTTAAGATTTACCGATAAAACAAGACTTAAGGCAAAAAGATTAGCTGATAAAATTAATGAAGAATTATTAAATAGTGAACATACTTTGGTTTTAAAAAAAGGAGTTGCATTATCTGAAGACCAAGATGAAATAAAAGAAATAGAATATAAAGATGGGGAACAAATTTATTCTTATAGTAAAAAAAGACTAAGTGAAGATATTAATAATGTAACTCTTCTAAAAAATTTTAGAACCATATTTGAATATTTAGATTTTCAAGGATGTATTGAATTTACTTCACGAACATCAGAAATTGATAGCTTGGAACATACATTTATTCGATCAAAAAATGAATTTTTTATTTCCTCTATGTTTAGAGAAAAATCTTTAGAAGGACATTTGAAATTTTATATCTATGATTTTTTTTTAAATACAATTGATAAAAGGTTAGAAGATATTCTAGAAAATTTTGTGAATGAGTATTTAAATAAAAACTTCAACCTTAATTATTTGAAACTACACTTGCCTAACAAAGAAAGTAGCTACTTAGAGAAAATTAGATTGTTGGCACCAGAATTTGAATCATTGCTTGAGCAATATAAACTATATGTTGAAGATGATATCGTTGATTATGAGTTGCTACAGGTAAGTACAAAAACATCAAAGTTTGGCAATATTCCTTCTCTTTTACAAAAAAAATATGTTTACCCTTTTGGAGAGGAATATTTAAAATTAGAACATACCTTTTTCAGCAGTATGAGCTACCTAATTGACTATGAAAAATACGGGGATAAGTATAAAAACTTTTACTCCCTTATAAAAAATGAAATAGTATCTTTAAAAGATTTCGATAGTTTTGATAAAAAATATATTCAACAACTAATTGATGAAAATTATCTGAAAATAAACGAGGATGGAAGGTTGAAATTAGTAAACGAAAACTTACTACTAATCATTTATTATTTAAAAAATTATGATGTTATAAGTTATTGGTACTTCCCAAAATTTCTTCGTGTAGAAATTGATCTCATGAATGAACAAAAAATGGTGAAATTTTCTGACAAATTGTTAACTGTAGCCGAACAAGAATATTTTGATTATTATCTTAATAATAGGTTTTCTAATGGCTTATGGCTTCGAAACAAATATGTTCATGCCACTAATAGCCACAATGAAAATGACCAGGAAAATGATTATAAAACATTGCTAAAGCTTTTGGTTTTACTTATATTAAAAATAGATGATGATTTAAGTATTGCAAAAAATCTTATAAAATCTCATATAAAAGATAATATTTTACCTTTATAGATAGGAATTTAAAATCAACCTATATTCAGGTTTCATAAGCAAATCCTAAAAACTTTTCGCAAAAAACCACCCAACACAAAACCCTATTTCCCAATATATTATAAATATCTGAATAATCTTTAAAAAATCACCATTCTGTGATTTTGGAGTACTCTCATTTTTTATATTTGATTCACAAACCAAATAATAGAAATAAAATTATGACGTTTGACAATTTAATTAATGTGAGCTTTTCCCAGGAAGAGCTTGCCGCTTTAGACCAGGCAATTCAGAGTATTGTAAGCACCCTTTCCGGGAAAACCGTCAACCTTACTCTGGAATAGAGACAGCAGTATGGAAGGATTGCAGAGCAGAACAAACTTTGCTCCCTTACAATAAGGCAATCCGAAAACAAAACTTTGCGTTAAAAAATAGATTGAATATCTTGTACTACTATTCTGCATCAGCAGGAACAATCTGTACAGGCCTATACAGGTATTTTTTCAACCTCATCACCGGCAAATATGTAAACACCACAGAAAGCCCGCCCGCAAGAATCCCCACCACTACAGCCATGGCAGCACCATCCAGCTTATAATATTTAGACAAATTGAATTGCGCTAAAAGCAGCATACACAGCACTGATAATCCGGTCACCACGCCATGCATAATGCTCAGCCTCGTCATCATCCTTTTGAGATTAAGCTGTTCATCAACCCTGAACTCAATGGCTTCCTGTTCAGCGGCATCGGTTACCCTTTTCAAAATATCAATGGTAAGGACAACCGGTAAAAATATCGCCATAGGCAGGGTCAACTTGGCCAGACATTGGGTTCCTGCAAAGAAATGCGTGTATCCTAATTCATTGAAGCTGGCGTAGGCAATGATAAAATTAAAGAACACGTTCGGAAGGACATAATAGATCATCCGCTTCCTTAGAAAGCGGTTGAGAGTTGTTTTTTTGATCGGTTTAGGTTGAGCCTTTTTTATCGTAAATTTCATGAGGTCATTAGCTCAATAGCTTTATCTTTGATTTGTATCGCTTCCTCTTTCGGAAGAAAATGTTCATTGGACATGAAGGTGAAATCCATCTGCTGGTTATAAGTAGTGGCCACCAACGTATTGGAGTTCAGCCAGGGAAACGCAACCGTCGGGCTGTAAATCGTCTCCAAGGTAAAATGCTTATAATCCCTCGGAATATCTATTTTACCCATATTGGATAAAGTAATATCATGTCCCCCTCTGCTCGATTTCAGCATAGAGATCATGCGATCTACAATAGGATGCATCCGTTCACCCATCCACAACAGTTCCCTGGCTTCTATTTTTTGGATCTTTTGCGTCAGCTCTTTTTTGATCTCCTTCGCATTGTCCAGTATGTTCTGAGCCTCCTTTTTCAGGGAAAGCTCAACAGTGGGGGCAAAAGCAAATAAATGATCCTGCCCGATCTCCGGAATAAAATGACGCACATCTACAGGACTGATTACCTTCCCTTTCGCTTTCTTCCCCTGTATCTCCCGAAAGGCCTGCATGAATGCGGCACAGAGCAAAGCATGCACCGAAATCCCGTTCGCTTTACATTTTTCCGTGATCTGCCTGGTGACCTGCGAATCCAGCTTCCGGTGAAGGGCATAATTCTTTCCAAGGTTTTTGATCCTGCTCTTTTTCTGCGTCATGAAGAAAATTTTCGCCATGATCAAATACAAATAAGCCTTATATTTCTTTTTCCCCGCATCGAAACCCGAAGGAAGAAATTCATCCACGGAACGGAATGCCTCATACGGAAGCAGTTCAGAAGACGGATCATCCAACAGGGCAAGGAGTTCACGCATCAGGGTAACTCCGGTAGTGCCGTCAGAGATACAATGAGGCATTACCCAAAGAATTTCAGACACCTCTTTTCCTTTGATCCAGACCAGGCGGGCCAACGGCTTTTTATCTTCATCAAATAAGCGGAACCATTCCGTTTCCGATTCCAGCAGCCAGTCATTTTCCGTCTGTCTCGGAACCATACGGAGCGGTATAGGTTTGATTTCCTTTTCTTCCGTAAAGAAAGGATATGTTTCACTCTGATCATCGATAACCGTTCTCAGCAGAGGATGCTTCTTCTGGATCTTCGCTAAAGCCAGCCGGAAATTCTCTTCTGAAAGCACTCCAGAGACTTTGGCCGTAAACACACAGTTTAAAGGCGTCTGAGCATCTACATACATGATCCTCTCCACCATCATTAATCTTCTTTTCATCATACTGCCAAAGATTCTATTTGTTGCTTTACGGTCTTCATCATCTCATCACGGATCGCCAGTGCTTCCGAATACGGTAAATAGCCTTCACTTCCTACGAAAGAGAAATCCATTTCTCCCCGGAAGGTGGAGGAAACCAGCGTAGTGGTATTCCCTAAAGGCCCAATCACGGAAGGGCTGAAAATAGTGTCCACCATGAACGCCTTGTATTGATGCGGGATCTGGATACGCCCCAGATTCGAAAACATACAGTCGTTGGAAGACTTACCTTGTTTCAGCAGTTTTGTAAAGTTGTTCAGGGCATCATGCCCGGATTCCATCACCATCATCGTGATATAAGGATTGAGCTTGGCTGTCTTACGTTCCACGGCTTCCTGCATCAGACGTACATTATCCAGAAAGCTCATTTTATCATGTGCGGACAGCACGATCATCAGTCCGAAAGCAAAAATATGATCGTTTTTGATCTGCGGGGCAAATCGCCGGATATCCACCGGGCAGGAAACTTTGTTGAAAGCCAATTTCCCTCTCACCTTTCTGAATGCCTGAAGTACTGCTGCACTTAAAAAAGTGTTGACGGTAACATCATTGGATTTGCAATAAGCAATCAGTTCCCGGCTCTTTGCTTCATCTAATTTCCAATGGATCAGGTAATCATTTTGCCGTTCCACCGCTTTTTTGCCTACAGGAATACATTTGATCGCTGTGGCTGCCAGTCTGCCAATGAACTTGGCTTTCAGCTTTTGCCTGCGGTTGTTCAGAATAGCTTCCGGAACCACATCCTGGATTCCCAAAATAGGTTGTTCTATCCCAATATCCGCGGCCGGATTATCCAATACCTGCAAAAATTCATACAGGAAAGCCATCGCGGAACCGCCATCGCATAAGCAATGATGTAACACGAAAAGCATATCTGAAACCTCCTCTCCTTTGATCCATACAAAACGGATCAGCGGTAGCTTTTCGTACAGGAATGTGGTCTGCCATTCCTTTTTGGATTCCTCCTGCCAATCATCTTCTCCTTTCCGGGAAACGATCCGTACCGGAATGGGTAAAGAACGTTCCGGGATTTCAAACCAGGGAATATGTTGATCATCATAAGTGATAAGAGCCCGCAGCCAAGGATGCTTAGCCTGAATCTGATGCAGCGCCTGCTGAATATCTTCTTCCTTAAATGTTCCGCGCAGTCTGAACGGGATAACGGCATTGAAAGGCTCTGTTCCGTCTCCCAACAGCATACGCTCACCGAATAGCAATCTTCTTTTCATAACTACACCGGGACTAAAGTGGACTGTTGTACAAAATTTTCTAACAATTCTACCGCACGGTCATTCCCTCCTGCGGTTAACAAAGTATGCTGAACGTCTTTTGCTGCATTTCTGTATGCCGGGTTTTCCAGCAATTCAAAAACGGTTTGACGAAGGGCTTCAACCCGTAATCTTTTATACCTGATGCTGATTCCGCACCCTGCTTTTTCAATCAGCTTAGCGATATGAAAATGGTCGTAAGCAATGGGAGTGATCAGCATCGGCAATCCGTTGGTGAACGTATCATTTACCGTATTGAAGCCGCCGTGGCAGATCACCATATCCATGTGAGGCATTAATGTCGATTGAGGAACAAAGCTGCTCACGATAAAGTTAGACGGCCATTCTTCAAAGATATCCGGCGGTGTCGCAGCAATCACCGTTACAGGCTGATCCCCTAAAGCAGCAATCACTTTTTCAAAGAATGCTTTTCGGATATCCACCAATAAGGTTCCTAATGACACGAATATTTTCGGTGTGCTAGAGGCTTCCAGCTTTTCCCAGTCGAAAGGAGCAGGATTCGGGCGTCCTTTTACAGGTCCTACAAATTCCATGTGGGACGGAACCGTTTCAAAATCTGCAAATTTCTGTGAGGTGAACACCAGATTCAACTGATGGGAATGGATAAAAATACCATCATCCTCAATTCCGACTTCCTTTTGAAGCTGTTTGATTAAATTCTGCTGCCATTCAAAGATTTTTGGGGCATTGTTCGCGGTATCTCCCATCACATCCGGCGGAACAGGGGTGGTGGTTACACACGGAATATTATTTTTATAGGCAAACAGTGCTCCTCCGAATGTGATACAGTCATTAACGATCACATCAGGTTGCCAGTCTTTCGTTAGACGTTCCAATCCGGGCATCATCATTTTAGCAAAAGGAACGTAGGTTTCCTCCAAGGCCAGTTTCATCACTTCAGGACCTGAGCAGGCGGGACCATCATCCTGTCTTTTTAAAATACGGGCGATCTCTTCCTGATATGGGATCAGATCTTCTTCAGGATAACAATAGCTTCCACCTTCAGGAATATGTTTTTGATCTAAAGGTGTAATTCCGAACCATTTCACTTCATGGCCACGGGCGATCAAACTTGCACCGACACTTAAAGTAGGACTGATATGTCCGAAAAACGGGGGAACTACAAATAAAAACTTAGACTTAGGTTTTTCTGTTTTTGATGCTGAAATAACATTTTCCAGCAAATCGGCAGCGGTTGCACTTCCTCCGGCTTCTACAAAAGATTCACGAATGGTTTCTGCCGCTTTTTTATATCCGGGATTATTCAAAATTTGCTGTACAGCTTCGTTCAGGTGATGTGCTTTAAACCGGTTAAAATTAAGGCGCTCTCCTGCCCCCGTGCGTACTACACGTCCTGCCACATGCGACTGATCGTAGGCAATAGGGATCACCACCAATGGCAGCCCGTTGGAAATGGCTTCGGAAACGGTATTGTGACCTCCATGACAGACCACTCCATCCAAATGAGGAAGCAATTCCAGCTGGGGAACCTGCTGATATACCATGAAATTGTCCGGCCAGTGATCAAAAAGCTGTGGATCTGAAACAACTACAACGGTTAAGTTTTCTTCTTTAAAAGCATCAACCACTTTTTGGAAAAATGCTTTTTTGTGATCGTGGTCAAAGGTAGTTCCGATACTTACCAGAATCTTTTTCTTTGAGTCTTCGTGGAATTTCTCCCAGTCAAATTCACTGGAAATCCGGCGTTGGGTAAGAACAGGGCCTGTAAACTGATAATTGGAAGTAAGATCCATTTCACCAAAGAAATATTTTGAGGTCAGGACCAATGTCAGCAGATCCGAACAATCTAATGCCCGGTTTTCTTCAACACCCAGTTCCTGTTGTAAAGCGACGATTTGTTTTTCTTCCCATTCATGCACTTTGGGAAGCTCGCTCATGATTTTGATGGCAGCCGGAGCGGTAACCGTTGTGGCATAGGGTAAACCCAGTTTTTTGGCAGCAACAGAAGCCGCGAATAACTGATGGTCGCCGATCACCAGATCAGGCTGATACTCCTTTAGCAATGGAATGATTCCGTTATAGCAATGTCTGTTCAAAGGAATCAGCACCTCTTCATAAAGGAATTTAATGCTGTCGATTCCATAGACCACTTTTTTAGAGATGATATCGAGATAATTTTCGCTTTCTCTTTTTTCTTCGTCCGTCTGGTCGTATTGAATGAGTAATAATTCTCCGCCTTCCGGAAGCTTATTTTTTAATTGAGGATCAAGGCTGATCCACGCCACATGATGTCCTCTTTCCAGAAGAGTGGCACCGATGCTTAGCGTGGGATTCACATGACCGGTTAAAGGGGGAACTATAAATACAAATTTAGCCATGGTTTTGTGTTACGTTTTTAGGTGAGGGTTGAGATAAAAAACGGGCGATGGTTTCTGCAATCAAAGCCGGCTCCTGAATCGGAATGTTGTGGTCTCCGGGAATTAAGAGCAATTCGGATTGACTGATTTGATCATTCAGCCATTCTCCTGTCGGCCTGCAATTGGAATCAGCTCCGTATAGCAATAAGGCGGAAGGCTGTAATTCAGAAAAATCCATTTCGCTCAGGAAATGCTTTTCTTTGATCATATCTGCTTTAATAGTGGTTTCATTGAACAGGAACTCATACATCCGGTGGTTCTTTTCCATCTGTCTTTTGCCCATCTGTACTTTGGTGGTATCGGTAAAATTGGCCACATAATGCTCCAGAAACTCCCTGCTGTATTCATCAATGATGTTCCTGGCTTTTTCGTCCTGTGGATCGGGTGCTTCAATAATAACTAACCGTTCTACCCGGTCAGGAGATTTTAAAGCAGTTTTCAAAGCGATCAAGCCTCCGAAGCTATAGCCTGCAAGGTGGGCTTTTTCAATGTTTAAAACATCCATCAAAGAAAGCACATCGGAAGACATATTTTCCAGATCGTAGCCGTCCAAAAAACGCTCGCTCATACCGTGGCTTTTTAGGTCATACATCACTACATGGAAATGTTTGGCCAGAACGGGGGCAATATTGAAATAATAAATGGAAAGATTGCTGAACATCCCGTGGATCAGCACCACCGTTTGTCCAGCCCCTTTATTGAGTTCCTGAATATGAACTTTTTTACCGTTAACAGAGATTATTGGCATTCGTAGATGTAATTGATGATCATACGTAAATCCAGGTTGATCAGCTCATCTAAGTCCATAGAAGACAGCCATCCCGTGAAATCGATCTGGTCTCCGAAATGCGCTTTGATCTTTTCAGAAAAAGCAACGATTTCAATACTGTCCATTTCCAGATCTTTCGTGAATGAGCTTTCCGGGGTAATGTCCATTTCTTCTACAAATTCTTCGCCTATGACTTCTGTGATAAAGCCTTTTAAAAGGGTGAATAATTCTTCGTGATTTAATTTTGCGGTTGTGTTTATAGTGTCCATCCTATGATATAATTTTTATGTTTAATGGTTTTTATTTCTGTTTGATTGATCCATAAAGAATCATCTGTTATTTTTTCGACTTCGAATTGTTTCGGATTTCCTTTCAATCCTATTCCCCTGAATTTTCCATAGGCTTCTTTGGCTACCCAGAAACGGGTGGTCCATTCTGCCTGGTCTTTATCCTTTAATAATGCCCGTTCATGATCTGTAAAGACCACATCGTAAAATCCTGAGCTTCGTTCTTCAATGATCTCCATATCGATCCCGACCGGTTTTCCGCTGCGAGCCATTCCGACTGCATCTTTTCCTTTATGGGCTAAAGAAATATGGATATCTTTCGTGGAATCCCCAATCAAATAAGGCTTTCCGACCTCATCCGAGGCAACTTCAAACGTAATAGGGAAGCAGGCGTGATCTTTTTCCTGGCGAAGAAGGTTTCTTACGGCATCTTTTACCGCAACACGGCTTACCATCCAGCTTTTTCTTTTGTTGGGCAATAAAGTGTTATGATGCTTTTTCTCTGTCTGATTGAAATATCTCTTAAGGATAAAATCCCATGACGCCACTCTTGAATAGGCCTGATGAAAGAAAAATACCTGTGGCGCAATTTCCTCCGAAAGACGGTTATGTAATGGCGACATGGAGACATTCCATAAAGCGGCATCAATTTCCAGACGACGGTTTTGCCAGCCTGAAATCTTACCCCATACTTTTCCGTTCCGGGTTAAAAGAATATCTGCAATGGCGAATTCATCATTGAGTTCTGTCAGACTGCAAGTGCATTCAAAAATACCATCCTGATCGTGGAGATCTCCGAAAAACTCAATGTCTTTGATCTTTACGGGGAAAGCAATTCTGTCCTTCGTTAACGTCAGTTGCAGCCAAAGCCCGAATAATTGACCTGCATTGTCTAACAAGGACCCTTTTCCGCCGTTTCCTTTGATCTTTCCGATAATCCCTTTTGTTCCTATTTTTGAAACTTCTGTAATTCCCTGATATTGTTCTCCATGGAACATGTGCTTATCATAGATTTCTTCGGGTGTCCTTTCGATAGGCAACACATCACCAATGGAAAGGGTGAAGGTAGGATTGGGTCTCGCCGTAGAGGTTAGCAGAACTTCTGCATTGGCAAAATTTTCAATATCGAGATAAGCATGGTGGGTGGATCTCCATTCTCCTTTGACGGTTTTTTCGAAAGGTTTTGCCACATTCATCCATTGAAAAACACTTACGTTCATAATTTTATGAACCTGGCTTCCCGGAATTTCAGCCTGTGCGATTTCTGCCAATTGCTCGAAAATCATGGTCATCGGAATCACGGGTTCCATATCGGCCACTTCGGTCCAGCCTTTCGGTTGTCTCAATAAACTGTGGTCGATCAAATAGGGATGCGTTTCTAACGTCACCCGCAAAGTTTTCTCAAAATTCTTGCTTGCAGGCTTCTGTATTTTTGGAAGTATAACATTTTGAACGGGAGTTGCAGAACGATCCTGGAATAAGGTCAGGACTTCTTCCTGCATACGGATCATATCCGCTATATTATCCTGGAACGCCTGAACTAGCGGATGCCCTGATTTTGCTACAGTAGCGGAAATATTTTGCTTCGAGGCTTCCATTGATTTTGCCAACACTTTGATTTCTTTAAAATCACGGATGATCGGTGAGCCTAGTTCCAGCTTCATTCCTTTTCCGGATGCTTTTGGAGAAGAGTTTTGGAGTTCTAAAAAGTCAAGAGCCACTGTCTTCCCTTCTACAAATAATGCAGCCACCACGCGTTGTAACTGTGCCAGTGAAGAACGTGTAGGAACACTCGATGCAATGGTGCTGAATGCTTTTCCTTTCAAAGTATCATCAATAAAGCCTATTAATCCACCTGTTCCGACCTGGATAAAGACTCTTGCGCCTTCTTCGTATAATGTATTAGTCAGTTCACGGAAACGAACAGGCTCAACAAGATGTTCCGCACTGAGCTTCCTGATGGATTCCTGATCGGCCGGATACGGTTTCAAAGTAGTTGCAGACCATAACGGAATTTTCGTTGGCTGGAACTGTGCTTTTTCCATTCCCGCCAGAATCACATCTAATTTATCAGCAATAAATGGGGAATGAAACCCCGACTGGAAAGGCAAAATCTGATGAAATATCTGTTTTGATTTCAGTACCGGAACCAATTCATCCAACGCAGTATTGCTTCCACAAAGAATCACCTGATTCGGGCAATTGTCATTGGAAATATAAACGTCCGAAATTTCTTCAATAATAGGCTGAACGGTTTCAATTCCAGCTCCGATAGCAATAAATTTTGAATCTTTTAATTCAAAAGTTTCAGGATTTAAAACATCTATTAGAGCTTTTACAGAATTTACTTCCGCCAATTCAGAAGAATAGCCGGCGAGCCATTCTCCTAAGCTGTGTCCTGCATTCATATCAGGAATAATTCCCAGTTTTTTTAGGGAGTGGTCAAGGATGCTGCAATTATTGAAAATATGCAAAGCATCATTTAATAATCCTTCCCCTTCGGTTTCTATCGGGGCGTTGATATTAAAATAACGGCTTACACTTTCCACTTCACCTTTTGCTAATCCGTCCAATCCGGGGAATACAAAGGCTACTTTTTCTCCATTTTGCAATAGAGGCGTATTGGTGTACCAGATATCCTGCTTGTTGCGCCAAGGATTATTTTTGGCAACAATTTTAGTGGCCTTTTCAATTCTCGCGGGAGTGGGATCAAATATAGCCACACGGAAATTTCCCTCTTCTACTGCTGTTTCATTATTTTGTAACGCTGATAATAATTCTTCATGAGTTGGTCTGGCTAAGATCAGAACGTTGTCTTTTTTAGGCATGTCATATCCTTCCAGCACCACATGTGCATTAATTCCACCGAACCCGAAAGCATTCACTGCTGCTATTTTTGGTAATCCGGTCTTTGACCAGCTTTTTGCTTCCTGCACAGGTTCGAACCTGGTGTTCTGCATATCCGGAGTTGGGTTTTCACAGTACAATGTTGGCGGTAATGTATCATGATGCAAAGCCAGACAGGTTTTTATCAATCCTGCCATTCCCGCAGCAGGCATGGCGTGTCCTATGTTGGACTTTACAGAGCCTATTCCTGCAATTTGAGCATCTTCTTCTTTTCTGAAGAATTGAGCCAATGTCTGAAGCTCTGTTTTGTCTCCAAGTGGTGTTCCTGTACCGTGAGCTTCTACATAACCGATTTGTTTTTCATCCAAATCTGCATTGGCCCAGGCTTGCTGTAAAGCTTTCAACTGTCCTTTCACAGAAGGGCTCATCACACTGGTTCCGTTACCGTCACTGCTTACCCCTACTCCTTTGATGACTGCATAAATTTTATCCTGGTCACGAACGGCATCTTCCAATCTTTTCAATACTACAAAACCACAGCCTTCCCCGATCAATAAGCCGTCTGCATCACTGCTGAAAGGCTTGATCTGCTGTTGACGGGATAAAGCCCCCAATTGGGCGAAAATGCTCCAGAAAGCAGCGTTTTGCCCGGTATGAACTCCGCCTGCAATCATGATGTCTGAACGGCCTCTTTGCAATTCCTGTACGGCATGATCTACTGCCAATAAGGCACTTGCACACGCTGCATCCACGGTAAAAGCCACTCCTCCCAAATTAAAGCGGTTAGCCACTAAAGAGGCTACCAGATTAGGAATCAATCCCATCGCGGTATCAGCGGCGAAACGCCCTTTTCTTTCCTGAAAAGCATGCTTTACTTTTTCAATGTCTGCGGAAGAAACTCCGGGTAATAATTCTTTTAATAAAGAGGAAATCTGTTCTCCTGTTCTTACAATTTCAATGGCCCGGGTGGCGCCGGGTCCGGTATAGTTTCCCTTCCCAATGATGATTCCTGCTTTTTCCAGCGAAATGTTTTTCTGAAAAACACCGGCATCATCCAAGGCTTTATGAACCAGATCGAGGGTTAATAAATGATCGGGTTCCGTACCTTCAACGGCTAACGGTAAAATACCGAAAGTGGTGGGATCAAATTCATAATCAGGGATAAATCCGCCACGCTGACAATAAAAACGGTCAATGGGACTGGTATTGTCACTGAAATGAACAGGGTCGATTCGATCGGCAGGGGCCAATTGGGTGGAATCCACTTTATTAATAATATTCTGCCAGAAAGTATGGGCATCCTTTGCGCCCGGAAAGACACAGGACAGGCCAATGACAGCAACATCCGTTTTCTTCATAATATACAGAGATTACCAGTTAGTTCCGGACATGATTAATACCTGACTTTCTGTTCCATATTTGATTTCGTTCAGGAAAATTTCTTTCCCCTGATCCAATGGAATTAATGAAATACCTCTTCTTTCGTATTCTGTTTCCAAAGTTGGCGAAACCATTCCGGCACCTTTCCATGGTCCCCAGTTGATGGAAATGACTTTTCCTTTTAATTTTTTGTTCAAAGCATTCGCATAATCATCCAGTACAGAGTTGGCTGCAGCGTAATCTGTCTGCCCTTTATTTCCATACACTGAAGCAATACTTGAGAATAATACTACAAACTGACAGTCTGTACGGAGCCGTTCTGCCAGTACACGTAGGGGCTTCACTTTGGTATTAAACACTCGTCCGAAAGAGCTTGTTGTTTTTTGTTTGAATAATTTATCTTCCAAAAGGCCTGCTCCGTGGATCACACCGTCTAAGCGGTTGTATTTCTCATAGATACTGCTGATTAATTCAGATAAACCCTCTTCATCACAAAGGTCTAATGATTGGTAAACAATTGTATTGCCTAATTGTTCCATATCACGGATCGTGCGCAGAATCTGGTTATTTTTGAAAATTTTTATAGTTTCTTTTTCAATTTCAGAAGGTGAAGTGAATGTTCCGGATTTGATAAGATATGCTCTTATCTCTTCTTTTGTTTTCAATGCTTCCAATTCTTGATTATGGGTTGCCTGGTCTCTGGGATCCGCTGATCTTCCCACCAAAACATACGTACAAGGATAGGCCTGTGACATGTGTTTTACCAACTCGGAGGTGATTCCCTGAGCGCCACCTAAAACTAAAACAACCGATTCCCGGTCCAATTTGATATGAGCCTCTTCCAAACTGTTGGATAATGGTGATGGAATGATTTCCACTTTGTGTCTCCGGTCATTTTTATAAATGACTTCGGCAGGTCTATCGGTGGTTAGAATTTCTTTTAAAGCAATTTCAGCAATCTGCTCGATCTGTTGGGGAGAGGTTAAACTAATCAACCTGCAATTGGTTTGTTCAAATTCACGGGCTAAACTTTTGAAAAGTCCCGGATGTCCTTTATAATGGCGTAAAAGTGTGGTATCCGTCAGCTCCTGAACATGAGCAGGAATATCAGAGATCAGGTAAATCCATTGGGCTTTATCAAGATCCATTTTTTTAATCAGATCAACGTGATCGATGATATCATGCTTTGCGGAAGATGAGAACAGATCGAGGATGATCAACCCGTCAAAATCGGAAAGGTCTTTGTCTGAATCAATCAATTCTGCAACAGCGCCATGCTTTTCAAGTTCATTTTTGATAGCTAAAGTCTGAGTGTTATCGTTTTGAGTGATTGCGAAACGTTTTCCCTGTAATATTTCAGTATTTTCAATTAAAGAAACATCTGTGGGCGTCAGATCGAAACGAAGTCGTGATAAAGTATTTTGTTCCGGTTCAGGGGTACTGTTTCCACTCATTTCGTTGATCCAGGAAGCCAATCCGTTCAGTGTTTTGATGGCGGCTAATTTTTCCATGAGATCATCAGCTTGTTCCATATCGCCACCGAAACCGATTTTCGTTTTAAGCTCGCCAATGATTTCCATACGCTTAATGGAATCAATACTTAAATCTGCTTCCAAATCTAAGTCTAAACCTAGCATTTCTTTAGGATAACCTGTTTTTTCGCTTACAATATTTAAAATGGCTGTTTGAAGCTCTTCAAGTGAGAAGGTGGATTGAGTTTGAGTTTTGGAAGCGGATGTTTCTACAGTGGTAGTTTTTTCCTCTGTATTGGAACTTCCCGAATATTCTGTTAACCAGGAAACCAGTCCATTCAACGTTTTAATTCCTGCCAACTGCTCCATGATGGTATCTTCATTGGCATTATGGGAAGAAAAAGAGCCTAGTTCTGCTTTCAGCGTTCCGATGATTTCCACTCTTTTAATGGAATCGATGCTTAAATCCGCCTCCAGGTCCATTTCCATGCCTAACATTTCGTGAGGATACCCTGTTTTATCACTTACCACTTGAAGTAACAGAGTTTTAATATCTTTTACCGGGGCTTGTTTTTCCGGGATAATAACTATTTTTTCAGCACCGTCATTCGGAGGACTGGAAATTACAGGAGCCTGAGTATTTGAAGGTGGAGAAACCGGTGAAGTATATACAACAGGAGCCGGATTTACCTGCGGATTTTGTCCCAGGAAAGAAAGCATCACATCGCGTTGTGCCTGTATCATCAGTTTCATGCTGTTTAAATATTCCTGCAGCATGCGTTCTGTGTTGGTTTGGCTTTCATTTGCAGGATTCTGATTATTAGTAAAGTTGTTCATTTGAATTGGATTTATGATGGGTAATGCACCATTCGCAGGAAGTGCGCCTGTAGCAGGATGAGCAGCTTGCCCGTTCACACGCCAGATCGCAGGACTTTTCTTGTACAATTCCGGTTGATCGATTTGAATAAACTGAGCATTACGTCCGTTGAAAAGTTCAGCAATATTAAAATCTCGTCCTGTTCCCAAATACTGAGCCAACATAGAAAGCAGATGACTAAGCTTATTACGATTATTATCTTCAACAAACAGGGTTACATGGTCTTGATCTAAACAGGATTTCGTTAATCCTGTTAACACTTTTCCTGGCCCTACTTCAATGAATATCCTTGCTCCGTCATTGTACATAGCCTGAAGCTCTTCAACAAACCTTACAGGCTGAACTAAATGATCAGTCAGCCTTTCTTTTATTTCTGAAGTGACTGTAGGATACATTGCTGCTGTAGTATTAGACCAAACAGGGATTTGCATTTCACTGAATGAAACATCCTGTAAAACAGCTTTGTATAAATCTTTGGATTTTGCTAACAGCGGACTGTGAAAAGCACAGGCAACTTCCAATTTTTTGGCTGAAATGCGTTCTTCTCTCAACACTTCCAACAATTTATTGATAGATTCCGTGGTTCCTGCTACTACACATTGAGCCGGAGCGTTATAATTGACCGGATAGCAATCTTTAATCTGTACTAAAACCGGTTGTAATTTTTCTTTCGTTGCGCTTACCGCAATCATAGATCCGGGATCTCCTCCTTCCACAGAATCCAGAATGGATTGTGCTCTTTGAATACTTAGCTCGACTAGCTTTTCTTCTTCAAATACTCCTGCAAAGCATAAAGCAGGCAATTCCCCATAGCTATGTCCTGCCAACATATCCGGAACGATTCCGAGAGATTGTAAGAATTTAGCTAGTGCTAAATCCACCATTCCTAATAATGGCTGTGCCAAACGGGTATCTTTAATGGTTTCTTTCTGTTGCTTCAGAACAGCTTCGTCAAAAGTAGCTGAAGGGAAAACCACTTTCTCTAATTCAGGATATAAGTCGATAAGCTTTCGCATTTCTGGAAAAGCAACGAATAAATCACGGGCCATATTGATGCGCTGACTGCCTTGTCCAGGGAATAAGAAGGCTATTTTTCCTTCTTTTTTATTGACGGTGTAGGTATCTTTATTTTCAATTCCAGCCAGCACTAATTCGATATTCATGATCAAATGTTCCGATGTATCTGCAACGATGCTCAGCTGAATCGGCTTTTCCGAACCTACGGCAAGGCTATAAGCGATATTTTTTAAAGAAATCCCATCATTGATTTCCAGTAATGATTTCACCTGAATCAATTGATTTTTTGCTTCTTCATACGTTTCACCTCTGAATACAAACAGCTCTGAAGGCCAGGATGACAATGCTATGGAATCATCCTGTTTAGGATGATTGGCAATGACGGTGTGAAAATTGGTTCCCCCAAACCCAAAAGCACTGATTCCCGCGTAACGGTTTTTCTCAGTCCATAATCCGCTTTCTGCATGAAAAGCAAACGGGCTGGTTTGAGGATTATAATAGGCATTCGGCTGCTGAAGGTGTAGCGTTGGAGGTTTTACGCCGTGATATACTGCTAAGGAAGCTTTGATAAGCCCGGCCAACCCGGCAGCACATTTGGTGTGCCCGATCTGTGTTTTTACAGACCCTAAATGGGTTTGTGCGGGTATTGCTCCTGAGCGACTGAACAGATTGGTTAATGCACTAAGCTCTGTTCTATCTCCAACTACTGTTCCGGTACCGTGAGCTTCTATTAAACCTACGGATGCAGGACTGATCCCTGCTTGGGTATAGGCTCTTTCCAACGCCCTTACCTGTCCTATTTTTCTCGGAGCGGTCAATCCAAGTGCTTTACCGTCACTGGACCCTCCCACTCCTTTGATGACTGAATAAATACGGTCTCCATCACGCGCGGCATCTTCGTATCGCTTTAATACAAGGATGGCCACTCCTTCACCGAGGGCAATACCGTCCGCTTCGCTATCAAACGTAGCACACCTCCCTTTTCTGGAAAGTGCATGGGTACTGGAGAACATCAGGTAATCATTAATCCCGTTATGAAGATCAGCGCCACCTGCAAGAACCATATCTGATTTTCCTAAAACCAGTTCCTGGCAAGCCAGGTCAATAGCAGCCAATGAGGAAGCACAAGCCGCATCTACAGTAAAGTTTCTTCCGCCAAGGTCTAATCTATTGGTAATTCTTCCTGCAATGACATTGGCTAAAATACCCGGGAATGAGTCTTCTGTTGTGTGAGGAAAGGCTTCTTTTACTTCTTCATGAAGCTCACCAAAAACCTGCTTGTAATATCCTCTGAAGCTGTAGCTATTGGCAAGATCATTTCCTCCTTCTGCCCCAATAATTACAGAAATATTTTCCCTGTTGATATATTTTTCTCCGTATCCTGCATCTTCCATCGCCCGTTTAGCAACTAATAATGTTAATAATTGCGTAGGCTCAATAGCGGCAAGGGATTGTGGGGGAATACCAAATGCGAGCGGATCAAAATCTATTTTCGGAATAAAGCCGCCCCACTTGGAATGGGATACATCTGCTTCGTTAGAATCCGGGTGATAATAAAGTTCCTTGTTCCATCTTTCATCAGGAACTTCTGTGACACTGTCTTTTCCAAGGATGATATTGCGCCAGTATTCTTCCAGATTTTTGGCATCGGGGAAAATGCATTCCATCCCGATAATGGCTACATCAAGGGGTTTTTCTGCTGATACAGGTTCCTCCGGTAATTGGGCATGTTTAATATATTCGTAATTATCAATGCTTACATTCTGATGAAGTTCGGCCATGGAAATCACACGGTCATGCATTGTGGCAACCTGCCCGATCATATACATCCCTAACTCTAGCTGGTCACCCTTAGGAATATGCACCAGCTGGTCACCCTGGCGCTCTACGCCTTTAGCCGCAATTCTAAGACGGCCAACATTCAACTTTTCAAGCTGTTCCCATACTTCTTTTTTATCTGTTCCAGCTTCTATAAGCTTCGCTTTCTCCGCATTAAAATATTGGGCAAATGATGTATTCAAGCATCGAGTTTCATGTCCTGGAGCGGTTTCCAGCAGTACAGTATCTTTCGCCTGCATGGCCTGTAACTGGAATTCTTCCTGGATGGCACCACAGGATACTGCTTCCTGAGTATATAAATAAGCAGTTCCCATCAATACCCCGACCTTTACACCTCTTGCGGCTAACGGAGCTGCCATCACAGAGACGAATGCCGTTGAAAATGCATTATGGATCCCACCAGCAAAAAATACGCTGATATTTTCGGGATGGTCTTCTTTTAAGATACGTTCGATCTGTTTTTCCCAAAGGACCATACTTGAAAGCGGGCCTACATGACCTCCACATTCGCGCCCTTCAAATATAAAGTTAGTGGCTCCTTCCTTCAGGAAAATATCCAGTAATGCGGGAGAAGGAACGTGTAAGAATGTTTTTATTCCCGCCTTTTCGAAAATTTTTGCCTGGGCAGGTCTTCCTCCGGCGATTAATACTACCGGTGGTTTTGCTTCTAAAATATATGAAGTTTGCTCATCTCTCAGTTCCTGTGGAGCAAATCCTAAGATTCCTACTCCCCAAGTTTTTTCTCCGGCAAGGTTTTTTGTTTCCATCACCAAAGATTTGGCCGGTTTGCCCTTCAATAAAGATAAAGCCACAAACGGTAAAGCTCCTGCATCGGCTACTGCATCCGCAAATAACGGAATGTCGCTGACACGGGTCATTGGTCCCTGTGCGATTGGATAACGTAATCCTAAATCTTTGGCTAATGTATTCTCCTGATCAATTACCCGGAGGGCTTTTGCCTGTTTCAGGTGTCCATACATGGCTTCTTTGAATCCGAAGACGAGCTTTTTAAGGGTCTTAAAGTCTTCAAACAGATCTATGGCTAAAGAAATATCCTGCCCCATTGGAATATAACTCCTGCTGATATCTAAATCTTTAAAATAGGTTACCAGCTCTTCGGCAGTAATATTATCCGGCAATGAGGGAGAATTTGGTCTCGCCAATACGCGGTGACCAGCTATTATTTTAGTTTCAGTGCCATTCAGTTTTGTACAAAGTTCTTTAACATCTTTCGGAACTGAACTTTCAGGAAAAAGAGCCAGCTGACTGTCTAACACCACGCCTGTTGCTCCCAATGCTTTTGCAGCAGCTGCGGTATGAATCCCCACACCTCCCTGTATCCATACAGGTATATTTTGAATTTCTTTGATAATGCGTTGAAATAATACAAATGTGGATTCATAGCCTACCTTTCCGCCTGCTTCATTGCCTTTTATAATAATTCCTTTCGCTCCTGATTGTTCAGCCTGTTTGGCTTCTTCAACACTGTTCACCTGATAGATAATGGGCAGATCAGTAGAAAGATTAATACCGAAAGGCAAAATAATAAGACTTACTTTTTCCGGAACCGAAAGACATGTTAATTGGTTATTGGGAAAAGAAATACCATAAGAAGGTATATCTATTTGTTCGAGCTGATTCAGTGCTTCCTGAGCAGACGCAAGCTCGTGTCCCAAGCTTAGAACAGGAAATGCACCTGCCTGATGCAATTTAGGTATCAGAGAGATGTCCGGCTTTTCAAAGGGGGTCAATCCGATAATGGTTAAGTTTTTCATGGCATTAGATATTGATGATAACAGGAAATTCCCAAACAACGCCATACCTTTCGGTATAAAAGCGACTGTTATTAAGCGGAATAAAAATAATTAATTTTGTTTTGTATTTAATTATAAATGGTATTTGGTAACGATTTTTTAATAGTGGTCCTATTAAATAGCCAAATAGCTTTACAGACGAAGTTCGAGACCTGAGAAC
Source organism: Chryseobacterium daecheongense (assembly GCF_003729955.1). Taxonomy (GTDB): domain Bacteria; phylum Bacteroidota; class Bacteroidia; order Flavobacteriales; family Weeksellaceae; genus Chryseobacterium; species Chryseobacterium daecheongense. The sequence goes on from NZ_RJTX01000001.1 coordinate 1,075,459, forward strand.
TTATAAGAAGTTCTACAAAAGGGATCAATTTAAAAGGGATTACATTTTTCATTGTGTTGATGGTATTGTTTGGTACGAGGGAAATTCATAACAAAAAACGCTTATACTTCAGGGGTAAAGACAATTTTTTGTTATGGCTATATAAGCGCAATTGTTTTTTGTTATATTTTTAATAATAAAGATAATTTGATATTAATTGTTAAATAACTATTAATGTCTATGGTTTATATTTTTATTCTTAGAAATAATTTATTACAATTTGTGTATTTTTAATTATAAAGATTTATAATTGTGTAATTTTAAGCAAATATAGAAATAAAAATAAAATATTTCAATCATAAGAGATTTGTTTTTTCCATATTACAAAAAGATAATATTTCATATCTCTGGTAACGGATGAAATAAGATCAAGATCATTATCAAATAAAAAAAGACTTAACAGATATGTTCAAGTCTTAGCCACAGAGAAAGAAATCTCTGTTAAAATATAAAAAAAACCACTACTATCTAACCTTTCTTTTCAATTCCCTCAGCCTTGCAGTGACCAATTTGCGAAGATCAAGATGATACTGCCTGTAGTTTTTAATACTGTTCTCCAATTTTTTTTTATTCATCAGATAATCATCATAAAGCTCATCCAGCTCTGACGTTTGAGAGATGATGTCCGAAGATTGAAGATCGGCTTCATTATGCATTTCACTTAATAAATACCGGTAATACTTCATGCGCTCTATAAGACTACTGTGAAATTTAGGCTCTATTCCCTGCATTGTATTATAATTTAAGTGTTATTTTCCAACTTCTGTAAACGGCAAATCGCTCTGGAACAAAATTTCAGATTTTTTAACCGGAGATTGCTGAGTTACAGATCTTAAGTAGATTTTGTTTAACACCGATGAAATAATGGTTTCATCCGGGTCTCCCAACGGAAGCAATGGTAATGTGGCATATTCACTAACCACAGTTTGGGGTATGATTCCATGATGGTATCCGCCTTCTCCATTCGCATTGTACACTTTATAAATAACAGGATGCATCTGCCATGAAATTTTTCTGGGCTTTCGTTTATCATCTATAACAAATCCTGCCATATCTTTTCCCAGAGTAGTTTCTCCAACCTGAACGACCTGCATATAGGGTTTAAGATTATTGATCACAATTTCTGAAGCTGAAGCTGTACTATTGGACGTGATTATATAAACTTTATTCAGCCCTAACGCATTGGTATGAAGAGTATTGAAATCAAGTGCGCCGGAATCGTATGCGATCTGTTGGGAAAATGTTCTTTTTACTTCACCACCATTTTTATTTCCTTTATAGATAATGAATGGGGAATTAGCAGATATTCCTGAAGGAATTAACGAGCAAAGTGCTGCTGCTGAAGATACTGAACCACCATAATTATATCTGAGATCAAGAATGAGTTCCTGGACCCCTGCCGATTTGAGTTCTGCAAATTTCTGGTTCAGCGCAGGAGTCATTCCATCGGGGAAGTCATAAATGTAAAGGTATCCTGTCCTTTTACCATTTTTTTCAAAAATTTTAGACATAATGGGTTGTTCGAATGAAAAACCATAATATACGGTAATGTCTTTTTCATTCACAATAGAACCGTTCATCCAATTTCCAACGGTAAGCTCTAAAACGGTATGATCCGGAATAGAAGAGGTCAGTTGTGTTACATTTGCTGCTGTAATAGTTTGTCCGTTGATTTTTTTAATCATCATCCCTCTTTCCAATCCCGCATTTAAAGCGGGAGAGCTTTTAAGTACGAGTTTAATAATAGTAGCCACTTCTCCATTGGGCAATTGAAGAACGGTGAAATCAAAACCGTACATATTGCGAACGGAACGTGGATATGTTGAAGAATCTTCTGTATTAACAATAAATGAAAACCGGTCCTGAGAGGATAATAAGCTTTTAAAAAAGTCTTTCACCGGAAGATGATAATCCGGCTTGGTCGGCATCTGATCTGCCCAGTAATAATATCGCCTCATACTATCCTGAACCCAACGATTCACATATTCTGTACTTCCTTCCGGAAATTCCGGAAGATCCTGGTCCCGATTGGTACATGATACGATAAAAGCTGCTATAATAAACAGCATTATTGATTGAATTTTAAAAAATTTCATATCATCCGGCTTTGGTGATTTCACAGGTAATCGGCAACATCTATTTCTCCCTTAACGGTTACTGCTCCGTTCTCCATTGTTTCCTGAAGCACAATCATGTTGGCTCCTATATCCTGTTTTATTTTAATTTTGATAAGAGCGGAACCTGTATAAGGCTCTGTTGTTCCGGGTTTGTATAATTCTAAATATACCGGTTCCGTAGCGCTGAAAAAGTTGTATATTTTTACCGATGTAAAGTTGCTTTTTCCAATATTTTCAAACTCTGCCAGAACCACTCCGTTTTCCCTTTTTAAGATTCCTTTTACATTTTCCAATGAAGAACCGGAGAACTCCCCAAGATTTGGGAAAATAAACTCAAAACCTACTTTTCCCAGATTTACCTGAGGTTTTACAGCATAAGTTTGCAGGAAAATCCCCGGAAGGTTAAAGAAATAAAGGTTTTTATATTGATCTATATTGTCATAGGTCACTTTATATTTGGCTATCTGGGTTCCGGTTTCATGGTTATAAATTCCCAACTCATTAACTTCTCCCTCATCCACTACAAAATTGACCTGGGTCTCTATCTTATCGGTATAAGAAGTGTTCCCGTTGATTGCTATCGGTGAACCATTAAGCCTCAGCTGAAGTACAGCCGGCTTGGAATACCCTTTAATGTTGATTCCTGCAGGTTTTTGTGCTTTATCGTAAGGTTGCATTATGGTATTGTCTGTACAGGAAAGCAGGGTTACAAACAGGATCAGTGCTATGAGATTTTTCATATATGTCATTTTTAGAAATATTGCCCCACCCTATGCGCAGGGCAATTACTCATTATAAAAAATTATATCGGATAGGTCTTTTTAATACTTCTGATAAAAGGTCATTTGCCTTTACATTTCACTTAGAGTTTTCATCGAAAATATTAGTGTTTATTTTTAAGATTATTTTTTAATCAGTTTTAATCTTTCTGATATGTTCTCATCAGATACCTCAGCAATATAAACTCCGGCTGGTAATGTTTCAACGTTCATGTTTTTTGAATAAGGTACAGCAAGAACCTTTTGCCCGGTTATCGTATAAATAGTGATCTGGGTTTTACTTTCTTTCAAATCAGGATTAAGTTTCAGATTCAAAGATTCTTTTACAGGGTTTTCTGCTATTCTGGTAAGATTTTTAGATGATCTCACCTCGTTGGTACTTAACACTGAAGAAAAAATAGCCATTTCATCAATATTAATATTCTGAGAATTAGGAGCAGAACCTGATGTGATTCTGTTGGACCATAAACCTATATAAATCTTTTTTCCTGCAAATGCTGAAATGTCTACTAAGGATTCGGCAAACTGAGTTAAATCGGCAGGAAGGCTTGTTGTAGCAGTGAATTTGTATAATGCTCCGCCAGCATTCTGTGCAGCAGTTGCCAATTGTTGAAAATCAGAAATTTCAGGCACTTCTTTTTGGGGTGTACTCACATAAATATAAATATCTCTGCTTACACTGGTATGCGTTGATCGCTGTCTTCCAATATATCCCGCCAAAGTAATGGTTCCTGATGCACCTGTCAAATCAATTTTAGGAGAAATGACCCAATCATTTTCTGTCGCAAATCCGGTTGCAGTTCCAGAAGGAACAAGGTTGATGGAATAACGAAGGGTTCCGGATGTACCGTATACCAAGCTGGTTCCGTTATAATAGATATTTTGTCCCTGTACCCACCCATTGCCATTGTTGTTCAGATCATGGAATGTCCATCCCTGCATATCAGCAGCAGAATTAAAGGAATTTCCCCATACCATATACTGTGCAGATATCGCTTCTGACAAAAGCATAACAGATAATAAAATTATTTTTTTCATAATATCAATAATTATTATTTTAAAAAAAGCAGGGAATGGCAATATCCGCCTTCCCTGCATTACATTTTTATTCTACAATTGAGAAATCATATTTTGTCCATAAACCTTGGAAATCCCCACAGTTTCTAGGAGATACATTCCAACCTCCATTATTGAAGAATGGCTGTGTCATCCCCCAAAGAGCAGCAGATGATCCTGTTAATAAGTTAGCAGCTGGAATTCCTGATGTACCTGCACCTGTAACAGAAGTTGTAAATCCGTGCACGTATACAGAGCTGTAATTAGTTGCAGAAGATAATTCAGAACCTGTCCCTTCCACTTTAATTCCTACAGGATATCCTGTAACTACGGCATTGTTCAACGTTAATCTACCATTTCTTCTGATATGGATTCCATTTTCATACGCCGGTCCTACTCCAGAAACCGGAGAAAGTACATTTGTACTAGGTCCTACGATGGTGAGATTATTAATAACAGGGTGTGTAAGCAATGCAGTAGAAGTTCCTCCCGCGTTGTTATCCAACTCGATTCCATTAGTATCAGAAACTCCACCGCTTGTTGTATGTGAAGAATTAGAATCTGCTAATGAAAGCGCACAAGTAATTGTACCTGTATATCCATTATCAAAGTCGAAGTTATCATCTTCTGCTGCAAAAGACACTAAGTTTGAAGCATTAACGGTACCTCCGAAGAATTCATAAGAATCGTCCTGTCCATAAGAAACCTGAATGTGATCTATAGTAGTACCACTTCCAACACCCGCCAAAGTTAAAGCGTTAACTTCATTTCCTGAATTAGCACCTACGAAATCATAACCAGCGAATTCGATACGAACGTATTTCATTATACCTGCACTATGACCAGAGTTGCTTCCTCCGAAATAGAATTCAGGATTATTGGTAGGAAGGCCTTCTACAGTTGTAGTTGTAGGAACGTTTGTAGGAGCATCTCCCAATAAAACCACACCTCCGAAGTCTCCCGGATTGGCAGTAGTATTTTCATTTCCGTCTAATAATCTATAACTTGTAAAGATAATAGGCTGAGATTCTGTACCTGTAGCATTGATTGATCCTGTTTTTGTGATGATCAACACTCCTCTACCTTCTCCGGCAGCATTTGGTTTAGCCTTGATAAATGTTCCCGGTTGGATGGTAAGGGTTGCACCGTTTTTCACAGCAATATTTCCGTCAAGTTCTATCACACCACTCCAAGTAGTGTTGGTAGTAATATCAGCGTTAACAGTAGTTACAGGAAGTGCAGAAGCCGTAATATATTCTGCAGAAGTTGGCTTCATATCGAATGGAGATGAAGAATCTGTTAAAGAGTCATGTTGACAAGCAGTAAGCGATAATGCTGCTACAGCGATTAGAGTTAGTTTTTTCATTGTTACAATTTTAGAATGATTTGGCTGTTTTTTATTATAGCCGTTTTTACTATTTAGAAATATTCTCCTCTATATTTCTGCGATTTGGTTATTTTTTTTCAAAGCGATGCAGGAGGAGCTGCAATGCAAAGCTTCCCGATGATATTGCCAAATGTCTGGGAAAAACAACTGGCATCCGGTTTTTTATCTGAATCCATACTGTGTTGCGCATCATCAGTATTTTTTCCGATTCATTTTCAGGCTACCGAAACCTGTGCATTACTTGAGCTCTTCTCTTCTGTTTTATAATATCTTAAAAAGTATAATTCACACTTACCCCGAATATTCTTCCGCTATAGGCACGGAACAGGATCTTATCAATATTTTTATCGTACTTATCTGTAGCCCCGGGCAACAGTTCCCACATTTCTCTCTCCGTTTCTGAAGTACCGCCTTTTGACACAGAATAGGAATTGTAGTTGTTATAATATTCTTTTACTCTGTTGAAAATATTTCTGATATTGAACTTCACTTCCATATTTTTATTTCTCAGAAATTTATAGGCAATCTGTGCATCAGCAACAGCATACGGTCTTTGTATTTCTTCCCCGTTGTAGGCATATCCTACTGTGATGTACTGGTCTCCTTTTGCATTGTATAAAAAACTCATTCCTAATCTTTCCCCATCATACATCAATCCCAAGTTATAAGCATACGGAGTTTGACCGTACAGAGGTCTTTCTACTTCATAGGTAGCGTCCTGATCTGTTGTTTTTGCCTTATCTTTAAAGGCAATCACTTTCGTATTATTGTAAGTGAAATTTCCGTTGATGAACAATTTTTCCAGAAAAGAATTTGAGGCCATAAAACCCAGGTTTTTTCTAACCTCTACTTCAAATCCTTTTAATTTTGCATTTTTAGAATTTCCGTTATAAAGATGTAAGTTGCCTTCGTTGGAAATGTATCCTTCCCTTTCAATCGGGTGATCGATATTCTTATAATAGAGCCCTGCAGAAAATATTTCCCCCAATCCCGGAAACCACTCAAATTTGAAATCATAATTATCCACTATTGATGATACCATTTCCGTATTATGGATCAAACCGTTAGCAATGGGATCGAAATAAGGCAATCCTGTTCTTTCATTAAACTGGGGGCGAATTGCCATTCTGTTATATGCTAATCTCACATTAATTTTATTCGTCGGACTATAGGTAAAGTTGGCAGAAGGCATCCATTGCCATGGTTTATCTTCAATTGGCGTTTTGTATACATTCTGAGGATCACTTGGATCAAGCTGTTGAGAAATTAAATCATACTTAAAATATTCTGCTCTTACTCCCCACACCAGCCTGAATTTGTTTTTCCAACGGTTATCAAACATTACATATACAGCATGCTGATTAACTTCTCCTTCATATTTCTCGTTATTATAAAGGGGTCTTGTCTGCCATCCTATTCCACCCGGCACATAATGAGAACCGTCAAACCAGTCGGAAAGCGCACCATTCATCTCCAGAATATTACTTCCAGTTACTACCTCATCTACTCTTAAAAGAAATTTTTGCTGCATATTGGTATTGCTCTTTGACACACCTGCATATCCAATCTTTATGTCGTTTTTAAAATTTCCTGTATCTATATGCCATTTGAAGGAGGCTCCATAATTGTAATCTGTTTCTCTGTTTTCGATATAGCCCCTCGCAAAATCACTTGAGGAATTATTGACCAAATGATACGTCATAATCTCATTTCCTACAAAATAATAGAATGTCGGATGCATTGTATAATCCTTGGTATCGGAAGAAACCCCTGTTCTTGCGGCAAACCAATCTATATCCACATTTCCTATTTTATGGTTTCCCTCCAGCTTATTTTGCAAAAGGGTCTGATAAATCGGATAGTCCACATTATCCGTATAAGGTCTGTCTAAAGATTTGATTTGTTCCGGATCGTTGTTGGGAATAATTCCGTTATAGAAATAATTGTAGGATAGTTCTGCATTGCCCGGTAATCCGCTTCCTCCTGTATATTCATTCCAGCCAGTGATTCGGGTAAGGGTATTGTCATAAATATGGGTATACGAGTTACGAAAGGAGATTCTGTTTTTGCCAAGCTGTAAACCAAAATTCAACATTCCCGCAAGAGTGGAATTATACGTGTAGGAAGCACCTTTATTTTTGAAATTATAGAAATTAACGGGAGCTACACCCGCCGTCTGCCAATTATTGACAAACTCTGTTGTATCCAGCCAGTTTCCTCTTCCGGTATGATCTATTTCCAGCTTATTCTGTTCGTTTCTCATGGTAATTGCTCCCGCAAATCCCCATTTGTTGTTGTTTTTAAAACGATAGGTTCTTCCTAATGCCAACTGGATATTAGAACCTAAGTCTGCCTTAGTCCCGTAGGTCGTAAAATTATCATTCGTAAATCTTTTGGACTGTTCGAAAAACACAGGATTCGTCCAGTTCATCGCCTGCAGTCCTTTAGGGAAATCCCTGGTTCCGTCGTCATATCCGAAATAATCATATTTTCCGCGTTCACGGGTCAGAAATTCTTTGAAGGTTGACTGGTCATTATAGGATGTTCCTACACTTACCGTTGTAAAATTTTCATTAGGAATATCTTTTGTCTTTACTTCTACATAACCTCCCGCAAAACTGGCATTCATATCCGGCGTTGCCGTTTTGCTTACAATCACACTTTCTACCATTGCCGTAGGAATAATATCAAAGGAGAAATTCTGATTGTAAGCTTCCGTGCTTGGAAGATTAATCCCGTCCATTGCAGCCGTATTCCAGCGTTCACCCATTGAACGGACTACTACATATTTATTATCAATTGTTGTAATCCCTGTTACTCTTTTCAAAGTACCCCCCACATCATTATCCGGGGTTTTGGAGATTTGTTCAGCGGAGATTCCGTCACTCATCTGTGCCGCCTTTTTCTGTTGAGCCAATAATCCGGCCTGAGTATCTGCTTTGCGCACCCCGGTAATTACCACTTCTTTTATATTGGCTATTTTATCCTGAGCAGGTTTCATGGCAAATGAAACTGTATTGGTTTCATTATTCATTACCGATAATTTTTCTACCCGCAGTGTACTGTATTTTTCAGCTTTCACCGTAAGGGTATATATTCCTGAAGGTAAACTGACGGTAAAATCACCATTATTATCCGTTACAACAGTTTGATTCGCTATACTGATTTCGGCTCCCACTACAGGATTTCCAACTTCATCTACAATTTTCCCGGTAATCCTCCCATTTCCTGATACAGAAACTGTTGTACCGTCATATTTTATTGAAATAAGATCTCCACGAAGGCGAAATATCACAGGCAATCCGTTAGTAATATCTTTCAGACAATTATTTATTGATACATTTTCGCATTTCACTGTTTTTATTTTGAGCTGTTTGATATCTGCTTTTGAGTAAGCCAGCCGCATTCCCCTTTTTCCTGCAAATTCTTCCAGGACCTCAATCAACGGCTTGTTGGCAGGAGCTGAAAAAGACACCTTCTGTACCAAATCCTGTGCTTCTGCTGTTACCGTAAAAAATATTGCCGCGACTGTAAGACCACATTTCAAGCTTTTCATATTTTCCCCTAATGATTATTTGTTTTGATTTGATTTGTATTATGTTGAGTTTTTATTTTTTCAGTGTGTACGTATGATTTTCCTTCTGTACTTCCAATCCCAATATAAATGCGAGTGATTCTATATTTTCATCGGCACTTCCCCCCGTAAAGTCAGCTGTAATCTTTTTTTCAGCAGCTTCTTCCGGATATAAGATTTTAATTTCATAGTTTTTTTGAAGAACTTCGGCCACTTCTTTCAGCGCTACATCATTAAAGCTTAAAGACAGTAGTTCAGGAATCTGCTTTCCGGATTTCTTTTTTGTAGTAAATGCAATAATTGCTGCTGTACGTTCCAATCCGAAGTTGGTCCAGGTCTGATGAGGGGTAAGGTAAGAAACCGGAGTTCCTGCAGAAGATACGGCCACCTTACCTTCATAAAGATCAACTGTTTTATTCATCCCTGACTGTGAGATTTTAAAAACAGTTCCCAATACTTTGGTACTGAATCCTTCCGCCTGTACAATAAAAGGGTGTGTTTTAGATTTAGCCACGGAAAAGACTGCATCACCTTTTAACCTTACGATCCGGGTTTCAGCAGGAAATGATTTTTCTACTGTAAGCTCGGCACCCGGTAATAAGGTTATTAAAGAGCCATCGGCAAGATGAACTTTTCTGTTTCCGGATGTTGCACTGTAGACATCAGGTTTATAAAAAGTATAGTACGTAAACATACCTCCTAATGATATAAGCAATATGATAACTGCAGCAACTTTATAGAGTCGGCTTCTAAATCCGTATATATGATTCTTTTTTACTGTTGTCACAAAGTAAGGTTCCAAAGTCAGTAAAACTCTTTCCTGAGATTCTTTCATATGGATTCTGTCCAGATCTTTTTCAATATACATCTGCCATTCCTCTAAAACCCGAGTTTCTTTTTTTGAAATTTTTTCACCGGAAATTTCTCTTTGCCAAAGCTTGAAAACAAAAGCTTCAATATTTTTATATTTTATACTTTTCATAAAGTATCCTAATTGTAAGTTTATCAATACTACTATCTATAAGACTGTGAAAATGAAAAACTTCCCCGGGCTTTTATTAAAGTTCCGTTCATATTAAAAAGCTTTGACTCCTGTTTTCTATCGGATAGGATGACTTATTAACATTTTCATCTCATTTCCATGAATATTTTTCAGAAATATTTAATCTTGCCTTAGCTAAAGTTCACAAAAAGTTAATTTTGCTTTAAGTAATTTTGCGGTACCAAATCATGAATTACACAGATCACACATTATTGAAAAAAATAAAATCAGGGGACCGTCCTGCTTTTATGATATTGTATGAGCGTTACTGGGACAAGCTTTACAGCTTTGTTTTTGTGAGAACTAGAGATAAAGAGATTTCAGAAGAGCTGTTGCAGAATCTTTGGGTGAAAATTTTAGAGCGTCCAGATATGATACAAACCGATGAATCGGAAAGTGCAAAAGGTTATCTATTGCGCTATCTTCATTACCGTGTGATCGATTATTATAATAGTTCCAAAAAAATACCATCTATGGTAAGTATCGAAGAGTTTGATTTCCCTGAATCGGAAATAACTGATACCGAGTATTTTGAAATTCTTGAGAATAATGAAATATCCACTTTATTTGCCATGATCGATCAGGTTGTTTCCCAGCTTCCTTCCCTGGAACAAAAAGTGTATGATATGAGAATACGCAAAAATATGTCTGTTCCTGAAACAGCAAAAGTTTTAGGTCTAAGTAACAAAACCGTAAGCAATAAGCTCAGCAAAACTTTAAGTGAAATAAGAGAGCAATTGAGTCCGGAATATCAATCTTCAAAAAAAATCATTTCCATATTGCTGCTTATGGAGCTCATGACAAAGTACTAACTTCCCAACTTATTCAGTACTTTTGCAGAGAATTAAACGAGTAAACACTTTACTCAAAACATGAACAGCAAACTTTTTCATACCGATCAAATAAAAATAGTTTCTACTTTTTCGGAATTGGTTACAACCCCTTTTCAGGGAAATACCAATGCGCTTTGCTGGCACAGAAGTCTGGATGGAGATTTTAAAGAAATCGTTTCTCAACTCCAACTAAAAGAAGATATCACAGAAGTGTCACCCGAAGATCTTTTATCATTACCATTATCTGGAAAGGGTAATAGGGCGAGAGAAATTATATTGAAAGACTTTGAATTATTAACAGATTTCGGAGCTTCCCCTTCTCTCAATTTGCTTAAATGCTATGAACGGGATGAAGAATTTGATTTTATTTCAACAGATGTATATTCTTACCATGTGGATCGCTCTCCCATTGGTACGGATACTTTCTTATGCACTTATCATGGTGCCGCAAGTGACATTATTTCTAATGACCAGGTTGTACAAAAGATTTTAATCCCTGAAATCCGGGAAAAGCTGAAAGAATTACACCATGGTCCGGAAGATGAATTTGAAGCATTTTTAAAGGAGAACTACTTTGATCTTCATTATCACCCCAAACCCAATGCTGAACCTATCAATTTAGGACTGGGACATCTTTGGAGACTGGCGGTGGATCATCCGGAACAAAAAGTTTTCCCCTGTGTTCACCGGGCTCCCGTGGAAAAGGAGGGTGAGTTTAGATTGTTGCTGATTTGCTGATGATTTATAAGCTTTCAGGACAAAAAAAGCACCACTATAAAGTGGCACTTTATCCATCTGTGTCATTAGAATACTATAAAAATCAGTCTGGTTGTGTAAGATAATTGTTTATTATTCCTGAAACTTGTTTATCCGAAGTGAAAGCCATAAAAAACTTCTTATAGATCTTATGGTCACAAGTCTCCAAGATAGGTCCAAATTACTTCCTGTTCCTTAATCCTGTGGGTAGAATTACAAGTGTTACTTCCTCCTAGTCCCCAAAACATGTTACCGCTTGCCTGATTAGCCTGTAAATAGATCATCCCGGATGTTGTTGTAACTCTATCCTGATACCCTGCAGCCCCACGGAAATTATAGCTGAATGCACCCGCAGGAGTATACAGCAGCGGACCAAATTCCAATTGAAAATATTGAACAATGCGGACTGTAAATTTATAGAACCCCGCCTTATCGGCTACAATACTTCCGTTAGGGCCCATATTGCTGTCTCTTATATCCAGGTTAAAATTTTCTCCTGACAAGCCTGTACAGCTGGTTGTGGTTGTTTTTCGCCCTCGTGAGTATAGTACCGGCTGGTTGATGGTACCAAGCGACAGCTTATAGTCCATCAGGACTTGCCAGGAGGCTCCATTGTATAGATAAATTAAATCTTTATATACACTGGTACTTCCGCTTCCTGAATCCGAAAGATTGTAAACCAATAATCCTTTAACCGGATTGACAATGGTACTTACATCAAGGGTCGACGTGAGGGAAACACGAGGTAATAATAACGCTTTATTGTCAGAAGAAAGCTCCAACAAAGAGGAAGGATGCGGGTTAGCTGTTCCTATTCCCATCTGCCCTTCTATAGCAATCATTGCAAAACTTATGATGAAACAAATTATTTTTTTTGTCATTGTATTAATATTATATTATTGTCCTATATACTGCCAAACAACCAACTGTTCGCCTATCCGATCCTGGGCTGCACAGGTTCCACCCAAATGCCATTGGAATCCCTCCGAATTCTGTCCCTGCTGTAGATATACAGACCCTGTAAATACAGTGGTTTGCCACTCTCTCGTCGTTGGAGTCCCATCCCGAAACGCATAATTAAGCAAACCGGGAAGAAGAAACGGACTGTACGCAGATTGTAGCATATATTGCCTAAGGCTTATACTCCAGATATAGTAGCCTGTTTTATGAGCGAGAATGGATCCGTCGGCATTGATTGTAGTTTTTATATTTTTAAGATTATTTAGCTGGAAATTACCCATAGTACTTCCGGTGCAAGTTGTGGTGTTGGTACTTTTACTTCCCACTGCAACCAATTCGGGATATAAACTTCCACTGGCGATCTTTCCTTCTTCTACCATTTCATCCCAGCTGCTTCCATTAAATTTATACAATTGGCCTTCGTATACTGCACTTTCGCCAGCTCCTGAGGTTTGAGAGGCCAGCACCAGCATTCCTTTAACAGGATTAGGAACCGTCGTAACATCTGTTCTTGACAACAAAGGAACTCTGGTAATTAATAAGCCTTTGTTTAAGGAAGATAATTCCAGAATGGAAGATTCTGCCGGAGAAACAGTACCTATACCCACTTGCGATTTCAGGCTTCCATTAAATAAGGAAAGAGCCAGTGCGAAAAAAAATATTTTTTTCATATTCATAATATTTATAGCTTATAAAGGATTTCCTAAATATTCCCAAATCACTTCCTGCCCCCGAATAAAGTTGGATGAGGTACAGGTATTATTTCCCAGGAACCATTGGAAATCAGGAGTAGTTTGTCCTTGCATTAAATACACCGTACCCAGTATGGATGCAATCTGGCTTGTATTTCCGTTTCCTCTGTACCTATAAGTATAGGTCACAAGATCCTTAGCACGTATGTATGGCCCTAGCTCCAAATCTTGTCCTGAGGCCGGCATCAGTTCTGTAAGCCTTACAGAGAACATATAATATCCATCCTGCGGCGCTGTTAGGGCACCCCTAGCTGATATGAGAGAGGGATTGCTTCTTTGGTTCAGGTTAAACCAGCCATTGCTAATTCCTACACATCCTTCTTCTGTAGTTTTTCGCCCTACAGCTACTATCCTTGGCATATCGGTCGTAAGAAGTTCTTCGCGGGTGGTAAGTGCTTTCCAGCGTATACCATCAAATTTATACAAGGTATCCTTTTGTATGGCAGTATTCCCTGATCCGGAATCCTGAGAGGCATATACCATAAGGCCGCTAGCCGGGTTGGGTATCGTTGCTACATCTGTGGTTGAAAGCAGAGGCACCCTAGGTAAAAGTAATCCTTTATTGGAAGAATTAAGATCCAGTAATGCTGAGGGATGGGGAGTTGTAGTGTTAATACCAACTTGACCCTTTATCACAATTCCCAAAAGCAAAACAACATAAAAGTGTGGTTTGGTTTTCATTATTGTATTAATAGTTATTTATAGTTTTTGAAATAATTGTTGCCGTTAATCCGTTTGTATGTAGCTTATAGTACTATTTACAATGGTCCAATACTTCTTCACAAATATATCTTCTCTTCACAGCTGCAGGAAATAAAAACCATGCGATTTTCTTTAGTACCACATAGAACTTATTCTATCTTTTTTTAGAATATATTTGCAAGAAATCAGAAAAACAGATTAATAACAGGCATATGAAGAGGTGGATATTCATGTTTTTTTTAATTGTTTTCCAGATACAGGCACAATATATTTCGTCGTGGTTCACCATGGACAACGGGCTTCCCCAAAACAGTATCAAAGACATTGTAAAAGACAGATATGGTTTCATATGGCTTTCCACGGACAATGGCATTGCCAGGTACGACGGCACGGGTTTCCTCACTTACAGCAATCTGGCTGTTAACAATTTCCATTTTGGAGGATTTTATGGTGATATTCAGAATGACAATATCATTGTTTATAACGATTACGAAGAAAATAAAATCCTCATCCGTAAAAGAAATCCAAAAATTATTAAAGAAAGTAAATCAGATGCTGTCGGCAGGCTTTTCTACCAATCCGGTTCGCAATGGTTGCGGACAGTACGTAATGAGTTATCTTCAGACCTCAATTATTTAGTAAAAACAGCTTCGGGAGATTATATCATATCCCATTTTACGGTTACTTACACAGATAAAAAAACACAGAAAAAGTTTTTCCTTTCATTAAAAAAATCCGAAACTTATACTATTTTCCTGTGTAATGAAAGACTTTATATTATAGACTCAGAAAACAGGAAAACATACCAAATTTTTAGAGGACGTACCATACCAAATAAAACACCTGTTATTTTTAATGATCCTAATACAAGAATTTATTGGCAACAGCTGGCGAATCAGATTTTTATTGTTCATAATGATCATATTTATTGGGTAGACAATCGTAAAAATGGGCTTAAACTACAATTTTTAACCCGCTACGAGAACTTTGGAAATTACCGCTTCGGATGTATTTTTTATGATGACAAGTCCAGCAAACTTTATATAGGAAGCTCCGTTAAAGGACTGAATATTGTCCAATTAACACAATTCAACACCGCTCAAAAGAAAATTCCGTTTGTAGATGACGTAAGCTATTCTTCGTTATCCTTCAGTGACAATACGATTATTGATGCACTCGGTTACGAATACAATAAGCATGGAGTAGTCAAAGAACATACATTCGGTTCCAACGAAAAATATTATATGCTGTATGATGAGCACGGAAATATAATGTACAAGCGTAATAAAATGATTTTCAGGAGACACAAATCTTCAGGCTACACAACTGCAGATACGGTTTTATTTAAAGGAAAAATTTCTAACGGTATTTTTAAAAGCTTCGGGTTGTACGGCATTTCCGAAACTGATTTTATTAATTCTTCTTTGCACATCTTTTTAGACAGCCAACTGAAAAAAACGGAATTCAGCTTTAGATATAAGGGTATTATCAAAGATTTTATTAAGTATAATAATTACAATATTTTAGTGGGATCCACTTATGGGCTTTACCTCACTTCTCTGGAAACGAAAAAAAATATACTGATCAAAAGAATTAATGTAAAAAATATTGTCAGAACCGGAGACGGGAATATTTGGGTTACAACGAATAAAGACGGGTTCTTTTTACTGAAACAAGAGAAATTATACAAGGTTCCTCTGGACTGGCAGCATTATCTGGAATCGGCACATTATATTCTTCTTGATCCTTTCGGATATTATTGGATATCTTCTAACAATGGCCTTTTCAAAGTACCCAGGCAGCAGCTTCTGAGATCGGTTGAGAATAATAATTCCCAGGTTTTATATTACCGTTTCAGTAAAAGTGACGGCTTATTGACTAATGAATTTAATGGTGGCTCTGTACCCAATGCTTATACACTTCATAACAAGGAAATGGTTTTTCCTTCAATGGAAGGGTTTGTCTTTTTTGATCCGGCGCAGGTCCAAACCCATTACCCCGAAAAAAACAGTATCTTTATAGAACGTGTGAAAATCGGTAAAGGAAACATTACCAGTTTTCATCAACATATCATTCTGGAAAATGATTATAAGTCAGCAGATATTTTTATCGACCTCCCCTATTACGCAGACCCATACAATCTGAAAATTGAAGCTAAACTAGAAAACTACGATCGTAAATGGGAAAAAATTGAAGTCGGAAATCAAAGAAAATATACTGTAAAAAGCCTTGATCCCGGGAAATATACCTTACGTATCAGAGTATTAATATCCCCCAACGGCGAATATGAATATAAAACCATAACTTTTGAAATAAAACCTTTGTTTTATCAAACGAAAGTCTTTAAGATCATCTTATTTTTAATTTTATCTGTAATTGTAATTCTCATTATCTTTAATACCACCCAATTTACCAGAAAGAAGAATAAAGTTCTTACAAAAAGAGTTTCCCATATAAGCACAGAACTTCAGGAAACCTTACAACATATGGAACAGATCAAAAAACAAATGCAAACAGAATCCGAATATCAGAAAAAATTTTTAGAGGCTGTTAATCATGACATTACTACACCTGTTAAGTTTATTGCAATGCTGGCTGAAAAACTAAATGAGGAAAAAGACACAAGGGTTCAAAAAGAATATTTTGAAGGAATCCATCAAACTTCTGAAGAATTGTATAAATTTTCATTAAGCCTTAAGGAATACAATAATGTATATGGAAGCAATCAAATCTACCAGGAGTATGGATTTTCACTGAACGAAATTTTCAAATCCAAACAAAAACTATTCGAAACTATAGCCAAGAAAAAAAACAATCATTTGGAAATTCAGAATAAAAATGATATCTTATGCTATATTAATAAAGGTATCATCGCTTGTATTATTCATAATCTTACTGATAATGCTGTGAAATATTCCAGCAACAGTACCATCACTCTTTCTGCTGAGCAAACTGATGAAAAAATTTTATTACAGATAGCTGATACGGGAAATGGAATGACGGACGAGCAAATCCTATACTATAATACACTCTATTGGGCTACTGATGAAAAAAACATGCAGTTCAGAAATTATGGTATCGGTCTTCATATGGTTATCTACTTGGTTAAGAAGATTAAGGCTGAAATACAATTCAAAAGAAATACCCCTAAGGGAACCATCGTTGAAATAAACTTAAAGTATAAAAATAATTGATTATGAAGGGAAAAATTCTCATTGCGGATGATCATACAGTAGTGCATTTGGGAACAAAGGCTGTCATACAATCAGAATATCCTGATATTACAGTTGATTGGGCCACTGACTATGACAGCGTAAAAAAATGCCTGCTTACTGATAATTATAACCTGATACTTCTGGATATTAATATGCCCGGAACTACCCATACAGAGATGATACCGGAAATTAAACATTTACAGTCAGACATAAGGATCCTTATCTTTACAGGATATGATCATGATATTGCCCTTCAGTATATTAAAAAGGGAGCTGAAGGCTACTTGAATAAACAGTGTGGCGAAGAGGAAATCAAGAATGCCATAAAAACAATCTTTAAAACAGGGTACTACTATCCTCCTGAATTTATCCCCATTCTTTTAAACAATAAAGAAAAAAACATTGTTCATAAACTCACGGCTCGTGAGTTTGAGATTTTTGAACTTCTTGCTAAAGGAAACGGAAATTTGGAAATATCAAATATTCTGAATATACAGATTACAACCATCAGTACCTTCAAGAAAAAAATTTTTCAAAAGCTTGGTGTAAAAAATGTTGTTGAACTATCAAAAATCTATGAGCATATTCACTGATAATTTTCTTTTTTAACCTACTGCCGACTTGTTAATTTAAGTTTGATACATCTTTGGAGACTGGCAATAGATCATCCGGAACAAAAAGTTTTACCTGTGTCCACCAGACCCCTGTGGGAAAGGATGATGGGTATAGATTATTGCCGATTTGCTGATACAGTAAATAATTTAATTTTACATCCTAAGAAGTTTTCTTGTGCAATATTTCTTTGTCACGGGGAGCTTTAAAATACGTTCCAAAGTTGATCCATAATGTAGAAAACAATAGAGATAAGCAGGTAATTCCCAATCCTGCCTTGTAAAGTTCATATTCAACCATATTGGTTTTATAGGCAATCGAAAGTGCCAGAATTCCAAATTCACCTGTCTGCGATAGTAAAGCACCGCCGTAAAAACTATCTCTCCATTTGAAATGTAAAAGCCGGAAGAAGATAGCTGACATGATGCTATTACTGATCAATACAACTAAAGTTCCTATAACGATAAGCTTATAATTGGATAAAAGATAATGAATATCCAGCCGCAAGCCAATGGATACGAAAAACAGAGAAACGAAGAATACCTTGAAGGGCATCAAAGAATGTTCGAGCCAATTGAATGCCTGAACTTTTCCAACTAAAACCCCAGCAATAAAACTTCCCAACGCTGCACTGAGGCCAACAGTCTCAGCAACAAGCCCAAAACCCAAGCAAATGAATAACCCCGAAAAAACCTGAAGGTCGTGGTCGTTTTCCAGGAATGTACTTGAAAATTTGATTTGCCTTATATGTCTGATTTTTCTGAATATTAAAAAAATAGCAATACATATAGCTAAAGGCAATACAAAATTAAAGATCTTGAAATTCTCACCGTTCCAAAATTTCAGTACAGTCAATGTAGGGGCCAGGAGAAGGTCCTGCAATAACAGAATGTTGAGTATAACTATTCCGAAAGCAGTGTTCAAAGTACCATGTTTTTTCAAAAATTCGACCACAACCGCCGTACTGTTGAATGTAAAAAGAATAGCGATAAGCAAAACGCTCTTATTATTGAGGTCAAGTATTTTTCCTATACAATAAGCAAACAGGAAACTTAGCACAATTTTAATTCCCTGCGCCAAAATGGGCTTTATAATCAAGCTTTTTTTACTTGGAATATTAATTTCCATTCCAATAAAAAACATCAGAAGCAATATTCCTATTTCACCGATGATTTCTATTTCTTCTGTATTATTAAACAGCTTCAGAACATAAGGTCCCAATAATACACCGGCAATAATATAGGCAATAAGGTAGGGCTGATTGAGCCTTTTAAGTAAAAACATCAGTCCCAAAGTTGTCATACACAAAATACATACTGTCCAAAGCATATTCTCTGTACTATAACGGTTAGATTATGTTTTCGATAAGAACTAAGGCCGGTGAAAGGTTCCGGCTTTATAGTGAGCAACAAAAAAAATACCAGATGAATCTTTTTTGATTCAATACTCTATAAGAAAAGAAAAGTTGCTTCCCAATATTCCAATCTTCGTTTTCGTACAATTTGCGCTTTATTGGGGGTTTTACATTTGTAGCGGGAAAGATATTCAAGTATCCATCTAAAAATAATTTATAATAACCTTATTTGAACAGCTACAAAAAGACTAAGTAAAAGAGACTATCCCAATAGATAGCCTCTTCTTTATAGATCAGTCAATATGTTGTTTATCTCTTCAATAAATATTTATGCTGGCCTTCCAATACAAGTTCTGATTTCTGGTTATATACCGTTACTTTTGTTGTCACAACACCTGTTTCTCCTTGTGGATTGAGGTCTGTAATAGTAAGTGACGGATATAATGTATCACCGGAATGAACTTCTTTCAGAAAGTGACACGAAAGTTCTAAAAAGCTAATAAAAATGTTTCCAAAATAATGGGGCAATAAAGTGGCACCGGGCGCAGTAAAAGCTAAAACCTGCAACCCATGAACAACAGGTGCTTCATGTCCATATCTTTTGGCATACTCCACATCATAATGTATCGGATGATTATCACATGATACTGTTTGAAAAGCGGAAGCATGGGCATCCGTTAATGTTCTGCTAGGAGCTCTGAATACCTCTCCTACTGACAGTTCATCAAAACTACGAGCTGGTACAATAGAAAAATCTCCGGGATCAAATGGTAAATTTTCTGTATTTGAATTTTCCATAATAAACTTTATGAATTGAATAAATTATTATTCTATTGGGTTATAAAAGCCAATATATCATTGTTAATGGTTTCAGCTTCCGTAGTTGGCATACCGTGAGGAAATCCCGGATAGGTAATTAGTTTACCGTTTTTCAACAATTTAGCGGATTCAACGCCTGTATTTTGATAAGGAACAATCTGATCATCTTCTCCGTGTAATACTAAAACCGGAATATCAACTGCCTTTAAGTCATCCGTAAAATCAGTTTCTGAAAATGCTTTTATACATTCATAGTGTGCAAGAATACTCCCCATCATCCCCTGTCTCCACCAGTTTCTCTGTACGCCTTCTTTTACCAGCGCTCCTTCTCTATTATAACCATAGAAAGGAAACGTCAAATCAATATAAAACTGCTGTCTGTTAGTAAGTGTCTGATTTCTGATATCATCGAAAACTTCCATTGGAATCCCACCAGGATTTTTTTCGCTTTTCACCATGACAGGTGGAACGGCACTGATCAAAACTGCTTTAGCCACTCTTCCTTTTCCATATTTATTCACATAACGGATAACCTCTCCTCCACCCGTTGAGTGTCCCACGTGAATGGCATCTCTCAAATCCAAGTATTCAGTTAGTTCTGCTACATCTGCAGCGTAAGTTTCCATCTCATGTCCTGAAGTGGTCTGCGCTGAACGTCCATGTCCTCTCCTGTCATGCGCAATGACACGATAGCCCTTCTTAAGAAAAAACATGATCTGTGCATCCCAATCGTCAGATGACAAAGGCCATCCATGATGAAAAACAATAGGCTGTCCTGTTCCAAAATCTTTGTAGAAAATTTCTGTTCCGTCTTTTAATTTTAATGTACTCATTGTAATAAATGTTTTTGATTAATAAATTCAACAATTTAATTACAAAAGACACACCCAAGAAACAAAATATTAAAAATCAACCATTTAAAAAACAACGTAAGATGAACCAACTACGATATATCATAATATTATGATTCCATTATTTTAAAATCGATAAAAGAATCATAAATGCCTCAACGATATTTATGATCAATATAGGTTCCAGAAAATTCCCGCCTAGCAAAAATATCTGTCCTGTTTTCCCTACCTTTAAGCTTTCAATCAATAGCCTTCTATGAATAAACCGTCTGATCAGCACATCGCTTTAATGAATCGGCTTCAGGAAATGCAGAAAGATCAGCAGATCATCTCATCTATAAATACTGCATTGGCCAAAGTACTGGATAAAAAAAGTATTGGTATTATTCTCAACCAATCTTTTAAAGATACATTTCTATGTAATGAGGTTATTGTCCTTACTACAAAAGAAGGCGGAGAGTTTTTTTACAGTTCTTTTACTGAAAAGAATGATCATCATTCCTATTCATCAGATATTTATTTAGATCAATGTATACAATCCTCAGAGCCTGTTATCTTCTATCTTAAAAATTTATCTGAAAAGAAAACATCAACACCATCCTATTTCATGAATGCAAAAAAAATGGGAATGCATACTGCAGTTGGATTTTGTTTACCGTCTATCGGAGATCAAAAAAATATAATTTTTCTTTTTTATAAAAATTTCACAGAGTTCAATGACCGGCTAGAAAGAATATTGAGAGGAGTTTCCACACAGCTATCGATCACCATAAGAAATATTTTTTTCTTTGAGAAATTTGATGCTCTCAGTACCTCGACTCCGGATTCTCAAAAGAAAACTGAACCTGTAGGAAAAGAGGAAAAAGGAAATAAGAAAGGTTTTAACGGGATCATTGGAGATAGTGAAATCATGCAGCAGATTTATCAACACATCACCCAAATAGCCTCTTCTTCATCGAATGTGATCATCTATGGAGAAACCGGAACCGGGAAAGAGCTCATAGCACAGGCAATTCACGATCTTTCTCCTTCAGCCCGTAAATCTATGATCAGAATTAATTGCGCTTCTATTCCAGCCAATCTCATAGAATCTGAACTTTTCGGCCACGAAAAAGGTAGTTTTACCGGTGCTACAGAGCAGCGTAAGGGAAAATTTGAGCAAGCCAACGGAGGAACCATTTTTCTGGATGAGATCGGAGAGCTTCCTTTAGAGCTTCAGGGAAGATTACTTAGAGTTTTACAAGAGAAGGAAGTGGAAAGAATCGGTGGAAATAAGACCATTAAAGTCAATGCACGGGTCATTGCTGCCACCAACCGTTCTTTAGAAAAGGAAGTTGCAGAAGGAAAGTTCAGGAGTGATCTTTTCTATCGGCTTAACGTGCTACCCATTCATTTACCGCCACTGCGAGACAGAAAGGAGGACATCCCATTGCTTGCCAATCATTTTCTGGAAAAAATCAATCTGAAAACAGGCAAGAAAATCAAAGGTTTTTCTCAAAAAGTAATGGATTCCATGTGTAAAAACGCATGGCCCGGAAACATCCGCGAACTGGAAAATATAATTGAACGAAGTATTATTATTGCAAAGGATAATGTGATCAGGGAAATGGATTTACCCAAGATTTTCAAAGCCAAAGAGGCAAATAATGACTTCCACATGAAGACATTACATCAGGTAGAGAAAGAGCATATCCTAAAGATTGTCGAAAACTGTAATGGAAGGATTTTCGGACCGCAAGGAGCCGCTCTGATATTAGGCTTACCGCCAACAACCCTTATTTCTAAAATGCAGAAACTCGGAATACAAAAGGAACATTATGTTAAGAAGAATGAACAATAATAACGGATTGTAATTAAATATCGTTACTTTATCTTCCTATTCCTATCTTCCGTTACATTCATTTCAATTTTCCCGGAAGATAATGCCCAGAAGAACCATAATCCTAAAATGATAATTAATGACACGAGAGGGATCCAAAAAGAAAAAAGTAAGGCAATGAGATAAATCGGGAAACCATACAGGTAATTGTTGCGGATCTTTTTTATAGCAGCATCGGTAATTCCCGGACGTAAAAGCTTTTTATTACGGCTGGCTAAAAACCACAATAAATTATAGGCAAAATTGATTAAAACAAAGATTCCCGTATAAATTGCCACCACTACTGCCGAAGCCTCACCATTAAAATATCTTGCCAGCAAAGCGGTAGGATAAGAAACCGTAGAAACCAGGAAGAGGATAAGCCCATTGGCAAACATAATAGCTGAATTGCGGCTGTAGATCTGCTTAAAAATCTTGTGATGATTCACCCACATTATGAAAACACTAAAAAAGGAAAGAATAAAAGCCAAAAATGCAGGCCACTGATTCTTCATAAAAATTACAAGATCATTTCCGTTTCTTATTGAATCTTTATCCGGTACATGAAGTTCTAAAACCAAAAGCGTTACCGCTATCGCAAAGACAGCATCACTAAACCCTTCTATTCTTACTGTTTCTTTTTCCATCACTGTTAGACGTTATTTTAATTGTACAAAAAATGCTTCACTTACATGATAAGTGACTGTAAAAGCATAAAATTTCAAGATTTTTTACCGAAGGGATTTACTTATACCCTTTGTCAATTCCCAGCTTTTTCATTTTGGAATACAGCGTTTGCGGCTGCAACTTTAACAGCTCTGCGGCACCTCCTATTCCGGAAACCTTTCCATTGGAATTTTTCAAGGCGTTCATAATATGATCTCTTTCCATTTCTTCCATTGATTTTAATTGTCCCGGAGCCTCAACAGAAAATTTGTCCGGGTTTTCAGGAAGGTCAAAGCTTTCTATTTCTGCAGTTTTCGCGAGAAGGACACTTCTTTCCATAAGATGTTCCAGTTCACGGATATTGCCCGGCCAATTGTAATTTAAAAGCTGTTCCATAGCATTTTTATTAATGGAAGTGATATTCCTTCTTGAAGCGGCGGCATATTTAGCCAGGAAAAAATCCGCCAGCAATTCAATATCTTCTTTTCTTTCCCGTAAAGGTGGCAATTCAATCGGAAAAACATTTAACCGGTAGTACAAATCCAGCCTGAACCTTCCTTCTGCCACTTCCTTTTCTAAAGAACGATTGGTGGCCGCTACTATTCTTACATTAACTTTAATGGTTTTATTACCACCAAGGCGCTCAATTTCCTTTTCCTGCAATACACGTAAAAGTTTCACCTGGGAATCCAGTGGCAGTTCTCCAATCTCATCCAGAAAAACAGTTCCTCCATTGGCCTGTTCAAACTTTCCAATCCTCATGGTATTGGCTCCGGTAAAGCTGCCTTTTTCGTGGCCGAAAAGTTCAGATTCAATCAGCGAGTGAGGCAATGCTGCGCAGTTCACTACAACAATAGGCTGAGCACTACGGTCTGAAAGTTCATGTACAGAATGTGCTACTTTTTCTTTTCCGGTTCCGCTTTCTCCCACTACGAGCACAGAAGTATCGGTGGGAGCTACCACTTTTATTTTTTCAATAACCCCTTCAAGCTTATTGCTTTTTCCAATAATTCCTTCAATACGTTCATGATCTCTGTTTTTCACAGAATTATCATTTCCTTTTTCAATCCCGAAACGATATTTTGCAATATCAAGCATGACAATCAAATCCCGCTCCCGAAAAGGCTTCACCATAAATCCATAGGGCTGGGTTTCTTTCACGGCTTCCAAAGTTGACTGATTGGTATTCGCTGAAATATAAAGAAAAGGTAAATTCATTTCACGTAATTCCCAGGCAAGATCAATTCCTGTAAGATCACCTTTGAGCATGATATCAAGAAGTACCCAGTTGGGTTGCCCATCTGCAATCAATTTCCTGGCCTGAACTACCGAGGAAGCAATCCCTATGACCTGATAACCTGCTTTTTTCAGCATGATCTTAAGATCATTGGCTACAATAAATTCATCTTCTACAATTAAAATTTTTTCTTTCATTTCAATTTAAAATTCCAACTTCTTAATGTGAAGTATCAATGGCTATATTTTTTCTAAAAGTGATTGTGATCTTTAAACCGTTTTTATTTTCCAGCAAAAAAGTTCCGTCCAGCTGATCCGTCAATCCTCTCATCAGATTCATTCCGAGAGATTCTGTTTCATCCATATTAAAATTCTCCGGAAGTCCTACACCATTATCTGAAATAACCAATTCATAAAAATCTCTTTCCGTATTTTTAAAAGAAACTGTTACTTCACCTTTTACATTGTCCGGAAATGCATATTTTACGGTATTATTCACTGCTTCATTGACAATTAATCCAAGAGGTACCGCCTGCGAAACATCTAAAAAAACTTTTTCAGTATCAATTGAAAAATGAATCATCTTCTCTGCTGAATAGCATTCTTTGATATAGCTGATTAATTCATAAATATACCACGAAATATCTATTGTTGACAGGTTATCTGATTGATATAATTTCTGGTGAATCAGAGACATCGCATGCATTCTGTGCTGGCTGTTCTGAATTGCCATTAAAGCATCTTCATTCTCCAAATAAGCGGATTGTGTATTCAAAAGACTAATCACAATCTGTAAATTGTTCTTTACCCTGTGATGAATTTCCTTTAATAACCATTCTTTCTCAGAAAGCAATTTTTTCAACTGCTCATTCTGTTCGTCAATCTGCTTACGTTTTAATTCGAGTGTTTTATTCGCATTACTTTTCAGCCTTGAACGATTATAAAGCAAAGCAGCAAAAATAATCAATGCAAGAATACTCCCTATAAAAACATACTTAATAAAGGTATCATTAGCAATCTGAATGTCCTTTAGTTTGCCTTTTTGAGTTAAAAGCTCGATATTCTTATCCTTTTGATCCGTATCAAACTGGATTTTCAGGCTGTTGATCTGTTTGCTTTTTTCTCCATTAAAAACAGAATCAGATAATTTTTTATATAATTGATAATGCTCAATTGCATCCAGGTATTTCCCCTGAGATGAGTCTGCTTTAAACCAGATCAAATGATTTTCTGAGCGAAGCATGTCATTCCCGTTTTTCTTGGCTATCGAATCAAAAAGTCTTGCTTCGCGATACATCGCATTGTAGTTTTTTGTCTGATAGTGATAAAAAACAAAACCTCTCAGCAAAGAAATTTGCTTATTGTTTTTTTCAGCATTCTCCCCATAATAACTCACCAGCTTTTTATAATAAATCTCAGCATTTTTAAACTGCTTCAGAATAGTATACGTACTAAAAAGAATATAGTTCTCCGTCATTTCAAATTCCTGATCGGCAATTGGATAGCGGGATTTATATTCCTTGATCATAGCAATTGCCTCTTCAAATTTTCTTTGCCGGATCAGCATCGTTGAAATATTGTTGGCAACAGTTCGTATATAACCGTTATCATTATTTTTTTTTGCGATAGTCAATGATTTTTCCCAGTATTTCATGGCATCATCATTTTGACGGAGATAATAGTAAACCATCCCTATATTGCTATAAATCGAGCTTAGTTGCAGGGAATTATCTTTAACCTCAACTGCCGTTTTCTCTGCCAGAAGACCATACTTCAACGCTTCTTCATAATCCGCTTTTTGGATATACACTTGGGAAAGCAAATTATACACTCCCTGTAAATCTTTAAACTTCAAGGAATTATAGATCGCCAATGATTGTTTCAGGAATTCTATTGCCTTATCCGGGTTTTCCATCATATTGTAAATTTCACCCAGATCTTTTGAAACCGATGCCTGTTTCAATTTTGCTCCTGAATTTTTATACAGTAGTAAAGCTTTTTCTTTTAATTTAATTTTAGTCTCAAAATTTTGGGGTTCATTGTCATATAAGAAGGAAAGTTCCTCATACCCTTCACCGGTTTGCCTGGTCATTTTATTTTTTTCAAAGTAACTGACAGCTATTTTCATTTTTGAAAAAGAAGCCGTTTTATTTCCCCTTTCCTTATCAATTTTTGCATCCAAAAGCATTGACTTGCCTATATTCAGCCTATCTCCGGTTTTCCTGCTCAATAGACCAGCCTCTTTGTTAAGAATTTCCGCACTATCGAGATCATTTCTCAATTCCCCTTTTTTGCTGATATAGTAATCACTCAGTCTCAGCAATAAAGTTGTTTTCTGAGCAGTGTTTTTAGAGGCAGAGATCTGTTTTCTCAACAATGCAGGATTTTCCTTGGTTTGAGCTTTTAGGATGCTTTCTGTGAACAACAGAATCCATAAAAAACAAAATATCTTTAGCAGATTTTTATTTATAAAATAAGAACTAAAATTCATTGTTTAAAGATAATTCATTATCCGATTATTTCCCATTTTTTGAGGGCTAGATTTTACGGTGATAGAGATAGCAGATAATCATCGCCAATCCCGGCAGAACAAGCATTACAAGACCAAACTGTTTTCCTGCAAAAGCCCCTAAAAAACACCCACTTAAAAAACCTAAAATGGTAATTAGCTGTTTTTTTAAACTGGCCAGTGCATCGGGGTCATTAAAACCGTTTTTTAATAAGTTCCCAACGTCCAAAGATGCCTGTGTAACATTTCCTGTCATCATAGTGGTAGGTCCGTGGGTTTCCTTGGCATATAACTTTCCGAAAGCATTCTGAAGCCCCATGGCAAAAACTGCTGCCATAGCAACGGCATACATCATCCATTCTGTAAACACACCAGTATAATTGAATAGTGCTACTACTGCCCCACTCAACAATAATATTATTCCTTCCCAAAATAAGATCGTATAATGATTGGTAACCCTGTAAGCAATCCTTCCTCCTGTAATAACGGCGATAATAAAAACCGGAAAAGTAAGCAATTTCACCCAGGCATGCACATCAGAACCTTTTACAAACTGATAGGCAAATACAATAAAGTTTCCCGTTACGTGTGCTGAAAATACAGAATCTGCAGCTACAAAAGTCACCGTATCACAGTATCCGGCAATCATCGTAAGCAGTAAGGTAACAAAACCTATATTTCTTTTTAGTTCCATGATTTTTATTTTAAATGTGAACGGAGCATCCAGGCCATTTTTTCGTGCATTTCCAATAATCCGGTAATGTAATCACTGGTTCCTGCATCATGAAATGTAACGGCAAAATTTTCAATATTTTCACGAAGGTGGATCGAGATGCTTTCGTGATCAGAGAGAAGTTCTTTCATGTAGGTCAGACTGTCATTGGATTCTAAATGATGTTCAGACAAATGAGTCAGTGCAAGATATTCTCTCAGTGTTGCCGGCACATAATGTCCTAGCATTCTGATTCTTTCTGCAAGAGTATCAGTAATTTCATCCAACTGCTTATACTGTGATTCAAAAAACAGATGTTTGTTGTAAAAATCTGCTCCTTCCACATTCCAGTGAGCTTTTTTTGTTTTGGTATAGAGCACAAATTCATCTGCTAATATTTGAACCAGTACTTCAGCGACTTTCGCTAAATTTTCATTTTTAATTCCTATTGAAGTTTTCATTTTAAAGTTTGTTTAATAAATAATAATCAAGTGAATATTTTCCTGCACCTAGCGCAAGAATTAATAATAATGACAAAGTATACATATACGGCACGTCGCGTACTTCCGGAGAATCTTTTCTGTGAACCACAAAATAACCGATTGCCGTCACACCAATTGTAGGCAGAACAACCAGTCTTGTTCCGAGTCCCAGAATAATTAAAAAAGGAACCACCAAATCAGCAAAGGAAGCAATCATAGCATTCATTTTATCGGGAAGCCCGAATGGATTGGGAACTTTTTCTTTCTGCCCGTTTTCTACTCTGAATTTCTTTAATCCGTGAACCCTGAACAATTCAACAGCCAAAAGTACTCTGAATATCAAAAGTACAAGATCGTTGAATGATGAACCTAAATCCGAGGATAGAATTTGTTTTACAATTTCCATATTCTTTGAGTTTAAAAGGCAAAACAAGAACAGCCGAGCGCGCCCCAAAATGCATGATAATTATTGACAGGAAGATGACTCATTCTCGCGTAATCGTGATTGTGATTATGAACATCACAACTTCCTGCACAACTATGAATCTGAGAAGTCAAAGGTGCTTTTAATGTTGACTTTCCGTTTTTTTCAATCTCAGTCTGAAGATGTCCGCCCACCGGATAATATCCATTATATAAATTCGTTGGTGACCAGTCCGGAAGAATAGGAATCGAAGGGGGTGCAAATGATGAAAATTCTCCTTTTGCATAGACAATTTTTCCATCGACAACCGTCATTTCAGATTCAATATTTTTGATTTCTTCATCTTCAACCGTGAAATAATCTTTGTCCAAAACTGCCAGATCTGCAAACATTCCCACTTTAATATCTCCTTTTTTCTGCTGTTCCTGAGAAAACCATGCACTTCCTTTTGTATATAATTCAAGTGCGGTTTTCCGGTCTAATCTTGTTTCGTAATACAATTGAAGCCCTCCAACCGTTTTTCCAACCGTTAACCAGTACATGGAAACCCATGGATTGTAGCTGCTTACTCTTGTTGCATCCGAACCACCCCCAACAGGAACTTCCATTTCCAGCATTTTTTTAACAGGAGGAGTTCCTTCTGCCGCCACAGAACCATAACGTTCGGTGAAATATTCTCCCTGATAGGCCATTCTACTTTGGATGGCGATTCCGCCGCCGAGCATTTTTACACGCTCAATATTTCTTTCATCAATAGTTTCTGCATGATCAAAAATCCATGGAAGCCCATTAAAAGGGATCTCCTGGTTTACCTTTTCGAAAACATTTAAGAATCGTGTGATACTCTCGTTATAGGTTGCGTGAAGCCTGAAAGGCCAGCGGTTTTCCACTAATAAACGGACAACTTTTTCAAGGTCAGCCTCCATATTTTCAGGCAGATCGGGTCTTGGCTGTAAAAAATCTTCAAAATCCGCAGCAGAGAAAACCAACATCTCTCCTGCTCCATTGTGGCGGTACATATCGTCGCCCTGATACAATTTTACAGAATCAATCCATTCACTGAAATCCTCAAATTCATTCTTAGGCTTTTGGGTAAATAAATTATAGGCAATTCTTACGGTGAGCTGTTTCTTTTCATTTAATTCATTCACCACCTGATAATCATCGGGAAAATTCTGAAAACCACCGCCTGCATCAATCACACTTGTGATCCCGAAACGGTTTAATTCTTTCATAAAATGTCTGGTAGAATTTACCTGATGTTCATAGGAAAGTTTGGGGCCTTTCGCCAAAGTTGAATATAAGATCATGGCATTGGGTGTTGCAATAATCAGCCCTGTCGGTTCACCATTCGCATCTCTTTCAATTTGCCCTCCCGGAGGAGCCGGAGTATTTTTTGTATACCCTACGGCTTTCAATGCAGCCCTGTTCATCAGTGCCCTGTCATACAAATGCAGAATAAAAACAGGTGTTTCCGGTGCAATGGTATTAATTTCTTCTAATGTGGGCATTCTTCTCTCCGCAAACTGAAATTCAGACCATCCGCCAACCACACGCACCCATTGAGGTGAAGGGGTACGATCCACCTGCTCTTTCAGCATACGAAGCGCATCGGCTAGTGACGGAACTCCGTCCCATCTTAATTCAAGATTATAGTTTAGCCCTCCACGAATCAGGTGAATATGGGAATCATTGATTCCCGGAACTACTCTTTTCTTTTTCAGATCAATAATCTTAGTTGATTCATTGGCAAACTGATCAACCAAACCATCATTTCCAACGGCTATGATTTTACCCTCTTTAATGGCAACTGCAGAAATATCCGGTGTTTGCTTATTGAAACTGTGAATCTTCCCATTGTATAAAATAAGTTCTGCCTTCATCATTATTGAGTATTAAGTTTCGCAATTGCACTTTTAATTCCACCTCCTGCAATATTGAAAAATGAAGGTCCGGCCAATAAAATCAGTTTCTGCACTGTCATCTTTTCAGACAAATGATTTTTATCCAGATAGGCCTGGGCACGGTATGCATCGAATGCACCCAAAACCACATTTTCTGCCACCAGAGCCGTCGGAGAGTCTATTCCGGCATCTTTAATATCACTGGCAAAAGAAACAGTTTTCACTTTCAGCTTTAAAGCTTCTCTCATTGCCACACTTCCGACTTCTTTCATCAATTCTGCATCGAAAGAACTTCTGTTTCCCAAACCGATCAATAATAGTTTTTTTGAAGCTAAACTTCCTTTGGGCGGTGCAATTAATAGTGTTTCTAAAGCATGGCCTTTGAATTTTCCGCTCTTTCTGACATCGGTAATAATACCTTTTAAAGCTTCGTCCAGATGAACCATTCCGTTCAGTTCTGCAGGAAGCGCAGGCGGATTGAAAATATCTCCTTCCGTATATTCGAAAACACAGGCAATCTGTAGATCTGCAGCCGCTGCAGAAGGCCCCTGCACAAGACCTACAACAGAAACTCCGTCTACTGTTCCCCAGGTTGTTGTTGTTCCAACAGCTGTTTTTATTTCGGTCGTTTGAGCTGAAACAAAACCGGTACTTGAAGCTGTTAAAATCAATGCGGTGAACATTGCTTTCGACCAATTAAAATATTTTGAAATTGAATTTTGCATAATAATATGATTTAATGATTGATTAAAATTTGAATCCTAATCGGATGTTGTAAAAGACACCGTTTTTTGCATTCGGGATGATATCTTCGATAAAAGCTCCCTTTCTGAAATACTGAATACCGCTCACTAAAGAGATATATCTATTAAAACTATATGTGAAATTGGTTAAATAGGCTGTTCCGATATATCTTTTATCTGAGCTGCTTCCGGGACGATTCAACGCTCCGCTTGGCCGGTAAACACCATCCTGAAGGGAATATCGCCAGTTGAAAACGGCATCCATCTGCATTTTTAACCTGGAAGTTAAATCCAATGTAATATAAGGATGAATATCAATCAGATTGACAGGCCCAACCTGCGGACTGAAGCCAAAATAACCGCCTTTCGGATAGAGGGGATTGAAGGTCTGAAGCTTTCTGTCATCTTTGCCCTTATCTCCGGAAATATAATCATTCCGAAGATTGATGCTTGGTTTAAATTTCACATTTTCAAACAGGTACCCGACATCTACAGAACCTGTCCAGGCTCTGATATTCTCATCTCCAAAACTTCCGAACTGATATGCAGCTTCCAGGTTGTAAATAAATCCGCCGCCGTATTTCCAGAATCTCCCACCGATGGTGTGGCGTTTTTCTTTGGCTGTTCCGGCTTCAAAAACCGATTCGTCTCTTCGGATTCCGATATAGTAAAGGTCAAGATTTCCTGCTTTTGGAAAAATTCTTTTGGAATACACTCCCCAAAGGTTAAGCTGTTTTGACATTGTATTGTCAAAAACTCCGGTATTAATACTATCTGCCATCATTGCAAAAGCATCTACTGAAATATTCTTCCCGGAATACATTAATTTAGCTCCAGTAAAAGAAAGCCTGACGTTCGGTCCCTCTCTTACAGAAATCAGCCGACCCGAACCATAATCCAGTTCCTGCCGTCCCAGTCTGGCGGTAAACTTATGATCTTCCCTATTGATCAGATTGGCATCAATAAAGAGATTTTGAATACTCAACTGATCTTCATCAATGCCTCTTGACCCGTTTTTCCTTCCATTCTGCAAAGCACTCCGGATCTGTGAAAATATCCTGATATTTTTTCCTAAATGTAAATCTGCATGAACATCGTAGCGTTGCAAAAAAAAGTTATTGCGTCCGATATTCAGTCTTCCCCAATCTTCATTGTTGAAATCCACATATTCATACCGTGCTTCTCCTCCGAAAGACAGATAAATATTTTCTTTATCGTTAAGGGGAAGAAACTTGATCTTATGATAAAAATTATCTGCAGAATCTTTTAAATATTCATAATTTTCATCATACCTCAAGAGTTTGAAACTCTGGGCCGATATATTTCCAGAACATAAAAAGAGTAAAAAAACGATACCTTTTAAAACTGATAGGGAATAAGCAGATCTCAACATTGAAAATTGTATATGAATATTAATGGTTCAGCATATTATGAGCATAGTGAATACCCAATCCATACGAGCTGCCATATTTTTTCATCAAATTGGTCACAGGTACATACGTTTCCTGACGGGCCCAATCCCTTTGAAGTTCTAAAATATACTGAATGGACGTCAAAGGCTTTACTCCTGCATGAATCATTCTCTGAACTGCTCTTTCGTGCGCTTCATCACTTACATCTCCACAAGCATCGGTAATTACGTACACATCATAGTTTTCTTCGAGCGCTGACAATGCCGGTCCTACAATACATACTCCTGTCCATAGTCCTGCCAAAACAAGTTTCTGCTTCTGAGTTCCTACAATTGCTCTATAAGCAGCCTCATCCTCCCAGGTGTTCATTGTTGTCCTGTCTATGTAGTTTGAACTTGCTATGGGATATGCTTCTTCAATCTCAGGAAAAACCGGTCCTGAAAAACTCGCTTCAGCAACGGTTGTTACAATTGTCGGCACATTGAATATTTTAGATGCTCCGCAGACTACCGCTACATTATTGCGAAGCTCGTTCATGGAGATACTTTTTGTTGCAAAAGCCATTTGGCCTTCAAAATCGATTAATACAAGGGTGTGATTTTCCGGAGAAAGTAATTTGGTTGATGGTTTCATTAAAAATGTATTTATTTGTTATTAAGTATATTCTATTGAATTACGCGGATTCGTAGATAATGGCTTGTTTCAGGATAATAAGTCAGAGGCCCAACTACCAGAAGACAGGCGGATAGAGAGCTTATTGTTTTAAAAATTTAATAAACTCAGCATTAAACTTATCTTTTTCTTCCAGGAATGAAGCATGTCCGCTATTATAAAAAGGCACCAGCTGTGATCCGGGAATAGCTTTATGCATTTGTTCCGCCAATGCAAAAGACACAATTTTGTCTTCCTTTGCATGTAGAATTAAAGTTGGAATTTTAATTTT
Source organism: Chryseobacterium daecheongense (assembly GCF_003729955.1). Taxonomy (GTDB): domain Bacteria; phylum Bacteroidota; class Bacteroidia; order Flavobacteriales; family Weeksellaceae; genus Chryseobacterium; species Chryseobacterium daecheongense. The sequence goes on from NZ_RJTX01000001.1 coordinate 1,109,196, forward strand.
GGGTAGATCACCTCTCAGATCTTCATCTCTCAGTGCAATTAATGCCTGCTCCATCGCATATGGAGATGATTGCATTTCGATATTGCTAAGCCAGGCTCCAATCCCGGGAGAAACAGATGTTGGAGAATAGACAAATTTTTCGCCTATGGCAGCCAATAATGCAGGTCTGTCATTATTATTCAATTCTATCCATTTCGAGATATCTTCTTTGGTAAAGAATGGATAAGGAAAATCATCTTTTTTGGTATGGCATGGTGCAGCCGCTGAAAATAAAGCCAGTTTGCTTACATGGGCACTGTTATATTTTGCAACGTAATGCAGGGCAATCGCACCTCCCATAGAATGTCCACCTAACGTGGCTTCCTTAATATCCAATTGATCCAGGACAGCTTTGATATCAGCTGCAAATTGGTCATAATTATACTTTCCATAAGGTTTATCTGACTGTCCGAACCCTCTCAAAGTGATTCCAATCACCCGATAACCTGCTTTAATAAGAGGATGATATTGATATTCCCACGAAGCATCACTTAAAGGATATCCGTGAATCAAAACAACCGGTTTTCCTTCCCCTAGATCAGTAACATGAAGTCTGACATTGGGTTCAACTTCAATGTATTCTGCTCTTGCCTTTGCTTGTTTTCCCGTGTTATTTTCTTCTATTTTGCCTTCCTTATTACACGAAATAAGTAGAGTCGATAAAAAGATTCCAACACCGATCACTGATTTAATTTTCATGATAAATATATTTAGAGATTTATTTTGATACCATTATGCCAAAAACACAACCAAAAAAAACAAGAAACTGATTTTCAATTAGATAAATAAAACAAACACAAAATAAAACTATGATATATCGTAGTTTTATTATAGCTATCTAAAATTCTATATAAAATTCATGAAGAAATGTGGTGGAACCCAAAGAGATTGGAATGATAGCTTAAGGATATGAAACACTATATTCCACCCTACCTTTACAAGAAGAAAAAAGAGCGAAAGGCTATCTTTTAAATGAAAATTTCTGAAATGATTGATTTTTAAAAACAGTGCGAGCCAAGGCAGGCTAACTTTGCAATAAGAATATAATTAGTGCTGGTGTACTGTGGATTTATTTAGTACATTTCTTGATTTGGGCTTCATCAGCATCACACACCCACCTGCAAGCAGGAACAGCAATCCCGTAAGGATAATGACTGATGAAGGATTGCCATTCAGGAAAGTCTTGTAAATAAATCCGAAAGAAACAGTCTGTATCAGCATCGGTATTACAATCATCATATTGATAACGCCCATATAAACGCCTCTTTTTTTCGGGGGAATCGATGGAGAAACCATGGAATAAGGCAACCCCATCATGGATGCCCAGCCTATTCCCAAAGCGACCATTGGAAGCAGGATAAGGTATTCATTCTTAATGAATGGCAGTGTCATTATCCCTAATCCTGTGATGCACAGACAGAAAATATAGGTATTTTTAGAAGTGAATTTTTTGGCAAAAGGCACCAGCAACAAGGCCGAAATCATCGTTACGATATTGTAGGAACCATTCATCAGTCCGGTCTGCCCTACAGCCACCTCTACCATGTGAAGTACATTTTTTGCCCAGGACATATCTTTTTCTGCTACGGAAACACCACTTTTTGCCAGCGCAATGATTTTGCTGGCCTTTTGCTCATCGTTTTCAGAAATTCCGTAAAGCGACCACTTGAGCATTGGTGTGATGAACTGCCAATAGCAGAACAATGCATACCACTGGAACACATATACCAAAGCCAGCTGCCAAAGTAATTTCGGCATGTCGCGTATCGCAGAAAAGATTTCGATAAATGGTGTAAAAAAATGGCTTTCTTCCTTTGATTTTCTGAGTTCTTCCAGCTCTTCATCAGATGGCGGAATTTCAGGTGTTTTGTAAACCGACCATACAACTGATGCAATAGAACAAAAAGATCCCAGGAAAAAAGAATAATAGACCCAAACAGGAATACCGCCACCGGAAGCATTACCACCGAGATATTTCTGAAAAATAAACAAGGATAGATTCGCCAGGGTAATCCCCGCTCCTACAAAAAGACTCTGCATCTGAAATCCGAAAGTCTGCTGCTCGTGTGGAAGTTTGTCCGCAATGAAAGCACGGTAAGGTTCCATCGCGGTATTATTGGCGGCATCCAGAATCCAAAGCAATCCGACGGCCATCCAAATGGCGGAACTGAAAGGAAACAAAAATAAGGCGATACTGCAAAAAATGGCTCCCAAAAGAAAAAACGGTTTTCTGCGCCCCCATTTCGGGCTCCAGGTTTTATCGCTGATGGCACCAATTAATGGCTGGATCAGCAATCCTGTAATAGGACCGGCAAGATTCAGGATGGGAAGCTGCTCTGCGTGCGCCCCAAGAAAAGTATATATCGGGTTTACCGCAGTCTGCTGCAATCCAAAGCTGTATTGTATTCCGAAAAAGCCGACATTCATGTTCCAGATTTGCCAAAAGCTGAGATGCGGGATTATTTTTTTTGTTGTCATAGTTTATTTTCCTTTGAGAGAATCAAGAGGGTAAAGCACAATTAAATCTATTTTTACTTCAGTAAAAGCTCGTAATTTTTTCCAAGAACCAAATCTGCTTTTTCTTTGAATTTTTTAATAATCTGATGCTCTATCTCCAGCACCTGTTCTACAAAATCGCTCTTTTCGTCGCGGTTTCTGCTCATCCGGTTTTCATAGGTATCCTTGTAATTTCTATCGATGAAAATTTTAAAATCAAAATCATCAATCTCCAGAATGTATGTTCCTTCTACGATAAGAACCTTGTAATCTAATGTATCTATCTCTTCATCTGCAATTCTGTTCTCATTGTAATGTACCAGAGGTTTTTCTATAATTCTTTTTCCGTTTTTAAAGTCGGAAATATTCTGGGAAAGCTTTGCCAAATCGACTTCTTGTATTCCTACGTTTCCTATGGATTCCAGGCGATTTTCGTGATTGCTCTTTGGTGGAAGTTTAAAATAATCATCCATTTGCCACACCAGGCTTTTGAAATTATTTTCGTTTAAAATCTTCTGAAGTGCAAAAGCGGTCACAGATTTGCCGCTTCCGCTTTCTCCTGCAATTCCTATGATGAGTTTGTGTTTATTTTTTAATGGCAATCTTACATTCAGTATTTCAAATATTTCTTTACCTATTGCCAAATGCTTTTCTTTAAGTTCTATTATATCTCCAATCATTTTATTCTTTCTTAATTTATTCTTTCTATTTTTCCAGAGTCATCATCAGATATCCTGAGGCCGAAAAGCACAATTGGTCAGTTCCCAGTGGCAGGAGTTTATCGCTAGAATAATATTCCCTGAAATGAAAGCCTTTTTCCTGCATCAACTGTTCGTACTGTGAAAGTATCTTTCCGGGGATCTCTGCCCATCCTTTTCTCTTAAGTCCCAAACAAAGCCAACCCAGAAATATAGGCCAGGAACCACCATTGTGGAAATGGTGTGGTTCGTTTTTGAAGCTGTAGCTGTAGTTGTTTTCCAGAAGTTTCCAGTCGTAATCACCGGGATAAATCACTGGATAGAACACCGGAAGCATCCAATGTCCGAATTGTGTATGCAAATCTTCCAAAAATTCTGAGAAAGCTTCAAAATTCAATTCAAAATCTAAAAGAATTGCCAAAGCATTTCCTGCAAGGTCGAAACGCACGTCGTAGCCATTGGCATTCAGCGAAGCCCAGAAATAGGGTTTAAATTCGGTTTTGGAATAAGCTGTTTCGTGGTATTTTGGTGCTGATAAATCGTTCTTGTAAAAATTTTCCTGAATTAAATTTCGTATATATACAGCCTGATCTTGCAGTTCATTGCTTTGATATAATTCTGCTGCATTTTTCAAGGCCCAATAGCGAAGTACATTGTCGTAAAGTGTATACCCCGAAGTTACATATTCGTCCGCCCAATTGCCACCAAGCGGACTGTAGACCAATCCTCTCTGATTATATTCCCAGGTTTTGAGACAGGAAAGTGCTTTGAAAATTTTGTCTTCCAACCGTTGTTTTAACTCTGCTTTTTGATAAATTTTTAAATATTCACAGGTAACAACAATCCACCAGGTTGTGGCATCGGTCCTGCCGACGTGTGTTCCGTAGCTCGCTCTGTCATTAACAACATTAGACGGAATCTGCCCGTTTTCTGCCTGATGTTTGGCAAGCGTAAGAATGGATTTTTCCAAGCCTGCAAGAATCTCTTCATCATTGATCAGGATTCCGGCATAGCCTGTCATCATTGAATCCCTTGCCCAAACTCGGGTATAGTTGTCCCTTTGCTGTGCTGATGCTAAAATACCTTCTGCTGTAATCGCTTTCCTGATGATTTCTATAGCTTCCTGTCGATACATATATGTAGGTTTTAATAAAGCGGAATAGTAATTAGTTGGTTTCGCTTTTTATAAATTATTTACAAATCAAATTTCACACTCACGCTGTAGCTGGCACCCGGAAGTGTTCTCGCTCTCACGATTCCGTTCCCACCGGCAATGGAACCTTCTTCTGCCTCTGTTACCGCAATGGTATTGAAAATATTATTAGCATTCAAACTTACAGAAAGGTTTTTGAGTACCTGATAAGAAACATACGGATTGACGATAGCATAACCCGGCATTACCAATTTGTTGTTATCCTGAGTGAACGCTTTGGTAGCACCAATCAGGTAGAATCCTACATTGAACTTGTCTGCATTGAAGTTAGGATTCACAGAATACATCAATTTCGGCGTTCTTCTCGGCATATTTCCGATGATTGTAGGGTCTATGGCATTTTTGATTTCTGCATGGGTATAAGTAAGACCTGCCTTCACATCTAATCCCTTGGTGATTTTGTAATAACCGTCCAATTCTACTCCAAAAGACTGGTATTTGTTTTCCGTTTTTCTCTGAGTGGTTGCTTCGTAATTGGCTTCTTTGGTTCCGGCATAGAACAAGGTAGTGTTAAGGAAATATCCTGAGCCTCTTAGTTTATATCCGGCTTCCACCTGATTAACCTTGTTTACTTTCACGGCATCCAAAGCTGGGTCGTCATTATTCGTATAATTGTAATCGGAGAACAGAATCCTGTCTGCAGATGCGCTTCCGCCTTGGCTCACTCTTGCGAAAACGGCATTCTTGTTGTTCAAAGCATAGTTAGCACCCACTGAATATCCGAAAATTCCATATCTGTAATTTACAGGAACATTAATGTTATCATTGGAACCAACCATCTGTTCAGGAATGTCAATCACGCCGTTTCCGTTCATATCAAGGCTGGTGTAAGTGACCGTGGCTCCTGAAAAATAACCTGATACTTTTCCAATGTCATATCTTGCCCCTGCATCGATGGTTAATTTGTCTGTTGCGTTGATTTCCACCTGAGCGTGCGGAGCGGTAATATCATATTTCGTGTTATAGTCTCTTTTCAGGTTGCCCCAGTCTTTCATTCCGTAGTTAAGCAAACCATGGTCGGTAATGTACTCTCCGGACGTATTTTTCACATCAACTAATCTTGCATTTTTATCGTTGACCTCCTGCAAATAATTGTTCCACATCCAGGACATATTGATGTTCTGGAAAGATTTGTACAATCCGGCGTTGAATTTCACACCATCCCATTTTTTGCTGATATTAAAGTCATTCACAAAATTATTGAAGTTATTCAGCTTTACATTGAAAAGGGCAATTTTCATATAGTTTGCATTCATATCAACCTGCGTATTGGTTCCTGCATAGACTGCGCTTCCGAAATTGGTAAAATTAGCCGCATTGAAGAAGTCGCTTCCTTTGCTTACGCTTGCGGGGAAAGGTGCTACAAACTGTCCGCTATTGGCTGCATATCTGATTTTTTCTTCCAGTTTCCAACCTTCGCCCAGGTTATAATTGAATTCTGCACCGATAACTTTTGATAAAGAATGCATCCCATCCGAAACATCGGTATTGAAGATATTGCCATCATTTCCTAACGTCCTGTCGTGCTGCAGATTGATGGTTTGCAAAGCTCCTGTAAGAATATTATAGTTGGGCAGTGAAGACCATTTCGGATCACCATCCGTTCCTGTAACGCCAACAGGCATCGGCATATAAGCTGCGGTTCTGTCGTCCAGCAATTTGGCATACACACGGAAGCTTCCCTTTTCAAACTTTTTAAGCAAAGAAAGTCTGAACTGGCCGCCGTTGTTGGAATTGAATCCTGTTTTTCTTGGCCCGTCCCCAATTCTGTAAAAGCCTCCTACTGCCATATAAGTGTCATCGCCTATTTTGGTTCCGTAATCGAAATCGGTTCTGTAATTTTTATAGTTAAGTCCCATCTGTTGGGTAATGCTTCCGCCTTCTTTCTCTCCGGTCTTGGTAATAAAGTTAATAATCCCCGCAGGAGAGTTGCTTGCAAATACAGAAGCCGAACCTCCTCTGAGCGCTTCTACTCTGGACACGAACGAGTCAAATCTTGTAAACTGGTCCTGGGTTCCGAAAGCAATGTCCCCAAACTGCATTACCGGGAGCCCATCTTCCTGAATCAGTAAATATCTGGAGCCACCGGCTGAAACAGGAACCCCTCTCACCGTAATGTTGGAGTTACCCTCCCCTCCGGAAGATTCTGAACGGATTCCCGGAATGGTACGGAAAATCTCTGCGGTAGTTCTTGGCGCAGCATTTTCTATATCTTTCATTTTTAATGTGGAGATAGAAGTACTGGTCTTGATGGACGCTTTAGGATTGGAGTTTCCTGTAATCACCACTTCATCAATTGTTTTATCTCTTGCTACCGTATCATTTACTGTTGTCTGCGAAAACATAAAGGCCGCAGTATTCATCGCACCGAAAACCAGTAATTTAGTAAACATCTTTGATTCCATATTTTTATGAAGTTTTTTTGTTATGGGTTAAAAGTATTTTTTTTAAGATATCAAAAATGCAGTTTGAATATTATATTAATTCTACGTTAATATCAACCGATTGCGCAATCGGTTGCGGTTAATAACAAAATTTTATTTTAACGTTTTGTTAACTTTTAATCCTTTATATTTAACGTTTTTTAACGATTAAAACAACCAAAATCATTACTAAATTATCCCAAAAATATGCTCTATTAACCCAAAATGAAAAGAATCACTATAAAGGACATTGCAAAAATGCTTAATATCAGCACCTCCACGGTGTCTCGAGCGCTTAAAAACCATCCGGACATCAGCGACTCCGTAAAACAGCGTGTGAAGGAGGTTGCAGATACTTTTAACTATGTCCCGAATGACTTTGCCATTAACTTCAGGAAAAAATCATCAAAGGTTATCGGGCTTATCATCCCGGAAATTTCGATGTTTTTTATTCCTTCTATTATTAAAGGGATTTCTTCTGTGCTGCACTCGGAAGGGTATAACTTTTTTGTGCTTTCTTCGGAAGAATCTTTAGGTATGGAAGAAGAAAACCTGCTTACCTGCATCAACTCAAGGGTAGATGGCATCCTAATTTCTCTCAGCAGACAGACGAAAGACCTCAGCCATTTCAATAAAATTAAAGAGCTGGAACTTCCGTTGGTTATTTTTGATAAGACCATTCCGCAAAATATATTTGAAGAGGTGATATTTGACAATAGGCTTTATGCACAGACTGCTGCCCAAAAGCTCATAACAGCTGGCTGTAAAAATATTATTGCTATTTTCGGTGATGAAAACCTGGAAATATCACAAGCCCGGAAAAATTATTTCTTAGAGGTTATTGATAAGCATAAAGATGTAAAGTGTAAGGTCATCTACTGCGATTCCGCCGATATGGTAAAGGAGAAAATGAGCATCATCCTTGATTATGAAGATTTCGACGGTTATTTTGTGATGAGTGACGAAACACTAGCCGGATTGCACAGTTCACTTGTTAACAAAAAAACGGCTTCCTCAAAAGCCAAGGTCGTCGCTATTACAGAGGGTATTCTCCCCAAATATCTGGACGACTCCTATGAATGTATCATTAATGATGGCTTCGAAATGGGAAAAACGGCTGCGATGAAATTATTGACAATCATAAAAAATCAACCTGCTTAAGTTTGAAATATATTTTTTGATAGTCTAAAAAAATCTTTAAATCAGGTGAACAAATTTAATAACAGCTAATTGCATGATACATTATTTATCTTTTAATCCGGTTATATATTTTCTATTCGGTTAATTTCTGTAAATAATGACAAACAACAGAAAAGCCTTTGGAATCCCAAAGGCTTTTGTCTATTTTACAATCAAAATTTTAATGGAACTTATTCCCGCTAAACATTCCTGTGTCGCTGTATTTGGGTTCTTTTCTTATCTGAAACAAAACAAGGTCACTTTCTGTAACTGCTTCAATGGGAAGATTCTCTTCAAGAATCACGCTGTCACCTTTTGCAATCGTTTCATTTCCGATTCTGATATCGCCGTTGAAACAGTAAATAAAATTGACAACTTCTTCATTCAGGTCTGGAATTTTCACAATATTATCCTTTTGCAACCTGATGTCAAAAATATTGGTCTCAACTCTTAATTTCAATAGTGAATCAGCCCTGTTTCCAGCAATCAATCTCCAGGTATTTTCACTAAAAATATTTTCAAAATGATGAAATTGAACCTGAGGCGGCAAACCGTTTTCAGAAGGTCGCATAAAGATTTGCAGCATTTCCACATCTTCTTCGGCACTTTCTTCATGTGAAATTCCGCTTCCGGCATTCATCAGCATCATATAAGAATTATTCAGATGTTCTTTTTTACCCGTGCTGTCCAGATGAATCATCTTCCCTGAACGGATATAGGAAAAAATCTCATCATCCTGATGCAGATGCATCGGAACCAAACCGGGAGGTTTAAATAAAGCGTGGTCAATTCTTCCGATGGTCAAAAATCCTGTATCGTTTTTTCCGAGATTAGCTCCCGGATAAAGTATTTCAACGTGAAATGTCTGATTTCCGTGTATATGTTTTTCTGAAGCCCTGATAATTTTCATGATGTACGTTTAATTTTAAAACAAAAGAAACACCACTCTACACTCTGAAACGATGTTTCTTTTTGTAAATCAATCTTAATGATAATTTAAAATTCCAACCAATTTCTCTCCGTTCGGACTTGTCCAGTCAATAGCCAATTCTGAAATAATCTGGTCAACGGTTGTGATAATGGCACCCGCCTGTCTCATTCTTTCCAAAGCCAGATTATCGCCGTATTGAGTGTAAGAAGCCGATGCGTCCGCAGAAACCTGTACTTCATAGCCTTCATCCAGCATTTGTAAAACAGGGAAAGTAACACAAATCTCTGTAGTAACACCTGCCACAAAAAGTTTTTTTCTGCCTAACGCTTTTACCGCTTCATTGAAGCCTTCGTGATGCATCGCATTTACAATTCCAGGACGTTTGATTCGGGCTTCATAAGCATCAGGTAAGATTTCCTGTAATTCGGGAATCAGTGGTCCTTGAACGTGGTCTTCCATACTGGATGTCAAAATCACAGGAAGATTAAGGGCTTTTGCAATTTTTGCCAGCTTGATTGCATTTTGTTTTACCAGGTTGATGTCATGAGAATGTGTCCATGCCATTGTTCCTGTCTGATGATCGATGAGCAGAATAGCTGCGTTTTCCGGGTTGAATGCTTTTGCGTGCATAATAAATGTATTTAAATTAATATTATTTTATTCTGTACTTCAGCCGTGTAAGTGCTATTGTACAGGACAAAATTAGGCTGAGTTACTTCCCGGAAACGGTGATAATTGATACAAAAAACCTGTGACAAATGTCAATGAATTTAATTAAGTGTTTGATTTTTAATTGATTAATAATAGGATTGTATTTTTCCCATTTAATTTTGAATAAAGAATAAAAAGAAAATCGGCCATAAGAAAAATTGCCTAAAGCATTAAATATGGAAGAAGCTATCGGAAAAATAAAGAACTTTTTATTTTCAGATTGATAGCAAATCGTCTTGAGAAATCAAAGGATGATTTTTTAGTATTCGTATTTTTCAAATGAAATATAATTAAGACAATCAAACGAAATTTTTTAAATTTGATAGATACAATTTTCTTTATTGCCAAAAAATAAAATGTACGAACCACTTTTTGAATATATAGAACGCTACAGCAATTCTAATCTTTCGGCTGAAGAAAAAGAGAAGATTCAGTCGCTGTTGTTGCCGAAAAAATTAAGAAAAAAACAATATTTTCTTGAGGAAGGAAATGTCTGTCCTTACACAGGTTTCATCCTAAAAGGTGCAACGAGACAGTTCAGTGTTGACAGTCACGGGATTGAGTACATTCTACAATTGGCTGTAGAAAACTGGTGGATTGTTGATCGCCAGAGTTTTATAAATCAAACACCTTCCAAATACTATATCGAAGCTTGGGAAAACACAGAATTACTGATTTTGCCGAGACCTAATCTTGATGCTTTTCTGGAAATTCCTTCAGTAAAAGATATGTTCTGGAAAATGAGTGAAAACAATCATATTGCTTCACAGAAACGTGTTGATGATGCCATAAGTCTTAGTGCTTTAGAACGATATGAAAGCTTTGTGACCCATCATGCTGATATGATTCAGAGATTTCCTTTGCACCAGATTGCTTCTTACCTGGGAATTTCTCGAGAAACGCTTAGCAGAATCAGGAAGCAGAGTTTCCGGTAATTTAATTCTTTATTGTCTTTTAAGTAAACCCACTATCTTCTTACTGATCTCAACTGCGATAGGGCGGTGACCAGCTTCGAGCGAAACCACTGCTATGGAGGCATTTAACTGAGGAATATAAATAAGGTCTGTTCCCAATCCTCCTCCGTGATTGTAGCCTAAAAGTCCAGCGTACTTAATTTTGCGAACGCCAAGACAATAATTTATTTCCAAATTAGGCGGTACATCGGTTGTCATCTGAGCGAGAACATTTTTATTTTTGATAATCTTACCGCCGAAAAGTTGCTGAAAAAAAACAGCCATCTCTTTCACATTTGTTACGATTCCACCACCGCCATATAAATCCCAGGAAGGATCAAGGTTATATGTACCCCATCCAAATTCATCCCAATACTGATGTGCCTGTGGAGCAGTATTTTTATGTGCATTCTCAAATTTTGCAAATCGGGTAACTTTCAAACCTTGCTTTTTATAGCCTAGCAGTTTTCTCATTGTTTTGTAATACTGCTGATGTGTTACACTCTCTATAACTTCAGTAAGTAAAACAAAATTAATGTCTGCATAGTGAAAACCTTCGCCAGGATCTGACAATGGTTTACCTAGTCCGGCTGCTCTTTCGATTTGCTCATCACGCGTCCACTCATGTTTTGGATGCTCCCCGATAAATTTAAAATAGCCTTCGTCCACATAGTCTCTTATACCTGATGTATGGGATAAAAGATGTTTTAAGGTGATACTATTTGTCTTATAGCCAGCATTTGACAATACCTTTTCAGACATCGGAGTAAGGTATTTTTTTATCGGCTGATTGATATCCAATTTTCCTTTTTCAACCAATCGCAAGATGGCGGCCGCTACATAAGGTTTGGTCGGGCTGGCAATCAGTACGGGCTGGTCTGCCGTCAGTTTTTGCTTTGTTTCTCTATTTGAATATCCAACCGCATAACCGAAGGAAAGATGTTGATCCGGGGCTTCTACATATAGTGCAAAACCAGCAGCTTTTGGATTCGCTGCATAAACTGAATCAACCAATTTTTGTACCATTGATTCAATTGTTTGAGCAAATATATTTGATGAAAATAGAAGCAGAAATAATAACGTGATGTATTTTTTTGTTGTATTCATTGATGGTTTTTATCAAAATCAATATTCTTATAAAATATACAACCTTATCATATACATATTATTACAATGATAATGTTGTTTACAGCTAAAATAGAATGTGAATTAATTAAGATGTTCCCTAAACTCCAGCGGTGTCATGCCCGTCTTATTTTTAAAGAGTTTATTGAAAGACTGTGGGTATTCAAATCCCAGCTCATAGGCAATTTCAGCTGCGGTGAGTTCTGAAGTAGAAAGTTTTTGTTTGGCTACCTCAATTAATTTTGCGTGAATGTGCTGTTGGCTATTAAGACCCGTAAGACTTCGCAATAAATCACTTAAATATCCAGAGGAAACATTGAGTTGATCAGAAAAATACTTTACGGATGGAATCCCGTTTTCTAAAGCTAATCCTGTAACATAGTAATTATTTAACAAGGCTTCAAATTTCTCTATTACAGGACTATTAACAGCTTTCCTTGTAATAAACTGACGTTTGTAATATCGGTTACTATAATTTAAAAGGACTTCTATATAAGAAATGATCAGTTCCTGACTGGTATCATCAATTGAAGTTTCCAATTCATCATTAATATCCTCAAAAACATGGAGAATTTTATCTCTTTCTCTTTCAGAAAGATGTAGGGCTTCATTGATATTATAACCGAAAAATCCGTGCTTAGTAATTGATTTAAACAAAGGGTGTCCAGCAAAAAAGTCTGGATGGATAAATATGCTTCGTCCTCTGCATTCATCGTCATCAATAACTGACAATGCCTGGTTGGGAGCGACAAATATCAATCCCCCTTCGTCAAAATCATAATAGCCCTGCCCATACTTTAATTTTCCTTTCAAATTACTTTTATATGAAATCATATAAAAATCATGAACCAGATAGCGCACTTTATTTGAAGATATTTCATCGTGATTGATTATGACAATCAATGGATGGGCTGGTTTGCGAACACCAAGTGCCTTGCATAAATCGGAAATTGATTTATAATATTGTATTTCCTTTTTAGGAACTGATTTATCTATCATTATTACTTTTTAAACCTATGGCAGTTGTTAATTATTTAGATAAAGCCTTTGCTGCCTCATCTATCAGGTTGGCTACTTCATTTGGCCGGGAGGTATATATAGAATGACTACCCCCTCCAATCTCCACGATCTTTTTTGCTTTCATCCTTTGCGCATAAAAAAGCTCGAGGTCCGGATTGATGATTCTATCTGATTTAGCAACCATATACCATGTGGGTTTTATTTTCCATGCTGGATTATCAATTAATCCCTGAAAACAAATATCCGCTGTAGGCATTTGAGAATTGGCCATAAATTTTGCTTTACGTATTGGCAGATCAGCCGCAAAATCTTCGGGAAAACGCTCTGGGTCAATATAGTCATAGCCATCTTCTCCTTTTATCAATGAAGTGTAAGATGGAGGATATTTCCGGAAAAGTTCACTTCTTTTTTCATTAGCTTCAGGAGCATGAGCTGCAATGTATACAAGTCCCGAAACCTTGTTATTATTACCTGCCTGAGATATAATAACACCGCCATAGCTATGACCAACCAATATACATGGACTCGTCTGCTGATCAATAATTCTGTTTACCTCTGCCACATCAGTTTCTAAACTTTGTAATTTATGTTGACTAACTGATACATGGTATCCTTTTTCTGTAAGGATATTATATACAGATTCCCAGCCGGAACCATCTAAAAAAGCTCCATGTACAAGTACGATATTTTTGACAGATAAATCACGATTTGTTTTTTTTGACATAAAAGAAAGCACTATAATCGCGATTGCAGTCAATGCTATGGTTGTGGTTATGTTTTTAATCATGGTAACGTTATTTTCAATTGATAAATTTAAGCAAATTAGCACGAATTGAATTAGCCAATCAATCCTTTTACCACACCTTTTCTGAAAGCTTCACTGCCCTTATTTAGTCTATATTCATAGGTAGATACAGCATCATTTCCTGCAAGATATCTTAGCTGGTCTTTACCATCAATGGCAGCTTCATACACTACCTCTGCAATGGATTCCGGAGCTGAAAATTGCAAAGGGCTATCAGGATTATTAAAACCTGCGATAAACTTGTCAAAATATGTTGCGTAAGCCTCATGTTTTCCCATATCGATGGATCTGGTCATGAAATCCGTTGCGATTCCTCCAGGAGAAATGGTTTTGATCTTAATATGTTGGGTTGCCAACTCATACGACATGCTTTCGCTCCAACCTTCAATTGCCCATTTTGTAGCATGATATATTGAGCTGAAAGGAAAAGTAACCAGACCTCCAATTGAGGTAGTGTTTATAATTAACCCTTCCTTTCTTTCGCGTAGATGAGGAAGAAATTCCTGGGTTACACGGATTACGCCCAGTACGTTTGTGTTAAACTGTCTTGTAATCTGATCATCCGTATATCCTTCGAGAGGTCCGGTTAATCCATAACCGGCATTATTAAATACAACATCAACGGAACCTATTTGGATAGCTGCTTCAACAGCCTTCTGAATGGATTCTTTATTGGTTACGTCAAGCTGTAAAAGATGGATATTAGGAATTGATACAAGTTCATTTTCGTTTTCAGGATGCCGCATAGAAGCAATAACATTCCACCCTTTTTGAGCAAATAATTTGGCGGTGGCCTTTCCCAATCCGGAAGAAGATCCGGTTATAAATATTGTTTTCATTTAAAAGCTTTTTATGAATTAATCGTTAATTATTAGCTTGTGTGAAAATGCTGTCGGTAAACTGTTGATAGGCTTCTTCAGAAGACGAGCGACGGGCATTCAAAATAGGCTGTATATCTTGAGTAGGGGAATATCGAAGACGGGCATTATCGTCTGTTGCGGATTCATAGATAGCCGACACAACTTTTTCTACAGCATCTTCATCAGAAGTTAACGCCATAGATTGGAACATTTTTCCGGTTTGCTCCAGAAACGGAACGTAGTCCGAAATCAATTGCAGACCTGTGCTTTCTCCTCCTACACGATTAAGGAAACCTGTCTTTGGTGCACCTCCCGGCTCAATTACTTTCACTTTAATACCTAAAGATGCTAATTCATATCTAAGCCCTTCTGACCAACCTTCCAATGCAAATTTTGACGAACTGTAAATAGAAGCCATTGGAAAGCCAATGGCCCCTGCACCAGAACTTACATTGATAACAACCCCAGATTTGTTTTCACGAAAATGAGGAAGTATAGCTCTGGTTACATCCATAGCCCCGAATACATTTACTGCAAATTGATTTTGAATGGCTTCCCGGCTTGCACTTTCAAAAATTCCGAAAAGACCATAGCCTGCATTGTTTACCAATACATCAATCTTACCGAAACGTTCGATACCAGCATCTATAGCTGATTGTATAGATGCCGTGTCTTCAACATCTAATTTGGTAATAAAAAGATTTGTCGAATTCTTAAAGCCGGTAGCCTTGCTTGTGTCCCTCATGGTAGCAATCACATTCCAACCTTTCTCTGCAAAGTAGTTCGCTGCGGAAGCTCCGAACCCTGATGATGTTCCTGTAATCAATACTGTTTTGTTCATAATTTTGATATTTGATTGTTTGACATTTATTTATATTGCAAATGTCTTATGAATACCAAAGCTTTAATAAACCAAAACGCGATAATGATTATCCAAAATAAGGATTATGGTTTTTCCCAGAAACCTGGAACTTATGGTGATGGCCACTTTTTCAGTTCATCAATCCTTTCGAAAGCTCAAATATACTTGGTTGAAAAGCTCATGAATTAAACCAATACAGCACCCCCGTCGATAATCAATGATTGACCCGTGGTATAGGTTTGTGTCATCAAATAAACAAATGCTTGTGCAATGTCTTCTGGTTTACCCACTCTTTTTAACAGCAGGGTATTTTCCAAATGTTTGAAAAAAGCTTCGCGGTCGCTATCGTTCATATTACCCCAAAGATTGGTATCAATAATTCCGGCGGCAATATTGTTTACCCGTATCGGAGCCAGTTCTATTGCCATCGCTTTTGTAAAAGCATCCATAGCACCACAAATCGAAGCACCCAAACTATACCCGGCAGCAGGACGTTGTCCGAAATTGCCACTCATTAAGTTAATGCTTCCGCCTTCATTGATATATTGCTTACCATATTTAATCGCTGCAAACGCACCCCAAAAACGAATGGTAAAAAAGTCCTTTCCTTTTTCTATTTCCGTATCATCAACCATGCTCATGGATATATTTTCGCCAGCCGTATAAACCAAGTGATCGAAGTTGCCTATCCCGGCAAAGAACTCTCTTATATTTTCTTCTTTATCAAGGCTAATAGCAAAACCTTTACTGTTTTTAGGCAAAGTTTCCAATGCTTTGTCAATTCTTTGCTGATTACTAGATACTATAATGACTTCCGCACCATAAGATGCCGCTGCTTGGGCGGTTGCCAGTCCTAATCCAGAACTTCCGCCAAGAATAATTACTCTTTTATTTGTTAATGTTTTCATTTTAATGTTGTTTTGATTGTTAATTACCTCTTGAGAATTTTAATATTTTGCCTGTCCTATTTCCAGTTGGTAAAATTTACCCTCTTTGTTCAAATGGAATTTAAAGTAGGTCTTAAAGTCTCCCCACGTATCACTATGAAATCTTCCATAAATATTCATTCCATTATTTTCCACCTTGTCAATAGTGATAAAACGTTCATGTCCAATAGCTTCGCTAGAAAATTTCTTAAAATCTCTAAGATGACCATCATCCAATAGTTTTGTATCAGTAGTGAAAAATGACAACCAAAGCGTCGTATCGCCTTTTTGCCAGGCTTCAATAGCAGCCTGTACTTTTATATTCTTGATTTTTGTGAAATCCATTTGTTTAATAATTTGATGGTTGTGGTTACCAATCTGCCCGCAGGCTTGTAAAAAACACAGGAGCAAAACTGGTACGATAGATTTAAATCCATTCATTCTCTGATTATTGATTGGCACCCCCGTTTACTAACAGGTGCTGTCCGTTGACAAAAGAAGAAAGATCACTGGCAAAGAATTCTGCAATGTTTGCGACATCTTCTACTTCAGCCAGCCTTCCCATTGGGCAACTGTCTATCAATGATTTTCGGAGCTCGGGATAACTTCCTTTTTCTGCAAAAATTCCTGAATGGTCCACAGCAAATGGTATAATCGAATTGACAGTAACGCCACGGTGTCCGATTTCTTTGGACAGGACATCAACTAAATAACGTGGAGTAGTCTTACTTCCTCCATAAACCGCCATCCCTGGAATAGGAAAAGCTGTAGTACTAGATGCTATATATATAATTCGTCCATTGTCTTCTATATTTAATGCCGCATGCTGCATGGTAAAATAGCTACCTTTCGTATTTATAGAAAATAAGCGATCAAATTGCTCTTCAGTAAATTCTGTAACTGGAGTTTCTACCATTTCAATTCCGGCATTTGCTACCACAATATCAATTTTACCGAATTCTTTTTTTGCTTCTGCAAAAAGTCGTTTAATATCATCTACTTTACTTACATCGGCCTGAACAGAAATAACCTTCACTCCCATAGCACGAATATTACTTTCGACCTCTTTAACGGAAGCTGTATCTTTGGAATAATTCAGGACAATATCTGCACCCAATGCAGCATAACGTTCTGCTATGGCTCTTCCCAGCCCTCTGGCAGAACCCGTAATAAGGGCTACTTTATTATTTAATGAATACATGTTTATTTATTTTAAAATTTAAGCCATTCCACCATTGATCCCGATATTTTGAGCATTGATCCATTTTGCTTTGTCACTGGCAAGAAAAACGATAGTATCTGCGATATCTTCCGGTTGGCCTATTCTGCCAAAGGGATTAAGTGACGCTAAACGATCTATCGTTTCTTCTGATTTGCCATTGAGGAACAATGCCGTAGCAGTGGGTCCCGGAGAAACAGAGTTAACATTAATGCCACGGCCTATCTCTCTGGAAAAAACTTTTGTCAGTTGTTCAACTGCTGATTTTGTTGCTGTATATGTGCCATACCCTGGCAGCATCATACGGTTTACGGACGTTGAGAAATTAATGATACAGCCGTTTTCTGCCAGGCGATTTGCTGCTTCGCGTAAGGTATTGAATACCCCTTTAACATTTATACTGAATTGGCGTTCAAAATCTTCATCTGTTGTATCCTTAATTAATTTTGTCATCATGATACCTGCATTGTTCACAAGGATATCAATGTGACCATAGTACTCCATGGCCTTGTCAAAAAGAGTTTTAACATCTTCACTTTTACTTACGTCAGCCTGGATAGCGGTAGCCTCACCACCTTGTTCTTTAATCATATTCACAACATTTTCTGCGTCAGCAAAGCTTCCTGCATAATTGACAATCACTTTAGCCCCTGCTAAAGCTAATTTTTTAGCAACCTCCGCTCCAATTCCTTTGGATGAGCCTGTCACGATTGCTACTTTGTTGGTTAGTTCTTTCATTGTTTCGATTATATTTGTTAAAATTATGGGTATGTCGGCTACTTAAACCATTGGAAATTTGATGCCTGATATATCAGCACATTTCTTAAGGAAAAGCTCTTGTAAATCCGTGTTGTTAACATCCGGATGCGTAACTTCTAATTTTTTATGGTAAAAATACTTTCCGGAAGTCTGGACTTCCTGATCGGTGGATGCAGCTAGCCAGACCTGTGTTTGCGGGGCGTCTTCCAGGCTGTCTGGCGCTCCGGGACCTCCCATTTTGGTAGCTACCCATCCTGGCTCCAATGCACTGGAAAATACATTCTTCCATTTGTTAGCAACAGCAAAGGCTAGAAAAACGTTGTGGAGTTTGGAATCGGCATAAGCCTGAAAGCCATTCCAAGGTTTATGTTCCCAAAGTATATCAGTCAAACTACTATCTCCATCTCTATGAAGCCCACTACTGAGGTAGATCAATCTTTTTGGTCTTTCAATGAGTGAGGTCAGTATATATGGGGCTAAACTATTTATGGCAAAGACATGAGGTAGCTTGTCCTCTGTCAGTATTTTTTTTCCTTCAGTATATCCAATTGCAGCATTATGAATTATTGCGTCAAACTCACCTGTTGCATTAGCTTTAGCAGCAAGTTCAACCGTTTCCGCTATACTGGAAAGATCGCCGATAAGTACTGATTCCGCTTTTGGATTAGCTTTTAATGCATCCTTTGCCCTTTTTTCATTTCTTGCATGAAGTACAACCTGGTGTCCTTCTTCCATTAATAATTTTGCGGCCATCATACCAAGTCCGTCTGATGATCCTGTTATAAATATTCGTCCCATTTTATTCGGCTTTAATTTGTCAAAAGCATTTTGCTATTTGATGAAACAAAATTAGAACCTGGATGGAAGTAAATTCTTACGCCAAATAAAGATAGAGTTTCGAATTTTAAAGAACGGAGGACTTTCGGTATTGAACAGGTGAAATCCCTTCGTGTTTTTTGAAGAATGTGCTGAAATGCGCGGATTCTGAAAAGCCTAGTTTATAGCTGATTTCTTTGATAGGTATTTCTGGGTTTTGAAGAAGTGCTTTTGCTTCGGAAAGTGTTTTATCTGCAATCCAGATCGCAATGGATTTCCCAGTCTTGTTTTTGATTACACTGCTCAAATAATTGGGATGAAGATGTTGTGCTTCTGCATAATCCTGAACCCTGAATACTGTCTCAACCCTACCGGAACTTATATCCCTGTAATGTTGTTCCAACATCCGTTTAAAGCTTATAACTATAGTCGAACTTCTGTTACCTTCATAAATTGGATTGTAATCAATCCAAATATGCTCTTTGATTTTAAACAAGAGAATTGCTAAGAAATGTCCAATTATATTATACTTGGCAATTGACTTTCCTTTGTATGTTTTATGAATTAAACTTGTGATATATTTAAGTTCCTGAAAAAAACTATCAGAAACTACTTTGGGTCTCACGATTTCCGTCAGAAGAAATGGGAATTCCGTATACACATCTCTGCCAATATACTTTTTTAAAAACGTTTCATCAAATGTGATCAATAAAACATCGTTTATCTCTGTCCAACTAAATGTTCTGAAATTACTTGGATTCGTAAAATAAACGGAGTTTGGAGCAACATCAAAGGAATATTCATCGATAGAGTATTTTCCCTGACCATTCTTTACAAGCAAAAAAGAAAAGAAATTAGGTCTGAAAGAAGAAGAACTATAAGGTAAGCTGAATCCAATTTCATTGAGATTGAAAATGGTAAAACCTTCCGTGAGTTCAAATAGATCTACGGGTAACTCCAAAGTCTTATAAAGTTCGTACAGAGAGTTGGATTCAATATTTTTAGACAAGTTCACCAATTCAATATTTAAGGATTATAAATTTAAAATTTTTTGAGAACATCAATATATTCAGCAGACTGAAATAAAGAGGACTTAGATCATACTACAAAATTGCTGATATATTCTCTGATCGGATTATCCATAATCCGGATTATTTTATTCAAAATGAAGATTAACAAAACGAATGGAGGTTTTTAAAAGCTCCCATAGATAGCCCATATTACAGTAACACTTCCTAACCTGCTCCTGTAACAATTGCGAATTTTGTTTCCATATGTACTACAAGCCACTTCCCTAATAGTATGTGATAAACAAAAGCTATCCAGATTGATTGCATCTAGAAAATCTGTGTTTGTAATATAGATTAGAAAAAAAACGCAAATGATTGAAAATCAAAAATATAATTAAAAATAATGAAATTTTAAATTAATTATCCATTAATTTTTTCGCCCCTTTCAAATGTCTCATAATACTGTATTGCTTTTTGTTTTAATGGATTTGTACTCCATTCTTCCCATTCTCCAGTGTAAGGATTATAGCCACACTTTAAAGGCTTGGAAGTATCTAATTCTTCTTTGTTAGTATGGGTTTGTTCTGTGTATGCTCTGCAATCGGTACATATATAACGGAATTCACAATCTTTACAGACTTCGATACTATCTTTGGTTAAGTTCCAATATTTTTTAAATTCAGGATGATCTAAAGCATTTTTTAATGTTGTATCTTTTATATTTCCAAAATTTTGAGCCATTGAGGGGCAGTTTTTAATATTGCCATCAAAATCTATTGCTATTTTTTTGTAAAGGCAAGAATTGTATTGCTGTGCCTCTAAATAAAAAAAGCGATTAAGGTTAACATTTTTTAAATCAATTAGCCCACAACTCAAAGGAATTGTAATTCTATTTTTAATAATACTTAAGTAAACATGGTCTAATATCTGAAAATCTTGCTCTTCGGATGAATGTAGTATAAAATGAAGAAATTTATTTGAAATTTTAAAATGATTTTCTTTCACAAATGAAAGAAGCTGAACATCATATTTTACAACAATTGATATTTCATTGATATTAGAATCATTAAGCTGTTCTATTTTAGAAATTATTTCTATTATTTCGTTTACTCTTACTTCTGAAAATCTGATTTGTATGTATTTAATCTTTAAACTACAAATCTGCTGTACTAAATTGTCATTGAAAATACCAGAACTATTAATATCTAAAATTAAATAATCAACATAAGAAGGTGTTTCATTAAAATAAGAGGTGCTTTGGAAACTCTGCAATTCTTTTCTAGAACTTATTATAAATCCTAAATTGTTGTCAATGATAAAATTCAGGTATTCTTCTAAAACCTCTAAACTATCATGGTCTAATTGCTTTTTTAATACAGCATAATTTTGCTTTTCATTTGATAGTAAGTCAAAGAAAGCATTCGGAATAAGCTTTAAAAAGCCTGTATTAGTATCAAAAATAATAGAATTTTTAATACCTTTAGTAATTTTAACGGAGTCAAATAGTTTTAAAAACATCTTTAATACAAAAGTGAATAATGTTTTGGTGAACGGGAAATTTTTGTCTTGTTGCTTTTTTTAGCTGTATTTTTAGAATATTTAACTTGGGATACGAAAATTTAAAATTTCCATCAATTATGCTCTATGTTTTATTGGAAATATTAATTTTAAAATTTAATGGTGATTAGAATTATTAATTTTTGACAAACACCATTTGGTGCTCTAAAATAATCAACATGAACTTGCTTTATTAATTTTCGGAGAGGAAATTTTCATTCCTATTATAATTTATGCATAATAAGATAACACAAAGAACAATGTACCTTGCAATTTTTAATAAAATAATTTATGTGGTATTGATGTTGTTTTCGTAGATACGGTTACTTCCCGATACAGAATTTTGAGAAAATATTTCCCAACACCTCATCATTTGTGACTTCCCCTGAAATTTCCCCTAAATGTTCCAACGCATTACGCAGTTCATACGCCAATAATTCCGTAGAGATCTGGAATGTAATCGCTTCTTTCACTTTATGAACAGCATCCAAAGACTTTTGCAACGCTTCAAAGTGGCGTTGATTGGTAATAACCACATTATTTTCTTCGGATTTTAACTGTTCCACATAAGAAGACAATTCATTTTTAAGATCCTGAATATTCTGGTTCTCAACTGCTGAAATCTTGATAAAATCAAAATCATTGGCAATTGCTTTTCGGAAAATATCTTCTACCGCTTCATATTTTGTGGGAATTACTTCATCGATCTTGGTCGCACAAATAATCAGCTTCAAATCGTCTCTCAGCAAAGATTGGATCATTTCGATATCTTCTGAAAAATCTTCTGTTGCAGCATCGGCCAGATAGACCAGAATATTGGCATTTTCCACCTTTTCCTTGGCTTTTTTTACTCCAATAGCTTCGATTTCATCTGCTGTTTCACGCAATCCTGCGGTATCGATCAGACGGAAAGCATGACCTTTGATATGCAAAACTTCTTCGATCGTATCCCTGGTTGTTCCCGCAATATTGCTGACGATAGCTCTTTCTTCTTTTAATAAAGCGTTGAGTAAAGTGGATTTTCCAGCATTTGGCTTTCCGATGATCGCAACAGCTGTTCCATTTTTGATGGCATTTCCATACTGGAAACTTTCAATAAGAGAATTTAATTTTATTTCGATTTTGTTCAATAATTGAGTCAGGGCTGTTCTGTCTGCAAACTCTACGTCTTCTTCGGCAAAATCAAGCTCCAGTTCAATTAAAGAAACGAAATTCAGAAGATCGGTTCTTAATAACGATATCTCGTTGGTAATCCCTCCTTTCAGCTGATTGATTGCTACTTTTCTGGAGGCCTCATTTTCAGATGCAATCACATCCGCAATGGCTTCTGCCTGGGAAAGGTCAATTCTTCCATTGATGAAAGCACGAAGCGTAAATTCTCCTGCTTTGGCCATTCTCGCCCCGTTTTTGATCAGGGTTTCAAGGATACGTTTTCCAATGTGCGGCGAACCGTGAAAAGCAATCTCCACTGAGTTTTCAGTAGTGAAACTTTTCGGAGCCAGGAAAATGGAAAGCATCACCTCATCAATCGCTTCTTCCCCATCCATGAAATAACCGTAATGGATAGTATGGGACTTTTGTTTCTCCAACTGCTTTGTCGGAAAACTTTTCTGAACTATCGGTAAAGCATCATTTCCGGAAACTCTTATGATTCCCAGAGCTCCTATTCCATTGGCTGTAGCCAGTGCACAAATGGTATCGTTATTCATAGTGCAAAGGTAAGTTTTTTAGCGGCAATTTTTGCAGTAGAAAGTCATACGGATTGTCTATGTGAAAATTATACATTTTAAATTGGAGATGAAAGAGCTTCACATTGAGCAATCATCATTTATCAATGAGCAATTATTTAAAAATCAGTACCTTTATATACACTAAAAACTGTTAATCATGCCACCAAAAGTTATCAACCGTTACCATTTCCAGGTGGAATGGGGCGGAAACAGAATCGATTTTCTGGAAGTTTCCGGATTAGACATGCACATTGATGTTATTTCCGTAAGAGAAGGAAGTTCCAAGCTAGACTCAGAAATGAAAACACCGGGATTATTAAAATTTTCCGATGTCACCTTAAAAAGAACCATTGTAAAGGGAGATAACGATTTCTTCAACTGGATCAGAACAAAATATTTCGGAAGTGTGGAAAGACGCGATGTGGTAATCAAGTTGCTCGATGATCAGCATAATCCATTAATCGTCTGGAAACTTCAGAATTGCTTTCCTTCCCAATACATCGGACCTGTATTGATAAGTAATGATTCTCAGGTAGCTACGGAAAGCCTTGTGCTGACTCATGAAGGAATGTCTATTGAGAGCATAAAATAAAATCACCTCAGAAATGAGATGATTTTACCGCTTTTGAATTTACTAAGTTATATGAAGTTATGAATGATGTTTTTGATAGGACAAAGATAGAACCTGCCTCATTTCAATATCTCAGGAAAATCCCTATAGCGATATCCGTAAAAATACGGTAAATATAAAAAGCCCGGCAACAAATGTTGCCGGGCTTTTTATATTTATTTTTTATTAATTAAAGCGGGCTTACTAATTGTAAAAACCAATCTTTAACCTCACCTTCCAGATAAGGGCCTATTTTCTCCTCGCATGTCTTATGATAAGCATTTAACCACTCAATCTCTTTTTCTGAAAGGATTTCTTTTACAATAGTATCCTTGAAGAACGGACAGAACGTCAGTGTTTCGAATTCATAAAACGTTCCGAATGGTGTTTTTTCTGATTCCTTTACCGCAATCAGATTCTCATGACGGATTCCGTATTCTCCCTCTACATAAAAGCCTGGCTCATTGGAACAGACCATTCCCGGAAGCAGTTCCTGCGGATTCATATCTTTTCTGATATTCTGAGGACCTTCGTGTACATTCATAAAGCTTCCCACTCCATGTCCGGTTCCATGATTATAATCTTTTCCTTCCATCCAAAGAGGAAGTCTTGCAATAGCATCCAATTGTACTCCTTTCGTTCCTCTTGGGAATTTTACCATAGACAAACGGATCATTCCCTGTAAAACTAAAGTTGAGTTTCTTTTGAATTCTTCAGAAACGGCCCCTAAAGCTAATGTTCTGGTAATATCCGTAGTTCCTTCGAGATATTGACCTCCTGAATCTACCAGGATACTTGCATCGTTAGTAACCTCTTTGCTACCTTCGCTTTTTGCCGAATAATGCATGATGGCACCATTATCCTTATATCCTACGATACTTCCGAAACTTTCTCCTACAAAATTTTCTCCTTCTGCACGGAAGCCTCTTAATTTTTCTCCGATAGAATATTCATTCATGGCCTCTTTTCCGGCATTATGAGTTAGCCAGTAAAGGAATTTCACCATCGCTACCCCATCTCTTACCATTACCTTTCTGAACCCCTCCAATTCAGCCTCATTTTTCTGGGCTTTCATCAGATTTCCTGGAACAGCAGCTTTGATAAACTGGTTATCCGCTTTTAATGTTTCAAAAATCAATTGATTACTGTTCGGAGAAACCAATACTTTTTCATTCCTGAATGTTTTCAGATGATTGAAAAACTCTTCATAAGGCATCATTTTCACAAAGGAATCATCCAGTTGTTTTCTGGCCTCCACTTCCAGCTTTTCAAGATCAGTAAATAAAATTGCATCGTTTTTAGTAATGATGATATATCCTAAAAACACAGGATTACTTTCCACATCACTCCCACGTAAATTCAACGTCCAGGCTACATCATCCAGACTTGAAATGACATGAACCGTAGCTTCCTGATCTTCCATTTTCTGGCGGATCGCCGCAATTTTATCGTTCACGGATTTCCCTGCCCTTTCCACAGGATGCACGAATATCGGGTTCTTAGATGGGGTTCCTCTTTCTTTCCATACCTGCTTTAAAAGAGGAAGATCCACTAAGGTGATATTTTTTGAATTTAATTTTTGTGAAAGCAGTTCCCAGTTTGCATTGGAAGCTGCTAAAGCGTTTACTGCCACCTTTCCGCCTGCAGGAATTTCAGAAATGATCCAGTCGATATAGTTGGGTGTTCCTTCAATCCCGTCTTTGAAAAGGTCAATTCCAGAGCCTTCTAGTTCAATGGCAGCCTGGGTAAAGTACCTTCCGTCTGTCCAAAGTCCGGCTTTATCTTTAGTTACTACCACAAATCCTGCGGAACCTAAAAATCCTGATAACCATGCTCTTTCCTGCCACTCTTCCGGCAAGTATTCGCTCATATGCGGATCGGCTGAATATACTATAAATGCATCAACATTATTTTTCTGCATTTCTTCACGAAGCGCAGCTACTTTTTCCTTTGAAGTCATTTTCTAATTTTTAAAAACCGAAAGTTACAAAAAATTTAATGTCGAAACCCTGCACTACATTAAATGATAAATTTTTAAGATAAATCAAATATTCACATAATTTCAATACACAAAAACAACAATTACCATTAATAATATAACATTTTGGAAAGATTCTTGCTATATCTTATCATATGAAAAAGCAGAATTATAAAAATCACAGGAAATATTATCCGCCGCATCATTTTATTTATCTTCCTTTATTGATTTTGCTCGAAGTTCTGGGCGTTTACAATATCTGGAATGATCCTCAGCATAAACTGGTCTGGATTTTATTTTCCATTATTATTTCCCTGCTTTTTTATCTGGCCATTATGGTCAGGCAGCATTATGCATTGGGGATTCAGAACCGTGTCGTTATCCTGGAATTCAGACAGCGGTATTTTGAAATGTTCAATACAAGATCAGATGATGTTGTCGAGAAATTGAGCTTCAGTCAGATTGCCGCTTTAAGATTTGCTGAAGATGAAGAGTTTAAAGAACTCTTGTATAAAGCACTTCATGAAAATATTTCAGGAGATGAGATCAAAAGATCTATTACAATCTGGAAGCCCGACCATCAAAGAGTGTAATACTAATCACCAAATATAAATATCATGAAAAAGTTAAGTTTTTACGGTTTTAGCATATTCAGTTTATTACTATTAACCAGTTGTGAGGCAGTGGAGACCATTTTCAAGGCCGGAATGTGGTGGGGAATACTTTTAGTCTGTGCAGTTGTCGTTATTCTTTTTTTAATCTTTTCGAAGGGTAGAAACTCTTAACCACACCTTATGGAGAAGAATACAGAACTGGAACTCATTTCCCACCTGAAGCCTTCAAAAATCGTCAAAATCATGAATGATCCGGAAGCTTCTGCAAAGGCGGTACATCTAGTATATACTACCGATGCAGAAACCGCCGGAATCACCAGGAAAAAGACAGGAAAAAAATATTCATATTATTATAAGAACGGGGAAAAGATCACGGATAGAGACGAAATATCAAGGATCAATAAACTGGTTATTCCTCCCGCATGGGAAAATGTATGGATCTGCGCATTGGAGAATGGTCATCTTCAGGCAACAGGTCTTGATGCCAAGAAGAGAAAACAATACCGTTATCATCCGTTATGGAGCGCTTTAAGAAATCATACGAAGTTCTACAGGATGCTTCAGTTCGGGTACGCATTACCACAAATGCGGTTACAGATTGAAAAAGATCTTGCGTTGAGGAATTTTGAAAAAAGGAAGATTCTTGCCCTCATTGTAAGCTTAATGCAACGAACCAATATCCGAATCGGGAATAATGCTTATGAAAAATTATACGGCTCCTTCGGATTAACCACTCTTAAAGACAAACATGTAAAAATTAACGGACAAAAAATTACTTTTTCTTTTAAAGGTAAGAAAGGGATCATGCACAATATTGATTTAAGAAGCCGGAGATTGTCCAGATTAGTGCAAAAATGTAAAGATATTCCCGGAAAAGAGCTTTTCCAATATTATGACGATGAAGGAAACCGTCATTCCATAGATTCCGGGATGGTGAATGAATATATCAAAGAAATCAGCGGGGAAGATTTTACGGCCAAAGATTTCAGGACATGGTCAGGAACCGTAAGTGCTCTGATCGCATTTAAAGAGATAGGCTACGCCGAAAGCAATGCTGAATATAAAAGCAAAGTAAAAGAGGCGTTAGATATTGTAGCGTCTCATCTCGGCAATACTGTCGCAGTCTGCAAAAAGTACTATGTCCATCCTTTAGTGATCAATCTGTATGAAAATAATACTATAAAAAAATACCTTGATGAGCTGGAAGTTATTGAAGCCAATGATGACAAAGCGGATCTTACGCAGGAAGAAAAACTGGTGCTCAAAATATTAGAAAATGAAAAGATGTAATAGTATTTTGTCAATAAGTGAACAGTCAATTTATTTCATAGTCAATTTCTTATCTGATTCGGAAATTCGCTATTCACTTACGAAGTAAAATTGACTATTGACATCAAATAATTGTTGTAAATTTGTATCATTCGCAATTAAAAATAATACAACATAATATGTCAAAAGCAATTTCGCAAGTACCATTAGCAGTAAACGAGCCAGTAAATTCTTATGCCCCGGGTTCTCCGGAAGTGAAAAGCCTTATCGCCACTTACAAAAAAATGTGGGCGGAAAAGACAGAAATTCCAATGGTGATCAATGGGAAAGAAGTAAGAACGGATGATAAAGTTCAGCTTCAGTCTCCTCAGGATCATGCTCATGACTTCGGGTTTTACCACAGAGGGACTATGCAGCATGTAGATGACGCCATCAATGCAGCATTGGCAGCAAAAAAAGAATGGAATGAGCTGGGTTGGGAACAACGTGCCGCTATTTTCTTAAAGGCAGCTGATCTTTTAGCAGGTCCATACAGAGATGTAATCAATGCAGCGACTATGATCGGGCAATCTAAAAATGTACATCAGGCTGAGATTGATTCTGCTTGTGAATTCATTGATTTCTTACGATTCAATGTAGAGTTCATGACGGAAATGTATTCTGAACAGCCGGTTTCTGACAATGGAATCTGGAATCGTGTGGAATACAGACCTCTTGAAGGATTCTGCTTTGCGGTAACTCCTTTCAACTTTACGGCTATTTCAGGAAACCTTCCTACTTGTATGGCGATGCTTGGAAACGTAGTAGTTTGGAAGCCTTCAGATAAGCAAATCTATTCTGCTAAAGTTATTATGGATGTTTTAACGGAAGCTGGCCTTCCTGCAGGAGTAATCAATATGATCTTCACAGACGGAAAAGAAACAGCTGAAAAAGTATTGGCACATCCTGATTTTGCAGGTCTTCACTTCACAGGATCTACGAGAGTTTTCCAGGGAATGTGGAAAATGATCGGTGACAATATTCATAACTACAGAACGTATCCGAGAATTGTTGGGGAAACAGGAGGAAAAGACTTCGTGATTGCTCACCCTTCATCGAATGTTGAGGCAGTGGCTACCGCTTTGGTAAGAGGTGCTTTCGAATATCAGGGACAGAAATGTTCTGCGGCTTCAAGAGCTTATATTCCTAAATCTCTTTGGGCAGATGTGAAAAAGGTAATGGAAACTCAGATTAACTCTATTAAAATAGGTTCTCCGGAAGATCCGTCCAATTTCATCAATGCTGTTATCGATAAGAATTCATTTGAAAAATGCAAAGGCTACATCGAAAGAGCGAATATATCCAGTGAAGCTGATGTAGTGATCGGTGGAAAATGTGATGATTCTAAAGGATGGTTTGTACACCCGACCGTGATCGAAACTACCAATCCTCATTATGAAAGTATGGTAGAAGAAATCTTCGGGCCTATCCTATCTGTATATGTTTATGAAGATCAGAACTGGAAAGAAACATTGAAACTGGTAGATTCTACTTCTCCTTATTCATTAACAGGTTCCGTTTTCGCACAAGACCGTTATGCGATCAATGAAGCTTTCAAAGCATTGGAAAATGCTTCAGGAAACTTCTACATTAATGACAAACCGACGGGTGCTGTTGTAGGGCAACAACCTTTCGGCGGAGGCAGAGCTTCCGGAACTAATGATAAAGCAGGTTCTAAAATGAACTTATTGAGATGGACCTCCGTAAGAAGTATTAAAGAAACGTTTGTTTCTCCTAAGGATTACAAGTATCCGTATTTGGGATAGTAATAAGTAATATAGGCTCCGGAAATTCCGGAGCTTTTTTATTTAACAAACTTTATATCATTTTATTCTTTTTTAATAGGCAGAAAGACGTATTCGGAATAATTATTGGACTTTCTTTATCACACCAAACAAAATAATTTATATGAAAAAGTTAATGTTAGCAGCCTTCGGGTTAGGATTACTCGCAGTAAGTTGTGGAACTAAAGAGTCCTCTATGTCATCCAGTAGTACCGATTCGACAGCAGTAGACAATACAAGACAAACTGTACCGCCTACTACGACAGATACAATGACTACTAAAACGACCAATCCTGACAGTATCAAGATTAAAATGGATTCAGCATCCACGACACCTGTTAAATAAATACAACATGTTTAACGTAAAATGGAAAATCCACGGATGAAAGTTCTGTGGATTTTTTTTATTCATGACCAGATAAGGTTGACAAACATCTTTTATCTTTATCTTATAATCATTATATTTGATTACTATCTTAAAATAATTATTATGAAAAAACTATGGATGGGAACAATAGTAGGCTTACTGTTTTTAGGAAGCTGCGCCCAGAATAAAGAAAAGAGAGAAGAGTTTAAAGAAAGCAGGAATAAAGACTCTTTAAGAAATAGTATGGGAGATACAGCGGTTGCCCATTCAGAACCAGCTCCTGCAACTCCTTCGGACACGGCCACTGTAAAAACCGACAGTTCCAAAACAAAATAAAAGATCACAAATCCGCAGCTTCGCTGCGGATTTTTTATTGTTCTGCAAAAAACAATAACAGTTCGTAACTATTTTCATTCTGGAACGACTTATGTGTTAACATAATTATTACATTTGTAGCCAATAAAAAGTATTATGAAAAAAATAGCCCTATTTTCTTCTCTGTTTATCGGAGCTTTTGCTTTTGCACAGGGAATCCAATTTGAAAACAGCAACTTCGCTACCATTTTAGCCAAAGCGAAAAAAGAAAATAAACTTATCTTTGTTGATGCCTATGCTTCATGGTGCGGACCATGCAAACTGATGGTAAAAAACATTTTCCCGCTTAAATCTGTAGGTGATTATTACAACAGCCATTTCATTAATGCTAAAATTGATATGGAAAAAGGAGAAGGAATTGACCTTGCCAAGAAATACAACGTAAAAGCCTACCCTACTTATTTATTCATCAACGGAAATGGAGAGGAAGTACACAGAACATTAGGCTATGTGGAAGAGAATGACTTTATCCAATTCGCAAAAGATGCAGAAGACCCTAATAAAACACTGGCCGCTTTAAAGCAAAAGTTTGAAAAAGGAGAAAAAGATCCTGAATTTTTAAAGAATCTTGCCGGATTAACAATTTATAACGATGCCGAGTTTGCCGGAAGAGTGCTGGAACGTTATTTCAAAGCTAAAACAGAACTGAACCAGGAAGATATTCAGATGCTGCTTTCCGCAACACAAAGTACAGACAGCCCATTGTACAAAATATTCCAGGAAAAGAAAGCAGATATTACTAAAATTCTGCCTGCAGATAAATATGACAAGTTCGATAAGAATATCAAATTGAATTCTGTGGTGAAGAAATCTTATAATACAGACACTAAGACCTGGAATGACAGCTATTTCATGGCTGAAGCTCAGAAA
Organism: Chryseobacterium daecheongense; assembly: GCF_003729955.1. Lineage (GTDB taxonomy): Bacteria > Bacteroidota > Bacteroidia > Flavobacteriales > Weeksellaceae > Chryseobacterium > Chryseobacterium daecheongense. Next base: position 1,140,434 of record NZ_RJTX01000001.1, read on the forward strand.
TTCTTAAGTAAAGAGGAAGCAGCAAAAATTCTAACAAAAGTAAAATCAAACAGAGCTTTAAAAGAAAAGGATTTTGCTACATATGAAAAGCTGGCTTTGGAAACTTATAGAGATTATTCCGCAGCAAGTTCTGAAGAATTGAATTCTGTTGCATGGAATTTCTTTGAAAATGTTAACGACAAAACTTCTTTAGAAAAAGCAGTAGCTTGGGCACAGGAATCCGTAAAGAAAAATCAGAATTATGCCAATACGGATACTTTAGCCAATCTTTACAATAAGATCGGTGATAAAAAGAATGCAAAACTTTGGGCAGAAAAATCTATTGAACTGGCAAAAAGCACAGGACAGGATTATGCAGACACTGAAAAGCTATTGAAAAGCCTTTAATATACAAATATCAATCGCCGGTTTTTAACTGGCGATTTCTTTTAATACACTATAAAACCACAAAAGTCGCAAAAGATTTTTACTGTATAATTTTTTTCTGAACACTTTAGTTACTTAAGCTGAAAGTCATGTCGTTTAAAGTTCACATAAGCCAAAAATCAGAGGTTTTCAATAAAACTAATGTGCTCTTATTCACATTGCTATAATGAACTTAAAATAGCTTACGTGTTAAAAAAACTTTTGTGACTTTTGTGGTTCAATAAAAAGTAAAAGTCCGCAGAAATTCTACGGACTTTTATATTGTAATCAATTTACTTTTTAGTACTCAAATAAAACACTTCCCCATGTAAATCCACTTCCGAATGCTGAAAGAAGAACAAGATCACCTCTTTTGATCTTTCCTTCCTCAATCGCTTCACTCAAGGCAATCGGAATAGAAGCCGCTGTTGTATTTCCATATTTCTGGATATTGTTATGGATCTTCTCATCCGGAAGTCCGAATTTCTGCTGCACAAACTGGGCAATTCTTAAGTTCGCCTGATGTGGAATGAACATATCCAGATCTTCAACCGTTTTTCCGGCTTTTTCAAGCGCTTCCATCATAGTTTCAGGGAATCTTGTTACTGCATGTTTAAACACAAAGTTTCCGTTCATGATCGGATATACTTCTTTGTTTGTTACATTTTCAGGTTCTTTTCTCATTCTGTCGCTCCACCCGAATTTAGAGCCCGGGAACTGCGTACACAGTTCATCGGCGTATTTTCCTTCAGAATGCATGTTCACCGCTAAAATATCTCCTGCATTTTCATCTTCAGTAGCCGAAAGGACAATAGCTCCTGCTCCATCCCCAAAAATAACGGAAACTCCTCTCCCTTCATCAGAGAAATCCAGTCCGAAAGAATGGATCTCCGCTCCTACTACTAAAATATTTTTATACGTTCCTGATTTGATGAAAGCATTCGCTACACTCATAGCATACACAAACCCTGAACACTGATTTCTAACATCCAGCGCTCCGATCGTATCACATCCCAACATATCCTGAAGCAAAACACCGCATCCAGGGAAGTAATAATCCGGGGATAAAGTGGCAAAAATAATATAATCGATATCCTTCGCTGTTAAACCCGCTTTTTCAAGAGCCTTTTCAGAGGCTTTGAATCCTAAATAAGCGGTGGTTTCCTGGGAATCATTTCTGTTTTTTCTATGTCTTCTTTCTTTAATACCTGTTCTTTCGGTGATCCATTCATCATTCGTGGTCATTAATTTTGCTAGATCATCATTCGTTACAACATTATCCGGCACATAAAATCCGATCCCTTTTATTGTACTTTTAATCATATAGTTTTTTAATTTTGGCAAAGATAAAACTTATTTAACACATAGTTTTTCAAAATATTAGTATTTTTACTTTATGCCAATTAATACGATATACAGAGATTCCCAATGTGAATGGGTAGACGTGGAGGCTCCTACGTTGGAAGACCTGAAATTCCTTCATGAAAGATATGAGATCAACAACCTCCTTTTGGAAGATACTCTCGATCCTAATCACCTTCCCAAATTTGAAGAGGACGGCAATGTAAAATTTTTCCTGTTGCGTGAAAGCACCGAGCTGGAAAGAAAGAATCTCAACACTATTAGTGATATCAGTACCAAAATCGGGATCTTCCTTTTGAATCACACCATCATTACGATTCACAGGATGAAAACCAAAAGCATCACTGAAACCAAAAATCAGATTTCCAGTACAGACATGGAGGCATCTCCTGAAAAAATTGCATTAATGATCGCTTTACTGGTAATGAAAAGTTTTGATGATGAGTCGGTGAGCTTAATGGAAACCATGGATAATATCGAAAATGAAATTTTCCTGAAAAACACCAATCATACCAACCAGATCAGACGATTGTATAAACTGAAAAGAAAATCCGGACTTAATTCAAGGGTTCTTACCATTTCCACGGATGCCATTGATAAATTTAAGCTGCTTGGATTACAGGATTCAGAGGTATTCGATTTAAAGGATAAACATAAAGACGTTGTCGCCGATTTTGACCATCTGAATTTGCAGATCACCAACCTTATTTCCATGTTTTTGGCTCTATCTGACCAGAAAGCCAACCAGGTCATGAAAGTTTTAGCTATTTACTCCGTTTATTTCTTACCGATAACGTTTATTGCCGGGCTCTACGGGATGAATTTTGATAATATGCCGGAACTTCATCATAAGAACGGGTATTTTTTCACTTTGGGCTTAATGGCTCTCATTGTAATTATCACTTTTATTTATGCCAGAAGAAAACAATGGTGATTTTACGTATGCATTAGCGTAAAAACACCCATGCTTTGGAATGCGGATTACATTAATTTTATAGTATAAAAATGAATAACCCAATAGCAGTAGATATATTATGTTAAATAATAAGACGGCAAAGTAATTTACTCCCATAATATGATTCACTGCACACCAACCAAACACTATATGACCTATGAAAACCGATATGTTGAACAATGTTCTCGAAGAGAAATTTCTCTCTCAGGAATCTAAAGACAAGCTCACTGCTTTACATGAAAATATTTCATCCAAAGAGTTTTCAGACCTACTGGATGCAGAAGGTAACCAATATGTAGAATTTGTGCAGGAAGGAGGCGGAGTTTGGGGAAGCGCGCTCGTTGGTTATCTATACAGTCTGGAAATTTTTGGGATCCGTTTTCTGAAGGTGGCCGGAACCAGTGCAGGAGCTATCAATACCATGTTGATTGCGGCTTGCAGAACCAAAGAAGAAGCAAAAAGCGATGTGATCAAAGATATCCTTTTCAACTGGGATTTTTCTGATTTTATGGATGGAAAACCTTATGTAAAGTCTATCATTCATGCTATGCTGAATAATAAGAATTTCCTGAAGATCAACGCTATGATCGCCGCCGTAATTATGATCATTCTTCTCATTATTCCTTTTGCCACTCCTTCTGAAACTTCATTGCGAACTAAACTGCTTTTCCTTATTCCATTGATCCCTGTATTTATCACTTTTTTGTGTGCTAAAAAATTCTATAACGATTTTAAAAAGCAGAATAGCGGTTTAAATCCCGGAAATGCATTTTTAAACCAAATGACAGATGTTATGAAGGGTTTTGGAATAAAAACCGTTGCGGAATTGAATGAAAGATTTGTACAGAAAGAACAGAAACTTAACCTCAATTACCGTTACGGGAACGGCATGGAATATTACGCCATCGCCTTGAATAGCATTGAAGAGATCAAAGTGAATAACCTGGAGCACATTGACCTTACCCGGTATAGAATTTTCTATGAAAGTGCAGTCAATAATGATTATTATAAAAACAATCCTTTTTATCAGCTCAAATCAGAATATATTGTGATCACTACGGATATCAATGCTAAAATAAAAGTAGAACTGCCTACCATGGCCAATTTATATTGGTCCGAGGAAGAAATGAAAAAAATAAGTCCGGCGGAATTTGTGAGGGCTTCCATGTCCGTACCGTTTTTCTTCGAGCCTTTCCAAAAGATGATCGACAAAACTGATGATTCCGTAAAATACGCCTGGAAATTCTGGATGAACACGAAACCGGAAGACATCAATCCTGTGGGTGTATTCATAGATGGCGGGAGTATCTCTAACTTCCCTATCGATCTTTTCCATTCCAGCGACATTTTCTTCCCACGAATGCCCCTGTTCGGAGTACAGCTGACCAGCGATTCCGATATTCTTTCCGAAAAAGGGAAAACCAGCGAGGAACTGCTGAAAACGCCCCTTTCATTTGCCGGAAATATCATCGGAACCCTGAAAGGCTTTAATGATAAAACGTTTCTTACCAAGCATACTTTTTATCATCTTTTCAGCATACAGACCGTGAACTGCGGAACGAGCAACTGGCTTAACTTCTTTATGAAAAAAGATGAAAAAGAAGAGCTTTTTAACCGTGGTTTCCGGGCTGCCCTTGATTTCCTTAATAATTTCGACTGGGAACGCTATAAATGCGAAAGAATGATGCTTTCCATGAAGGAGAAAAAGATTTTGAAGGAAGAAGATACGAAGACGGTAGGGTAATTTTTTGGCTATACCCTTTCAAGAAAATCCAGATACATCGGAACACTTCTCTCGATCCATTCTTCAGAAGCATTCTTTTCAATATCGTAGTAAACAAAAATTCCTTTGTAATCTGCTTTGATATAATCAAAAGTAAGCTCAAAAGGAGCGGTAAGCTCTTTCATTGTGTATTTGTATTTTCCGGATGCGCTGTACCCTTCTTCATCAATTCCTGCGGTAATGGCTAAAGCAATTTTCTTTCCTCCTACCTTATAACCGCTTCTGCTTCCGTATGCCCAACCGTATAAAAGCACCTCATCGAACCATTTTTTCAAAAGCGGCGGGCTGCTGAACCAATAAAAAGGAAACTGAAATACAATGGTATCATAAGATTCTACTAATTGTTGTTCTTTCAATACATCAATAATTTCATTGGGATAAGCTTCATATAATGGATGAATGGTATATTTTTCAGGGTATTTTTCCAGTTCATTGATCCATCTTTTATTGATCACAGAACTTTGCATATGGGGATGAATGACAATAACTAATGTTTTCATTATATAAATTTCTTGTTACAAAAATAATAGTTGTAACTTACCCAATCAATAGTAGCTACCAATTGTAGGGTACTATAAAAAATGTAAGTAATGACTAAAATAAAAGAAACTTCCACCCATTCCGCTAATAAAAAAGCGCTTGCCGATGAGTGTCCGGAAGTATATGCTTCCAATATTATAGGGGGACAGTGGTCTTTAGCAATCTGCTGTTATCTCATTAACGGAAAATTGAGATTCGGGGAACTGAAAAAGAAACTCCCCAACATTACAGAACGTATGCTGACTCTTCAGCTCCGTAAACTGGAAGAAGACAAGATCATCACCAGAACCGTGTATGCGGAAGTTCCCCCGCGTGTTGAATATGAGCTTACTCCCATCGGCTATAAACTGCAATCTATTATAGAGGAGCTTGAAAAATGGGGAAAAGAGCATCAGGAAATCAATAAAACAATTGATTAATCATCAAAGATGTTCAAAATTATTGTATTTTGGAGATACTCAAATAATATAATAATACTACTTCCACAATGAAATTGAATATTCATAAGCCCTGTTCTGAAAAATGGGATGCTATGCAGGATTCACCTCATGGTAAATTTTGTGAGTTGTGTTCCAAACATGTGGTTGATTTTACAGACAAAACCGAAAAAGAAATCTGGGATATTTTTAACCGGGCCGGTGGAAAAGAGGTGTGCGGAAGGCTTCCTTTATCATTTTCAAAAATTGCAGCAGGCGTCATTTTAATTACCAACCTCACGTTTTCTCAGGGACAAACTCCTTCTCACTCTTTTGAAACGATCGAACAGAGCACAACAAGCTTTACCAAGCTATCCGGGAAATTGATTTTTAAGATCAATAAAAAAGAAATTCCCGGTGCGGAGGTAATTTTCATTCATAAAAATCAATATATTAAAACCCAAACTGATGAAAATGGAAATTTCACATTGGAAATCCCAAATGAACTCATTTCCAAAAAGAATGTTTTGTATTTCAATTTTAATGTGCTAAATGAAAAAACAATAGCCAATCCTGAAAGAAAAATACCTAATGTAGCAGGCGGAGATATTTATGAAAATACAACCATCATTTTTACCAAAGATGAAAAAATAATAGACAAAACTTTCGTGATAGAATCTCAAAAATTTTATCTGGGTGGAATTTCCATTATGACTGATTCTCCCCCTGACTATTATTTTTTTGATGGTAAAAATATCAGTGAAAAAAAGTTTAGAAAGTTGCAAGAAGAAAATCCCGGTTACTCTTATTTTGTTTTTGAAGGAAAAGAAGCACAAGCTATTGCCAACAAATCCTATATTAGAACTTTACGATTATTATATTCAAACAAAAGCCTCTGAATTCAGAGGCTTTTTTATTTATTCAGCTTCACCTTAAAAAGTTAAAATTTGAATTTTATGATCATACCACATAATAAGTTGCTTAATATTCAGTTAATATAATCACAGAATAAAATCATCAATCATAACAAAAAATTATTATTTAAAAATCAAAATTAATTCACTAACAGTAGATATTTATTACCAAATCACAAAATCAACATTAAATTTAAAATTATGAAAAAAACAGCTTTACCAAAACTCTTGTATTCAAGTACAACATGGCGTGGCAAGATTAATCTGCCCTGAATATCCCGGAAATCTATCACACTGAAATCATTTTTTAGTTGAACATAAAACGTAACATTTTAAAATTCTAAATCAATACAATACTAAACTACTTTTTATCTAATGAAAAAGAACAATAGAAATACTGTGATCCGGAAAAATATACTTTCCATTTCAGTTGCCATATTGCTTTACCTGCTTTTATCCGTTTTTTTTATTATAAAATACAATACCATCTATAGCCAAGTGTTTATGATCTTATTACTGGCTTTATTCATTTTTGTATTGGCAACGGTGAGGCTATCCTATCTTAAACTGGATATTTTACCGGAAAATTTGTTGATCAGGGAACAAAATATTCTTAATCATACTAAGATCAATCCTAAAAGATATCTGGATATTCCTTATGACTATATCAATGATTTCAAAATCAATAAAAATACGCTGAGCATCCATATCAAAAATTCGAGTGAGGTATCAAAGCTGAATTTTCCCATGCATTGTTTTTCTCCTTATGAGAAAAGAAAAATAGAAGAACTCTTATCAGAAAGAATTGTAAAAAGTATATAACTGCAAAATAGAACTTATTTGATATAATTAATTGATTAATATGTGAAAAACCTCCGGAAAATCCGGAGGTTTTTTGGTTGCATCAATTCTTTTTCCACATCGGGTTATGCTGTAAAATTTTGTTGTGAACAGGGCAGTTTTCATTGTGTGCTCCCTGAAGGTATCCGATACTCATCAGAAATTCATTAACGATTTCTCCACCTGTGAACTTAAAGGTTTTCTTAAAAAGCTTCATCCATTCCTGCAATGTTTTAGGGTGATGATATTCCAGCCATTTTTCGAAGGAACCGAACTCTTTCTGAAGTTCAAGAACCGTTTTGGCATTTTCAATCGCTGCATTTACTTTAAGTTTATTTCTGATAATCTCAGGATCATTCAGAAGTCTTTCCCTGTCTTTTTCTGTATAAGCAGCAATTTTCTTTATATCAAAATTGCTGTAAGCTTTTCTGAAGCCGGCTTCTTTTTTTAAAATAGTTTCCCAGCTCAGACCGGCCTGGTTAATCTCCATAATCAGTCTTCCGAAAAGCTCATTATCATCATGAATGGGGTATCCGTAATGGTGATCATGATAATTTTTGTGAAGTTCTTTCCTGCTTTCAGGCTGCATCCTTTCTATGGCTAAACAATAACTCATTCTAATCTGTTTTTGTTAAAATTCTGTATAAAGATAAGCTTGTTTACTGACAACTGTTTGTCAGTAGTCTCTTATTTCTGCCTAGAATTCTTTACAAAAAACCTCCGGAATTCGGAGGTTTATACTTATTTAGTGCATGGCTTCACTTAAATCTAATTTTTCTTTACTTTTTCGTTCTTTTATGAACAGGATAAACGGAATACATATCAGGAATATGACTCCCAGGTAAAGAAATACATCCATATAAGAAAGTACCGTCGCCTGTTTGGTGACCGATAAGTCCAGAATTTTATACGCTGCATTCATCGCTGCATCAGGTGTCATTCCTTTTGCTACAAAGCTTGCTTTCAGACTATTTAACCTTTGCTGTACATCAAAACTATTGCTATCAAGGTGAGAAAGTAAATTCACCCTGTGCTTCTGGCTTTCGTTGGCTATAAAGGTAGTAATAGCCGCAATCCCGAAGGATCCCCCAAGCTGTCTCATCATCCCGGTAAATGCTGCACCCTGCCCAATTTCCTGCCCTTTCAGGGTACTTAAAGATAAGGAGGTGATAGGTATGAAAAGTAATCCCAATCCTGCTCCTCTTACAATCAGCATCCAGAAGAAAGCATCTTTACTGGTATCCGGAGTCAAAATCTTATACCCCCAGAAACTATAGACAAAGAAGATGAATAATCCTAAAGATACTAAAATCTGTTGTTTGGCCCCTTTTGTAAGCAATCTTCCGATGATCGGCATCATAAAAGCGGTTGTTAGCGCTGCCGGAATCATCAAAGCTCCCGACTGAAGCGCCGTCCATCCTAAAATACTTTGCGTATATAAAGGAACAATAAACGTTGAACCATACAGACCAAATCCTAAAACAAACGACATGAAAGTTCCGATCCTTAAATTCCCGTTTTTCAAAACCCGTAATTCTACAATTGGATATCTGAATGTAAGCTCCCGCCAGAGAAATAATATAAATCCAACAACAGCAGTTACCGTAAATGTTACGATCATTCCGCTTTCAAACCAGTCTTCTTCATGACCTCTTTCCAGGATAAACTGTAATGATCCCACCGTAAGTGCCAATAAAGCAATTCCTATCCAGTCTACATCCGAAACTTTGCGCTTTTCTGCATATTTAGGGCTTCTTACAAACTGAAGTGTCATCAATGTTGCAGCAATCCCAATCGGAATATTGATATAGAAAATATATGGCCAGCTGTAATTATCCACAATATAACCTCCCAATGGCGGGCCTAATGTAGGACCGATGATCACACCCAAACCATAAATAGCCTGAGCCATACTTCTTTTCTCAATTGGATAGGATTCTGTAATGATCGTTTGCGAGGTTACCAATAAAGCTCCACCCCCAATTCCCTGCATCAGTCTGAAAAACACCAGTTCCCAGATGTTCGTGGCATTTCCGCACAGGAACGAAAATACTGTAAATATGATAATGGAAGCCGCAAAATAATTTCTACGTCCGAACTGCTGCGAAAGCCAGCTCGTCATAGGAACAATGATTACGTTACCAATAGCATAGGCGGTAATTACCCAACCCACTTCGGAAAGTGTAGCTCCCAGATTCCCCTTCATTTCATTCAAAGCAACATTTACAATGGTGGAGTCTACAATTTCAAGCAAAGCACAAAGAATCGCCGTAATGGTGATAATGACTCTTCGGGCCCCGTATTCTACTAATGAATCTTGCATAAGTTTATTATTATGTAAAAGGTCAATGGTAAATTTTGCTATGCAAGTGAACAGTGAATTATACAACTACCTATTTTAAGTAAAGTAATTCACTATTGACAACGAAGTTAATTGACCTTTTACAATTTTTAATGTTAGTTCAAAATCACCTCAGCTTTCACGTTCATTCCCGTTCTCAGCTTTTTGGCGATATTTTTATCCAGGTTTACGAAATCAATTTTCACAGGCAGCCTTTGTACTACTTTTACGAAGTTTCCACTTGCATTGTCCGGAGGAAGGATTGAAAACGTTGCACCGGTTGCCGGAGAGAATGATGCTACTACTCCATCAAACTTTTTATCCGGAAAGGCATCAATTTCAATTTTCACTTTTTGCCCTTCAACCATTTTATCTACCTGGGTTTCTTTAAAGTTAGCCACTACCCATTTCTGATCATTTTTCACCAAGCTGAATAGTTGAGCACCGGTCTGTAAATATTGCCCAGTCTGGATCGGAACTTTTCCTACAAATCCATCTTCCGGAGCTACAATCACAGTGTAGGAAAGATTAAGTCTTGCGTTCTCCACATCCACTTCTCTCTGCTTAGCTACGGAGCTCGCCACATTGATTTGTTGAGAACTTGCCGCTGTTTGTGATGAAGCTACGCCAGTCTGCTGAGCGATCTGGTTTCTCTGATCTACCAAAACCTGTAATTGCTTATCAGCCGATTGTTTTGCAGCTAAAGCCTGCTCATATTGCTGTTCTGTAATAGAATGGTCTTTTACAAGATTGGCATATCTCTTCAGATCCTGAGAGGTTTTCCATACATTTACCTTCGCCGCTTCAATCTGTGCATTGGCCGTAGCAACAGCCGCTTCTGAAGTATTGATATTCTTAGAAGTTGCCGTAGTGGTTGCCTGAGCGGTAGAAATATTGCTTTTCGCTGTAGCTAAGGCAGCTTCAGCCTGCTCTAAAGCCATTTTCTGGTCTCTGTTATCTAAAATAACAAGGGTATCTCCTTTTTTTACAAACTGGTTATCTTTTACTTTTACTTCCGCTACATAACCAGAAATTTTAGAGATTACCGGAGCCATATTAGATGCGATTTGTGCATCATCCGTTTCTTCATGAGTTTGTCCGTAAGTATAAGCTCTGTATCCGTAAATTCCACCTCCAATTACTACAGCTGCTAAAATGATAGGGAAGACTAAACTTTTTTTCTTTTTAGGTTCAGTTGTTTGTGTATTATTATTTTCCATGTTGGGTATCGTTCTTATTTAATTGTTAAAGTTCCTGTTGTCTGTAATAGTTTTCTGTACGCTAACGCTGCATCAGCTTTGGCATTGATTACTCCTACATTGGCCGAAATCTGTGCTGCATCTGCATCTAAAAGCTCAGTCATGGTAGCCAAGCCGTTATCAAATTTATTTTTGGTGATTCTGTAATTCTCATTAGCCTGCACTGCTGATTTTTCGAAAACAGCAATTCTCTGTTTTGAATAATCGGCATTCTGATATTCTTTGTTAACTTCAAGCTTGATGTTATCATTTAATAATTCATTGGTAGCGTCCAGCTGCATTTCTCTTGCGCGAGATTGCTTTAATGCTGAATTTTGTTTCCAAAGATTAGCCAGATTGTATGAAACACCAACTCCAACATTCACGGCATTATAAATGGTGATGAACTTTGGAGCATCCGCCGCAATGTACCCCCCTGTTAAAGCTACTGTGGGATAATTTTCTGCTTTTGCCGCTTTGGTCCCTAATGCCGCCGCTTTTCTCTGCTGATCTAATGCAAGCAGATCTTTTCTGTTCTGCTGAGCTTCATTAAGATAATAGCTTACAGGCTTAGCATCCTGGATCTCATCAATATAATTAGGATCAATCTCCAGTTCGGTAGTTTCAGGAAGGCCTAATAATAAGTCCATATTGATGTTGGCAATATTGTAATTATTTTTAGCTTCCAACAATTGAAGTTCAATATTGGAAGTCTGAAGATTAGCCTTCAAACGGTCATTTCTTGCAATAACCCCATTATTCTCCAGCTTAAGGAATGTTTCATCTCTTTTGACAGAAGCGGTAAGGTTTTCTTCTAATACTTTGATAGACTGGCTTGCTTTGAATAAGTTATTATAAGCTTGTGCTACATTATAAGCAATGGCAGTTTTATCGTTCTCTGTACTTAATTTTGCAGCTTCTACAAGATATTTGGCAGATTCAATGCCATATTTAATTCTTCCGCCTGCATACAAAGGCATCGACAAGCTTGCCTGTCCCAGGAATACGGATTTAGGAGCTGCCATTTCTCCGTTTCCGGAACCTGATTCTCCTAAAAATTTCAAATCAACTTTGGCATTGGTAAGACGCATATAACTCCCTGATAATTTTAGATCAGGCAATTGTTTATTTTTAGCATCCAGAAGGTCTGCCGTAGCTTCTTCTATTTTGGCCGCATCAATCTTAAGATTTTTGCTGTTCTGAATCCCCATTTGTACGGCTTCATCCAGTGTAAGCTGTTTTTTCTCCTGGGCATTGGCATTGGCAATTCCTATGAAAAGGGAGAATGCAATGACTGTGTTATTTATTCTCTTCATAACCTAAAAGGTCTTTTAGTAAGTATTTTATATGGTTTTTAAGTTCCGTGTAATATTTTTCATCAAAAGCTTCTTCCTCCTCCGTATTATTAAGAAACTCTTTATACATTTCTTTAGCGTTGGAAGCATAGAACAATGTTCCGCTTACGGTAGCATGAAGCAGGTAAATAGGAGGATTTTTAGTGAAAATTCCTTTTTCCAATCCGCTTTCCAATACTCTGGAATACATGGAAATGAATCCCATTTTGGTTTGCTTAAGGAATTCTACGATCTGCGGGTTTTCCGTATGCAGCTGCTCTCTCTGCATGATCCTGTAAAAACATTTATGGTTTCTTACTCTCCCTGTAAACTGTTCTACTATCTTTTCTATTTTTTCCCACTCATTGATGTCGGTTCTCTCCAGAATATCTTTTGAAAAAAATTGCCCTTCATTCATTCTGTATTCTACCAGCTTCTCATATAATTTTTCTTTTGAACCGAAATAATAGGAAATCATAGAAATATTCACATTAGCTGCTTTGGCAATCTCCCGTGTGGAAGTTCCTTCAAAACCCTTTTCGGCAAAGAGCTTTTCGGCAGCGAATAATATATTTTCTTCTTTTGAGATCATTTCATTTCTATTTTTTCAAGGGGCAAATTTATAACAATTTTCAAACAAATCAAACGATTGATTGATTTTTTAATTTATTTTTAATTTTTTGTTCACACAACTCCTTGAAATTATTATATTTGGATTCAGATAAAAAATTAAATAATTATGAAAAAATTTATTTCTGCTTTAGCAGTTGTTGGTTTATTCACTTTCAGTTTTGCACAGGAAACTCCTAAGTCCGGATGTTGTGCAGGAAAGGATAAAAAAGAATGTTCTGTAAAAGATAAAAAGGCATGTGGTGACCATCACAAATCTTGTGATGCTAAAGCGAAAACAGCTGATAACAGTCAGCCTAAGACCAAAACAACTGCAAAAGTGAAAAAAGCAGCTTAATAGTAAAATTAAAGTCCTGAAATTTCAGGACTTTTTTATGTGTTTTTGTGAATATATCTTGATAGTTTTATTCCCAAATCGGTCCAGATGATTTTAGGATTCCCGTTTCTTGTTAAATGAAGATCTGCAGTACTGATCTCTTCTAATATGTTTTCAATATTGGCTCCGTTTATAAATTTGGAAAAGCCTGCCCAATTGAAACCATTCGCATCAATTTTTTTATAAACCAGATTTTCCGACTGATAATTCTGAAGCAAAGCCAATCTGAAGATCTCTGAGCAATAATTAAGGAAGTTCTTTTGTTTTTCCCTGTTCCAGCCTGAAATTTCCCTCGCCCAGAAAATAATATTCTTCAAAAACTCGGGTTTCTTTTTTACCTGAAAGGCATCACGAACCCACTGAATGAATAATTTTTCAAATTCTTCATTCTTATTTCCGGAATTCAAAAGCTTTATGGCTTCATTTAAATCTCCCTGTGCTTCATGAATAATTTCCTTCACTTTTTCATCCGAGACGGAAAAATTTTTACGGATATACTGATCCAGATCTTCATCATTGATCCTGTGAACTTCTACGATCTGAGTCCTGGAAAGAATAGTGGGAAGAATATCATTAGTGCTTTCCGCCGTTAAAAGAATAAGGGTTTTTGCAGGGGGCTCCTCAAGAAACTTAAGAAACTTATTGGAAGCGGAGATGTTCATTTTATCAGCTCTCCAGACAATGAGGATTTTAGTACCGCCTTCAAAACTTTTGAGTGAGAACTTCTGGTTCTGGTCATCTATTTCATCTGCAGAAATAAACAGCTGTTTATTTTCCGAATCCAGGAACGCTGTCCAGTCATCATAGCTTGCATATGGAGAAGCTAAGATCATTTCCCTGAATTCATCGAATTTATTTTTGCTTAATGAATTTTTATTATCCGTATAAACTGGAAAGCTGAAATGCAGGTCCAAGTGATTCAGGTGCTCTACTTTTGAAGCGGCATGTTCATTTTCTCTATTTAAAATTTCTCTTGCATATGCTAACACCAAAGGAAGTGTCCCATAACCTTCTTTTCCTACAAAAAGCTGGGCATGGCTTACTCTATTCTCTGCGATACTGTCTTTTAGAAGTTTTTTCAGGTTTTCCTGTCCGGCAATATTCTCCCAATTCATGTTTCAAAGATAAAGAATTTTGTGAAAGAGTATATTTGTGAACCGTGAATTTTGCTTCACAAGTGAATGATCAATTGCTTACAATATATTCATTATCCTCATTCGCAATTGACTATTGCCATTTAGAATTCGTCTTTTTCCCCTTAACAAACTTTAACCTCATGAAATTTTTACAATTCATTAATATTTAAGATATTTGCGCATTGTTTAAAAATATAGAATGAAAAAAATCTTTGTACTATCATTCATATCAGTCGGGTATTTCCTAAATGCACAGAGTTTGAGTAACTCACCTTATGCAACCTACGGAATTGGAGATGTAAAATATGATAATACGATTGAAACTGCCTCAATGGGTGGTATATCAACTGCTTATATAAGTGATTTCACCAGTAGTTTTAACTTTGCTAATCCAGCCAACAATGCCAATTTTGAACTTACAAGCATTAAACTGGAAGCAACCAACGAAAATAATTATTTCAAAACTGATTATAATAATACGAAGTCTACCAAACATTCTACGTACTTATCCAATATATCGTTAGCATTTCCTTTGTCACAAAAGGTAAAAATGGGGTTTTCCTATCAGCCGTACAGCTCAAAAAGTTATGACATCCTCCATTCAGAAACTATACAGAATCCAGATGGGACGGAGACGGAAGTAAGAAACCGTTTTAGAGGAACCGGTACATTGAATACAGCTCAGGCTGCAGTTTCATATAAAATTAACCAGGAATTCGCAGTGGGGGTAAGAGCTAACCTATATTTCGGGAACTTATCGGATATCAATGAGCTTGCGTCTTCCAATGCAGAGTTAATCAATGGATATGAAACGAAGAACAGGATTAAAAACTTCAATTTCACTCTTGGTGCAAATTACCAGCATTTAAATACAAGTACAGACCGTAAGCTTACTATTGGTGCTACGACAACTTTCGGAAACTCCAGTAATATGACAACTGATTATACCAACAGTACCTATTATTACACTACAGGAGATGTAAAAGCCGGTGAAACCATTATTGAACAGAAAAGTACAAAATCTAAAAACCTTTTACCATTACAGGCTTCTTTAGGTATCGGATACGGTAGTGAAAACCAGTGGTTTGTTTCCCTTCAGGGAGATTATAAAAAAGGAGAAACCGTTTCTTATTTCGGAAGTACTTTTGATTTTGAGGATTCTTACAGAATTTCTGCCGGAGGTTGGTATTTGCCGAACTACAACAACTTCAGAAGTTATTTCTCCAGAGTTGTATACAGATACGGAGCTTTTTATGAAAAAGGAAACTTAAAGCTTGCCGGTAATAACATTAACAAATTTGGTGTTTCCGCAGGGGTACTTCTTCCATTCAAGAACAGCAGTATTACAAGAATGAGCGGACTTGAAATTGGTGTGGAAGTTGGAAAACGCGGTACTTTGAAAGATAATTTGATCAACCAGAATTTCATTAATTTAAGAATAGGCTTTAACTTTGCTGACAGATGGTTCAGAAAAACCCTATACAACTAGAATGAAATTGAAAACGAACATATCATATAAAAATATAGCATACCTTTTTAGTTGTGCTATATTTTTTATATTGACTTCCTGTGAAGAGGATCTTACCAAAGCCAACGCTAATAAGAATAAAAATTTCCCTTCACAGATCATTAACAATGCCAAAATCATCCAGCGTGATTCTGGATTTGTAACGCTACGGGCCACGGCTCCGATTATTGAAAAATATGAACTGATAGACAGTCCATACGTAGTGGCCAGAAAGGGGATTAACATTCAGTTTTTTGATAAGAAAAAACCTAAAGTGCCTGGAAAAATCACCGCCAAATACGCCCGTATTTTCGAATATAAAAAATTCTATGAAGCGAAAGGTAATGTAAGAATCACTACCAATGAAGGACAGCGATTTGCCATGCAGAGTATTTACTGGGATCAGAAAAAGAACCGTATTTATACCAAAGATACTGTGTATGTAACGATGGAAGATGGTTCTACCCTTGTTGGAGCCAATGGAATGACCGCTAAAGATGACTTTTCAGAATACACTTTCTTTAATAATTCCGGTGATTTCAGTACCAAACAACTTTCTGAAAAACAAAAATAATGATGATTTCACAGGCTATCGGTTTAATGTCCGGAACAAGCTTGGACGGATTGGATATCTGCTTGGCCAGGTTTGAAAAAAAAGGTCAAAACTGGAGTTTTGAAATCCTTAAGGGAGAAACTATTCCCTATCCGGTTTCCTGGGAAGAAAAACTCAGAAATGCCATTCATTTAAGCGCAGAGGAACTATTGGAATTACATTCGGAATATGGTTTTTACTTAGGGCAACAAGTTCAGGATTTTATTCAGAGAAATGAACTTCAGCATATTGATCTGATTTCATCTCATGGTCATACAGTTTTTCATCAGCCTCAAAAGAGATTTACATTGCAGATTGGCGATGGAAGAGCTATTAAATTAATGACAGGAATTCCTGTAGTATATGACTTCAGAACACAAGATGTCTTGATGGGCGGAAACGGGGCTCCTTTGGTTCCTATAGGAGATGAATTACTTTTTTCCCAATATGATGCATGCCTGAATTTAGGCGGGTTCTCCAATATTTCATTAAAAGTTGCTGATCAAAGGATCGCTTTTGATATTGCTCCTGTGAATATTGTTTTAAATAGGCTTGCTCAGCAATTTGACAAAAATTTTGATGAAAACGGCGAATTAGCCAGGACGGGAAAAGTCAATCAAGAATTGTTATCTAAGCTTAATTCTTTAGAATTCTATCAGCAATCCCATCCAAAATCATTAGGAATTGAATGGTGTAATGCATATGTTTATCCATTGCTGGGCACCATCGAAAGAACAGATCTTCTGACAACATGTACGGAACACATCAGTCAGCAAATTTCAAAGGTCATTAACGAAAACAACCTTAAAAGTGTTTTATTTACCGGAGGTGGAACGTACAATTCTTTTTTAATAGAGAAGATACGACAGAAAACTCACGCTGAAATTATTATTCCCGAAAAAGAAATTATAGAGTATAAAGAGGCTTTAATTTTTGCTTTTATGGGTGTTTTAAGGCAAAATAACGAGGTCAATGTCCTTGCGTCTGCAACGGGAAGTTCCAAGGATCACAGTTCAGGAATTATGATATAAAAAAAACCTCCATTGCTGAAGGTTTTTGTTTTATTTATAAGCTTCGATCTTATCCGTTAAAGTATTGATGAAGTTTTGTAAAGGCTTTTCTACCATCATTTTGATAAAAGGATTGAATTTTCCTTCAAAAAGCATCTGAACCTCCGTTTGATTTTCATTCACAGGATTCAAAGTTGCTGTTAATGAAAAATCTAAGCTCGAGCTTGCCGATTTCAAAACCGCTTTCTGATCATTTACTTCGTCTATTTTCAATGCGATTTCCGGCATTCCCTGTAATCCGAATTTAAAACCGTCTTCTCTTGTTTCAAACTTCTGAAGGCCATCCGGCATAAAATCTTTATAATTTTCCGGGGACTTTAATATTTCTGTTAGCTCTTTAGATGATTTATTGACAATAATCTTTCGTCCTTCTAAATTCATTTTTTTATTTTTGTATTTAAATTCTAATTCTTACAAATATATGTATAAAGTTTTTGTGAACGAAAAAAAATTATTATTGTCTAAGCAATCTGAAAACTTAGAAAAAACGCTTAGATATGAAAACGTCACAAGCCTTGAGATCGCTCTTGATCTTCTTGAAAATACATCTGTAAAGGAATTGAATGTTTTCGGTGAAAATTTGGATGAAATCTGGGCAGAATTTCAAAAACTGTTCAGAATCATTGAAGCTGCGGGAGGTATCGTAAGTAATCCTGAGCAGGATATCCTTTTTATCAGAAGACTTGGTAAATGGGATCTTCCTAAAGGTAAAATGGAGAAAGGTGAATCCAGGGAAGAATCAGCCGTAAGAGAAATTGAAGAAGAGACAGGATTGAAAGATGTAGAGTTAAAAAAGTTCATCAATACCACTTATCATATTTATGTGGAAAGAAACGGCGAAAAAATCCTTAAATGCACTCATTGGTTCGATATGAACTTCAAAGGCGAAGATACCTCGAAACCTCAGATCGAAGAAGGAATCACAGAAGTAGCCTGGAAAAATGTCTCTCAAATAGAAAGTGAAGTATTTCCAAATACTTTTAGAAATATAGAACTGATCATTAAAGAATTCTGGAGCAGCAGTATTAAATAAATTCTGCTGCCTTTTCCAGTGAAATTCCTCTTGAAGCTTTTAACAGGATATTGTCTGATTGAATTTTATTCAATTTTAAATAGTCTATTAATTCTGCTGTATTTTCAAAAGAATTTGTGGAAGAATTGACATTTTTAAAGTGTTTTCCTACGGTTATAATTTCATCAAAACCCAAATCATGAGCTAGCTGAAGAATATTTTGATGTTCTTTTGCACTCTCCTCCCCCAATTCCAGCATATCCCCGATAATAATGGTTTTACTGCCTTCAAATGTTATAAAATTATTCAGTGAGGCGGTCATTGAACTTGGATTGGCATTGTAGGTATCCAGAACCAAAGTTTTACCCTCCTTTTTCACAATCTGAGACCGCATATTGGTAGGGGTATATTTTTCAACTGCATTCTTGATCTTTTCTATATCAACTCCAAAATGAAGCCCTAAACTTGCTGCTGCGCAAAGATTGGTGAAATTATATTCTCCGGTAAGTTTGGATAGCATTTTTGTTTCATGATAGATCAGTCCTACACAATGGTCTGCTGAAAAAGACTCATAATAATACTCCGAACTTTCTTTTCCAAAAGTTATAGTGTGTTCATAATTTTCGGTCTTTTCCACTTGAATGTTGTCATTCTCATTAACGATAATAGTCCGATGATGGTTTTTCAGGAAGTCATACAGTTCGGATTTCCCTTTGATTACGCCTTCAAATCCGCCAAAACCTTCCAAGTGTGCTTTTCCGAAATTAGTGATATACCCATAATCCGGCTGAGAAATCGTGCATAAAAGTTCAATTTCTTTTTGATGATTGGCTCCCATTTCTATGACTGCCATTTCATGCTCCGGTTTAATAGAAAGGATAGTCAGTGGAACTCCGATGTGGTTGTTTAAATTTCCAACTGTGTATTGAACCTTATATTTTTCCGACAGAACAGCATGAATCAATTCTTTTGTTGTCGTCTTGCCATTGCTTCCTGTAAGTCCGATAATCGGAATTTGTAGCTTACTTCTATGAAATACGGCCAGATCCTGAAGAAATTGTAAGGTAGACGGAACGTAGAAAATATTCTTATCCTTATTTTCAAAATCTTTTTGCTCCACAATGACTGCTAAAGCTCCATCTTCCACCGCTTTATCTGCTAATGTTGCCGCATTGAAATTCTCACCGGAAAAAGCAAAGAAAATGTCATCTTTTTCTATCTTCCTGCTGTCTATGGTAACTTTATTTGACTTTAAAAATAAAGGATAAAACTGTTCTGTATTCATAGGTCAAAAATAAAAAAACCTTCCGAAAATCCGGAAGGTTTTTTATAAGTATTTTTTGATAAATATTATCTTCTTGTTCTACCTTTATCGCTTGCTCTAGCGTCCTGAGCTACACGGAATCCAATCCATCCGTATGCTCTGTTTTGGTCTTTATATCTTCTTTGCCCCGGATCCAACCAGTAAGCTGTATCCTGCCAAGAACCTCCTTTTACAACTCTGATGTCATTCGTCATTGCAGAAGTTCTTTCTTTAGTATCTTTTTGCAATACTACTTTACCGCTTCCATCTACAATAAATCTCTGCTTAGGAGCATTGTACATGTTGAAAGATGAAGTAGAATCTCCGGCTCTGTAGTACTCAAGAGAAGATTGTCTGTCACCATCTCTGTAGTTTCTGTAGTCAGCGATAGTTTCTCTTTCATACTGTCCAGGTAAGTTTTTGTAAACTAATCTTCCGTCAGCCAAAGTATCATATTTAATACTGCTTTCATCTACCATTTTGTAAGTTCCGTCGCCGTTTCTTACGATAGCTTGAGGCATGTTTCCTCTATAGTAGTTGAAGTCACTCATATCATCATCAATCATTGGTCTGTATACGTCTGCAGTCCATTCAGCTACGTTTCCGTACATACCATAGATTCCTAAATCATTAGAAGGATATTGTCTAACGTCTGAAGTTCTTGCAGATCCGTCATTTTTCCATCCAGCGATACCAGAATAGTCACCTCTTCCCATTTTGAAGTTCTCCATGTACATTCCTTTATCTCTTCCCTTTGTACCTCTTAATCTTTCGATTTCAGGTTTTTTACCCATGTACTGGTTATACTCTCTGTTTTTAGCCATTCCAAGAGCTGCATATTCCCATTCAACTTCCGTTGGAAGTCTGAATTTCTGAACCATTGCTGCACTAGGTGCTCTGTTCGCTGCAAGAAGTCTTTGGTTTGTAGTTTTCAAACCTGTTCTTTGCTGTAATCTTTGCTCATTGATATATCCCTGCATTTCAGGATCATTCGATTTGAATTTATCCATGTTGAATGCAGTTCCTCCTTGGTTATTAGATTCATTGATATATAAATCTTTAGCAATAATACCCGCTTGCATTAAAGCTTTTTCGTTCGCTCTGTCTGTAAGCCATTCGCAGTATCTGTTTGCCTGAGTCCAAGAAACCCCTACTACAGGATAGTAATCGAATTCAGGAGAACGGAAATACGTTTCATTGTAATCGTTTCTGGATAATTTGTTATCCCACAATAAGGTATCAGGCAATGCACCGTTATAGATTTCCTTAAAGCTAGGATCGCTTGGTGGGAATACATACTTCAACCATGTAAGGTATTCGCGGTATTCATAGTTAGTAATTTCTGTTTCCCCGATGAAGAAAGAACTTACCTGCATTCTGCGAGGCGAGTTATTCCAATCGTGCATAACATCATCTTTCACTAATCCCATTGTAAAAGTTCCACCTTCTACATATACCATTCCCGGCCAACCTTTCTGCTTTTGTTGCTTTCCTGCAAAAAACCAACCTTGTTTTTCGTTTGGTTTCCAACCCGTTTTGCTGACAAATTTTTTAGTACCACCACCTTTGCTAGTACCTGATCCACCACAACTGGTTAATGCAAGTGTAGAACTTAATGCTATTAATGAAAACAACTTTAGTTTTTTCATAGTCGATATAAATATTTTCAAAGTACAAAGAAAAAATAAATTATTCAATAAATCAAGTAAAGATTTGATTTTTTTGAAAAACGATAACAAATTAATTTTATTGTATTATAATTTAATTATAAAATTTTCATTTATTTTGTAATTCAGAAATTTCAAAAACAAACATGAAACAAAAAATTACGCTTTTATTTCTAATTTCTTTTGTATCAGCACTTTACGCCCAGAGAACGACCATTGAATGGGGAGGTTCTAAAATACTGGACTTTGGTGATACAAAATTAAATCTTCCGAATTTCAAAAATGAAGGTTTTTCTTTCAGCCAAAATAACATTTTTATCCAAACAAAACAAAAAATAGGAGAAAAGCAGTTAAAAGTTTCAAATCCGGTATGGGAAACTGTTTCCACTAAGGAGCTTTATGACATGAATAAAGATCTGCTTCCCAACTATGACGTAGCCGATATTACCTATTATTATCTGGAAGGAGAGAGATACGCCGGCATCAATGTTTCTTTATTTAAAAATGTAAAAGGAAGAATTCAGCGATTAACTTCATTTGACATTTCTGAAACCTCAGCTCCCGCTAATTTCGGAAGCACCTACAAAGTAGGAACCACCAACAATCCTCTATCCAGTGGGAATTTCTATAAAATAAAAGTTGATAAATCCGGTATTTTTAAAATTTCCACTCAATTTTTAAAAGACCTTGGGATCAATCCGTCCACAGTAAATCCAAAAAATTTCAGGATTTATGGAAACGGAGGAATTATGCTTCCTGAACATAATCAGGATGTAAAATACAGTGCATTGCAGGAAAATGCGATCCAGGTTATAGGTGAAGCCGACGGAGTCTGGAATGACGGAGATTATGCGCTTTTCTATGCTCAGGGACCAAATGGATATAACCTTTATGACACCACCAATGGAAATGGTTTCAAAAGAAATGATACCAGAAGTGACCGAAGCAATAACGTTAAAAATATTTACGAGGACTTCTCCTATTATTATATCAATGTAGATAAAGGACCGGGAAAAAGAGTACAGGAAGTAGATGCCAATCTTCCCACTACATTAATTACAAGATACGACAACTATCAAGTGATTAATAACGATCAGAAAAACCTGTTGAAAGTAGGAAGAACCTGGGTTGAAGATGTTCCTCTTATTGCAGATAAAACAGTGACATTTACCACTGCTTCACCAATTCAGGCAGGAGATGAAATAAGATACAGAGCTCAGGTTGTAGGGTACAAATCTCAGCAGAACACTATTGGATTTGATATTAATAATCAAAATCCGTTAACTGTTTCTGTACCTTCCAATACGCCAACTTATTCTTTTGATTTCTATCCGGCAAGATATGCAGGAAGTCTTACCAATTTAACGGGTACTCAAATTTCATTTAATCTTAAGCCCAACATCGCTGTCAATCCCAACGGGGTATTCTATATTGATTATCTAGAAGTACAATATAAAGATAACCTGTCCTTCAATGGAACTCAAATGAGCTTCAGGGATTTTTCTCTTGTAAGCGGCAGTAATACCAATTACGGTTTCAGTGTTGCCAATGCCTCTGCTATTGAACAGATTTGGGATGTTACTGATATTACCAATGCCAACAGAAGAGTGAATAAGGCCACCGGAAACACTGTTTTCAATTTTGGGTATCTTACTTCAGACCCTAACTTCAATAATGAATTTGTAGCATTCAGAGCGGATGCAGCGTTTAGTCCTCAAATTGTAGGAAAAATAGCGAATCAGGACCTTTCTTCCTTACAGAATGTAGATTACCTGATCATCACTGTTCCTGAAATGATGGGTCAGGCTCAGAGATTAGCCAATTATCATCAGACTAAAAATAATTACAATGTACAGATCGTAGATGCTAACAAAATTTACGAAGAATTTGGAAGCGGAAGCAAAGATCTTACAGCTGTAAGAGATTTTGTGACCAAACTTAATACTCCTCTGGGAAGACTGAAATATGTATTCATCCTAGGAGATGCTTCTTATGATTATAAAAACAGGATTTCCAACAATTCCAATGTGGTTTCAAGTTATCAGAGTGAGGAATCAAATGATTTTATCAGTTCGTTCGTTACCGACGATTATATTGTGATGACAAAACCTCAGACAACATCTTTTATCACAAATAATCTTCCTGATCTGCCTGTAGGAAGAATTCCGGCAGCGAGCGTTACAGAAGCCATCAATATGATGGATAAAACATTGGCTTATTACAACTCTTTGTCCGGACAATCCACTCCGTTTGGAGAATGGCGTATGAAACTGGATTTTGTAGTGGATGATGACCACAATGAAGATCTGGCGAACCCTATTCCTTTCCATACGACCATGAATAATTCTTTGGTAAGTATTTTTGAACAACCGGGAAACATCCTTAAGGAATATAATGTAAGAAAGTTATATCTGGATGCATTCCAGGCACAAAGTACAGCAGGAGGACAAAGATACCCACAGGTAAACCAGGCGATTTCCAATGATATAGGAAACAGCTTATATCTTTTCTATTTCGGACATGGAGGGATCAACGGATGGGCACAGGAAAGAGTACTCACCTCTAGTGAAGTTCAGAATTCCAATAATTTCTCCAACGTATACAGTAGATTCCCTTTTGTTTCTACTATTACCTGTGAATTTACTCTTTGGGATGAACCGGGAACAGTTTCAGCGGGAGAACAGTTTATCAAATTAAAGCAAGGAGGAGTTTCTACGATGATCACTTCAAGCCGTGCGGTAGGAATCGGTTATGGTATAGATTTCACAGGACTTTATACAAGAGAAATTTTCAAGCTGGTGAATGATGATTTCCTCAGTTTAGGAGATGCTCATCTTAATGCTAAAAAAATAAGAGGAAGTGATGCCAATCACCTGAAGGTAAATTTCCTTGGGGATCCGGCTATGAAGCTAAGCAGACCTCAAAGATTACTGGTGATAGACAATATTGAAACACCAGTACCGGGATTAATCAGGGGATTGGATTTCGTAAAGGTAAAAGGACACATCAACAACCCGAATGGAACAGTTAACACCACTTTCAACGGAAGAGTTGTCATCAATATTTTTGATAAGAGATTGAATAAAAAGACGTTAAATAATGATGGTAATTTACCTGTTCTGAACTACACAGAAGAAGGAAGTGCTATTGTAAAAGCTTCAGGAACGGCTGTAAACGGTGTATTTACTGTAGAATTCTATGTTCCGAAGGATATTAATTATGCGGTGGGTGAAGGCAGGATTTTAGGATATGCAGACAATAAAGCTATCGATGTATTCAACAACCAGACTGTACAGGTTGGTGATATCAACCCGAACGGAATTAATGATAATGAGCCTCCGAAAGTAAAATTGTATATGAACAATACCAATTTTGCGGATGGCGGAATCACTGATCAGAATCCAATGCTTCTTGCCTGTGTAACGGATGATACGGGAATTAATTCAACCGGTTCAGGAATCGGACATGATATTACCGTATATTTGGATGGGCAGATTATCAATACTATTGTATTAAATGACTTCTTTGCCTCCGGGGAAGGAAATGGATGTTTAAATCCAAGTTTGGCAGACTACCAGAAAGGAAATGTAACCTACCCTTTCAAAAATTTAGCGATTGGGCAACATCAATTAACATTTAAAATTTGGGATATAAACAATAATTCTACGACTGCTACGTTAAATTTTGAAGTTAAGGATGAGTCCGATCAGCATCTGATCATCAATAGACCATTGAACTGGCCAAATCCTTTTACAAACAAAACGTATATACAGTTTGAACATAATTGCGATGATATTTTGGATGTAAATGTTCAGATTTATACGATTACCGGAAAATTGGTAAGAACTTTATCACAAGCTGTTGTGGCAGAACCATTCCTACAGGGCTTTAGAACCCCACGTCAGGCAATAGAATGGGACGGAAAAGACGATTTTGGTGATACAGTAGCAAAAGGTACGTATATTTTTAAGATATTTGCAAAAAGTCAGAATCAAGAAAAATGCAAAGGAAGTGCTACAGCTGTAGAAAAAATGGTACTTTTGAAATAATTTTAAAACAACATAGATAATAATATTAACAAAAAACTGATAATATATAAAAAACAACATATGAATTTAACTACTAAACTGTTATTAGGAATTGGTTTAAGTGCTGGTTTTTTAGGCTATTCGCAAGATTTAAGTAAAGTAAATCCAGTATTAACCGGAGCTCCGTTCCTAAGAATCGCGCCGGATGCAAGATCAGGAGGTATGGGTGATCAAGGTGTAGTTACATCGCCGGATGCATTTTCTCAATTCTGGAACGCAGCGAAATATCCTTTTAGCAGAACAAGTTCTTCCGTAGGGGTCAATTATACTCCTTATATGGGAAAACTTACCAATGATGTATTTTTACTATATGGTGCATTCCATAAATTTTTAGGCCAGGAAGAAAGATCTACCATCTCTGCAAGTATTTATTACTTCAATATGGGAGAAGTGGACTTAACTCAGTTGGTAGGTAATGAAGTGGCTCCTATGGGTACATCAAAACCAAATGAATTCTCGATTGATGTTGCTTACGGTCTGAAACTTTCTGATTCTTACTCGATGGCTGTAACGGGTAGATTTATCCGTTCAGATTTAGGAGGAAGCTTCAACACAGACAATACCATTAAGCCTGCAAACTCTTTCGCGGTAGACGTTTCGGGATACTATACTTCTCCGAGATTCTCAAGCTTCGGAGGATACGACGGAAAACTGAACGCAGGTTTCGCTATTCAGAACTTAGGTCCTAAATTGGATTATACAGGAAATGAAGAATCAAGATCTTATCTTCCTACTATGGCAAGATTAGGGGTTGGTTACGACATGTACCTTGATGATCTGAACAAAGTGGGACTAAGTATTGAAGGTTCTAAAATCTTAGTTCCGGGATCTGAATTTGTAGGAATGGATCCTAATACAAGACAGCCTATCTATGAAATTCCTAACGTAGGGGTAATGGAAGGTATCGGAAAGTCTTTCAAAAATAAGAACAGCATCATGTACAGTGCAGGTCTTGAATATTCTTATGACAATGCATTCGCTGTAAGAGGTGGTTACTTCCATGAAAGTGAAGAGCAAGGAGCAAGACAATTCGCTACTGCAGGTATCGGATTAAAGTACCGTTCTTTCGGACTTGATGTTTCTTACCTAATTAATATGTCTAAAATTAATACTGCCTTGGATAACACCCTTCGTTTCGGTTTAACATGGAACATCGGAGATGAAACTTCTAACGTAGATTATTAAAAAAACATAATATAAAAGTTTTGAAAAGTCTCATTTTTATGAGGCTTTTTTTATTTTCAATAAGTATTTTTGTAGTATGAATTATTCAGCAGAACTTAAAAAATTTGTAACCAGTCAATATGTATATTCTGCCATCAGGATTACACTGGCAACAGTTCTGCCCTGCTTAGTTCTTGCCCACTTTGGCATTTTAAAGGAGTATTTCCTCTTTCCCCTCGGAACCAGCTTTGTTGCTCTTACCGATCAACCGGGGCCTTTCATCCGAAGAAGAAACGCACTAACGTTTGCCATTTTCTGCTTTATTATTGTCGCGCTGATTGCCAGTTTGGTCATGAATTTTAAAATTCTTGTCCTTCTCGAGATTATTGTTTTCGGAATGTTCTTTTCTTTGATCGGAGTGTATGGACAGCGTTTGGCCGCAGTAGGTTCCTTATCTTTAGTTGTATTAGCGATCTTTATTGATGGACATCTTACTGGAAGTAATATTTTTAAAAGCTTGCTGATATTTGCTTCCGGATGCACCTGGTTTTTATTGATTTTTCTTATTGTAACTACTATTCAGCCTTATAAACTGGCAAGCCAGATGATTGGAGAGAACTATCTTCAATTAGCTGAATTTTTAAAAATCAAAGCCAATTATTATCAAAAAAATCCGGATTTTGATAAGCTTACCTCACAGGTTATTGCCAAACAGATCGGCATTAAAAATCTTCAAGAAGAAACCCGCGAAACCGTTTTCAAAACAAGAACCATCGTTAATGAATCCACCACAACCAGCCGTTTGCTGATGCTGATGTTCCTTAACTCCATGGATCTCCATGAAAAATTAATGACTTCTGAAAGTGATTATCAAAAGCTTCAACAAAGTTTTGAAGACAGTATGATCCTGGTGAATATCCATGATTATCTCAATCTTCTTTCCGAGGAAATCACCAATATCGGTATTGCTCTCCAAAGCGGAACCAGAGCGAAACCGATGTTCAATATGGAACTTGAGCTTAAAAATCTTAATTACCATTATTTCGAACTCAGAAATAAACAGCTCTCTTCAGATAACCTTGAAAATTTCATGATCCTGCGCCAGATTTTAATGCGCATCAATGAAATTACCAAGGAGATCAATGAGATCTACAAAGTCTTTTCCCAAAATATAAAGCTGGCCAAAAGTCTTTCTACAGGATTAGACCTCAAAAAGTTTATGCCTAATGAAGAGAAGTTGAATTTTAAGGTTCTAAGGAATAATATTTCTTTTTCTTCTTCTCATTTCAGACATGCGATAAGGATTACAACTGCTTTATTTATCGGATATCTGTTTTCTCTGTTCCAGTTTTTAGGAATCGGACATACCTATTGGATTTTAATTACCATTACCGCTATTTTAAAGCCAGCCTACTCTATTACCAAACAAAGGAATCTGCTTCGTTTGTACGGAACTATTGCAGGTGCTTTGATCGCATACGGGATTTTACATTTCATCCATATCAACGGAATTTTATTTACCATTTTATTGCTGAGCATGATTCTATGTTTCAGCCTATTGAAAGGAAAATATTTCTGGGCCGTTTTATTCATGACCATTTACGTTTTCCTGAGCTTTAATTTTCTGAGCCCCGGAAATGTGAACATCATATTCAGAGACAGGATTGTGGATACCATGATTGCAGGAATCATTGCATTTCTTGTCTCTTATATTGTCTTACCGGTATGGGAACACACCCAGAACCTGGATCTGATGAAAAAATCCGCAGAATGCAATCTCATTTATTTCCAGAGCGTGATCGCTAAATTCATGCAGGAAAATACGGATATTGAGGATTATAAAGTAAAACGCAAAAATGCGATCATCGCTTTGGCCAATCTTTCGGACAATTTCCAAAGGATGATTTCTGAGCCTAAAAATCAGCAGAAAAAGCTGGAAGTAGTTCATCAGTTTGTTGCCACTTCACATCTTATTACGGCTTATACAGCATCTTTCTCACAATATTCACAGGATAACAAAAAGTTCCCTGAGATCGACTTTGAAGGCTGGAACAGGAAAATTGAAGCCGAAATGATGCAGGTATCCAATTTATTACAGGGAGAAAAGATCAATGAAACCTTAAAAATGGAAAGCCGTCTCGAACCGGAAGATTCTTCCCTTGAAGACCTTCTTTTAAAAAGAAAAACGGAGATCGAGGAAAATGATATTGTTGACAGAAGAGATCCCGACAGGATTTCTCATTTAACGGAGCTGAAAAACATTCACGATATTCTGGAACTTATCTATGACGTGGCCAAAGAGCAAAGAAAAGTCATTGAAAAATACAGAAACGAATCGGAATCTACTCCTCCACAATCGTAAAACAATAATCATCAAAGAACTCTACCCTGGCTTTGAATTCATCTGAAAACTGATCGTCATACACTCTGCACTGGATGTGATGAAGATGTTTCAGCTCAAACGGCCGTACTTCATAATTCTTTTTCAATGACCAGTAGTTGGAATGATGGATTTTGTACATACTTTCTTTTACACTCCAGATAATAGTGTAAAATGTATCTTCTTTATCCTTGGGAATAAACCCTCTTTCATTCTCATACGTGAACTTATCGATCACCCGTAATATTTTTGGATTGAATTTTTCAATATCAATTCCTATTTTATTATTGGAAATAGCGATCGCTGCAAAAGGAAAAGAATGGGTAATGGAGATTTCCGCATCTTTAGGAAACAGGAATGGCTCTCTTTCTTTATACAGGATTTTAGAAGCAGGCTTCAAGCCTTTCAACAGTTTTCGGACCATTAGGACCTCCAAAAGTTTTTTGGGGTGATAATCTTTCACTTTTTCGGCATTTTCAGGCTCTAAAAGCTCATCTATATTCAATTCTTCATTCTCATCATACTTCCATACAAGAATGGTGGCGTTGTCATCCGAAAAATCTCGATAAAGGGGCATATTTTTGGTCAGCAGGATTTTAGTTTGTAAATTTGCGAAAAATTTTTCAGATAGATGGAAACAACAACCCAATACGTTCCTTATAAAGTAAAGGATATTTCCCTGGCAGAATGGGGAAGAAAGGAAATCGCTCTTGCTGAAGCTGAAATGCCTGGTTTAATGGCGATCCGTGAAGAATACGGAGCTGAGCAACCTCTTAAAGGAGCAAGAATTGCTGGATGTCTTCACATGACGATCCAAACGGCTGTACTTATCGAGACACTAGTAGCTTTAGGGGCTGAAGTTACCTGGTCTTCTTGTAATATTTTCTCTACTCAAGATCACGCTGCTGCTGCTATTGCTGCTGCGGGAATCCCGGTTTATGCTTGGAAAGGTATGAACGCTGAGGAATTCGACTGGTGTATTGAGCAGACTTTATTCTTTGGTGAAGACAGAAAACCATTGAATATGATCCTTGATGACGGTGGTGATTTAACGAATATGGTTTTCGATAAATACCCGGAATTAACAAAAGAGATCAAAGGTCTTTCTGAAGAAACTACTACAGGAGTACACAGATTATACGAAAGAATGCAGAACGGTACTTTAGTAATGCCTGCCATCAACGTAAACGACTCTGTAACGAAATCTAAATTCGACAACAAATACGGATGTAGAGAATCTGCGGTAGATGCCATCAGAAGAGCTACAGACGTTATGTTGGCTGGTAAGAGAGTGGTTGTTTGCGGATTCGGAGATGTAGGTAAAGGTACTGCGGCTTCATTCAGAGGAGCAGGTTCTATTGTTACCGTTACGGAAATCGACCCGATCTGTGCTCTACAGGCAGCAATGGAAGGATACGAAGTTAAAAAACTGGATACCGTAATTGAAAATGCAGATATCATCATTACTACAACTGGTAACTTCAATATTGTACAAGGTTCTCACTTCAAGAAAATGAAGGACAAAACGATCGTTTGTAACATCGGACACTTCGATAACGAAATCGATATGGCTTGGTTGAACGAAAATTATGGTTCTACAAAATATGAAGTTAAACCTCAGGTTGATGTTTACAACATTGACGGCAATGAGATCATTATTCTTGCTGAAGGTAGATTGGTAAACTTAGGATGTGCAACAGGACACCCAAGTTTCGTAATGTCTAACTCTTTCTCTAACCAGACATTAGCTCAAATCGAACTTTGGAAGCATTCAGACAAATATGAAAATAAAGTGTATACGTTACCTAAGCATCTGGATGAAAAAGTGGCAGCTCTTCACCTTAAGAAATTAGGTGTTGAACTTGAAACACTGACTGAAGAACAAGCTAAATATATTGGTGTAACAGTAGACGGGCCATTCAAGCCTGAATATTACAGATACTAATATTTTATAGTCTTATATAAATAAAAAACGCTCCGAAATTCGGAGCGTTTTTTATTGCTATGAAGCGGCTGTTTTTAAATCTCTTTAATATTATTGTTTTGTTAAAATTATTTTCTTTCCACTAGGCATTACGGTTTTATAAGCATTGGAGCAACTCGCAATAATATCCCGGTCCTGAACAAATACCAATTCCATCTGATTTAGATTATTAGGGTCTGGAAATGATACGTATACATATCCTTTATCATTACAGTCTGCATTTCCAGAATAATATAATTGATATTTTTTTAATTCTTTATCAAAATAAAAGCCACCCATCGCATCCAGATCATTGTAGTTTAAAGAATTATATAAAGTGTTACCATCAATTGTTTTAACTAAAACTCTTCCTATTAATTTATCCCAAAATTTTTCATTGAACCATCCTCCATCATTTTCTTTTTTAATAAAGTGTAATTCATAAGTTCTTCCATCACTGTATGTTCCTTTCCATGTTCCTACAAATTTATTTAATCTGTTATTAGTATCTTTAAGATAAACATAATCGGGGCAATTTTTTGTAGGCTTGCATTGTGATAATTGGTCTAGTGATATTGTTTGAGCTTTACAAGAAAGAATTCCCAGCATAAAAAGCGTATAAATTATTTTATTTTTCATCATTTTTAAAATTATTAGTTAGGGACATTCGGAGTTGCCACTTCCGTTTTATTTGCATTCCAAGTTTTGAATGTAGCAGAGTTATCAATATACATTCAACAATAAAACAGATAAAAAAAGTGACCAATTTCCTGATCACCTTTTAAAATATTTCTCCAACTTATTGCTTTGTTAATAATAATATTTTTGCATCAGGCATTACTGTTTGATATCCATTAGGGCAACTTGCGATAATATCCATATCTTGAATAAAAACCAGTCTCATTTGATTCAGATTATTAGAGTCAGGAAAAGAAATATAAACATAGCCCTTATCATTACAGTCTGCATTGCCAGAATAATACATTTGATATTTTATTAAGTTTTTATCAAATTCAAAACCATTAAAATGAGTTTGTCCGTCTGTTGTATTTATGGTATTTTCTAATTCGGTTCCGTTATTTGTTTTAATCAGAATGCGACCGATAATCATATCTCTAGGTTTTCCACCATATAAGATAAAATCATTTTTTTTAGTAAAATGAAATTCATACATTCTACCATCTGTATGAGTTCCTTTCCAAATTCCCACAAATTTATCTAATCGATTATTTACATCTTTTATGGGTGTGTAATTTGGACAATTTCCATTTTCACATTGTGATAATTGATCTAAAGATATTGTTTGAGCTTTACAGGAGAGAATTCCCAGAATAAAAAGCAAATAAATTATTTTATTTTTCATCGTTTTATAAATTAAACAGTTAGTGACATCGGAGTTGCCACTTCCGTTTTAAGTTTTGAATGTAAAATAGTTATCAATATACATTGAACAATGAAACAGATAAAAAAGTGACCAATTTCCTGATCACCTTTTAAAATATTTCTCCAACTTATTGCTTTGTTAAAATTATTTTCTTTCCACTAGGCATTACGGTTTTATAAGCATTGGAGCAACTTGCAATAATATCCCGATCCTGAACAAATACCAATTCCATCTGAGTTAGATTAGTAGGGTCTGGAAATGATACATATACATATCCTTTATCATTGCAGTCCGCATTTCCAGAATAATATAGTTGATATTTTTTTAAATTCTCATCAAAATAGAAGCCACTAAAGCTAGTATTATCATCTGTGACACTAAGAGTATTTAATAGTTCTTGTCCAGTAGAAGATTTAATTAAAAGACGCCCTTTTAAAACATCCCAATACTTTCCAAATGTATAATCATTTTCTTTTTTGGTGAAATGCAACTCATAACTTCTACCATCACTATATGTTCCTTTCCATGTTCCTACAAATTTATTTAATCTGTTATTAGTATCTTTAAGATAAACATAATCGGGGCAATTTTTTGTAGGCTTGCATTGTGATAATTGGTCTAGTGATATTGTTTGAGCTTTACAAGAAAGAATTCCCAGCATAAAAAGCGTATAAATTATTTTATTTTTCATCATTTTTAAAATTATTAGTTAGGACATTCAGAGTCTGAAACTCCTGTTTTATCGGCATTTAATGTTTTTGCTGTGAAAGAACCATCGTTGTTCATTTTTACAAGGCTTACACCTTTTACATACATTTGCTCATCCATAAATTTCAGAAAATTTAGTTCATCTGATTTTGTATCATTTACTTGAAAATACTTTATATACATTTCATTATATTGTTGTTTTGTATTCGCATATACCGTTTTAATTTGGTTTATATTACCTGTAAAACGAAGCTGGTAAGTTCCTGTTCCGGAAACCATCACTGCATAGATATTATCCAAAGGTATACCATTTTGCTGGGCAAGTGCCACTAATTGGTTAAAGTAAATAACATCTGCCGGAGAAAATATTTTGAAACCAATGTGCATCATACCATCATCATCTGTATAATCATTAACGTGGGTATGCAAAAAGCCAAGCATATCTGCTGTAGGATTTCCCAATGTTAAGGAATTTGCATTTTCTGAAGACGAAGCAACGTTTTTATATTCAAAGGTTCCGTTAGTTTTCTCCACATATCCTGTTTCGCCTGTTAAGCCTAGCTTACCTAATAAATCCGTTATCTTACTTTTAAATTCCGGCTTGGCATTCTGGCTTTTAAGCTTTTCGCATGGAGGAAGGTTTGGCGGGTTATTAGGATCGGTAGTACTTCCACTTCCGCCACCGCCACCATAATCAAATCCGCCACTGCTGCCTCCTTCATTAAAGTCCGGATTGCTGTAATCCTGATAAGAATAGCAGTTCTGGTAAGAATAAGACTCCCAATGTCCGCTTCCCCAATAATCATTTTCATTATCCGGAAACCAAACCGAGTAAAAGTTTGTGACACAGATTGAGCCTTTCTGTGCAGATGAAGAATTGTTTTTGTTAGTTTCCGTCTTATGGCGGGTATACTTGCCAAATAACATTTTATCGAAG
This sequence comes from Chryseobacterium daecheongense, assembly GCF_003729955.1. Classification (GTDB taxonomy): domain Bacteria; phylum Bacteroidota; class Bacteroidia; order Flavobacteriales; family Weeksellaceae; genus Chryseobacterium; species Chryseobacterium daecheongense. The sequence goes on from NZ_RJTX01000001.1 coordinate 1,174,479, forward strand.
AAAACAATATTTCCCGGTGTATTGTCATATTTAAAGTAAACCTTTTTGTCAAATCTTGCGCAGGAAAGCGTACTTACTACTTTATTGTTTTCTACAATGGGAACTACCAGAAAGGTTTCGTCATACCTTCCCATACTCATAGCATACTCCCACTTTGGAATCCCGCTCATTCTTTTGATCTCAGATTCATGCTCAGCGTAAATTTTGATAACGTTTTTAATGTATTTTTCATCTTCTTTCCAGAAGCTCTTGGAACTATATACTTCTGAAACCGGATTTTCAGAGGAATACACTTCGTCGTGTACGCAGGAATACACGGTAAACAGGAAGGCTATTAACAGAAATAGCCTGAGATAATTTTTTCTCATAGTCATGTTGTGTTTTAAAAGTTAAATATAATTCTTTTTCCTTATTTCCCCCATATGGGAAATTATTTTTTGACAAATATATAAGAAAAAAATAAATTATGGCAAAAATGCCACATTTTTTTCTTTATATATTCTCAATCTTTGTTCTGTGAAAGCAAGCATAAATAAAGATTTCATTATATTATTTGGAAAAAATCTAAGAAGGATAAGAGAGTCCAAAAATATGAGTATGCAAACTCTTGCTGACTCAATTAATGTTGAATATTCACAAATAAGCCGTATTGAAAGAGGCCTGATAAATACATCTATTGGCATTACATACGAGCTTGCCAAAGCATTAGAAATAGATATCAAAGAACTTTTTGATTTTCCTATAAAATAAAAACGCTCCCAATTGAGAGCGTTTTTTATTTTTTATTTATCATACTGATTAGGGTGCTGTGCTTTAATATCATCCACCGTTCCCAATACTTTATCTTTTAATGAGTCCTGATATTTTTGAAGCTGTTCTGCCACTTGAGGATCACTGCTTCCTAAAATTTTTGCGGCTAAAATCCCTGCATTCAAAGCCCCGTTCAAGGCAACAGTTGCTACTGGAATTCCTCCCGGCATCTGAAGAATGGAAAGTACAGAATCCCAACCATCAATGGAATTACTAGATAAGATCGGAACACCAATTACAGGCAAAGTGGTACAGCTGGCCACCATTCCCGGAAGATGCGCCGCTCCTCCTGCTCCGGCAATAATTACTTTCAGTCCTCTTTCCTGAGCTGTTTTTGCATAATCAAACATTCTTTCCGGTGTTCTGTGTGCGGAAACTACTGTAAGCTCGTATGGAATGTTCAAGCTTTTTAAAAATCCAGCCGCCTGTTCCATAATCGGTAAGTCGCTTTGACTTCCCATAATAATTCCTACCATTTTTACTATGTATTAGAAGTCCAAAGATAAAGAATTAAAGTCTTTTTTGAAAGCCGTTTTTTGAATCATGCTATCAACTTATCATGGCATAATAGTTTATTTTAAGAGTGAGTTAAACAGTGTTAAATTCATTGATCCTTTCCAATTTTTTTACAACATTTGTTCTACTAACATCAAATTCTAAACAAATGAAAAATCTGAAAAAACTTCAAAAAGACGAGCTAAAAAAAATTGTAGGCGGCATCAACTGCACTGGAGGCCAGCTTTGCTACAGAAATGGCAAATGGGTCTGTGTAGCGTATGATACATGCGGTGGATGGCAAATCTAAAATTAAAGAGTACACAGATGTACTCTTTTTTTATGATGCAAAATCAACAATAGTTTTTATAAATAGAGCTTCCCGTCCTTTTCGGTAAAGATTGAATATCTTTGCTCTACCATTTCATCAATATTTTGAAAGATTACAAACTTACTTTCGCCATCCTCACCGTAGCTATTGTCTGGGGAACTACATTTTTATCTATCCGAATTGCAGTAGAAACAATTCCTGCCTGGTTTGTGGCCGGGATCCGTCAGTTTCTTGCTGCCATCATTATGTTTTTTGTTTTGATTTACCGGGGACAATTTAAATGGATCGGATGGCAGAATTTGGGATACCAGATCGTTTTTTCCTTGTTGATGCTGATCATTGCTAATGGGATGACCACCGTAGCTGAAGAAACGGTAACAAGCAGCCTGACTTCTCTTATCAGTGCCTGTTCGCCTATTCTGATATTTCTGGGGAGTGTGGGTTTGGGTCTGCAAAAATTCAGTTTTAAGGCATTAATAGGTGTCATGATGTGCTTTAGTGGAATACTTTTTATCTTCTGGGACGGGATCCATGATTTACAAAATCCGGATTATGCGATGGGAATCTTTTACCTTTTCATAGCAATTGCAGGATGGGCCTCCGGAACTATTTATACCAAAAAACTGAATCTACAGGCAGGTAATATTTCTTTAAACCTGTTTTATCAGTTTGCTTTTGCAGGAATTGTGCAGATTATCTTTGCCTTTCTTTTCTCAGACAATTATAATTTCGGGAACTGGAGTCTCAGAAGTGTTTCTGCAATGCTTTATCTGGCTGTTTTTGGATCTGTGGCGGCTTTTTTTGCTTATCATTATGCTTTAACCAAAGTTTCTCCTGTACAAGTTTCCATTTTAGCCTATATCAATACCATTATCTCTATATTTTTAAGCTGGCTGATCCTGGATGAATATATTTCTTTCAAGTTTATCCTGGCTGCCATTTTAATTATTCTGGGAGTGTTTATCATTAATTACAATCCGGAGATGTTTAAAAAGCAGAGGGTTGAGTCATAATAAAAAAAGACCACTTTCGCGGTCTTTTATATTTATTCAGCGATCACTCGCACCATTTCTTTCACTTTAATCAGCTTCTCCATCAATTCTTCTCTGGAATCTGCAAGTACATTGATGTGCCCCATTTTTCTACCCGGCTTGGTTTCTGTTTTTCCATATAAGTGGACATAGGTTTTCGGAAGTTTTAAAACATCTTCCATCCCTTCATACACAACTTTTCCCGCATATCCTTCTGCTCCCACCAGATTCAGCATTCCGCTGTAAGTTATGGTATCCGTATCTGCCAAAGGAAGATTTTTTACCACCCTGTACATCTGCTCAAACTGAGAATTGGCATTTCCTTCCTGGCTTTGATGACCGGAGTTGTGTAGTCTCGGAGCCGTTTCATTTACCCATACTTTTCCTTCCCTGTCAAGGAATAACTCAATCGCAAAAAGTCCCGGGGAATGGATTGCATTCAGGAATTTTTCTGTAATGGAGTCAATTTGTTTCTGAATATCTTCTGACAGGAAAACGGGGCAAATATTGAAGTCTAACAGGTTCAATTTCGGGTCTGCAACCATTTCAGTTACCGGAAATGTTTTAGTTTCCCCACTTTCATTTCGGGCCACGATAACAGAAAGTTCTTTATCAATATCTACCAGACTTTCAATAACAGAAGGTTCCGTCCATAAATGTTGATAATCTTCCTCCGTTCTGATGACCTGTACTCCTTTTCCGTCATACCCGCCTGTATTCATTTTCTGAACAAAGGGAAGTGGCATAATGATCTTCTCATCACGGTTCCAAACCACCTGGAATTCCGGACTCGGAATATCATTCACTTTATAGAATTCTTTCTGAAGAATTTTTTGTTGAATGGTTTTAATAATATTGGAATTCGGAACTACTTTGATGCCCTGGTTTTCAAGTTCAGCCAAAGCATCTGCATTCACATGCTCAATTTCTATGGTAACCACATCTTTATCCTTACCGAAATTCAGAACCGTTTCATAATCATTGAAATTTCCCTGGGTAAAGTAAGAGATGTTATGGCATGGTGCATCAGAGGCGGGATCGAGTGTATAAAACTGGTCATCATATTTCAATGCGCTTTGTATCAGCATTCTTCCCAGCTGTCCGCCTCCTAAAATTCCTATTTTCATTTTTATTTCTTAGATTTATTTTAAATTTTATCGATCTTCAGGTATCCTAATCCCATTGGATTTTCCTGATTTTTCTCATCGGATCTTTCCAAAATAATGGAATATTTCTCTTTCATAGCTTGAGGCAGAATATCATTGACATTGAAAATATCATCAATATCCACTCCATGCTTATCATCAATATGGCTGACTGCATTTTCAAATCCCATTGTTTTGTAAAACTCGGTCTCCTTTACTTTTTTTACCACCTCTCCCATTGAGCTTCCTGCCATCAGATGCTGTTCATGAAATTCTTCAAAATATCCTTTTTTATAGCCTCCTAAATTGATAAAGTATAACTGATTTTCGGAAATTGCATCTGTTTTCTCAACGATTTTCACTTCATATCCGTCCGCAAACCTTACTTCCTGATAGCAATCTATATGAATTTTGCCATCCGCTTCTTTCCAGAAATCCTTCATATGCGGAACCAGTTCTTTCAGGTTTTCGGCAATCCCGAAAAATACATCATGCTGTTCAATATTTCTTCCTGTTGGGGTTGCGCCCAGAATAATATAGAATAATTTCATATCACTTTTTATGCTTGCAAAAATACGTCAAAATTATCTTTTTTTAAAGTTTGGCAGAGAACGTCAAATAGTTTTATATTTGTAACATGTCAGAAATCATTATTCTCTTTCTCGGAGCAGTTTCGGCCGGACTTTTGGGTTCACTTACCGGTTTAGGAGGAGGAGTTATCATTATTCCTTTATTAACACTGGGTTATGGTGTTCCTATGCATTATGCCATCGGAGCTTCATTAATTTCCGTGATCGGAACTTCTTCCGGTGCTGCTGTTGCATTCGTTAAAGAAGGCTTCACCAATATGCGGATCGGAATGTTCCTGGAAATTGCCACTACTGCAGGAGCTATTGTGGGTGCATTGGTTTCCGGGATGCTGAATCCTAATACCATCGGGATTATTTTTGCCAGTATTCTTCTTCTGACAGTTATTTTAAATCTTAAAGGAAAACCTGATCATCAGGAACCACTTATTCAAGGAAGCCTTGAAGAAAAACTGAAATTATATGGAACTTTTCCTGATAAAGGAGGGGTTATTAAAAAATATTCTGCAAGAAATACTGTTCCTGGATTTTTAATGATGATGTTTGCCGGTGCGATGTCCGGACTTTTAGGAATCGGGTCTGGTGCTCTGAAGGTTCTTGCAATGGATAATATGATGAAACTTCCTTTCAAAGTTTCTACAACTACCAGTAATTTCATGATTGGTGTAACGGCTGTTGCCGGAGCATTGATCTATTTCCAAAGAGGGGAAATCATTCCGGTCATTGTGGCTCCGGTACTGATTGGTGTTGTTGTGGGAAGCTTTATTGGCTCCAAGACTTTAATGGTTTCCAAAACCAAAAAGCTGAAAACATTCTTCGCAATCGTAATCACTATTTTGTCTATTTATATGATGTATAACGGGATAAACCAGAGTTTCAGATGAGAAAGAACTTCACCGATATCGACCTGAACCGTTCCGTTGGAAATCTTTTAAGACTGGGCGTTATTTTATCCGTGATTACTTCACTGATCGGGTTTATCAAGCTTTTCCTGGAAGGCTTTAAAATGCCTAAAAATTATTCTGCATTTGATATAGGCACTTCTTCAGAAAAAGTATGGGGGCATTTCTGGAATTCTCTATGTAAAGGAGAAGGAATGGCCATCATTCAGCTGGGAATCCTTTTATTGATTTTTACCCCATTGATGAGAATCGTTTTTGCCTTAATCGGCTATCTGAAAGAGAAAGATTATAAGTATGTGCTTATTTCATCCATTGTACTGGTGATCATGGCGATCAGCTTCTTCACCGGATATGCCCATTAATTCTACACCGCATAAGATTCATAAAATTCCAATGGCAATTGGTCCGGATCCTGAGTAAAGAAAAATTCTTTGCCGGTGAATTCATCCAATCTGATTTCTTCACAGTTCAAACCTTTCTCCATTAATTCCTGTCTTTTTTCGCTGATATTTTCCACAGAAAAAGCAAGATGCCGTAAGCCGCATGCTTCGGGATGCGAAGGTCTTTTCGGAGGATCAGGGAATGAGAATAGTTCAATAACGTAATGATCTCCGATGGCAAGATCAAGCTTATAGGATTTTCTTTCTTCACGATACACTTCACGGATAATATTCAATCCTAAAATCTCCGTATAAAACTTTTTCGACACCTGATAATCTGAACAGATGATGGCTATATGATGAATTTTCATTTTTATTTTGTTTCTCTGCAGTTTTCCTTTCTTCTTGTATCAATTAAGTATTGGATTTTCCATTCTCCATTTTGTTTTACCAATTGGAAACTATTAGCACCACAATGCAGAAATTTTCCTTTATAGTAAAACTGATAAGGTGTAAAAACGCTTGCCAGGTTACCGTCTGTATGGATGCCTTCAATTGTTATTCTTTCATCCAGGTCATTTTTTGAAACTTTAGAAATGCTGGTAATAAAATCCTGAACATTATCGGTTTTCACTGTTCCTTCTTTTGTGATGGTCTGGAAAATAGCATTTTCAACAAAAACAGACTGCAAAAGTTCCGGATCTGCATTTTTCATGGCCAGAAAAAGATTTCTGATGGGTTTTTCCACATCTTGATTCTGAGTTTGCTGTCCGAAGCAAAAGGTACTGAACAGTACGATGAGTGAGGCAATTTTATTCATTGTTTCCCTTTATATGACTGAATAAAAATAGAAAAAATTTGATTCAAATCCTTTATAAATTTAACAAAGTTTAAAGAAGAAGTCATTGGACTTTTACAGAATTAATTTATTTTTATCTATTCAGATTGTAAAAAAGTATGTGGGCTATTTATTTATTTTTGACGATATTATTACTGCTTTTAACGATATTACCTAAGATCCAGCATTCCCACTGGATATTCCGTGTTCCGGAGTTCGGGAAGATACAGATCACTTATTTTATTGGAATTACATTTATTTTGGGGCTTTTGATTGACGGCTCTGAAAATCTGTGGTATTATCAGGGACTTTTAATGGTAATGTTAGTACACCATGGTGTTACTCTTATTAAGTATACTCCCCTTTATCCTGTGAAAACATATTCAAAAACACCGATCTTCTGAACACATTCATTTTATTTCTGCCAATGTGTACCAGTTCAACAAAGAATATCACAGATTTATTGATCTTGTAGACAAATATCATCCGGAAATGTTTCTGACAATGGAAAGTAATAGTGATTGGGAAGAGTCACTGCGAACACTGGAGAAAGATTACCCTTTTCAGCATAAAGTAACCCTGGAAAACACTTATGGTATGCATTTTTACTCTAAAATTGAGATTATGGATGCCAAAACCCATTATTTTGTTGCCGATGATATTCCCAGCATCGAAATCCACCTGAAGACAAAAGATGGCTTTTCTTTCGTCTTTTTCGGGGTTCATCCGCCGCCGCCAAGTCCAACTGAGGAAGAAACTTCAAAGGAAAGAGATGGTGATCTGCTGAGTACGGCAAAACGGGTAAAAGACTTTCATAAACCGGTAATTGTTGTTGGGGACTTCAATAATGTAGCCTGGTCTAAATCTTCTGTTTTGTTCAGAAAAGTGAGCCATTTAATTGATCCCAGGATCGGGCGTTCATTTGTTTCCACTTTCCACGCCAAATATCGTTTATTGAGATTCCCCATTGATCTGATGTTCCATAGTGAGGATATTTTCATTGATAAACTTACAACGTTGGAAAACTTTGGTTCTGATCATCTTCCTGTGTATTGCGAATTTTTTATTGATCATCACAATGACGCCCAGGAAGAAAGAGTGGAAAAAGCAACTTCAGAAGAAAAAGCCGAAGCTGAAGAGATGATACAGGAAGGAAAAGAAGAGGACGGAAACAGAGATACGGTGGCTACTGAATAATTTACTGGTGAATAAAAAGAACAGGCTTTAGCCCGCTCTTCACTATTTTTAAAATTTCATGATGTCCTTCACTACCCCATTTTTCTGAGTGTGTGGTAATAGTTCAGCTTCAATAAAGGTTCTAATTTTTTCTTCAGAACCATCATTCGGGAAAAGGAGATGAACGTTTGCCCCTGCATCTAAAGTGAAGAATAAAGGTAATTCTGTTTCTCTTCTGAAATCCCATATCTTATTGATCACTTCCAGCGTTCCGGTTTTCATCAGGATAAATGCAGGATCACTCATCATCATCATAGCATGAAGTGTAAGCGCTTCGTGTTCCACTAATTTAATGAAGCTTTTTAGATCCCCCGCTTTGAAAATTTTTTTCATTGGAACAAAATTCTCCCTGGCTTCCTGGAATCTTCTTTCCGCATACGGATTGGTCTTCATCAAACCATGTCCCACAGTTGAAGAAACACTTTTCTGCCCTTCGTGGATCAGTAGAACCCAATCATTGAAATCTTTGAAAACTTCATGAATTTCGGAGTCCGGGTATTTTACGGCAAACAGATCAGAGCTTCCTTCTACCTCATCAGATTCTCCCCAAACTACTAATCCGTTGTATAAGCTTCTGCATGCACTTCCGCTTCCCAATCTTGCTAAAAAAGATGCTTTTTTCAAAGATTCTTCTTCAGATAATTTTCCAGAAAACATTTCATCTAAGCTCATCAGACATTTTGCAATAGCTCCGAAACCTGAAGCTGAACTGGCAATTCCTGAGCTGTGAGGGAACGTATTTTCGGTTCTGATGATATATTTTCCTTTTAAAATCCAGGGTAAATATTGCTCAATATTTCTGAAGTATTTTTCAATTTTCTCTGCGAATTTCATTTCTTCGTTTCCTGCTAAAAAAGTTTGCACGGAAAAGGATTCATCCGCCAAAAATTCCATTGTCGTATTGGTTTTACAATGGTTCAATGTATAGCTTATGCTTGGGTTTGCCGGAATCTGGTTATCATATTTTCCCCAATATTTGATCAGGGCAATATTTGACGGGCAGCTTTTAGAAACGGTTCGTGTACTTATATTAAAATTTGGATTTCCCAGAAATTCTTGTGTTGTCATAATTTAATTAAATATCATTTACATCCTTAATCACTTCATTTGTAAACTTAATGGTTCAATTCTAAACATTAAGAGATTCCTCCTTTCGTCGGAATGACCATTAATACATTTTCTCAATAAGATCTGCATATTTTTTCAGAACTACATTTCTCTTTACTTTCAGCGTTGGAGTGATTTCCCCGGTGTTAATTTCAAATTCAGCAGGCATCAACGTAAACTTCTTCACTTTCTCATAGTCTGAAAGATGGTCCTGTAATTCTTTGATTTTCTCTTTATAAAAGCTGATTACCTCGTCTTTTTTCACCGCTTCTTCCCAATTGTTGAATGGAATATTATTTTTCTTCAGATACTCTCTTAAAAACTCAAAATTAGGGACAATCAGGGCAGAAACAAATTGTCTTCCTTCTGCAATCAGGACGATCTGTTGGATGAAGTTATTATTGGTCAGAAGATTTTCGATCTGTTGCGGGGCAATATATTTTCCGTTGGATGTTTTCATCAGGTCTTTGATCCTGTCTGTAATGATCAGATTTCCTTTTTCGTCAAATTTCCCTGCATCTCCGGTTTTAAACCAACCGTCTTCCGTGAATACCGCTTTTGTATCTTCCGGTCTGTTGTAATATCCTTTCATGATGCCGTTTCCTCTGGCTTGTATCTCATCATTTTCTCCGATACGGATTTCAACGCCGGGTAATGGTTTGCCGCTGGTTCCATGTTCAAAATGCGTTAATGGGAAAAGAGTTAGCGTTGCGGTTGTTTCCGTTAAGCCATATCCAACCGTTATATGAATTCCGACAGATTCGAAGAATCGGGTAACTTCGGGAGATAATGAGGCACCTCCACAAGGTAAAAACCAAAGTCTTCCACCCATTTTTTCTTTAATTTTACTGAAAACCAACAGGTCTGCAAGAAATTCTTTGCATTGTAATCCAAAGGGGATCGAAAGCTCATTTCTTCTTAATTCTGCGGTTTGCTTTCCGACCTCTGTAGCCCAGTTAAAGATTTTTTTCTTTACTGATGAGCCTTCTTCTGCCTTTTCCAGGACTCCTGCATATACTTTCTGGAAAAACCTCGGAACCGCACACATCATGGTAGGCTTTACTTCCTCCAATGTTTTGGCTATATTCTTTGGGTCCTCTAAAAAATACACTCTTGCCCCACCGCCTAGACAAAGTAAACTCCAGCTTCTTTCAAAAACATGACTTAAAGGTAAAAATGCCAATGAGAGCTCTTCTTCAAAGTTTTTAAATTTAAAAAACTCAAAATGAGCATCAAAGGCTTTTAGGAAATTTCCATGAGTAAGCATCACTCCTTTTGGAGTTCCGGTAGTTCCGGATGTATAAATTAAAGTTGCTACATCCTCTTCATTTCTTTCACATATTTCAAATTCTGAAGAAGATTTGGCAATAAAGTCTTCCAGATAATGGCTGCTGAACTCTTTTTTGATCCAGACCGCTTTTTTGGAAACGATAATAGACTGCAGGCTGCTTCCTTTTTTCAAAATGTCAAGACAAGCATCATATTGAGCCTGATCTCCGACTAAGATTGTTTTAGCCTGGGAATCATTAATGATATATTCCGCCTGTTCTGCATTATTGGTAGAGTAAATGGGAACCGTAATGGCCCCAAGCGCCATTGATGCTAAATCAAAAATCATCCATTCTGCAGAGTTATCTGAATAAATGGCTACTTTATCATTTTCCTGAATTCCTGCTTCTTTCAATGCATTGGCGGTCTTACCTACAATTTCACCGAATTTCTTCCAGCTTAATTCTTTCCAGCTTTCTTTCTTCTTAAAACCAATGGCCGATTTTGTAGGATGTTTCTCTACATTTCTGCTAATGATTGCCTCTACAAGATTCATTTATTTATTCAGCTTTTTATCGTTAATATAATTGGTAAGGTGGAATTCAACGCTTTCCTCTACAGGAATGAACTGATAATCCAGCCTTTCTTTAACTTTTTGATTGGAGATGGTGTTGAATGATGATACGGATTCTATATTGGATTTGGTGATCATCTGAAGTTTGGGGATCAACCATCCGAATAAGGTATTGGCTAAACGGCCGATATTCAGCTGTGTTCTGGACAGAACTTTCGGGGCTTTCAATCCCAATTTCTTTCTGATCTGCCTTCCTAATTCCAAATATCTTTTATTTTCTGAAACCGCAATGAAGCGTTCTCCGAAAATATTCTTTTCCATTAGCTCTATTGAGATCTTCGCAACGTCTCTTACGTCTACATAGGCAGAGCCTCCTGAAAACGTAAAGCCGTTTTTTTCAAAAATCTGAAAAATTTCACCGCTGCTTTGTCCCCATCTTCCGCTTGCCAAAATCATTCCCGGATTCACGATAGCTACATTCAAGCCTTCAGCCGACGCTCTCCATACTTCCATCTCAGCCAAATGTTTGGAGATGGCATAGGCAGAGTGTTCTTCTTTAGGATTAAAATCTGAGCCTTCATCCAGCTCTCCTTTTTCGTTATAGAGGTCTAAAACGGCAACAGTACTGATGTGCAACAACTTTTTCACGGACGAGTTTTCTACCGCATACAGCAGATTCTTCGTCCCTTCCGTATTGGTATGATACATTTCCTTATCATCTTTCGGGTCAAATCCTACTTTGGCCGCACAGTGATAGATCTCTTCCACTCCCTGAAGTGCTTCCTGTAAAGATAGAATGTCATCAAAATCCACATCTACCCATTCTATGGCATTGAAATATACTTCGGGGGTTCCCGTATAAAATCTATACGAGTTTTTCACCTCTTCCAAATCACTTGCTGGCCTTTTGGAAGCACGAACGCTTTTTCCCTGTTTAAGGAGCTCCAAAGCTACTACTCTACCCAAAAGTCCGGTTGCACCCGTTACAAAAACCATCAATTATTTTTTAAACCTGATTGTTGACTAAATTATGACATTATTTTTTATTCAGCAATCCTTCAAAAACAGTGAATGGTTGCTTCTGCAAAGTTGCGATTTTTAATGCAGAATCCCCACAAAAGTCATAAAAGTTTTAAACCATAACTCTGTTATTTCTTCTTGGAGCTTTATCACATAAAACATCCGCAATGCTTTTGGAAATCAGGTTATCTTCTGTAAGGTTATCAAGCCAGAAGAACTCTCCTGCCGCATTGATCTCTATGAAATAGTATTCATTTTCGGGAGAAACAATCATATCTATTGCTCCATAATCTACATGGTAGGTATCCAGAAGCTCAAGAATCTTGGATTCAACCTCAGCAGGAAGTTCTGTTCTCACCCATTTATCAATTAGGTTGATGCCGTCTTTCCTCCAGTCTACCTTGGCATCATCAAACTGTTGAGAATCCACTTCAAATGCATAGATGTCTTCTCCTACCACGGTAATTCTCAATTCTTTTTTCTTTTCGATCTTTTTTTGAAACTGCATTGGGCAGTATACCAGAGAATCCAGCTCTTCCAGATTTTCTTCTTTGATCACATTGGTAAATACCACATTTTCTATTCCATCTTCATAAATGGCAAAACCTGTTTGCATTTTACCGATCACATTTTTATGGGCAAGGATGAACTTTTTGGCTTCATCCGGATTATTGGTGATGCATGTTTCCGGAATTGTAAATCCTATTTTACTGGCAATTTTCAATTGCTCTTCCTTACTGTCCAATCTTCTGTAAACACTTGGTTTTCCTAAAGAGTATGCATCAATGGATTCCAAAAAGCCGAAAAGGGTATTTCTGACCTCGCCCATTGCGGCGCCAAAAAATTTAGGTTCCAATTCTTCTTTTAAACCGTTTCCGATATTATAGGCTCTTCTGTACCACACTGCAGTGATATCATCTAGACGATATTTGTTTTCAGGTGTTTCAAGTATAGTTTTCCATTCGCCATTTTGGAAAACGGTGGATAATTTATTCTGAAGCGGATACAGGTCTACGTCAAAACGTATCACTTCGAAACCATTTTTCTTAATATATTCTGTTACTTTTTCAATGGAAAAGTTATCCTGTGTATGGGTAATAATTAATATTGTTTTGTTCATTGGTCTATATTCTTTTGATAAGGTTATCTGCTATTTTTTCTGCGATCGGGAATCCTAAATCTTTTTGCAGCATTCCCCACTCTCCCTGTGGGTTCACTTCCAGGAAATAATAGTTACCGTCTTTTCCTTTGATCATGTCTATAGCTCCGAAAAAGAGGCCCATTTCTTTCATCATGGAAGTTAAATTATTCCTGATCTCCACCGGAAGCTCATAAGATGTCCAAAATAAATGTTCCTGGTTGATACGCCAGTCTGCCATTCCACTGCTATTGATCTTTCCCGTGAAAAATTCCCCGTCAACATAAACAATTCTTAATTCATATTCTTTGTCAATATAAGGCTGGAAAATCATTGGACAATAGGCAATATCCGAAATAAATTCCAGGCTGTCTTCTTCTATAATAGTCGTTGATAAGAAATTTTCGGCGTCCATAGACTTAGCAAGTGCGCCATGAAGTTTAGCAATTGCTTTTCCATTACAGTGTTCATGAAAAAAGGCTGTTATTTTCTCTTCATCATTGGAAAAAAGAGTTTGCGGGATAAGCAGATGATTTTTTTTGGCTGTTTTTAATTGGTATAACTTATTGGCATCCACCTTTTTTTCATATTCATAAGGATTAATCCAGGGAATATCTTCCAATAAGGTAAAAAGATTATATCTTAAGCTGCCATATTCATTCAGGAAAATTTTCTCATAATTTTCATCCAGATCTTCCGGAACTTTTATCTTCCAGGATTTCCTATGCCAAACTGCTTTTATATCCCGGGAATTGATGGTATTTCCGTCTTCATCTGTCAGCTCAAAAAAATGTTCATTGATACTGATTTTTTGAAAGTGGTTCATACGGTCGGAATTCAGCCTGAAATAAGGAATATTCTGGGAAGAAAGATAGTGAAAGAAAAGATCTATGGTATAAAAGTCCTGAGAATGAGTAATGCAGAGAATCATGGAGAGAGGTTTTATTAAAAAAGGAAACTTAGTGCTTAAGTTTCCTTTTAAATATGATTTTGTTAATATGTTTCTAATATAAACAACTCATCTTATACAGATTGTACTTCTTCATCCCCGTCAGAAGGATATTTCATGGTATGCGCTACATCATAAATCGGTTTTGTAACAGCATCTCTTTCCGGGATGGTAACATCAGTTCCTCCTTTTATTTTTTCAGGATCTTTAAGTTGTTTTTCTAAAAATGATGCGAAAAAAGGCTTTTTCTTTGAATTCTTGTTTTTCATAATTGACAATTTGATTTTGGTGGTTGATTTAAGTTTTTGTTAGTCTACAGCTTCATCACTATCGGATGGATATTTCAGAGTCACATGATCTCCGCCCGGACGTGTTACATTGTCCTGAAGAGCCGAAGTAATGCTATCTTGAAGGGCCGAGGTAACAGAACCCCCTCCCTTTACCTTTTCAGGTTCTTTAACTTGTTTTTCTAAAAACGAAGCAAAGAAAGGTTTTTTTAAATTTTTCTTGTTCATGGTATTTTAGCTTGTAGTTGGAATATCAATGTGTGGCCATGTAATAGTATTTACTCCTCCTTTGATGGTTTGAGGGTCTTTAATTTGTTTTTCTAAAAATGTAGCAAATAATGGCTTTTTTAATTTTTTCTTTTCCATAATACTAATATTTTTAACAATTTGGTTACTCTAAAGTACAAATTATTTAATACACTCAGTTAATAATTCACTGTTTTAAGAAAATTTTAACTTATTTGTAATTATGGAAAAAACAAATTAATCCAAGCCTAAGAATTGCTTGACAATCTGACTAAATTCTACGGGATTATCAGCTTGTACCCAGTGCGCTGCATTTTTTACAACCACAATTTTAGCTTTCGGAAATTGTTGCTTGATGGCAAATTCATCTTGAGGCAGGATATAATTGGATTTTTCTCCGGAGATGAAAAGCGTTGGTCCTTCAAAAACCCCAAACTTAATCGCATTGGAAACAAATTCATTGTATTTTTCGGATAACGTTTTAAGATTGAATCTCCAATTCAGCTTCTTATTGTCGTCCCAATACAGATTTTTAGCTAAAAACTGAATAGTTGATTTCTCAGGAATGTATTGATTCAAAACCGCTTCCACCTCACTTCTTGAGTTCACGGTATTGAAATCCACGCTTTCCAGTGCCTTGATCACCCCCTGATGGTGTGGAGGATATGCCTTTGGTGAAATATCCACCACGATCAGTTTTTCAACTTTTTCCGGATATTTTATCGCAAACTGCATCACTGCTTTTCCGCCCAAAGAGTGTCCTAAAACATGTGCTTTCTGAATTCCATAATGCTCCATATACTGAGCAATATCATTGGCCAGATCATCATGCGTCATGCTATCGGAATGAAAGCTTCTTCCGTGATTTCTTAAATCAATCAAATGAACCGGAAGCAGTTCACCCATATCTTTACCGAAGCTTCCCCAGTTATCCAGCATTCCAAATAGACCATGAAATACCAAAAGTGGAGTTGACGAAAGATTTTCGCCGAATATTTTTGAATGTAGTATTGTATTATCCATATTTTAATTTGAAAATGATGAGAAAAAATCACCTATTGCCTCAAAAAATGCACCTAAATCAAGCCATGATGAGTCTATATCTATATCCGCACCGGAAGCATCAAGAGATGCAAAATCCAGGCTATCCACTGAAATACCACTCAGCATTGCCTGTTTCATTTCAACATAATCACAAACCTCACCTGTACTTTTATGATAGGCATCAAAATCATCATGGGAAGAGAAAACGGACATTGACCAGCAAGAGTAATCCGTTCCGCTATACCATCTGCTTTTTTTGTTGGCTTCTTTGATTTCTTGAGGTTTGTAATATTCTTTTTTACCGTAATCTTCAACAAGAATCTTTCCGATATCCCCGATATACTGTTTTTTATTTTCCGGTAAAGGTGTACAAAATTCACTCATGCCCTACCAAACCGCTAATCTTTTCAAATAAGCCTGCACGGTATTTTCCAACCCCATATATAATGCTTCTGAAATTAAAGCATGCCCAATGGAAACCTCAAGCAAATTCGGAATATTATCCGCAAAATATTTCAAGTTGTCAAGACTTAAATCATGCCCCGCATTAAGCCCTAATCCAAAATCCGCAGCCACAACAGCCGTTTCATAATAAGATTTTATAGCCTGCTCTTTATTAATGGGATAATTTTTGGCATAGGCTTCTGTGTATAATTCAATTCTATCCGTACCCGTTTTTGCTGCGTATTCTACCAACTCTGGCTTCGGATCAAGAAAGATGGATGTACGGATTCCCGCATTTTTAAATTCAGCAATAACTTCTGTAAGAAAATCCAGATGTTTGATGGTATCCCAACCTGCATTGGAAGTAATGGCATCATCTGCATCAGGGACTAAAGTCACCTGCTCCGGTTTTACTTCTAACACCATATCGATAAACGGACGGTGCGGATTTCCTTCAATATTGAATTCCGTGGTTACTATCGGTTTCAGGTCATAGACATCTTTTCTGGTGATATGCCTTTCATCCGGTCTCGGGTGAATGGTGATTCCCTGACCTCCAAATTCCTGAATTTTAATTGCAGCTTCCGTTACACTTGGCATATCGCCTCCTCTCGCATTTCTTAAGGTTGCAATTTTATTAATGTTTACACTTAGTTTTGTCATTTCTTTATATAGAAGTTAGAAATGGGAAGTTAGATGTTAGAATCCAAAGGTTTAATTCTTCTGAGTTCAATGTAGAATAAACCAATTTCTAGTTTCTAATCTCTAACTTCTAATTCTTATTAATTATACTTTTACACTTACCTGCATTACCTGCAGATCAAATTCTTTGGATGCTACCAATAGATGATCGAAAATATCTGCCTGGATCTGTTCAAAATGCTCCCACTTTGAGTCATTCGCAAAACAATAGACTTCCAATGGCAAACCTTGCGGCGTAATTTCCAGTTGACGCACCATCATGGCACCTTCTTTATCTACATCAGGATCATTCTCAATATATCTTTGGGCGTAATACCGGAATACCCCGATGTTGGTAAGCTGGCTTCCGTTGATCACTTTATCTTTGTTGGCAATGCTTTCTTTTTCCTTTTTTATTTCTGTGGTTTTGGCTTCAAGATAATCTGAAATAAGATTAATTCCTTTCAGCCTTTCAATATCTTCATCACTTAAAAATTTAAAAGAATTGATATTAAAATAAATGGATTTTTTAATCCTTCTTGTATTGGATTCAGACATTACCTGAAGGTTTTTGATCTCTGTAGTCAATAAATCATAGGTAGGAATCGTTGAAACCGTTTTGTCGAAATTTAGGATTTTGGTGGTCAGAAGGCTTATATCTAATATGTTTCCTTCAATGCTGTATTTGGGTATGCTGATCCAGTCTCCCACTTTCATGCTTTTGGAGGTAGAAACATGAATTCCCGTTACAAATCCTAAGATCGTATCCCGGAAAACCAACACCAGCACTGCAGTAATTGCTCCTAAGCTTCCTACAATTGTAGTCCCTTTGATTCCAAAAATCACACATATCCCAACAATTGAGAAAAGAAAAATACCCAGAATTCTTACGGTCTCCGAAATGGCATTAAGAGCCATGATTTTGTAGAAATCCTGCTTTATGGTGAAATAATTTCTAAAAGCAGTGAGACCACGATAGAGCATTCCAGCGAAAATGAGAACCATTCCTAAATTTACAGATCTGATAATGAATTTTGTCGTATTCTTCAAAGCTCCTGAAAATATAGACTCATGTATACTTCCTATTATCAGTAGTGCAACTAAATGAGCAATTGAGTTTGTGATTTTAGACTGATAAATAGATTTAATAACCGGATATTTTTCCTGATTTCGGAAAATACGGAAGACACTATTGATAATGAGTTTAAAAACAAAATCAATTATTAGAAAAATCCCACAGAGTAAAATCATTTTAACGATAAGATGAAATACCCATTCAAAGCCAGTTGGAGAAATCTGGCTTATATATTTGTAAAGCGGTTCACTCCACTCTTGCAAAAAATCTTTTGTTTCTTCTAACTTATCATTCATTATAGCAAATTTAGGAAATAAAGAATATATTTCTTAAATAAAGTTAGCAAGTCACATCCGTATAAGGATACATTGTTCCATCACTATCAATCCAATTATTATTTACCCCTATTGTATTTTTTTAATTATCTATGATTAACCTTAATAAAATTAAATATTTGACTAGAAAAATTGATAAATTTCAATAACAAACACAAGCAATACATTGTATTATCCACACATTAATACAAAATAACATATACATTTAATAATTAAAACAATTTTTACTTACATCATTTTTAAATAATTATTATATTTGTTATGCACAAAATAAAAACAAACCATAAAAAATTCAATAATATGAAACAACTCAACTTTTTTCTTATTGCGGCAATGATATTTCTATTCATTGGCTGTAACAGCAACGACACTACTGAGGTCAATGAAACTACCACCCCAGCTACCCCAATGGGCAAAGTATCCGGAAAAGTACTCTCCAAAAATGGTGCAAAAGAGATCGGAGGTGCATTGGTTTTCACATTTGATGAAAATTCCAAAATGTATTACGCCTATTCCGGTGCCAATGGAGAGTTTACATTGGAAGCTCCCGAAGGAGCCCATATAGTCAGTATTCAGACTGGAAATGGTTCCAACTTTAGAACGGAAGTGAATGTCAACATTAAAAAAAATGAAACGACAGTATTGGACAACACGGTTACAAAGCTAAATCAGGTTGCCAATATGGCTTATGTAAAAGGTACTTATGATGATATCGAGAGTATAGTTACCGGATTGGGATATACTTTAACACAGATTACTTATAATGATCTGAAAGTGATGAGTACCATAGCTCAATATGATGTTATTTTCCTGAATTGTGGTTCCAAACCGGGTATTACAGCAGATGATCCGGCGGTTTACAATAATCTTTCCACCTTTGTAAGCAACGGAGGAAGTTTATATGCCTCTGACTGGGCTGTAGCTTATCTTACCGGCGGAGGTTCCAATTCTACGGCTTGCAATATGGCAGGAGGATTTATTCCGGACACTAAATTATGTTCAATAAACACTGGAGTATCTGGAACCATCAATAATACTTCAATTACGGATGTGAATCTTGCGAATGCTTTAGGATTTAATACATTGAATATTCATTTTGATCTGGGTTCATGGCAAAAAATCAATATGTATGATACCACCTTCTGGGATGTCATGGTAAAAAATAACAATGAGGCTTTGATGATCAAAACTAACAAGTACCACGACCCTAATGCAACCCAAGTTGCTATAGGAAACAGCTCTACCAATGGATGGATTACGATCTGCCACAACCCTTCGGGAAGCAATCCTGTCACCATTACTATTCCTCAAAGTTCCTGGGCTGCTCATCAGGCACATGGAGACAGTATGGGTGCATGTAACGGTAGTTCCAATAGCGGAAATATCTTCTATACTGCGTTCCATAATCATGCTTCCGGTAACATCGGAAATTCAGGACTGATTCTTCAATACATTATTCTTAATCTTTAATTTTTAAGATATCAAATATGAAAGAAGGCTTTTTATAAGCCTCTTTTTTTTATCTTGCAGTATAAAATCACTTTATGGATATAGCATTAATCAATATTGTCTGTCTTATTTTATTGCTGCTTGGGATCATCGGAACTTTTCTTCCTATCTTACCGGGGCTGGTTCTGAGTCTTTGCGGTTTACTGATTTATAAATTCGGGACAGATTCGGATCTCTCCATGATCTATATCTGGGTTTTTGGAATTCTTACTGTGATATCTGCTGTTCTTAATTATGTAATTCCAGCTAAAACCAACAGAAAATATGGCGGGACGCGTTGGGGAAGCATCGGTTCCGTTATCGGGACTATTATCGGAATGTTTTTTCCGCCTGTTGGTTTTTTGATCGGGATGTTTGCCGGCGTATTTGTAGGGGAATTGCTTCATGACAGCAAGGACATGAATAAAGCATGGAAATCTACCAAGGGAGCTTTGATAGGATTTATTTACGGAACCGGATTCAGTTTCGTGGTAGGTGTGGCAATGTTTTTGGTAGTAGTATTAGATATGCTTAATATTATTTAAAAAATTATGATACATAAAGCCATCATATTGAGTTTAGGAATGTTAGCCTTAGCGAGCTGTAATGCTCAAAAGGAAACGAAAACATCTACAAAAACCCCCGTAGTAGAAACAAAGACTATGAGTAAAGAAGGAAGCGTTATCTATTTCAATGAAGGAGAAAATAAATTTCTGAAGGAATATGACATGAATGTTACCTTCAAAAAAGTTTCCGAAGACAGCCGTTGTCCAAAAGGAGTACACTGTATCTGGGCTGGAGCTGCGGTTGCGGAAGTAGAAGTAATGGGAACGGCAACAAGACCTGTAACACTGCGTTTGGCAACTATGGATGATGCGGGGAAAAATCTATTTTCCTCTGCCGAATTTAATGATTATACGATTTCCTTAGCCGAGATTACCCCCTATCCTAACGCGGAAGGCGGAGCAAAAGCATTAAATGGAAAATATAAAATCGGGATCAGAATAAAAGAAACCGGACCGAAACCTACCATACGATAGGCTTCTTCCCTTTTGAAACAAGATATTCGTTAATTTTTGAAAAAGGCTTGCTTCCAAAAAATCCCCTGTGAACAGAAAAAGGTGACGGATGCGCCGATTTTAAAATAAAATGTTTAGCCGGATCGATGAGTTCGGCTTTTTTTTGTGCAAAAGCTCCCCACAATACAAATACTACATTTTCTTTTTTATCCGAAATCTCTTTAATAATAAAATCTGTAAATTTTTCCCAGCCCAAATCTTTATGGGAATTCGGAGAATGGGCACGAACTGTTAAAGTAGCGTTCAACAAAAGTACGCCCTGCCTTCCCCAGTCATCAAGTTCTTTGGACGTCCTCACCACTCCAAGATCATCTTTCAGTTCAATAAAAATGTTTTTAAGCGAAGGCGGTGCTGCCACCTGCTCGGAAACAGAAAAGCACAAACCATTCGCCTGATAATCATTATGATAGGGATCTTGCCCGATAATAACTACTTCAACATCTTCAAAAGGTGTGATTTCCAGTGCTCTGAAGATCTGATTTTTAGGCGGAAACACTTTGGTAGTAGCATATTCCTGCTTTACTTTTTCCCAAAGATTTTTAAAATATTCTGTTTTCTTGATTGGGGCTAAAACTTCTGTCCAGGTCATATTATAATTGAAAATGAGCTAATTTAATAATTGTAAATACTTACTTCTATGCAATGAAGAATCTTATTTATTGATTCTTTCTTCGTTGGATCACAACCTATTGATTTTTTAAACTAAAAACAAGATTATCAGGAAACCCTTCATCTTCCCTGCTTTCTTCCAGCACAAAATGATGTTTCAAAAGAAGCAGTTTTGAGTTTTCATTAAGCTTATGGGTCATCGCTACAATTTCTAGTAACTGTAATTCATTAAAGCTAAAATCTAAAACCGCAGACAATGCTTCAGACATAATTCCCTGTCTATGATATTCCGGCAATAATTCGTAACCAACTTCTGCAATCTTCCGATCCTCAGAAAAATTCCAGAGACAGATGGTCCCGATAAGATTGGGCTGATCTTTTAAAGAAATTCCCCAATAGAAAGTCTGGTTATTCTCCGTTCTTTTCCTGATCGTTAAAATAAATTCCAACGCATCATAGTTATTTTTAGGTGGATTTCTGTGCACATATTGGTTGATGATCTCATTACTTCGGATCCGCAAGATATCTTCAACATGATTTTCATTGATTTCTTTTAAAAGCAATCGTTCGGTTTCTAGTTTCATATTTCAAATGTAATAAAAACTTAACCACAAAAGGCACAAAAGCTTTTACTAAAAGTCATCCCTAATTCTCAAATTAACTCATTTTCAAATGGGCACAGCATCCAATTAACATTTTCTCACTAAATTTGCAGTGTGTATATAAATAAAGAAGATTTAAACGAGTTAGAGTTTCCGCAATTACTGGCGGAAATTTCTCCCTTTGCGTATTCTCCGAAAACAAGAGAAAAAATTCTTCAACTTCGTCCGATGGGAATTGACGAGGCGGAACTTTCTTTGAAAAAAACGTCGGAATATTTATCGAGTTTTGAAAGTTCAAATGCAATTCCGTTTGATGAGTATGAAGATATTGAAAGTGAACTGAAATTAATGCTGATTGAAAATTTCCGACTGGAAAACAATGCCTTCATTAAAATAAAAACTATTACGGAACAGATCGGGAAACTGCAAAAGTTTTTCCCAACAATGCCGGATACCTTCCCTACGTTAATGGAAGATGCTGCCGTATTGGAGTTCAGAAAGGAAATTATTGATAAAGTAGATAAGGTTTTTAACCGATTCGGGGAAGTAAAAAGTGAAGCTTCACCCATTTTAAAAGGAATAAGAGCGGAAATCCAGGTGGCCAAAAAAGCAATTCAGGAAAATTTCAACAGAGCCTTATTCAATTACGGACAAAGCGAATTTCTGGATGATATCCGCGAAACTATTATTGATGATCAAAGGGTTTTAGCTGTAAAATCAGGATTCAAAAAAAGAGTTCCCGGGAGAGTGTTAGGACTTTCCAAAACAGGTTCCATCACATATATCCAGCCGGATTCTGTAGTGAAACACTATTTCAAGCTTCGCGAAAATGAAGAGGAAGAGAAAAAGGAAATTGATAAGATTTTAAGACAGCTTACCGCTGAATTGGCAGAATTCCAGCCTCAGCTTTGGAGATATCAGCAATATATTTTCGATCTTGATCTTACGAGAGCTAAAGCAAAATTTGCAGAACTGATCAACGGTGTTTTACCGAAAATCAACCGCCATAAAACCTTACGATTAAGAGACGCTTTCCACCCCTTATTATTTTTAAGGAATAAAGCGGAAAACAAAACGATATTCCCGCAAACGCTTACGTTTACGGAACATAACCGAATTATCTGTATTTCCGGGCCAAATGCAGGAGGAAAATCGATTACCTTAAAAACGGTTGGATTGCTTCAGCTAATGATCCAGAGTGGAATTTTGGTTCCGGTACACCCGAAATCCGAAATGTTTTTCTTTGAGAAGATCATGACGGATATTGGTGACAACCAGTCTATTGAAAATCATCTTTCCACGTATTCATCAAGGTTAAAGAAAATGTCCGGAATCATCCGTGAGGCCGATGCCAATACGCTTTTACTGATTGATGAATTTGGTACGGGTTCTGATCCTGAATTGGGTGGAGCCTTAGCAGAAAGTTTCCTTGAATTTTTCTATGATAAAAAGAGTTTTGCGATCATTACAACGCATTACACAAATATCAAACTTGTAGTAGAACAGCTTCCAAATGCTCAGAACGCAGCAATGCTGTTCAATGAAGAGACGCTGGAACCGATGTATAAGCTGGAGGTAGGTCAAGCCGGAAGTTCATTCACGTTCGAAGTTGCTGAAAAGAATAAAATTCCGAGATTTATTATTCATTCTGCCAAGAAAAAGGTGGAACATGATATTGTGAACCTAGACAAGACGATTGTTAAGCTTCAGCAGGAGAAATTCGAGGTAGAAAAGCTGAAATCTGATCTTGCAGAAAGAAAAGAATCTGTAGAAGACAAACGGGATAACCTTCAAAAACTGAATGACCAGCTTCAGCAAAAGCTGTATAATTTCCAAAAATTATATGAAGAGGAACATCGAAAACTTCAGTTCGGAAACAAGATTGAAGCTTTTATTGACAGCTATACGAAAGGAAAATCGAGAAAGGATGTAGTGAAAGATTTCGTGAAACTATTGGAGCAGGAAAAATTCAGGAAAATTGGAGCTGATAAAGATGAAAGCAAACGTCTTCAGGTGGTTAAAAGAAAGATCACTCAACAACTGAAAAAGGAAGAAGTAATTGAGAAGATAGCGGAAACCAACGAAAAACTGGAAGAAAAACGTAAAACCGACCGTGCGCTTTGGATGAAAGTAGGACAGCGTGTTCGTATTACCGGAAGTACAAGTGTGGGAACTATAGAGAAAATTTCTAAGAACAAAGTAATTGTGAACTATGGAACTTTCAAAACTACGATTAATGCGGATGAACTGGAAAGGATTTAATTAATTACTTATATAAGATGACTGTAAAAACACAGATAACTTTTAGGGAATATTTAAAACTTAATATAGATATACTTTTTGAAGATATTTTCATTAAATTAAGTTTAATATTCTCATTTGTTTTTTGCATTTTAATTTTTATTTCAAATATTTTTTATCAATTTAATTTCCAAAATTTCTTGATAGGAATTGCTATTCTATTATTTCTAATAGGTATACTTATTTTTAAATATTTCCAATTAAAAAATATATACAGAACAAATAAAAATATTGGAAAACAAACAATCTGCACTTTTTCTAATGAAGGAATAATTATAAAAGCGGCTACTTTTGAAAGTATAATAAAATGGGAAACCATCATTCAGATAAAAGAATTAAAAAGCTTATTTTTAATTTATTACGACTCAAAAACAAAAAGTTTCATTCCAAAAAAGGATTTTACAAAAGAACAGATTTCAGAGCTTAGAAATATTATAAAAAACAGTGCCATAATCGCATATCTAAGAAATGATTAATAAAAAAAGGGAGTCATACTCCCTTTTCTATTACCTTTTAATGAATTTTATTTTTTCATCTTTTATCTGTATAAAATAGGTTCCTTTGATCAGATGATGAACGTTTACTTGATCTGAAGTTTTTCCTTCATCCACTTTCTGTCCAACCGCATTATAAATCTCAAAATCGGTTGCAGAAGAAATGCCGGAAATATATAAGATATCTGAAACAGGATTAGGATAAACAGGTAATTTCTTATTTTTTGAGGCTTCTGCGGCTGACAAACTTCCATTCACAAAAGCGACTTTATAATCTTCCACTTCTCCGACAGGAAATGTACCGCAAGCTGATGTGATGGTTCCTGAACTTACAATTACCCTCATAGTAACTCCACAATTTCCGCCGGACATAGATCCGGAAGGAACCGTAAAATTAGCAGTTACCGGTGAAGTGAGGCTTACAGCGGAATCCATAATGCGCTCTGCAGATTCAAAGATACCATTTCCGTTAAAATCAATCCACGCACTTGCTGCAGTTGCGCTTTGAGCACCGGACCAGGCTTTGGTTACAGAAAGAACATTATTTGTACTTCCCAGTATGAATTGCATTTGAAGTCCAGAATTATTATAAAAATTTGAATACCCGGATGCCGCTGAATTATTATTGATTTGAGCACCACCTGAAGGAGTTGCTTTTACATTTGAAATATAGGTTCCTGAATTTACAGATGACGATGCACAGTAATCTAAACTGGTCACAAAAAAAATAGACTCGGAAACATCATTTGTATTAACGGCATCCCGTATCCGCAATTCATAAGCTGTACAGGGCTGCAACGTGACAAGATTAAATGCGGTAATAGAACCTACATACATATTGATCCAGGTTGAGGCTCCTACTGGTCTGAACTCAAGGATATACTGATTGCTAGGTATAGGATCCCAAGTGATATTCGCAGAAGTAAATGTAATATTGGAAGCAGCTACATTGGTAGGAACTGTATAGATGTTTACTATTTCATCTGTAAAACCTTTACTTTGATAAAATGAGATTCCTGATAGAAAAAGAAAGAAATAAAATAAATTTTTTACCATACTTTTGGGGTATTTATTATGTTTTTGAAAATTAATTAAAAAATTTAAAAATATTATTATCTTTTAGCAATCAAATATGACAATCTTGGCATAAAAGTTTTTAATTACCTGAATTACAATCTTATAATCATTTAATTTATATATTTGAACGGTTAAAACTTAATGATTCCATCGAAAAAATTGCTGAGAATAAGGTGGTTGTAAACCGGGAGATAGAACTTTCAAAATGATGAGTAATGTAGATGAATTGAAGAGAATCCAACAAAGAGGTTACGTGGTAATTTAAATTTCACCAATGAAAATCCAGAAATATGAAAAAACAATTCTTCCTTTTGATACTATCTTTTTTAGGATATCAAATTTTCGGACAATCAAATGCCACAATCGAGACGAAGGATGGCCTTGATTTCAACGATCTGCAACATATTTTATATTTTGAAGGAATAAGCAATCAAAAGTTCAATATTAAATCAGATAGTTTGAAAGGCAAAAATTATCAGATTATTATTAAAGAATTTAAACAAGGGAAACTCTCCAAAACAGATATTGTTTTTGATTCAAAAGAGGATGAATACTTCAGAATAAAAACAGACAGTTTATCTTTTGCCGTATTAACCAAGATGACAGACTTTAACTATTTTAAAATTCAGTTTCAATTTAATGGTTTCTCTTCGGAAAGAAAATATACTGTACAACCTTCTGAAAAAGATAAATTTGCGTTGAAAAGTTTTTTCGGTTCTAAAATAAAACACAACTTCCGATTAATTTGAACAGTATAAATTATTTTCTGGCTTATATGATGCCTTATGTAAGACCAGATAAAAGTGAAGCTTATTGTGAAGTTGCACAATCAGGGGTTCCTCCGGAAAAGCTTTATTACAAATACAAGATCCCACATTATTTTTTAATAGCAATAAAATTTGAATAAAAGCAAATATATAATTATCATCTCAAAGGCATTTAATTTATATATTTGACTGGTTAAAAATTTTTCATGATGATTTCCGTAAATAAGACATTGTACATATCTATTTTCAGTATTTTTTCTTTAGCTTCTGTTAAGGCTCAGAATAAAGTTCCTTTTGGAGTGGTAAAAGCTGAGGAAGGTTATGCGATGGTGCGTGTTCATAAGGATGATTACAGAAAGATCGTGGATAAGATCCGTATGAAAACGGGTGATGTCTTTGTATACGTAAAACCTGCTCCTGGAGAAACTGAATGGATCTGGATTCAATATCCTGAAAAAGATGATACGGAAAAGCCTTTTGTCAGATATGACAGCCTTAGTAAAGAAGGCATGGTGAATAAAGAGCGTATTGCTTTTATTGATCAGCTGCCGAAATTCACACCATCTAAGTCGAAAAACGGAAAATCTTTAATCTTCACGGATGATACCAATCCGAAAATTCCAGGAAACCAGAGAACCAAAGTCATTATTGATATTTATCCTTCCTATGCAAAGATTAAGAAACAGGAAAAGGATACCAATGGAAATATCACTAAAATTGATAAAGTAAAACCCTGGGGAGTTGGCAAAGAACTTCCCGAAGATCTAACCGAAATCAAATCTATACGGGTACAACAACCTGGAAGAGGCTCTGTATTTGTGAGAGATGCTATTAAAAATATGTTTCAGCCTACGATGGATTTCGATAAAGTAGAAGTAACCGCTCTCGACAATGATCACATTTTCCTCTACATGATCAATGGTTCTGGTGAAAACAGATATACCACACTCTGGACCATCAAAGAAGGAAGAGCTATAAGCCAGATTATTTTTAAAAATCCTGAATAATATAGGAATTCTCAGGATTATTCTTATTTTTGTCACTGAAAAGTGTAATACTTATTCATCTAGAAATTGGTACTGCTTAGCTGCAGGTTAAAAGGGAATCGTGTGAAAATCACGAACTGTCGCGCAACTGTAAGTATCCTACATCTTTATTATTGAACCACTGTGCCATGCATGGGAAGGAAATAAAGAGGGTACAAGTCAGGAGACCTGCCTTTTTCTTTACTACAATAAACTTTCGCGATTGAAGTTGATTGATCTGATGGATGTTTCAGGAATTCGGTTCCTGTGATTATTCTGTTTGTTCTGATCTATTTCATTTCGCTTTAATATTATAATGAAATATGACTACAGAAGAAAGAATTGAAGCATCCGAAACCAGAATCTTTAAAGCGGTTTTCCCCAACACTACCAATCACTATGACACTCTTTTCGGAGGTACAGCTATGCAGCTGATGGATGAAGCAGCCTTCATCACCGCTACCCGCTTCGCAAGAAAAAGAGTAGTAACCGTAAGCAGCGATAAAATTGATTTCAAAAAACCTATTCCGGCCGGGACCATCGTTGAATTGGTAGGAAAGGTCATTCACGTAGGAACCACCAGTATGAAAGTAAACGTTGAAATTTATACGGAACAGATGTATTCCTATGAAAGAGAAAGAGCGATTGTTGGAGATTTTACTTTCGTGGCGATCGACGAATTCAAGAAACCAATCCAAATACTATAAATACTGAGAAGTTTCGGCGGCCTTCGGCCGCCGAAACTTATTTTATTTTAAAACCTTTTCAGTCTCTAAACTTCTGTTCAGTAATAACTCAAAAGCCTCTCCCATCTCATCCGACGCTCTGCTGATGGCATTTTCAAGCATTTTTCTGATTTGGCTTTCCGTTACTTTAGCTTCTGTCCAGCTTTTTCCGGATGTATGTGAATTCAGAATAAAAGGCATAATCCGGTCTATAGAGCATGCAAAGATAGCATCCGGAGTTTTTTCTTCTTCAAATTCCATCCAAAGATCAAAGAGTTCTGTGCGTAAAGGCTCATCTAAAATCCCGAAGATTTTTTGTGCGGATAATTTTTCTCTTTCAAATTTCCCGATCATCGCCTCTTCATCAAACAGGAATGTATCTCCGGCTTCTATTTCCACCAAATCATGAATGGAAAGCATTCTTATCACTCTCAGCAAATCGATATCTGCTCTGTTTTTAGCGTACGGATAAAGGATTTGGGCTAAAATAATGATCTGCCATGAATGTTCTGCGGTATTTTCTCTTCTGGAATCATCTGCATTGTAATTTCTTCTCTGTACATTTTTTAAAGCATCAACGGCTAAAATAAAATCGATCTCCTTCTGTATCTTCATCTTAATTTTCTTTATAATATTCTTGTATTGGGTATTCTTTGATGTTTGTAATCCATTTGTCATTAATGAATTCTTTCTTGGTCACTTTTACTTTTTCACCGCCCATTGCATCCTCTTCCAATTCATATACTTTAAATAATCCTCTTTGTGGAAGCACGGTGTATTCTGTGGTCAGATGCCAACAGCAACCAGATTTGGAATAGGTAATCAATCTTTTACGTTCAGGATCTGTATTGAACATTCCCAGGTTATCATGAGCGAGAGCGGTGAGTTCTTCACTCAAAACAAATTGTTTTCTGGTAATATTAAATACGTAGACATCATAGGAAGGACCACTGTAGCCGCTTTCATTACCATTTCTGATGGCCACATCTTCTGTTCCGTCAAAATTAAAGTCTTCAAAAATCAACGGGCTTTGTTCATTATATAACTGAATAATGTTTGCCGTCGGTTTTTGCTCTTCATTTAAATAGAAAAATAAATTGTCAGAGGTAAGAGTTTGGAATTTTTTAGAAGTCTTTTTATCGAACAATTCGATAATTCCTTTTCCACTGCATTCATCTTTTGCATAGGTTTCCACCTTCATTTTCACATCATAATTTTTTGAAGCATCTTTTAATTCAAACTGATTTTGAGCAAAAACTGAGGATGACCCCAAAAGAATAAAAAGTAATGAAGATTGAATATGTTTCATAGGTGTGTTTTTCAATTATAGTCGAATTTTAAGATCAAATTCTGTACAAAAATAAAGCTTTTGTCCTTTACAATCATTTATATGAAGGATAAATCGTACTTTTAATGTAAATATTCGATATGATTTCAGCATTCAATTATCCAACAGAAATTAAGGGAAAAAGAAAATTATATTCTTTATTGAAAGGGGTAAAAAACCCTTTGGAAGTGATCAGCGGAAACCATGAAATTGCCGGAGACAATTACTATATCAAAGCTACTTTGACGAACAAAAACTTTATTTTCTCTCAGGATAAAGAATTCATTGAATATATTCTAAAGCAAAATCATAAAAACTATTTTAAATCTGAAATACAATCTTTTACCTTAGGAAAATACCTCGGAAATGGTTTACTGACAAACAATGGAAAAGATTGGCTGAAACAAAGAAGATTGATCCAACCCGGATTTAGCAAAATAAAAATTGCCAGTCTGGTTTCCATCATGGAAGAGGAAATTGATGCTGCTTTTCAATCATTTGACAAAGAACCGGAAGTTGATTTGAATGTATTTTTTCATACACTGGCTTTTAATATTGTTGCAAAAACCCTTTTCAGCTCGGATATTGATGAAAATAAGGTTAAAGAACTCGGCAAAATCATTACTGAAGTTCAGGAGGTTTTTGCGAAAGAAGTTCGTTTACCTTTTTATTCTCAAATCTTAAAAATCTTTGGGGTTATTGATAAAACAATTAAAAAAAGTAAAAAATCAAAAGCCATCATTCAAAGCGTTTTGGATAAACGAAGAAGTTCGGGAGAGGAAAAAAATGATTTGCTGGATATGCTTATTCAAGCCCGGTACGAGGACACGCAACTTCCGATGTCTGATGAACAACTCATTGATGAAATGCTTATTCTTTTCATCGCAGGGCATGAAACAACGGCAAATGCATTAAGTTTTATCTTTTTTGAAATCAGCCAGCATCCTGAAGTTGAGCGTAAATTAAAAAAGGAAATCTTGGAAGAGGGTGAAGGAGTTTTCACCCCTGAAAGTTTAATGAAAAAATCGTTCACTTCAAATGTCATTAAAGAAGCGATGCGACTCCATTCTCCGGCATGGGCAATAGATCGCCAAGCCTTGGAAAATGATAGCTTTCAAGAATATTCCTGGCCAAAAGACACTTTAATTATACTTTATATTACAGGCTTACACAGAAACCCTAGATATTGGAATGATCCCAATTCCTTTATTCCGGAACGTTTCGATGACGAAAATGCCAAGAATTTCGCCTTCTATCCTTTCGGAGCTGGTCCACGGCTTTGCATCGGTGAGCACTTTGCCATGATGGAAATGGTTCTCATTGTACGTAAATTCTACAAAAACTTCAGGTTTATCTCCTATCAAAAAGAATTGGAGAAAAAAGCATTAGTCACGTTAAGAACGACCAGCTTAAAAGGTAAAATTATTAAAAATTTGACCTGATTCCACCAAAATTCTTATTTCAAAAAATTAAGCATTAAAAATAATTAAACTGAATTTCAATAAGTTACAATATTTCTTTATATTTTTTCACTACTTTGTATTGCATAATACCATTCTATTTACATATCTTTGTAATGTAAAATTAGAATAGGCTCAACTAGCTAGGAGCAGATTTCTAAAATATAACCTCATTAAAAACTTATTAAAGATGAATACTGAAAATACCAAAGCGCAAATGCGAAAAGGAATTCTGGAATTCTGTATTTTAAGTCTCATCAATCATCGCGAAATGTATGTTTCCGACCTTATAGATGAACTGAAAAAAGGAAAACTGGACGTAGTAGAAGGAACACTCTACCCCCTTTTAACAAGATTGAAAAATGGTGAGTTCCTTTCTTACCGATGGGAAGAATCAACGGGAGGCCCACCAAGAAAATACTACCAGATTACAGAAAAAGGTAAGCTGTTTTTAGATGAACTTCAAAATACCTGGAACGAATTAACAGATTCAGTAAACCAAATCACTCAAAAAAATTAAAAAACAAAGCTATGAACAAGACACTCTCAATAGGACTCGCCGGTTTTTCTTTCACCATAGAAGAACACGCATATATAAAGCTTAGCGATTACCTGAATGCTCTGAGAAGCTCATTGGATGCTTCAGAAGCAGAAGAGGTAATGCATGACATAGAAATCAGAATGGTTGAGATCTTCAAAGATTCTTTAGGTAAAAGAGAAGTGATCAACGATGGAGACGTAGAAAGAGTAATTGCTCAGATCGGAACTCCTGAAAAGATCGAAGAGCAGGAAGAAGCTTACTATTCTGAAAAGAACAGTGCAAGATACAACAACGCAGGAACTACCTATTCCGATAAAAAACAACTATTCCGTGACCCTGAAAGACAAAAAATAGCAGGAGTTTGTGCCGGTTTAGCACATTACGTGGGAATGGACATTACTGCCATGAGAGCTATCTGGTTAGGAATCTTCATTCTGGGCATTTTTACCGCTGCCATTTCTTCTTCATTAATTGCATTATTATACATCATACTTTGGATTGTGCTTCCAAAAGCCGAAACTGCAGCAGATTTCCTGAAAATGAAGGGAAAGCCTATGAACTTCGACAATCTTAAGAATGAGTCTAATAAGTTGGTACAATTTGCCAATGAATCTACTCAGAGGGTCGGAGAGATGTATAATGAAAGTAAACCGTACATCAACAATGCCGGGAGCGGAATATGGAATGTGGTAAGATATGTTTTAGGAGGAATCTTCGCACTTATGTCTTTCTCTTGCTTGATCGGAGTATTTGTAGTATTCGGATTCATGGGAAATAACGACTTCCCTCCTATCGGCGAAATGGATTTCTATTTTGATAATGACGGAATGAAATACGTTATTATGGCAATGATCATCTTAGGAAGCTTGATTCCAGCCTTATTATTCGCCTTATTAAGCATCAAATTAATTTCGCCAAAAACAAAATTAAGAAATACAGGTTGGGTTTTAGGAGCATTGATCCTTAGTTTAATTGCGATCTCAACATATTTTGGAATCAGCATGGCTAAAAAAGAAATGTTCTTAAAAGGTCATAAGGAAGATACGGAAGAAGTTTCTATCAACACCACTTCAGACACATTATATGTAGATGTAAAACAAGTGGCTATTCCTCAGAACTTTACAGGATATGAAGATGATCTTTACTCTGATAAGGTTTCAGTTTACAAAAAAGATTGGATCCATGTAGAGGTGACAAGAAAAGCTGATGTAAAAACGCCATACCTGATCATTAAAAAAGAAGCCAAAGGTTATAACCTTCCATTGAATGTAAATGTTCCGGTAGATATCATCAACAATAAGATCATTCTTCCTAACTATGTTAAATATCCTTATGAGCACAGATTCAGAGATTACAGCATTGATTATGAATTAGTAATTCCTTCCAAAGCAATAGTGATCCCTGCAAAAAAAGACAGAATTGATTTTGACGGTGATTTGAACGGAGACGGGATCAATGATGATGATCAGGACAAAGATGAAGACGGAAATATCAGAATAGAAAA
This sequence comes from Chryseobacterium daecheongense, assembly GCF_003729955.1. Taxonomy (GTDB): domain Bacteria; phylum Bacteroidota; class Bacteroidia; order Flavobacteriales; family Weeksellaceae; genus Chryseobacterium; species Chryseobacterium daecheongense. Next base: position 1,207,402 of record NZ_RJTX01000001.1, read on the forward strand.
AAACAAGATTTCTGTAAACGGCTCTACCATTGAATACAACTCCGATGATAAAGACAGTATTATCATCAACGGGAAAAAAGTTCCGAATAATAAAGCTGACAAAGTAATTGATTCTATGGCATCCGAAGTCAAAAAACTGAATAAGGATTTAGACATCAAAGTAAAAGACGGAAAAAACGAAATTTCCATACAAACTAAATAACTAAACTGCAGAGAGTGGCAGAAGGTGTGAATGGATAGCAACCGTTTGAAATTCACACTCTTCTTCTCTCAAGTTGAATAAAAAAATCTTATTATTTTATTCTTCATGTTAAAAATTTATTATACCTTCGTGTAGTAATTATAAACTTCCCCAAATCAAGAACAAATATTTATAACCATGGTACAGATAGCACTAGAATTTGTAATGAAAATCGTAGATTTAATCAGCGGTTTGTTTTAAGAGCGATAATATTTCAATATATTTGTAAAGTATAACCCATTTGGTTGTACTTTTTTTGTTTTTAATACTGAGATTATGAAGAAACTGATAGGAAAACTGATGTTGAAAATGATGGGCTGGAAAGTTGTTTTACAGGGAGATGTAAACAACCTGAACAGATGCATTCTGGTGGTAGCTCCTCATACCCATAATATGGAATATATTTTAGGGAATTTTGCCTATTGGTCTCTGGACAAACCATTGAAAGTAATTATTAAAGACGCCCATACCAAAGCCTGGTACGGTGGTATTGTGAAAGGATTGGGAGGTATTGGTATAGACAGAAGCCAAAAGAATGATCTCGTTAATTTTGTGGCCAAACAATTTGAAAAAGAAGATTTCAGTCTGGTAATCACTCCGGAAGGAACCAGAAGCTGGGTTCCGAAATGGAGAAAGGGGTTTTATCACATGGCTTTAGCCGCCAAAGTTCCTATTGTTCTCGCGGCAGGAGATTTTAAAAGAAAAATCGTTTATCTGGGGTATACTATTCCTTATGAAAGAATTGCCTCTGTACCTTTTGCAGAAATTATGCAGGAAATCCAGGATTATTACATTAAAAACGATATCGTGCCTAAAGTTCCGGCCAACTGGAACCCCAATATCATGGGCACTGAAGAGAATCAGAAATAAAATTCAGCAAAATCATTACTAATCAATTATCATTCATTATCTATCATCATGCGAGGAGAAACAAAAGAAGAAATATTAGCATTTTTAAATAACTGGGGAGATGTAACGCTAGCCAAAACCTTAGAAATACAATTCACTGATATTGATCTGGAAAATGAAACGTTAACCGCTACCATGCCTGTTCAGCCTAAAGTACACCAGCCTTTCGGAATTCTTCATGGCGGTGCAAGCTGTGTTTTAGCCGAAACCTTAGGTTCAAGCCTCTCTAATATGTTCATCGATGGCAGCAAATATTATGGTGTAGGAACCAACATCAACTCCAATCACCTAAAAAGCAAAAAAGACGGAATTGTTACCGCAACAGCCCGATTCATAAGAAAAGGAAAGACCATGCATGTTTCGGAAATTGAGATCCGTGATGAAAAAGGAGTACTGATCAATCATACGACGATGACAAATAACATTCTTTTGAAATAGTTTAATTATCATTAAAAATATAAAGACTCAAAAAAATTGAGTCTTTTTTTATATCATTGCTGCAACCTTTTTATTTTTCTGCATCTTATAAGAAAAAGATAGATGAAAAGACCGAATAATGTACCTGATGGTCCATAGATAAAGTTATTTATTTGGAAAATATATTCCATTTTTTATAACTGAAAAATTAAAAGTATATGAGACAAAACCACCATACCGACTGGAAACAGATTTACAATGAGTATTCCCCGAAACTCCTTGGGATTTGTCGCAGATATATACAGGACATTCAGACTGCGGAGGATATTGTTCAGGATAGCTTTATGATGGCCATTCAAAACAGCCATCAGCTGAGAGAAGAAAAAGCAGTTCATGCCTGGCTTAAAAAAATTGTGGTGAATAACGCATTGCAGTATTTGCGCAAAAGCCATAAAGAAATTTTTGTTAGTTCCGAATCATCAGAAATTCCAGACACTTATTCAGATATGAGCTATCCATCTTCAGAAGAAAAACACATCTTCATATATGATTTTACGAAAGAAGAACTGTTATCATCCATAGACCGTCTTCCTTCTCATCACCGATCTGTTTTCAATCTGTATTTTATTGAAAACTGTTCACATGCGGAAATTTCCGGGTTACTGGGAATTTCTGTCAATACCTCCAAATCCCATTTATCAAGAGCAAAGAAAGCGATCCAGAGCTTTTTGATGAGCAGTGTGAATGCTAACACCCCAAAAAATAAATTAGCTCAGCTTCTGGTGGTATTCGGATTGGGAGGATTGTTATGGGCACAAACTTTCAGAAGCAAATTTGCTGACTTCAGAATTTCTCCTTCAAAAAGCCTGGAAATCCCGGATAACATTAAAATGAATAGCATTATTGTTCCTTCTTCCTCCGGTCAGATCTTGAAAAAGAAAATAATTATCAGTGGAACTGTTCTATTGATTATTATCGCTTCCGTTTTCTTATTAAAAACTCATAACAATCATTCTTTCAATAATCATGACAATGTAACTTATAAACCAGATGTAGTTTCTGAAAAAGAAAATCTTAACTCAGAAAATAATGTTTCTCAGCAATCAGAAACCGGATTGATTGTATCTGATGAGGCCAATGAAAAAGAAACCAAAAGTCAAAAAAATATAACCGGTACAAAAGAAAATACAGAGCCTCAACAATCACCAAAAACAATTCAGAAAGATTCAGCAAAACACAGGTCAAAAAAAGTTATTATTGTAAAAAAAATTATCCAGCGAGATACCGTATTTGTAGAAAGATAAAAACAATCAGAAATGTTTCTCAGAAAAGCAGCTTTTCTTTTATTAATAATCCTCAGTCATTTTTCATCAGCCCAAAGAAAGAAGAAGAATGACACGGTATATGTTTATGAAAAAGTGATTGTTTATGATACTATTTTCCTGGAAAAACCGATAAAAGCCAGATTTGATGATATTATTTTCCCAACTCTCGCCATTACAGATAAAATTATACCTCAGAATCCGAAACTCAAAAGGGCCAGAATATCATCCAGAAGAAGTATTCCAAAAGCAACATTTCATTACGGCGCAGAAGCAGGGATAGGATTTAAAAATAGTACATGGACTCAAAAACTTTCCGGGGACAATCAGCAATTTGGTGAAAATGTCGGGGTCTGGGCTGCAAAAGATATTATTGATACTCCGTTATCAGTCATGCTGAATTTCAATGTTTACCATTGGAATTCAACATTTGATTTGGATGCCAACACAGAAGTTACCCCTCTCAACGGCTACCATTTTACCGAAGATCATGAGCCTTTATTATTTCAAAGATTCAATAACAGGCATTTTGAATATGTCCTTCATGCAAAGCTTTTCTATGAATGGAAAAACATCCGCCCCTATGCCGGAGTTTCAGTAAACAGAAATATTTATAAAATGCAGTTCGTAGTTCCGGAAAATAATTCCGTAGATGATTTTAAAACCTATAAGGTTAATTTAGGATTCTCTTTTGGATTGCAGTACCGCATTTTGAAAAAAATCCTTCTGACAGCAGATTATCAGCAATATAAATTAAAAAATATTTCGTTAAAAAACAGCTCGTTGGATTTTGACGTTTTTAATACGAATAATACCTTTGCAGAAAGGAAAATCAACCTGGGAGTTTCTTATATGATTTCCAGATAACAGTTTTCTAAAAAGCATCTACTCATGATCTATTTCAAACTTCCTTTCAACGAAACATTATATTCAATAGATGAGCAATCCCATCATACACCTATCCGCTTTTATTCATTTGACGGCCAAAAGCAAATCGGTTTTGATGGAAATATTATCAAAGTAGATCCGGAGCTTTTCAACCAGCACAATATAACAAACAGTTTATTACCTATATCTGATAATAATTTCGTCGCAGAAACCCAAATTGAGTACTTGGACCAGCTCAATAAAGTGATACAGGTCATTAAAGAAAACCGTCTTCCCAAGCTTGTATATTCCCGCAGAAAAATTTTCAAAGATTTTCATACAATCAATGTAAAGGAAAGCTTTAAAAACTTATGTCAGTCCTATCCGAACGCTTTCCGATACCTATTCATCAATGAAGAAGAATCATGGATGGGAGCTTTTTCAGAGGTTTTAGGAAAATTCAACAAGACCACACATGAGTTTGAAACGATGAGCCTTGCCGGAACCCTTCCCATTTCAGAAAACTGGTCCGAAAAAGAAATCGAAGAACAGAAGCCTGTTTCTTCCTATATTTTAAACATTCTTGAAAACTTTACTAGGGCTATAGAAGTTTCAGAAACTTACGATCACATTTCAGGCAACATCAAACATCTGAGAACAGATTTTAAAGCCAAAATACAACCTGAACAGCTTGATCAGATCATCACTGAACTTCATCCTACTCCGGCTGTCTGTGGAATTCCGAAAGAGTTTTGCAAAGAAAACATTCAAAAGCTTGAAAAATATCCCCGTGAATTATATGCGGGTTACATCAGGATAGAAACTGAAGAAACCATACAATATTTCGTCAATCTCCGTTGTGCAAAACTTTACCGGGATTCTGTTCATGTGTTCGTTGGAGGCGGAATTACCGCTCAAAGCAACCCGGAAAAGGAATGGATTGAAACGGAACTGAAATCAGAAGCAATTCTGAAGAACCTGATGATTTCTTAGAGCAAAAAGTACTTGTTATTTCATTCAGAATAACTTTGGAAACATAAAGGAGCCTCTTTCCAATTGAAAGAGGCTCCTTTAATATATCTCAATTAAAATTATTTCTTAGCACCGATTTTACTCCATGTATTTAAAACAAAAAGTAAAATAAGACCAATAATTGCTGTTGCAATAGAGAATACAAACTTCAGGTTATCTTCCGATAAAACTTCTGATTGCCAGTCTAAAGCATATAAATTAATGGCAATAAAAACGATAAATAATACTAAAAATACTTTATAAGTCTTCTCCATGATTCTTAAAAATTAATATAAGCTTGCACCAATTGCGCAAAGTTAGCAGTGAATAATTTGATTGAAATTGCCAGAAGGATAATTCCGAAAACTTTTTGCAGGATGGCCAAAGTAGCTTCCCCCATTTTCTTCTCTAACCAGGTAGCAGATTTCAGCACCAAATATACGAAAATTGTATTGAGAATGATACCGCAAATAATATTAATATCATGAAATTCAGCTCTCAGTGAAAGGGTTGTTGTTAAAGTTCCCGCACCCGCAACCAGTGGAAATGCAATAGGAACAATGGATGCCGACTTAGCCTCTGAAGTTTTATTGATCTCAATTCCCAGGATCATTTCCAGGGCTATGACAAAAATCACAAATGCACCGGCAATCGCAAAGGAATTTACATCCACCCCAATAAACTTCAGAATTTTATTCCCCACAAAAAGGAAAACCAGCATGATCAATCCGGCTGTAATAGATGCTCTCTCCGCTTCTATTTTCCCGAATTTCTGCTGTAAGCTTACAATAATAGGAACAGAGCCGATAATATCAATTACGGCAAAAAGAACCATAAAACAGGTCACAATTTCCTTAAATGAAAAATGATCAAAAACTTCCATCTTTTGTAATTAAAAATTTCGCAAAAATATGAAAAATAATTGACTATTTGCTAATCTGAGAATACAAATTAACAACTGCTTTTAAAAGCTCTTCAATTCCTTCAGCAGATTTTACAGGAGCATATTTTTCTATTTGAATTCTCTGGGAAAGACTTCTATACTCTTCAGCAACTGAATTTCCTTTGTAATTTTCCAGGAATTTTCGGAAATCTTCTACCGAACTTTGGAAATATTGTCCCCGCACTTCAGCATCAAGCTCATCAATGGTATCAAAGAATTTTTGGTATTCTCCATTCTCTTTCAGATTTTCCAGATAGCTGAAATAATCATTTACATCGGTGGTAAGCCTTTGTCTGATTTCTTTTTCAGTTTCCGCTACAGATCCCAGAGGTTTTGCAGATACAGTTTCTTTAACCAAAGCACGTTTTTTTTGCCAATTTTTAAATAAAAGATAAACAATGAACAATCCCAGTAAAATGGCAATATTGGTCAAAAGAATGTTCCAATGGAATTTATTTTTTTCCTTCACTTTAAATGAAGTAGTTTTCAATACAGGTGTATTGACCGTCTCTAAAAGATTGTTGGTATATTCATTCACTCTTTCCACCGTAGTTCTGGATTCAAGAATCTGCTCATGGGAAAGCGCATTTAGTGCTAATGTTTCCTGGCCAAGATCTACATATTCCTTACTTTCCGGATTGAAGAATGCAAACTCTTCGGTTTTAATGGAAATAAGGCCCGGCTTTTTAGGGATCACCACATAATTAGCTAATATTTCTCCCTTAATCCCAGTCATACTTGGAGTAACCTTAGAAGTAACTTTAGGTGCAAAAACTTCATAGTCAGGAGATGAAGCGATCTTTGGCAGTTCAAGGTCAGATAAGTTTCCTTCCCCTGCCACTTTCACTACTACATTGATCGGTTTTTTCACCTCCACTTTTTCTTTTGAAGCATTATAAACACTTACATTAAAATTCCCTACCGCATTTTTGAAATATTCCGGCGAGCCCTCTGGAAGCTTTTTTACATTAAGTTTTACTTTATTGGAGAGTATTTTATTTTTATTGGAATATGAACTCACCGAAGCTGATACAGAAGGAACTTCCACAAACCCGGACTCATTCGGGAATACCAGGAACATCGCTAAAATCTGTGATGGCATATTTCCATAACCTGAAGGGTCAATTTCAGATTTCGCAAAATTGATTGGATAGACATTGATGTTTTCTTGTTGAGGAAGATGGATATTATTCACCTTTCTCAGGTTATCCATATTCCTGGAATATACCCTAAGAACCGCAATGGTGGGCTGATCCTGATAGACCTCCCTGTCTTCTATCTCCATATTCAGGAAGACATCATTGGATACGGTATTGGCAGCTAAAGACCTTTTATCAATATCTTTTACGATGATATCAAAAGGTTCCGTTTTATAGATCTTATTATTGATGGTAACCAGTACGGATCCGATTTTGATTTTTCCTTTTTTCTTAGGCTCCAGAGCAATTCTGGATATTTTTTGGGTAATTACTGTATTAGTGGCCGGATCAATGAATGTATTGGTGACTGATCCGCTTCCGATAATATTGAATTTGGAAAGGTCAGGTAACTGAAATGCGGTCTGCTGTTCGAGATCACTCCCGTCCAGTTCCAGGATCACAGTAAGATTTACAATGTCTTTACCATTGTATTCATCTTTGTCCGTATCAAGTCTGAGATTTACCTGTCCGTAAGAAATTACGGATGTAAGAAGGAACAATATGTAAATCAATCTGTGTTTCATCACCAATCTTTCTCGTTGCTTTGAGGCATCGAATAAGAATTTTTATTTAAAATTCTTCTGGCGGTTTCTTTTTCTTTCTCGCTTACTTTATTTAAAATTGCGTTTTCAAGATCTTTAGGCATTTTGCCTTCATTATTTTTATTCTGATCAGGATTATTTCCTTGCGGGCTTTCTCCTTTATTTTGCTGCCCATTTCCTTGATCCTGCTGATCTTTTTTATCTCCTTTCTGATCATCATTTTTATTCTGATCATTTCCTCCACCGCCTTTTCCAGCATTATTCTGCTGATTTTTCTTTTGTTCGTTTTGTTTCTCCTTCAACTTGGCAATCTCATAATTCTTTCTGGTTGCTTCGTTATAAGGATCCTGCTTCAGGGACTGCTTATAATAGTCTGCCGCCTTTTCCGGCTGGTTCATCTGCATATAGGTATTCCCTAAATTATGAAGTGCTGCCGCTTTATCCGGAAGGGTCTGAGAAAGACTTTGTGCCTTTTCAAACTCCGCTTTGGCTTCTTCATACTTCTTATTTTTATACAAAGCATTCCCCAAATTGTAGTGAGCCGTAAAATCTTTTTCATTGGATTTTATAGCTTCCATGTACTTGGAAGATGCACCATCATAATCTTTTCCGTTGAATTTCTGGTTCCCTTCATAGACTAAAGTCTTGTAATTTTTCTGCCCAAACAGAAGGTTGGAGAACGAAAAGGCAACAATAAACGATAAAATTATGATTTTAGTATTCATCATATGCAAAATTATTCCTTTATATGTTAAGAAACAGGTTTCTATTTGTTAAAATTCGGTTAAAGTAATCCTTTGATGACAATGTATGAAATTAGACATTAAAGTCTCTTTTAGGGTTAAAAAGATAAATCAAAAAGAAAAAGAATAATGAAACTGCTAAAAAATATTGATAGTAGTGATTCGCATTCTGAGATTTCACCAGTGTTTCAGTTGAGGAAAGCTTCTTATTGATCGCATCAATGATCTTATCCGGTGATTCATTGATATTATTTCCGTCAATATAAGTTCCTCCTGTAGATTCTGCTATTTTTTTAAGCGCTTCCGTCTGTCTTTTGGAAATAACAGTCTGTCCGTTCATATCAATTTTATACCCCATTAACTGCCCGAATTCATATTCAGGAACGGGAGCACCTTCATCAGATCCTATTCCCACAGAAGTTACTGTTATTCCTTCACTGTTTGCCAAACGAATAGCTGCATTATCATTGCCTTCATTATCTTCTCCGTCACTCAATAAGATCACTTTCCTTGAGCCTTTGCTTACATTTTTAAATTTTTCCACAGCTGCCTGCATCCCTTTCAAAAAATCTGTACCCTGTATTTGCATTGAATTCGTTTCAATTCCGCTGATGTAGGTTTCTGCAGAATTATAATCTGTTGTTAAAGGCATAATGGAGATCGCTTCTCCGGCAAAAATCACAATTCCCACCTTATCATTCTTCATTTTTTGCATGGTGTTGATCATGAGGTTTTTGGCCTGAGTCAAACGACTGGGTTCTATATCTTCCGCATTCATAGAATTGGATACATCGAGCATAAAAACCACATTATTCAGCCTTTGGTTGCTTTTTACCTCTTCAGATCCATTCAAAAGGTCAATAATTGAAAATATCAGGAAAAGTGTTCCTAACAGATATAATGTCGGAAAAAATTTAGTAAAACCAGATTTTTTCTCAAATAAATTATCATGAAAAGAGCTGTCTGCAAAGATTTCTCTTTTTTTCTTTTTCCATTTCAGAAAACGGACCAAGAAGAAAGCCAGCAGCGGCAACAGCAACAGCAATAACAAATACCAGTAATTTCCTAAATACCACTCCATCAGCTTACAATTTTATAAAATACCCATCTTAGTAAAGCATCAATAATCAACATTCCCAGCGCAACCCATAAAAAGATCTTGAAATACTCCTGATAATTATACAGCTTCGATACCTTTACGTCTGATTTTTCCAATTGATTGATCTCATCATATACTTCTTCCAGGCTGCTGTTGGAAGTTGCACGGAAATATTTCCCTCCTGTTGTCTGAGCCACTTCTCTCAATGTATTCTCATCAATAGCTACTTCTGTTTCCGTAAATATCAATTCACCGAAAATATCCTGTGCAGTAGGCATTAAAGCATATCCATTGGTTCCGATTCCTATAGCATATACTTTGATATTATTGTTCCTCGCCAATTCAGCAGCGGCCATCGGAGGAATCGCGTTTTCTATGTTGCTGACTCCGTCTGTCATCAAAATAATCACTTTACTTTTTGCCTTACTTTTGATCAGGTGGTTCACCGCAACGGCGAGTCCTTCTCCAATTGCGGTTCCCGGCTCAAGACCGACTGAATTCAGGTTTTTGATTTCATCTACAACGACCTGATGATCAGAAGTCACAGGCACTTTCGTGAATGCTTCCGCAGCATAAGCCACCACACCTATTCTGTCATTAGGACGTTTGTTTACGAATTTCACTGCAATATCTTTCAATGCTGTGATACGATCGGGCGTTAAATCTTTGGACAGCATACTCAGGGAAACGTCTATGGAAAGCATGATATCCACTCCTTTGGTATCGTCTCGGTCCTGGGAAACCGTAAAAGTTCTCGGTCTTGCCATCGCAATGATAAGTGCAGAAAGGATAATGTATTTGGATATTTTCAGAAGAAAAAGCACCAGCTGAATTCCCCCGCTGTTCTTCATGTGCTGAACAGTAGGTACTTTGATCCCTTTCTTCTTCTGTTTGCTTATATCTCTGAAAAAAACAGGGATAAACAACAGAAAAAGAAGCAGAAACCATGGGCTGTAAAACTCAAAATTAAACATCCTTTCTCAAGTTTTCAAATTCTAAATCCTTTGATGATCTTTTTACAAATTCTCTGATATCCATAAAATCTTTTTCCATAGTATTCTTATCAGGGAATGTTTTGGCAAATTTCACCAGATCCCCTCTTACAAATACTTCTTCCACTATTTTTTCATTTTCCTGAGAAATGGTATTATTCTTTTTCATAAGCTGAACCAGATCATCCGTTAATAAGACATCTGCCGGCAAATGATACTGTTTGGTGATAAAATTCCTTGAAATATCAATCAGTTCCACATAGAATGAGCGATAATTGCCTTCTTCTATATATTTTTTCTTTTTAAGAGATTCAAGTTCCTTTAATGTCTGATTCGTTGCTACAACCGGAGAACTTTTTTTCTTTCTGCCCCACTTAACGAACATGATGATTGCAATAATCAAAGCAATTAAAGCTAAGGCTGCAAGGACGTACCATTTATAAAGCTCCCAATAATCAGTGGCTTCCAGCTTAACTTCTTTGTTTTTCATAATATCATTAATCTGATCTCCTTTTTGAGCAGTATTAATGACCTCAATTTCATAAGGGATGGTTTTTAAGATTTTACCTCCTACCTTAAATTCAAGTTCGGGAATGGTAAACTTCCCTTCTTCATATACGGCAAATTCTATTTTTCTTTCATAGGAATTGGCATTGACTCCTATGCTGTCTTTAATTTCTTCGAAATGAAAAGGAAGCAATTCATCTTTGGGAGCGGCAGAAACTTTCTGCCCTCCGATATTATCGATTTTAATAACAATATGATCCGTTTCACCTAATGCAAGGGTTTTCTTCTCAACATTGGAAGAAAGAATCTGTGAGAAAGCATTGGCACAGACCAGGAAACATATAATAAATAATATTTTTTTCAACTTATCATTACATTTTTAATGAAACTTTTTAGTCTTTTCAGGTTCTCCATTTTGATAACGCCGATTCTGAATGACATAAAAACTGATCACTTCTTTTGAAAATAATTATACAACAATTTTGAATAATCCGCACCGGTATTTACATTCATAAAACTGGCCGCACTGTTGGCAAAGTCTTCTTCCAAAGCTTTTACTTTTTGCTTCTGAGCTTCTGCAAAGGTATACCTCCACCTTGCACTGGAAGTGTTCGCCCAAACCTGAGCTCCTGTTTCCACATCATGCAACAACGCGTAGCCTACATCAGGAATTTCATTATCCTTTTCATCATAAATCCTCATTCCCAACACCTGATGTTTTTTTGATGCCGCCCTTAAAATTTTGGAATCATAAGGGTCTTCAAAATCCGAGAATAAGAAAACCAGGGATTTTCTTTTAAAAATTCCCATCATATACTCCATCGCCTTATCAATATTGGAAACAGAAGGAACATAATCCGCCGTTAATATATTACTGATAATGGAAAGAATATGTTTCCTTCCTTTTTGAGGCGGAATCACCTTATATACTTTATCGGCAAATAAAATCAATCCTACTTTATCATTATTTCCTGCTGCTGAAAAACCTAAACTTGCCGCAATTTCTGCTACATATTCTCTTTTCAGCTGGGTTTTTGTTCCATAATCCATGGAAGCGGAAATATCTACCAACAGCATCATGGTCAGCTCTCTTTCCTCCTCCATTACTTTTACAAAAGGTTCACGGAAACGTGCCGTTTTGTTCCAGTCGATTCTTCTGATCTCATCTCCGAACTGGTAGGGACGCACTTCAGAAAACGTCATTCCCTGCCCTTTAAAAGCACTATGATATTGCCCCATTAAAGTAGCTTCCGTCTTCTTGCGGGTACGGATTTCTATCTGCTTTACTTTTTTTACAATATCTTTTATCTGCATGTTTATTTTATCAATACATGATTATTATTTACTGTAACTAACACATCATAATTTGCAGAATAATTTTCAGTTGTCAGTATAACTTCTTTATTCAAAATTTTAGAAACCGACTTCAAATACTCTATAATTTGATCGTGCTGATCTATATTTTTCACTTCTAGTGGCTCAATATCATTTTCTAATTCTTCTTCTGTAAAAAAATAGCATTTCACAATAATATTTCCAACATTAATAGTCGCATTGACTGTAAAATCATTTTTTTTATCCCAAAAATCAAAGACAGGTTTTGAAATAATTTTATCGTCGAATTTCAAATTTCCATCGTAATCACAATATTCAAATTTGATTTTATAGTTTTCGTTAACAAAATCAATCCATTTTTGCCAATCAGATCTTAAAGTATCCAAAACGTAGATATCTCTTAATGAACCATCGGAAAAATAAACTTCATCTTTTAAATATTGCCAATCCATAGAATAAAATTCCTTAAGCTTTAAACTCAATGGAAACATTCAACCATTCATCATCGAACTTCGGATCATACTTTTTGTAAAAGTTGATAGCGGGCTCATTCCAGTTCAATACCTGAAAAACCATTCCACTGTATGTATTGGATTTTCCATATTCCAAAGTGGCATCAAATAATTTTTTACCGATCTGCTTTCCTCTCATTCTTTCTGTCACAACCAGATCTTCAAGATACAATCTTCTGCCTTTCCATGTGGAATATCTGTCATAATACAAGGAAATTCCTACAATTTCTCCATCAATTTCAGCTATAAAAGCTCCCCAAACCGGAGATTGTCCAAATCCGTCTTCAATAAACTGGTCCAGATTTAGAGTAACTTCATGTAAAGCTTTTTCATATTCTGCCAGTTCTTTGATCAGCGCCAACATAGGAGCACAATCTTCCTGAACAGCTTTTCTGATTACAATTTCCTCCATCTGATTGTTATTAAGGAGCTTGGATTTTCGCTAAAATTCTGTCGATGATTTCTTCAGATGATATTTCTTCGGCTTCAGCCTCGAAAGTAAGACCGATTCTGTGTCTTAACACATCTTTTGCCAACGCTTTTACATCTTCAGGAATTACAAATGCTCTGCCTTTCAGGAAAGCGTAAGCTCTTGATGCGATAGCAAGGTTAATGGATGCCCTCGGAGAAGCCCCGAAACTGATATAATTTTTAAGCTCAGAAAGCCCATATTTTTCAGGAAAACGTGTAGCAAACACCATATCCAGAATATATTTTTCAATCTTCTCATCCAGATAGATCTGGTTCACAAGAGATTTGGCATCAACAATATTTTCCAAAGAGATCACAGGTTTGATCTCTGGTTGATGAGAGGTAGAAACCATCCTCATCACAGTTCTTTCGTCTTCAAATTCAGGATAATCGATTCTGCATTTCAGCATAAAACGGTCACTCTGTGCTTCAGGCAGCAGATAAGTTCCCTCCTGATCGATAGGGTTTTGTGTTGCCAATACCAGAAAAGGCTTTGGTAGCTTCATGGTTTCATCCCCAATCGTCACCTGCTTTTCCTGCATCACCTCCAAAAGAGCAGACTGCACTTTAGCAGGGGCACGGTTGATCTCATCCGCTAACACAAAATTAGCAAAAACAGGGCCTCTTTTTATTGAAAAATCATTGTCTTTGATGTTATAAATCATAGTTCCCACCACATCTGCGGGAAGCAGATCCGGGGTAAACTGGATTCTTGAGAACTCACCATGCACAGCTTCCGCCAATGTTTTGATGGCTAATGTTTTAGCCAGCCCCGGAACTCCTTCCAGAAGAACGTGGCCATTCCCCAAAAGACCTACCAAAAGGCGGTCCACCATATATTCCTGCCCAATAATAACCTTGTTGATTTCCTGTCTCAGAAGAGAAAACAAATAGTTTTGTTCCTTGATCTTTTCCGTTAACTGACGAATGTCTTCTGCTTGATATGTATCTGACATAGCTTAATTTAAAATAATTGGTAAATTTCTAATAAATACTTGCATTAATCAACACAATTAATGCCATATTTAAGTTAAAGTTTGTTAAATATTCCCCGCATTAATGCGAGATTCAGAAGTATTGAACTCTTAAAACCGCATTGCGTTATTCATTTTTTTTCATAAAAATATATAAATTTATGGTAAACACAGGCTCAAAAATTGTCATTTCCAGTTTATTAAACTATTTTTGGTGATTAAAATTTTTGCAAAATGAATTATCATTTTCAAGCTCACAGACAGGTAAGAAAAAACCTTCTGGGTATCCTGCAGAATACTTCCCACGAAGATCTTTTGCTGATTCCTGACGGTTTCAATAACAATATTTACTGGAACATTGCTCACACAGTTGCCACTCAGCAGCTTTTGCACTATTATTTGAGCGGAAATCCTTTCCGGATTGATAAATATTGGATCGAAACGTATAAAAAAGGGACCTTACCGAACCTGAATGTCCAGAAATCTGAGGTGGAGGATCTTGAATTTTTGCTGACGGAGACTTCAAAAATTTTAATGAAAGATTATGACAGTGATTTCTTTTCGGATTACACACCGTATACTACAAGTTTCGGAATGGATCTGAAGAGTATCCAAGATGCCATTATTTTCAACAATATGCATGAAAGTCTTCATTATGGCTATGCGATGGCACAAAAAAGAGCAATTTTAGGAGAAAAATATTAAAAGTATATGTCTGTTCACGGTAGTTTTCATTTTAGACTTACTAATACCGGAAATCTGATTGGTGAATATTTAAATAATATTGACCAGGCCATTTTATCGGAAAGTGCCAATAGAATTAGTGATGATGCAGGATTTGCAGGAGAATACATCACGTCATGGATTGAGGATAAGCAAGCCATGATCAATTATTTAAAAATCGAAGAAACTTCCCAAAATGTTTTCAGACTGGTTTGGACTGATCTGGATCACAATCCGTTTTTTGAAGGAAGAGCAACCCTTCTGGAAGAAAACACAATATATGGGCACTACTCGAACAACTTTTTAACTGAAGATTAATGAATACTAACAACGATAAAAAAGACGATTTTATTTTCGGACTCCGTCCGGTGATTGAAGCTATTGAAGCAGGAAAAACGATTGACAAGATCTTTGTGCAAAATGCACTGCAAGGTCCTATTTATGCAGAATTGAAAGCTGTTTTAGCTAAAAATAAAATCCGTCCCAATTATGTTCCGGTTGAAAAGCTGAACCGATTTACCAGAAAAAATCATCAGGGAGTAGTGGCTTTTATTTCTGATGTTCCTTTTCATAAGGTGGAAGATCTTGTACCACAGCTATTTGAAGAAGGAAAAACGCCTTTCTTGTTAATTCTTGACCGACTTACTGATGTGAGAAATTTCGGAGCCATTTGTAGAACGGCGGAATGTGTAGGGGTAGATGCTGTGATTATTCCTGAAAAAGGTGCAGCCCCTATCAATTCAGATGCGATTAAAACTTCCGCGGGAGCTATTTATAATGTGAAAATCTGTAAGGAAGCTAACCTTGCCCATACTGTAGATTTTCTTCAGCAAAGCGGAATTTCTGTATTTGCAGCCTCTGAAAAGGCTCAAAAACTGATCTACGATATTGACTTTACCGAGCCTTGCGCCATTGTTATGGGAAATGAGGAAACCGGAATCTCTAAAGAAGTTTTGCATCATTCCGATGAAAAAATAAAATTACCTATTGAAGGAAAAACACAGTCTTTAAACGTTTCTGTTGCCTGTGGTGCGATTCTGTATGAAGCGATGAGACAGAAACTTGTGAAAATCAATTAATCAACATTAAAAAATAATTACAATGAAAAATATAGCAGCATTAGCGCTGATTTCCATAGCTCTTGTATCTTGCAAAAAAGAAACGGCAAAAATCACCAAAGTAGATCCTAAAACAGGGAAAACCATCACAGTAGAAGTTCCGGCAGATTCTGTAGCTAAAGTAGAAGAAAACCCGGCTATTAAAGATTCCGCAGGAATTTACACTCAATCTTTCAAGCTTGAAAAAGGAAAAACATATCCTCTGGTAACTTACCAGAGAGATGTGAAAACAATGACGGATCCTCAAGGAAAAACAGTGAGTGGAACAAGCGAATCTACGGATGAGATGACATTCACGGTGAATGATATCAAAGGAAATGTATATGACATGACGTTGAATCTTGTAGGAAAAAGAAACTCACAATCCGCTCAGGGAAAAACGATCGTTGTCGATACAAAACAACCGATGCCTAAAGAAGATGATCTGAAAATGATCTGGAACATCAATAAAGCACTTACTTCCGGGAATAAACTGAACATGAAAATGGATACAAAAGGTAATGTAATTTCCATTACCGGTTTTGAGGCTATCTATACGAAAGTTGGTAATGCTATTGGAACACTGATTAAAGATGCTAATCAAAAAGCGAGTGTTGTAGCCAGCCTTAAAGAAACTTTCAATGAAAAAATATTGAAAGACCAGTTCAATAAAAACTTAACAATTATTCCTAAAAAAGGAGCAAAAGTTGGTGAGAAGTGGACGAATACCGAAAACGCAGATCCAAGCGGAACCATTAAAGTAACTTCAAGCTATACATTGAAAAGTGTTGGAAACGGGACAGCAGAAATTTCAGTAACGGGAGGAATTCCTAAGAAAACAGAGAAAAAAACTCAGGGACCGATCACTCACAGCTTAAGCAGTGAACTTGCCCAAAACGGAACTATAAAATTTGATCAGAATACAGGATGGATCACTAATCAGAATATTACGGTAAAAACTACTCAGATCGAGACGATTTCCGATGGAAAACAGTCTCAGTCTATGAAAAGTATTTCCAATTCTTCTGTGATGATCAATCCATCTGCTAAATAATTGAAACATCATGAAGTATATTTTTGAGCTCGTACTCGCAGCCATTATTATTTTCTTTGTCTGGAATATTCTTAAAAGGATTTTCTTTAAGACATTCTACAGCTATAGATTTGATAACAATAATAAGCAGCAGGATATACAAAACTCAAAGAAAAGCAACAATCAGAATCTTAAATGGGACGCAGAAACAGTGGACTATGAAGAGATCAAGGAGAATGATAAAAGGTAAAAATTCCGGCAAAAAAAGATAATAACCAATATGGCAAAAAATAAAAACGTAATTTATATTGCAATTTCATTAGTTGTATTTATAGTTTTAGCATTTTTGTACTCTACACCAGTTTTCACAGGGAAACAGCTTTTTCAGCATGATATCGTTCAGTACAGAGGAGGTGCAAAAGAACTTCTTGATTACAGAGCAGATACCGGAAAAGAAACATATTGGAGTGATTCCATGTTCGGAGGAATGCCAACTTACCAGATGGGAAGCCAATTCAAGGGAGATGTGATTAAAAAAATCGACAGCTATTTGAATTTCCTTCCGAGACCTGTTAATTATCTTTTTTTACTTTTTGCAGGATTTTTCTTTTTAGGGATGGTAGCGGTGAGAAACTGGAAGTATGCGCTACTTGGAGCCACTTTCTTCGGACTCTCTACCTATTTCTATATCATTATTGCTGCCGGACACAATGGTAAAGTGAATACAATTGAGTATTTCGCGCCGCTTTTAGCCGGTATTGTATTGGTTTATATCCGTAAAAGCTATATTTGGGGATTCATTGTCACAACCCTGTTCATGGGGCTTCAGATTGCAGCCAACCATCCGCAGATGACCTATTATCTGTTCATCGCTTTAGGATTCCTTTTCTTATCTGAACTTATTAGAGCCATTCAGAAGAAAATACCAATGAAGCATTTCCTTATTTCTTCAGGAATTATTGCAGCAGCATGTGTTATTGGTGTCGGAATGAATTCTCAAAGAATTATGGCGAATTCCGAGTATGTAAAAGAGACGGTTCGTGGAAAACAAATTCTGAATAATGAAAGCCATACATCCGGAAAATCGGGAATGGATAAGGAGAGTATGCTAATGTGGAGCTATGGCCAGCTTGAAACCTTAAACCTTTTCATTCCAAGATTAATGGGTGGCGGAAGCCAGGAACCTGAAGCTAAAGAGATCATGAACAGAGTTCAGGAGCTTGTGCAGGAAAATGTTTCTTCGCAAGCTGAAATGGATAGGATTTCCAAAGGATTCAGCGGAGTGACCTATTGGGGTGACCAACCGGGAACTTCCGGGCCTGCTTATCAGGGTGCTATTGTCTGTTTTCTGGCTGTTTTAGGATTCTTTTTCGGGTGGAAAAAATACCGTTATTGGGTATTGGGAGCATCTATTTTAACCATATTATTGGCCTGGGGAAGTAACTTCATGCCTTTATCCGACTTCTTTATTGATTTTGTACCATTCTATAATAAATTCAGAGCACCATCTTCTATTTTAGTGGTGGTTGAATTATTATTCCCGCTAATTGCCATTATCGGATTATACAGATTCTTCACGGATGAAAAACTAACAGAAGAATATAAAAAGAAGGTCCTTCTTTACGTGAGTGGCGGAACATTGGGATTATTATTAATTCTTTTACTTTTCGGAAAATCTTTATTAGGTTTCGCAACAGCTAATGAAAAGACCTACTTCCCTCCTTTCCTATTGGATTTCCTTGTGGATGAAAGGTACAAACTGTTTAAAATTGATGCCATCAAAGCATTCATTTATGTAGCCATCACGGCTGCAGCTTTATTCTTTGCCTTGAAACAGAAATTAAGTCAGAATGTTGCTTTAATCATCATTGGAGCAGTAAGCTTATTTGATCTTTGGACGGTAAACAAGCGGTATCTGAATGATGACAACTATGTAGATAAAATTTTTGCGGAAAATCCTTTCCAAACAGAAAGTTCTGATCTTTTAGCTGAAAAAGTAGCCGGAAATCCGAATTTGGAATCTATTTTAGCCAACGTTCAGGTGAATAAAACATTGGAAACTATCGCAGAAAAAGATAAAACCCATTATAGAATTTTCAATAATATTTTAGGAACATTCAGCGAGACGAATACATCCTACTTTAAATCATCGATTGGAGGATATCACGCTGTAAAACTGAGAAGATATGACGATGTGATCAATGAATATTTCCAGGTAATGGATTCTGTAAAAGTTCCTAATATCCTTAACCTTCTTAATGCCAAATATTGGGTGGCAGGTGGTCCTGAACAACCTCAGGCGGTTCCTAATCCAAGAGCCAACGGAAATGCATGGCTTGTAAGTGATTTACAATTCGTGAACACGCCTAATGAAGAGATCAAAGCAATCGGAGTGATCAATAGTAAGAAAACGGCAGTGATTGCTGCTTCAGATAAAGCCTATTTCAATAATAAACCTGTTCAGGCGGATTCTACAGCTTATATCAATTTAACGAGATATCAGCCGAACGAACTAGAGTTTAAATCTCAATCCAAAACGCCTCAGTTAGCTGTATTCTCTGAGATTTATTATCCTCATGGCTGGAAAATGTTTGTGGATGAAAAAGAGGTTCCCTACATCAAAGCAGATTATTTGCTTCGTGCAGTACATGTTCCGGCAGGAACTCACAACATCAGAATGGTATTTGAGCCGGAAGTGATTGAAAAAGGTAAATGGATTTCTTTGCTTTGCTTCGGATTATTTATTGTTCTAAGTGCTTTGGGTATCTTCTGGATGAATAAGAACAAAAAGAAAGAGCAACAACACACAGAACCGGCTTAGTGTATGTCTGTCATTCTTCACTTCGTTCAGAATGACGAGCAGTATTCATATCAATGGAACAGAAAAAAATATTAATCATCACCTATTACTGGCCTCCTGCAGGAGGACCCGGTGTACAGCGATGGTTGAAATTTGCTAAATATCTTCCGGACTTCGGTTGGAAACCCATTATTTATACCCCGGAAAATCCAAGTTACCCTTTGCTGGACGAGAGCTTGATGAAAGACGTTCCTGAAAATATTCATATTGTAAAAACAAAAATCTGGGAGCCCTATCAGCTTGCCGAAAAGCTTAATAAAAGCAATAAAAAGTTCAAGGCCGGACAATTTGATGTTGGTAAAAACCAAAGCTGGAAGTCCAAGCTTTCTATCTGGGTGAGAGGAAATTTTTTCATTCCTGATGCAAGAGTTTTCTGGGTAAAACCTTCTGTCAAATTTTTAGAACAATATCTGAAAGAACACAAAATAGATATCATAGTAACTTCTGGTCCACCTCATTCCCTGCACCTCATCGGATTACAGCTTAAAAAGAAAATGCCCACCCTAAAATGGATTGCGGATTTTCGTGATCCATGGACTGAAATCTCATACTATCAACATTTAAAACTCACTAAAAGCTCTGATAAAAAGCACAGACAGCTGGAAAGTGAGGTCTTCAGAAATGCAGATATTACTCTGGCAACCAGCTATACTGATGCAGAAAACTTCCGTAAAGCAGGAGCCAATGCCATTTGTATCACCAATGGTTTTGATGAAAGCGATTCAGGGGAAACTGCAAAATTGCAAAATCATGAAATTGCAGATCACCAAAACGAGACTCACACGCTCAAACACTCAAACACTCAAACTTTCACTCTAAGTTATATAGGCGTTTTAGAACAGCTCAGAAATCCTGAGAATCTTTGGAAAGTTCTTGATGAACTGGTAAAAACAAATCCGGATTTTGCAGACAGCTTCACTTTAAAATTTGCAGGAAGAATTGATGACAAAATCCTGAATTCTATTGAAAATTCTGCCTTAAAAAAACATGTTCTCAATTTAGGGTATCTCTCCCATGATAAGGCCATTGAAGAAATGCAAAGCTCAGACTTATTGCTGATCACCAATTTCCCCAATGCCTCTTCCAAAGGAATTATTCCCGGAAAAATATTTGAATATCTGGCTACCGGAAAACAGATCCTTTCATTCGGTCCTGATCAGGCAGATGTTTCCAAGATATTGGAACAGACAAAGGCAGGAAAGCATTTTAGCTATTCAGATTCCGAATCAATCAAAAGTTTTATTCTGGAAAAATTTGAGCTTTGGAAAAACGGCAATACTCTTAAAAACACTCAAAATATTGAGCAATTTTCAAGAAAAAACCTAACCCAACAATTAGCTGAAATTTTGGATCAAACTGTCCATTGATCATTAATTACAGCAATCAGGTAATATTTCCCCCGGAATTCTTCAAAGACAAAACGAAGCGCTTTCCAATCCATTTCGCCATATTTTTCGGTCCCGTTGATGAAATTTTCGGTAAAATCGCTCTTAGGATATTGTTCCTTTATATTATTTAATGAATTTCCACTTCCCTGAATTTCGTTATAAGAAAATAGTGAACCTGTAAAATCTTTTGAAAATACCCATTTACTGAGAAATTCTTGAATGGTTGCTTTATAAGGATCGCCTGATCCGTCTAATGTTCCCCATGTGAAAATAGTTTTTGTAGGATAATATTTTTCAAAATCCGTTTTTGAAAAATGCTTGTCTCCTCTTGGATCAACAAAAGCATACATGGAAAACCGCACTCCTTTTTCAGGATGTACGTGTTCGGCAAACCTCTTATAATCTTTGTTTTTTAAAGCCTGTAAAATCTCATCATTGGTCTTTTTCAGAATTTCCACTTTATTAATTAGAATTGCTGTGGAGTCTTTGAGGTCAACTTTAGTTTGAGGTACAGAATCTTTTTGATCATCAACAGGTTGATTAGATGCTTTTTTGCATGCAAAAACAGTAAGTGCAAGCAGAACTATAAATATTTTTTTCATTTGTGTATTACTTGGAGGGGAAACTACCAAAACTAATGCCATAAATATTCAGAGATAAGTTTTCTTATAAAATATAAATCTGATGTAAGCTTTTGATTACATTTGTAACATGGAAATTCTGGATATTCTTATTATCGGAGGCGGACCTATTGGGTTAAATTGTGCACTGGAAGCTCAAAAAAACAATCTTACTTATTTAATTGTAGAAAAAGGAACCATCGTTAATTCATTATATCATTATCCTCTCTACATGAGATTTTTCTCTACGGCTGAAAAACTGGAAATAGATGAAATTCCATTCATTTCGGCTGCTCCGAAACCAGGAAGACAGGAAGCTTTAGAGTATTATCAGGGTATTGCAAGACAGAAAAACATCAACATTCACTTGTATGAAAAGGTTTTGAAAGTATCAAAGAATAATGAAGTCTTTGAAATTGAAACATCAAAATCAACATACCTGGCCAACAATGTAATTATTTCCACCGGCTTTTATGATATCCCGAATATGATGAATATTCCGGGAGAAAACCTACCGAAAGTACAACATTATTATACGGAACCATATCCTTACGCTAAACAGAAAGTTGTAGTAATAGGTTCCAGTAACTCTGCAGTGGATGCAGCCTTGGAAACCTATAGAAAAGGAGCGGAAGTAACGATGATCATTCGTGATTCGGGAATTTCCGAAAGTGTAAAATATTGGGTAAAACCTGATATTGAAAACAGGATTGCGGAAGGAAGTATCAAAGCGCACTTTAATGCTGAAATCATTGAAATTAAAGAGAATTCAGTTATTTTCAGAGACAAAGACGGGCAAACACATGAAATTGAAAATGATTTTGTTCTGGCGATGACAGGCTATCTTCCAGATTTTGATTTTTTAAGGAATTCAGGGATTGAATTACAGGGAGAAGGCCTGAATCCTTTCTACCATCCCGAAACTATGGAGACCAATATTCCCCATTTATATCTTGCGGGAGTGGTTTGCGGAGGGAAAGATACTCACCTTTGGTTTATTGAAAACTCTAGGGTTCATGCCGAGATGATTATAGGAAGTATACTTTCTAAATGATTTTAAAAATCCACTTTCATCCCAATTATAAAATTTCTTTTAGCGGCCGGATTGTAGAAGCGGTTGCCAAAAGCATTGATATCAAACCCTAATACATATTCCGTGTTATAAAGATTTTGAATTTGCAGGTATAGGTTCAGTTTGGTTTTCTCCATTTCTATAGGAACACTGAATTGAATATTTCCCACAAAGCTGGCTTCAGACCAAACAGAATTAGCATCATTCAAAGGCATTTTTGAGGTATAGAAATGAGAATAATCAACGGACAGCTTTCGAAAGAAGATGAAATTCAATAAACTGCTTATACTTGTAGCGGGAACACCTGTAAGATCATTTCCGGAAAAATCTTCCGTATTCTGTCTATAATTTTTAAACTTAAAATCGTAAAAGCTTCCTGAAAATCTAAATTTAAAATAGCTGAACAATTCGTTATGCAAATTAAACTTTTTCGATTCCAGAAGCACCTCAACACCTTTCTGCACCGTATTTCCCTGATTCACAAAATACTCCTGCCCCTTTTCATTCTGTCTTCTGACAATAGCATCTTTCATCCGGAAGTCAAAATAGCTTCCTTCTATAAAAATGGTATTTCTAAACTGTTTTCTGATCCCTACTTCTTTATTCCATCCATATTCCGGGCGAAGACTCAGATTGAATTCCTGATTGGAAGAGCGTATTTCTTCATTGGTAGGAGCTGAATTTCCTTTTCCTATTTTTCCTCTTACTGAAAATCCTTTTCCCAAAAGATAAGTGATTCCGAAATTGGGAAGCCATTGATTTTTAAAAGCAACTTTGCCCTCATCCGATGATGGATACATTCTTTCCCATTGATACACATTGGAATTCAAGCTTAAAGAGATATCTGTAAATAACTTGTCATTGAAATTCAATTTTTGTGATAGAAAGTAAAAGCCGGATCTGTAGGTAAGCTGGTCAAAATTCTGTGGACTCCCTTCAAAACCCTTATTATTATCGTAGTTTTTGATCAGAATATGATTAATTCCACCTTCAAAACCCAATCTCCAGGCTGCTGTAATAGCATTCCAGCTTTTTTCATAATTAACATGCGTTCTTACAGCAAAATTCTTTTCAAATCGGTTTTCATAATTGGTGATAAAAGGGTTTTCAAAATCCACATAAGAACCCTGAATCAAAATAAAATGAGAAATAGCCGGATTAAGAGCGTACTCATGGGAAATTCCTGCAAAAACCATTTTATTACGGATTCCTGCATCCTGTTCCTGGGCCCCCGGAAGTGTCGCTGTTGCCGGTCTTGCCTGCTTCCTGTTCATTTGCATTTGCTGCAAGGTTAATCCACCCGGAGTTTCATAATTAAGATCAGAAAGTAATAACATGGCATGAATCAACCCTTTTTCTGAGTACTGAAACCTGTCTTTTATGAAAACTTGTTTTCTTTCAACGGCAGATTGTTCTCTGTAAGAATCTGTCCTGTAATAATTCTGAAAAATCTCAAAAAAATGCTTCCCTGCTTGTTTTGAAAGGTTAAAATTTTGATTAAAAGCTCCATAGCTTCCCACACTAAGATTTGCAGACAGCTGATCTGATTTTTTGGTCTGAAGAAGAACAGTTCCACCTGTCACAGCTCCATAATCTCCACTTTCAGGGCCTTTATAAATCTCCATTCTATCTATAAGTTCGGGAGAAATTATGTTGAAATAGGTATTTCCTGAAGCATCAGACAAAATAAAATCATCCAAGTACACTTTAATATTTCTCACTCCAAAAGGTGACCTCAACGTACTTCCCCTCAGAGAAATCCTGTAGCTTCCCGGAGAACGTTCTTCCATTCTGGCACCCGCAATCTGATTGAAGGATTCCAGCATTCTTTCCGGAGTATTCTGATTCAGAAGATTTTCTGAAACTACAGAAACCGACTTTGTGGAGGCCATAAAAGGTACCGGCTTTTTATACGCATCAATTCTAACTTCCGAAATCAAGGTCGCGGAATCTTTTTCCTGGGAAAAGAAAAACGCACTACAAAGGATTAAAAACAAGGAAGAAACTTTCTGCATGAGTAGAAGTTAGAATTAGAGACCAAAAGTTAGTGAAAATTATGCTACCGATTCTATGAGTTTAGACAAGATTCATTTGAAAAAAAAGTTACGAACATTGACATCCGTAACTTCTTTTTTACATTCAGCTTCTAGCTTCTTCTTTATCTTTCAGCATCCACGGAATAATAAAGTAAAAGGCCCCTGCAATAAGAACCGACAAAGCTCCTGTCCCGATCCATAAAACCTCAAATCCAAGCTTATCCGCAATCATGGTTCCTAGATAAGGAGTAATGATGAATGCAATAGAAAATGAGATCCCGTTAAGTCCCATATAAGCTCCTTTATTATTTTTCCCTGATCGCAAAGCTGTAATCGTAGACATAAAAGGTAAGGTCCAAATCTCTCCGATACATAATAAAGTCATGGAAATCACCAAGGTAATTATGCTGTAATCAAAGCCTAACATAGCGTACGAAAAACCACATAAAAAAGTTCCGATGAGCATAGTAAAAGCCAGGGTAAAATATTTCTCCGCTATCTGTACCAAGGACATTTCCAGCAATACGATCAGAAAACCGCTGTAGGCCAATATATATCCAATATTTTGCTGACTCAGGTGTGCGGTGTCCTTATAAAATATCGTCAATGTACTGAATAGCTGGAAAAAGCATATCGAAAACAGCATACAAAAGACACAATAGATCAAAAACTTATGGTCCCGATAAGGTGAACTTTCTTTGGTAACCAATTTAGCTTCTTTTACTTTTTTTGCTTTGGCTACTGCCAGCTTATTTCGTTTTCCAAAGAACCAGATATATAATAAGCCCGCCAACAAAGCTCCTAAAGCATTGCTGTAAAATAAAAACTCATACGAGATAGCAGACAAAATACCGCCTAACGCAGGCCCGATTGAAAATCCTAAATTGATGGCCATACGGTTTAATGAAAAAGCTCTGGTAATGTTTTCAGGCTTTGCATATTTGGTGATGGCCACGGAGTTGGCAGGACGAAAAGACTCACTTACAATACTTTGCGCCAGAATAATGCCCGCCAGTCCCGCTTCTGTCGTAAAAAGCGGAATCAAACAAAATAGCGGTACACTCAACAGTAAGCTCAGACTTTGTACACGATACTCTCCAATACGGTCAGTAATCATACCTCCTAACCAGGAACCGATTACGGATCCTATTCCGAAAAAGCTCAGAATAATTCCTGAATTCTCAATGCTGAAATGCAAATGGGCCGTCATATATACTCCTAAAAACGGAAGTACCATAGACCCGGAACGGTTGATGAGCATTACCAGTGCCAACATCCAACTTTCCTGAGAAAGTCCTTTAAATGAACTTGCATATATATGTAATAGTTTCACAATTTTTAATGTTTAGTTTTAATATTATTTGATTTTGGTGTGTTTTATCCTTACTGAAGAAAAAAACAGGGCCTATAAATAAGCCCTGTCCTTTATTATATATTAATATAAATAGATTTTACTCCGGCTTATAAGAGTCTTTTAACGTTACTGTACGATTGAATACCAAATTGGTATCCGTAGAATCCTGATCTTTCGTAAAATACCCGATTCTCTGGAACTGAAGAGGTTCCCCAACTGCCACATCTTTTAAACTAGGCTCAGCAAATCCTTGAACAATAGTCATTGATTCCGGATTGATGAAGTTTAAGAAGTCCACATCCTTTTCTGCATCAGGTTGTTCTACCGTGAATAACTTATCAATAATTCTCACTTCTACAGGCAAGGCATGTTTAGCAGACACCCAGTGCAGCGTTCCTTTTACTTTTCTTAAGCTTTCTTCTGTTCCGCTTCCTGACTTACTTTTCTCATCATATGTTGCATAAATGGTTGTAATTTCACCATTCTCATCCTTCTCTACTCTTTCTGCTTTGATGATGTAAGCAGATTTTAAACGGACTTCACCGCCTAATTTTAATCTGAAAAATTTATTGTTCGCTTCTTCTTTGAAGTCTTCACGTTCAATATATAATTCTCTGGAGAACGGAATTTCTCTTGTTCCCGCATTTTCCTGCTCAGGATTATTTTCGGTTTCCACCCATTCTTCCTTACCTTCAGGATAGTTCTCAATCACTAATTTGACAGGATCCACTACTGTCATAACACGTTTTGCGACTTTATTCAAGTCTTCACGTACGCAGAATTCAAGCAGCTGAAGCTCAATAAGGTTTTCTCTTTTGGCAACGCCCACTTTTTCAATAAAATTCCTGATAGAAGTCGGAGTGAAACCTCTTCTTCTCATTCCTGAAATCGTAGGCATTCTTGGATCATCCCAACCGGTCACCACCTTTTCAGCCACAAGTCTTTGCAGTTTTCTTTTGGAAGTGATCATATAGGAAACATTCATCCTTGCAAATTCTCTTTGCTTTGGTGCTACCTTATTTTCATCGTAAACTTGTTCCAAATACCAATTATACAGCGGCCTGTGGTTTTCAAACTCCAAAGAGCATAATGAATGAGATACTTGCTCCAGATAATCTGATTCTCCGTGAGCCCAGTCATACATCGGATAAATTTTCCATGCTGTTCCCGTTCTATGATGTGGTCTTTTTAAAATCCTGTACATCACAGGGTCACGCATATTCATATTAGGAGAAAGCATATCGATTTTGGCACGAAGAGACATTGAGCCTTCCTCAAATTCCCCATTTTTCATCCTTTCGAATAAATCTAATGATTCTTCAACAGGACGGTTTCTGTATGGAGATTCTATTCCCGGTTCTGTAGGATTCTTTCTTTGTTCCGTGATCACTTCGGACGGTTGCTCATCTACGTAAGCTTTTCCTTCTTTGATCATTTGAACGGCCCATTCATAAAGCTGCTGGAAGTAGTCGGATGCATACAATTCTTTATCCCACTTGAAACCCAACCATTCAACGTCTTTCTTGATAGAATCTACGAACTCCTGCTCTTCTTTTTCAGGGTTCGTATCGTCGAAACGAAGGTTTACAGGGGCATTGTATTTTTCACCCAAACCGAAGTTGATGCAGATGGCTTTAGTATGCCCTACATGCAGATAACCATTGGGTTCAGGTGGAAAACGGAAACGGATCTGATCTTTATTCAAACCGTTTGCCAAGTCATCTTCAATAATTTGCTCAATAAAATTGAGTGATTTTTTTTCTTCTTCCATTACGTTCGCTTTATTTTATGCAAAAAAAGTTTCACAAAGTTATGGAAAATTTAGGGTTTACGAAAGTGATAATTTTAAGGTTCAATGGTTTATTATTCAATATTTTTTCCGAAATTTCGCCCAACTAAAACTAACTGACCTTAAACCGACAAACATGGCTGTTTATATACTCAGCAATAGGAAAATCGTTCGCCATAAAGGCGAAAAAGTAGATTCATTTTCCAATGATGAATACTCCATTCCTAATTTCAGGATCGCAAAGTGTGATTTTGACGGTTATAAGGAACCAACCGCTCAAGCCCAAAAGAAAAAAGATTACACCAACCGAAATATTTTAAACTATAAACTTTTTTCAGAGCCTGAAAAACAAGGTTATGAAGAAGTTTTGGAGGTTTTACTGAGCGAAAAAGGCAATAAAAAATCCAATCTGACAGCTAATAATTTAGGCGGAACCCAAAGGTTATTTTATGAATTATACAAAAACATGTCTTCCACCAAACTGAGAAGTGATGTTTTAATATTTATTCATGGGTATGCGTATGATTTCGATGATGAATTAAAAGCGATCATTGATCTTAAAAAATTATTCATTGATAATCCCGAATCTCCGATTGAGCATATTTTGTTTGTAAGCTGGCCGGCTTCAAGCAGCATTGTTCCATTAACTTATTTTGATGATAAGGCAGCAAGTATCAATTCCGGAAATTCTTTAATGAGATTGTTTTATTTCTATACTCAATTTTTGAAGGATATTTTTTCCAACAAGGTTCTTACTCCATGTAATCAGAGAATTCATATCATAGCCCACTCTATGGGAAACAGAGTGCTTCAAAGTATGTTGTACAGCCTTAAGCGGGAAAATATAGTACGGGTAATCGACCAGGTTTTATTGTTGAATGCTGATGTTTCTTATAAAGTCTTTGAAGATTCTGAAGACTCTTTTAATAAGCTTCCATTGCTGTCTAACAGGGTTTCCATTTATCTCAACAGAAAGGATGCCATTTTAGGAATATCGCAGTTCACTAAGAACATTCTCACTCCGCGGCTTGGAAAGAACGGCCCAAGTAATATTGATCATTTTAAAGATATTGTTTCTATTATTGACTGTACCTTTATTGAAGATGATCTGTTAAACACCTTGAAATTTGATGTAGGAAATCATTGGGGATATTTATCCAGCTCACAGGTTCAAAGAGATATTTTTCAAAACCTGAACGGAATAGACAGAAACCTGATAACCAACCGATTAAAAAACAACGAAAACATATTCACAATTATTTCC
This sequence comes from Chryseobacterium daecheongense, assembly GCF_003729955.1. Taxonomy (GTDB): domain Bacteria; phylum Bacteroidota; class Bacteroidia; order Flavobacteriales; family Weeksellaceae; genus Chryseobacterium; species Chryseobacterium daecheongense. The sequence continues at coordinate 1,236,722 of NZ_RJTX01000001.1, forward strand.
TAACGAATTATTAATTAAAATTTAATTAATGAAGATGTGTGTTAAAGTTAAAATTAATAATGCAAAATGGCATAAAGATTGTAAGTCTTCACATAGGGAAATACTAAATTTTTTATCATGGAAAAAGTAAAAAAAACGTTTTCTCATATATTGACATATATTAAGAAAACTATTTTCGTAAAAGACGTGATTTAATTTAATTACACAGAGTGAAAGTAAGTACAAACAAAAAAACTAACAACCTATTCGATCCTAAAAATACTATTTAAGAAAAAAAGTTCTTCACCTTGTAAAACTAATTGACTGTCAAAGTTATTAGTAAAAAGACCTCCTGTACCTAAACCTTGAGGCATTTTGTTGTCCTTGGTATAGGTATACTGAGCAATAGCATTCAGTCCTATATTACTTTCTAATGCGGAAGTGATCCACCATCCTATTTCCTGCTTTTCGGCAAGAGAAATCCATTCATCCGAACCCGCGAAACCTCCTACAAGTGAAGGTTTTAAAATAATATATTGAGGAGATATAGCCTCCAAAAGCTTTTTCTTATCAGCCAGCTCAATGATTCCGATCAATTCTTCGTCCAGAGCAATCGGAGTTGGAGTTTTTGAGCATAATGCAGCCATATCCTTCCAGTTTCCGGCTTTTATGGGTTGTTCGATGGAATGAATCTGCAGATCGGCAAGCTGTTGTAAAACGATCTTTGCTTCATCTGTAGTAAATCCGCCATTCGCATCGACACGAAGCTCCAGCTTTTCTTTTGAGAATTTGGCTCTCAGTTTTTGGAGAATCTCATGTTCGGATTTCCAGTCAACTCCAATTTTCAATTTAATACAATGAAAACCCTTATTCAGTTTATCCTGGATCTGTTCTTCCATGTATCCGATATCTCCCATCCAGATCAAACCGTTGATGATAATTGGAGATGTGCCTTCTGTAAATTCGCTTGGAAAGTAAAGATGATCACCATATTTCAAATTCAATACAGCTTGTTCATATCCGAACCAAATCGAAGGAAACTCTTTTAACTCTTCTTGTAGAAACTCTCTTTCTTCATGAATATTTTCACAAAGCCATTGCAGTTTTTCTTCATAATCCCGTCTGTCATCAAAACTTAATCCCCGAAAAACCGCACACTCTCCTATTCCCTTATTTTCATTTGCTGAAATCTCAAGAATAAATGTCTCTTTTTCATACAAAACGCCTCGAGATGTTCCACTCGGGCGTTTGAATTGTAATAAATATCTGAAATATTTTGCTGTCATTATTTTACGCTGTCGATTCGCATAAATTCTTCTGCTTTTTCCACCATTTCAGTGCTTCCGCAGAAGAAGGGAATTCTTTGGTGAAGCTCAGTAGGCTCAACTTCTAAAATTCTTCTGAATCCGTCTGTTGCTTTTCCGCCTGCCTGTTCTGCCAAGAAAGCCATTGGGTTACATTCATATAATAATCTCAATTTACCGTTGGGCGCCTGTGAATAAGAAGGATAGATATAAATACCTCCTTTCAGCATATTCCTGTGGAAATCAGCCACCAAAGATCCGATATATCTTGAAGTGTAAGGACGATCGCCTTCTTCCATCTGGCAATATTTAAGGTAATTTTTAACTCCCTGAGGGAATTTGATATAATTTCCTTCGTTGATGGAATAGATCTTACCGTTTTTAGGAAATTTAAGATTCGGATGAGAAAGATAATAAGTTCCAAGAGACGGATCCAGTGTAAATCCGTTCACCCCATTTCCAGTAGTGTAAACGATCATTGTAGATGAGCCGTAGATCACATATCCCGCAGCTACCTGATTGATTCCTTTTTGTAAGAAATCTTCTAACTGAACAGGTGTTCCCGGCTCTGAAACCCTTCTGTAAATTGAAAAAATAGTTCCTACGGAAACATTCACATCAATATTGGAAGAGCCATCCAATGGATCGATAAGTACGACGTATTTGCTCAAATGTCCGTTATCCCCACATTTGATGTCAATGAAATCATCGTTCTCTTCAGAAGCAATTCCACAAACCACTTCTCTTTGAGATAAAGCCGTAATAAAAATATCATTGGCAAGAACATCCAGTTTCTGCTGTTCTTCTCCCTGAACATTTTGATTACCTGCTACACCTGTAATATCTGCAATTCCTGCCTTATTTACTTCTCTGTTTACTACTTTTGAAGCCAACCTTATAGCACTTAGAAGACGGGACAGCTCCCCTGTTGAATACTGAAAATCATCTTGCTTGTCAATAATAAATTCTCCTAAAGTCTGTAATGATTGATCTGACATATTATTCTTTTTATGTTTTCCCAAATTTCGTAAAATTTATATGATTTAAAAAGAAATTCTCACAAATTACCTTACTAACTGTTTTTCAACAAGATACAAAACCCATTTCTTAAGTCATTTTCAATTTTGTGTCTTTGTTATATGACCAAATTTCTACACTAAGGTGATGAAATTCCGATAAATTCCGGTTTTTCCGAACCTAATTCAATGGGTTATTTCCATTGTAACATTGCTATTTTCATATCTCAATGTAAATTTATAATTTTGACTCCCATAAAATTCCCCTATGTTTTATTATCTAACAATTTTATTTTTAACAATTTAATGAAAATTTTCAAGTTTGGTGGTGCATCCGTGAAAGATGCCGAAGGTGTAAAAAATGTATCAATGGTTTTAGAAAGCCAGGGTTTTTCTAAATGTTTGCTGGTTATTTCAGCCATGGGAAAAACAACTAATGAATTGGAAAAAGTGGTAGAGCTTTATTTCAAGAAGGATAACTATCAAACTGAAATTGAAAATATAAAACAGAAACACATTGAAATTGCAGAAGGCTTATTCCCTGAAGATCATCCTGTCTTTGCGGAGATCAATGTATTTTTCGATGATATCGACTCTTTTTTAAGAAGAAACAAATCTCCTAATTATAACTTCGTATATGATCAGGTGGTAAGCTGTGGAGAAATGATCTCCACTAAGATTGTAAGCGAATACCTGAATGAAATACAGTTTACCAATCAATGGCTGGATGCAAGAGACTATGTGAAAACAGATAACTCTTACAGAGAAGGAGTGGTAGACTGGTCAAAAACAGAAGAATTCATTTCCACGCTGAATCCTGAAATCTGTTATGTAACACAAGGTTTTATCGGTTCAGATGATAACAACTTCACAGTAACTTTAGGAAGAGAAGGATCCGATTACTCTGCGGCTATCTTTGCTTATTGCTTAAATGCTGATGCCATGACGATCTGGAAGGATGTTCCGGGCGTAATGACTGGTGACCCGAGAAAATTCAATGATGTTACGCTTCTTTCCAATATTTCCTATGAAGAAGCGATTGAGATGGCGTATTACGGAGCGAGTGTTATTCACCCGAAAACATTACAGCCATTACAGCAAAAAAATATTCCTTTTTATGTAAAATCTTTTGTAGATCCTACTAAAGAAGGAACAAAAGTGGGTGCTTCAGATAAAAATCAAAGCGAAGAATCCTATATTTTAAAAGAAAATCAAACTTTATTGAAAATCTCTACCAGAGACTTCTCTTTCATTGCGGAAGATCATATGAGTTTAATTTTCGGGTATTTATCAAAGTATAAAATCAAAGTTTCTTTGATGCAGAATTCTGCAATTTCCCTAGCTTTATGTTTGGAAGATAAATTCAATACTATAGATGAACTTAATGAAGAGCTTCAGAAAATATTCAAAACTGAAGTGGTGAAAAACGTATCTTTATTTACAGTAAGGAACGCGAAAATGGATAAAATTGATAAGTTTTACCAACAAAAAAGTGTATTATTGGAGCAGATTTCAAAAAATACCCTTCAAATGGTAACACAATAAAACTAATAGCGACTAAACACACATGAGTTTGATTTCGAAAAATGATCTGATCAAAGCTTCCGGCTTGGGCAAAATCGGTTTCCTAAAGAATCCCATAGCTTCTGCCGTGATGAGCATTGCCAAGATTAATGAAGTAAATAAGCTGTATGATAAGCTTAAAGACAAGGAAGGCAAAGACTTTTTCGACTCATTTGTGAGAGAAAGAAACCTAAGTTATATCGCTTTTGAGGAAGACTTAGCCAAAATCCCAAAAACAGGACCTTTCATTCTAGTTTCCAATCATCCGCTTGGTGCGATTGATGGAATATTAATGTGTAAAATATTATCGGAAGTACGTCCGGATTTCAAAGTAATGGGTAATTTCCTTCTGGAAAAGATCAAGCCTATGGAACCCTACGTAATTTCCGTAAACCCTTTTGAGAACAGAAAAGATGCTTACAGCAGCTCTTCCGGAATGCGCGAAACCCTGAAACATTTACAGAACGGAGGCTGTGTAGGTATTTTTCCGGCGGGTGAAGTTTCCAATAAAAACAATCCGTACGGGGAAATTTTAGATAAAGAATGGGAAAAACCGGCTCTTAAGCTGATCAAAATGGCAAAAGTGCCAGTGGTTCCAATGTATTTCCATGCCAAAAACAGTCGCTTATTTTACCAGGTGGCTAAGCTTCATCCTAATTTACAGACATTGATGCTTCCCGCAGAGATGATGAATGAAAGGGAAAAGCCAATCCGTATCAGAATCGGAAGACCTATCGCCGTAAAAGCGATGGATGATATGGAAACCGTTGAGGAATTGGGTGAATTCTTAAAACGTAAGGTGTATATGATGAAATCTTACTATGAAAAAAGAAAATCCCTTGCCCAAAGTATTAATCTTCAAAACCTGTCCATTAAATTTCCTTTGCTAAAGGAGGAAAATATTGTTCAGAATATTATTGATGAAACCCCGAAAGAAGACATTCTTAAAGATATCAATAAGCTGAAAGGCACTGATAAAATGTTCTTCAGTAACGGAAATTATGAAGTTTACTTTACCGCTTATGAAGAGATTCCTTCTATTATGAGGGAAATCGGGAGACAAAGAGAATTGACGTTCCGTGCCGTAGGTGAAGGAAGTAATCTCCCTTTTGACCTTGATGAATATGATAAGCATTATCATCATCTTTTTCTTTGGGACAATGCAGAAGAAAGATTGGTGGGAGCATACAGAATGGCCTTAGGAAAAGAGGTCATGAAAAAATATGGTATTAAAGGATTCTACACCAGTTCTCTGTTTGAGTTTGAACAAGACATCCATCCTTTCTTCAAAAAGGTCATTGAAATGGGGCGTGCTTATATTTGCCAGGAATATCAGCAAAAACCGTTACCACTTTTCCTTTTATGGAGAGGAATCGTTCATGTATGCCTGAGAAACCCTGATCATAAATTCTTAATGGGAGGTGTAAGTATTTCAAATAAATTTTCGGAATTCTCCAAATCATTGATGATTGAATTCATGCGTTCCAATTATTATGATTCTGCAGTAGCTCAATATATCACGCCAAAAAATGAATATAAAGTAAAGCTCAGAGACCGTGACAAGAATTTGTTCTTCGATGAAATGGAATCCGACCTTAATAAGCTGGATAAAATTATTGATGACCTGGAACCGGAACTGCGACTGCCTGTTCTGATTAAAAAATATATCAAGCAAAATGCAAAAGTAATCGCGTTCAATGTGGATCCTAACTTTAATGATGCGATAGACGGATTGATGTATATCCGCATCAGCGACCTTCCGGAAAGTACGATTAAGCCTGTTTTAGAGGAAATGAGTGACCAGATCAGGAAGGAACAGGAAAATAATCCGGCTGAAAATCAGTAAGTTTTTACTTGGTTTAGAAAAAAGATCTGTTAATACTTGCTTCATATGCGAAAAGTTACTAATTTTGCAACACTTTAAAACAAAGGAGGTTTCTTAGCTCAGTTGGTAGAGCAATGGATTGAAAATCCATGTGTCCCTGGTTCGATTCCTGGAGAAACCACAAACCACCTTAAACAGGTGGTTTTTTATTAAAATAAAACTTGCAGGGTATAATAATTATTACTACTTTTGCACCACTTCAAAAACAATGAAGTAAACCAAAATGGTTTCTTAGCTCAGTTGGTAGAGCAATGGATTGAAAATCCATGTGTCCCTGGTTCGATTCCTGGAGAAACCACAAACCACCTTATGTAAGGTGGTTTTTTTATGGAATAAATTCAAATACGGTTAAACATCATATTGAAATATCCGTTTTCTGAAAAACTCATTGTATTCATCAGTTATTGAACAATCAAACAAATCAAATACATGTAGTGCTCCCGGAATTATCCATAATTCGGTTTTTACTCCTGCCTGGTATAAAAGCTGTGAAAATTCTATATTTTCATCCCGGAGAGGATCCAACTCACAAGCTACGATGGTTGTTTTAGGCAACTTGGAGAAATTTGCATAATTAGTCAGATCAGCATATGTAATACTCTCTCCTATTCTCTCCTTACCTAAAAAATGAAGCCATGCAATATCCGCAAGTTTTTTATTCCATAAAGGTGAATCTGTGAACTCTTGCATGGAAGGGGTATTCAATTTATTATGGATAACCGGATATAATAAGAACTGGTGTCTGATGTTTTTAATATTGTGATCATATGCCATTTGTGTAATTGCTGCGGCCAAATGTCCTCCCGCACTCGCTCCAAATACAGCTATATCAGATGCATCGATCCCGAGTTCTTTCTCTCCATGTTCTATTGTCCATTGCAAAGCATCAAAGCCATCAAGTATTGGAATCGGAAAAGGATATTCAGGAACTAACCTATAATCAACAGATATGATTGTCGCTTTCAGATCTTGTGAAATTTCAACCATCTGGTTCTCCACCTGTTCAGGAAGGCCGAAAACATATCCTCCTCCATGAAAATAAATGATCACCCTATTTTTATCAAAATTGTCAGGCTGATAAATATGCAATCTGATCTTATAATCATCATAAGAACTGGGGATCCAAAGATCTTTTACGTGCAATGAATTGGGGATTTTCATTGGATTATTCTTGAAAAAATCTATTTTTTCCTGTTGAATGATTTCAGGATTATTTAGAAATATATGTTCATCAATTTCCAATGAATCTAAAACTTTTTCTATACTGATCTTTAAACCTTTATCTACTCTGTTAAAATCCATAATCTTATATTACATTTGCTATATGCTGTAAATTTATATTGCTCCGCTTATAAAAACAAACAAAACAACGAATTGTGCGAAACAAACAAAAAAGTAAGTATGGGTATTAAAGAATCATCAACGAATAACGAAAACAGGAAAATAATGGAACAGCAATGTCCCGATATTTATGCTATTAATCTCATCAGCGGACGATGGATTCTCTCTATCTGCTACCATCTTAAACAAAGAACTCTTAGATTTTCTGAACTTAAAAACATGATCCATGGGGTTACAGAAAGAATGCTCATTCTTCAGTTGAAAAAGATGGAACAGGAAAAGCTAATTATAAAAAAAGTCTATGCAGAAATTCCTCCCAAAGTAGAATATGAACTGACGGATATTGGAAGAAGACTAATTCCTATTTTGGAACAATTGGAAGAATGGGGCAAAGAACATAAAAATTCTCTATCAAGATAATTTCCTTTAAATTATTCATCCTTTTCAACATCAATCTATAATTCCTTATTTAAATTTAAATTAGTAATTATTTATTTTAACAAACTTTATAATTAAAAGATAAACATATAAAGGCATTTTATTATTTCCATAAAAACAAAATAATTATCTTCGCTTAGAAATTTAATAAAAATGAAGAAGATTGTCTCCGGATTATTTGTTTTCTTATCTGTAGTTTTATTTGCTCAAGAAGCCATCCAATTCCAGGATTTACCTTTCAAAGATCTTATCGCTAAGGCCAAGAAAGAGAAGAAAATAGTATTTATAGATGCTTATGCTTCCTGGTGTGGTCCTTGTAAAATGATGGAGAAGAATGTTTTCACCCAAAAATCTGTCGGAGATTATTTTAATACAAATTTTGTGAATGCCGGATTCGACATGGAAAAAGGCGAAGGAAGAGATATTGCAGTCAAATATGGTGTACGTTCCTATCCTACCTATCTTTTTCTGAATGGTGATGGTGAACTGGTTTCCCAAAATTACGGGTATATGGAAGAAAGTCTTTTCCTTTCCATGGCACAAGACGTCAATGCACCTAACAATAAAAAAGGTTCACTGAAAGAACGCTTTGCACAAGGAGAAAAAGACCCTGAGTTCCTAATCAATGTAATGAAACTGACTTCTACTTCTGACTTTGAATTTGCTAAAAAAGCTTCTGAAAGATATTTTGAAAACAAGAAAAAAACCGATGAACTTTCTAAAGATGATATCGGATATTTATTATTTTTCTTAAAGTCTGTAGAAGATCCCAATTATAAGATATTCATTTCCAGAAAGGCAGAAATCATTAAATTTTTACCTGAAGATACCTATAAGCAATTTGATGACCAATTAAAGTTGTCAAAGATTATGGATGAATCTATTGATCAAAAGAATAAGAAGATCAATGATGCTTATTTCCTGGAAAAAGCAATACCTCTGATTGGTGAATACGATGCTAAAACAAGATTGAACCAGACCAAGCTCAGTTTCTATGAACAGAATGCCAACTTTTCTGAATATGAAAAAACAGCCTTAGAATATTATAAAAACTCAGATTCTTTTGATTCTAATGATTTATTAAAAGCAGCGTGGATATTTTCAGATCATGTAAAAACATCTACTTCCCTAAAAAAAGCGGTTGAGTGGGCTGAAAAATCAGTTATGAGAGGAGAAACTTCTGAAAATACTTATATTCTGGCCAGACTTTATTTTCTTACAGGAAACATGGAAATGGCAAAAACTTATGCCGAAATGTCCAAAAAATTAGCTTTACAAGCCAACAAAGATGCTAGTCTTTCGGAAAAACTATTACAACAAATTAAATAATATATGCTGAAGTATAAATTTCTCACACCTTTTTTTATTTTATTTTTATTAGGAAACTTAAAAGCACAGGAAGAAGAAAAGAGCTTATATATAAAAGGAAATGCTCTCCTTGCTCCGATAGGTGTAGTCAATGTAGGATTAGAAAAGCAATTGAGCAAAAAATATACATTACAAGGAGATATCCTTATTTCGCCCTGGAAATCGTTTGCAGGCCATGAAATGCAGTATTACTCTCTTTCAGCTGAAGGCCGTTATTATTTTAAAGAAGCCTTCAGTCATTGGTATTTAGGCGCTAATGTCTCTGTGGCTTATTTTAATTTACAAAAATGGAATTATTGGGGAGCCGGAACTTTTATCAATGATAATAATGAGACTTTCATTTCATCCAATCTTTATCAAAAAGGCTATTCTATTTTACTGGGTGTTACGGCAGGGTATCAATTCAAATTATCGGACCATTGGAATATGGATGTGTATGCTACTGTAGGAACATCTCAGGACTTTTACAAAGGATATGACCGTACAACAGGTGAACGTTATGACAATGCAAAAGGCTATAACAAAAGTGGAGAAATTCTTCCCTATAGAGGAGGTGTAATGATTTCTTATAAATTAAAATAAATATGAAATTATTTGGCAAAAACCATATCATTATCTCGATCATTACTTTTATCATTCTGTTCTTAATGAATTATATTGGTAATGATCTTCCTGACAAATTGCAAAGAGCCTTATTGACCGCTTTTGCAGGCGTGGTTGGTTTATCTATTGGGCTTTTAATCCTAAACAAAGGGAAAAACGATAATAATCCGCCTCAGAATTTTGACTGATACATAAGTGAATTGTCAATAGTGAATTTGCTTATGCTTGTGAATTTTCATCCATTAAATGGCGTAACCAAATTCACTATTCCCCATTCACAGCCTTAGTTTTCATACACAACATATTTTGTTCTAATTTTTTCAAAATTGTCTAAGTCAGATTTCCAGGATGCTTTGATATCTGTAATAGATTGTCCGGCAATGATCTGTTTTCTCAATTCATCTGTTCCGGCTAATGTATCAAACCATAAGTTCTTCAGGAAGAAATCCTGGTTTGGGTTTTTATAGTTTTTATAGGCTTTTATCACCCATTCAAGGTTAAGTTCTCGTAAATCCACCGGGTAGCTGGACAGGTTTTCCCCATAGCACAGTTTCCCATTTAAGAATGGGTCTTTTGCTCCGAAATTCGGTTTTGGTGTAAATTGATAAGGTAAATCTTTAGTCCATGGCGAACCATACACCTGAAACGGAATATCTGTTCCTCTTCCTGCAGAAACCTGGGTTCCTTCAAAAAAACAAAGACTCGGATATAGGTTAATTGATTTATCGTTAGGTAAATTAGGTGAAGGCTTATCTAAAATCGGATACCGTTGTTTTTTATGATAATTCAACATGGGAATGAGTGTGTATTTAGCCTGTACACCATTTTTTAGCCATTTTTCTCCATTCACCATTTTTCCGTATTCTCCTATCGTTAACCCATATACTACCGGAACCTCATGCATTCCAACGAAGCTGGTCCATTTTTTCTTCAAAACGGGACCGTCTGTATAACCGTCATGGGGATTCGGACGATCCAAAATCATGATCTCCACGCCATTTTCAGCTCCTGCTTCCATTAAATACGTTAATGTAGAAATATAAGTATAGAATCTTACTCCTACATCCTGAATATCAAAAACAACAATATCAAGCCCTTTCAGTTGTTCCGGAGTAGGTTTTTTATTATTTCCATACAGGGAAACAATAGGAATTCCCGTTTTAGCATCCACTCCATTCTTCACTGTTTCACCGGCATCAGCATTGCCTCTGAACCCATGTTCCGGGGCGAAAATGGACTTTACTTTGACATTATTTTTAACCAGAAAATCCACAAGATGAGTTTTGTCACTCATCAATCCTGTTTGATTGGTTACAATTCCGATGGTTTTATCCTTCAGCAAAGGCAGATACAATTCAGGACGGTCTGCACCGGCCTTATAACAGTCTTTATATTGAGTCTGAGAATAATATTGATTGAATACTCCTAAAAAAATTAGGCAAATAAAAAGTAAATTTTTAATTTTGAAATCTAAATTCATAAGCTTGAAATTTCCTTTATATTTCTCTAGAAAAATAGCATTTTCCAAAGATAACAAAAATAACCTTTCAAGGGTTATCATCTTCATCGGCAGACTTTCTGTTGCTTTAGGGATCATTGTTTCACTGATTACTGTTTCCACAGGTTTCGGTTCAAAGAAAGCAATTAAGGAAAGATTAGCAGATTTCAGCGGTCATATTACCGTAAAATCTACGAGATCCAACTCTTCTTACAACACTTCAGTTCTAGATAACCAGGGTTTAAACATTCAGAAAATAAAAGAGCTACCTGACGTGGCAAGTATCCAGAAATATGCTATGACTACAGGGATTATGCGTAATGAGCATAATTTTGCCGGGATTATCTTCAAAGGAATCGGAAAAGATTTTGACAGCGCAAGGTTCAAAAAATTTCTAATTGCCGGAAAAACTCCTACAGTAACAGAAGTGGGATATAATCACGGGGTTACTATTTCGCAGAAAATTGCCAATGATTTGCATTTAAAGGTAAAAGACAGTATTGTCACCGTATTTTCAAAAGCAGATCAAAAGCCTATTTACAGAAAATTTGAAGTAGTTGGAATTTATCGAACAGACATTAAAATGATCGATGATCAGTTTGTAATCGGCGGAATCAATCATGTCAGAAAAATTCAGGATATGAAACCTGATGAAGTGGGTGGAATTGATATTTTCCTGAAAAACGTCAATGATATCGACCGTGATTTTCCTGAAATCGAAAAATTAATCGGATACAAAAATTACGCTGAAAAAGCCACTGAAAAATTCCCTCAGATCACCGACTGGATCAGTATTTTTGACACGAATATCGCATTGATCATCATCATCATGCTGATTGTAGTGATCATCAATATCATCATGGTTCTTCTTATTCTTATTATTGAAAGAACTAATTCCATAGGGTTGCTTAAAACGTTGGGAGCGAGCAATTCACAGATCAGGGCAACATTCATTAATTACACCCTGATCATTATGATTCCCGGGCTTTTATATGGAAACATTATCGGACTTGGATTGATTTTGCTACAGAAATTCTTCGGTATCATTAAGCTGAATCCTGAAAATTATTATGTAAGTACCGTTCCGGTCGATTTAAATCCGGTGGCCATTATTTCTATTTCTGCCGGGATTCTGATCATTTCTGCATTGGCCTTGATTATTCCGAGCTATCTGATCAGTAAGATTTCTCCGGTGAAAGCGATTAAATATAATTAATGCGAATGGGCAAATAGTTAATGATGAATTTTTCTCTATTCACATTAATTGACTATTGACTATCCACCATTGACTTTTTAATTCTAATTTTAAAGCTGTATCTTTGCACCGCATATAAAAACCATATGAAATACGCAAAAAATATTCTTGAAACTATAGGAAATACACCGTTGGTAAAGCTTAACAAAGTTTTAGGGGATGATTTTCCGGCATTAGTTTTAGCTAAAGTAGAGACCTTCAATCCCGGAAACTCCGTGAAGGACAGAATGGCTCTTAAAATGATCGAAGATGCTGAAAAAGATGGCAGATTAAAACCTGGAGGAACCATTATTGAAGGAACTTCAGGGAATACAGGAATGGGATTGGCTCTTGCAGCGATCATCAAAGGTTATAAATGTATTTTTGTAACCAACTCTAAACAATCAAAAGAAAAATGTGATATTCTTCGTGCCGTAGGTGCTGAAGTGATTGTATGTCCTACAGATGTAAAACCTACAGATCCCCGTTCATATTACTCCGTTTCCAAAAGACTGGCAAAAGAAACTGAAAATGGATGGTATGTTAACCAATATGATAATTTATCAAACAGAACGGCTCACTACGAGTCTACAGCTCCTGAAATCTGGGAACAAACCGATGGGAAGCTGACTCATTTCGTAGTGGGAGCAGGAACAGGAGGTACTATTACAGGATGCGGAATGTTCTTTAAGGAGAAAAATCCTAATATCAAAGTAATTGGTGTAGACACGTACGGTTCTATTCTAAAAGAATTCCATGAAACGGGTGAACTTCATTATGATCATGCGTATACCTACATTACGGAAGGAATTGGTGAAGACATCATTCCCGAAAACTATGACATGTCTGTTATTGATCATTTTGAAAAGGTTACCGATAAAGACGGAGCGATCTACGCAAGAAAATTAGCGAAAGAAGAAGGGATTTTCTGCGGATATTCTGCGGGAAGTGCTATTGCTTCTTTGGTTCAGATGAAAGATCAGTTTACCAAAGATGATGTGATTGTAGTATTGCTTCACGATCATGGTTCAAGATATGTAGCGAAAGTTTACAATGATGAATGGATGAAAGAAATGGGTTGGCTAGACTAAAAATAAAATAGAAAATCAGAGCAAATTGCTCTGATTTTTTTATTACTGATCAATATTTTCTTGTATTGTTTGTTTAAGCAAATTATAATCTTTATCGCTCATTGCTTTTCTTGGAAACATATAGCTGTGCTTTCCGTCTAATGAAATATAAGTATCATTAATATCTGCTGCTGTAAAGTCTTTCCAAAGATTATATTCTTCCTGTTGATCAATTTTTATATTGAAAAATTCATGATTGAAGCTTATTTCATATAGATTGCACTTTTCAAGTGATTTTAAATATCCTTCAACTCCTTTTTTCCATCTGGAAACATTATTGATACTTACTGAAAGAAAAACGGTACAAAGCAGAAATAAAAAGCTCAAAAAGTAAAGGACACCCACATTTTCTTTTCCTAACTGATCTTTTAATAAAAGAGCGATCAATAATAGAGCGCCAACGACTATAGTTGTAATGGTTTTTCCTTTTGTAGTGGGCGAGAAAAATAAACTTCCCTGGTCACCGTTGAAATAAATATCTTCAAAATTTTTCCTATCCGGCTTTAATCTGATTACCTTTTCTTCACTCATTCTTATTTAATATTGCTTTAAAAGTCTACAAAGCTAAACTAAATATCTTCATACTTATCACTTATTGCAGAAAGTTTCTTTATCAGCTCATGATTCTTTTTTTTCAGGTCTTCCATTTTTTGAAGCATATCATGGATCACTTCCAGGCCGGGCAGATTAATTTCAAGGTCATAATGCCAATTGGTAAACCTTTCAAAAGCCGGCAGATCTTCATAGCTTATATAAAGGATATCATTTTCGGTTTGTACATTCAGCAGGCCAAAATCTACCAGATCATCAAAGAAAGTGACTTCTATATTGTATATTTTTACGAGTTCTTCTCGCGATATTCTTTCACTCATGGCTTAGGAATTTTTAAGTTGTTCAAAAAGTTCTTTCTGCTTGTCTGTGAGATGGGTCGGCAATTTGATATCATACGTCACAAATAAATCGCCAAACTGTCCTTCTTTTTTATACACGGGAAATCCTTTACCTTTTAGTCGTACAGTAGTTCCGTTCTGCGTCCCGGGCTTTACTTTTAGGTTCACGCTTCCATCCAGTGTATTTACCATTACATCTCCTCCTAAAACAGCCGTGTATAGATCGATTGTCACTTTTGTTTTCAGGTCATCTCCTACCCTTTCAAAATCCGGATCCGGAGGAATATTGAAAGTAATATATAAATCTCCATTCGGGCCACCATTAAAGCCTGGATTCCCGTGTCCTTTCAGCTTGATCTGTTGCCCGTCATATACGCCTGCCGGAATGGTGATCCTTACTTTTTTACCATTAATTTCAAAGGTTTGAGGATGGGTTTTAGCCGCATCCCTTAAATTTAAATTCAGCTCAGCATGCATATCCTGTCCTTTGAATTTTCCGGAAGCGCTTCCGCGGGAGCTTCTCCTGAAACCTCCGGTTCCCCCAAACATACTCTGAAAGAAGTCTGAAAAATCTTCTCCCTCTCCGAAATCAGCTCCTGAAAAACCTCCATAATCCTGGCTTTGATACTGCCTTTGCTGTTGCTGGGCTTTTTCATATTCTTCCCCATGTTTCCAGTGTTCTCCATATTTATCATATTTGGCCCTGTTTTCTGGGTTACTTAATACCTCATTGGCTTCATTAAGTTCTTTGAATTTCTTTTCAGCCTCCTTATCATCAGGGTTAAGGTCCGGATGTAATTTTCTGGCGAGTTTTCGGTAGGCTTTTTTGATCTCGTCTTGGGTGGCATTCTTCTGTACTCCTAAAATTTTATAATAATCGATATAAGCCATAGAAACGATGTTTACTCAAATTTAGAAATTTTAAGCCTAAAAATTATATAACAGAATGTTAAAAATAAGCCTATCTTTGATAAAAAGCCCTGTATGAAAGAGGTACTGAAAAACTACTCCGGAATTTTATTGTTACTGTTAGGAATTACGATTGGGAGCATTATAGGCATTGCCGCACCTGCTGTGGTGGATTATATTAAGCCATCAGGAGATATTTTTCTTAATCTGCTTTTCGTGAGTGTGGTTCCGTTGGTATTTTTTGCGGTTTCCAACTCTATTGCTTCTTTGGAACAACAGTCAAAATTCGGGAGGATTATTCTTACCATGTCTTTCACCTTTTTGCTTTTTATTTTAATTGCGGCTATTTTTACGATCTGCGCGGTATATCTTTTTCCGGTGTCCTCAATTTCAGGAAGTTCTGAAATGGTTACGGAAACTGCCAATCAGGATAGTTGGGGCAACAGAATTGTAAGCTTTTTCACTGTAGGAGAATTTACAGAGTTATTTTCGAGAAGAAATATGCTGGCTCTTTTGATCTTTGCATTCTTAACAGGGTTTGCAGCTAGAAAAGCAGGTGAAAAAGGACAACCGTTCAGAATCTTTATTGCTTCGGGATACGAAGTAATGAAAGAATTGCTTTTATTGATTATGAAGCTGGCTCCGATTGGTTTAGGTGCTTATTTTGCGTATCAGGTGGCCACTTTAGGACCTCAGCTTTTTGGTTTTTATGGAAAACCATTAGGACTTTACTATATTGCCGGAATTATTTATTTCCTTGTATTTTTCTCTTTGTATGCTTTCATGGCGAATGGACGAAATGGAGTCAAAAGCTTTTGGACCAATGCTATTTACCCCACTCTTACGGCATTAAGCACATGTAGCAGTTTTGCGACCATGCCTGCTAATTTACAGGCAGCTTCTAAAATTGGCATTCCAAACTCTATTGCGAATCTGGTGATCCCGATTGGAACTACACTGCATAAAAATGGTTCATCCATGTCTTCGATTATTAAGATTTACGTAGCTTTTTTGATTATCGGAAGGGATTTCTTTGAGCCATCCAATCTTTTATTAGCGCTTGGGATTACGGTTTTTGTGAGTATTGTTGCTGGTGGAATTCCTAATGGAGGCTATATTGGTGAAATGTTGATGATCTCTGTATACAAATTACCACAGGAAGCTATTCCTGCAGTAATGATTATCGGTACGCTGGTTGATCCTTTAGCAACCGTTTTGAATGCGGTTGGAGATGTTGTGGCGGCAATGTTTGTTAATCGGTTTGTAAAGGTTTAACCCTTTCGTAGCTTATACAGATTTTAATAGATTTCTTTTAACTAACTATTCAATATGAACTTATTAATACTGCCTTTACTCACTTCTTTTTACAGGTTCCAGATTTTCATATTCTTCTGGAGTAAAAAGCCTGTAATGAACTTTAAATGTTTTACCCAACGGTGTCTCCAAAGAAAAACCTCCAGGCCCGAAACCATCAAGAACATCTAATGTAAAATGCGAATATTTCCAGTACTCGAATAAATCGCGATCGATCCAAAATTCGTGACCGTTGATGGTTCCTATCATGGCATCGTTCATTCTTGGGTGAAACCTTCCTTTCTCAAAGCATTGAGGCTGAGTACCTTCACAGCAACCTCCTGCCTGATAGAACATAAGATCACCGTATTTTTTTTCTAATTCCCAAATGACTTCCAACGCTTTTTCCGTAGCTGATAGCCTGGGTATTTTTGTTTCCATTTTTTCTTTTTTACTATGAATCTAAATTAATCATAAAGCTTTTTAATGGTAGGAAAACTCAAGATTTTGATTTTCCTGTAAGTAAAAACCTGACAAAATAATTTCTGCCAGGTTTTATGATATACTATTATAATTTAGTTTGCACTGGCAATATCAAGAACAATCCTGCCATCAATCTGTCCTTTTTTCATTTTATCAAATACATCATTAATGTCTTCTAATTTTGCTGAAGTTACTGTAGCTTTTACCAAGCCTTCGTTAGCAAAATCCAATGCTTCCTGAAGGTCTTTTCTTGTTCCGACAATAGAACCTCTTACGGTTATTCTTTTTAGAACTGTTTCAAAAATCGGCAATTCAAAAGAACCTGGAGGAAGCCCATTTAATGCAATAGTTCCTTTTCTTCTTAAAACATCGATTCCCTGCTTAAAAGCAATAGGAGAAACCGCTGTAATTAATGCACCATGCATTCCGCCAACTTCTTTATGTAAATATTCTCCGGGATCTGTATTTTTTGCGTTCACTACCAGATCTGCTCCTAGTTTTTTAGCAAGTTCAAGTTTATCGTCTGCGACATCAATTGCTGCCACATGCATACCCATTGCTTTTGCATACTGAACTGCAACATGTCCTAATCCACCGATTCCTGAAATAGCCACCCATTCTCCCGGTCTTGTTTCGGTTTCTTTTAAACCTTTATAAACAGTTACACCTGCACAAAGAATAGGAGCAATTTCCAAAAAGTTAACATTCGATTTTAAATGCCCCACATATCTTGAATCTGCGATTACATATTCTGCAAAACCACCGTCCACACTATACCCTCCATTCTTCTGAGCCTCACAAAGGGTTTCCCAACCCGTGATACAATAATCACAACATCCACATGCGCTGTACAGCCAAGGAACTCCTACTGCATCTCCTTCTTTTACCTGAGCTTCCGGTCCACAGGCAACCACAATACCGACTCCCTCGTGTCCGGGAATCAGAGGCATTTTTGGCTTTACCGGCCAATCGCCGTCTACAGCATGCAAATCTGTATGACAAACACCACAAGCAATAACTTTTACCAATACCTCATATCTTCCGGGTTCTCTTACAGGAACTTCTTCTATTTTCAGTGGTTGCCCGTAGCCTTGTACTACTGCAGCTTTCATAGTTTTTGGAATCATATTTTACTTTTGTTTTAATTTAATTTGAGTATAGGATGCTGTCAGAAAACTACCGTTTTGCCCCGTTTTTAATAACGAGACTAACAGGCAGCTTCAATATTAAAATTAAAAGAAACCCAATTTGTTTTTATTATAAGAAATCAACATGTTTTTAGTCTGGCGGTAATGATCCAACATCATTTTATGATTTTCCCTGCCTATTCCGGATTGTTTATACCCCCCGAAAGGTGCTCCTGCCGGATAAGAGTGATACTGATTCACCCAAACTCTACCCGCCTGAATCTGACGCGGAATGGTATACAACTGATGTGCGTCTCTTGTCCAAACACCTGCTCCAAGACCATAAATGGTATCGTTTGCAATTTTTACTGCTTCTTCCTCATCCTTAAATGTCGTGAAAGCCAATACAGGACCAAAAATTTCCTCCTGGAAGATTCTCATTCTGTTATTTCCCTTGAAGATAGTCGGCTGGATATAATATCCGTTTTCCAGTCCTTCCCCTACGTCGTTTACATCGCCGCCAACTAAAACTTCCGCTCCTTCTTCTTTTCCTAATTTAATATAAGAAAGAATTTTATCTTTTTGAATCTTTGACGCCTGAGCTCCCATCATTACAGTTTTATCTAATGGGTTACCTATTTTAATAGCTTTTACTCTTTCAACTACTTTTTTAATAAATTTATCTGCAATATCTTCCTGTACTAACAGCCTGGAAGGACAAGTACATATTTCTCCCTGATTTAACGCAAAAAGAACGGCCCCTTCAATGGCTTTATCTAAAAATTCATCATCTGCATCCATTACTGAACTGAAAAAAATATTGGGTGACTTACCTCCTAATTCCAATGTTACGGGGATGATACTTTCTGTTGCATACTGCATTACCATACGTCCTGTAGCTGTGGAACCTGTAAACGCAGCTTTTGAAACTTTTGGGTTTGTTACTAATGCTCTTCCCAATTCTGCACCAAAACCGTTTACAATATTTACAACACCTTCAGGCAATAGATCACCTATAATTTCCATTAAAATCATGATGGAAATTGGTGTACTTTCTGCAGGTTTCAGCACTACACAATTCCCTGCAGCTAAGGCTGGAGCCAATTTCCAAACAGCCATTAACAAAGGAAAATTCCAAGGGATGATCTGTGCTATTACTCCAAGCGGTTCATGAATAATAAGAGAAACGGTATCCTTGTCCAGCTCGTTATGAAAACCTTCTTCTGCACGGATTACTGATGCAAAATATCTGAAATGGTCTATTGCTAGAGGCAGATCTGCAGCCAAAGTTTCTCTTACGGCTTTACCATTATCAATAGTTTCCACTGTTGCAAGATATTCAAGGTTTTTCTCTATTCTGTCTGCAATTTTATTTAATATAATACTTCTTTCCGTAGATGAAGTATCTTTCCAGGTATGGAATGCCTTTTCGGCTGCATTAACGGCCAACTCCAAATCTTCTTTGGATGAATGTGCTGCCTGGGTAAATACCTTTCCGTCAACTGGTGAAACTACATCAAAATACTGCCCGTTAACCGGTGCAGTAAATTTACCGTCAATATAATTATTATACTGACTTCTGAATTCAGGCCATTGTAATGTTGTACCTGATTTCGATTCTGTTATTGTACTCATATTAGTGTAATTTTAATTTTTCTGTGACACCAAATTACACTTACCCTCAAAAAACGTATAGCATAATCCTACAAAAAAACTTCAAAATAGTGCAGGCATTTGATTTTATAATTTTATTAACATCTGCTTAGCTTTTAAATTTCTATATTTGATAGAATAGGCAATAAAAAATATTTAGAAATGAATAATAATAAAGTTTTATTAAATACTCCTGAATTAAAGAAGGAAAATCAGCTATTGAGCCTAATTGAAAATCAGACGAAATTCAATCTAACCAATTGTGAGTTCAGCATATATGAGACTCATAAGGCTGCTTTTGACATAAAACTTCATTTTGACACTATTGCTTTTACGGCTATGCTTCAAGGTAAAAAGTGGATGAAACTTGAGCATAAAACCAATTATTTCGAATATCTTCCGGGAGAAAGTGTCCTGGTTGCCCCCGGAGAAACAATGGTCATTGATTTTCCTGAAGCCGACGAAACCCCTTCGCAATGTATTTCTCTGAGCCTTAATCCGGAGTTTATTGAAGATTCTTTAAATTATTTAAACTACAACCTGCCGAAAGTTGACGAAACTTCTCAATGGAATATTCAACTAGATGAATATTTTTTGTTTAATAATAAATCCCTTGCCTCTGCCACCAACAATATCATGAGAATTGCTATGGATGATAATTCTCAAAAAGATATTATGGCCGATTTTGCTTTGAAAGAGCTCTTAATAAGGCTTATGCAAACCCAGGCAAGAAGTATGGTTGAGAAGAATATTGCTAAAAATAAATCAAGAATGGGCTTCGTTGTAGATTACATCAAAAAGAATCTTCATCAAAAGCTTTCTATTGACAGCATCGCTAAACTGGCTTATGTAAGCAAGTCAAATTTTTTCAAAATGTTTAAGGATGAATTGGGAACTTCCCCTAATGAATTCATTTTGCAGGAGAGGATTAATCGGGCTAAAGAGCTATTAGCCAGTCAAAACAGCATTAAAGAAACTGCTTATCAGACAGGATTTTCAGATGCTAACTATTTTAACAGGGTGTTTAAACAATTGGTGGGAGTAACACCGAAGAATTTTCAGAATAAGATGGCGTTTTTTGAGTAATTTTATATCTTAAGCCAATAATTTAAAATCTATATTGATTAAATATTAACCTCCAGAACTTTACATCTGGAGATTAATATATATTATAATGAATTTTTTAGATGATTAAGAGTATAAATCATGACTCATAGGATAAAATAGTGATCGCAAGTGGAAAGTTAATCCTGTTCCTGTAAGTTTTGGTAACCCCAAGATAAGCCATATGGTGACATGATGACAACACAACAGCCTGTTAATTGCTATAATCAATCATTACAATTTAGTTCAGAGATGCTTTTATACTATCTTAATCTGAATAATTATAATACCTCGCTCCTTTCAAAACCGGATTTTCCAGTTCTACAGTATCCAATCCAAATCCTTTATAATTTTGATTAACAGATTGATCTACTTGTTTTCTATGTAGCTTTTCATACGTTTCAAAATCGATAGCAGTTCTGTTTTTTAGATTTTCGAACAAATCCCACTTTGAAACCACTTGTTTCCAGTTTTCTGAAACTTTGCCGGCAAAAACTTTTGATTTGGAACCACTTCCGTACCCTAAAAAGCCTATTTCTTCTCCTGCTAATTCTTCATTCTCATTAAAAGAGGTCTGCAATGCAGAAAGAAGTGCCATAAAGATTGAGGCTGTATACATATTCCCGATTTCAGAAGAAGCTCTTTGTGTCTTTTCTATTGTATCATTGATGAATTGGATATATTCTTCAGATTTTGCCACAGACTTCTGCTCTTCAGGAGTTTCATAAGAAAGACCGTTTTCCAGACTATAAATTTCTGTAAAGACTCTTTTTCCATGGAAAGCATAAGGAAGGTGGAAAATAAGATACTTCCAGTTCTTATAAGGTTGATCTTTTCCAGAAACTTCTTTATAATGTTGATAAGCCTCTCTTATCCTATCTTGATAACATTGATTAGAATATTGTCCGTCAAACACTGGCTCATCCGTAAAAATCTCTATTTTGTCCGGAAAAGACTCGGGACTGTTCTTTAAATCTTCTTTTTTGTAATATCTTCTTGGCTTGAAGAAATCAAAAACGCTTTCTGTAGCTACTCCCCAATGGTTTTCAATTTCCAAAAGATCAGGTTGTGCGGAAATTAATAAAGACACGGCTCCTCCTCCTTGCGTATATTCTCCGGAAGAAGCCAATTCATATTTTGCATAGTCACTGGCAATGACAATGGCTTTTTTATCCGGATTCACTCTTACAAAATCGAGGGAATTATGAAGAGCATCCACCGCTCCTACGCATGCGAAAGTCATATCAACTACATCACAGTTTTTGAAGCATCTGGCTCCGAATTCTTTTTCCAATACCTTCTCTACCATTTGTATGGTATAAGACGCAGTAGGTTTCGCTGCATCAAGGGCACTTTCAGTTCCTAAATAAATCCTGGATATGTCTTTAGGATGAATATGATAATCTTGTATTAATTTTAATAATGCTTCTGCCGCAAAAGTAGCTGCATCCTCATGAACATCGGGCAATCCCATTTTATGTAATCCTAATCCTTTTTCCAATTTTGCAGGATCAATTCCTCTTTTTCCTGCTAAATCCTTAATTTCCAAATACAAAGAAGGCACATAATAGCTTGCTGCCTCGATTCCAAAAGCCATATAATTTATTTTTAATACGAATTTAAAAAATGTAAATGTTTAATCAGTTATGATCCGCTAAATTTCTCTAATTCCTTACACATATCACTTAAAAAGGCACCTTAAATGAAAAGTGCCTTAGCGCAAATTATGAAATTAAAGTTTAAATTTTACATATTTATAACCTATGATTAATTAAACTATCTCTTAATTTTTAATTATTTTAAAAGTTTCTGTTCCGCTTCCGGCAGTTCCTGAAATAATATACATACCATCATTCAAAGCCGACACATCTATGGTTCCCTTTTCAGAGTTTACTTTATGGGCCTGTACTTTTTTCCCGTTTACATCGTAAATATTTATTTCGTTTATTCTTTCCCTACCTGTATAATTCAATGCGTTTTTAACTGGATTAGGATAATATTTAATGGATGATCCCGAAGAAGCCATTACATCATTTACACTTAAAACATCATTGCTTACTGTAAAATTATCAACTAAAGTAGAATATCCCTGAGCATTTTCGCATTCGATGGCAATCTGGTAAACATTCGGAGGAACGCCAATATTTCCAAAGAAATACCATGCGCTGAAAGGAGGTTGAAAGCCCATCAGCATATTCCATGGATCTGTCGGTGACAACCTATAATAAATTCTCACCCAGTTTGCATTGGCACCTTGTTGCGGATTAATTAGATAGAAACTGATTTTTGGTGTCGCCAATCCTGCAGTATTTAATGGTGGTGTCACCAGCTTTGTTTTGTCTGCACTAGAAGAGTTAGCCGGAAAGTTGGCAAATTTTGTTCCCGCGAAAGCCGTTATACCTATACTTCCGGTTGTTGCAGATGAAACAAAAGTCCATGGCATTGTATTGGTTTCATAGATCTGCGTCCAGCCGGGTCTTGTAGGGGAACTGTCTTCAAAAGTTTCTGTCCAGGGAAAAGTTGAAACCTGCGCTTTTACAGCCGACACAGAAAAAACTGCAAGGAATAAAAAAAGATATCGATTCTTCATTTTTTTAAAAAGTAATTTTGTTTTCATTGACATTATTTTAAATATTAATTCAACAACAAAATTAAAATATAAAAGCAAATAAATCAAATATTCCAAAATATTAATATTAAAAATTTAAAATAAACCACTAATCAATAAAATAACCGCTATTTAAAAAATAACGGTTATCATATTTTCAAACTAAAGAA
The DNA here is from genome assembly GCF_003729955.1 of Chryseobacterium daecheongense. Taxonomy (GTDB): domain Bacteria; phylum Bacteroidota; class Bacteroidia; order Flavobacteriales; family Weeksellaceae; genus Chryseobacterium; species Chryseobacterium daecheongense. The sequence continues at coordinate 1,260,318 of NZ_RJTX01000001.1, forward strand.
ATTTTAGAATAAATTATTTAAAATCTTCAATTGCTTTATTTATGGCATCGATCTGTTTATTAATGCTTGTCGCACTTTGAGGGCTTTGCTTCAACAGCTCCATCTTTTTACTTAGACCATCCTTCAACATTTGGCTTATCATCATTTTAGCCTGTGGATTATCTCCGATTTGTCCTTTTGCACGGGCGAGCATTTTAGTAATACTTTCTGTGGCTTTTTGATTGTCTGAACTCATAATCCAGTTGAAACCATCTTCAGCCGCCTTACCCAATTCCGGATTTTGGAATTTCACGAACGGATAAAATGCTGCTATCGGTGCGATATTAGCCATTTGAGAAGTAATTTTATTTTTTACGACAATAGGTAATAATTGCGTCAATAGATCATCTGAAGCTCCTTCCAGATCAATTTTATCCGCCAAAGAGCTTATTCTTGAAGGGTCAATTGCCGAAATAGCGCCTAATGAATTTCCTTTTACGGAATTAGAAACTGCATTCACTCCTTTTTCAAAAATCGGAAGGTATTTTTTATCTTTAGTTTTCGCTAAAGCAGCAATTGCGGCAGCCTGAACCAAGGTTTTAGGATCGTTGGAAGCCAGTTTTTCAACATCTGCTCCTAAAGCTTTCATTTGCTCCGGGTTGGTAAGATCCATCAGTTCCAATGCTTTCATTCTTATTCTGAAATACGGATCTTTTAATGCTGCTGCCAATAATTTCGTAGCAGCTGCATTTTTACCTATCTGGTCTTTGATCCCATTCAATGCATTATATCTGCTTTTTAATTCTTTTGAATTGGTGAACTGCATCAGATATTGTTCAGGAGTTTTGGTATCTGTAATATCTGATAAAAGAACTCCATCTGCATTAATATTAATCAGATCCGGGTTTTTGGAAGCATCAAAATTGAAAGTATTTTTAGCTTCGGCTTTCACCCATACATTATATCTCTTTGGTTTTCCGTTATCATAAACATCAATAGCCAGAGGAAACTCGAACGGTTGATCCTGCGATTGATTAATAGTAACCAAAACCTGTTTTTTAACCGGCTCGTAAGTATAGGAATAGTTCAGTTTTGGATTTCCGCTTCCGTAATACCACTGATTGAAGAACCAGTTCAGGTCTTTTCCTGAAACTTTTTCAAATGATAATCTCAACTGATGTGCTTCTGCATTCTGATACTCATTGGTTTTCAGGTAATCCGTCATGCCGGCAAAGAAGGCATCATCTCCTAAGTAGTTTCTCAACATGTGCAGAATTCCACCTCCTTTCTGATAGGTTACCAGATCAAACACATCCTCACGGGAATCATAATTGAATCTTACCAGATTTTTCTTGAAATCTCCGGGATTATGGATATACATATTCACATCGGTCATCTGATGATAATCTGCCTGATCTTTTCCGTATTTGTACTCATTCCAAAGGTATTCTGAATAGTTGGCGAAAGATTCGTTAACGGTAAGATTGCTCCAGCTTTCCGCCGTTACCAGATCTCCGAACCAATGATGGAACAATTCGTGAGCAATGGTGTCTTCCCATGTGTTTTCATCGATCAATTGTCCCGGTTTTTGTAAAATATCGCTTCCGTGAAGGGTTGCCGTAGTATTTTCCATCGCTCCACTCACGTAATCTCTTCCAGAAATCTGTGCATATTTTGCCCACGGATAATCATAACCCAGTTTTTTGGAGAAAAACTCGATCATTTCAGGAGTATTTCCGTAGATCTGTTTTGCGTAAGGTTCGTATTCTTTCTCAATATAGTAATCTACCGGAATGTTTTTCCATTTGTCTTTTACGATGGCATATTCTCCCACTCCCATAAAGAAAAGATAGGTTGAATGTCTTTTATCCATTACCCAATGATCAGTTCTTAAACCGTTGGATTCTTTTTGAGAATCCTTTAAAACACCGTTGGATAGTGTTACATATTTGTCAGGAACGGTCATATAGATCTCCTGAGTTGTTTTTTGGTTGGGCTTATCAATGGTTGGAAACCATGCTGAAGAAGATTCCGTTTCTCCCTGTGTCCATATTTGAGTTGGTTTATCAGGATCTTTCCCTTGAGCATTGATAAAGTATAAACCTTTTGCATCATTAATCGCAGCACTTCCCTGCTGTTTCACTTCGTTCGGACGGGATGTATATTTGATGTATACCGTGTAATCCTGGTTTCTCTGATAAGTTTTATCTAAGCTGATCTTTAAAATATCATCTTTATATTCATATTTTAAAGGAGACTTTTTGCCGTTATTGTCTAAGGCTACTTCATGAATCAGCATACTTTTCGCATCAAGAACCAGTTCATTGGAAGGATAAAAATAAGGCGAGGCTGTTAACCATTCTTCTCCGTTCATTTGTTCTTTTTGATAATCGAAATTCACTTTCAGCTTGGTATGCTTCAGTTCCGTTACTTTGGTATGAGTAGCTCTGTATACTTCTCTTCCTGAAGTTTCGGTTTGTGCCGATACATTGGCGGAAAATAGAATTCCCAGTATGGCAATGGATAGAATAGCCTTTTTCATCTGTCTATTTATTATTTTTAGAATTATTTTTTGTTAATATATCGAAAATATCATTGACTAATGTTTCGTAGTCGCCGGTTTTAAGTTGCTCTTTGGTTTTGGCAAAAGCTTTTTTCAGTTCGCTTTCAGGATTTTCATCATCAATGATCTCTGCTGTACTTACCCCTTTCAATTGAAGAACTGCATTTTTCAGGGCTTCAATATCAGCTTTTTCCTCTATGTTGATTTTTAAATATTTCATGATATTTTATTCTTTGGTAAATGTGGTTGCATCTGATCCTTGCTTGATCACAAATAGCTTTTTAGCCGGGTCAAAATCAATGGTTATTCCTGCCATATCGAATTTGAAGCTGGTCTTTGAAGTGGCTTCCAAGGGAAATTCTCCCTGCCCCGTCGCCTGAGCCATTAATGTTTTATTTTTGATAAAGATATTAAATTTTAAAGGCATTTCTTTTGTGACATAGGTTCCTACCAACGGCTGAAGTTCTTCTTCAGAAAGTGTTACTACTTCAAAGGTTGGAATGGTAATATCTTTTCCATAAGCAGCGCTCGCCAATGTATTGAAGATATTCTGATGATCATAACCGGATTGGTTGGTAATCATTGAGAATGTTTTTTCTCCATCCGCCACATAAAATAATCCTGATTGAAATCCATCAATACTTCCATTATGACCTATCCCTTTTTTATCATTCAAAGGCATTTCAAATAATCCAAAACCATAACCATCTTTGAACTGTTTCATTGTTTTAAAACTGTTATTAGAAATCAATTTTCCGGAAATCAAGCCGTTCATAAAGGCAATGAGCTCAGAAGGCGTAGAGACAATAGCTCCCGCACCACCTGGAACAGACATATCTGTTTCCGGGCTTTTTATGTAGGTATTTCCTTCATAAGCATAGGAATGGGCGTTATTTTTTGAAGAATCGATTTTACCGCCAACTTTAGTATACTTTAGATGTAAAGGCTGTGCAATAAATGTATTAACGAGCTCTGAATAAGAGCTTTTATATACTTTTTCCAGAATATATGCCAATAAAGTATAATTGGAATTACTGTAGGTAAATTGAGATCCCGGTTCAAAATCCGAACCTGCTTTTTCAATAATCTCAACTAATTTTTCTTTTGTAATCGGCTGAGTATAATATACTGAATACAAAGGATTATCAGTATAACTTCGAATTCCGCTTCTATGGCTTAAAAGATCCGATATGGTTATTTTATCCGCATTTTCCACCTTAGGGAAAAAATAGCTTAATTTCGTATCTAAGGCCAATTTCTTGTCTTCAACAGCTTTCATTACCAGAACAGCCGTGAAAGTTTTGGTGATGGATCCGATTCTGTAAACGGTATTGATATCCGCTTTCTTTTTGCTTTCCACATCAGCAAAACCAACGGCATTGGTATAAATTATTTTTCCTTTATCCGCAATAGCAAAACTTCCCATTACTTTATGATTCTCATCTAAAGCTTTGAAGTAATCATTTAATTTTTGTGTATTGATATGTTGAGCAAAGCCCAAACTGAAAGCCGTAACGGAAACACTGAAAAACAGTTTACTGAACATACTCATGAAGTTTCACTTATATGTCGTAAAACAGAGGGGTTTGTTACATTCACCGCTCTTTAATTCCACCAAAATTTAGACAGCTACAGGTGCTTTGATTCCCGGATGCGGATCGTAATTTTCCAGCGTGAAATCTTCAAAATTAAAATCAAAAATATTTTTCACTTCGGGATTCAATTTCATGGCAGGAAGTGGTCTCGGTTCTCTTGAAAGTTGTTTATTGACCTGTTCAAAATGATTGTTGTAAATGTGAACGTCTCCGAAGCTGTGAACATAATCTCCCACTTCCAAATCACAAACCTGCGCCACCATCATCAGCAATAAGGCGTAGCTTGCAATGTTAAATGGAACGCCAAGGAAAACATCTGCGCTTCTCTGATATAACTGAAGGGATAGTTTACCATCAGCAACATAGAACTGAAATAACGCGTGACATGGCGCTAAAGCCATATTCGGGATTTCGGCAACATTCCATGCGGAAACGATCAATCTCCTGGAATCCGGATTTTTTTTGATCTGATCGATCACGTCCGAGATCTGGTCCACTACTTTGTTATCAGCTCCTTTCCAGCTTCTCCACTGTGCTCCGTACACTGGTCCCAGATCGCCGTTTTCATCAGCCCATTCATCCCAGATGGACACTCCATTGTCATTCAGGTATTTGATATTGGTATCGCCTTTTAAGAACCAAAGCAGTTCATAAATAATGGATTTCAAATGCACTTTCTTGGTAGTTACCAAAGGGAAACCTTTTGACAGGTCATATCTCAGCTGATATCCGAAAACACTTCTTGTTCCGGTACCGGTTCTGTCTGCTTTATCTGTTCCGTTGTCTAAAATATGCTGTAAAAGGTCTAAGTAATTTTGCATGTTGAAAAGCGATTTTTATGGTTCAAATTTAGAAAAAAAGTAAGTGAAAAACTATTAGATTTTATCAAACGTTTCGTTATAAAAAAACTACCATGATATTTTTACTGTTTCCTTTTACGGATTTCAGCCTGCCGAATTTCTTTTTATCCATAAAGCCGTCACTCCAATAATCCAAAGTTACTGGTCCGAATCTGGTTATTTTCCCATATTTGCTTTGATTAAGGGTTTCATAGGCTCCGTATTCTATAGAAATATCTCCGATGCTTTTAATCTTCCCTGTTTTTCTTTCATCGAAACCATCCTTCGTCCAATAATCAACATCCATATTTCCAATGCGTTTTACTTTCCCGAACTTTTCTCTTTCTACATTGATTCCGTCCCAGTATTCTACGGTGAGGTTTCCGATATTTTTAATTTTTCCGTATTTGGTATCCGTTTCATTCAGTGAGCTCCAATAATCTACATTGATATTGCCAATGTTTTTTACTTTGCCATATCTGTATTTTTCAAAGTTTTCATTATCATAATAATCGATATTCCCTTCGAGAGCTCCGGAATAGAAACCTGCAATTTGTCCGCTTCCGTCAAGGGTAACGGTAAGATCTCCTATTTTCATCTCAACGGATTGCAGATCATATCCTCTGGAAAGGTTGGCTCTTATCTGAGCTCCTATCGTTATGCTTCCCAGAAAAAACAGAAGTATGATTATATTTTTAAGTTTCATATTAATTAGATTTAGTTACCAAATATTTTCAATTGTCTGATGTGTATTATTAATGGAAAATGTTTGTCCTGCTCTTAGCCCCATCATCGCTTTTGCCAAAGGAGCTTCATCCGAAATCGTCATGATCTTGTTATTCTCAAAAACAATTTCCCCCACAGAAGCGGAAATATAAAACAATCCTTTATCGGTTTTCACTAAAGCTCCGTTTTGTACTTTTTCAGAAGGGTCCGCAGATACTTTTTGAATAAGCCCTTGCTGATACAGAGCTTCATTGAGCTGCCTCTGAAGGTTATTGATCTCCTGCTGAAGCATTTCCCGGCCGGTTTCATATTTATCTCCCATTGAGCTTTTGGTGTCGTTATTGGAAGCACGGGTTTCTGTGATCAGATTTTCAAAATTCCTGATCTTTTCGGAGATTTTATTTTTGATGATTTCTACTATTTTTGATTTGTCCATTCTTTCATTAGGCTATGCCTTTTCTATTGGATTAAAAAAGCGGGCTAAAACCCGCTCTTATTGATCAAATTTTTATTTTACTTTTCAAATACGGCGAAATCCGAAGGTTTAAAACTGAAATCTTTTCCTGCATTAAAATCCCTCTTCGATCCTTCAAAAACATTTTTAAAACTGCCGGATACATGTTCATCTTCAATACTGAAGTTCACAGATTCCTTTGACATATTTAAAACAACAAGAACCTCATCTTTTCCATTTTTCCTTACATAAGCCAAAATTTTGTCGTTTGCAGTTGTGTTGAGCAAATAAGTGGTTACATTAGGATCTCCACCACGTAAAGCCGGGTTTGAAGATTTCAGGTTCAGCAATGTCTTATAAAAATCAGCCATCTGGTAATTCCCGTTCCATTCAATGACATCTTTTTCAAAGAATTCCAGTCTTTTCATATTGGGCAATTCCTGCCCTGAATATAATAGTGGGATTCCATTCCAAGTTGCAGAAAATACAGCCATCGGTTTGGCTATAGTTCCATATTTTTCGTATTCCGTTCCATTCCAGGAATTCTCATCATGATTGGTGGTGAACCACGCTCTCATGGAAGCATCTCCTATCGCAGAATATTTTATCAATAGGTCTTTTAACTCCTGCAAAGGAAGATTTTTCTTGTAATAATCTTCAGATTTGTGCATCCATGTCCATGAATAGCTTGCGTCAAATACTTTTCCGTAATCCGGATTTTCAAGCTCATCAAATTCTCCTATCCAGAAAAGAGGCTTGATTTTTTCCACTTCAGGACGGGCCTGTTGCCAGAAATCCACTTCCACCCATGAAGCCAGGTCACATCTGAATCCGTCGATATTGGTTTCTTTCACCCAATATTTCATGGCATCAATCATTTCTTTTCTCATTTCCTGGTTCTTATAGTCCAGCTCGATGATATCATCCATTCCGGAAGCAATGTGGAATTTTCCGTCAGGATCTTTCAGATAGAATTCGGGATGGGTTTTGGTCCAGATATGATCCCAACCTGTATGATTGGCCACCCAGTCAATGATTACCTTGAAGCCTAATCTGTGGGCTTCATTCACCATATGCTTGAAATCATTCAATGTTCCGAATTCGGGATTGATGGAGGTATAATCTGCTGCCGCATACTGACTTCCCAGACTCCCTTTTTTATTTTGCTGGGCAATAGGTGTAATGGGCATAAACCAGAGTGTTTTCACTCCCATAGATTTCAGGCGGGGCATTTCTTTTTCAAATGCTTTGAAAGTACCTTCCTGAGTATATTGTCTTAGATTAACTTCATAGATATTTGTGGTGTGTTTCCATTCTTTCGGCAAATCCATAGTCGTCTTTTTGTTTGTATTTTGAACAGCACAGGATACAATTCCCAAGCCAATAATTGCTGTTAAAATTATTTTCTTCATTAATCAAGTTTTAACAAAAGTAAGGATTGTTTGGTGAGTGGCAAAATAGCAAAAATGCGAAAGTCGAAAACTGCGAAACCGTAAAATCGTGAAACCGTGAAATTGCTAAATTGTAAACTAAATTGATCTTTTATTCTTTTTGTGATTCCGCAGTTCTGCGATTTTACGATTTTGCCAATCAGAAATTAAGGTATAAAAAAAGCCCCGACATTACTCAGGGCTTATATTGTGTTTATCTTTCGTCGTTATCATCTTCCTCATCATCGAAGATATCATCATTGTAATCTTCTTCTTCCTCGTCATCAAAAGTATCATCGTCTTCATCTGAAAAGTTTCCTCCGGAAAAATCGTCATCAAAGCTGAAATCATCATCCATTAACGGCATTGCCGATTTCTTTTTGGACCCTCCTGAGCTTCCGTTCTTACTAGGAGCTTTTAAAGGAACGTTTCCGAATCTGTATACAGTGATCGGGTAATTCACCCCTTTTGTTTCTTCAATAATTTCAACAAGCTCGCAAAAAAATTCCCAAAGATCTAAAAGACCATATTGAAACTGAGCTTTGTCTCCAATACTTTCAAATGCCTCATCAATATAAACATCCGACATAATCTCACCATCTCCGTCATCACTCATATCTTCCAACGGAACGCTTTTCACGATTGTTCCATCTTCTTCCAGTAAATTAAAAGTGGAAAGTTCGTCACCTTGAAGACTGAACGCGCTTTTAATTCCTAAATGTAAGTTCCATAGAGTCTGTTTTCCCTTAATTTCTATATCACGGAAAATGTCTTCTTTCGCATCTAATATTACGCGGATTTTGTAAACCATACCAGTTTTTTAAATTTCTTTTTGCCTTATTATTATGATAAATTTCTGTTGCAAATATATAATAAATGACATGTCACAAAAAAATATTTCAGAATTTTTTAAAATATTTTTTTTTCATACATTTTGCGGAGTTATTTACTTTTTTCAAGCATAAAACTGAACTTGGTTCCTTCTAAATATACACTTTCTACTGTAATGTTTTCGTTATGAGCTTCAAGGATGTGTTTTACGATGGCCAAGCCTAATCCGGAGCCACCTTCTCGTCTGCTTCTGCTGGTTTCCACACGGTAGAATCTTTCAAAGATTCTTGGCAGAATTTCAGGTTTGATTCCCATCCCGTTGTCTATCACTTCAATAAGCACTTTGTTTTTAAGAACACTGGTTTTCACCACCACTTTTGCTTCCTGTCTGTTGGCATAATGAATGGCATTGGAGATTAGATTGATAAAGACCTGGGAAATTTTCTGTTTATCTGCATCTACAAAGATCTGCGGATGCAGGGTCTGAATTTGTAGGGTTGTATTGTTTTTTTCCGCTTCAAGGTCAAGAAGGTCAAAGATCTCTTTGATCAGGAGATTCACATCAAATCTGGAAACCGTAAGATTGATCTCTCCTGCTTCCAGCCTGTTGATCATATCCAGATCCGTAACTATGGCAATGAGTCTTTCTACGGAGATCCCAATTCTTTCCAGATATTTGTCTCTGATACCCAGGTTTTCCACCCCTCCTTCTCTCAAAGTCTCTACATACCCCTGAATGGAAAACAAAGGAGTTTTGAGTTCATGGGAAACATTTCCTATATATTCTTTACGGTAGCTTTCCATTTCTTTCATCATGTCGATCTGGGAAACTTTCTGCTGATTGAGGTCAGAAAATCTTTCTCCTAATTCTTTAATGGTAATGTTTTCGTCATTGTCATTCACCATTTCCTGCGGAAGGATTTCAGAAATGGTACGTACCTGCTTTTTACCGTAATAATTGAACAACAGTTCAAGGACTACATAATTAATGATAAAAATAAGGACTACACAGATAAAGAGGCCCATTTTGAAAAAGGGCGTTCTGTAATAAATATCTTTTAGTGAATCGAAAATGACTACTAAAAGAAACATCACCAGTGTCAGAAGACACGAGGCGACGAGGGTAAGTCTGTAAAATTTCAATTTTACAACGTTTTATTGGTTGATATAAAGATAGATCTTTTTAGGATTATACGATTAGCTTATAACCTATTCCTTTCAAGGTCTGGATCGTATTAATTCCTAATTTTTCTCTTAATCTTCTGATATGAACATCTATAGTTCTTTCTCCCACAATCACATCATTTCCCCATACCTTTTCAAGGATTTCCTCTCTTTTGAAAACCTTTTCCGTATTGGAAGCCAAAAGATATAATAAATCGAATTCTTTTTTAGGGAGTAAGAACTGTTGCCCATTTTTAGAAACTCTGAAATTATCCTTATCAATAACAAGGTCTCCAATTTCAATCAGCTTTGCGTTGTCTGAAACCTGAGAAGTTAATTGTAACAGGGCATTTACTTTAGAGGTCAGAATTTTCGGTTTGATGAGCTTTACAATGTAATCATTGGCTCCTGCCTGGAAACCTGCCAATTGAGAAAACTCTTCACTTCTGGCGGAAAGGAAAACAATCAGTGTTTTCTGAAGCTCTTTTATTTTGCGAAGTTCCTGGCAAGTTTCGATACCATCTTTTTCAGGCATCATCACATCTAGCAGGATAAGGTCCGGAATAATATCCTTTGCTTTTTCTATCCCTTCATTACCATTGGTAGCGGTGTAAATGTCGTAACCTTCTTTTTCTAAATTGTAAGACAGAATCTCTAAAATATCCAGTTCATCGTCTATTAAGAGTATTTTCTTTTGGTTCATTTTTAATTTTTACTGAGTCAAAGTTAACAATTTTTGAATGACAGATTAATAAATCGGCAATCGTTTACATAAAGTTAACAATAATCTCATTTTGTTAATGTATAGTTAAGAAAAAATTAAATTTTACTAAACCATTTACAACGTCTTTCTTTTATTCCTTTGCACCGAAAGAATCTAAGTGTAAATAAAGAAAGTAAATAATGAAAATTCATAAGCTTAGCATTGCCGTTTTGTTTTTGTCCGGATCAGTATTTTATGCACAGGAAATTAAGCAGGATACTGTAAAAAAGGAAAATAAAATTGATGGCGTAGTAATACAAGGAAGCAGCAACAAGAAAACAGAAACTGCCGTACTTGGGGAACAGAAAAAGGCTATTATACAAAAACAGGCTGTAAGTGCTGAAGAAATTTCCAGAAAAGGAATATCCAACGTAGAGCAAGGTCTTACCAAAGTAACCGGGATCACTACAGTAGAAGGAAGAGGGCTTTTCGTAAGAGGACTGGAAGAAAGATACAATTATCTGTTGATCAACGGTCTTGGTTCTCCATCCAACAACCCTTTCCAGAAAATCATTGCCTTAAAACAGTTTCCAACAGACGTTGTAGGAAAGCTTAATATCTATAAAACTTTTAACTCCAATCTTTACGGAGATTTCGCAGGAGCTACTTTCGATATTGAAACCTTAACAATTGATAAAGCGTTTTCAAAAATTGAGTTTGGTATCGGAATCAATACTTTAAGTACATTTAAAGATCATTTTAAAGTAGCTGAAGGAGCAGATGGAATGAACGGCTATCTTGGTTTAAATTCCAGAGACAGAAGATTACCTAATGAAGTAAGAAATGAAAGACCAAGCAATCACGTCTTTACAAAAGAGCAATCTTTATCTTCGTTTAAAGATTCGTGGAATGTAGATAACATAAAATCGATGCCGAATACAAGTATTGGATTTACTACGGCACAAAAAATAAAAACCGGAGAAACCGGAAATCTGGGAGTCTTATTCTCTTTAAATCAATCATCAAAATATTCTTATAGAGAAGGAGATAATAACCAGTTTAGAAATAATGGACCTACCATAGAACTGAGTAACCTGTTGAATAAAAAAGACTACGAATATGAAACAGAATCTTCTGTTTTATTAGGACTAGGCTATAAGAACAAAGGAACGAATGTAAACTTAAATGCTATTTATCTACAAAACTCTTCTAATATCATTGAGGATTTCAGCGGATATAAGAATGGCCAGGTTTTGGATCAGCGTTTCTTCAGAACCAATCAGCAGGACATTTCAAGATTTTTGGATTTGCAGCTAACAGCATCACAGAAAATCGGAGAACGTCATCAGTTTAAGGCAGGAGCGAGTTATGTAATCAATAATTACAGCCAGCCGGACAGAAAGATTTTCGAACTTAGCCAGCCTGATGATTTCACTCACGCATTAATTTCTTACGGAGGTAACAGCTTTATCAGACAGTATCTGGATGTGGATGGCAGGTTTTACGGATCGGCATTCGGTGAATATTCTGTTTTCTTAGGTGAAAAAGGTGATCGTAAAGATTATCCTATGCAGTTATCTGTAGGATATAATGGATTTACTGATATCAGAAAGAATTCTTACCGATTCATTTTCGGAAATCCGGGAAATATGAGCACTTCTGTTTATATTGATGTAGACCGTCCTCAGGAAACTTTGAATACTTCTATCAATAATAATCAACTTTATTATAATGAAGGTAGTGACTCTTATGCTTATTTATCCAATATCTACCAGTTTGTAAATGCAGGTTACCTGAATTTTGATTATAAGCCAAGCGACAGCTGGGACATTTTAGTGGGTGGAAGATTCGAAAATGACATGAGAATCATCCGTTTCAACAGACCGGGTGATGCCAATAGAATTAATCTTACTCCTAATAAGAATTATTTCTTACCATCTCTTTCTGTTAAAAAGGCCTTAAATAACAAGAATAATTTGAGGTTATCTTTAAGCAAGACCATTACTCGTCCTGTTCTTATTGAAACCATGCCTATTGAATACATTAACCCGGATAACTCTTCAATTCTTGGTAATGCCAATATCCAGAACAGTGAAAACTATAATGTGGATTTGAAATGGGAATACTTCCCAACGAACAAGGAGATGTTTGCGGTTAACTTATTCGCCAAAAGAATTGATAATGCCATTGAACGTTCCATGGCACCTTCAGCTAACGCAAGTGGTGTTGTGATTACTTTTTACAATGCTGAAAGAGCAACTCTTGCTGGGATAGAACTAGAAGGGATTTTAAACCTGGGCAGATTCTCTGAAGCTTTAAATAAATTTACTTTAGGAGCTAATGCTACATTTATGTATTCTGATGTAGAAAGAAGCGAGGATCAGTTAAAAACAGAAAGACCTCAAGGATATACGAATGATCAACTTCATAAAAGAGGTTTACAAGGAGCTGCACCATATACCATCAATGCAGATTTGAAATACGAATATAAAAACTCTAAAAACTTTAGCAAGACTTTCTCTTTAGTATATAATGTTTCAGGTTCCAAAATCTATGCGGTAGGTGGATCCGGTTCAGACAATTACTATGAAAAGCCATTCCATCAATTAGACTTTGTATACCAGAATCAAATTGATAAAAACTGGAACGTAAAGTTCGGAGTACAGAATATTCTGAACAGCAAGTACCGCGTTGAACTGGGAGACGATAGTTATTACTCCGTAAACACAAACGGTATTTATTCTTTGAATAATTATTTCAACGGAGTAACATTCAACTTTACCGTAGGCTATACTTTCTAAAACTTAATTTATAAAAAATAAAATCTTAATATAAAATGAAAAGAAATCTTTTAACTTTATTATCATTAACCTTACTTTTAAGTGTGTCTTCATGTACAATTGAAGTAAATGATGATTCAGGAACACCTACTATTACAAATCCTGGAAATACAGCCGGAGTTCTTCCTGAAGGAGGTAAATTATCTGGTGAAATCACTTCTAATCTTACTATTAAAAAAGGTAATTATACATTAGAAGGTATTGTAAAAGTAGCAGATGGAGCAACTCTTACTATTGAAGCAGGTGCAACATTCACAGTATCTACTGCCGTTACATCAAGCTTAGTAGTTTTACAAGGTGGAAAAATCCTTGCTTTAGGAACAGCAAACGAGCCTATCGTTTTTACAACTACTGCTAAAACTCCTGGAGGATGGGGAGGAATCACGATCTACGGAAAAGCTCCTATCAAAGCGGTGAACGGAAATACTACTGCTGTATCAGAAGATGGAAATGCTATAACATATGGAGGAACTGATGCTAACTTCAGCTCAGGTATCTTAAAATATGTAAGAGTAGAATATGCCGGTAAAAAAATCAGTGACGGAACTTCTGAAACCAATACCTTCACGTTCTATGCGGTAGGTGACGGTACTATCTTAGAGAACCTGGTTGCCTATAAAGGAACAGATGACGGATATGAGTTCTTTGGAGGTACCGTAAGTGCTAAAAATATTGTATCTTATGGTAACTATGATGATTCTTTCGACTGGCAAGATGCTTGGAGCGGACAGAATAATACCAACTGGTATGCTTTCCAAACTGTGACTGGTAACTTCGGGATGGAGATTGAAGCTTCTGCAAATATAGACAACACACCACCTAAAATCTCTAATATCACTTTAATCAGAGATGCTAATACTAATCCTGAAGTTGCAGGATCTACAGAAATTTCTGCGATCCAATTCAAAAGACAGGGAACCGGTATTTTCTCTAATGTATATATAAGCGGATATAAAAACACAGGAGGTAAAAATGCTTATTCAGTGCTTATCCAGGAGCAGACTACTGAAACCAATCAGGTAGCTACCAATAAAATAAAAGTAGAGCCTCTTAACTATGTAAATTCTGACAATCCTGGAGTTTGGGGATATGCATATACTCCGGTTGCAGTAAAAACATTTACTAATACAGCTACTGTTTCAAAAGTGTCATTAACTGCAGGAGCTTGGGCTACTGTGGATGGAGTGAACCTTTTATCTGCTTTACAATAATTAGGTTATAATAGTTTCTTCATATCAAATTGAAAAAGCCGTCAGGAAATTATTCCCTGACGGCTTTTTAACTTTATGTCATTCTGAACAAAATGAAATGAAGCGTAGAATCTAAACATTTATATTCAGCCACTGCGATTCCCGCTATATTAGAAATTAAAACAGTAATGTTTTGTTTGGAAATATATTATTACAGCCTCTAAAAAATCGAAAGAAGTAATTTTTATTTACTTCTTTTGTTTTCAAATTCTTTTAGCTTTCGTTTCATAAATTCAATTTCATTTTTCTGTGTTTCAAGTATATTTTTTTGCAATTGTATCAGTTCGGGATCGGTAAGCCTTGCTTTTTCAGACATCAACACTGCTGCTGCATGGTGCGGGATCATTCCTTTTACAAACTGTTGATCACCCACATTTATTTGTTTTCTAATACCAACCCAAGATAAAATACCAATGGCCAGGGATAGTGTAATGATTACCCAATTGATTTTTTTATTTTGATACATTCCTTTCATTATCAGCAGTTCAATAATCAACATTACCGACACCATCAGCAAAGTCATGTAAAAATTATTGATGTTCGGGATCAGATTATTCAATCCGTCAATCATAGCATACATAATGAAATACATGGCTATGAACATTGCAACAGCCATTGCAATAAAACGTTTGTACATTGCTAAAGAATGTTGTTTCCCACTATGTTCTTCATTTGTATGGGTATCTTGCATTTTGTGTTGATTTTCCATATCAGTAGCTTTTTAATTGTTATTAAGAGTTTCTTGTACACCGAACCAAATAAGCATTTGAGAACCGTAATTTTATGATCTAACAAAAAAGGATGAAGCAAAGCCTCATCCTTTTTATTTTATATTAAGAATATTCAAATTTTCTTACCGCTTCCAGCGTCATATCAATTTCTTTATCCTTGATTGCATCACTGATGAAATAGGTTTCATATCCGCTTGGTGGAAGATAAACCCCATTGTTCAGCATTTGATGGAAAAAATTATTGAATAATGAATGGTTCGCTTCCTGAGCTTCGTCAAAATTAGAAACTCTGTTGATATGGAAGAAAACAGACATCATAGAACCTTTTCTATTGATTTTATGGGCAATTCCTTTTTCATTAAGAATCTTTCCGATTTCGAAGTCCAAAGTTTCTGTTGTTTTATTGAGCCTGTTGAAGAAATCACTATCATTTTTAATGATCTGAAGGGTTTTTAAACCGGCTCTCATGGCCAATGGATTCCCACTTAATGTTCCGGCCTGATAAACTCCTCCTTTCGGAGCCAGATGATCCATAATTTCATTTCTTCCTGCAAAAGCTCCCACTGGTAAACCTCCGCCGATTACCTTTCCATACGTTACCAGATCCGCCTTCACGCTGAAAAGTTCCTGAGCACCTCCAAACGCCAGTCTGAAACCGGTCATTACCTCATCAAAAATTAATAATGTTCCGTTTTCATCACAGATTTTTCTTAAGTTTTGCAAAAAATTGTTTTCCGGAAGAACACAGCCCATATTTCCGGCAACAGGTTCAATAATTACTGCTGCAATTTCTCCCTGATTGTGGCGAAATAAATCTTCTACCTGCTCAAAATCATTATAACGGGCTAAAAGCGTATCCTTTGCAGTACCCTGAGTAACTCCCGGAGAATTCGGGTTACCGAAAGTAGCGGCGCCACTTCCCGCTTTGATTAAAAATGAATCTGAATGTCCATGATAACACCCTTCAAACTTGATAATCTTATCTCTTCCGGTGAATCCTCTAGCCAATCTGATCGCACTCATGCAAGCTTCCGTTCCCGAAGAAACCATTCTGATCTGATCAATATTCGGAACATTTTCCGTGATGAATTTAGCAATTTCCGTTTCCAGTTCTGTGGGAGCTCCGAAAGAAAAGCCTTTTTCAGCCTGGATCTTCAGTTCTTCCAATACTTCAGGATGAGTATGCCCTAAAATAGCAGGTCCCCATGAATTAATATAGTCTATGTAGGTATTGTCATCCGCATCGGTAAGGTAAGCTCCTTTTGCAGATTTCATGAAAACAGGAACACCTCCCACTGATTTGAATGCACGAACCGGCGAATTTACTCCTCCTGGAATGTATTTATAAGCCTCTTCAAATAAAGCCGAACTTCTTTGGTATCTCATATATCTAGTTGTAAATTAATAGTTGCTTGTTTCTAGTTAGGTTCACAAAACTGAAAACCAATACCAGCAACAAGCAACTAAAAACAAAATTAATTAGTTTCTTGGTTTTTTATCTATTAAATAAATCAACTGTCCTGTGGATGGCTTTTGTCCTTCATCCATTCTGTTTTTAGCATATAATTTATTCAATTTGATTCCGAATTTTTGAGCAATATCATGCATATCTTCCCCAGCTTCAGCCTTGTAAGTAGGCTTGTTTCCATCGGAATTTTTAGATTCAAGGAAAACGATATCGTTCTTGTGTAAAACATCTGTTTCCAGCTCATTCCATTTCATCAGTTTACTTTCACTGATCTTGAATTTATTGGCAATAAACTGAACATTGGTATCTTCAGGAATGATAATGTATTTCAACCCTTCATTCGGGTGACTTTTAATCAGGATAGAATTAAGAATTTCCGCTTTTGTTTTAATCTTCTCCACTCTTTTTTGCTGTTGAGCATAAGAAGTCTGCTTGTAAGGAACATTAACGGTTACCGGATCTTTTTTGGTGACTTTAGAGGGTTCCAGCTGAGCCATAAAAGATCTGTCATCCTTTAAATCAGGATACATTCTAAGAACCGCATACAATACTTCCTTGGAATTGGTATTATCGAATTCGTATAATTTATATCTTTCAATTTTACCGATTAGGATAGAAGCATAGCGCGGATTGGTAGCATATCCCGCTTTTTTAAGTCCATAAGCCCACGCTTTGTAATCCTTCATATCAAGGTTGAAAAGATTCGCATAATATTTTCTGGTGGTTAAAAAGATGGAGTGATCTTCATAGGATTGTCTCGGATCATCGTACACACGGAAACACTCATTGGGAGCATCATCAGTGTGTTTCATGGTTCTGCCGGTCCAGTTTTCCTTACATTTGATCCCGAAATGGTTTTTACCTTCCTGAGCCAGTCTGCTCTGCCCGCCTCCGGTTTCTAGAAGCCCCTGAGCAAGAGTAATAGAAGCAGGAATCTTATATTTTTCCATTTCTTCTACGGCATATTGAGCAAATTTCTGGATGTATTGATCTTCAGTAGCCCAGGTCTGAGCTGAGAATTTTGATAAAACTAAAAGGCTTATAAGCAAGAAAAGTCTTTTCATGTTTTTCAATTTTACTTATATAATTAAATTTCTGTTCTGTTTTTTCAAAAGCAAATTAGCCCCTTCAATCCCTTGTAAACCTCCGGTATGAAAGCACAAAATTTTGCTGTTTTCAGGAAAATACCCTTCATCGATCAGTTCAAAAACTTTCTGCATCATCTTCCCTGTATAAATGGGTTCCAAAGGAATCCCGTATTTCACTTTAAAATCATTGATAAAACGGATGTTTTCATCTTTTATTTTACCATAACCTCCAAAACTTGAATCTATTAGATTAAAGTTTTTCTTTAAGGTTAATTCCAAGATTTTGTTCTCCAAAGAAGAATCTCCTACTACTGCACAACCTATAACTTTCTGATTCTCTTCACAAAATTTTGAAATCCCCGCAATGGTACCACCGGTTCCAACTGCTGTGCAAAGATAATCAAAATCTTTTGTTTCGTCATTCAGCATCATTTTCACACCTTCTACGGCCTCTTCATTGGTACCACCTTCCGGTATAATCAGTGCATCCGGATATTCTTTTTGAAGAGCTTCTGTCAACTTTTCTTTATCCCGGTATACTTCGCGGCTTATGAATCTGAAATTCATTCCATTACCTGAGGCGAAAACCAATGTTGGATTTTCCTGCCATTTATGTTCCAGCTCTTCTCCTCTGATGATTCCCAAAGTTGGAATTTTCAATAGTTTTCCTACCGCAGAAACTGCTGCAATATGATTGGAGTAGGCTCCTCCAAAAGTAATTAAGCAGGGATTTCGATGATTTTCATCTACATAATGGTTCACATTATAAAAAAGCTTCCAATATTTGTTTCCCGAAATCAGGGGATGAATAAGGTCTTCCCTTTTCATAAAGAGCTTCACTTTTTTCCTTAATGGAATTTCAATGATGGGAATATGGACTTCCGGAAGTTTCATCGATGCAAATTTCCTGAATTTATTTTAATAAATTAGTTAAACAAAACTTAAAAGATCATCATGAAAAAAACGGCCACTCTATTTTTATCTGCTTTGTTCGTTATTATTTTCTCAGCAGTAATACTCTATGCTTTTTTAGGTGACCTTTTCACTCCCCGTTCTGAATTTGATATTACTGATAAACAAAATGACAAGATCGTCCACATGTTTAACACGCAAATTGAAAAACAAATCGAAGATCATACCCAAAGCACAATGCATCCGGGGTATATTCCTGAAAGCAGGCAAAATACCACCAGTTATTTAAAAACCATCCGAAGCATCGAAAGCTATTCCCGCTATGGAGTGAAATCTACCCAGCCGAGAAATTATCTTGAACTGAACATTACTTTCAATAACGGAACTACTGCTGAAAAAGTCTACACAGGACACCCCTGTTCCGGATATATGGATCCCTGCTTATTAATGAAAGTGGAAATGAAAAACGGAAAAGCGGTGAAAATTTTCACCAACGGGCAGGAAAAGAAAGGCTCTCCCGAATGGATTATCCCGGATCTGAATGTATTGATTGAAAAAGCTATTTCTTATGATATCCAGCGTAACCATGATAACTATTTCCCACCGTCGAAAACACAGAAAGATTTTGATAAGGAATGGGAAGATCAGCAATAAGGATTAAGAATTACCTAAGTATTTCCAGAAACTCCAGAATTTCCTTTTTTGAAGATAGGTCAGGTCTCTTTCCATCGCATAGGCTTCCCTTTCAAACGAAATGTACCGGTATGCCATAAAGCTGTCCTTTAGCCTGAAAAACCAGTAATAATATTCGATTACATAAAAGATATAGAAGAAGATAACCAGTAATTCCAATTGTTGCCTTAAATGAATTTTTTCGTGATTGATAAGTATTTTATTTTCCTTATCTTCGGGTTTCCTAATGAAGATAAAGGGAAAGAGAGCAATGCCGTTAATTTTAAGTTTTTTTAATGGCTTTTGGCATACAATTATCATAATAACAAATATAAAATTTTTTGAGCAAGATTTAACTTATGGCCCTTTTTGACATCAAAGAAAATGAGGATTTTTACTATAATGAACAGGGATACAAGGTTTTTACAGAAAAGTTTCACCTGAAGAGAGGATACTGCTGTAAAAGTGGCTGTAAACATTGTCCTTACGGATACGATAAAAAGACGGATACATTCATTAAAAACGATAAAAAAAATAAATAAAATGAAATCACTGGTTCGCAAATTCTCTAATGTAAATATAAGTGTAATGAGCAAAAAATATATTTTTATTTTGTTAGCCTCGGCTGCCTTAAGTTTAACGTCATGTAGTCCTTTCCAAGTGCGTTCAGACTATGCCGAAACTGCCAACTTCAATTCTTATAAAACCTATAAACTGAGAATTGATGATCTGAAGCTGAATGATATTGATAAAGACAGAGTATTGAATGAATTGTCAAGACAATTGCAAAGTAAAGGTCTTGCTTCGGGTGAGAATCCGGACCTGATCATTAATGTAAAAGCTAATCATAAAAAAGTAACCGATATCACTACCAACTCTCCTTACGGAATGTGGGGATGGGGTGGCCCGTTCGGTTGGGGTGTAGGAGTAAACAGAACATGGAGCAGCAATTATAATGAGGGTGCTTTGATTATTGACCTTATCGACGCCAGAACCAATAAATTGGTTTGGCAGGGAATCGGAAGCGGAATTTCCGTAGATTCGCCGAAAGCTAAACAGAGACAAATCCCTGAAATTGTGGCAGAGATCATGGCTAATTATCCTCCACAAAGAAAATAGTTAACAGAAATAATCAGATATATGAAAAGTCAATACATTGTAAGTATTGACTTTTTTTAATTATGAGCCCAATTATGAGCCTTAATGGCTTAGTTCAAAATTCAATGCATCACATTTCAAAATTAACAGTGTCTTAATTTTTCATTCATAAAAATGTAGTATTCTTACGGAAAATTATATTCTATATGAAAAAAATTATTCTTTCCCTTTTAATAGGTGGTTTAACCTATGCACAGGCTCCTGCCGGTTATTATAATTCGGCTAACGGATTGTCGGGTGCAGCTCTTAAGACTGCTTTAAGCAACATCATCACCAACGGACATCAGGACAAAGGCTATAGTGGACTTTGGACAGGATACAAAACAACCGACATTGATAAAAATTATGAAAATGACGGATCTATTTTAGACATCTATTCTGAAAATCCATCGGGAACGGATCCTTATAAATATACTCCCGGAACCAACCAGTGTGGAACATATTCCGTGGAAGGTAACTGTTATAACCGGGAGCATATCGTTCCTCAAAGCTTATTCAACGAAGCGGCGCCTATGGTTTCGGACATTCATTTTATCCGTGCTACCGATGGCAAAGTTAATGGAATGAGATCCAATTATCCTTTCGGGAAAGTGGGAACGGCTACTTTTACTTCTAAAAACGGATCAAAGCTTGGAAACTCCGTTTCTTCGGGATATTCCGGGACGGTTTTTGAACCGATTGATGCATTTAAGGGAGATGTGGCACGTATGATCTTTTATTTTGTGACCCGTTATCAAAGTAAGCTTTCTACATTTACTACCGGAAATATGTTGGGAAATTCAACATTCCCGGGATTACAAACGTGGGAACTGAATGTTTTGCTGGCTTGGCATAATCAAGATCCGGTTTCTCAGGCAGAGATCAACAGAAATAATGCTTCTTATACTTTCCAGGGAAACAGAAACCCTTTTATTGATAATCCTAATTATGTAAATCTTATTTGGGGTTCAGGGTCAGGATCAGGAACTACAGATCCGGGAACAACCAATCCGCCTACGAATTGTGGAAATGAAACATTTGAAACAATTCCTTCCGCCAGCTCTTCAAGCTATTTAACAAGAACATGGACCAATGGAGGTGTGACCTGGACAGCAACTGATGCAAGAACAGATCAAACGATTTCTACGAAGGCGATCACGGTGAGAGACGGCTCATTACAATCGAATACATTAAGCAATGGAATCAGTTCTTTAACGGTAACTACCCAATTGAAGTTTACGGGAAGTAACGGAACGTTGAATCTTCAGGTAAACGGAACAACGGTAGGAACCATTCCTTATAGTGCAACTGCCGCTACAACTACCATCAATAATATTAATGTTTCAGGAAATGTGGTGATAAGCTTAGTGAATACGGTATCAGGAAACAGAGTGGCTATTGACAATGTAAGCTGGACCTGCTATTCATCAACAGCAAAACAAAGCAATACAGCTGTTGCAACATCTTCAGAAGCAGCTGTAAAAGAAACAGAAGGTTTACAAATTTCCCCGAATCCAATCTCTGATCAGGAGATCTTTGTAAAAGGAAATACAGAAAATATAAAAAAGGCTGAAATATACAATTTACAGGGAAAGGTGATGCAGACTATTGATAATCCTTTTAAGAACAGCAGAAACTCAATTAAGATTAAAAATTTGGAACAGGGAGTCTACCTTCTGAAGCTGGATCAGTCTACTTTGAAATTTATCGTTAAGTAAGAAACAATTTTATACATAAAAAAGACCGCAAATTGCGGTCTTTTTTTATCATTATGGAAAAATTATTTCCCCATATTTTTGATCTGCTCCATCTGTTCCATATAAGCAGCCCAACCTCCAGTTGAAATCACATAGATAAACCAGATTAAACTCAATACCCCAATCACAAGACCTATGATACATAAAATACGTCCTGTTTTAAGGTTGTTATAGTCTGTATATTGACCGGGATTGGCTAGGTATAAGGCATTGTCTTTGTTATAAAGGTTCATCCCGATCAATCCGCAGATGACCCCGATAATCCCATTACAGCAGCAGCTTCCTAAAATAGCAACAATTCCAAGAATTAATACCGTTGTTGCGTTTGGCAATTTTTGATTCATAGTTTATAATTTTAATTTAATGTGTCTGCAAATAAAAGTGTTTATAAAAATAGGAAAATACCATTATAATTGAGTTAATAATGGCTAAAAAAACAATAATATTTCCATAATTCCTTTTTCTATCGATAAAACTTACCCCTACCATCATTAGAAAAAGAAGCAAAGTATACACTGCCGGAAACATATGAAAAGCCTCAGAGAATTTCCCTTCAAAAACCAATACTATTGCTCGCTGTGTGCCACATCCGAAGCATTCGATCCCTAAGAATTTTTTGCTTGGACACGGAAGCATGAAGTCTTCAATTTTCATGGGTATAGTTTTTTCAAATATTTCATAAAATTAAGAAGAAATTTTCGCTCTCAGGTATTGATGCGGAAAAAAGCATTCTTCTTTCATTTCAAATGATCCCTGAACAGCAATATAAGGATTTCTTAAAATCTCTCTCGCAATAAAAATAAGATCTGCATCTCCTTTTTGTAAAATCTCTTCTGCCTGTTCCACTTTCGTAATTAATCCCACTGTTCCGGTTTTCACCTGTGCCTGATTTCTTACCTCTGAGGAAAACGGAACCTGATAGCCTTCATACACCGGAATTTTTGCGCCATGAATATTTCCGCCACTGGAAACATCCACTAAATCTACGTGATGATCTTTTAAAATTTTAGCCAGTTTCACACTATCTTCTACATTCCAACCGTTTTCTGCATATTCCGTTCCTGAAATCCTTACAAAAAGGGCTGTATTCTCATTCAATTCTTCATTGACGGCATCTACAATTTCCAGTAAGAAACGAGCCCTGTTCTCAAAACTCCCTCCATATTCATCTGTCCTGATATTGGACAAAGGAGATAAAAACTGATGAACCAAATATCCATGGGCTCCATGAATTTCAATAACATCAAAACCAGCATTCACCGCTCTTCTTGCGGCATCTTTAAAATACTGAACCAGATTTCTAATCTCTCCAACAGTGAGCGCATGAGGAATTCTTTCAGTCGGATGATACGGAATAGAACTTGGTGCAATGGTTTCCCATCCTTCTTCTATGGGAATCTGAATATTATTCCATGTAGAACCTTTTCTGCCTGCATGAGCCAACTGGATTCCTACTTTGCTTTCCGAATTTTTGTGAATAAATTCCACGATCTTTTGTAAGGCAAGAGCCTGTTCGTCATTCCAGATTCCCATACAATGATTGGTGATTCTTCCACGAGGCTCTACCCCCGTAGCTTCTACCATGATCAATCCTGTACCTCCTTGCGAACGGCTTCCGTAATGCACAAAATGAAAATCATTGGCTATCCCGTTTTCACAGGAATACATACACATTGGTGACATGACCCATCTGTTTCTGATCTCTACATTTCTGAATTGTATTGGAGTATATAACATGTTTGAACTTTTTGAATTTCAGTTGAAAAGAAGAATAAAAACTATTTGCCCACCTGATGAAAAAGAGCTAATTTTATCCCCCTTTTTTAGTCTCACAATATATGAAAAAAGACATACAGATCGGTTACGAATATTTTAAAAATAGCAGCGAACTGAGCGATATAGAACAACAATTGTTTGAAAGAGCAAAACAAGCGCGTGAAAATGCCTATGCCCCATATTCTCAGTTTTTGGTGGGCTGTGCCGTGTTGTTGGAGAACGGAGATATCTATTCCGGAAATAACCAGGAGAATGCGGCTTTTCCTTCCGGACTTTGTGCGGAAAGAACGACGTTATTTTGGGTAGCTGCTAATTTTCCCAATGAAAAAATAAAGAAGATCTTCGTTGTAGGTGGTCCAAAGGATTTTTCCGAGAAAAACCCTCCTATTCCGCCGTGTGGAGCCTGCAGACAAAGTTTACTGGAATTTGAGACCAAACAAAACGAGAATATTGATCTTTACTTTTCAAGCATGAATGAGGAGGTGATCAAAGTTCAGTCTATAAAGGATTTATTGCCGTTCTCGTTTGATGCTACTTTTCTATAAGGTAAAATCGCAAAATTGTGAAATCGCAAAATCGTGAGTTTGTCATTCTGAATACAGACTGCGGGTCTGTAAACGAAGTTCAAATGTCAAATAAAAAATCTAAATGTCAAAATTGAGATTCTTCCTTCGTCAGAATAACAAACTTACTGTTAATTTTCATTATGGTTTAACGATTTCATAATTCAGCTTTTTGCTATTTTACGGTTTTGCAAATTTGCTATTTTACAATTCAACCTTTCCGCTTCAATAAAAATATCTATCTTTGCAAAAATTTTGGTTTCCAAGGTATTGGAATGAAAAGGGAATTGGGTGAAAATCCCAAACTGTCCCCGCAACTGTAAATCGCATAAGGATTTCTGCAACGGGCCACTGTGAAAACGGGAAGGCGCAGAAAGCGAAAGTCAGGAGACCTGCCAGAATTGTAACTCAAAAAAATATATTGCTTTCGGAGGAAAAGTAAAATAGTATGGATATAAAAAGATCTTTAGTATTACTTTTATCGTCTTATGGGTGTTTTCTTTTCGGGCAAGAGAAAACCATTGACACTGTTACTGTTTTTGATAGTCAGATGAAAAGGGTAAAGCTCTTTCATCCGATACAGGCTCTTTCTCCGGCTGACATTCAAAAAAATTCCGCTAATTTATCTGATGTTTTACGTTTTCAGACTTCTTTGTACATCAAAGAAAACGGACGTGGAATGGTTTCTTCGCCTTCATTCAGGGGAACGGGAGCCAGCCATACAGCTTTTGTGTGGAACGGCATTAACATCAATTCTCAATTTTTAGGACAGGGAGATATTAATAATATTCCTGTTTTCGGATATGATCAGCTTGAGGTAAAGGCAGGTGGAGGAAGTATTATTTACGGAAGTGGTGCCATCGGAGGAAGCATTCATCTAAATAATGAATTGAATTTTAATAAAGGAGCAAAAGCTTCATTATATTCTGAATTTTCTTCTTTTGAGACGTATAATAATTTTGCGAAGGCTTCTTATAGTAATGATAAGTTCAGCTTTAAGGTTTCGGGAAATTATTTCATCAGCCAGAATGATTATGAAGTAGAAGAGGAAGAATATATCAACAGAAACGGAAGGTATTATAATACCACCTTCAATGTAGGAGCTTCTTATAAAATTGCAGATAGGCAAACGATTTCATGGCAAAGCCAGTTTTTCGATTCTTCCCAACACTATCCTATTTTTGTAGAAAACGGGAATAAAACCAAATATGAAACCCAGAGCACCAGAAGCCTACTGGCCTGGGATATCAATAAAAACAAATTTTCCAACAGCCTGAAGGCAGCTTATACGGAAGAAAACTTCCAGTATTTTGGAGATATTGCCGCTCCAAAGACCAGTGGAGCCACCGGAAAAATTTACATCTTCAAAAATGATTTCAACTATTTCATTACATCGAAATTGAATTTGAATGTCATTTCCGAATTTCAGGTGAATAAAGGAGAAGGATATGGTTCCGGAATTGGCGACATCAGCAGAAATATAGGATCGTTGGCCGGATTGGTAAGATATTTCGTCAACAATAACTTACGTTTTGAAGCAGGGATCAAAAAAGATTTTGTAGAGGATTTTGACTCTCCTGTTTTATATTCATTCTCCGGAAAATGGAGTCCTTTGTTATGGTACAACGTCGCTTTTAATATGTCCAGAAATTTCAGGTTTCCGACTTTTAATGATCTGTATTGGGAACCGGGAGGAAATCCTCACCTGAAACCGGAAACTTCGATCCAGGGAGATATGACCCATGAATTTTTGTTCGGAAGTTTTAAGCTTTCATTGACTCCCTATTATATGGATATTTCGGATTATATTACCTGGCTTCATACACAATACGGGTATTGGGCTGCTTTTAATACCAATAAAGTGGAATCTTACGGACTGGAATCACAACTCACTTTTTATAAGCAATTTAATAAGCATCATTTTAAACTTAACGCAGGATATACTTACGCTAAATCTATCAATAAAGGGACTCAAAAACAGATGATGTATGTTCCATTGCATAAGGTTTTTGGAAGTTTTGATTATCAGTATGATTTCCTGAAACTCTATGCTCAGGGAATGTTTAACGGGCTTACCTATACCACCACTGATGAAAAAAGAGCGGATGCCCTGGATCCTTATTTTGTTTTAAATACAGGAATTTCAGCTACGCTATCAAAAAAATACACTTTAGGTTTCAGAGTAAATAATGCTACGAATACCATTTATAAAACTGTAGCTTATTATCCTCTTCCAAAAAGGAACTACAGTATATACGCAGAAATAAATTTTTAATATAATTGATATGAAAGTAACCAGACTTTTACAACTTCTTTTCGCATTTGCACTACTTTTCAATGTTTCTTGTAGTAATGATGATGAAGTTATGATGCCCACAACTTCCTATGAAAACGGGATTTTAATTACCAATGAAGGTAATTTTGGGACACCCAATGCAGATGTAACTTTTGTAACGGGTAATTTGAGCCTTAAGCAGGATAATATTTATTCTGCCAACAACGGATCTAATCTGGGGGATGTTTTGCAGACTATTGCATTCAGTGGAGATAAAGCATATTTGGTATTAAATAATTCCAATAAAGTAAAGGTCGTAAACCGATATACCTTTAAAAGCAAGGGAGAAATTACTGAACAGATTAACCAGCCTCGTTATATGGCTGTTGCCAACAATGCTCTTTACGTAACTAATGATAAATACGGTGGTGATAAGTATGTAAGTATTTACAATGCAGCTAACTTATCTTTCATCAAAAAAATCACTTTTACAGATTCTGTTGAAAGAATTGTACAGGCTGGAGGAAATATTTTCGTTCAGAATGCTTCTTACGGATTTGGAAGTAAGATCACTTACATCAATACTTCAAATAATGAAATCCAATCTACCATTACTTTACCTAATGGAAACATCAATAAAACGATTTCCAATAACAACAATGTTTACGTCATTACCTCTGGTACTGCAGATTCATATATTTACCAGATTTCAAGCACGGGTTCTATTGTAAAAACTACGACTTTAACAGGAATTGCCAATGCTACGAATCTTGAAATTGATACAAATAAGTTTTATTTCACTTCAGGGAACAAGGTATATTCAATGGATATGACTGCTACAGCAACTCCTTCTGCTCCATTATTTACAGTTACGGATAATTCATTCTCAACATTATATGGATTCAGCGTAATTAATGGAAGGATTTTCACTTCCGATGCTAACGGATTTACGCAGGACAGCAAAATTACAGTATATAATACGTCAGGATCTGTCATCAGTACTTTTACAGCAGGTAAAGGTGCTAACGGATTCTACGCGAACTAATACAACGCCTTTCGGCGTTATATTTTTTTCATCATTTGTGTTTTTTTTCGGGCGGCTTCTACGAAGCCGCCCGATTTATTTCTCCATGTTCTCAAATAAAAAAAGCAGACATAAAATGTCTGCTTTTTTTATCTCGTTTACATTTTATTTTACCTGAAGTCCAAGCTTTTCAGCCTCAGCAATCACAAAGTTTTTTGCTTCTTCCTTATCATTGGGGATCTCACCTTCCAGGATAGCTTCCTTTACTTTTTCCTTTAAGATACCTATCTCTCTTCCGGGTTTAAGATCGAACATTTCCATGATCTCTTCTCCTGAAATGGGGGGCTGGAAGTTTCTCACCTGATCCTTTTCTTCCACTTCTTTTATTTTTACGGCTACATATTCAAAGTTTTTGATGAAGCGCTCCTGCTTTTTAGCATTTTTCGTAGTAATATCAGCTTTACACAGGGTAAACAGATCTTCCAGATCTTCACCCGCATCGAACAACAACCGTCGCAGGGCTGAATCGGAGGCATCATCTGTGATCAGGGCAATAGGACGTGATGATAATTTCACCATTTTCTGAACGTATTTCATATCGGGTCCTAATGGCAATTTCAGACGTTGAAAAAGTGATTTTACCATCTTGGAACCCAAAAACTCATGTCCATGAAATGTCCATCCTGTTCCTTCCACAAATTTCTTCGTAGGTGCTTTTCCTATATCATGCAGCAAAGCCGACCAGCGCAGCCAAAGGTTATCCGTATTCACAGAAATATTATCCACCACTTCCAGCGTGTGATAAAAATTGTCTTTATGGGTTTGTCCTTCTACTTCTTCTACTCCTTTTAGTTCTATCAATTCAGGAATGATCAGCTTTAAAAGGCCGGTTTCTTCCATTAATCTCAAACCAAAGGAAGGTTTCTCCGAAAGCATGATCTTATTGAATTCCACCATAATTCTTTCCATGGAAACAATTTTGATTCTTTCCGCTTCCTGTTGTATGGCAGATAATGAATTTTCTTCTATTTTGAATTGTAAAGTAGAGGCAAAGCGAATGGCACGCATCATTCTCAGCGGATCATCGGAATAGGTTTGTGCAGGTTCCAACGGAGTTCTTAAAATGCCCTTTTCAAGGTCCTCGATTCCGTTAAAAGGATCGATTAACTCTCCAAAATTATTCTTATTCAGAGAGATGGCCATTGCATTGATGGTGAAATCTCTTCTTTTCTGATCATCTTCTAATGTTCCGCCTTCTACTTCGGGCTTTCGGCTGTTTTCGGAATAGCTTTCCTTTCTCGCTCCTACAAATTCAAGTTCAAGTTCTTTGTATTTGATCATTGCAGTTCCATACGTCTTGAAAACGGAAATTTTTAATTTCGGATCAATTTCCTGAGCCACCCTTTGAGCCAGCTCTATTCCACTTTGCTCAGTCACAAAATCAATGTCCGTAGATGCTTTTCTTTTCATTAATAAGTCCCGGACATACCCTCCTACCACATAAACTGACTGATTATTTCGTGAGGCTACCTCAGAAATGATTTTGAAAAGCTTTAGGTTTTTATTTTGATTCAGATTAATTTCCATTACAATATACTCGTCAAATTTCTAGTGATGCAGCTCCATTAATCATAATGAGCATACATTTTACTGATTTTTTCTTCTTCATTAAAAAACATCACCTCAACGGCATGTTTATCCATGATCGATTTGTAGAATAAAGCTACTGAATCTACTCCTGCCGTTGAATGGATCAGCTCGAAATGAAGATCAGGATATTTCAACAATGCCTGGTTCCAGTATTCCCGAACAGCTGTCTTTCCTTTCAAATTATCTTCCTTTCCCTGGGTTGCCATTTTAATCATCGGGGTGCTGATTTCAATATCTTCAGCATAATGAGATAAAATACGATCTAAATCATGGGAGTTCCATGCATCAATCCATTCCTTAGCAAATTCCTGGTGATTCATTTCTTTGATTTTACAATTCGATTTGCAAAGATAGTATTAAATAAAAGAAAATCCTGTCAAGAGACATATTTGACAAGATTTTAAAAGCTGTTGTGACAGTAATTTTTATTCTCTCAGAACTTTGATTCTGTTATCACTCCATATTTTGATTACAGAAGAACCGGAATATTGAGAAACTTTTTCTCTATCCTCTTCCACTGCATAATCTACCAGATTTATTATTTCCGGAGAAATATCCGAGAATTTCAACGGGCTTTTGTCTCCGCTAAAATTGGCTGATGTGGAAACAATAGGCTTATTCAGCTTTGTGATGAGCCTTTTACAAAAATCATTTTTTACTAATCTGATACCCACACTTCCATCTTCTGCCAATAACTCTTTCGGCAATCCTCTTGGATTCTCGTATACAATAGTAACCGGTTTTTCACTAAGATCGATAATTTCCCAGGCCATTTCCGGAACATCCACCAAATCCTGCAACCTTTTTTCAGATTCCACCAAAATGATCATGGATTTGTTCTTTTCACGCTTTTTGATCTCAAAAATCTTGTTGATAGCGTCCACATTAGTGGCATCACAACCAATTCCCCAGATCGTATCTGTGGGATAAAGAATGGTTCCGCCGGATTTTAGTATTTCGATAATGTTTTCCATTTCTAGTAAATTACTTTTAATCTTTAAAGAAGAATAAGTTAAACTTCTTTTAGTTTTTGGGTATTAGGCTTTTTCAAACTTAATATTTTTTTTAAATCTATTCTTGTAATATGTTGCGAAATCAAAACAGGCCTATTTGTTCTTGAGCCTTCATTAATTAAAGTATAAAGAATTGATTGCTCTTTAAAGAAAATTATTGTTGTTTTCTCACAATCTTTAAAGCTTAAAGTGTCAGAAGGCTCATTCAGAAATATTAAATTATTAGAAATTTTAGAAACCCTATAATTATTTTTCCTTCCATATTCAAGAATCCTTTGTTTCGCATCTTCTTTATGAATATCGAATTTTATTTCTTTTAAATTTTTCTCAGTGAATTTGCAATAAAATCCATAAAGTCCTACCATTAATACAGAGATAGAAATCATATATTCCAGATTACTATTAGCTGAAGGCTTTATATCATATAAAAGTAGTGTTGAAAAAAATATTAGCCCCAAAAACATCAGATAGTTCGTAAAAGTATCAAACTTATCAAACCAATCTTCCTCATAGATAAGTTTTTTGGACTCGATACTCTTAGTAATTCTTAGATTCTTTAGTTGGCGCATTCTGAAACTATGAAATCAACTAATATTACAACCTCGGCAAGTACCTCTCCGCAATAATATTTAAATGATGATAATTGTGCCCAACAATTAATTTCCCGATGGTTTCTACAGAGATTGGGTTTCCATTAGCTGTCCCTATGTTGCTCAAAGCGGTTGGATTAAGGGTTTGAAAAAAGATCTGAGAAGATTTTCTCACCAGCTTATATTCTTCCAGTAATGAGTCCAACGTTCTTTCGTTTCCATAAGAATTATCTGCATATCCGTTTTCATCAAAGCCGGGTAATTCTGCCTGCTCTCCCCTCGCAAAAGCCAATGCGCGGTACTGGAACACTCTTTCAGTATCTGATAAATGCAAAAGCATTTCTTTCAGGCTCCATTTTCCCTCATCATAGGCAAAAAGGGACTGTTCTTCCGTAAGCCCGGAAAATATTTCAATGGTTTTTTGTCCTGACTTGTTCATTTCGTCCAGCCAGTTTTCAGATGGGATATTGTCTAAGTATCTTTGAATATACTTTTGAAAATCTGTCATATTAATATGGTAATAAGTAATTAGTAGTGATTAGTGATAATTCATCAATGATAAAGAACCATTGATTTATGAGTTATGGGTCCATTCATAGAAGTTGACGGAATCATACAGCTCAAAACCGCATGAAGGATATAACTGATTTCCGATATCATTGCTTTTCCCGGTTTCGAGTAAAACGCCACATGCATTTGTAGACCGGCAAAGCTCTTTTGCCTCTTCGATCAATTCTTTGGAGAAGCCTTTTCCTCTATAGTTTTCATTAACGTATAAATCGTTTAGCAACCAGTAACGCTTCATTCTAGTGGATGAAAATAGTGGATATAATTGCACGAATCCCACCAACTTATCTTCATTTTCGGCTACAAAAATCTCAGAATCCTTCTTTTCAATTCTTTCTTTCAAAAAGTTTTCTGCGGCCGGAATATCGGATTCTTTATGATAAAAAATCCTGTACTGATCAAATAATTCAGCCAGCTGCGACAAATCCTGAATAGTTGCTTTTCTTGTATTTTTCATACTCAATTATAAGTGATGATCATAGCTTAGAACACGCTTCATTTTCCAATCTTTTCCTTCAAGAATCCATAAAATAGTGAATTTCGCATGGCTTCCTTTGTTCCATTTGCCGTTCACGAGCTCAAAAAATTCATGCTCTCCTTCCTGGATCATTGCGTATAATCCATTTTTACTATACAAAGGATATACTTTCATTGTGTTGGGAACAAGCTCACGCTTCACTTTGTTTGGGCCACCACAAATATTATTTTTGATAGATGCTATAAAGGCCTCTTTTCCATCGGTAATTCCACCTTGATCATGATAAAACTCAAGGTCATTGCTGACTATGGAATTATAATGAGAAAGATCACACTTATTAAATCCGACATCAAATATCAAACTATCCAGCTTTTTCGCTGTTTTGTACAGTTCATCGGTTGGTTTCACCTGAGCATACATCAACTGGGTGAAAAAGCTCATTATTACTAAAATCTGAATCTTTCTCATTATATTTAATTTTTTGGGTTAAGAAAAAGCTCTTTCTAAATCTGCGATCAAATCTTCGGCATCCTCAATTCCAACGCTTAAACGAACTAAATCATCAGTAATTCCTAGTTCAGCTCTTTTTTCTGCAGGAATAGAAGCATGGGTCATCAAAGCAGGATGATTAGCTAAAGATTCAACTCCGCCTAAAGATTCTGCCAATGTGAAAACTTTCAATTTTTCTAAAAATTTAATGGCATCTTCTTTTTTACCTGATTTGAAAGTAAAAGAAACCATTCCTCCGAAATCTTTCATCTGAGATTTTGCCAATTCATATTGTGGATGAGATTCCAATCCCGGATAGATTACCTGAGCAACTGCAGGGTGACTTTCCAGGTATTTCGCTACTGCCATTCCGTTTTCAGAGTGTCTCTGCACTCTTAGTGCTAACGTTTTGATCCCTCTTAATACCAAATAAGAATCATGAGGCCCCAAAATTCCACCGCTAGCAAATTGGATGAAATGAAGTTTTTCTCCTAATTCAGCATCTTTGGTAACCAAAGCTCCCGCGATAACATCAGAATGTCCTCCTAAATATTTTGTAGCTGAATGCATCACAATATCTGCTCCCAGATCAATCGGTCTTTGAAGATAAGGGGTCGCGAATGTATTATCTACTGCAACCAGGATATCTTTTCCTTTGGCAATTTCAACCACCGCTTTGATATCAACCAATTTCATCAAAGGATTGGTTGGGGTTTCCACCCAGATCAGTTTTGTTTTATCTGTAATAACATCAGCAATTTTAGAAACATCATCAAAATTCACGAACGTAAACTTCAGCTGATATTTTTCAAAAAGTCTTGTAAACATTCTGTAAGTTCCTCCATACAAATCATCCACTGCTACTACTTCATCACCTGGATTCAATAATTTTAGCACACAGTCGATGGCCGCCAAACCAGATCCGAAAGCCAGACCTCTCGCCCCGTTTTCAATGCTTGCCAATGAATCCTCTAAAGCCTGTCTTGTAGGATTGGCCGCTCTTGAATATTCATACCCGGAATGTACTCCCGGACTTTTCTGTGCAAATGTAGACGTTAAAAAAACCGGAACATTCACAGAACCTGTTGCAGATTCATGATGTTGTCCGCCGTGTATCACTTTTGTATTAAAATTCATAATTTTTTGATTTGATAATTATTAATGTGATGATGTGCACCTCATTTTCATATCATCATATTGTTTTACATTTTAATTGCAGATTTAATAGCAAATTCTTCCGCCATCTGTTCCATCCATTGAGCCACATCTTCCTCTCCCGTTGCTCTCTGATAAGTATTCCCTAATGAAATAAGGATTTGATGGATGAACATTTTCATTTGATCAACAGGCATTTCTTTGGTCCAAAGATCAATTCTTAAAGCTTCCATCGTTTTATCATCCCAGACAGAGATCATCGTCGCCTTTGTTTCCTCTTTTTCAATTCCACCATCCTGAGCATTCCATGTAATGTTTTCAGGAATATGGTTTTCATCTAATTCAACATCTATCGTTATCTGAGTCTTTCTCATTCTTTCTATTTTTCTAATTTTTATTGTTCTGTTTTAGGTTTATATCCTGATTGATTAAATATAGTGGTGGCATCCATTTTCAGGAAATCCTGTAATTTGGTTTCCGGCTTTTCTTTAAAATACGCTTTACAGATCTGCCATCCTGTAAAAATTCCGATCTGTGGGGAAGATTCGTTGTCTATTTCCGTATAAAATTTGGAGAAAGGCCCCGGAGAAATAAAACGGTCTACCAATCTCGGATCATCCCCGAAAATCAAATTGCTTTCCACAAAATAGTTCCAGATATTAGCTTCATTAGCTACTGCCCAATCATATTGCTTCTGAGTGTAGTTCATTTTCAGGTAATCCGGGAAGCCAGGTAAAAAAGCATCCTGAAGCATCATAATTTTCCCGTTCAGGATCAGGTGATCGATAAACTTCTGGTGATCAGGAGTAGCGGCCACCGCATTTTCTGCAAAGATCTGGGAAACTTTAGGTACTATATTCTGTGGGTTCATCGATTTTTGGAAATACAGCTCCAACCCTTTATAATTTGGATTATTTTCTCCCATAAATCCGGTAACATCTATAAACAGAAGGTTTTCTTTAGAATCATAAAATACCGGATCCTGCACCATCTGTAAAACGGATGAAAAAAGGTATACTTTAGGTGCATTGAACTTTGGAAAATAATATTTAATATGGGAAAATAGCTCCTGGAGATCCTTCTGAAGTTTATTCTGATCTATTTTACCAATAGCTTCCTTATAAATTTTAATTTCCTCAGCATCAGATCTTCTTTTTACAAAATCTGCATCGGAAACAGTTCCCTGAAACCACGGAAACTGAGCTTTAAACTGTTCTAACGGAACATTCGGATTATAAAACTCTTTGGAAATATCCGTGATCTGTACTTTTTCAACAGGATCTTTCACTTCTACATTCCATTGGTTCTTAGCTTCTTTTTTGCAAGAATATAATGCGAATACTATGATGGAGGAAAGTGCAATAGTTCTGAAAATCTTCATATTTTTACATGAAATTTAAGTTTACAAAAATAGTGATTTAAACACAACTTCTGATGAAAAATAAAATATTTGCTGTGTTCATTTTATTCATAACCGTTCCGTTTTTTAATGCTCAGAAACTACATTTTCGGGACTGAACAATAATTATTTTTTCCTATGCAACTAGAAACTGAAAGACTTATTTTACGGAATTTTGAAGCTTATGATGCAGATCGTATGTTTCTTCTTGATTCCAATCCTGACGTCATGAAATATATTGGCATGCCGCCGCTGAATGACAAAAAAGATTCTGAAAAGATAATCCAAATGATTCAACAGCAATATATCGACAATGGCGTCGGCAGACTTGCCGTCATTGAAAAAGAAAGCAGCTTACTGATCGGCTGGAGCGGCTTAAAACTCTTGACCGATCCTATCAACGGGTACCACAACATTTATGATCTTGGGTATCGTTTCCTTCCTGAATTTTGGGGAAAAGGCTATGCGCTTGAATCGGCAAAAGCTTCCCTTGATTTTGGTTTCAACGATTTAAAAACCGATGTTATTTATGCTCATGCACATTCTGAAAATAACGGCTCTAATCATATTCTAAAAAAGTTGGGATTTGAAAAAACCGATGAATTTGTTGAACCGGATGGAATTTGCTTCTGGTATGAACTAAAAAAGGAAAATTATTTTTCCGGTTTATAATTGTAAGAAAACCGTTATTTTTGATCTTGATTTTCATTCGATATTTCTGAAGAAGACAAAAAGTAATCATAGACTAAAACAAAATAAAATGCAGACACAAAAAGTAATAGATCATATTGTCAACTGGCTGAAAGATTATGCCGTAAAAGCAAATGTAAAAGGGTATGTAGTAGGAGTTTCCGGAGGAATAGACTCGGCTGTCGTTTCTACCCTTTGCGCCATGACGGGCCTTGAAGTTTTGTTGTTGGAAATGCCGATCCGCCAGAAAGAAGACCAGATGAACCGCGCGCTGGATCATATTGCTGACTTGAAGAAAAAATTCCCCAACGTTCAGGGGAAGACTATCAATCTGACTCCTGTTTTTGAAACTTTCGAAGGTGTGGTACATGATCACGTGGAAGGAAGATGGAGTAACAACCTTGCTTTAGCCAATACAAGATCACGTTTCAGAATGCTGACATTGTATTATTTTGGCCAGCTTCACGGGTTATTGGTTTGTGGAACCGGAAATAAAGTGGAGGATTTCGGAATCGGGTTTTATACCAAATACGGAGATGGTGGTGTAGATGTTTCTCCTATTGCCGATCTTTATAAAACTGAAATATATACATTAGCAAAATCTTTAGATATCATAGAGAGCATTCAGAAAGCAATTCCAACTGATGGACTTTGGGATGCAGAAAGAACGGATGAAGACCAGATCGGGGCTTCTTATCCTGAGCTTGAGAAGATCCAGAAGGAATATGGCACTAAAACAGCAGATGATTACGAAGGAAGAGATAAAGAAGTATTCCTTATTTTCGAAAGAATGAATAAAGCGGCTCAACATAAAATGAATCCAATTCCGGTATGTGATATTCCGGAGGAATGGAGAGAATAAAAGTTATAAACTTATGATGAACAGTAAATCGAGGCCATTGTTTTTTGCTCTTGCCGGACTTCTTTTAGGAATGTTGGTGATGTATCTTATGAATAATTTCACTATTGAAAAGAAAAACAATACCAATAACACAAAGTCCGAACAGGTAAGTTATGGAAGTACAGCTTCTGAAGAAAATAATATTAATACTTCGGACCAACAGTCCATTGACCAACTTACCGAAGAAAAAAGGGTAATTAGTTATGTAAAACAAAATCATAAGCTCCCTGATTATTACATTACCAAAAACGAAGCAAGGAGACAGGGCTGGAACCCATCCCAGGGAAACCTCTGTGAAATATTGCCGGGAAGAGCCATTGGCGGTGATAAATTCAGTAACAGAGAAGGAAATCTTCCTAAAGGAGAAAGATATTTTGAAGCTGACGTCAATTATAACTGCGGAAACAGGAATGCTGACCGTATTGTATTTACGGAAGACGGTGATGTTTACCTTACCAAAAACCATTATAAGAGTTTTGAAAAGCAATAACCTTTATTTACTTTTCCTATATTTCGGATTATTTGTTTCCTGTACTGAAAAAAAACATACAACAGTAACGGGAAATAATTTTATGACCATACTGGTTCAGCCTTTTAAGGATATTAAACCTGAAAATGTTGCATTTGTTGCCCAGGAGATTAAAAAAGTATATCCGAATGTACAAGTTCTTAAGCCTATAGATTTTCCTGACAATGCTTATTATAGAGAACGAAACCGCTACAGGGCTGATTCCATCATCAAGTTTTTGCAGGAAAAAACCAAGCCTGGTTATGTCACTGTTGCGCTTACTTCAAAAGATATCAGTGTCACTAAAGGAAAGGTCAAAGATTTTGGGGTAATGGGACTAGGATACAGACCCGGAAGAGCTTGTGTTGCTTCTCAATTCAGGCTGCATAAAGAAAATTCCAATGAACAGCTTTTTAAGGTAGCTATTCATGAATTGGGCCATACACAAGGGTTGAAGCATTGTGCTGATAAAACCTGCTTTATGAGAGATGCGGAAGGAAAAAACCCTACGAATGAAGAAATAGACTTTTGTAAACAATGTAAAACCTTTTTACTACATAAAAACTGGAAATTCAATTCAATATGAGAACAATATATATAGACTTTACAGATATAGGCGATTATGAAGATTTTTATACCCAGCTGAAAGAAAAACTCACCCTTCCGGAGCATTTTGGAGATAATCTTGATGCCTTATATGATGTGATTACCGGCGAGCTGGAAATGCCGCTTCATATCGAATTTGTGAATATGAGTGTCGATCAGCTTGAAATTTTTGAGGATCTGCTGACCACTTTGGAAGATGCGGAAGAAGAACTTGAAAGCTTTACCTTTACATATTACCTAGAACAATACGAAGACGAGGATGAATAATTAATTATGATAGCAATAAAAAAACTCGCAGAATATCTGCGAGTTTTTTTATTGTTTTTAAAGTGTCTATTATTGTTTAATGAATTTCAAGCTTTGCGCCTTTCCTCTTACAGAAAATTCCAATATATAATTTCCTTTAGGCAGAAAGGAGACATCCAACTGATCTTTCACCGTATCGAATGATCTTATTTTTTGTCCGACCATATTGTAAATTCCGGCTTTCTCTATTTTTCCGGTTCCCTTTATGTAAAGAATATCTTTTACGGGATTAGGATAAATGGATACGTCGGTATTTTGCCTCACTCCTTCTTGAGTAGAAAGATAAGTTGTCAGGTCAAGATAAAATACTACTAAACTATTATTAGATGTATTCACACCCATACCTGCTATTTTTTTTCCATCAGGTGAAATAGCCGTAGGTAAAGACATTTTTACATTCAATGTATTAATACCCAGACTTGCAGCATAAGCATTTAATTCAACACGTCCTCCTGCCGGTGTCCAAATGAATCCTTCTCCTGTCGTAGGCGGACCCGGAAAATTTCTATAATAACCTATCACTGTATTTCCATCTGCTGAAACGCCCGTAGCTCCGCCTCTGAAAAAAGATCCCGCATTTGGATGCGTGATATACGTTAAACCTGTGGAAGCGTTCCAAACATATGGGTTAGGCAACCCTTGCCCTATAATGGTATTGCCGTCTGAGGAAGCCGCTGAAGCCTCTCCCACCAGATTGCCACTATTATCTGTAATATAAGATTCTACTCCATTTACCCATTTGGCGCCTCTTCTGCTTCCGTTAGCGTCATCCTGCCACCCAACAATCACCGAGCCATCAAAGCTGGCACCATTGGCTCTGGAACTTCTTCCAGCGACAATGCTACCTAAATCGGTCATGGTTCCTGATTGCCATTTTACGGCATGGGCAGTGCCTGCTGAGATCCAACCTAGTCCCATTACAACGTTTCCATTTCCTGATATTCCCCATGCAGAACCTGTATTACCTCCTGAAGAAGATCCAAGGCTTCCTAAATTAGTCCAGGTAGAAGATGGAATATCATATAAAGAAATCTCATTCATTGCCGTGGCCTGATTGGTCATAGTGGAGGATATTTTTCTTCCGTCATATGAGATTCCGCTTCTTCCCGCGCCGGAGCCAGCAGTAATAGCTCCAATCTGTACCAATCCACCATTTACATCCCACTTATAAGCTATTCCACCTGATGTTTGTATCGCAACAACTCCATTATTAGAAACTCCTCCCGGTTCAAGACTCCCCGATGTAATAATTGTTAATTGGGCATCTAAAGCTGTAAAATTCACCAGAAAAAAAGCAGCTAATGCCTTAAAAAAAATGTAATTTCTTTTCATAATGTTCCTTTTTAAGTTATCATAATTATCAGGAACTATATTAACACTATAATCTTTTCAAAAAATGAATAGGATTATGTAATTCATGAAATTTAAAAGAATCAATCTTTCATAATTCTTGAAATTAAGAAATAAATCAAACATAAACAACTGAAAATCAATATATTTTATAAATAAAACAAATCAACAATAATTTGCGAGTTTTAGATAGGTTTACTATAATCTCACTAATATTATCCTGAAAACATCTCCTTAACCAACATTATAAAAAACAAAACTCGCAGAAACCTGCGAGTTTTTGGTCAAGTCTTTGAAATTAAAGTGTGCCTAATTTTATTTTACTGTTTTATGAATTTAAAATTCTGTGAATCTTCCCCTTTCACAAAAAATAATACATAGCTCCCGTTTAACCGGGACAGATACATCAATCTGATTGTCATCAGAACTGAAAGATCTATTTTTGACTGACCATTGTAATTTAACTTCTAACTTTTACTGTATGTGGAATATGTATATGATTTCAAATAAATTAATCTATTCATAAGAAAGTCACTAAAAATTTGTATCTTTTCTATGGTTAGATTTGATTTTAACATTTTCAATTGCCGGGAACAATATTAATATTATATTTACCTTTTTGAAAGTATTTGACTTGCATAATTCGGGAAATTTAAAAGAACTGAAAACTTAAAATCCTAAATAACAACCACATGCAAAAAATCAAATATTGAAAATGAAACGTACCCAAACCGGAAAAACAACAGCAAAAAATTGAATTATTATATTCGAATGCCTCAGAAAAGCGTCTCAATATTATTTATTCTTCTCTATTCCATTTTTATTAATGGACAGTCAGGTCCCGATTTCAATATTTTACTGGATAAAGCTTTTCAAAAATTGTATCAGGATCCGGATGACTGCATTAATTATTCTCAAAGTTTATTGATCAGCGATCAAAATATTGAGCATAAAATCATTTTACAGAATATTATTTCGCAGGCTTATGCCATGAAAGGAGATTATGTGCAATCTGTGAATGTTTCCACTCAAAAGGAAGTCTACGAAGAAAAAGACAAACTTTCCTATTTTATGCAGGTGTTTGGAGATTATGATCTTGCAGACCAATATCAGAACTTAGATCTGTACGATCAGTCACAAAGAATCATTTCTGATTTATTAGCTAATAAAAAGTTGCTAAAAAGCGAAGATCCTAAACTTAAAATTACCGTAGCAGAACTTTATCAGCTTCAAGCCATCAATTTCGGAATCAACCGGAATTATCCTTTAGCCATAGAAAACCTCCAAAAAAGTAATCAATATATTGACAATCATAACGAAGAAAATAGAATCATCAGCACAGAAAACAAGATTTTTTATTCTTCCTATCTATTGAAACAAAATAAGTTAGAGGAAGCCAGAAAATTAATCGAAAACGTGATTGTACATCTGGAAAAAAAACAGGAACAGCCATTTTTATCAGCTTTAGCTTATGAAAATTTCTCCAAATATTATTTTCTAAAGGAAGATTACAACAAAGCCGTTGAAAATCTGGAAAAAGGCCTTGCCAAGATTGAGAAATTACCCTACAATTATCTAAAGGCTAAAATTTATGAATCGCTTTCCAAAAACTATTTTGCACTGCATAATGATGAAAAATATTATGAATATAATAAGCTGTATTCAGAACTAAAAGCAAAACTAGATTCCAATAATAAGGAAGGAATACGATACATCATTAAGTTGGTGGAAACCAATCAGAACAAAAATATTGAATTTCAGAAACAGAATGAACAGAAAAAAATCTGGACTTTAGCATCTGTATTTCTTTTGATGATCACGCTTTCAGTTATTTACTATTTAATTGAAACCCGCCGTAAAAAGGACCTTAAAAAACAGTTTGAATTTTTTGCAAAACAAAAGAATAGGATCCAAGCCACTCCTGTATATTCTCCCGACCATACTGTAGAAGTTGTTCAGACAGAAAAGATTCCGGAAAATAATAAACTATCAAAGGAAAAAGAATTTGAAATATTACAGAAGCTTAATGAATGGGAGAAATCTGATCTCTATCTGAATAAAAATATGTCTCTTTCTACACTTTCTGCACAAATGGGGATTAATACAAAATACCTTTCAGAAGTTATTAATAACAGTAAAGGGAAAAACTTCAACGGATATATTAATGAATTAAGAATAAACCATATTGCTCATTTATTAAAGACCGATCCTACTTATCTTAATTATAAGGTGAGCTATCTTGCGGAGTTTTCAGGATTTTCATCCCATAGTGCTTTTACAACGGTATTTAAATCCGTTACAGGCATGTCACCCAATGCTTATATTCAGGAAATCAGTAAAAACAGAGTCTCATGAAGTTAGTG
Source organism: Chryseobacterium daecheongense (assembly GCF_003729955.1). Classification (GTDB taxonomy): domain Bacteria; phylum Bacteroidota; class Bacteroidia; order Flavobacteriales; family Weeksellaceae; genus Chryseobacterium; species Chryseobacterium daecheongense. The sequence continues at coordinate 1,302,160 of NZ_RJTX01000001.1, forward strand.
TTAACCATTATTATAGGTATTTTTTTCATCTGCCAGCCTTCATTGTACGGACAGAAGATCTCTGATGATTCTCTATTGAAAAAAGCCCGCCTGGAAATTTACGACAATCCTGATCATACGATAAATATTGTAAAAAAACTGCTTGAGAAAGAGAATGATATCAATAAAACGCTGAGTCTGTACACGCTTTTGTCAACTGCCCATATCGCTAAAAGAGATTTTGACACCTCTCTTCAGTATATCTTAAAAGCAAAGGAATTATCTCAAAAAACCAATGATCTTAAAGTACAAACCAGTATATTGATCTCTATTGCAATACAATATCAGCAAATGCAGCTTTTCAGCAAAAGCCTTGAAACATTGAATGAGGCAGATGAATATTTGAAAAAGTTACCGGAAGACAGCCACGAAAGACATACTGAGACCGCCAGGAGTTATGCTATTCGCGGAATGATCTATAAGAGCCAATGGAATTCTGAAATCGCGTTGGAAAAATTTCAAACATCCATTCAAAACTTTGAAAAAGTAGAGAAGAAACAAAGCACTTACGCTAATATGAGTGTGGTCTACTATAATATCGGTTATTGCTATTTAAATTTATTTCAAAGAGAGAAAGCAGAAGAAGCATTCAACCAATCAGCTGACTACGCCAGAAAGGCAAAAGCCAAAAGTCTTGAAGCCTTCGCATTAAAAGGAATGGCCGAAGTATACAAACAGAAACGTGAAAACCAAAAAGCTTTAGATTTATTAATCAATGCCGGCAATCTCAGCAAAAATACGGGTGACATTATCCTTAATGAAGGCATCTATAAAGAAATGGCAGATAATTATCTTGCCATCGGAAATAGTGCCCAATATCAGCATTACAATAAAAAGCATTTTGAAATGCGTTTCAAAAGGGAGCAGAATGAACTGAATTCTATCAATCACATCATTAATAATCACAATAAAGAAACATTGAAGAAAAGCCAGGAGATCAAAAGTAAATACCGTACACTTACGATTGCCTGTATGGGTGCTGGAAGCATTATTATAGCCCTGCTTTTATATCTTATCCTGAAAATAAGAAAGCAAAACAGAAAATACCAGAAAGAAATTCAACAGCTGATAAGATCATCATAAAAAAACATTCCTCTCTGAGGAATGTTTTTTTAATATCATTATTTTCCAATGACCTCGGTGATCGGATTTCCGACATTCCCGCTTGGAAACTGTATCTTTAATAAGGAGGAAACTGTAGGGGCAATATCTGTCATATTATATGGTTTATTGCTTTCTCCGTGCTGGATTCCCCATCCCATAAATATTAATGGAATATGAGAATCATAAGAATTCCAAACACTGTGTGTAGTTCCCGTTTTAGAATATGGCGGAAGCATAGAATCATGGGAGATCAACTGAATATCACCACTTCTTTGCCTGTTGATCCCATTGATGATCCTTTGCTTGATCGGTTCCGGAATCGTAGCTTCCTGAACTTCCTGCACAGAAACAGCATATAGAACGGTAGGATCTTTTTCCAGCTCACGAATGGTGAAATCTCTCAGATCATCCAGCTCTATTTTATTGTCTTTCATCAATTTTCTATCAAAATAAATCTGGTAATTATCTACTGCATTGATCAGCTTATCCACCCCGAACTTATCTTTCAGCTTTTGATTAATATCTTTCTCCATTCCTTCCCCGAAAAATCCGGTTGTAATTTTATGTTCTTTCAAAAATCCTACGGAATGGGCTCCTCCATGATCTGCAGAAAGGAAAACTGTATACTCTCCTTTCCCGACTTTAGCATCCAAATAATTGAAAAATTGGGCTAGATCCTGATCCAGTCTTAAATATACATCTTCCACTTCAATAGAATTCGGTCCGAATTTATGACCCGCATAATCTGTAGAAGCTAAATTAATTGCTAAAAAGTCTGTAATATCATCTCCGCCCAATTTTTCTCCTTCTACGGAAGCTTCAGCCAATTTCAATGTCAATGTATTTCCGAAAGGAGTATATCGGATGTTATCTTTTTTCTCCTGATAGTCTTTTGCCAGGTTACTGTAAGGGAAAGTAGGTGTTTTTGCACTTCCTAAAAGGCCTTCCCAAGAAGAATTATCCGGAGAGCTTTCTGTATACTGATTAATAGGAAGTAAAGTATTCCATCCATTAGCAACTAATTGATCCGGAAGATTTTGGGAATTGAAAGATTTCAGCCATTGTGGCAAATCATTCATATACCATGTACTGGTGATAAAGTTTCCTGTAGAATCATCAAACCAGAATGCACCTGTTGGAGTATGTCCAGCGGGAAGAATGGAAGCACGATCTTTAAGGGAAACCCCAATTACCTTTCCCTGGAAATTGGTAGCCAGCCTCAATTCATCCGTTACTGTTGTAGACCAAAGATTTTTAGGTGAATGACTTCCTACTTTGGCATTAGTTGTTCCTACAGGCTGTACATTTTCATCTGTTGTACAATACACATTTTTACCTGTTTCCTTATCGGTCCAGTCGTTTCCGGCAATCCCATGAATGGCAGGAACCGATCCCGTATAAATACAAGTATGCCCTAAAGCGGTAACTGTAGGTACATAATTGATATGAACATTATTAAGAGAGTACCCCGTATTAAGCAGTCTTTTGAAACCGTCTTTACCATATTTATTATAATATCGGTACAAATAGTCCCATCTCATCTGATCCACTACTAAACCTATTACTAATTTGGGTCTTTCTAATTGAGAATTTTTATTCTTCTGAGCATTGATTGTAATCACAGACAAAAAGGTAGCTGCTGCAATTGAAATTTTCCTAAGCATCCGGTAAATTTTTATTGGTTACAAATTTACAGGTTTTGAAAGTTTTGCGATGTGAAATTTTATTTAAATTTGATTAAAACTATTCATGATTCTGTATTATAAGAAGTAATAATTGGAATGAAATTTCATGGAAATTAAAAAACTAAATAAGTTAACATATAATCCAACTCTGAATTGGGGGCTCAACGGTTACGAAACAGATAAGATATTTGTAATTACCGCTATTGAAATCGGAAATTCTTTTGAGTTTAATCTCAGAGAAAAAAATCAACATTACAGGAAAATTTGGGAAACCGACTCTCATGATATTGATGAGCTCAATGAAATTATTGAACAGGGACATTCCTTCGGTGCATTTGACAATGACGAACTGATCGGCTGGATCATCTGTGATTTCAGGGAATGGAACAACAGCCTTTTTATAGAGAATATGTTGATCAGTGAGAAATATAGAGGACAAAATATTGGAAGGCTATTAATCAAAAGCGTCAACCGCGAGGCCAGAGATTTACAATGCAGGATTGTTGAACTCGAAACTCAGAATACGAATTATCCAGCCATTCAATTCTATCGAAAAGCAGGTTTTCTTTTAACGGGCATCAATACCAAATTATACAACGATTCTACAGAAACCACTTTATACATGAGTTTTGAAGTATAATCGACAAAAACTATAAAAGATATTTGAATTTTTATTTTGTACCGAATGGTACAATTATATACCTTTGTCCTACCAAAATTAAAAAATGGCTGGAAGACCCAAAATATTCAATGAGCAGGAAGCAATCCAAAAAGCAACCGAAGTTTTTAGAAATAAAGGCTACGATACTGCTTCTGCAGACGAATTATTGAATGCCATGGGAATTGGGAAAGGAAGCTTTTATCTGGCATTTAAAGGTGGAAAACAAGAATTATATGTCCGTTCTATCAAACAATTTGCTGAAAGTTTTAACCAGAAAATTACAATGGCCATTGAAAGATCAGAAGATCAAATCGAGTTTATCCGGCAGTTTTTTTTAGCACTTGCCGATGCTGAAGATTGTGATATTGACAGAGGCTGTTATCTCGGAAATGCTTTGGTTCAGCTTTCTGAAAAGGATGAAGATATTAAAAAAATTACGGCAGAATTATTGAAAGGTTTACAAAAGATCTTTGCCAGAACCATCAAAAAAGCTCAGGAAAATGGGCAATTAAAAAATCAGGAAGATCCTGAAATCCTAGCTTGGCACTTAACCAATCTGTGGAACGGAATTCATGTTACAAGAAGAATGGAGAATTCTCCAAGAATCCTTCGTTCCATGATCGAAATGAATCTTAAGCCATTAGAATAAAAATTTTTACCATATTTTGTACCAAATAGTACAATATAAAATAATATAATTAATAAAACAAATTATTATGAACATTACCAATAACACCATTTTGATTACCGGCGGAGGTTCCGGAATCGGTTTAGAAATTGCAAAAGCTTTAAGTCCTGCTAATAGAATTATTATTGTCGGACGAAACAAAGAAAAATTAGATGCTGCCGCCAATGGTCTGGAAAACGTTTTCACCATTCAGGCTGATATTACGAATGAAACAGACGTTACCAGATTGTATGAAGAGGTAAAAACCACTTTCGGCGGGTTAAACATCCTGATTAACAATGCCGGTCATGCCTATGCCTACACTCTATCGGAAAATTCGGACATGTACAGCAAAGCAGTAGCTGAATTTACCACTAATTATTTTGCTCCGATCAGACTCACAGAAAAATTCCTTCCTTTATTAAAGCAACAAAATGAAGCAGCTATCGTGAATGTTTCATCCATCGTAGGTTTTGTGCCGGGCTCTCATGTTCCTACTTATTCAGATTCTAAAGCAGCACTTCATTCTCATACCAGACTGTTGAGATACGAATTGGCAAAAGACACCCATATAAAAGTCTTTGAATTGATGCCTCCATTAGTAAATACCGATCTTTCCGTTGAAATCGGAGGCAGGGAGAACGGTATTCCGGCTTCTGATGTAGCGAATGACCTTGTAAAAGCTCTTCGGGAAGATATTTACGAAATTCGCGTGGGAAATACGGAATTGATTTATAACAATTTCTTCTCAGCTACCGAAGGAGCTTTCAGTGTGATGAATAATTAAAATCCCGTCGTTCCTGAAAAGGAAGATTCCATATATTTTATTTGATCTCCCATGGGTTTCTTATGGGAGATTTTTTTCTTTTTATTCCAAGTTGAACAACAATTTCCACTCTGACCTCTACAACAAACAAAAATTGAACTTCACAACAAAACCCCTACTTCAAATATTTTCCAACTTTGCATTGTAAAATTTAAATAAAAATGGAAAATATAAAGAAAACCGTTTTGGTAACGGGAGGAACAGGATTTTTGGGAGTTCATACGGTTCTGCAACTATTACAGCAAGGTTATGAAGTGAGAACAACTCTACGCTCACTCTCAAAGAAAGACAGTATCATTAAAGCATTGGAAGAAGGAGGAATTACAGATTTCTCTCACCTTTCGTTTTTCGAAGCTGATCTTACCAGCGACAATAATTGGGACGAAGCTGTAAAGGGTTGCGATTATGTTCTCCACGTTGCATCACCTTTTCCAGCACAGGATCCTAAGGATGAAAATGAGCTCATCATTCCTGCAAGAGATGGAGCATTGCGAGTTTTAAAGACATCCCGTGATGCTGGTGTGAAAAGAGTGGTTTTGACGTCTTCTTTTGCAGCAGTCGGCTACAGCATTAAGATTGAAAACCATGTTTTCACAGAAGAAGACTGGACGGATGTAAATACAGCGCTTCCGGCCTATATCAAATCAAAAACCGTCGCTGAAAAATCTGCCTGGGAATTCGTTGAAAAAGAAGGCAACGGACTGGAACTGGCAGTTATAAACCCTGTTGGAATTTTCGGTCCTTCCATTGGTGGAATTACTTCAGCCTCACTTGATATAGCTGTTTCCAGCATCCTTAACGGAAACCTGGAATACACCCCAACTTTCACAATGGGCGTTGTGGATGTGAGAGATGTTGCGGATATTCACATTAAGGCCATGGTGAGTCCTGCAGCAGCCGGAGAGCGTTTTATCGCCACTTCAGACGGAGTCATGAGCTTCTATGACGTTGCCGAACTCTTCAAAAAGGAAAGACCACAGTACACTGCAAACATCCAGGAGCTAGAGCCGATCGGGAAAGAATTCTACAAGGAAATGTCTAATAAAAAAGCAAGAACAATTCTCAACTGGTATCCAAGAAGCCGCGAAGAGGCCCTATTGGCAAGCGCAGATAGTCTGATGGCAAATTCATAAATTTGTATAAAGACATTAGAAAACTGAAGCATAAGAAATTAAAATGAAATTCAACAATCTTCACTCCTGCCATTTAGGTCCCGAAATTTCTCCGGAGCAATTTATTCCGGAGCATTTCTTTTTGTTTCTGTTGAAAGGCTCAATGGTTTCGTATGACGGCTATAAACACTACAACATGAAACCCGGTGATTATTGTATTGCAAGAAAAAATCATTTGGTTCGATACACCAAATATAAAGAAGATGATCAGTTTGAAAAAGTAATCATCACTTTTGATGAAGCTTTTTTGAAGAAATTTCTGGAACGCCATCCTTATCAAGCCGAACCTATGGATAATGATGATTCTTTTTTATTCATTCAAGAAGATAAGCTGATCAAAAATTTTATCCAGTCTTTAGAGCCCTATTATAATGGAACTGAACAGTTGGACAGTGTTTTTGTTGATATTAAGCGTGAAGAATTGTTGATGATCCTATTAAAGAACAACTCCGATTTAAAGAATATTTTATTCAATTTTAATAGTCCGCATACAATTGATCTGGAACTTTTTATGAATCATAATTATAAATTCAATATCAGCCTGGAACGTTTTGCTTTTATGACCGGAAGAAGTTTATCCACTTTTAAAAGAGAGTTTAAAACAATTTTCAATACAAGTCCTGGAAAATGGCTGATGAACAGACGCCTTCAGGAAGCCTACTTTCTTCTGGATAAAGAACATAAAAGACCAACTGATATTTATGTTGATCTCGGTTTCGAGGATCTCTCCCATTTTTCTTATGTGTTTAAAAAGGAGTTTGGAGTTTCGCCTTCGGAGGTTGGAAAGTTTAAGGCTTAAGCTTAATCACAAAAGATTGATCATTATTTTGCAGATAAATAACATTGGTTTAAAAATCTTTGATTTTTATTCTTCTCTATTTTTTCGGCTACACAAAAAGTAGATTCGGCTACGTAGAACTTTCCTGCAATCCTGAACTTTGTTTCAATAAAAATTTAAACAAAATGAAAATTATTGTAACAGGTTCATTGGGAAATATCAGTAAACCATTAACAGAAGAATTATTGAGCAAAGGACATGAGGTAACAGTCATTAGCAGCAATGCGGAAAGGACATCCGATATTGAGACCTTAGGCGCGAAAGCCGCAATAGGAACAATGGAAAATGTAGATTTTTTAACCGAAACTTTCCGAGGCGCAGATGTTGTTTACGCTATGGAGGCCATTAATCATGGAGTTTTCTTTAATCACGAAATCGATTTTATTCAGGCTAATATTCAGATTGCTAAAAATTATAAAGAAGCTATTGAAAAATCGGGAGTGAAAAATATTATTCATTTAAGCAGTATTGGTGCCCATATGGAGAAAGGAAACGGAATTCTGGCCTTTCATTACGAAGTTGAGAAAATTTTAAATGAACTTCCTGAAGATGTTTCAATTAAATTTATGCGTCCGGTTGGATTTTATTACAATATGTATGCTTTTATTCCGACAATACAATCTCAAAATGCCATCATTCAAAATTATGGCGGCGATGAAAAAGAACCGTGGGTTTCACCATTGGATATTGCATCCGTAATTGCTGAAGAAATTGAAAAGCCTTTCAATGGAAGGGAAATCCGCTATATCGCAAGCGAAGAAATCTCACCAAACGAAATTGCAAAAACGTTAGGTGAAGCCATTGGAAAACCGGATTTAAAATGGCTTGAAATTCCTGATGAAGATTTACTGAATAATTTGACTAACGCAGGTATGAACCCGAAAACTGCAAAAGGTTTTGTAGAAATGAATGCAGCAAGAAAAGGTGGTATATTATATGACGATTATTTTAAAAACAGACCTGTTTTAGGAAGAATTAAGGTTAAAGACTTTGCAAAAGATTTTGCTAAAGCTTATCAAAACAGTTGATTTTTTTCTTTAAAACTAAAATCATTCCGCTAAATTTATCTAATGAAACAACCGGTTAGAATAAAAACAATTCAGGAGTTCCATCAATTTCGTGGTCTTCCGAAACCTCAGCATCCTTTGATTAGCATTGTGGATTACAGTGCGATCAAACATGATGCAGAAGCAAATGAACTGAGCTGGATCCTTGATTTTTATTCGATTTCCATTAAAAGAACATCCAATGCCAAAATAAAATATGGACAACAGGAATATGATTTTGATGAAGGAGTGATGTTTTTTATGGCCCCCGGACAAGTTTTTGGGGTAACTATTGATCCAGAGACTCACGAAAGAACAAAACATACAGGATGGATTTTACTGATCCATCCTGATTTTCTCTGGAATTCTTCTTTAGCTAAAAATATCAAAAACTATGATTTTTTTGATTACTCTGTCAACGAAGCTTTATTCCTTTCAGAAAAGGAAGAAATAATCCTTCATCGGATCATTGAAAATATTCAACAGGAATACCATTCTAATATTGATCAATTCAGTCAAAATATTATCATTTCGCAAATAGAAACTTTATTGAGTTATGCTGAACGCTTTTATCAAAGACAATTCATTACACGAAAAATTTCCAATCATAAAATCCTTGGTTCTTTAGAAAAGCTGCTGGATGATTATTTTAATAATGAAAATTTAGCTTCAAAAGGGTTACCTTCCGTTCAATTCATTGCTGAACAACTTAATGTTTCGCCAAGCTATCTGACCGGGCTCCTAAAAGTCCTGACCGGACAAAGCACACAGCAGCATATTCATGAAAAGCTTATTGAAAAGGCAAAGGAAAAGCTTTCTACAACTCAGTTATCCGTAAGCGAAATTGCGTATGAATTGGGCTTTGAGCATCCACAATCCTTCAGTAAATTATTTAAAAGCAAAACCGATCTTTCACCTTTGGAGTTTAGAAAATCTTTTAATTAATAGGTATCCAACACTTAAATTATTTAAATTTACCTTTCATTAAATCAATTTATGACGAGTATTTTTACTGATAAAACAGCTAAACCTTCTGAAGATGATCTCAAAATAGCTTTGGGCGAAAAATATAAATTCTGGAACGAACTGTTTTCTTTTACCCTAGAAAAATTCCCGGAAGCCAGCTTCGACTGGCATTTTTCTGGTCAAAAATTCGGTTGGGGGTTTAGAATTAGTGATAAAAAGAGGGTTCTGGTTTATCTGTTGCCCCGCGATCAGTTTTTTAAAGTCGGTTTGGTTTTCGGTGAAAAAGCTTTCGAAGAAGTCTGTAACAGCAGCATTTCAGAAACACTCATCACTGAACTCAAAAACACGAAAAAATATGCTGAAGGCAGAGGAATAAGAATTGATATCCGGAATGATTCTTTCATTTCTGATCTTAAAAAATTAATTGAAATTAAAATTAAACATTAAAAATTTTATAATTCTTTTGATTTTTAAGTGACTTTTTAATTTAACCTTAAGTAATAAATTCTCAATTCCGGATGTTATTATTATATGAGAACAATCTGGTTATTATTACTTTTTATCATTCCGAATGTTATTTTGGCACAAGATGCTTCATCCCGTGAAAGTTTTTTTGAAACATCTGATCATGTAAAAATTAAATTCAAGGTTTCCGGAAAAGGAGAAGCCTGTATGTATGTTCCGGGAGGTCCGGGACAGGGATATGCTTCCTTTGAATTATTAGGAGGAAACCACCTTGAGAAAAATCTGAAAATGATCTATATGGATCAACGCGGTTCCGGGGAATCGGGGAAGTCGGATAATTATCATCTGGACAAAATGGTTCAGGACATTGAAGAATTGAGGCAGCATTTAAAACTTGATAAAATATTTTTAATGGCTCATTCCTTCGGAGGAATTATTGCCGTAAACTATGCAAAAAAGTATCCGCAACATACAAAGGGATTAATTTTAGCTAACGTCACACTCCACTTTCTCAATGATGAATCTGTAAAAGAACAAATAGAATATGGAAATGAGCTTCTACAGCAAAAAGGCAGATTAGTTCCGAAAGACAGTTTATCTACAGAGCTTTCTACAATAAGTAAAGCCTTAAGGTCAAAACGGATGGGATATAAATTTCTCACTGATGATGTTGAAACCATCAAGGAAATGGATAAAATAGATTCATTACATCCAAGAATCATAGATTTTGGAATGGCTGTGATTTCAAAACCACAGGAATATCCGGAATATTATGCTGATTATACTCTTCTTACAAAAAACATTAAGATCCCTGTTTTGGTGATCACCGGAAAAAAGGACAAGGCAGTAGGAACCAATCATTACAAACACTTCCGGTTTCCTGACCAGAAAATTGTTTTAATCAACGGAGGGCATCTGTTGTATTATGAAAGAAATAAGGAATTTGTAAAGGCAGTTTGGGACTTCATCAATACCCGGAAAAGACTTTAAAATAATCTATATACATCTAATTAAAATTGATTTTTTTCATTAAAAAAACTTATCTTTTCAAAGTCTAGCAATAAAAATATGAGAAAAATAAATATCATCTTTTTCCTGATCCTTACTTACTCTTTCGCTTATGGTCAAAAAGATCAGTATTATCTTTTCTTCAAGACCTGGAACTTTTTAAAATACTATCATCCGGATGTAGCTGATGGAAGAATGGATGCAGATAGTTTATTTTTAGCAACAGTTGGAGAAATCACTGATCAATCGGATGCTAATTCGGTCATTGCAGCTTTAACTAAAAATTTGACCAATCAATTTCCCGGAGCTTCTGTAACAGATGATCCAAAGGATCTACTATCCGCCAATCAAAATTTCAATTGGTATCAGAAGAATAAAAAGATCAATGCTGAAAACAAGGTATTACTTAATAGCATTTACAATCACAGATCTATAACAACATCTATAAAAAAGGCTCCATCAACAACAGATAAAAGCAAGGACCAATTTTCTAAGGAGCAAAACCTTCCTTTACCATACCGCTTGTTAATCATGGCGAAGATTCAGGGTTCCATCGATTATCTTTATCCTCACAAATATTTGATGCCCAAAGATTCTGACGCTTACTTTACTCATTTATTAGATCTAGCCATTAACTGTACTTCCCGCAAAGACTTTGAAATCATTCTTGCTAAAGCAGTAGCCAAAATGGAAGATACTCATGCGTTTAGATTTTATGATCAGTTGCACTATAAAAACGAAATATATCATTGTTTATATTATCCTCCTTTCGATTATGTTCTTTTTGAAGATCATTTGTTGGTTACCCACCTTATCCTTCCTGAAATAGGCGCTAAATCCCAAATCCAGGTCGGAGACCAAATAATGGAAATCAATGGTAAAAGTATTTCAGAAATCATCAAAGAAAAACAGGCATTGATCTCAGCTTCCAATATGGAAACTCTTCTTCACATGATGTCTGATTATCAGAGAAATTTGATCTGGCCGGATGACCTTGCTCAAAAAAACCTGAAGGTAAAATCAAATCAAGATCATACAATCCGCAGCTTGAAAGTAGATTTTACAGATTTCAGGAACAAAGAGGACTTAGCGAAGGTTACAGCATATATCAAAGAAAAGATACATACTGAAACCCAATACAAAATATCTCATAAGGATATAGCTTATTTTAAAATTAATGACATTTTTTCTATCATTGATAATATTCCTGACGATCAGCTGGATGATCAAATGGATCGTATTTTTAAAGAAGCTTCATCAAAAAAAGCCATTGTCTTTGATATGCGGGGTTATCCGGACTGGGGCGGATTTGTATTTCATTATATTTATAAATATTTTTCTCCGCTAGAAAATCATTTTGGGAAATATTACGAACCCAACATTAAAAATAAAGGAACTTATATTCCCATCAGTTATACCCAATTTGGTCACTACTATCCCTTAATTGAGAATAAAACCGTCCATCCATATCAAGGAAAAGTCTTCATCATTGTTAATCCTGATACTTTAAGCATGAGTGAATGGAATACCATGAACCTACAGAAAGTTTTTCCGCAAGCCATTACCATAGGCCAAAAAACAGCCGGAGCCGATGGAGACACTGTAACAGAGCCACTTGCAGCCGGGTACAATCTGGTGTTTACCGGAAACGGCATCTTTTATGATGACAACACACAAACTCAAAAAACGGGTATCAGAATCAATAAGCTCATCAGATATAGCGATGAAGATATTATTCAAAAGCGGGATCTGGAAGCAGAAAAGATTTTAAATTCATTGAAATAAATTATTTGAATAAAAAAAGCTCCGGCGCGACCAAAGGTCGCGCCGGAGCTTTTTTATATAAAGTTTTCAATTAAAACTTCAAATCTCCATTCACCTCTCTTACCGCTTTTGCAGCTTCAGCGAATTTTGCTTTTTCTTCTTCAGTTAAAGTAATATCTACAATTCTTTCAACACCGTTTGCTCCGATAATTGCAGGAACACCTAAGCAGATATCGCTTTCTCCGTATTCACCATCAAGCATTAAAGAACAAGGGATCATTTTCTTCTGGTCACATGCAATTGCCTGAACCATTACAGAAACAGCAGCACCTGGAGCATACCAAGCAGAAGTTCCTAATAATTTAGTAAGAGTAGCTCCTCCTACTTTAGTTTCTTCAATAACATATTGTTGCTTTTCTTCGCTTAAGAATTCTGTTACAGGAACTCCGTTTCTTGTCGCTTTGCTCAATAACGGAAGCATTCCTGTGTCACTGTGAGCAGCGATTACCATTCCGTCTACATCAGAAATAGGGCTTTCCAATGCTTCAGCCAATCTGTATTTGAATCTTGCTGAGTCAAGAGCACCACCCATACCGATGATTCTGTGCTTTGGAAGACCGGAAGTTTTGTGTACCAAGTAAGCCATAGTATCCATTGGGTTAGAAACCACAATGATGATAACGTCAGGAGAGTGTTTTACTAAGTTTTCAGTAACTTCTTTCACGATTCCTGCGTTGATTCCGATTAATTCTTCTCTTGTCATTCCAGGTTTTCTTGGAATCCCTGAAGTGATCACCGCTACATGGGAACCTGCAGTTTTACTGTAATCTCCTGTTGTTCCTGTAATTTTAGTGTCAAAACCGTTCAATGATGCTGTTTGCATCAAATCCATTGCTTTACCTTCAGCAAAACCTTCTTTAATATCTACTAAAACTACTTCTGAACAGAAATTTTTCATTGCGATGTATTCTGCACAACTTGCTCCTACAGCTCCTGCACCTACTACGGTTACTTTCATAATGTATACTTTTTTATTGTTTATTTAAATTTGTCCGGTCTGAAATTTTTGACTTCCAAATTTAATAATTCTTGAAAAGTTGAGCAATTTTTAAGGAATTTAATTGCAAATGAAAAAATTCAGGTAAAGGCAAGTAAGAATTTAATGTACATTCAACAGTAATGTGTATAATTTTTGAGCTCCCGACAATACCTCATCATAATTTTCCTGATGCACTTCCGAGTCTAACACTTCTTTGAAATTTTTCCACATAAAACCTGTGTTTTCCTGATAACAGCCAAAGAAATGAAACGTAATATCGTCAAAACCCTCAGTTTTGGAAAGTTGCTTAGCAATAACATTTCCGCCTAAAGTAGAACCTTCGATCACATAAAGCATCCCTAATGCTTCATGCTCATTTTCAATTTCCAGCACATGCATGGCATCTTTGTTTTCCAATGACAGGCTTTTAAGATCCTTTTGTATCAAAGGCAGCTTTCTTCTTAAGTTCAATTGAAGCTTTTCGGAAAATCTTTGGGAAAGGCTGTTGAATATCTTGTCCTCCGAATGCAATAACATCAGATAATTGGAATGAATGATTTTTTTATAGTCTTCTAAAGTGAAGGTTTTGTTAAAAATTCTTTCAGAGTTAAATAATTTTTCAGCAGCGTTGTGATATTCTGCTGTATTTTGTTTAAGATATTCCGAAACCATACTAAAATTTAATGATTTACCTCAAAGGTAAGGCTTTTTAAATGTCAAAATAAAAGATGTCCCCTTTTCGCTGCTTTCGTAAGTGACGTCACCTCCTATTCTCTTCATGATCCTATGTACAATAGATAAGCCTACTCCATTTCCTTTGAATTTTTTGGCATTATCCAGCCTGTTGAAAATTTTAAACATTTTATGTTTTTCCTCTTCAGGAATACCTATCCCATTATCTGAAATCCTGTAAATGATAGTTTGACCGTCCTCCGTCCCTTCAATTTCAACTTTAGGCTGTTCATTATGAGAAGAGTATTTAACCGCATTATTGATGATATTCAGAAAAACCTGATGCAGCATGGTTTTATCTGCAAGAACATCAGGACATTCTCTAATGATGATCTCACTTCCCGGACTTTCAAAGGTAATCTTGGCGTTTTCAGAGATCTTATGAATCATAGTATCGGTTTTAATCCCCTCCAACTGTATTTCGCTGTACTTCGCCCGGCTAAGCTGTAGAACATCATGCATCATTTCGGCCATACTGTCTATTTCTTCAATAATGGTGTTGATTTTATGTCTGCTTTTTTCTGAACCATCGGTAAGATTATTCAAAAGCATCTGTGCATTCAGTTTCATCACGGTTAACGGAGTTCCCAGATCATGTGAAATGGTGTATGAAAAGCTATCCAGCTCTTCATTTACCTTTTTCAGCTCATCATTAAGGCGTTTGATCACCGTATATTGTTTATGAGAGGTTTCCAGAATCACATCACGTACAGCATGTACAGCACTGATATTCCCTGAATTCCATCTTTTAGAATTCCCTTTAATATTTTCCGTGAACAGCTGAAAAGAAGTGCGTGGCGATACCATTTGCTTTTCCTCTCCGTTTTGAACAAAAACCTCAATTTTCTTTTCAGGATTTCCCGCCCAGTTGATATGCTCATCAAATTCTTTTCTGAACCAGATCAGCATCTCATTCTTACTTCTTTCTATAAAATAAATGATGATTCCTGCCGTACTTTCGTCCAATCCCAGCTCATCACCATGATCTTTCAGAAAACTGCGGCTTACATAGATATTTTCTTTTACATTTTCATTAGCCCATTCTATAATCTTGTCAAGAACATCTCGCTGAGGAGCCGTTCCTTCAGTAACGATATATTCGTCGAAGGCAATGGCTAAACCATCTGCTTCCGGTAATTCTTTAATTTCTGCTTTATTTTGAACCAAAGAATCAAATAAGGAGTTCTGCTTTAGGAATTCCGCTTTTAATTGTGAAGATCTTTCATTCAATTCCAAACGGTAATTCAGCTCTTTTTTGGACTTAAATGACGAATAAGCATTAGAAGCTAATGCCGTAAAGATTCCAGCTTGTACCCTGTCTTCAAGATCTATATGTTTGGGCTCCGTATTCTGACAGGTCACCAATCCCCATAAATGATTATCAATAATGATGGAAACACTAAAGCTTGAAGAAGCTCCCGAGTTTTTAATGTACTGACCATGAATAGGAGACATTCCTCGTGAAGCGGTAAAAGTAAGGTCGATAGAATCTTTGACCCTGCTCAAGATCGGAACTGTTTCCGAATGTACATTACTGAAAATCCTTTTTCTTTTTTTCAGATACAGCTCTCTCGCCTGTCTGGGAATATCTGTTTCCGGATAATGCAGCCCCAGATAACTGTCTGTGTTACCTTTTCTCTTTTCAGCAATTACTTTTCCGGAACCATCCATCATAAATTTATAGACCATTAAACGGTCATAATCTATGATCTTAGATAAGGTTCCTAAAAGCTGGTCCCAAATTTCCTGAGCATCATCAATAAAATAGAAATTATCATATTTATTGGAGATCCGTTTGTTCGGATTAATAATAACCTCCTCAAACTCTAAAAATATATGATCATCATTTCTGAAAACTGAGAAATGATATTCTTTATCTTTGATAATGATCTTATCAAAATACGTTTCGTTTTTTCTCCGGGTAAACCGGTCTAAAGAAGCATAAATTTCAGATTCTATAATTCCCTGAAAACTTTCGGGGAAGTCCGTAATCTTTTTATCGAAAAGCTGTTCCGCATTTTCAATATCAAAAACATCCGAAATATTCCTGCTGAAAAAAGTGATGGTGTATGATTTTGCATCAATGCCAATAAGATAACCAAAACTTTGTATATACCCCGGAATATGGATAGGCTCCTCATGACACTCTACAAAATTCATATAATATTTAAATCTATCAAATATAACGAATTTTTTAAAGTTTTATGATGATAAAACAGACTTTTGATACCACAAAAAAATAAAAGCCTTATTATACTTCTTTTCTTATTATACCTTACTCAATTATCCGTTGAAGGTCACATCCTAAAAACAAAAAACTCTAATCCCAATTATTAGAGTTTTCATTCTTTTTATGCTTGTATCAAGATAAGAAGTATTAATCTTCTTTCTCAAAATACAACATATAATATTTTCCTTTTTCATCCTGCCCCTGAGCAATCTTTTGCCTGTCTCCGTGAATATAGATATGGAAGTTTTTATCCAGCTTGATAATACTTTTGAAATGTCTCTGAGATTTTTTCACTGCCGTTTCATTAATGGGGAATTCCTCTGCAATATTAATCTGCATATCCTGCTCATAGTCGGTTTTGAAATTCACAAAGCTTTCAATAACGTGTTCATCTCCCAAAACTTCATTGGTGAACTCATCAAGATTAAATTGTTCTTTTTCCTTGAAGAAGTTGATGGATTTATTCAAAAAATCAGCCTGATCTGCTTTGGAAACCTCAAATTCCTGGGGAAGCTGTTTGGTAATGTAGTCTTTATACACCATTAAGGCTTCCTGGGTATGGAAATATTCGTCATCACGCTGTTTTACCTTCAAAAAGTCTTCAAACCAATAATACATGTCACCATTTTTGTTGTTGTCAACTACAGAAAGTACATATCCGCTTTCCTTCCCGTTGTTATAGATCAAAGCCGCCTTATCGATCTTGGAAAGACTGATTCCCTGGTCTTTTTCCAGCTCAAAGGTTTCATTTTGAGGGAATATCTTTAAAAATGAATCTCTCTTCTCAGTTTTAAAAATTCCTATTTTATCTACCTTTTCACCGCCTGCTTCTTCTCCTTCAAAATAGACAATAAATAATTCTCCTCCCTGAACTCTTGGGTTTTCAGCAGCCTCAAAAAGATGTTTTGCAATATTTTCAGATTCCCATAGGAATTTGGCCTTGTCTTCAAAAATTTCAGACACAGCACTGTACACAGGATTGTTCACCAGATAAGAATCACTGTAAAACTGGTAGGTTTCCTCCGATTTGAAAGAACCCAGAAAATAATTTTCAAGCAATTCTGCCATTCCTTCATCCAGCTGCAATTCTTCCTGAGAAAGAATTAAAGATTCTCCATTGATTTTATTACCTACCCTGTGAACTATAATTTTTGAAAACATTTTTAATTTTTTTGAGGGGACAAATATAGTTGTAAACTTCAAAGACAGCAAGAATCTCATTAAGGTATTTGTTTTTAGGATATAATTATTATTTTAGCATAACATCAGATAAAACCTGACTTCCAATGCTATGAAAAAGCTTTTATTCACCTTCGTATTATTGCTTTCCTGCTTGTTTCTGCAGGCGCAAACAACCCAAGTTTATATTGTAAGACATGCGGAAAAAGATCTTTCTGATAAGGGGAATCCGAACCCGAATCTGAGCGAGACAGGAAAACAGAGAGCCGGAAAATTACTCACGGAATTAAAGAAAATAAAATTTTCAGCAGCTTATTCTACTCCATTTAACAGAACACAACAAACGATAGAACCCATTGCTTTATTTAATAAGATAGAAATCACTAATTACGATCCGAGAAATATTAAGAGCCTGGTGGAGGAGATTCTTTCCAAATATTCCGGAAAAAACGTCATCATTGTGGGACACTCCAATACCGTTCTTGAAACACTGGAAGCCTTTGGGGCGAAGAAACCTTTTGACACTATTGCCGAAGATGATTACGCGAATCTTTTTCATCTGACTATAGAAAAGGATAAAGCTACCCTTCAATCATCAAGATACTAAGTCCTGCTCTGATCCGATAATTAATTTCAATTCCCATTTTTTGCACAAGTATCTATTTGGAAAAGATTATTAAAAACATCAGGTTTAACCGGGCTAAAGCTCCTTATGAATGTGAAATTATGGAACTGGACAGTTTTTTCAAAATGTTGTCCACCTTCACGTATTTCGGTAAGACAGAAAGAATCCATTTTTATGTTGCCTTCATTATTACAGAGGGAAAAGGTAAACACTTCGTAGATTTTAAGGAATATACTCTTGAAAAAGGGACTATACTATTTGTAGCTCCGGGCCAGATTCAGCAATATGAGAAAAACCCACAATTTAAAGGTTATCTTCTCTTATTCACTGAAAACTTTTTCCGCAAACAGGCCAATGAGCTTGCGTTCCTGAATCAGACGCTTATTTTTGACACTACCCTTCCAAGCGCGCTTATACAGCCTGAACCTGGAGTATTTTCCCAAATGCTCCTTCTGATACAGCTACTACAGGCAGAACTTTCATCCAATGATACTTTCGTAAAAGAAGAAAGCCTGCAAAAACTGACAAGCTTATTCCTGATTTATGCGGAACGGCAAAAGCAAAGAAATAATGACAGTATTTCCAATCATCATTATTTGTCCCAATATTATCACTTTAAGCAATTATTGGAGAAACATTTTTCACAAGAACGCAGTGTAGATTTTTATGCTTCGCTTATGGCAATCACTCCTAAAACATTAAACAGAATTACTCAATCTGCTATTCAAAAGTCTGCCAAAGAGTTTATTGATAATAGGGTTATCATTGAAATAAAACGTCTTTTACTCTTCGAAAAACTTAGTATAAAAGAGATTGCCTATTCTCTTAATTTCAATGAACCTACCAATCTTGTTAAATATTTTAAAAAACATACAGGAGAAACACCTACCTCTTACAAAGGACAGTAGTGTCCGTTTTTTACCATCTAATGTCTGTTTTAAACCTTTTAAAAATGGACATAATATTACAACTTTGCATTTACAATAAACCTACTGAAATAGTAAGTAAGAAGGTAAAAACACAAACAAAGCTGTCGTCGAAATTGGCAGCTTTTTTTGTTTCAATATATTCTCGTTTTGAGAATTATCCGAATCATTTTGAGAGGTTTTTTATAAAGATCTTTTCCGAAATAAACCATATACTATTCACTGACAATACATTATAATCAAAAATAAGAAAAGGAATGTAATTCGTACCGTCATTTGTAAAATAAATAAAAATGAATTACGTACAGGCTGTTCAGGAAATCGCAAAGGCTGCTCCTGAGATACACAGTGAATTAAGAAAATGTTCTACCCAAAATGCTTATGAACTGATACGGATTTTTATGGTTCAAATCAGAAAAGTAGCTGGAGAAAATGAACCCAATTTGTTATTATCCTATTTAAAAAAGATGAATAAGATCTACAAAAACGGGGATACAACTATCAGAAATGCATTGGAACATACATTCATCTATTCATTGGACAATGTTGCTACATTTTGCAATGAAGAATGCAAAAAAGTCATTTTCAATACTATTTCTTTGGATTTGAGGCAGATTTATTCAAGACAGATTTATACATCCGGCATGTGATTTCATTACATTTTTCAACAATTTCATTACAAAAACAAGACTATTATGAGAACAAAAATCAGAAAACTATCCGATTGGAAAAGCTGGAAAAAGTTGAATTCCAGACACAATACCGAGATATTGGCAACCCATATTGCTGTAATCATCGGCGTATTTATTTTTGCTGCCTGCCTGTAAGTTTGGTATACTTTTCGCGGCAAGAATAATGTTTGAAAAATTAAAATTATGATGAACGGACAAATGAAAACTATTAATCAAAAAATAGCTGCCGAGTATTTAAAATTTTTCTATCCCCCACTTCGAAACGAGATCAACCAATTATCAACACAAGGTAATTTTGCGGGGATCATGCAGGCGACAATCAACTATTTAAAAGATCTTTTACAGGAATCAAAGATCAATCTCATTGCTCATCACATCAAACTGATGGATTGGATTTACCGAAATGGAAATTCTTATGTGAGAGATATGATCGAAAATCTCTTCGTACGATCATTTGAAAGCTTTAAAAAACATGCTAAAATCCAACATTGGAAACTTCTTTATGAATATATGCCTGTAAGTTTCCAACTCATTTATAATGACCAACAAAAGCAGGATAAAATATTCTTCGGTAAATAAAATTTAATTTGAAAAGAAGCTCTCCGGAACATAAAGTTTCGGAGAGTTTTTTTTATCTTTACAGCCATGAAAATGAACATTGCTTTTGTCCTCCTTTTTTCCACATTTTTTATCAACGCACAAATTTCAGAACAGGTTAGAAAATTAGCTAAGCCTTTGGATACCATTGCGTATGCGGAATCAGAATACATTAAAGTAGGTGCTGAAAAAAGTAAAGTATATGAGTATTTTCAAAAGCTTTCTGAAGTTGCCAACAACGACGATCTTTTTTATCTGGCAAAGAACGGAAGCAAATCGTTAAAATTTTATTCCAGCAAGGAATTACTTAAAAGGAACGATAAACGCTTCCTTGAAATCTATAAATTCTATACAGAAAATCCTTTTTCATTGTCTTATACCTATGGGAGCGAGGCGTCAGAAGAAGATATCACTTCTCATTTAAAACAAGCCATAAAAATTACTTCGGAAATACTTTCATTAGTAGAAGAATGGAAGAACGACGAAAAAAATAATGCCTTGGAAAGCTTCGAAGATAAACAACTCAGGAAATTTGAGGAAAAATATAAAAACCTGACGAAAACTGATTTAAAATTCTATTGGCAGGAAATAGGCAAAATTGATTCTGAAAAGAAGTAAATTTTTACAAATAATAAAAAATCCCCGGGCTTCGCCCAGGGATTTTTATTTATATAGCTTATAACTATTATTTTACTTCTTCGAAGTCTGCATCCTGTACATCTTCAGCACCGCCTGCATTTCCTCCTGGATTCTGAGCTCCTGCATCAGCTCCCGGAGCTTGTTGTCCTGCTGCATACAATTCTTCTGAAGCGGCCATCCAAGCTGCGTCTAAAGCCTCTGTTTTAGCTTTTACGTCATCGCTGTTTTTAGCTTCAAAAGCTGTTTTCAATTCAGCGGCTGCACTTTCGATCGCTGCTTTTTTGTCAGCAGAAAGCTTATCTCCGAATTCTTTCAATTGCTTTTCAGTCTGGAAGATCAATCCGTCTGCTTTATTGAAGATTTCAACTTCTTCTTTCTTCTTAGCATCCGCGGAAGCATTTTCCTGAGCTTCTTTCTTCATTCTTTCGATTTCTTCGTCAGAAAGACCTGAAGAAGCTTGGATTTTAATAGACTGCTCTTTACCTGTACCTTTATCTTTTGCAGATACGTGAAGGATACCGTTCGCATCAATATCGAAAGTTACTTCAATTTGAGGAACCCCTCTTGGTGCAGGTGGAATATCTGTTAAATCAAATCTACCGATCTCTTTGTTATCGTTGAACATTGGTCTTTCTCCCTGTCCTACTCTGATGCTTACAGCCGGCTGGTTGTCAGAAGCTGTAGAGAACACCTCAGATTTTTTAGTTGGGATCGTTGTATTTGCTTCGATCAATTTCGTAAATACTGAACCCATTGTTTCAATACCTAAAGAAAGTGGAGTAACGTCAAGAAGCAATACATCTTTCACATCTCCTGTTAAAACTCCTCCCTGGATAGCTGCACCTACTGCTACTACCTCATCCGGGTTTACTCCTTTAGATGGTTTTTTACCGAAGAATTTTTCCACTTCTTCTTGGATAACCGGGATTCTTGTAGAACCCCCTACTAAAATTACCTCATCAATATCAGAAGTAGATAATCCTGCATCTTTCAATGCTTTTGCAACAGGCTCCATAGATCTTCTTACCAGATCTGAAGCTAGCTGTTCAAATTTAGCTCTGGTTAAAGTCTTCACTAAGTGTTTAGGACCTGTAGCCGTAGCTGTAATATATGGTAGGTTAATTTCAGTTTGTGGAGAAGAAGATAATTCGATTTTTGCTTTTTCAGCAGCTTCTTTTAATCTTTGAAGAGCAATAGCATCTGCTTTTAGATCTACTCCTTCTTCAGACTTGAATTCATCTGCCATCCAGTTAATAATCACATCATCAAAGTCATCCCCTCCTAAGTGAGTATCTCCGTTGGTAGATAATACCTCAAATACCCCATCACCTAGATCAAGGATAGAGATATCAAAAGTACCTCCACCAAGGTCATATACTGCGATCTTCTGATCTTTGTGATTTTTATCTAAACCATACGCTAACGCAGCAGCTGTAGGCTCGTTGATAATTCTTTCTACTTTAAGACCTGCAATTTCTCCAGCTTCTTTAGTAGCCTGTCTTTGAGCATCATTAAAGTAAGCAGGAACAGTGATAACCGCTCTTGTTACTTCCTGTCCAAGGTAATCTTCAGCAGTTTTCTTCATTTTCTGAAGGATCATCGCTGAAATTTCCTGTGGAGTATATTCTCTATCGTCTATTTTTACTTTTACGGTATCGTTGGGTCCGCTTACTACTTCATAAGGCACTCTTGCGATCTCGCTAGCATCATCTTTAAAATGAGTTCCAATAAATCTTTTGATAGAATATACTGTCTTTTTTGGATTCGTTACAGCTTGTCTTTTAGCAGGATCTCCTACTTTTCTTTCACCATCTTCCGTGAATGCTACAATGGAAGGTGTAGTTCTTTTTCCTTCTGCATTAGGAATAACTACAGGGTCTTTACCCTCCATTACGGCAACACAAGAGTTGGTGGTTCCTAAGTCAATTCCAATTATTTTACTCATAATATTTTATATTTTTTCTAATTTTTAATTTTCAATTTACATTCAGAATTTCTCAATATTTATACCATCCGGAAATTTGTGACAAATTGACACATTGTATTCAAAAATGCTTTCAGTAAACCATTTCAAGATGTAAAAATTAATTAAAGTTTAACCTTAAATTGCATCTACCAATATGATTAATTCTTATTTTTGATAAATTTTAACACAAATATGTCATTACATTTCAACCCGAGAGACATTACATGGCTAGCTTTCAATGAGAGAGTACTACAGGAAGCAATGGACGAAAAGGTTCCTTTACATTTAAGAATCCGTTTTCTTGGGATATTTTCCAATAATTTAGATGAATTTTTCAGAGTGCGTGTAGCCGGGCTAAAGAGGGCAATGGATTTTAAGGAAAAAATAATTGCCGAATCCTTTTATCAGCCTCCATCCAAAATATTACAGAGAATTAATGACATTGTTATTAAGCAACAACAGAATTTTGACAAAACCTGGAAAAAAATCCAGGCTGAAATGGCAGATCATAAAGTTTTCATCAAGAATTCCAAAAACCTCACCCCAAAACAGAAGGATTTTGTAAGGAATTATTTTGATGAAGTGGTAGAATCCAATGTGATTCCGATCTTACTTCATGACAATACACCAATGCCATATTTAAGAGACAAAAGTCTTTATTTAGGGGTTGCTATGAGGAAGAAAGACTGGCAATACCAGAGCAATTATGCCATTATTGAAATTCCGTCTCGCTTTGTGGGAAGATTCGTTCTTCTCCCTACAGAAGATCCGGAAGAAAAAAATGTCATGCTGCTGGAAGACGTCATTACCTTTAACCTACCGCATATTTTTTCTTATTTTGGATATGATGAATTTTCTGCCAATGCTTTTAAGGTGACAAAAGATGCTGAATTGGATCTTGATAATGACATCAGAACCAATTTCGCAGAAAAAATAGAAAAAGGCCTTAAAAACAGAAGAAAAGGAAAGCCTACCCGTTTTGTTTTCGATAAAGACATGGACAAAGCATTGTTAGAAATGCTGATCCGTAAACTCAACCTAACCAAGAAAGACAGTATTATTCCGGGAGGTAAAATCCATAATTTCAAGCATTTCATGGATTTCCCTGACGTTTTTGAAGCCTATGAAAGACCCGTGGAAAGAACTTCTTTTACTCACCCTGCTTTTGAGCATGGTGAAAGAGTGACGGATGTTATCCTGAAAAATGATGTATTGCTTACTTTCCCTTACCATAAATATAATCCGGTTATCGATTTACTTCGCGAAGCGGCGATGGATCCTGATGTAAAATCTATTCAGATCACGGCTTACCGGTTGGCAAGCAGCTCGAAGATCATTAATGCATTAATTTATGCAGCCAGGAATGGTAAAGAAGTCACCGTCATGCTTGAACTTCAGGCCAGATTCGATGAAGAGTCCAACCTGGAATGGAAAGACATGCTGGAACCAGAAGGAATCACAGTTTTAGTAGGAATTCCAAATAAAAAAGTTCACGCCAAACTTTGTGTCATTAAAAAAAGAGCTCATAATAAAACCATTCAGTATGGTTTTGTGAGTACCGGAAATTTTAATGAAAAAACGGCCAGAATTTATGGAGATCATTTACTTATGACAGCAGACCGTGGCATTATGGCAGACATCAACAAAGTGTTTAATGTTTTGAAAAAGCCGAAAGAAGATATTTTACCGGTTTTGAAAACGTGTAAAAGCTTATTGGTTTGCCCTCAGTTTATGCGTGAAAAAATCATCCACCATATTGATAAGGAAATTGAAGAAGCTAAGGCAGGAAGAAAAGCGGAAATGATCATCAAGGCCAATTCTTTAAGTGACCGAACCTTGATTATAAAATTATATGATGCAGCAAAGGCAGGAGTAGTCATCAGAATGATTGTAAGAGGAATCTATTGTGCCGTTAATCAGAAAGATTTCAAAGAAAAAATAAAAGGAATAAGTATTGTAGATGAATACCTGGAACACGCAAGAGTAATGTATTTCTATAATAAGGGGGCGGAAGATATCTATATATCCTCTGCAGACTGGATGACACGAAATTTAGATTACAGGATTGAAGCTGCTGCAAAAATTACCAACAAAGAACTGAAAAAAGAATTGAAGGATATTCTTGACATTCAGCTGAGAGATAACGTGAAGGCAAGAATACTGGATAAGAAACTGAGCAACGAATATGTGAGAAATGATAAAAAGGAATGCCGTTCTCAAATTGAAACATATAAATATTTAAAAGCTAAAACGAATACGAAATGAAGATCGCTGCTATCGACATAGGGAGTAATGCCGCCAGACTTTTGATCAATGAAGTAAAAATAAACAACAGAAAACCTGAATTTATCAAGCTTAACCTGCTTAGGATTCCCTTAAGATTGGGAATGGATGTTTTCACATTGGGAAAAATCGGGGAAGAAAGAGAAAAAATGGTAGTAGACTCCATGAAAATTTTCAGCGACTTGATGAAAATTTATAAGGTGGATCATTATAGAGCCTGTGCCACCAGTGCAATGCGTGATGCTGCGAACGGCCAGCAAATCATAAAAGAAGTAAAGGAAACTTCGGGAATTGAAATCGAGATCATTTCAGGAGATGAAGAAGCCACTTTAGTTTATGAGAACCATGTTGCGGAAGGATTAGACAAGGAATTCTCTTATCTGTATATTGATGTTGGTGGTGGTTCAACAGAACTTACTTTCTATGAAAACGGTAAAATGAAATATGAAAAATCCTTCAATATCGGAACGATCCGTCTATTGAATAACCTGGTAACCTTGGATAACTGGAAGGAAATGAAAGAGGAGATCAAAAAAAACATTACCAGCAAAAAACCTATTGTCGCCATTGGTTCCGGGGGAAACATCAATAAAGTGTTCTCAATGAGCAAAACCAAGGATGGAAAACCAATGTCATTATCTCATCTTAAAAAGGTATATAAAGAGTTTGATGAGCTTACGGTAGAGGAAAGAATGACCCAGTATAATCTGAGGGAGGACAGAGCCGACGTATTGGTACACGCTTTGAAAATTTTCAATAATGTAATGACATGGGCGGATATCAATAGGATTTTTGTCCCTAAAATATCGGTTGCCGATGGTCTTATTCATAATATCTACAGCCATCTACAGAATAAGAAATAAATGAAAATTTCATAGAAAATTTAAATCAGTTACATTTTGTAACTGATTTTATTTTTTTTAAAGTAAATTTAAACCACCAATCGTCATAAAGATTATAATATTAAAAAATGAGCTCAAACCCAATAAAAGTGATTCTTACCGGAGCTACCGGAATGGTTGGTGAAGGTGTTTTAATGGAATGTCTTGAAAATCCTGCCGTTTCAGAGGTTTTATCGATCAGCAGAAAACCGTCTGGAAAAAAGCATGCTAAACTCAAAGAGTATATTGTTTCGGACTTCCTGAAAAATGACCTGAACGATACCAGTTTAAAGGGATATGATGCCTGCTTTTTCTGTGCAGGAATCAGCAGTATGGGAATGAGTGAAGAAGAATATACCAAAATTACCTACGACACTACCCTTCATTTTGCCAAAGCTGTGCTAGAACAAAACCCTGAAATGGTTTTCAATTATGTTTCAGGGAAACATACAGACAGCAGTGAAAGCAGCAAACTGATGTGGGCACGCGTTAAAGGAAAAACAGAAAATGATCTGAAAAAACTTGGTTTTAAAGCAGTTTATAACTTCCGCCCGGGATTCATGAAACCTGTTGAAGGACAAACCAACGTTAAATGGTTTTTCAAACCGTTTATCTGGTTCTTTCCTGTTTTTTTACCATCACAGTCTTTAACACTCCACCAGGTTGGGAAAGCCATGATCAATGCTGTACGGAAAGGATACCCGACTTCCACTTTAGAAATTCATGACATTAAAAACTTAGCCATATGAAAGAAATGCTTAAAAGAATTGGATGGGTTGCCCTTATTTTAATCATCATAACGGCAATTTCAGGGTTTCTTTACACCCAAAAGTATCAGTCTGAAAAAAGTTTGATGGGAAAAATACAACATCAATCTTTAAAAAAAATGGTTCCTAAAAAAGCAATCAAATCCCATTGATGAATATAAAGAGTACATTTTATTAAACATTTATTAAAATTCGCTTAAAATATTTACGGAGTATAAAGTTCATTTTTGCATAAACTTAATTGTGTAGAAATGATTAACAACTACTTGTTAAAAACGTCTGTAGCCGCAGCATTTTTCATTCAAGGCGGACTCTTCGGGCAGTCTCTTATCCACTATTGGAATTTTAATAATAATGCTTCTGAAACCGCTATTACAACACCAGCCTCGTCTATGGTCAGTGGCTCATCGCTGATCGCGGTTGCAGGGGGAGCGAGTGTCATAGATCCGGCGGGTGGAACCGGGCAAAATTTCAATATTGCCAATTTGAACGCCAGAAATGGTGATGCTGCGGGGACGCATTTGCGTTTCAACAATCCTATTGGTGGAGCTTTACAATTCTCTCTTCCCACTACCGGGTACAACAATATTGTGGTGAAGTTCACTACAAGAAGATCCGGCTCAGGAGCAGGAACCCAAAGCTGGTCTTACTCAACGGACGGAACCACTTTTATCCCTTACCAAACAGTGACTCCATTGGATGCCGATCCTCAATTAATTACATTTGATTTTTCATCTTTTTCAGGAGTCGCCAACAACCCGAACTTTAAATTAAAGGTCGAATTCTCTGCCGGAGCGGGTGGAACTGTAGGAAATAACCGGTTTGATAACTTTACGGTAGATGCAACGACAACAGGCACCGTTGACACTACTCCACCTACAGTTACGTATCTTCCTTTAAATAACACTAATAATGCTTCAACTACTGTCAATCCTACAATTACTTTTAATGAGAATGTAAGATTAATAGATAATTCAGCGATCAACGATTCTAATGCACAAAATCTTGTTGAATTCCGTTTAGGAAATTCTTCCGGTTCTCAAGTTCCCTTTACTACTCTTTTCAGTAATAACAAAATCACGGTAATCCCGACCGGAGGTTTGGTTCCCAATCAAGCTTATTATTTAGCTCTAAAACCGAATATGGTTGAAGATCTAAGCGATAATGCCGTTACCGCATCCACTTCCAGCACATTCACTACAGCCGGAACTTCCATTTCTTGGGAGAAGAACTTCGTGAAAGTAGATGAAAATGCAGGAAATTTAAATTTTAAAATTAACGTCAATAATCCGGCGACTTCATCTGTTAATTTAGTAGTAAAGCCAGCGCCTTATAGTACAGCCAACAGCAGTGATTTCACTTTAGCCAGCCAGACTATTAATTTCACGTCTTCCACAAACAGCTATACAGTAAACATTCCTATTATTGATGATACTTTAGAGGAACAACATGCGGAATATTTTGTAGTGAGCCTTGAAAATCCAACCGGAGCAATTATTTCCGGGGACAACTCTGCAACCATTTATATTGTTGATAATGATAAGCAGGCTCCTGCTCCTTCCCATCAGATTCAACTGAATTATATCGGAAGCTTTGATCCTTCGGGAAGCAATAACAGTTCTACAGAGATTGTCGTTCATGATCCTGCAAGCCAAAAACTTTTTACCATCAGTTCTTTAACGGACGTTTTCGATATCATTAATTTCAGCAATCCTACAGCTCCGTCGGTAATTCAAACTGTGAATATGGCACCTTATGGAGGAATTACAAGTATTGCCGTGAAAAACGGAATCGTAGCCGTTTCTTCTCCTAATTCTAATCCTCAGCAAAATGGTTCGGTGGTTTTCTTCGATACCAACGGGACTTTCCTGAAGCAGGTTACTGTGGGAGCTTTACCGGATATGATCACTTTCACTCCGGATGGCACAAAGGTGATTACAGCCAACGAAGGAGAACCGAATGATGCTTATACCGTAGATCCGGAAGGAACCATCAGCATTATTGATATTTCAGGAGGAGTGAACAATCTTACGCAAAGTAATGTAACGACTCTTAATTTTAATAGTTTTGATTCTCAACTGGCTGCTTTAACAGCAACAGGATTAAGAAAAGTAAGAACAGCCAATACCCTTTCCCAGGATTTAGAGCCTGAATATGTTACGGTAAGTTCAGACAGTCAGAAAGCATGGGTTACACTCCAGGAAAACAATGCCATTGCAGAAGTGAATTTGGCTACCAAAACAATCACAGGAATTTGGGGATTAGGCAAAAAAGATATGAGTCTGCCAGGAAATGGTTTTGATGCCTCCGATAATAACGGCGAAGTTGTTATTGCCAATTGGCCTGTTAAAGCATATTATATGCCGGATGCATTACAGAACTACAAAATTGGTGGTACTAATTATATTGTAACCGCTAATGAAGGGGATGAAAAAGATTTATCCGGTTTCAGCGAAAGGACGACTGTGGGAGCGAGCAGTTATACTTTAGATCCTGCAATCTTCCCTAATTCTTCTGTTTTAAAAGCTTCTCATAATTTGGGAAGATTCAGAGTTACCAGTGTGAACGGGAATACAGACGGAGATAATGAATATGAGGAAATCTATGCATTAGGAGCCCGTTCATTCTCCATTTTCAATGCAGATACCCAACAAATCGTTTATGACAGCGGAGACCGATTTGAAAGATATATTGCAGCCAGTCACCCTTTGATTTTCAATACCGATAATGAATCCAACGGAACTAAAAACAGAAGCCGTGCCAAAGGACCTGAACCGGAAGGAGTCGCTTTAGGAACAATCAACGGGCAAACGTATGCTTTTATTACATTAGAAAGAACCGGAGGGGTAATGGTATATAATATTACAGATCCGAACAACCCTACTTTCACCAATTATAAGCATTCGCGTTCAACATCCGCATTCGGAGGGGATAACGGCCCGGAAGGAATCATTTACATTGCTCCTGAAAACTCTGCTACCGGAAAAGGATATGTTGTGATTGCCAATGAGATCAGCGGAACATTATCCATATATGAAATTGCGTCTGCCACATTAGGAACAGGAGAGATCAAAACGGAAAAAACGACATTCAATATTTTCCCGAATCCGGTTGCTAAAGGAAATACGTTATACTTCAACAGAGCACAGGATTATGAATTGTACGATATGTCCGGAAAACTGATCCGAAAAGAGAAAAATGCTTTGACAATAGATACTATTCATCTTTCTACAGGAGTTTATCTTGTTAAAACTTCGGAAGGACATGTGAAAAGAGTTATTGTAAAGTAATATAGTTTTATTTAGTTGATAAGGCCTCAGGTTTTTCTGGGGCTTTATTTATGGAAAATGATTAGATTTAGATTTTAATAGTTAAAGTATGTTTGGTTTTGGACTTGATACGGGATATTGCCCTAAAATTATTTCTTATATTGATAATGTAAAAAATCTTGAAAGCAACAAATCTAATCTTGTTTATCGGCTATTACACTTAATCAATATCGATAATATTGAAACTTTTAAGGCTGAAATAGAAAGATCATCCAGAATTTACAACAATCAAGGCTTCATTTATTTACTTGATCAAGATCAAACAATTGTAAGCAATACTTTTATCAGCAATATTAAAATAATTAAATCCCAAAAGAATAATATTACAATTAGTGGTTTTGTTTGGCATCATCCTAAAGGTTATCATAAAGCCTTGATGATGAAGCTAAAAAATGAAATTATTGAAAAAAAAGCTTGGAAAAATTTACAAAAAGATGAATTACAAGGCTGGCTTGTTCAAGCTCTGCATTCTATGAATACAACTTCTGTTAAAGAAAATATTAAAATTCTGATTGACGGGAACGAATTTCACAATTTAGATGAGTTTTATTGTACTATCGGAGAAGAAGTAAATGGTGTTGGTGGTTATTTTGGGAGAAATTTACATGCTTTGGAAGATTGTTTCAATGGTGACTTTGGTGTAAAATCAATTTCAGAATTAACGTGGAGGAATCATAAGAAAAGTAAGGGACTTTTTAAAAGTAAATTTGATAGAATAATAGAAATTTTTGAACGGTATGACGTAAAGATTTCGTTAATGTAATTCTTCATCATAAAAAAGACAGGCCAAAGACCTGTCTTAAAAAATATATCTAGTGCTACTTGTTTAAGTTTCTGCTAATTTCCGGCCATGCAAACCCAACTCCTCCGTGCCGGTATCTTTCAGTTTCCAGATAAAAAGAATTCACTCCCTGAAGTCCAACTCCGGCATAATAAACAAATTTATCTATGTGCTCCTGATATTCACCAAATTCACGATACTCCGCATGTAAAGCAAGCACTTTACTCAATTCTTCATCATGGATACGGGATGCCTGAGAGCACGCATCCTTTAATGAAAGGTTATATTCCTGCTGCAATACAAAAACCAGATTAAAGACCTCAGTTCCTTTTGCCATTTCTTTCGGCAGGGAATGAATGTCATTTTGCCATGCAACAATCCGGGTCATATAAGATATTATTTTTTGAACAACAATATGCTCAAAAATATGTTCCGGCAATACAAGACCCGATTCAATCTCACCAAAGATCAGATAAGGGCGCATTAAAACAGAATATTCACGAATCGTTTTAAAGAGTGTCAGTGATGGTGGACGTTGTGCTATTTTATAAGGATACTCCAATTCAATACCATACCTAAAGGATTGATAAAAATAGTAAATAAAACGATCAACCCATAATTCAGGCATTAAAGCACGGAATTCATCCCTTATCAATGCCATTTGCTGATAAAGCGCATTTTCTTCCGGTCTTGGTTGAGCTCCTTTTAGAATATCCACACAACGTACCCGTAACTGTTGAATCTCCTCTAAGGACGAATGCTCTATTTGATCGTCAAGAGCAACATATTGGAGCATAAATCTGTTACAGGGAATACTTTGCTCATAGGTTAAATCTGGCCACATGCGTGCTGTGCACATATGTAACCTCATCTTCTTATAAGTTTCACGTTGCTTTTCTGTCAGGAAAGTATACTCATTGTCAATCCACCCATCCATATCTTTTCCCATTTGTTCTGCATGGGGATTAATGAGATCAGGCCAAGGATAATAACCAAGTGGCAGGTAATCTTTTGAACTATATTCTTCTGGTTTCATTTTTATTTAAATTTTAAGTTTTGTGATATATACACGAGTTATAAACTTATTTTTCTTTAACATCATTTATATTTGATCCTGTTTTTATATTCAATTTTTTCCGAAGTTCCGTAGCATCAGGAAAATCCATAGCGTTATAACGCTCCAGTTTTGTAGATACATTCTTCCATCCACTTAATACCATACTCATATAATGCACCCAGTTAACTACCGCATCCTGCCATATGCCAAAATCGGGTAATGAAGCCTGTAGGGCAAGAAACTCTTTAAGATCTTCATTGTGGAGTCGTAAATCTTCCAGACAAGCCTCTTTCAAAGACATCTGACGTTCATTTTGGATTACTTTTACGATATTATAGTAAATACTTCCGGTTGCCTCGTCTTTCAATACTGATTGCACTTCATTGAAAAAAGTAACAAGATGACATGCTAATGCCTGTAAACGGCAGATTACGGGGTGTTCATGTATTTCAGAAGGCAAAGTAACACCCGTTTCTACCTCTGTAAGTTGCAGAAAAGGATAGAGACATATGGAGTTTTCCCGCAAAGCAATACACTCTGCCACACTAGGGTAGATTTTATTTTTCTTGTATTCCAACTCGGTTTTAAGCCCGGTAAAATACCTGCTAATCATCCGTATAAAGCGAGAGAGCGATTCCTGTGGAATAAACTGCAAAAGTTCTTGTCTTAATGAAGCCAGCATAGCTCCTAAAGGTATTTCTGATTCTGATACACCCAGCTCACCATTTAATATAGCAATTGATTGATTATGTATATATTGAATGTCGTCAGGGTCACTTTCTTCATAAAGATCATCATTATACAAGGTCCAAAGCATAAGCCTGCAAATAGGTTTGAATCTTTCAAATGATGCTGTAGGAAACCATTGAGCAGCAATGTGGGCTGTTTTGGTTTTTTTGTACTTTTTGCGAATTTCGGGATTCTTTTCGTAAAGCCATAAATATTCTCCGTCAATCCATTGATTCTCTGTAATCTCTTGCAGTTGTTCTGCGTATGGATTTTTTAGTGTTGGGAAAGGGTACCTGAATTGTTTGTAAAGCAATTCAAGAGTACTAAAATTTTCAGTGTTCATGATTTGATAATTTGGTTTTTAGTTTTGAACACTAATATACTATTTATATTGATTGATTTTATATTTATTTCACGAAAATTTGATATATACACAATCATAATCGATTGACAATAAAAACAATACAAAACATAATTTTGTTTTATCTAATTTAAACTATGCTTCATTTAATTAAATTTATTTGCCCTTGAAGGCCGGCCCAAAATAAATTATGAAAATATTTTTGAATATTCTCTCTATAAATTAAGGTGAAATAGTAGATAATATTTCCTTGATTAAACAAAAAAAGACAGGTCTTTGACCTGTCTCAAAAAATATATTTATTGTTATTTTTTACTCTACGCTTATTACTTTTTCAATTTCCGGAGCGTGTTGCTTAATCGTATTCTCAACGCCTAATTTCAGGGTTGAAAAATTCAGTGAGCACCCGGAACAGTTTCCTAACAGCTTTACAAAAACCTGATTATCCTTCACATCGATAAGCTCAATATCTCCGCCATCTTTATTCAGAAACGGTCGGATGCTATCCAGAGCTTCCATTACTCTTGTTACTGTATCTTCGTGTGTTATGTTTGTTTCCATATTTTTCTGTTCAATTCGGTTTTTCCAAATCTTATTGAATGTAATTACTTTTTAGCTTTCGGCGAGCATCCCGCCATTGTTGTAATCTTTACCGCTTCTGTAGGAGGAAGATTTTTATTTCTTTCCACCAAGCTTTCTACCATTTTTCTAGCCGTCTCCGTATAGATATCTGCAATTTTAGAATTTTCCTGTAGAGCAGCCGGCCTTCCTACATCTCCAGCTTCTCTGATGCTTTGAATCAATGGAATCTCTCCTAATACAGGAATTCCCAAATCCTCCGCCAAATATTGCGCTCCCTGGTTTCCAAAGATATAATATTTATTGTCCGGTAATTCTTCTGGTGTAAAATACGCCATATTTTCGATTAATCCAAGAACCGGAATATTAATGCTTTCCATCTGGAACATCGCAATACCTTTTCTTACGTCTGCCAAAGCCACGTGTTGAGGTGTACTTACAATTACCGCTCCTGTTACAGGAACTTCCTGGATGATGGATAAGTGAATATCTCCTGTTCCCGGAGGAAGATCGATCAATAAGAAATCCAACTCTCCCCACGCTGCATCTCTGATCATCTGATTCAATGCTTTTGAAGCCATCGGACCTCTCCAAACCACCGCTTGATTAGCTCCTGAAAAATATCCTATGGAAAGCATTTTTACCCCATAATTTTCAATCGGTTTCATTAAATTTTTTCCGCCTACCTCCACTGAAATCGGTTTCTGACCCTCCGTATCGAACATAGTAGGAACAGACGGACCATAAATATCCGCATCCAATAATCCTACTTTAAAGCCCATTTTTGCTAAAGTAACTGCCATATTTGCAGATACTGTAGATTTTCCTACTCCCCCTTTTCCGGAAGCAATGGCTATAATATTTTGAATTCCAGGAATTTGTTTCCCTTTGATCTGGCTTTGCTGAATTTCGCTAGGCTCCGGAGAAACAATTTTGAGTTTCAAATGAACATGCTCTCCAAACTCACTCGCAAAAGCCTGCTTCATCGCCGCTTCCAGCTTTTTCTTTTCGTGCATTGCCGGTGAATGTGCTGTCATATCAATATACACATCATCACCCATGATCTGAAGATTATTCACTAAATCATCAACTTCTATCTCTTTAAGGAAATTCTGAACCTTTTCTTTCGTCAACATAAACTAAAATAAATGTCTACAAATTTACGGATTTTTTCGATAGTTTAGAATCAATAAAATCTATAACATCAGGTGATAAATCACATCGTTATAATTTTTTATATTTATTTTCTTGTCATTACTTTAATTGCTTTATAAATCAACACAATGAATTCAACCGCCTATCCCACCAAACATGCATCTCCACAAGGGATTTTCGCCGTCGGAAATACCAGATTCAAATGGTACAATCTGGCAAAAGATCTTGAAAACATTACACAGTCTGAAATTGAAAAAGCTAAATTTTGCATAGAAAATGCTTCCGAAAACTTTCACGATAAAGATGACCTTGGATTTGTCATCATGCACAGATGCGGAGAAAATTATCTGCTTTTGGTATGCACCTGGAGAAGTGAGAATGAGTTATGGGAAAGTGTCTATTTTGATGGTTCCGGAGATTTTGAAGTTTGGGACAGAAACAAGATTCATCTTCCTACGTATTGTGTCTGGGAAATGGGAATCGTTTACCACGAATCAAAGGCATGGAAAACATTTTTGGGGACGGAAAGAACAGACAATAACAAGCAGGATTATTTACAGGATTTCTTTGAAGGAGAAGTCTGACCACACCGGTTTGATGTAGAAAAAAAGGCTTCTTTTCTGATTCGTTATTTGCTTATATTCGCTGTCATAAAATTATTACATGAAAAATAAATTAATTTTAGTTTCTTTATTCATCACCCAAATCATTTCCGCACAAAATTATTCTCAATATGTTAACCCGTTTATAGGAACCGGAGGTCATGGCCACACCTTTCCGGGAGCCATTGTTCCTTTTGGTATGGTTCAGTTGTCTCCTGATACAAGAATTGATGGAAGCTGGGATGGTTGCAGCGGTTATCACTATTCTGACTCTGTTATTTATGGTTTTTCTCATACCCATCTTAATGGGACAGGTGTTTCAGACTATGGAGACATTATGCTGATGCCGACCATGGGAAATCCAAGCCTGAACAATAAAGACTATTCTTCCAAATTTTCGCATAAGAACGAAAACGCCTCAGCAGGATTTTATTCCGTGAAATTAGACAAAAATAATATTGATGTCCGCCTGACTACAACGGCAAGAGTAGGTTATCATGAATATACTTTCAATAATGCAGGAAATGCCAACATCATTCTGGATTTAAATCACAGGGACAAACTTTTGGAAGGTGAAGTAAGAATTATTAATGATAAAACTATTGAAGTTTTCAGAAGAAGCGAGGCCTGGGCTACGAACCAATACATCTACGCAAGAATTGAATTTTCCAAACCGATGAAGATTTCAAAAAAGGAGGTTAATGGAAAACAGGAGAACAAACTTTATACAGGAACAAAATTGGCTTTAGCTTTTTCAACCTCTGTTAAAAAGGGAGAAAAAATCAATGTGAAAGTAGCCATTTCCCCTACTACTTATGAAGGCGCAGCTAAAAACATGCTGGCTGAAGGTACTTCCAATGATTTTGAAACGATAAGAACGCAGGCTGTGAATGCATGGGATAAAGAGCTTTCAAAAATTGAGGTAACATCTAATGATAAAGATAAATTAACGATTTTCTACACTGCTTTATATCATGTTTTCACTCAGCCGAACATCAATATGGATGTTGACGGAAAATATAGAGGCAGAGATAACAAGTTCTATACAGCTAATAATTTCGGATACTATTCCGTATTTTCGCTTTGGGATACATTCAGGGCAGCTCATCCTTTAATGACGCTGATTGACAGAAAAAGAACCGCCGATTTCATCAATACATTTATCAAGCAATACGAGCAGGGCGGAAAACTTCCGGTTTGGGAATTGGCATCCAATGAAACAGAATGTATGATCGGTTATCACTCCGTTTCTGTTATTGCAGATGCAATGGCCAAAGGAATTACTGGATTCGATTATGAAAAAGCATTCGAAGCCGCCAAAAATTCCGCTATGCTGGATATTTTCGGATTGAATGCTTACAAACAGAATAACTATATCAGCATTGATGATGAACCTGAAAGTGTTTCCAAGACAGTGGAATATGCGTATGATGACTGGTGTATTGCTCAAATGGCTAAAATCTTAGGTAAAAAAGAGGATTACCAATATTTTATGAAGCGCTCTCAAAGCTGGAAAAATCTTTATAATCTGAAAAACGGCTTTATGCAGCCAAGAAAGAACGGAAACTGGCACGAGCCTTTTGAACCGAGAGAAGTCAATAACAATTATACCGAAGGGAATTCATGGCATTATTCTTACTCTGTTCAGCAGGACCTTCCTGGTCTGATTGCGGCTCACGGAGGTAAAGAAAAATTCGAACAGTTCATTGATGCTATTTTCTCAGCGCCTCAACAAACAACAGGGAGAGAACAGGCAGATATTACCGGACTGATGGGGCAATACGCTCAGGGAAATGAACCGAGTCATCATATCGCCTATTTATATAATTTTGTGGACAAACCTCAGAAAACAGAAGAAAAAATCAAATATATCCTTGACAATTTCTATAAAAATGCACCGGACGGACTGATCGGAAATGAGGATTGCGGACAGATGAGCGCATGGTATGTCCTAAGCTCAATGGGTATTTATTCCGTAACTCCGGGAAAACCGGAATGGGAAACCGTAACCCCTTATTTTGATGAAATAAAGCTTCACCTGGAAGACGGAACCACAAGAATCATTACTAAAAATACAAGTAAAGATGAGCTTAAAAAACTTGGTTTTGAAAACATAAAGCCTGCAAAAGATTTCAAATACCCGGAATTAGTTGCTTCCCCCGTTATTGCAGCGAACAGACTTTTTGATTTCTCTACGAAAGTTGAGATCACTCCTTTACATCCGGGTGATAAGATCTATTACATGACATTAGACGAAGGTGATGCCAATGTGAGAAAAACATTTAAAGTCTATAAAGAGCCTTTCAGCATTTATAAGACTACGCAGGTTTCCGCCTACACAGAAAGAAAAGGCGAGAAAAGTTCTGTTACCGTAGCTAATTTCAACAGAAGGCCTAATCATTGGGATATCACTGTAAATGCTAACGTAAATCCTCAATATACTGCGGGCGGAAAACTGGCTCTTATTGATGGAATTAACGGAAGTGAGAACTGGAGAAAAGGAGAATGGCAAGGTTATCAGGGACAGAATTTTGAAGCAATCATTGATATGCAGTCACCTCAGGAAATCACCCAATTGTCTTCTACTTATCTTCAGGACAGCAGAGCATGGATCTTAATGCCTAAAAAAGTAGAATATTATGCTTCTATGAACGGTAAAGATTATGTTCTTCTTAAAACTATTGATAACACCATCGATCCGAAGGATGAAAAAGTTCAGATCAAGGATTTTGCAACGGAAATCCTCCCTACTGAAGCCAGATTTCTGAAAGTAAAAGCCTATTTCTTCGGAAAGCTCCCGGCTTGGCATCAAGGCGCAGGTGGAGACTCTTATATCTTTATTGATGAGATTTCTTTGAAATAGTGTAATATGATTTATATAAAAAACCTCCGATAGCTCGGAGGTTTTTATTTTATTGAGATGCTTTCTAATTTAATCTTTCAGACCACTGTAATTCTCCCGGAAGTTCCATATCGGAGAATTCAATATGAATCACTCTTCTCTTCTTCCCATTGGTTGTTCGGTTTGAACCGTGAAGTATAAGAGGCTTCATAATCATTGCTCCTCCTCTTTCCACCTTACAGATTTCCTCAGTTTCTACATTCCAGTCAATAGTTTCCGGCCTGTAAATATCTTTCGCATGAGATTTTAGAATGACTTTTAAGGCTCCGTTATTTTCATCGGTATCATCTAAATGAATCCTGATCGTATATATGTTTTCTAAAATAGGTAAAGGCGGTTGCACGGCAAACTGATTCTTTTTAGTTGTCCAGGGACCAAAACCGGCAATTTCTATTTTCTTATCAACAGAAATGGTCAAATCCTGGTGATAGGCAACATACCAATTCGATTTTTCGGGTTTATCGAAATAGATACTTTTTACAGCCATATATTTTTCTCCGAAAATTTCATGGATAATGGCATTCATATTTGCATTTAATATCAAATCCTTAATCTCCGGAAGCTCTTTTAAAAACTGCCTTATCGCAAATAAATCCTCAGATTTTCTGAAATTTTCATTTGAAGCATCAATATTTTTTAAAACCTCATCTATCTTTTCAAGTTCTTTGTCCGAAAAGATATTATTGATTACTGTAAACCCGTTTTCGAGAATATGATCTTTATGAGTCTGTAAATCCATTTGAATTACATTTTCCCACCGTGATCTTCAAGTTGCCCCTCCCATTTGGAAACTGCAGAAGTCGCTAAAGCATTTCCTAATACATTGGTCATACTTCTTCCCATATCACAGAAATGATCAATTGGTAAGATTAAGGCAATTCCTTCCGGTGGAATTCCGAACATAGAGCAGGTTGCTACAATGATTACCAAAGAAGCTCTTGGAACCCCTGCAATTCCCTTTGAAGTTAACATTAACACCAAAAGCATGGTGATCTGTTGTCCTACAGTCATTTCGACCCCATAAATCTGTGCGATGAAAATAGAAGCAAAGGTCATATACATCATGCTTCCGTCCAGATTGAACGAATATCCCAATGGTAAAATAAAAGATACTACTCTGTTATTACACCCGAATCTTTCCAATTCTTCTACTAATTTGGGGAAAACAGCCTCAGAGCTGGTCGTGGAGAAAGCAATTAATAAAGGCTCTTTAATCCTTCTTAATAATTCAAATAGACGGTTTCCTAAAATAAGGTAACCCACTAATAATAACACCAACCAAAGAATTCCTAATGCAAAGAAGAAATCTCTTAGATAAATGGCGTATACTTTAAATATTTCAAATCCGTTGGTCGCTACCACAGCCGCAATGGCTCCCAAAACACCTAGCGGAGCAAACCACATGATATATCCTACCATTTTCAGGATTCCATGAGCAATAATATCCAGCAGTTTAATCACAGGCTGAGAATATTCTTCTCCCAAATTTGCCAAAGCAATTCCAAACATAATGGAGAATACTACGATCTGCAATACTTCATTGGTGGCAAAAGCTTCGAATATACTCTTAGGAATCACGTGTTTTACGAAATCTTCGAGGGAAAATCCTTTACTGCTCTTCAATAATTCTTCTGCTGAAGCAGCATCCTGAATCGGTAATTTGGTTACATGCCCCGGTTCAAGCCAGTTGACAAGGATCAATCCGATAAAAAGGGAAACCAAGGAAGCGGAAATAAACCATAGCATTGCTTTTGTTCCTACCCTTCCGATCATTTTGATATCGCTCATTTTGGCAATTCCTACTACCAGAGTTGTGAATACCAATGGAGCAATGATCATCTGCACCAATCTGATGAAAATGGTTCCCAGAAGCTTAATGTTCTTGGAAAAAGGTTCTGCGCTTTCCGGATATTGCAAATGTACAAACCCGCCAATCCCAACACCCAGGAGAAGAGCAATGATAATTGCTATAAAAAGTTTATTTTGTCCTTTCATATAAATAGTTCAAGTGGCACAAATATAATTGTTTTTCATTTGAGGCGTAGAATTTCTTCATCGACATTAATTTTTTGTTACATTTTTGATACATTAAAATTAATAGCCTGATTCTGAAAATATTGCAAAAAATTTAAGAAACATTTATCTATTTTTTATCCATTTGGTATAAATTTTATTATTACATTTGATTGTATTAAAACATTAAATAAACATACAACTATGAAAAAAACTATCGCAATGGCTGCATTGGCTGTAGCTGTGTCATTTGGGTCGGTTTCTTGTAAAAAGAAAGTTTCTGATGCGGATCTTCAAACTCAGGCTACAACTGTGGTAACATCTAACCCTAATGCTTCTGTTGAAGTAAAAGACGGTGTTGCTCACTTAAGCGGAACTTTTGCAGATCAGGCTTCTAAAGATGCTATGATTGCTCAGTTAAAAGCTATCAACGGTGTAAAAGACGTAATGGATATGTCAACTATCGCTGCACCGGCTCCGGCTGCTGCACCAGTTGAAACTACTTCGGCAGTGGATCCTGCTGTTCAGCAAAAAGTTCAGGATGCGGTGAAAGACTTCCCTTCTGTAAAAGTAGAAGTAGTAAACGGGGAATTAACGCTTACAGGAAATGTTTCTCCTCAACAGGCAAGAAAAATCAAAGAATCGGTTGATGCTTTGAAAGTTGGAAAAGTAAATTATAACTACACTGTAAAATAATTAATTAACAATGAGCACATTACAAGATAAATATTCAAGCGTAGTTTCTGCAGCACAGTCTTCAGGAATTTCAAATCTTAATGTTCAAGAGCAGGATGGTATCCTTTACATTTCAGGAAGTGCTTCCAGCACAGCAGCTAAAGATGCTGTATGGAATGCTTTAGGAGCTATTGACTCTACAT
This sequence comes from Chryseobacterium daecheongense, assembly GCF_003729955.1. Taxonomy (GTDB): domain Bacteria; phylum Bacteroidota; class Bacteroidia; order Flavobacteriales; family Weeksellaceae; genus Chryseobacterium; species Chryseobacterium daecheongense. Next base: position 1,343,343 of record NZ_RJTX01000001.1, read on the forward strand.
ATTCTGCGTCTGACATCAATATCGATGTACAGGTTGCAGGTCTTTCTTCGGGAGCTGCTCTTACGGTAGCAACTGAAGATTCTAATCTAAACATCAGACAGGAGCCTTCTACTGAAGCTGCTGTTGTGGGTAAAGCTGCCAAAGGTTCTTCCGTAACATTAATTGAGCAGACTTCTGATGACTGGTGGAAAGTGAAAACTGAAGACGGACAGGAAGGTTATGCTTATTCAAGATATTTGAGAGCGTAAGTTTTAAGAAATATTTAACAATATACATCCCTAATAAGGGATGTTTTTTTTTATATTTTTACCGATTACAAGCATTCTTAATGAAGAAAATTCTATTGTTCCTAATACTTACAATCAATTTTACAGTTTTTCATGCCCAAAAACTAAATATTGATGGTAAAATAGCAGATTACGAAAAAAAACCTGTAGAAAATGCGACAGTTTATCTTTTGAAAGAAAAGGATTCATCTATCATCAACTATACAGCAACTAATAAAGAAGGAAAATTTTCTCTGAAAACCGATGAGCTCAATGAACCTTCCATTTTAAAAATTGATGCGGAAAAGCTCATTTCATTCTCTAAAAGCTATAATAAAATTGACCAGTCATTCTCATTAGGCGATATCGAGCTTGAAAAAAATACGGTAACCAATATTGATGAAGTGAAAATTACAGCTTCTCCCGTAAAAATCAAAAAAGATACGATAGAGTTTAATGCTTCTGCTATTAAAGTGCGTCCCGACAGTAAAATTGAGGAACTTTTGAAGCAAATTCCAGGAGTGGAAATCAGTAATGACGGAAAAATTACCGTTAATGGGAAAGATGTAGATCAGATCATGATCAATGGAAAACCATTCTTTGATAAAGATGGCAAAATTGCATTACAAAACCTTCCTGCCGACATCATTAAAAACATCCAGTTTACTACTACTAAAACCAAAGAGGAAGAGCTTAGCGGAAAAACTGCCAAATCGAACAACACCACCATCAACTTCAATATTGACGAAAAGAAAAACAAGGGACTAATTTCCAGACTTACGCTCGGTTATGGTTCTGATAAACGCTATGAAAGCAGTCTGCTTTTAAGTTATTTTAAAAATGATTCTAAAATAAGTTTGCTGGCGTCCTCCAATAATATCAATTCTCAGGGATTTTCCAATGATGAAGTTTTCGATAGTATGGGAAATGGCCGGAATTCCTGGATGATGCAGGGCGGAAGTATCATTTCCAGCGGCGGAAACACCTATTATACACAAGGTGGTGGCGGTAATAAAGGAATTCAAAGGTCTACAACCGTCGGTGTAAATTATAGCGATAAAATTGGAAAAGACATCAATTTGGATACTTTCAGCTTGATGCATTCAGACAATAAAACGGAGACAAGATCAAAAGTCTCAAGAACAACATTGCTTCCGGATTTCACGCTGAAAACTAATTCTGAAAATAATGGTGAGAACGAGTCTAAACAATACAGTTTCGATACTTCAGTAAGAGTAAAACTGGACTCCCTCACTGAGATTTATTTTTCACCCTCTTTTTCAAAAACAAAAGGCTTTACTTTTAATAATTCGAAATCGTCTACATTGAGAGATGATATTCTTCTTAACGAAAGCGATTCTTACACAAGCAGTGACTCTGAAAATAATTCATTCACTCCGAACATTTATTTTTCTAAAAGATTTAATAAAAAAAGAAGATCATTAAGTGCCAATATAAACTCTACGATTTCCGAGTCAAAAAGAAATAACCTCAACAAGTCTCAAACGATTTTTTACCAAAGCACAGATCCTGATGATATCAGGAATCAATTGTCAAAAACTCAAAATCAGAACAATAATTACCGTTTCAGTGTGGGATATTCCGAACCCATTTCGGATTCTGCCAGTATAAATCTGAACTTAAGTTATGAATCAAGACTTAATAATAATATTCGAGACGTTAATGATTTTAATGACATCACGGGAGAGTATTCCAACTACAATACGATTCTGTCCAACAGCATGAATCAGAAAGTAAATGAGATTACGCCTGAATTGACTTTCGAGCTCAATAAAAAGAAGCTTAACATGTGGGCATCAGCCAATTTTGATATTTCGGATATGAAAGTAAATTCTGTTTATAACGGTCAACAATATGACCTACAGAAAAACTTTGTATTGCCTAATTATAATGTGAGCATTCAATATCAGTTTTCAGACCGTAAAAGGCTGAGTTTATACAATAATGCCAACTATTCCATTCCTTCAGCTGAACAGCTTACACCTTATACGGATTTTTCGAATCCATTGGTTGTACTTCAGGGAAATCCTGAATTGAAAAACAGATGGTCCAACAGCACCTATTTGTATTTCAACAATTACAATATGATAAAGAACATGAATTATTATCTGAATTTAAATTTCACCTACCAAAATAATGATGTTGCCAACTATTCCTATTATGATGAGTCCGGGAAGCAGTTTATCACCTATAACAACGTAAGCGGAAATAAGTTTTTGAATTTCGGGGGAGGTTTCAGTAAAACATTCAAGTGGAAAGAAACGAATAAATTCACCGTTAACCCAAGATTCAATATGAATTATAATTATAACAGAGGGTTTATCAATGGTCAACAATATACCAGCAATACATATACAATAAGTCCGGGATTGAATCTTACTTATGAAATTAAAGATAAAGTAACCATAAAACCGTCTTACAGCATCGGTTACAATACATCAGATTACACGAATTACAGCATCGAAAAAGTTGAGAACACCAATCAGGCACTAAAATTACAAGTGACCAATTATATGTTTAAAAGTAATCTGGTTTTCGGGAATGACTTTGAATACAATACAAGTTCCAACATTGCTCCCGGTTTCAAAAGAGATTTTTATTTCTGGAATACAAGTTTAGGGTATGCATTTTTCAATAAACAGCTGACCGCCAAAGTAAAAGTATATGATGTTCTCAACCAAAACCAGAGTATAAGAAGAACCATATCCAATTCTTACTTTGAAGACCGTGAAGACCTGATTCTGAAGCGTTATATCATGTTCTCACTCAGTATGAAGCTTAATAAGTTTGCAGGCAAGAAAATGTAGACCAAACAATTATTATATATCATTTCAAAATGACCGTAAGTTCCGGTCATTTTTCATTTCAGCACCCTTCAAAAAATAATTTATTGTTAAATTAGCTACAAATTAAATTTATGAAGATCCGAATACTCATTCTGTCTATTTTTTCTTTCATTCTTGGCTATTCACAAAACTCTCAGCAACAAGATAATTTTGTAAAAGATAATTTCATTAAACAGGAAGTTTATATCCCAATGCGGGATGGAGTAAAACTTTTTACCGCAGTGTATATCCCAAAAGATATTTCCAATAAGAATAAATACCCTTTCCTGATGCAGAGAACCTGCTACAGCATTGCTCCATATGGTGAAAATGAATACAGAACAAAGCTGGGTCCGAATCAGTACCTGATGAAAGATAAATATATTTTCGTTTTCCAGGATGTTCGGGGAAGATATATGAGTGAAGGCACTTTTACCAATATGACCCCACAGGTGGGACGTAAAGGCAAAACAAGTGTGGACGAAAGTACAGATACCTATGATACGATAGAATGGCTATTGAAGAATATTAAAAACAACAATGGAAAAGTAGGTCAGTACGGAACTTCATATCCCGGATTCTATACTGCTGCAGGAATTCTTGCACAGCATCCGGCTTTAGTAGCTTCATCTCCACAGGCCCCTATTTCGGATTTCTGGAATGATGATTTTCTTCACAACGGAAGATTCATGTTGGGATATTTCAGAACATTTCCTGTTTTCGGAGTACAGAAAACAAAAGCGGAAAATAAAGCATGGTATACTGATTCCATGATCAAAATATCTTCAGAAGACGGCTTGAAATTCTATCGGGATATGGGAACCTTGAAAGATGGGTATGAAAAATACTACAAGGATAATTTCTTCATGACCGAAATTATGAATCATCCGAACTATGATGAATTCTGGCAGAAAAGAAGCCTTTTACCTCATCTGAAAAATGTGAATCACGCAGTAATGACTGTTGGTGGATGGTTTGATGCAGAAGATCTTTCCGGGCCATTAAACATTTACAAAACCATTGAAAAGACAAGCCCGAAAGCTAAAAACACCATTGTAATGGGACCATTCTCACATGGAGCCTGGGCACAGGAACAGGGAAAACATTTCCACAATCAGATCTATTTTGGCGACAGCATTGCAACCTATTATCAAAAAAATATTGAAACAAAATTTTTCAATCATTATTTAAAAGGAAACACTAAACAGGATGCAGGCTTACCGGAAGCCTTAATGTACGACACAGGTGCCAAACAATGGAGGGAATTTGCCACCTATCCTCCAAAAGAAGGGAAGAAGATCAATTTCTATTTAGCTAAGGGAACCTTGAACAATTCCCCGGGACAAGGTTTTTCAGAATATTACAGTGATCCGAATAATCCGGTATTGAGTTCTGATAATTTAAAAGAGTTCAATGGATTCACTCCGAGAAATTACATGTCAGAGGACCAAAGGTTTGCAGAAGGAAGACCGGATGTTTTGACCTTCACAACAGATGCTTTAGCAGAAGACATGACTTTTGCGGGAGAAATCACAGCGAAATTAAATATTGCTTCCACTTCCACAGATGCCGATTTTGCAGTAAAATTAATTGATATCTACCCTGAAGATTTCAAGCCGGCTGAGAAAAAAGAGGGTGTAGTGTATGGAAATTATCATCAGATGGTAAGAAGTGAAATTATGCCTGCAAGATTCAGGAATTCGAGAGAAAAAGCAGAAGCCTTGGTTCCGAATCAGAAAACAGCAGTGAATTTCAGATTACAGGATGTTGTTCATACCTTCAAAAAAGGACACAGAATTCAGATCCAAATAAGCTCAACCTGGTTTCCGCTTTTTGCTATCAATCCCCAAAAGTTTATGGCTAATCCGAACTTTGCCACGAAGGAAGATTATACGAAAGCATTCATTAAGGTTTATGATGATAGTGCAATAGAAGCGGAGATTTTAAAATAAAAAAAAGCTGTTCAGATCTGAACAGCTTTTTTATTTATTCTTCAATTGTTCTGAATGTAAGATTTACCCGTGGGGTTTTCACCTTGGTGGTAGGCGGAAGCCTGTGAAGCCAGTGATCCTGAGTTGCTCCTTTCATTATCAATAAACTTCCGTTTTCAAGGAATATTTCCACTTTTTCCTTGGTTTGCTTATGTTTGAACAGAAATTTTCTTTCAGCCCCAAAAGTTAAGGATGCAATCGCTCCATGCTTTTTCAGATCTTTTTCCCCATCGCTATGATAAGCCATTCCCTCACTTCCGTCATGATATAAATTTAAAAGACAGGAATTATAAGTTTCTCCGGAAATCTCCTCACATTTTTGTTTCAGTTCCAGCAACTCGGGAGTCCAGGGTTTTGCATGTTTGGTACGGTTGGAGTAGGTATATTCAAACTTTTCTTCACCAAACCAGGCTACCTTTCTTTTAGTTAAAATAAGTTTTCCAAAAATCACAGCTTCATCATTTTCCCATGGCATTTGATGAAACAGGTAATCATAATAAAAATCAGATTTTTCCTTGGAGAATACTTTCCCATAATAATGAACGGTTCCGTCATGAGGAAGTATATTAAGCGGATAATCGGATATGTCTTCAAATAGGCTCATCATTGATCTTCAAAGTTGATGTATAAATTTAAACCATTAGATGGTTTTGTTTAAGATTTCTTATCAATTAAGGTTTATAGCAAAATAGAGTTTTCAGAATACATCTGTGAACTTTCCCAGCCCACAATAAGCTGCTTTCTCTCACTACCCCATCGGTAACCTCCGATATGCCCGGAAGATTGAATCACACGGTGACAGGGAATAAGAAATGCCACAGGATTATTCCCAATTGCTGTTCCGACAGCTCTTGAAGCTCCGGGATTTCCGATTTTATCTGCTAATGAGCCATAAGTAGATAGTTTCCCTTTTGGGATCGTCAGCAGGCTTTCCCAAACTTTAAGTTGAAAATCTGTCCCTTTTAAATGTAACTTGATTGTATTAAGTTCTGTCCAGTCTTTATTAAAAATGGATAAAGCATTTTTCTGAAGCTCATCCTGTTTTTCAAAAAAAGAAGCATTGGGAAATTTGTGTTTCAGATCTCCCAATGCTATTTCTTGATCTTCTTCAAAAGCCATATAGCAGATTCCTTTCTCTGTAGAAGCTGCAATTACTTTTCCAAAAGGACTTTCGGAAAAACTGTAATTGATGTTAAGGCTTTTTCCGCCGTTTTTATATTCTGCCGGAGACATCCCTTCAATTTTCACAAACAGATCATGCAATCTGCTGGTACTGGAAAGTCCCGTCTCATAAGCTGTATCAAATAAACTCGCTTTTTCTTCCTTTAATAAGTTTTTGGCATGTTCAATACTGATGAACTGCAAGAACTTTTTAGGACTTGTTCCCGCCCAATCCGTAAATATCTTCTGAAAATGAGCCGGACTCAGATGAATTTTCTCCGCCACTTCATCCAAACTTGGCTGAAGCCTGAAATTGCTTTTGATATACTCTATCGCTTTAGCAATTCTGTGATAATCTATTTGACTTTGTGTGGACATTTCATTTTGTTTTACCTCACAAATTTCCAAAGAATATGGTGCAGAAAAAATCCGATTCTTGCGGAATTTAGTTGTTGTTATAAATATGGTAGTAAGCAAGCATTTTGTAATACAACTTCGCAGCAAGGAATGCACTTGGCTTTGCCATTGGGGAATCCATTAATTCTACAATATCAAATGCCACCACATTACACTTTTCAAATACTTTTCTTAATAATTCCAAAGTTGGATACCATTGTAATCCACCTGGTTCAGGAGTTCCTGTTGATGGAGCGATTGACGGGTCAAAAGCATCAAGGTCAATGGTGATATATACATTTCCTGAAACTTTTTCCAATACATCATTCACCCAATTTTCATTGTTGGCAATTTCGTGAGCGAAGAATACTCTTCCTTCCGGCAAATACTGAGCTTCTTCAATATCCATAGAACGGATTCCCACCTGCACCAGATTATGCTTCTGATTAGCCTCAAAAACAGCACAAGCATGATTGGAAGTTGAGCCATGGAATTCAGGACGCAAGTCTGTATGAGCATCCAACTGAAGAACTGTTAAATTCTCATATTTTTCACCTACCGCACGGATAGATCCGATAGAAACAGAATGCTCACCTCCAAAAAGGGTAAATAACTTACCATCATTATTCAAAAGCTCTTTTGTTTTTTGGTAAACAGCTTCCGTCATCGCTTCAGGAGTAGAATTTTCAGAAACTTCTCCAGCTAAGTAAACTCCTTCAAGATAGGGCTCTGTACCGGTTTCAATATCATAAAGTTCCATATTTTCAGAAGCATTCAGAAACAGTTCAGGACCTTTATCAGCTCCTTTTCCCCATGTGGAAGTTCCGTCGTAAGGAACAGTGACCAACATTACTTTCGAGTTTTCTAATGATGCATTTTCTTCAGGAATTCCTGCGTAAGTTTTCATATATTGATTCAATTTAAATACTAAAAATAATGTCACAAAGATACAAAGAAGTTGGAAGATGGAAGTCAATTATCAGTGATGAATTATGAGTGATGATATCTCATTCAAAAGTTTTAGACTCATGACTTATCGCTCATAATTCATGACTCAAATGCTTATCTTTGCAAAAATTTTTTCAGTATGGCCTTACAAGCGGTGCTTTTCGATATGGATGGGGTGATTGTAGATACCGAACCATTACATAAAAAAGCGTATTATAAAATGTTCAATGAGTTGGAAATTGAAGTTTCGGATGACTTATATGCCTCTTTCACCGGAGCCTCTACCAAAAGGGTTTGTGAGACATTGATCCGTGAATATAATCTCAGCCATACCCACGAACATCTTACGGATATCAAAAGAAGATTTTTTAAAGATTATTTTTATAATGATGAAGACTTCGATCTGATTCCGGGAGTTAGAAAGCTGATCGAACACTATTATGAAAATGATGTAAAATTAATTGTGGCTTCTTCTGCAAGTATGACCACTATTAAAATGGTTTTTGAAAAGTTCGGGCTTGAAAAATACTTCAGCGGAAAAATAAGTGGTGCCGATTTAAAAGAATCTAAACCTCATCCTGAAATTTTCCTTCTGGCGGCAAAAATGGCTGATGAACCCAATGAAAACTGTATGGTAATCGAAGATTCTACGAATGGAATTTTAGCAGCCCATAAAGCGAATATTTTCTGTGCCGCATATAAGAGCAAACATTCAAAAAAGCAGGATTATTCTTTAGCAAACATTACTGTTTCGGATTATACCGAACTGGAACTGGATAAGATCTCCAATTATTTTCAATAAAAAAGCCATCAAATTGATGGCTTTTTATATTTAATCTTGTCATTCTGAACAAAATGGAGAATCTCTATGTTTTTTGAGATTGCTTCGTCGCTTCGCTCCTCGCAATGACAAGGAAGTTTATTTATATCCGAGAAGTTTCAATACATCTTCAGGTTCCTGTTTTTCACGGAAAATTTCATACTGGAATTCTCCATTTTCGTCTTTTTGGATCAATATGTGTCTCGGCTGAGGCATCAAACAGTGATGAACTCCTCCATATCCTCCGATCGTTTCCTGATAAGCTCCTGTATGGAAGAAACCGATATATAAAGGTTTCGTATCACTGAAAACAGGCAAATAAATGGCATTGGTATGCTGTTCGGAATTATAATAATCATCTGAATCACAAGTCAGTCCGCCTAAGAAAACCCTTTCGTAGCTGTCTTCCCAACGGTTAAGCGGCAACATGATGAAGTGTCTTGAAATCGCCCATGTATCCGGAAGAGTCGTCATGAATGAAGAATCGATCATATTCCATTTTTCTCTGTCATTCTGACGTTTTTGAGAAGTGATTTTATAAAGGTTAGCGCCACTTTCTCCAACCGTAAAGCTTCCGAATTCCGTATAAATATTCGGTTCTTCCACTCCTTCTTCTTCACAGAATTTTTTGATCTGAGAAACAATTTCTTCTACCATATATTGGTAATCGTAATCGAAATTCAAAGATGTTTTGATTGGGAAGCCTCCTCCGATATTTAATGAATCTACTTCGGGAGCGATTTTTTTCAAACGCGCATATACACGAAGGCATTTATATAATTCATTCCAATAGTACGCAGTGTCTTTAATCCCTGTATTAATGAAGAAATGAAGCATTTTCAGTCTCGCATTCGGATGTTCTGCAATTTTCTGGCTGTAGTAAGGAATGATATCTTTATATCCGATCCCTAATCTTGAGGTATAGAATTCAAATTTAGGCTCTTCTTCCGAAGCAATTCTAATTCCGATATCGAATGTAGTATCAATGCTTTCCGTAAGTTTATCCAGCTCACGATAGTTATCTAAAATAGGGGTAATGTTTTCAAAACCACTGTTGATCATATCTGAAATTTTCGCCAGATAATCATCGGTTTTGAATCCGTTACAGATCACCTCAATATTTTTATCTACTTTTCCGCTGTCGTAAAGAGATTTTACGATGTCCATGTCATAAGCGGAAGAAGTTTCTATGGAAATATCATTTTTAAGTGCCTCTTCAAGGACAAATCTGAAATGACTTGATTTTGTGCAGTAGCAATAGGTGTAATTCTTTTTATATTCGATCTTCTCAAAAGCTTCTTTAAACCAGCCTTTCGCTTTTTGAATATTTTGAGAAATTTTCGGCAGGTAGCTAATTTTTAGCGGAGTACCGAATTTTTCAACAACATCCATCAAAGGAATGTCATGAAACAACAAATTGTTCTCAGAAACATTGAACTCTTCCGTGGGAAAATATAATGTCTGATCAATCAGTTCCGAGTATTTTATTTTCATTTTACAGCAAGTGAATTAAGAATGCAAAATTGCTAAAAAAGTTTGATTTTTTAGTTTAAAATTTTCTTAAAGTTTAAAGGAGTCAAAGTTTTTTGGGAATCCCTTAATTTTAGCAGATATTTCTTTGATTTTCAGCGAGGAATTTTGAGATGTTTCGGCATCGTTCAGCATGACAACATTAACATATAAATGATAATGGATAAATCATAATATTCTGTATTGTTGTGTCGAGTGAAGTCGAAGCATCTTAAAGACTTTTCGCAGTTTTACGATTCTGCGATTTCGTTACAAATAATTTCCTCCAATAAAAATCAAGAGATCACCTTTTTTATATTCAATGAAAACTTCATCTTCCACGGCAAAGTTTCGTGTTCCCAATCTTTCTGTAATAGTTAAATTCCCATTAGTCAGAGGCCAATTTAAACCTTTTGTGGTAATATTTTCAACAAAGGGAAATGGATATAATGAGACCATTTTATCTTTTATTCCTTTTATCGTACTATTTTTTGGGACAAAATAATATTCGGAGAAAGCGTCATAAAATTTGATGTTCAATTCGTTCTTAAAAGTATAAGCAACTGTAAGATTTCCTAAAAAATGATCCTGCTCTCCTCCACTACCGCCCAGAACATCTACATTATGGATGCCTTTTTCCAAAATAATTTCCAAAGCTTTGTGGAAATCTGTTTTATCCTGATCGGGAGTATGAATGAACTTTTCTTCATAAATATTTTCATCGGCGCCAGAATGGGAATCAAAATCCCCAGAAATAAAATCAAGCTTATCCAGAGGAAAGCCCATGACTTTAAGATAATGAAAAGCCCCATCAGTACAAGCGATAAGGCTGTAATTTTTTATATCCGGAAAAGTTTTCGGAGCGTCACCATTGATGAAAAGTAATGCTTTATCTTTCATTCGGGTTCCAGTATTCTTCCGGTTCGTTATTAAGCTTGGATACGTATCTTGCTAAAACAAAAAGATAGTCTGAAAGTCTGTTCAGGTATTTAATCAGTTCCGGACGTACTTCTTCGGATTCATTTAAGAATACCAAAGACCGTTCTGCCCTTCTGCAGATGGTTCTTGCCGCGTGTAAAAAAGTGGCAGATTTTCCGCCTCCGGGAAGGATGAAGTATTGAAGCGGTTCCAGTTTTTCATCAAAGGCATCCATCCAATGCTCCAGTTCTTCGATTTCAGTTTCGGAAATCATTAATGTCAATCGGGATTTCCCATTGGCTAGCATCAATTTATCAACCGGAGTAGCGGCTTCGGATCCTACGGTAAATAAATCAAACTGGATTTTCTTTAATTGCTGTAAAACTTCAGCATCTTCAATATGGCTTTTAGCAATTCCTATGAATGAATTCAGTTCATCTATATTCCCATAGCTTTCCACTCTTGCACTGGCCTTGGAAACTCTTGTTCCCCCATATAATGCAGTCTGACCTTTGTCCCCTGTTTTAGTATAAATTTTCATAAGTACTAAATTACTTTTTTCATGTCAAGCTGACAAAGCTTTTCAGGAGTTTTTTACGGGGTTATTCACCTACCCATTTCCCTGATTTCTTCATATACCGTATCAGGAAATAATATCCCGCAAAGATCAGGATAAAGATTAAAGCCAGAATATTTCTGAAATCATCATTGCCATTCGTCAGTTGAGGGTATTTGAAAAGAAGGATCAGAACTATACCGCAAAGCCAGATAAATTGGGTGTTATATTCTTTGATGAGCCACCTTTTCCATTTGAATTCCATGGAAGCAAAAGTTTGGTTTAATCCTGAAAGATTGGGAATCCACCGGTGAACGTTCTTTGTATATTCTTCAAAATCATTCCCGAATTTATTTCTCAAAAAGTGTTCTTCCGCAAGAACGATACATTGATAAATGAACAGGAAAACGGGCATCACAACAAAAGTATATAGTAACGAATTGGCAAGAACTCCCACACCTAATAGCATTAAAATATTTCCTACATACAAGGGATTTCTGACATGGCTGAAAATACCATCTGTAACCAATCCGTCCGCATATACTTTTTTATCTCTTCCTCCCCTTACAATATAAGCCAAACCAATTGTTCCTCCTCTGATCAATTGACCTAATACAGTAATACTAAGTCCTAAAACAATAGCCACCCAATAATAATCGGATCCTAATCTTTTTTCTCCAAATAGTGGCGGTGAAGGAATGAATAAGAGCAAATACAGGACAATGAAAAGAAAGTTTCTGTATCTGAAAAAGAAATTACCTATCTGTATCATGATTTTTTTGCAATAATACCTGTGAAATTATACCATCTGAAAAACACTTCTACCTCATCAAATCCGGCTTCGTGAAGCATATTGATATTTTCACTGGTTTTATAAGGAATTAAAACGTTCTCCAAGGCTTCTCTTTTCTGCGAGATTTCGAGTTCACTATAGTTATTTCTTCGCTTGAAATCATAATAGTAATCTATAAATTCGCGGTTGAAGGGTTTTTCTTCCGTAAGAACTTTTTCGATCAGGATAAAGACTCCATTTTTCAACATTCCGTCACAGATCTTTTTCACAATACTAAGCCGATTAATGGGACGGATGAACTGTAACACCAAAACCATTGTAACTACAGAAGCGTTTTGCACAGGAACCTTCTTTGTAAGATCGGCTACCTGAAGTTCAACATTACGATTAAGCTTAAAATTATCAAGTTTTTCACGGCACTTCAGTATCATTTCTTCGGAATCATCAATTCCGATAAAATCAATACCTTCCGGAACCGTTTTATCCATTAAAAGCATTGTGGTTCCGGTGGAACATCCTAAATCATAAACATAACTTCCCGGTTGTGCGTGATTTCCCGCCAATTCACTCGTCATACGTTGCAGCTCATCATAAAATGGAACTGAACGGCTTACCATATCATCAAAAACTCCGGCTACTTTGGTATTGAACTCAAAGTCCGAAAGGCTCTCCAGTTTTTCCTTAAAAACCTGATCTGAATTAAATGTTTCTGACATAAAATTATATTTTTCAAAAGTATAGAACACACTTTGAATTGAGTATTAATTTTACATGTTTTTCCTTTAATTTCCCTTAACATATCATTGTAATTCAATGGGTTTGCAATAAAAACGACCGGTTAAAAACCGACCACTTTCAAATTATTTATCTACCTCAACATATTGCAATACTGTCTGATTTTTGGGATTATAAATGATCGTACTTTTATTGGGAAATCTTTTCAATTTATAATATTCTATATTTTTATCTGTTTTAATGTCTTCCAATATACTTGTATCAATAGTATTGGCAGGAAGGAACTTTTCAATAAAGCTTATTTTATCAATGATATTCTGCCCATCAATCTTTCTGGCTGCTTGATCAGACTTGCTTTCGTCTGTTGTCGGCTGACTTTCCAAAAATGGAATCAAGGCTGCTTTATCCGCTTTATATTTGAAAATATATCCTTCTGAACCATTAGGAAATGTAAATTTCTTTCCCTTCGCTTCAGTCACCATGGTTGTGCCGGAACCGGGAAAAACTTCGTTGAACTGTACATCCTTTGAATTGGTGAGAGAATTAATAGATTCATCAACAGTTTTTTTCACTGTTTCTTCTACTGCTTTCTGAGCCTTTTCCTGAACAGCTTCCGTGGTTTTCTGAACCGTTTGATCTATTTTTTCTTCAATTTTATTACATGAAACTGCTAAGAGAGCTGCTACAACAGGCAAAATATACTTCTTCATTTTTTAAAGGATCAAATTATGTGTTTGTTTTTATTATGAACGGAAAAGATTTGATGATATTTTAAATAAAAAATATTTTTTTCTTCTTCAAAATCCTACTGACAAACTGTTGTCATTACCCCCTCTTATCTTTGTCTCAACAATAACAAAATAAAACAAAAAATTATGACAACTACAGCCACAGCCACAAAACAATTCATGACTTCCGAACAATTATTAAACCACTGGCAAGGACACAGAAACCTGACAAGAAGAATCATTGAAACATTTCCGGAAAAAGAATTATTTGAATTTTCCGTGGGCGGAATGAGACCATTCGCAAAATTGGCAGTAGAGCTTATCAGCATTGGCGGACCTGCATTGAAAGGAATTGTAGAGAGAAATATGGAAGGTTACAGTGAAGAAGGATTTGCTCCTAAAACAAAAGCAGAGATTTTGGAAAGATGGGATAAAGAAACGGAAGTGATCAACCATTATTTTAACCAGATCTCCGAAGAACGTTTCCAGGAAACCTTTAATTTATTCGGACAGTATGAATTTCCTGTATTTGAAAATATTTTGTACTTCGTGGATAACGAAATCCACCACCGTGGACAAGGGTATGTGTACCTGAGAGCGTTGGGAATTGAACCGCCTTTCTTCTGGGAGAGATTTTAGATTTGTGCTTCAGGCTTAAGCCCATAAAATAAATTTTGACTATCATTTCCAGGCTTCTGCTTGTTGATCAAAATCTAAAACTCTCTTTATTCAAATTTATTATAAGCTGAACCCGGCCAATTGGCCGGGTTTTTTATTGATGCTTGTCTGAGATTTTTTTCAGCAGGTGATTCAGTTTTATCTCAAGGCTTTCAGGTTCCAATACAACCGCATAATCTGCAAAAGTGATCAGCCATCGCGGAAATCCTTCTTCAATCCACTCTGTTTCAAAGGTAAGCTCTACATTTTCTTCTCTATCTATTTCTTCTGTTAATCCATAATATTTTTTAGAATTAACAAGATGTCCCATGATTTTTTTCTCAACCAGCAACCTCACTTTTGTGGTATTTTTTCCCGGACTTCTTCTATAATCGTTGATCTGTCCATATTCCTGCGAAAATGGGTTTTGTGTTTTAGAAATTTTAAGGATCCTGTCTACCCGGAACTGTCTGAAATCTTTTCTCAATGTGCAGAAAGCCATGATATACCAGTAATTAAACTCAAAGAAAACCCCTACTGCTTCAATAGTTCTGTTTGTCACCCTGGAATCAACGGTCTTGTATTCTATATTCAGCTGTGTCTTTTCTGCAATGCTTTCCAGAATGGTTGGAATCACGTTTTTAATGGAATCTTCTGGTTTAGGCTGATAATTAAAAATATCAATCTGTTTTTCAATATGCTGTATCATATTCCGGTCTGAATATTTCAATACAGAACGTACTTTTTCCATTGCTGTCTGATAGTGGCTTCCCAAGCTTTGGTGGGAAAATTTCTGCATCAGTTTTTCAGCGGTGATAAAGCTTAGCACCTCTTCTTTGGTGAACATCACCGGCGGAAGCTTATAACCGTCCATCAATGAATACCCGTTTCCGGCTTCACCAACAATTGGAATTCCGGCGTTTTCCAATGTTTTCACATCCCGGTAAATCGTTCGGATGCTTACATCAAACTTTTCAGCCAGATCCTGTGCTCTTATCAAAGGTTTAGATTGAAGCTGTGTGAGTATGGCAGTAACCCGGTCAAGCTTTTTCAGATAATGGTCATTCATGAGTTGCTTTGAATTTTTAATTGTCTTTGTACGTATTCACCAATTTATCCAGATTCAGGCTTCTTGCTGAAGCATCGAAAATCTCTCGATAAGTTCCATTCATCTGAACCAGCTCATCATGCATTCCGTTTTCCACTACTCTTCCTTTTTTCATCACATAAATGGTATCGGCATCTAAAATCTGGGATAAAGAATGGGAAATGATAATCACCGTTCGTCCTTCTTTGATGGCATCCAATGAATTTTTGATCTGTTCTGTAGCAATAGCATCCAAACTTGCCGTAGGTTCATCCAGAAAAATAATCGGCGGATTTTTCAGGAATAATCTTGCAATGGCTATTCTTTGCTGTTGTCCTCCGGAAAGCTGTGTTGCATCATGCTGATATTGATCCGGCAATTCTATAATCTGATCATGCAAATAGGCTTTCTTCGCTGCTTCCTGAATTTCTTCAAGGCTTGCATTCATATTACCATAACGGATATTATCTTCTATACTTCCCTGGAAAATATGATTTTTCTGAAGTACTAGTCCCAGATCATCTCTAAGGTAAGTATTATTGTAATGATTCAAATCCACTCCATCCAATAGAATTTCACCGGAGTCAGGAAGATAAAACTTGCACAACAGATTAATGATGGTAGATTTCCCCGCTCCGCTTAATCCGACTAAAGCCGTAGTTTTACCACTTTCAATGGTCATGGAAACATCGTGCAAAGCCTGGGTTCCGTTTGGATAAGTAAAATTAACATGTTTAAGCTCAAATTTTCCTTTAACCTCTTCTTCCCTGAAATCACCATTAGGCTCCTTCTCATGATCCGCATTTAAAATATCAAAATAGCCTTCGGCATAGATCATCGCATCATTCATATCA
Organism: Chryseobacterium daecheongense; assembly: GCF_003729955.1. Taxonomy (GTDB): domain Bacteria; phylum Bacteroidota; class Bacteroidia; order Flavobacteriales; family Weeksellaceae; genus Chryseobacterium; species Chryseobacterium daecheongense. Next base: position 1,359,608 of record NZ_RJTX01000001.1, read on the forward strand.
TCATAAATACGGTGCAATTGGCGAATAGGTGCTGAAATATTATTGAAAAGCATGATGTGAAGCATAATTGCTCCGATCGTCATTTGCTGGTCAAGAACAAGATAAACGGTCAATAAAATAATCAAAACAACACCGAACTGTTCTATAAATGTCTTCAAACCATCATAGATAAAATTGGTTTTCCTGGTGAACATCTGGCTTTCCATCAACTGCATCTGCAGGTCGTATTGTTTTTTCCCTTCAAACTTTTCACGGACAAAGCTCTTGATCACCATGATAGAATTGATCAGGTTTAATAATCCTGAAGTTTTCTGTTCTCTTTGATTTCTCAATTGCCTGCGAACACCACTCAGCTTTTTCGCCTGCAAAGAGCTTATGTAAAAATAGATCGGGATAATGATCGTTGAAACAGCTCCTACATAGACATTCTGCATGTACATGATAACAAGTGCCATAATTGCATTGGAGAAAAGCGGAAGAATGTCAATGAAGAAATTCTGCACCAATCTCGTCAGGCTCTCAATACCTCTGTCTATTCTGATCTGTAATTTTCCGGACTCATGATTTTCATCATTGAAATAGGCTACTCTGTAGGTAAGTATTTTATCAATGGCTGATTGCGCCAATACGGAACTCACATTGATCCTGATTTTTTCTCCGTAAAATTTTTGTCCGAAATTGATGAAGATATTCAGCAATTCTTTTCCTAATAAGATCATGGAGATCACCACTAAAATATGGATACCTTCAGACATAGGATGTGGAAGATGGGTCAGTTTCGTTACCTCATCTACTGTATATTTTAATACAATCGGGTTCACCTGAGCGGCAAGAGCTCCCAGAAAGGTCAGGAATAAGGTCCCATAAATCATTAAACGATATGGCCTGATAAATGGAATAAGCTGTTTATAAATCCCAAATAAAGTGACTGTTCGGTTAAAAGGTTTTGCCATGCATTGTATGAACTAAAAAACGTACCGTTTCAAAAGAAAAAGGTACGTTTTATTATATTTTTCAGCAAATATTTTTCATTCAGTTTTTGAATCTGAATATTAACTTTCATTTTTATCTATTTTAAGATACATTCATCGTCATCAATATTGATAGAATTTTTATCCCTCGTAAAAATAGGTCGTCAGATAGTGCAGTTCCGGTTTGCTTGCAGCCTTGGATTCTGCTTCAGCCTGTTCCGCCGTATATTGAGAGGTAATTTCTTTTTTCTGGAATACGAATGAATTATTCGCGTTTTTATCTACCACCTCATTAAAAATATGCTCAATATCCGAATTCGCCAAAGAGGAAAAACTAATATCTTCGAAACCATACATCAGTCTTAAATCATCAAATTGGTAGAACTGATCATCCACAAAGCTTTGAAGCTGGGATTTGGAATCAAAGTTTCCGGCCCAGATATTATAAGCGTAACTTTTCTTTTTCGGTTTATCCAAAATACTCTGGTACACGAAGTTTTCTCCAAGATAAGCTTCTCTTACCTGAGGATCATTCGCCAAATCTTCCGGAAGACCTTCTTTCAGGATTCTTCCTTCAAACATAATATACGTTTTATTGGTAATTGCCAAAGTCTGCTGAACATTGTGATCCGTAATCAAAATCCCGATATTCTTATCCACTAAGCTTCTTACGATTTTTTGAATATCTTCTACGGCAATAGGGTCAACTCCGGCGAAAGGCTCATCCAGAAGGATAAAATTGGGACTTGTTGCCAAACATCTTGCGATCTCTGTTCTACGTCTTTCCCCTCCGGAAAGAAGATCTCCCCTGTTTTTACGGACGTGCTGCAAGGAGAATTCTTCGATCAGCTCATCACATTTGATCTGCTGTTCACGCTTGGAAAGTTTGGTAAGTTGTAATACGCCCATGATATTCTCCTCTACAGAAAGTTTTCTGAAGACAGAGGCTTCCTGTGCGAGATAACCGATACCTTTCTGCGCTCTGCGGTACATTGCATCGGTAGTGATTTCCTGCTTGTCCAGGAAAATTCTTCCGGAAGTCGGCTTAACCAAGCCTACGATCATATAAAACGATGTGGTTTTCCCGGCTCCGTTCGGGCCAAGCAAACCTACAATTTCTCCCTGCTGAACTTCTACAGAAACGCCTTTTACAACTTTCTTAGGACCGTATTCTTTGATTAAGTTTTCTCCTCGTAAAATCATAGGAGCAAAGATAAAGTTTTTTTGAATTTAAATTTTAGATTACCAAGGGGAGTACAAAGTTTTATGATAATTTAATATTTTTTTTAACCCTCTATTTTGTAACTACTTATATTTTCATACGACCTATCGGATATAAAAATCATCATTAAAAAATATTAAAAATGGAAAATTACGGTTATACCAATTCAGACAACGCTCAGAATCAACAAACAAACGTACCTTATCGTTCTGAAAAGAAAATTCCTGCTGCTTTATTGGGAATTCTTGTAGGATGGCTGGGTTTGAATAAATTTTATCTTGGATATACTAAAGAAGGAATCATCCAAATCATCCTTAATGTAGTGACATTCGGTGTTGCTACAATCATCCCTTTTATTGAAGGCATCTTATACTTGTTCATGAGTGATAAACAGTTTGACGACACCTATGTCTACAATAAAAAAGGTTGGTTGTAATATTGTAACACTCTGTTTTATTTCCATACATTTATAACACCTCATTTAACAATAAAAATATGGAAAATAATAAGGAACTGACAGAACTACTGGCTCTGGATCTCGGAATTAAGATTGTTGACAGAAGGCCTTATGCCAAAGAAGTTTTTAAATGGCAGGATATGGATCTTCTTCCTCATTCTTCTACCGACACTTTACTGTGCGAAATTTTTGAATGGAATGGAAGGAACTGGAGAACAACGGGAAATAATCTGATTGGATATCTGTTTTTCGGTGATGAGCTGAATACGGTAAAAACCCAATTGATCAGCACTCCCAGAAATCCTGCTCTTATCCCGGATTTTGAGTTTAACAAAGACAGTATGATTGAATATGGTCTTTCCCTTCCTTCTTTATTCAATATCGGGATCAATGGAAATATCAAAAATGCCAAAGATTTTTCTGTGAAGGTAAACGGAGTAACGAAATCCAGAATCACCAATATAGATTCTCCGGGAATTGAAATTTTAAAGAATTATTCTGCTTTTACACAAAACAAGACCAAGACTTATAGAAAAAATATCAAATTCAATTATCTGAGTACATCGTTATTTTATGCTGAGAGTGTAGAGATCTTTTTAGAAAAAGAATCCGGTGTAAATTTGGATGTGAGCTTTCAGACTAAGGATGTGGAAGTGGATGCCAAAGTAGATACGGATACTCAAAAACATTTTGTCTTAAAATATTCTGGAAACCAGGCTCCATTTGCAGCAAAGTTTACCAAGGGTAAAGATTTCAACATTATGTGATTAATTTTTATTATTTTAGTTCTGCTAAACAATAAATATTATCATGAAAAAATTAACAAAAAAAGATTTAATGAAAATCAATGGTGGAGATATCCGTCCACCAGACGCTAATGGAAACTGCCGTGCAGGCTGGTTCTTATGTCCATCAAACATTTGTGTTTATGATAATGGTGGAGAAGATCCCATTGTTCCCGGGCATCCACATTATTATGCCTGTTTCGGATAAAAAATAAAACACCTCAAAAGAGGTGTTTTTATTTTATTATAAGTCTTACATTTATTTGTTCAAAAGCATGGCTGCCTCTTTTGCGAAATAAGTAAAAATCATATCTGCCCCAGCTCTTTTGAAGCATGTTAAACTTTCAATAATCGTTTTATCATTATCCAGCCAGCCGTTTTGGGCAGCTGCTTTCACCATCGCATACTCACCGCTTACATTATATACTGCAATCGGAAGATCAATCGCTTCACGAACTTTAGATACGATATCCAGATAAGGAAGTCCCGGTTTGATCATAATGATATCTGCACCTTCGTCAATATCCTTGAAAACTTCGTTCAATGCTTCACGGGAGTTATGAAAATCCATCTGATAAGTCTTTTTATCTTTCGGGATTTCCATATTATCTTTCGGAGCACTGTCCAATGCACTTCTGAATGGTCCGTAGAATGAACTCGCATATTTTGCAGCATAGCTTAGAATACCTACATCCGTAAATCCGCTTTCTTCTAAAGCTTCACGCATAACCAACACCCTTCCGTCCATCATGTCACTTGGTGCCACAATATCTGCTCCGGCTTCGGCATGAGATACTGCCATTCTGGCCAGTGCATCATTGGTAGCATCATTGATGATTTTTCCATTTTCGATAATTCCGTCATGTCCGTAGATGGAGTATGGATCTAATGCTACATCCGGCATTACAATCATTTCAGGAACAGCATCTTTTATAGCTCTGATGGTATTTTGCATCAATCCGTCTTTATTCCAAGCTTCTTTTCCTGTATTGTCTTTCAGGTGCTCTGAAACTTTCATGTACAGGTTCACTGCTTTCACTCCTAAAGAAAACAGCTCTCTACATTCTTTTACCGTTAAATCTATACTCCTCCTGAAAATTCCCGGCATGGACGGGATGGGTTCCTGCTTGTTTTCGCCCTCCATTACGAAGATGGGCATTACAAAATCATTGGTGGTAAGGATACTTTCTCTTACCAGACTTCTGATAGATTCGTTTACTCTCAGCCTTCTATTTCTTGAATGTATCATTTTTGGAATACTTTTTGAATAAGTTTATGCAAATTTACTATAAAGTTCTGCAAAAAACTATTGCATGTGATTATAGAATTTTTTATTTTTGTTTGTAATAACATTTCGAGAAATTAAAATTTGATGAAAAAACTTTTACTTTTATTTATCTTTTTAGGCACTTTTGTTGGGTTTTCCAGCAATTTAAAAGCACAACAATTCAGGGAGCCTTCCACCGCCTCACAAAAATCTGATGACGGTGTTCTTATTGCTTTTCCTAATCCTGCAAAGGATTATCTTATTGTAAAGGCAAAGGATTCTTCTTTAAAGATCAAAAGCGTTATCTTCTACTCTATTTTGGGTACACAGGTAGCGAGTTACTCCGTCAATATGAATTCCGGAGAGATCAATATTGAAAGATTAAAGCCCGGTAAATACTTAATTCGATACATTTTGAGTGATAATACCCAAAAGGTCACGCAGATCGTAAAACAATAAAATACAATCCTGATAATCATCAGGATTTTTTCTTTTTAAAAGGATACTGTTTCTTTATTCCGTAACTTTCGGAATATTTTTATACTAATTACAGAAAAGTAAGTTAATGTTAAAAGCTGAACATATTACTAAAACCTACAATGCAGGGAAAAAAGTAGCATTGGATGATTTCAGTATACATGTGCCCAAAGGAAGCATCTACGGGCTTTTAGGACCAAATGGAGCGGGAAAAACTTCATTTATCCGTATCATCAATCAGATTACACAGGCGGACTCTGGAAATGTCTGGATCAATGGAGACAAACTTAACCCCACTCATATCAAAGATATTGGTTATATGCCTGAAGAAAGAGGGCTTTATAAAAATATGAGCGTAGGAGATCAGATTCTTTATTTTGGAGAACTGAAGGGAATGAGTAAAAACGATGCCTTAAACGAAGCCAAAAAATGGTTTGAAAAGCTGAACATCGACCAATGGTGGAAGAAAAAGCTTTCTGAACTTTCCAAAGGGATGGCTCAGAAAATCCAGTTTGTAGTAACCGTTTTACACCGACCTCATCTGCTGATTCTGGATGAACCTTTTTCAGGCTTTGACCCTGTGAACGCCAATTTGATCAAAGATCAGATCATTGATCTTAAAAATAACGGAACCACGATCATTTTATCTACTCACAGAATGGAAAGTGTGGAAGAAATGTGTGATTATGTAGCCCTGATCAACAATTCCAAAAAAATTATTGACGGAAGAGTGTTTGATGTGAGGGAAAAATTCAAAAAGAATATTTTTGGGGTTACCCTTTCGGAAGTGAATGATCAGCATATGGATACTTTTAAAAGCAAATATGAGATCTCTAACTTTTCTCATGAGAATAATCTGGTTTCATTTGATCTGAAGAATACCGGAGATCAAAACCATGTTCTTTTGGATCTGGTACATGTTGGAAAGGTACGGTCATTCGATGAAAAGATTCCAAGCATGAATGAAGTGTTTATTAATGCTGTAAGTAATCATTCTTAATTATGAATAACATTTTTCTTATTACAAAAAGGGAGTTTCTTACGCAGGTTAAGAAAAAATCCTTCATCATATTAACACTATTAGCTCCTTTAATGATTATTGCTTTTGGAGCTGTTATTGGTTTAATGTTTAAAGCCAATGAATCTCACAATGTGATTCAGGTGGTTGATAAAAGCGGACTTTTCAAAGGGCAGTTGAAATCAGATGATAAGCTTAATTATATTTTTATACCTGATGCCAATGAAAATGCGAAAATCAATGCTTTAAAGGATGATGAGTCATTAAATGGAATTCTTATTCTACCAGAACTGAAAAATCACAATTATGATGAGCTGGAAAAAAATACAAGGCTTGTTGTAAACAGTAAAATAGGTTTTGACACCAAGCAACGTATTGTTTCCGATATTGCCAATGTTATCAAGAAAGAAAAAATGAAGCAATTAGGTATTGCCGAAACAGAGCTTAATAACCTGGATAAATATTTCACGTTAAAAACGATCAACGTTTCTGAGAATAACAAAGAGGATTCTGATCTTGCTTTTGGAGTAAAAACCGGCTTAAGTATGGTTTTAATGTATGTAACGTTTATGTTCATTATCATTTATGGAGTAAGGGTCATGCGAAGTGTTCTGGAAGAGAAAAACAACAGGGTGGTTGAGATCATTATTTCTTCTGTAAAACCTTTTGAGCTGATGATGGGGAAAATTTTAGGAGTAACAATGGTGGCTTTAACCCAGTTCATTATCTGGATTACCATGTCCGTTATTGGAGCACTGATCCTAAATACAGGTTTTTCCTCCATTCAAAAGAATATCCCCGGCGGAAGTGAGGAAATAATGAGTAAATTGGATATTACTCAAATTGCTACGCAGGTTTCTCATAGTCTATTGGAACTTAATTTCCCATTGATCATTTTTGTATTCATTATTTACTTTTTATTAGGTTATATATTTTACAGCTCTATTTATGCGGCGATTGGTTCGGCGGTAGATAATGAGACAGAAACGCAGCAATTCACTTTATTTGCTATTTTGCCATTAACTTTAGGAATGTATGGCAGCTTTTCTTTGATGAATAATCCGGACGGACCTTTAGGTTTCTGGTTGTCTATCATTCCGTTTACCTCACCTGTAGCCATGATTGCAAGGATCCCTTTTGGAGTTCCTGTATGGCAACTGGTTCTATCTATAGCATTACTGTTGGGAACAACTGTTTTTATGATATTCCTTGCCGGAAAAATCTACAGAGTAGGCATTTTGATGTATGGAAACAAAGCAACGATGAAAGAGCTTTGGAAGTGGATCAAAGGGTAAGATTTAAATTATATTGTATAAAAATAAATCCCGGAAAGTACTTTCCGGGATTTTATATTGAATAAAAATATTCTTATTGGAAAATGTAGCTTAAGCTTAATCCAATCACCTGTTCTGATTTGCCTTTTGAAGTTCCATTGGGTTCTTTAGCAAGATCAGGATATGTATTGGTTACTCCAAAATCATATTTTAAAGTAAGTTCCAGCTGTCTTTTGTAGCTGTATCCTACCCCGACACCGATTGCAAAATTAAAGCTGGCAGCTTTTCCACTATATGGATAACCTTCCACATCCGGATCGTAATAAGGTCTTGTTACAGGAGCATCCTTAACATTCTGGCTCAGCAAGAAATTAAATCTTGGACCTATCATTCCAAAAAACTCTGATTCAGCTTCTGAAAAATAGCCTTTGAAATAAACAGGTACACTTAAATAGTTATTGGCATATACAGCGTCATAACCATCTGCGCCTTTCGCATCTTTATCTTTTCCTGTTTCTCCTGCTCCATAATACAGAATTTCCGGCTGAAGATAAAACTGGTTATCTTTTCCCAGCGGGATCAAAGCTAATGCTCCTCCATGAAAAGCAAATCTTGGTCCTGACGGATTATGGGCATTCTTTACTCGGGAATAATTACCTCCGGCTGTGATACCGAACCTTGTGCTACTAAAATCAATCTGTGCGAATGATAATGTGGAAAAAGCCAAAGCTGAGGTTAATAAAATTTTTTTCATATCGTTTGTTTTGAATTATTTTATCCTAACACTTTTGCAACAGTTGCACCGATATCAGCTGGAGAATCAACAACGTTGATACCATTTTCTCTCATGATCTCCATTTTTGCCTGAGCTGTATCTTCAGCACCACCTACAATAGCACCTGCATGTCCCATTGTTCTTCCTTTAGGAGCAGTTTGTCCTGCGATGAACCCTACAACCGGTTTAGTAGAACCACTTGCTTTATACCATCTTGCTGCTTCAGCTTCCAATCCACCACCGATCTCACCAATCATTACAACAGCTTCAGTTTCTGGATCGTTGATGAATAATTCCAATGCTTCTCTGGTTGTAGTACCAATGATTGGGTCACCACCGATACCAATTGCAGTAGAGATACCGTAACCAGCTCTTACTACCTGATCAGCAGCCTCATATGTTAAAGTACCTGATTTTGAAACAATACCTACTTTTCCTTTTTTGAAAACGAAACCAGGCATAATACCAATTTTAGCTTCTTCAGAAGTAATGATTCCAGGACAGTTCGGACCGATTAATCTGCAGTCTCTGTCAGCAATATAAGATTTCACTTTTACCATGTCCGCTACAGGAATACCTTCAGTAATACATACGATCACCTTAATTCCTGCTTCTGCAGCTTCCATAATAGCGTCTGCTGCAAATGCTGGTGGTACGAAAATGATACTTACATTAGCTCCTGCTTTTTCAACAGCGTCAGCAACGGTATTAAATACTGGCTTTCCTAAGTGCTCGCTACCTCCTTTTCCCGGAGTAACTCCACCTACTACGTTGGTTCCGTATTCAATCATCTGACCTGCATGGAAAGTACCTTCGTTCCCAGTAAATCCTTGTACAATTACTTTAGAATCTTTGTTTACTAAAATTGACATTTTATTGTTATTTAAATTTATTTTTTTACTTTATTAATGCTCACAAATTTACTTATTTTTCTTTGATTTCAGACAAAACCATCGAATTTGTTTATTTGAGATTTCTCAGCTTTACTTCTTTTTTCAGATAGGTTTTAAAATCTTCTGCAAACATCCCGATATAGGTTCCTTTTTCAAGGTCTCTGTTGACTCCTGTCTTCCCTAATAATACCGTTCCAGCTTCTACTTTATTTCCCGAAGCGATACCTACCTGTCCCCAAAGCGTAACCTCATCTCCTATTACACAACATCCCGCAATGCCTACCTGGGAAGCAATTAAGCATTTTTTGCCAATCACGGTATCATGCCCAATCTGAATTTGATTATCTAAAACGGAACCTTCTCCAATTACTGTAGAAGCAGTCACCCCTCTGTCAATGGTGCAGTTATTTCCAATTTCCACATTGTTTTCAATAACAACATTTCCTACGGAAATAAGACGGTCGAAGTTACCATTCAGTTTACGGTAATAGAAAGCATCTCCTCCAAGTACCGTTCCGGATTGAATGATCACATTATCTCCGATTTCGGTTCTGTCTCCAATGACAACATTTGGGAAAATAAGGGTATTCTTTCCAATTTTCACATTGTTTCCAATAACAGCCGTACGATGGATTTTTGTTCCTTCGCCAATTTCCATATCGTGAAGCTCTTCCGTGAAATTGTATATTCTTGTAAAGTGAGTATTGATTCTGTTAAAATCTCTGAAGGGGTCTTCAGACACCAGAAGTGCTTTTCCTTCCGGACATTCAACTTCTTTATCAATTAAAATAATAGTTGCCGCAGAATTTAAGGCTTTATCATAATACTTCGGGTGATTAACAAAAACGATATCACCAGGTTGTACCATATGAATCTCATTGGTTCCCAATACTTCGAAGTCTTCCGGACCGATAAATTTCGCACCTACTAAATCGGCAATAGTTTTAAGTTTTTGTGGAGAATGGAATCTCATAAATTGATTATCTTATAAAACAAAATTCGGAATGCAAGGGCAAACCGAATTGTTGTAAATTATATTATTCTTTTACTCTTTCTAAGTAAGAACCGTCTTCTGTGCTTACTTTGATTTTGTCTCCCGGCTCAATGAATAAAGGAACCATTACTCTAGCACCTGTTTCTACGATTGCATTTTTAAGTGCATTGGTTGCTGTATTTCCTTTTACGCCCGGATCAGCTTCAATAACATCTAAATATACAGATTGTGGAAGTTCTGCCGAAAGAGGAGTTTCATCAACTTCTTTTAAAATAATCGTCACTTCTTCTCCAGCTTTCATGAACTGAGAGTTTTCAATCATTTCTTTATTTAAATATAATTGGGAGAAGTCATCATTATTCATGAAGTGGAAACCATTCTCATCATCATAAAGGTATTGGTATTTTCTTGTAATAACTTTTACCTCATCAATTTTATGACCAGCAGAGAATGTATTATCAATTACTTTTCCGTTAGTTACTGATTTCAATTTTGTTCTTACAAAAGCAGGTCCTTTTCCTGGTTTTACGTGAAGGAACTCGATTACTTTATAAATATCATTACTGTACTCAATACAAAGCCCTTTTCTGATATCGTTACTTGTTGCCATTAATTTATATTATCTTTTATTGTTACTGTTTATTTGTAAAATCGTGAAATCGTAAATTTGACTATTATTATTTTTCGATTTTACTGTTTTTCGATTTTACTTATTCTTTTCCGGTTCCGTATCCTTTCACGATACCTCTTGGAGAGTTTTGGATGAACTGAAGGATTTCGTCTCTTTCAGCCGTTGGAAGCATCTCTTTTTCAATATAAGAAATTGCCTGAGAAACATTCATTTTCATCTGAAAAATAGCTCTGTATATTTTCTGGATTTCAAAGATTTTTTCATTGGTAAAACCTCTTCTTCTCAGTCCTACGGAGTTGATCCCGGCATAAGACATAGGCTCTCTTGCCACTTTTACGTAAGGCGGAATATCTTTTCTCACCAATGTACCTCCTGAGATCATCACGTGTTTCCCGATTTTTCCGAATTGATGAACGGCACTTAAACCACCCATTACAGTATAATCTCCGATTTCCACGTGCCCAGCAATACCACAACCGTTGACAATGATAACGTGATCACCAATAACACAGTCGTGAGCAATATGGGAAGTCGCCATGATGAGGCAGTTTTTACCGATTTTGGTATATCCCAGCGCTTTTGTACCTCTGTTTACCGTTACACATTCCCTGATCGTTGTATCATCACCAATAATTACCTGGGTATCCTCACCATCAAACTTCAGATCCTGCGGAATTGCAGAGATTACTGTTCCCGGGAAAATCCTACAGTTCTTCCCTATTCTCGCCCCATCCATAATGGTCACGTTGGGACCGATCCAGGTTCCTTCTCCGATTTCCACATCTCCTGCAATTGTAGTAAAAGGTTCTACAATAACGTTTTTGCTGATTTTCGCACGTTTATCTACGGCTGCTAATTGATGAATCATTTAATCAACTTTATTTTTTGCAACTTGCGCCATTAATTCTGCCTCTACAGCTACTGTATCTCCTACATATCCGTATCCCTGCATATGTACAATACCTCTTCTGATTGGCTCAATCAATTCGATTTTGAAAATGATGGTATCTCCCGGAACTACTTTTCTTTTGAACTTTACCTTATCGATTTTAATAAAATAGGTAGAATAGTTTTCAGGATCCGGAACGCTTGCCAATACTAAGATTCCTCCTGTCTGAGCTAAAGCTTCCACTTGTAAAACTCCCGGCATTACGGGTTCTTTAGGAAAGTGTCCCACAAAGAACGGTTCGTTCATGGTTACATTTTTCAATCCTACTACGTGAGAATCTGAAAGCTCAAGAATTTTATCGATCAATAAGAATGGAGGTCTGTGCGGCATAAGGCGCATAATTCCGTTGATATCGAAAACAGGTTCTTTCGTCAGGTCAAAATCCGGAACATTTTTCTTTTTCTGTAATTTCCATTGACGGTTCAGTTTTTTAGCAAACTGGGTATTTACATAATGTCCGGGCTTATTGGCAATAACTTTTCCTTTTATTTTCACTCCTGCCAAAGCCAAATCACCGATTACATCCAATAATTTATGTCTCGCTGCTTCGTTAGGGTAATTTAAAGTGAGGTTATCAAGAATTCCGTTAGGTCTGATAGAAACATGGTCTTTACCAAACGCTTTTTTCAATTTTTCTGTAGTATCCGGAGTTAAATCTTTATCTACATATACGATGGCATTGGAAATATCTCCGCCTTTGATCAACCCGTGATCTAAAAGCATTTCCAGCTCATGTAAGAAACTGAATGTTCTTGCAGATGAAATTTCTTCTTTAAACTCGGAAATATTTTTCATAGTAGCATTTTGGGTTCCTAACACTTTAGTCCCAAAATCCACCATTGTAGTAATTTCGTAGGTATCCGAAGGAATAATTGTAATTTCTGATCCCGTTGCAGGATCCACATAGCTCAGAACTTCTTTAACAACAAGGTATTCTCTTGCAATATTCTGTTCTACTACTCCTACGCTTTCGATAGCTTCTACAAAGAATTTGGAAGATCCATCTAAGATCGGAGGTTCTGAAGCATCCATTTCAAGGATGGCATTATCTATATCACATCCTACTAATGCGGCTAAAAGATGCTCGCAAGTAGTAATTTTTACGCCTAATTTTTCTAATGTTGTTCCTCTTTCAGTGGCTACAACATAGTTTACATCCGCTTCAACCTGAGGGTGCCCCTCCAAATCGGTTCTTACGAATACAAAACCTGTGTTTTCTTTAGCAGGTTTAATGGTTAGTTTTACTTCTTTACCTGTATGAAGGCCAATTCCGGAAAGCGTTACTTCTTCACGGAGTGTTTTTTGCATATCACTCATTAGTTTTATCTTTTGAGTTATTCTCAAGATTATTTATTCTACTTACGATTTCTGTAAAATTCCTGAAATGAACATAGTTTCTTCGGAAGTCTGAGGCAGATATAGCAGGAGAACCATATAATACGTCTCCATCCTCCACATTATTATTCACCCCACTCTGAGCCTGAATTTTAACCTGATTCCCGATATTAATATGCCCTACAATTCCAACCTGTCCGCCAATTTGGTTCCAGTTCCCAATAATGGTAGAACCGGCTATTCCTGCCTGTGCAGCAATGACGTTATTCTGTCCAATTTTCACATTGTGAGCGATCTGGATCAGGTTATCTATTTTTGTTCCTTTTCCAATGATGGTAGAACCGATAGTAGCTCTGTCTATACTACAATTGGAACCTATTTCCACATCATCTTCAATAATTACATTTCCTAATTGAGGAATTTTTTTGAAACCATCAGGTGTTGGCTGGAAACCAAAACCGTCTCCACCAACTACAGTATTGGAATGAATAACACAGTTATCTCCAATCACACAGTAATCATAGATTCTTGCTCCACTGTCAATTTTACAATTTTTACCTATTTTCACTCCTTTTCCCACATATACATGAGGATAGATCTGAGTTCCTTCTCCAATTTTAGCTTTTTCAGAAACATAGGTAAAAGCCCCAATGTATACTTTCTCCCCAATGACAGCGGTAGAATGAATAGAAGATCCATCTTCAATCCCTTCTTTTCTGCCCTGCATTTCCTGATACAGGTTCATGAGAACCTGAAAGGAAAGATAAGCATCTTTTACGGCAATAATGGTGGCATTATAACTATCTTTTTCTAAAAGCTTTTCTGAAACAATAAGGACTGAACACTTGGAAGTATCCAAAAAATGAGAAAATCTGTCCTGAGCTATAAAAGAAAGATGGCCGCTTTCTCCATTCTCAATTGGTGAAACGCCCGTAATAAGTGCATTCTCATCACCTATTATTCTTCCGTCTATAAAACTTGCAATTTGCGAAGCTGTAAATTCCATATTCTGCAAAGATAAGAAATTCTATAATTCGCAAACATTTTTTAGTTTCGGGACTGCAATTTTAATATTCTTTAAGAATTAATTTTATAGAGTTCTCGTGGGTAGGTAAGAATATACCTTATGGTTTTATTCACCATTAATCCTGATAGAAGCTGATCTTCGGATTCATCCATCCTGATCTTCTTGTTATTTTTCTGTAATAGATAAATAGGTTGTTTGTCTGTATTATAGGGTAAAAGTTTTCTTTTAATTTCATGCACCAATTCCTCTCCATTATCAATTCCGAAAAATTCATTGGTCTTTTTTATTTTTTCTTCAATGAACTCTTTTTCAAAAGGATGAGAAGAGATTATGGTTTTTGGCAGGTTTCTTTGGATAACACATTGACACCAGTATGACAGGATAAAATCATCGGAATTCTGCCATAATTTCATGGCCTGGATTACGTCATTATCATCCATTTGCGTGAATCGTTCCACATCTTCGTCTGTTGCTGAACTTTTTCCGCGGTATAAAAAATATTTCAGATTCTCTGTGGCAGGAAGATCTGTTCCCTGGGAAACAAGATACTTGGCTCTTTCCAGAATCTTGACCAAAAGGAATTCCGCCAATGCAGAAGTTTTATGATAATAGACCTGCCAATACATGAACATTCTGGCCGTCAAAAAGTTTTCTATGGAGTAAATGCCTTTTGCATCAATTACCAACTCCCCTTCTTCACAAACATTCATCATGGATATGATCCTCTGGGTATTGATATTACCTTCCGAAACTCCTGTAAAGAAGCTGTCTCTTTTCAAATAATCAAGTCTGTCCACATCCAATTGGGACGAAATAAGCTGGTTAAAGAACTTTCTATGATACTTCCCCTGAAACATTTCAATAGCCATTGATAACTCACCGTGAAATACATCATTTAATCTGTTCATTAGCAAAAGTGACAGGTTTTCATGATGCCAGTCATCCATCAACATACTTTCCAAGGCATGGGAAAATGGGCCATGACCAATATCATGCATCAGAATAGCCAACA
Source organism: Chryseobacterium daecheongense (assembly GCF_003729955.1). Classification (GTDB taxonomy): domain Bacteria; phylum Bacteroidota; class Bacteroidia; order Flavobacteriales; family Weeksellaceae; genus Chryseobacterium; species Chryseobacterium daecheongense. Next base: position 1,374,695 of record NZ_RJTX01000001.1, read on the forward strand.
TAGCTCCTTTTTCCTCTTCTTTTGAAATATTAACTCCTTTAAGCTTCAAGGTTTCTAAAGCTGTAAACATCAGATGCATGGCACCTAGTGCGTGGTGAAATCTTGTGTGTGTTGCCCCCGGAAATATCAAATTCAAAAGTCCTGTCTGAGAAATTCTTCTCAACCTTTGAAAATAAGGATGCTCAATCACATCAAATAAAATTTCATAAGGAATTTTGATAAATCCGTGAACCGGATCATTAATGATTTTTAGCTTATTCTGCATTGAAAAGTCTGTATTAGCAAACAAAGTTATGGAAATTTAATTTTAGCTTTCGTTTAATTTTCATTAATACTATTATGATTCTAATATAATCTTAAATATTCAAATCTTTTGTCTCTTCTGTGGTTGAAACTAAAACAACAATTGCTTTATATTTGGAGAATAAACCTATGATCATTAATGAGAAGCTTCTCTATTTTCTTCATTTTATTATTAAGCATTCATCTTCCTGCCCAAACTATTTCAGATACTCAAAAACTGGAATCTTTATGTAAAGTATGGGGATTTTTAAAATACTATCATCCTCATGTTGCCAAGGGAAATTTCAATTGGGATCAGCAGCTTTTTCAAAAGATGACCGAGCTGGATAATGTTCAGAATAAAGCTCAGTTGAATGAGCTGTATTCACATTGGATTGACAGTCTTGGAACAGTGGAAATATGTGAAAAATGTAAGAAGGAAGAAGATAAAGTATATTTTCTTAAAAACTTTAATTTAAACTGGATTAAAGATTCAACAGTTTTTTCTCAGCATGTAAGCCAAAAACTTGAATATATTCAACACAATAGAAATCTGGGCGACAATTATTATTTTGGAAAAGGAGGAAGGAAGGTTTTTTTCCGGAATGAAAATTCTTATGGTTCAAAATTCATTTCCAGGCAAATTAGTCTTTTGGAACTGTTCAGATACTGGAACTATGTGGAATATTTTTTTCCATACAAATATGAAACTGATCAACCCTGGAATGAAGTTCTAAAAGAAATGATTCCCAAGTTTATTCAGATTGAAAATGATGAACAATATCATCTAACTTTGGCAGAATTGGTGACCAGGATAGACGACTCCCATGCTTTTCTATTCTCACCGCTTATCAGCCTCAATCAATATGGCAGAAGAAGAATTCCGGTAGAATACGAATATGCCGAAGGAAAACTGGTAGTAACGAAAATTAATTCTAATAAATTTAATGAATCCAGTGTTTTGAAAATTGGAGATATCATTTACGATATCAATGGTAAGACTATTCCTCAAATGGTCAATTCCTTTGGAAAATACATTCCCGCTTCCAATTCCTGGGGAAAAATAAAGAAAGTGAAAAACCTTTTTCTTTTTTCAAATAATGACTCCATTACTGTTAAACTTGAAAGAGAGGGTCAGAATATGATGCTGACTGTGAAAACCTATCTTTTGAAGGATATTTATTACGAAAAACCTCCTATTCCTGAAAAATGGAAATTCATTGATGCTGAAAAGAAAACCGGATATGTACATATGGGCATAATTGAAAGAAAGGATCTCAAGGAAATGTATGAAAACTTAAAAACAACCGAATCCATTATTTTCGATTTAAGAAATTACCCAAAACAAACTATTTTACCTTTAAGTCAATTATTACTTCCTGAAAATACCATTTATTATCAGTTTAATTTTCCGGAAACCCATTATTTGAGTAAATTCTACAGCAGAAAAAACAGCATAGGCAAACATAATCCGGATTATTATAAAGGTAATGTTATCGTGCTCGTAGACGAAAATACACAAAGCCAAGCAGAAACTACAGCAATGATGCTGAAGCAACACCCTAAAGCAAAATTGATTGGCGGGCATACTTCAGGAGCCAATGGTGACGTTATAAGATTTAAAATTGCCGATCTGGAAACCAGCTTTACAGGACTCGGAGCTTATTATCCCAATCAGACAGAAACCCAAAGAGTCGGAATTATTCCTGATATTATTGTAAAGCCCACTGTAAAAGGAATAAAGGAAGGAAAAGATGAAGTTTTGGAAAGAGCTCTTGACTATATAAAAACCGGACAGTAATGATGTAAAATTGATAAAAAATTTTTGCTTACTTTCATTTAACTAATATTTAACTTTTAATCTGTCCAATTTGGCAGTTTTTATAAAGATTTGGTCAGCATTTTGATACAATAACCATGTAAAAAAATAAATTATGTCGGAAAAGATATTATGGATAGATGATGAAATAGATTTACTTAAACCTCATATCGTATTCTTAGAAAAAAAAGGCTATCATGTAACCCCCGTTAACAATGTGAACGAGGCTTTGGATCTTATGGATTCAGAAAAGTTCGCTTTAACGCTTATTGATGAAAATATGCCTGGAATTTCAGGACTGGAAGCCATCCCCATGATTAAGGAGAAAGATAATTCCTTAAAAATCGTTATGGTGACAAAAAGTGAAGAGGAACATATTATGGAGGAAGCCATCGGTTCCCAGATTGCGGATTATATTTTGAAACCGGTCAACCCCAATCAGATTTTATTATCATTAAAGAAAAACCTTCAGCAGGACGATCTGGTGGAGCAAAAAACCATTTTGCAATATCAGCAGGAATTCAGAAGCCTTTCTTTGGAATTGTCTTATTTAAGAACCTATCAGGATTGGGCGGAATATTATAAGAAAATTCTGAACTGGGAAATCAAGTTTGATAAGGTAACCGATAATGAATTTGCAGATCTTTTGCAGTCACAGAAAGAAGAAGCGAATATTCAGTTCGCCAAATTCATTGAAAACAACTATGAAGATTGGTTGCATGGATCTGATAAACCGAACATGAGCCATACTCTTTTCAAAGAGAAGGTAAAACCTGAAGTAGAAAAGGAGAAAGTTCTTTTATTAATGATCGACAACCTTCGTTATGATCAATGGAAAGTAATTGAACCTTTATTCACTAAATATTACAATAAAATTTCGGAAGACTATTATTATAGTATACTTCCTACCGCCACTCAATATGCAAGGAATTCTTTCTTTGCCGGCTTACTGCCCTCTGAGATTGAAAAACGTTTCCCAGATAAATGGTTTAATGACAATGAGGAAGGGAATAAGAATGAATTTGAACGTGATTTTCTCGAGGATCAGATGAAAAGAATAGGCTTAGGCTCAAAATCCATGAAATATTTAAAAGTATTGAATGCCGATTTTGAAAAGAAGATCTATGATGATTTCAACCAACATAAGAATAATGATCTTTTGGTGATCGTTTATAATTTCATCGATATTCTTTCTCACGCTAAAACAGACAATCATATTGTAGATCAGCTGATCCGTGATGATAAAACCTTCAGGTCATTAACTTTTAACTGGTTTGAAAATTCATCCTTATTGAAGATCATTAAAGCTGCAGCAGAAAATGGTTACAAACTGGTTATTACAACAGACCACGGAACAGTATACGTGAAAAAGCCAAGCAAGGTAGTCGGAGACAGAGAAACCTCTACCAATATCCGTTATAAAACAGGTAAAAGCTTAACATACGATGACAGTGATGTTTGGGCAATCACCAATCCGGAAAAACTGTTTTTGCCAAAAGGAAATCTAAGCTCAAAGTATATTTTTGCTAAGAGTAACATTTTTCTGGCTTATCCAAAGAATTATAATCATTTTGTAAACTACTATAAAGAAACTTACCAGCATGGCGGAATTTCATTGGAAGAATGTATTATTCCGATCAGTATTTTAGAACCCAAGTAGTTTTTTTTCATAGTTTATTTAATTTGGGTCCGGGCGGAAAAAATCGTTGATTTTTTCCGCTTGTTTTTTAATATTTTTGGAATATGAAACTTATTACTTATAACGTTAACGGAATCAGGGCAGCTTTTACCAAAGATTTTCTGGGCTGGTTGTCTAATGCTGATCCCGATATTATCTGCATTCAGGAAAGCAAAGCGGGAAATGATCAAATCGATATTGAAAGTCTTGAAAAATTAGGATATCACAGTTATTGGCACTCTGCCGTAAGAAAAGGCTATAGTGGCGTAGGAATAGCCTCAAAAATAAAACCCCTCCATGTAGAGCATGGTTGTGGCATTGAAAGCTATGATAATGAAGGAAGAATTATCCGTGCTGATTTTGACGGATATTCCGTGATTTCAGTGTATGTGCCTTCCGCCTCCAATATTGAACGTTTAGGCTTTAAAATGCAGTTTTGTCATGATTTCCTGGAATATATTAAAAACTTAAAGAAGACCATCCCAAATCTCGTTATTTCAGGAGATTTTAATATCTGTCACCAGGCAATTGATATTCATGATCCTGTTCGTCTTAAAAATGTATCCGGTTTTTTACCGATGGAAAGAGAATGGATGACCAACTTCATTGAAGAATGTGAATTGATAGACAGCTTCCGTTTTTTTAATAATGAACCGGATAATTATACCTGGTGGAGCTACCGTCAAAATTCAAGGGCTAAAAATAAAGGATGGAGACTGGATTATAATTTCGCCTCCTATTCTTTGAAAGATAAGCTTTCCAGAGCCGTTATTTTAAAAGAAGCGGCACATTCGGACCATTGTCCTGCCTTACTTGAATTGAATGTATAAAAACCACATAAAAAAGCTCCGGCTGATCTTCGATCAGCCGGAGCTTTTAATTTAAATCATAAATTTAATCGACAATTTCGTATTCCACCGGAATCGTACCATGATCGGTATTTCCGATTTCATTGAACGCAGCTTTAGAAATATCTAATGCTCTTGATGAATGGAAAGGTCCTCTATCATTTATCTTTACAATTACTTCTTTTCCATTCTTCAGATTGGTTACTTTAATCATTGTACCAAACGGAAGCGTTCTGTTGGCAGCGGTAAATTTTGAATTATCAAAAATCTCTCCGCTAGCTGTTTTTCTACCATTAAACTTATCGTGGTAGTACGATGCATAACTTGTTTTTTTCGCATCTGTGGCATTATTCTTGAAAGAATAAACACCAAGGGTTGAAATCATCATTATGATTACGAGAATGAATCTTTTCATCATGTTGAATATTTATTGGTTTTGACGGAGCAAATGTATCATGATACTTCTAAACTCCCCAATCAAATTGTTAAAATACGTTAACAAAAACAAAATATTGTGTTAATAAATTCTGTAACCCACTATAAATAGGCTGATTAGACCCTAGTGTTAAAAAACGTTAAAAAAACGCGCTAAACGTTAACGTAATTAACTAGTTTATGTATAATTTGATCTTTTCAAACTATTTAAAACACTGAAAATCAATACAATAAAATTTCATTAAGAATTTTAATTTTAGACATAAAAAAACCAATGATTACTCACTGGTTTTCTAATACATATTATTTCTATTTATTTAAAGTATTCTACTGTATAAGGATACGTTCCTGCAGGATACACTACAGAAATACTAGGAGAACCTGTAACTAAAGCCCCCGTCGTAGGATTGAATGAGTACACCGTAGTTGCATATACGGAATTCGTTCCCGGTGCATAGATAGTAACACGATAGATACCATCCGTAGCAGTATCAGGAATAGTAATAGCTGAAGAATATGAAATTGGAGATGTACTTGCCCCATCTGTAGTGAAAGTTCCTTTTCTTGCGTATACCTGAGCTCCATCTACCAATGTATTGGTAATTGTTTCCGTTGTTTTAATATCAACTCGAGGAGACTGGCCTAATGGAAGCCACTGACCGGTAGCTGTACCCGTTGGGCTGCCCGGGTTAGAAAAATAATAAAATCCCGGCGCAACAGACTGTCCTCCAATTCCCGATCCAGAAGCTGGTGTATTTCCTGAGCCTGTGTTATATACGATCAGCCCATCAAATCTGTTAGGGTTATTAGCTGTCAAATAACTACCATTATTTGTTAATACCAATTGAGTTAAATCAGCTCTAGGAAATAAAAAGCCTTTACCCAAAGTAGTACTTGGATTCCAAACAGTTGAACTTGATGCATCTAAAAATGCAGTACTATTATTGATAGAAGCATTAGCGATAGTTTGATTAGCTTTAAGCTGAGCTTGGCTGTCAGTACTAAAGGCTAAAACAACAGCTAGCGTTAGACTTGCCTTTAAAAAATTATATTTTTTCATATCTTATGTTTTTATATTATATTATTGAAGACTGTCGCTATACCAATTAACACCATCTGTAATCAAACTAATACCTGAATTAGTAACAATTGGATTGGAAGTTGTTGATTTATATTCTGTATTAGTAATTGTTGGAGATGCAGATCCGGAAGTTTCAAAAATTCTAATAGTTCTTCCAGCCATCGCAGCAGTAGGCGTAGGTAAGGTAACAGAAGAGATTGTACTTGCATTAAGAATAACACAATTATCAACATCACTTGCTAAGATAACTGCTGTACTACCACTGGAAATAGTTCTGAAAGTAGGAAGCGTTGGGGTTACAGCTCCACCACTAAAAGCTTTCCAAACGGAGTTTGGAGCATCATAATAATAGAAACCTGTAGTCGTTACATTCACCGTTTTTGCCGTTGTAGCTCCGTCTACTGCATTTACGAATACTAATGCTCCATTTTGTGCAGCAGTATATGCTGTATTCTTAGCAGCTAGTTGGTCTTCTGACATTCGAGGCACCAAAACCGCATCCGGCATCGCAGTATCTGTAGTATTGGCTACAACATCTAAAGTAGCAGCAGGAGTTGTTGTATTAACACCCACTCCTCTTTGCTGAGCCTTTACAAAAGCCGAAAAGGAAACTAGAATAGTTGCCGTAAATAAAATTTTTTTCATAAGTTTTTTTTATAGGTTTTTTAAATTTTCATCAATAATTCATACCCAAGCCAGAAATGTATCCCAACTTGTGCTATTTCAACACGCAAATCATTCAAATCTTAAAAGATTCAAATCATAATTCAGGTATAAAATTTTACAATCATACCCTTTTGTTGTTAATTCAAAAAAATGTGGAAAGAAATTTAGTACTTAGTAAATTCATCCCAACTTGTGCTTTTTTTTAATAAAAAATAAATTTTAAAAATTAAAACGCCTCTTTCTTAAAACTGTTTTAATTTTAAAATATTTACATTTTGTAGCAAATTTAAGAGATAATTTCTTATTATTTATATTCTTAAAAAGAAAAAATATAGATTTCTTTCTATAAAAAACATAAACACCTAAAAATCAATTAATTAAAATTAACAAAACTGGAATAAGTCATATTAATTTTTATTAAAATAGCCTTTTAATAGCTTGTTTTTAAACAAGTTCGCCATATAAATCAAATTCCTCAGCAGAAGTGATTCTTACCTGAGCAAATTCACCTATTGAAATATAAGTATTATCTGCAGAAACCAGAACGGTATTATCTACATCCGGAGAGTCATATTCAGTTCTTCCGATGAAATAGTTTCCTTCTTTTCTGTCAAAAACACATTTATAGATCTTACCTATTTTCTCCTGATTTTTTTCCCAGGAAATTTGAGATTGCAGCTCCATGATCTCTTCCACTCTTGCCTCTTTCACTTCTTGTGGAACGTCATCTTCCAAAACATAGGCAGTAGTATTTTCTTCATGAGAATAGGTGAAACATCCTAGCCTGTCAAATTTCTGTTCTTTTACCCAATCTTTAAGTTCCTGGAATCTTTCTTCCGTTTCACCAGGATAACCAACTATTAAAGTAGTTCTGATCGCCATATCCGGAACTTTTTCTCTGAATTTCGCCAAAAGAGCATCTGTTTTTTCATGAGTAGTTCCTCTTTTCATAGATTTAAGAAGATCTGAGTTGATATGCTGAAGCGGAATATCTATATAGTTGCAAACTTTAGGCTCTTCACGGATAATATCCAATACATCTTCTGGAAACCCGCTTGGAAATGCATAGTGAAGTCTGATCCATTCAATTCCATCTACTTTCACAAGTTCTTTTAACAAGTCTCCAAGGGCACGTCTTTTATAAATATCCAGTCCGTAATAGGTGAGATCCTGTGCAATCAGAATAAGCTCTTTGGTTCCTGCTTTTGCAAGCTTTTGAGCTTCTTTCACCAACTTCTCTATAGGGGTGGAAATATGTCCCCCTCTCATCAATGGAATTGCGCAAAAAGAACATGGTCGGTCACAACCTTCAGAAATTTTAAGATAGGCATAATGTTTGGGAGTTGTAGTTAATCTTTCACCAACCAATTCATGCTTATAATCTGCACCAAGATGTTTCAATAAAACAGGAAGATCTCTTGTTCCGAAATATTGATCAACATCCGGAATTTCTTTTACCAAATCCGGCTTATATCTTTCGGAAAGACAGCCTGTAACAAAAACCTTTTCTACTTCTCCTCTGTTTTTAGCCTCCACATAATCCAGGATAGTATTAATGGATTCTTCCTTAGCATTATCTATAAATCCGCAGGTATTGATCACCACAATATCTCCCTTGTCTTCATGAACCACTTCTTTTCCATTGGCTTTAAGCTGGCTCATTAAAACTTCGGAATCATATACATTTTTGGAACAACCTAATGTTACGATATTGATTTTCTTCTTACCTACAGATTTTGTGCGCATCGTTTTGATTTTGAGTCTGCAAAGATACGAAATATTGAAGAGTATAGGATTAAAAAATAAAAACCACTTTAAACAAGTGGTTTTCAATATTATTTAAAAGTTCTTTTCTTTAAATGCAGGAGCATTCTGATCTTTTTCTGAAAGGATCATATCTTTCTCCTCTATTTTCCAGTCTATATTAAGTTCAGGATCATTGAATTTTACGCTTCCTTCGGATTCTTTATTATAGAAATTATCACATTTATAAGCAAATACAGCAGTTTCGCTTAAAACAGAAAATCCATGTCCAAACCCTCTTGGAATATATAACTGAAGTTTATTTTCCGCATTAAGTTCAACACCAAACCATTTTCCAAAAGTAGGTGAATCTTTTCTCAGGTCTACTGCGATATCCCAAACTTTACCTTCCAGGCAAGAAACTAATTTTGCCTGAGCGTGTTCTCCTTTTTGAAGATGTAATCCCCTTAAAACTCCGTAAGATGATTTGGATATGTTATCCTGAACGAAATGCCCATTCATTCCTGTAAGTTCTTCAAATCTTTTTTCATTATATTTTTCAAAGAAGTAACCTCTGTCATCTTCAAAAATAGTAGGCTCTATAATATAACAATCTTTAAGTGGGGTTTCTTTAATCTTCATTGTTTATAACTAAATTGACATCTAAAAATAGTGAAACTAATTGAATAAGTAAATATTAATATCGCTAGGTAAAATGATGTCTTTAGATTTTTTTGGATATAATAATTATTGATTCTATTTTTTAATATTAAAAGGCTCTCAGTATTGATTTGATCTCAGAAATTGATAATATTTGTATATTCATTTTCTCACTCTCATTCTAATGCATGTATCACATTATATAAAAAAAGAATACATCTTAAATTTACATTCAATTCAAATCTTTCATCTTTCTAAAATCCATTAATATCCTGAAAGAGTTATCATAGGAAAAAATTTTGATGCTTCTAAAACAAAAAATAGAAGTATTAAAATCTGTAACTTTTTAAATTAATTACTATTTAAAGTAAAAACTATTTTTATAGTTTTAAAAACAATAAGAAGATCAAAAAGAAGAGAGTAATTTTTAATGTAGAACAAATCATATTCTAATTTCTCAAGATTATCTTTTGGAGTAGCTTTTGGCAAATTTACTTGTGCCCAACCGGTAACTCCAGGTTTCACCAGGTGTCTAAGATCAAACATTGCATTTTCTTCATTCGAGACTTTAACAAAATGGGGTCTTTCTGGACGAGGTCCAATAAGACTCATATCACCTCTAAGAATATTCCAAATCTGTGGAAGTTCATCAATTTTAGTCATCCGAAGGAATTTACCTACGTGATTCACACGCGAATCATTTTTAGTGGTAAAATCCCCATCATGCTTAGAAACCATTGTTCTAATCTTATAAATTGTAAAAGATTCTGAATTTTTACCAATCCTTTCCTGTGAGAAAAGCACATTTCCCCGCGAACTCAGTTTTATCAAAATAAAGCCAAATAATATCAAAGGAATCGCAAATGGAACTAGTAAAAGGCTAACGATAATATCTATAAATCTTTTAATATTAAATTTTTCCTGCCTTTGACCAATAGTAAAAATATCATCTACAAGGTACTCATCAGCTTTCAGTCTGACTAAAGGTATTCTTTTATTTATATGTTCATAAAATTCATGAGCATCATATACTGTAACCCCTTTTTTTCTGGCTGCTACAATTTCATTAGCCAAATCTTTGTGTAAATGATTAATATTGGAAGTTTCAAGAACTATATAGGAAATATTAAATTTCTTAAGATATTCTGTTACTGTTATTCGTGATTGGAGGGAATCATATTGAATGACTTTATATTTCTTCCTAAATTTTTTATCATTAAGAAGTTTTAGCGAAATCTCACTCACATTAATAAACAAACATACTTTAGTGAGCACACTCACTTTAAAGACTTGTTTATTCTCTTTCATCATTACAAATGCTTTGGTCAGACTATTTTCCACTTTTTTCTCTCAATTGTGTTTATATAATAGTGAATGGGAACTCACTTTCACTTTATGGCTATAAATATATTAAAAAACTACGAATCCAAGAAAGTATTTCAACCCCTTCTTAAATTTCTTAAAATTCTACAATTAAATTATTTTTATGTAAAAATTTCGCTTTTAAAAACATTAATTGAATTTATTTATATGATTCATGGAAATATTTCAAAAAAAACACATTAAAGAAAAATAATTTCCAATTATAATTTATATACAAATAGATATCTATCTATCATTTTCTCTATAGTTAAATTTTCATGAAAAATTTCAGAAGATTTTCTAGAAAACTCTCTATAAATTTCATCTTTTCCTAAGATATAGTTTATCTTTTCAGCAAAAACAACATCTTCATTATCAACAACATATCCATTCTGATCATTAAGCACTATTTCTGAAATACCTCCCACATCAGATGATACGACAGGCTTTCCATAACTCAATGCATCTAAAATGACAATAGGAATACCCTCGTAATTGGTAGGAAGAACAAAAATATCCGCCAATTGAATATATTTTTTGGCGTTTGGTATTCCTTTTAAACAAAAAACATTATGAGGAAGATCAGTATATTCTTTATCTGCTCCAATCCAAACAAAAGCATACTGCGGAAGCAGTTTTGCTATCTGAATATAACTTTCAAAACGCTTCTGGGGTGAAATCCGGGCAATACACATGACAATTTTGTCATATTGATCTATGCCTTCAAGAAAAAGATCTGTTTCTCTTTTAGGAGTAGGCACACCATTATATATGATATGTAAATTATCTTTGATACCTTCCTTGATAATGTTCTGTTTATCATAGTTACTTGCCAGAACAATTGCTTTGCATTTATTTTTAAGTAGTCTCTCAAGTGGAAGAAATTTTCTATACGCAAGCCGAATTGAATCAAATCCGTGTACAGAATACACTGTTTTTTCCTTTGGAAATGCCAATCTTCCCAATACTCCTATTTTTGATGAATGAAGATGAATAACATCAGGTTGTATTGAAGTATAAAGTTTTTTCAGTTTATATAAGGCTTTGAGGTCTTTTATAATAGAAACAGATCTGACAATTTCTTTTATTTTTATCTTTCTAACTTTGGAATCTAACGCTTGCCACATCGGGCCATCTTCTCCTGCAACAACAGTAATTTCATGTTCCATACACATAGAATTAGCAAGATTAATCACTACAGACTGCGCACCTCCTAAATCAGAACGGGTGATTACATGTAAAATTTTCATGGGGATTGAAGCAATTTTATATTCTTTGCTTTTTTGATGTCATTTTCAAAATCCTTTCGCTTTTCAATATCATCAATCATTATTTTTGAAAAAGTAATTTTAATACGATGATCCTGTGAAGATCTCCAATAAGATATTCCTCTAGTTGATTTCCAGTTAACATTTTTAACGAGAATAGTTCCCGTTGTATCAAATTGATTATCTATTGTATTTAAAGATGTTAAAAAGCCATGCCTTGAACCTATATCTGTATGCCCATCTATAGCTATGCTTGATATTTTTGCATCTTTTGGGTTATCTACAGCCAATCCGTTCAGGTTTATCATAATTCCTGCGGAACTGTTATTAAAAGTACAAATATTCTTTAGGTTGATATCCTCAAGCCTGTCTTTATTCCAACTCGCCTCTATGTCAACTCCCGCTTCAGGATCATGCCCGTAAGTATTGGAAATTAAAATATTCTGAACCAACACATTTCTACCCGAAGTGATAGAAACACCATTCCTTCTGGAATCATTAATCCAACCACCTGAAACCAGTACTTTTTCAGAGTATCCTCCATCTTCAGAACCAATAAAAATCCCGTCTCCGTAAGCTTCAGAAATCCTTGGATTTATTATTTTTACATTAACAGAGTTTAAAACAGATATACCAGCACTCCATTGTCCGCTTTGCTCAATATGATTATTTCTGCTTCCTATTACTACTGGGTTAATTATTTCTACATTATGAGCATCATATATTTTAACAATATCTGAGTATTTTCCATTGGCCGGACCTAAATATTTAATTTTTGTATTCTTTTGGAATATTATCTTTTTATTTGATCCAATTTTTAAGCCTTTGGAGTTAATAAATATAGTCGTATTAGGTAATAAAATATTGCTGTTATCATTAACAATTTTCTGTATAATATCCGTATGATCATTTCCTTTTAAAAGATTTGCAGATACAGAAAAAAATGTGTTTGTTCTATAATAATTAGTTGAATAGCTCGGAGAGTAGTACTTAGAAATAAGTTTCTGGGAGACATTTTTAGGTGAAAAACTTTGCGCGCAGCTTTCAGTACTGAAGAATAATATAAATACTAAAGATATGCACAAGCATTTCTGAAAAATATAGTTATACTTCATATTGTATATTTTTTGTTTTATATAAAAAATTTATAATCTTTTTTATTAATCTTCACCTCATTTCTATTCTGAATAAGAATACTTTCACGCCCTAACAGATCAAAGATAAAATATACTATACAAGATAGTAAGTATTTTGATGAAAACTTGGAATATTCAAAAGAAAAACTATGTTTTTTAACCATATACCAAATACCAGGCAAACCTTTTAAGTATTTTTTATAATATTTATTACCTATTTCTCTATAAAACAGTAATGGCTCACCAATAGTTTTAAAAGTATATTGATTTTTAGTTCTTAACCAAAGTTCAGAGTCTTCAATTCGAATTGCTTCCACATCATAAGGGTTATCTCTAAACCATTGAGTCTTAGCAATTATGGTAGGATGTGTAAAGGTACTAACCAAAATTAAGGAATCGTCTGATATATTAATTCTTTTCCCAACTACATTATTATTTTCATCAATGGAATAAGCATTACTTCCTAAAACATCAATATCTGGATTTTCCTTTAAAATTTTCAATTGTTTTTCAATCCTTTCAGGATGCATAATATCATCAGCATCCATTCTTGCCAAATATTCAGTTTTCGCTATATGAGGAATTTCATTCAGCCGATATCCTAAGTTTAAATTTTTTCCATCAGAAATAATTACAACTCTTTTATCCTCTAGGTATTTCTGAGCTATTTTTAAGGAAGAATCTGTAGAGCCATCATCTATCAACAACAGAGTGAAATCTGTAAATGTTTGAGATAATACTGAAAGAATTGCCTGCTCAAAATATTCCTCCGCATTATAAAAAGGAATTGCTATGGTTATTTCTGGCATCAGCTGTTATATATATTAAAAAAGACAAAGACAAATATAAGGAAGAGAACGGTAAAAATCCCCAATCGTGAAGTATTGTTAATACTGAACAATGGTGCTATTAAAAATGGGATCATCACCCATGACATTATACCCCAACGGTCTGAGAAAGGAATTTGAAACATCATGAAAAATACTCCACTGATTGATAAATAATATTTTAAAAGTAATTTATAATTTTCATTTTCATTCTTCAACAATTTATGATTAATAAGAGAAAAAATTATCAAGAATATAGTATTGAATGCCACAAACTGTGCTTTAAACCCTATGACATATTCTCCAGCTCCTTCACCTTTCACATAAAAATCCGAACGCTTGCTATCTATTACAAGTAAATAATTTAAAAAAGAACCAAAGGATAAGATACTGCCTCCTAATGCTGATATTCCCAGTAAAAGAAAGTACCAGATGTAGTAATAATTCAAGCTTACCTTTCTTATTAACACAATGATAATAAATAGTATCAGAATCACAGCTGTAGCCGAATGAAATCCGATTGCAATAATAAAAGGTATCAGCCAGCTCTTGATATTTTTATTATCCTTAAAATAATATGAAACGGCTAATAATACAAGAGCAAGTGAAACACCCTGCCTAATAATATTGATTCCTAATGCAAGAAAGAAAAACAAACTGACGAATGAAAAGGCAATTAATAGAAAATTACTTTCAAAGCTTTTTAAAAATACATTAATACTCCAAAAAATAAATAGCACATAGAATAAACTAATGGCAACTAAAAAGTATTGGGCTTCATCTGTAAAGACATGGACGAAAACAATTAAATATTTAAATATGAACTGAATACCAAAATCCAGGTTTGCATGATACATAAACTGCCATTTATACATTTCTGTATCTGAACCTATTTCCTCGCCTCTAAAACCAAAAAGAAGGGCTATAAGAATAAAAAAAACAGCTGCAATAAAGCGGGAAATATTATTGTATTGTTTTTTCTTAAAGTCTACATACATAGCAAAAATAAATGCCGTAATAGCAAATACAGAGTATATGATATAGTACTTTAAATTAAAAATATCCATCTACCTTTTATTAAAACCTGCCTTTAGTCCGCTTTATTTATATTTATCTGCTAAACAAAGATTTTATCTTTTCCCAAAAGGTATCTTCCTTAATACCATGATAGCCATAACCATGTTTGTTTCCATATCCGAAGTTTCCTATTTTAACATCATTAAGAACAAAGTTTATATTTTTAATTTTCTCTTTTGCCACATTTTCAGCAAATTCTATAAAACTTTTTTCGGTCTTTTCAGAGCGTACTACATATAAAACTACGTCTGCAAATTTTGTGATGATAAATGTATCCGTAACCGGCATCAACGGAGCTGAATCTATGATTATATAATCATATTCTCCGGCTAATTCTTCCAACATAACCTTATAATTCCCATTTTCAAAAAGCTCTACAGGGTTCGGAGGGATAGTTCCCGAAAAAATCAGATCACAATTCGGATTGAATCCACTTGGATGAATAATTTCTTGTACATTATCCACACTACCATATAAAAACTCTGTAAGCCCGGAAGCATTTTTCATATCGGGTCTATATCTCTGCAATTGTGGATTTCTGATGTCTGAGCCTATAACAAGGACTTTTTTACCAGGCTTAGCAATACTTAAAGCCAGGTTAATGGATATGAATGTTTTTCCTTCTCCTTTAACACTGGAGGTAACAAGAATTGTTTTGTCTTTCGTTTTGGAAACAGGTAAAAGTAAATTTAAATTCGTAGCTAAAATCCTGAAAGACTCTGCAAGAGGAGAGGTGTCATTAATATGAATTAAATTATTTATTTTTGACCCCATATGTGGTATCTCCGCTATTACCGGAATATTACTAAATCTAGAAACACTCCTATTATCAGATATTTTTGTATTAAAAAACTGTTTCAGGAAAATAATTAAAAACGGAATACCTAAACCTAATAAAATGGCAGCTCCCATGATAATCAATTTTTGAGGAGCCACTGGTTTTCTATTGGCATATGCCAAATCTAATACTCTTGCCTTATCAGAAGACATTGCTAAAGTAATTGCTGTCTCCTCTCTTTTTTTCAAGAGTATTAAATACAGTTCTTCTTTTATTTGTTGCTGTCTTTCAATATTTCTGAAAAGGCGTTCAAGTGATGGTATCTTTTTTAGTTCTGTATTGCTTTTTTGTTCTAATGACGAAATATTATCAATTGCCAGTTGAATATTGGATCTGTTTTTTCCCAATCCTTCTTTTATACTAGCTCTCAGTACTTTTATCTGATCGTTCATTTCTTTAGCAATTGGGTGTTCGGGTGTAGCATTTTCCAATAATTTATTTCTTTCCATAATAAGTTTATTATAGGCGGAAATATTATTTACTGCAGCTCCATTATCCAAACCAACATTAGCCGGTAATATATCATCATAAGATTTGTTGTTCAAATAACTGATATACATATTATTGAGCTCTAGTTGGGTATAAAGCTCTAATCTTCTTTTTTCAGCTTCTGTACTGGTTTGTATATTAACACCTGCTTGGGCAGGGATATCAACTATATTATTGCTTGTTTTAAAGTTTTCTTTTTTTATTTCAACATCCCCAAGCTCCTTTGAGATCAAATTTATTCTTTCATCTATAAAATCTTTTGTTTTTTCAGATTCTGTATTTTTTTCATTAATAGCTTCATTGTTGTATTTTTTGACTAAGGTGTTTAGTATCTCTTTAGCCTTATCCGCATTCTCATATTTTAAAACTAAGTTAATAACCGTAGCATCTTTATTGCTTAAACTTACCTTTAAAGATTCTTGCAAGTCTTCAACCACTGTTTCCTTATCTTTATAAATAAAATACAAAGAATTATAGTCTGTTTCTTTCTTCAGCTGCTTAGGATTAAATGCAGGATTTTTAATAATCATCAGATTAACGTAAGGCAAACTGATAGTTTTATTAAAATAAGTTTCTATAGGTTTTTCAAGCTCTTTAGAGCTTAATTTCAGTGTATTACCCTTGATTTCTAAATTTATCTTTTTCTTTGGTAACTTAACAAAAGGTTTCTCATTAATTACCTGAATAATTACAGGTGACTGAGTTCGGTAGAGTTCTGTATCATGAAATGTCCCCTCACTGAATATAGAGCATTGTAAAGGTAAATCATCTGAAACTTGATTAAGAATTTTCTTGGAAGATAAAACTTCCATTTCATTTTCCACAGTATTGGAGCTGAGGCCAGAAAAGGCAGACAACCCTTGCATTGCCGCAATATCCCCAGCTCCTCCGGTAGATTTTTTGGAATCCTTAATTAATATTTTTGTTAATACTTCATATACCGGTGCTGTTGTCTTTATCAATAGGACTCCTAGTCCTGCCATAATAAAAACTCCTAATATAAACCAAAACCACTTTTTAATATACGGTTGTATTATTTCTTTTAAGGAATCTTCTTTAAGATATTGTTCTTTCTTCATTTCTTATTTTCCCTATTTTTTACAGTTGACGAATATAGATAATTTAATTCAAAAAAAACCTATTAACATAGGTGATTTACACCTGTTTCATTAACTTTTCATAATATTCACTATATTTCTTTGCCACTTTCATACTATCATGATGATCAAGAATATACTGATAGGATTTTTTTCCTTGTTCAAAAACTTCATGAGGTTTATTAATAAAATATTCTATTTTATTTTCTATATCTATAACATCAGAAGTAATATTCATAATTGGGAAATTACTAGTTTCTCCAACCAATTCATAATGTTTCTGCTCAGCACCACCAAAAAGGATTTTCCCTGCTGCCATGGCCATAAGTCCGTTCATTCCCTGTCCATAAGAATATGTCTGATCAAAAAACAGATTTGAACGGGTAAACATATTTATATACTCATGATAAGGAACATTTTCCACTATACTAATATCAACTGAATTTTTATATTTTTCTTTTATGGCGGTCAGACTTTTCATTATAATGTCCGTACCTTTCCATTCAATTCTCGATGTTTGAACTCCTAGAAAAATATTAAGCTTACCGTTATAAATATTGTCATTATATTTTATTTTTTCGGTATCTATCGGTAGAGGAATATTAACCAGTTTATCATCAAATTTTTCTTTATAGCTGATATAGTAATCATACATACAGGAAACAATTCCATCTGAGTTTTCAGCAATATATTCATTTAGATTTCTGGCCACCTTTGAATAATGTACCTGGAAGATTTCTTTTATATAGCTTGTGTTTTTATCCACTTCACTTATTGGGCTATATGCCAGTTTTTTATCAAGACATGCTTTTACATAAAAATAATCGTCCCCAAAAGCACACAAAACTATCTTTTTATTATGCTTCTTTAAAAAGTCAAAAGCGAATTTATTTAATGATCCCAGTTTATTTTTGAATAAAAAACGATAATTGATAATCTGGACTATATCATTATTACGGAATCTTTTATCAATTAATAGTTTAAACAGGAATAATAAAAATTTAAATTTACTATCATATGAAATATTGATATCCCGTTTGTAGTTTTTCCAATGGTCACCATCAGACACTACCAGTACTTGGTTATCGGATTTTCTTAGTGCTTCCGCCAATGTCCAGTGCACATTACTATACTCCCCGAATAATAATATCTTCATTTATTTTTTAAATAACATATTTTTAAATAATACAACCATAGTCCAAAAATAAATAAAATAATTCACAAAATAAGCCTGAACAGCACCTGTAAGCCCATAATAGTCTACGAATAAATAGGTTAGTACAATCTGCAAAACAGCAAATGATATCTCCGTAATAACATAAACCCTACTCATTGATCTTGCAACCATTACAAAAGCTAAAATCCAGCTCATAATTTTAAAGAAATCTCCGCACACTTGCCAAAAAAATAATTTTTTAATAGGAGCAAAGTTTGGGGTAAATAAGACATAAACTACCAAATCTTTTAAAAGAAATATAGACACTAAACTTATCAACAAAATTGGGGTAAAAATCTTATAGGTCTTAAAAATTTCATTCTTCAAAACTATTTGGTCCTTTACTTCGGAGAGTTTTGGAAGATAATACACACTAAATGTTGAAGTAAACAGCATCAGATAGAGTCCCGAAATTTTATTCATAGACTCCCAATACCCAGCATCTGTTATTGAATATTCTTGAATAAGAAATCTTCTGATCACAAACTGAGTAACGGGAACAGTAATTGCAGAAACAATAGTCATAAAAGAATAGGAGACATATTGTTTAATAACTTTCTTGCTCCAGGCTGACCATAAAAAGACCTTTGAAAACCAATGAAGCTTTCTAATATACATTACTGTAAAGAAAACTATCACTGCCTGATAGGTTACCATGGAAATTAATGCCCCTCTTATATTAAACAAAACTACAAGCCCGACTGTAAATGCTAACCCAATGGCGCTTGTAATAATATTAACAATCACATATTTCTTGAATTCCTGATACCCGTTGAGTACGGAAATAAAAAAATTATTTATTGAAACAAAGAAAAGACTAACTCCAAATAATATAAATACATATGAATACTGCCTATCTAAAAGTATAAGCTCACTTAAGAATTTCGATAAAATAATAATTATTAAACCAACAGTTAGAGATAAAAAAGCTGTTATTCTAAAACCATTTCCCAGAATTTCTCGCAATTTGCTATGGTTTTCTTTGTATTCCGCAACGTATTTTACTACACCATTATTTATTCCTCCTGCTCCTAAAGTAATTAAAATTGTAGTAAAATTTTGTAACTGCCCAATCAGTGCAATACCCGCTGGCCCTACCAGGCTAGCTAAAAATTTTACTGTTATATAACTTGTAACAACTTTTATTACTGTTGAAATACCTGTTAATGAAAAAATCTTTAACAGGTTACTGGATTTCAATCTTTTAATAAAGGAGATCACTTAAATAAATTCAATTTATTTATAATTTCTGTCACTTCAGTATCATCTAATACCGGGCTTATGGGTAAACTCAATACTTCTTTATGAATTTTTTCAGTAATAGGAAAACTCAGATGATTCCAGTCTTTGTAAGCTTTCTGCTTATGAATTGGAATTGGGTAATGAATCAGGGTTTGAATTCCATTTTCTAGAAGATAGTTTTGAAACTCATCCCTTAATTCCGTCCTGATAACAAACAAATGCCAAACATGTTCATTTTCCTTTTTAGGCATTTCTGGAAGAATTATATTCGGATTGCTTATTTCTGTAATATACCGCTGGGCAATACTATTTCTCTTTTTATTTTCTTCATCAATATATTTTAGTTTTACATCAAGAACCGCAGCCTGAATTTCATCCAATCTTGAGTTTAATCCCTGATATATATTTACATATTTTTGGTTTGAGCCATAATTAGCCAAAGCTCTGATACATTTAGCCAAGTCCTCATTATTTGTAGTTATTCCCCCAGCGTCGCCTAAGGCTCCTAAATTTTTCCCAGGATAAAAACTAAACCCTGCTGCATCTCCTAAATTACCTGATTTTATCAGATCCCATTCTGCACCTATAGCCTGGGCATTATCTTCAATAATTTTAAGATTATATTTCTCTGCGATATTTTTTAGTGTTTCTGAAAAAACCACTCTTCCATATAAATGTACAATGAGAATGCCTTTGGTTTTTTTAGTAATTTTCTCTTCTATTTTAGAAATATCAATATTATAATTATTAATATCCGGTTCTACCAAAACGGGAACAAGATGATTATCCGAAATAGCTAACACAGAAGCTATATAAGTATTAGCCGGTACGATAATCTCATCGCCTTTTTGAAAAACACCTAATTCAATATAAGCCCGAAGAATCAGCCTTAATGCATCTAAGCCGTTAGCTACACCTATGGCATGCTGGGATCCGGTATATTCCGCCAAATTAGCTTCGAAATTCTTCACCTCGTTTCCTAAAAGGTACCACCCTGAACGAAAAGTATTTAATATTCTTTCTTCAATTTCGTGTTGGTGGACAAGGTTTATTTTTTGTAAATCTAGGAATTTAATCATTGACTGTTATAAATAAGTAATTTTTCCTTTTTATGCCTCTCTTTTCACTACAGTTTTTTTTAAAAAAATTTCTGTATATTTTTTAGATCTAGAAATCAAATCGCTTGTAAAAAGTGATACTGTCCCAAATCTGTATTCCGGTTTTGCCAAATCAAAGTATTTTCTCTAATCCTTTCACTTTTAACATCAGATAATGGCTGTATCTTAGCCATTCTTTCTAATACTTAAATAATCTTCATAATTTCTGATATAATCTTCTTCATTGTAAGTGTGAGAAGCCAGTACAAGGCAAATAGCCCCAGAAGAAAAATTAATTTCTGATGCCCATATTCCAGGAGGAATATGTAAACCTATGTCAGGCCTGTTAAGAAATACTTGTCTTTTATATTTTCCATCATCCAGGCTTACCTCAAAACTGCCTCCTGTAGCAATAAGAAACTGATGGCATTCTTTATGTGCATGCGCTCCTCTACTCTCCCCTCCTGCTATATCATACAAATAGAATACTCTTTTCACATCGAACGGAAAATCTGAGTTATTTTCAACAACTGTAAGATTACCTTCATCAAAACTAATCTTTCCAAGGTCAATCACTGAGCAATCAAAAACAGAAAGTTTATTCATTTTTCAGTTTTTTAAATTGCTCAAAATCTCTTATATAATCAGTATCGTTATACATATGATCTGAAATGATAAGTGCAAGGGAATTTGTAGAAAAATTTTCTAATCTTCTCCAGAACATTTTAGGGATATATAAACCATAATATGAACGATTGAGGGAAAATTTCTGCTCATCCTTACCATCATGGAGAATAACATCAAAACTACCTGATAATGCAACAATAAATTCCTGTTGTTCCTTAAATGCATGGCTCCCTCTTATTTCACCACCCGGAACATCGTAAATCCAATACGTTCTGGCAATTTCAAATGGAATCTGTCCAGGATATTCATAAAAAGATAGATTTCCTCTTTTGTCTAAAATTTTAGGGAGGTATATTAATTGGGGATTATAATAACTCATTACTCATCAATAAGTTTACAAATATATTTATATTTTGCATAATCCATACGCTATTTCCCATTTAAGTTTAGGATGAAAACCACTTTTGGTTATCATTTTTAAACTCAAAACCAATAAATATTATTTTTTGAGGATTGAAAAAGTTTTCATTAAGATAAGGAAATCTTTTTTAAATGAAAGATGATAATAGTATTCCAGATTCATTTTTACTTTATCTGGAAAAAGTACCTCATCATTAAATTGCAAGGGATTTTCAAGCTTATTTAACAGTTCTTCTTCATTGCTGTATTTAATTCCCGCTTCACTAATGAGACCGGGTTTTAGTTGAAGAACAAGTCTGTTTTCGCCTTCCAGTTTGTCATAATATCCCGGAATATCCGGCCGGGGACCAATTAATGACATATCCCCTTTTAAAATATTAAAAAGCTGAGGCAGTTCGTCCAGTTTAGTTTTTCTCATCCAGTTTCCTATTCCTGATATTTTGGCAGTTTGAGGATGTATTGTTCTGAATTTGTAAATATCAAATAGAATGGCATTTCTCCCTACTCTTTTTTGTATAAAAATGCCAGGAAAACCTGTATCGTAACAAGTCAAAATTGTCAATAAAATTAAGACTGGAAGAAGCAAAATAACAGCAATAATCGTTATGCCATAATCCATAAGCTCTTTCCACAAAGGATATTTTTTTTTCACAACATTTGAATTGAGAGCAAATATATAAAATATATGAGAAAACATTATTGATAAGATACGCCATTAGTATACTAAAAAGGTATCCGACAATTCATCAGATACCTTTTAATATTTAAAAAATGATTCCGTAACAGTATGATCAATTTCCGAGTTTCAGATTATAATTTATTTGGAGAAAAAATCGGTGATCACTTTTGCGATTCTGTTTCTGTCGTCATCTGTCAAATTAGAACCCGAAGGTAAACATAAGCCGTTTTCAAATAGGTTTTCCGCTACTTTCTCACCATAATATGGAACTCCTGAAAATACAGGCTGCAAATGCATTGGTTTCCATAATGGCCTGGATTCTATATTTTCTTCCAGAAATGTTAAACGCAAATCTTCTCGTGTTTTACCTGTTTGAACTGGATCAATTGTAATAGCAGACAACCAATGATTGGAATAGTATTCATCGCTCGGTTCTGAGAATACCTCTACTCCTTCAATATCTTTAAATAAATCAACATAAAAATTATGCATATTTCTACGAGCTTCTACTCTGTCATTTAAAACCTCCATCTGCCCACGCCCGATTCCTGCAGTAATATTACTCATCCTATAGTTGTAACCAATATAAGAGTGTTGATAGTGAGGAGCATTATCTCTTGCTTGTGTAGACAGGAATACCGCTTTATTTTTATCCTCCTGAGTACGGCAAACCAAAGCACCTCCTCCGGAGGTAGTTATAATTTTATTTCCATTGAATGATAATATCCCGAAACTCCCGAATGTACCACATGCTTTTCCCTTATATTCTGAACCTAATGCCTCGGCAGCATCTTCAATCAACGGGATTTCATATTTGGCAGCAATAGAAGAAATTTCATCCATCTTGGCAGGCATCCCATAAAGATGAACAACAATAATGGCTTTTGGCTTTTTACCTTTTGAAATTCTGTCTTCAATAGCTTTTTGAAGTGCTACAGGACACATATTCCATGTATCTTCTTCGGAATCTATAAAAACAGGGACTGCTCCCTGGTAAGCAATAGGATTGGCAGACGCCGAAAATGTCATAGACTGGCAGATCACTTCATCACCATGCTCCACTCCACATTCAATGAGCGCCAAATGTAAAGCCGCCGTTCCTGCTGAAAGTGCAGCTACTTTTATATCTCCATTTAAAAACTTCTCCAGATCCTTTTCAAAACCATCTACATTTGGTCCTAAAGGCGCCACCCAGTTAGCATCAAAAGCTTCATGGATATATTTTAATTCATTACCTCCCATATGTGGAGAAGAAAGCCATATTTTATTTTTCATTGTATCGATTTTATTCATGAAATTTTATAGGTTTAGCAGGAATTCCAACTGCAGTACAATTAGCAGGAAGATCTTTTGATACGACAGCTCCTGCACCTATTATAGTTTTTTGTCCTACTTCTAATAGATTGATAATTTTAGCACCAGTCCCTACATATACTTCTTCATTAATTATTACTTCTCCGGATATATTTACAGAAGGCATAAATGAAGAATACTTTTTAATTTGGGTATCATGCCCCACCGTACAGGAAAGATTCAGGATGATAAAATCTTCTATTTTAATATTTACGGTAATGATTACCCCGGCACAAATAATATTCCCCTTCCCCAGTTTAACATCATCACGTCCTATTATAACTGAAGGATGAATCAGATTAGGATATTCAATATTTTCATTGGTAATTCCTTCTACTATTTTTTTCTTAATGTTCGGAGCTGCTATTGCAACTGCTAAACATAATGGATAATCAACCTCATTAATATTTTTTATTTCTCCTAAATAGGGAAGTCCGTTTATTTCGGTTTTGTATTCTTTATCATCATAAAAACCTATAATTTCAAACTGAGCATTTTTTTCGTTGATATCTTCGATCAACATTTTGACCTCGCGTCCAAAGCCTCCGGCTCCTACAATTGCAATTTTTTTCATAATTTTTAAATATTTCCTTTAAATGGTTCCATTGTGGCCTGTCCGTCCTGTGAAATCCCCTCTCTGATAATAACTTTTTTAGCAGTAAGAAAAAGAATTTTTAAATCGAATAACAATGATACATTGTTCACATACCATACATCCAATTCAAATTTCTTTTCCCATGAAATAGCATTTCTTCCGCTCACTTGGGCCCAACCCGTAATTCCTGGCCTCACTTCATGACGCCGTTTTTGGTTCTCATTATATAATGGAAGGTATTCCGGAAGCAGAGGACGTGGCCCTATTAATGCCATATCTCCTTTCAAGACGTTGAGCAACTGTGGAAGTTCGTCCAAAGAGGTTTTACGGACAAAAGTACCTATAGCCGTTAAACGTTCTGCATCAGACAAAAGATTTCCCTGAGCATCTGTTTTATCATTCATCGTTTTAAACTTGATGATCTTGAATATTTTTTCTTTTCTACCAGGACGTGCCTGAAAAAAGAACGGTTTACCATCATTTGCAAAAAATAGGCCTATTGTAACTATAATAAAAATAGGACTCAGAATGACCAAGCCGATAAAAGCAATAAAAAAATCAATGACTCTTTTTAAAAAGTTTTTATACATTATGCCCTTTTTACAATTAGATTATAAGATCTCTCCACCAGATATTCTTTAAGAAGTAATTTCTCTGCATTGTCTGCCAATTCCTGCAAGTTGTCTTTATGCAGTATAAGTTGCAGTTTAGCCTGCATTTCTTTTTGATCTCCTGCTATGACTTTGTAACCACATTTTGCCTCTTCAATAATATCTCCAATATCCGTATTAGGATCTGTAGCAGCAATAACAGGCATCTTCATTTCCAGGTAGGATAAAAGCCTTGATGGAAAATTAGGAATTAAAAAATTTTTATCCAGAAATATCAATCCTATATCACAAGCTGTCAGCAAACGATCATAATCATCTTTTGGTAATCTTTTTATCAGTTTTGCATTCACCGGCTTAAGATCGTTAAACCATTTTTGTATTCTGTCAAATTCTGTACCTTCTCCCACAATGAGAAAGAAAGCTTCAGGGTCTTTGGTTGCTGCAATAGTATCCAATAAAAAATCTAATCCCTGAGGTTTTCCAAGATTTCCTCCATAAACCAAGACTTTTTTATCTGTTGGAATCCCATATTTCCTGCGGATATTGTTTTTTTCTTCCGGAGTATAATTAAAGCTGACAGGTTCAATAGTATTAGGATTTACCTCAACTTTTTCGGGTACAATTTCCGGATTATGTTTCAGTAAAAACTTTGCATTCGCCGGTGACATGCATCCTATGGTATCAGAAATCCGGTAAAGTTTTTTTTCTTTATTCACAAATTTACGGTGCAGAACACCTCCTTCTTTCAGCAATTTCATATCTACAGCATTCTGAGGAAAAATATCTTTCAGTAAAAGATAGGTTTTCGCATTATTTTTCTTTTTCAGGTATTCAATCACTTTAACCAATGTAATGGGCGGAGTGGAATACAGAATAAGATCAAACTTCTTGTGAGACAGGTATTTTTTGATTGCCGAAAGGTATTGAAACTCTAAAGCCAGCGTTCCAATACCTTTTTCAATAATATTTGTTTTTTGAATATTGAATGTTTTTACTTTCAATATAGATCCTTCAGCACTTTCTTTGAAATGAGTGGAAATATTTCTTCTTCTTTCTACTGGTGAAACCACTACAACATTATGTCCTTCATTACGAAACTTCCGTAACAAATCCTGATAGATTCCTCTTTCGTCCAGAGAGTTGATGTCCACCAATGTCAAAAAAATAATATTCATCCTTTAGATTTCTTCAGACCAAACTGTTCTTTTAATATAATCCGTATAAGAAATAATGATGCGTACCACTTTTTCAGATACGTTAGGCATTGAATAGTCTGCCACTTGACGGAAATTACGTTCAGTTCCCGTCTTCTGTTGTAATACCTGTACCAATCCTTGCATAATACGCTCCGGCGAAAGCCCTACCATCATTACACTGCCCTCTTCCATAGCTTCCGGTCTTTCATGCGCCTGACGAATATTAAGAGCTCTGAAATTAAGTATTGAAGATTCTTCCGAGATGGTTCCTGAATCTGATAATACGGCATATGCCCTTTTTTGCAGGGCATTATAATCATGAAAACCCAGCGGTTTAAGAAACTGGATCTCCGGACGCATTTCAATTTTCATTTTCTCTATCATATTTCTCGTACGCGGGTGGGTGGAAACAATGATAGGATATTGATATTTTTCTGCAATGGCATTCAATGAATCCATCAGTCCTCTGAAGTTCTTTTCTGAATTTATATTTTCTTCACGATGTGAGGACACTACAAAGAATTTCCCTTCTTCAAGGTTAAGCTTTTGCAATACATTCGATGCTTCTATCTGAGGTAAGTAATGGTTTAAAACCTCAAACATTGGTGAGCCCGTTTTGATGATCCTGTCTGCAGGAAGTCCTTCACGTAATAAATATTCTCTCGCAATATCGGAATACGTAAGATTGATATCTGCTGTATGATCTACTATTTTACGGTTGGTTTCTTCCGGCACTCGCTGATCAAAACATCTGTTTCCCGCCTCCATATGGAAAATAGGAATATGTCTTTTCTTAGCAGGGATCGCACATAAGCAGGAGTTTGTATCTCCTAACACCAAAAAGGCATCAGGTTTCAGCTCTTCCAACAAAGGATCTATTTTGATCAAGATATTCCCTACGGTTTCTGTTGCCGTCTTTCCGGCCGCTTCCAGGAAATAATCCGGTTTGCGAAGTCCCAAATCTTCAAAAAAGATCTGATTGAGCTCATAGTCATAATTCTGTCCTGTATGTACGATAATATGTTCTACCGCTTCAGATGTATCTAAAGCGGATAATACTCTGGAAAGTCTGATAATTTCAGGTCGTGTGCCTACGACCGTCATTACTTTTAATTTTTTCATTAATCAATTTTGAATATTAAACTTCTACAAAATAAGTATCTGCATCTTCAGCATTATAAGCCTCATTGATCCAGAAAATAGTATACAGGTCCTCATCTCCTATATTTTTGATATTATGGGTATACCAAATTGGCATATCTACATAAGCAGGCTCTGTACCGTCAAGATAAAAATCCAGTACTTCATTAGTATCAATCTTTCTCAACTGGATTAATGCTCTTCCTCTGATAACAGCAAAACGTTCTATTTTACGGGTATGGAAATGGTTTCCACGGGTTATTCCCGGAACCGTTGTAGAAAATGAACATTGCCCCCCGATTCCTAATCTGATCACTTCTACAAATGCTCCACGAGGATCTGTATGCTGTGTGAATTTTACTGGATAATGGGTTTTATAATCTATATATGAACGGTACGTATTGAATAAATTATGTTCAAAGGAATTGTTCAGTGCGGGAATTTCTCCGTTTTCAAAATATTTGGACTTGTATTCTTCAAGTAATGCCAAAACTTCGGATACTTTTTTGGTAGCTGTGGGTTCAATAAATAGTTCAGCATTGCTCTTTTCCGAACGAATTTCACTGATAATAAGGTGTACCAATTCCTGAACATAGATAAGCTTTACCTCTCCGTCATTAGCAAGTGAAGGAGTTTCATTGTGAGTTAATTGGTAACAAAATGTAGCAATAAAGGAATTGTAAAAAGGTTTTCCAAAAGCTCCAAAAACATTAGGAATAATCAAGCCTGTTACTTTACCTCCATTTTCATTGGCCCACTGAACAATAACTTCACGGCCTTCTTTTTTTGATTTCCCATATAAATTATCCCGTTCTTCCTGGGTAGAGGAAGACATCAGTACATGGGCTTTTGAATTTGTTCTTTTTAAAGAGTCTACTAGTTTTTGAGCCAGCGCGATATTAGTATCATAAATGAACTGCTCACTTTCATGACGATTCATCGCAGCCAAATGTACAATAACATCACATTCTGCAACGAATTTATCTAATTGCTCGTTGTTTTCAAAGAAGTCTTTATTAAAATCAATACGCTCAAATTCTTCAGGAAATAATCCTAATGTATTATACAAATGGCGGCCTATAAAACCATTCTGCCCTGTAATTCCTATTTTTCTCATTGAGTAGTTTATTCTTATTAATCTTTTCGCTGCAACACAGCATCAGCATTTATTGGCGAAGTAGTCCAAATCAAATCTGTATTCATCATGTATTTCTCCTAATTCATAATCTGCTAGCACCAGTAGCTTACTTCCTTCTTCAGTGCTTTGAATAGCTGTTATACACCCTGCTTTGACATGCAGATAAGTTAGCTCTTTATCTGTCAAATAATATGTATTGATTGTTAAATCTCTGGAAGGCTGTTGAAAATCATCTACTTCTATAACACAGATTTTGAAACTGCCTTTCATACAGGCAAACCAACGCTGTTCAATTTTATGTCCTTGCCAGCCTCTTACCTGTGCAGTCGATTGGTTTTCTATAGTATAGATCCTTTTCACGGAAGATGCATCAAACTCATTATTAAAAGTAATAATGCCTCTTACGTCTTCGTATCTATTTCCTTTCAATATCATTTTAACAATCAGTGGTTCTTTTTAATAAGGGTACTGCATCACATCCTCCCCGAAAACTTCTTTACGGATTAACGGCAGGGTTGATATCAGCTTTTTCAATCCTTCAACTCCTTGCTGTTCGGTGTTATGTGAGTGATAATCTTCAATTTTTGATACATCTTCCTCGCCTTCTGAGAAGTATTTAGCATAGTTCAGGTCACGGTTATCCGCTGGTACACGATAAAAATTACCCATGTCTTCTGCTTTAATCATTTCTTCCCTCGTACATAGTGTTTCATATAACTTTTCACCATGACGGGTCCCAATCACTTTTACAGGAACTTCTTTTCCAGTCAATTCAATTAAGGCTTTTGCCAAATCACCAATGCTTCCTGCAGGAGCCTTATTTACGAATAAATCTCCAGGATTAGCATGTTCAAATGCGAATAATACCAAATCTACCGCATCTTCTAATGACATGAAGAATCTGGACATATTCGGGTCAGTAATCGTAATAGGTTCTCCTTTCTGGATCTGATTTAAAAATAACGGAATCACAGAACCTCTTGATGCCATAACATTTCCGTAACGGGTAAGGCATACAACGGTATCTGTTAAGTTACGGGCTTCTGCAACCGCTACTTTTTCCATCATTGCTTTGGAAATCCCCATTGCATTGATCGGGTATGCTGCTTTATCTGTGGATAAACAGATAACTTTTTGAACTTTGTTGGCAGCTGCAGCACGAATGACATTCTGGGTTCCTTCTACATTGGTTTTTACAGCCTGCATCGGGAAAAACTCGCAAGACGGCACCTGCTTTAATGCAGCTGCATGAAAAATGTAATCCACTCCTCTTGTTGCCGGTTCTACACTAGAAAAATCCCTTACATCACCTATATAATATTTTATTTTGTCATTTTTATACAGGTTGCGCATATCATCCTGCTTTTTCTCATCTCTCGAGAAAATACGGATTTCTTTGAAATGATCTGTCTGTAAAAAACGATTAAGAACAGCCGTTCCGAAAGAACCTGTACCACCGGTGATTAAAAGTGTTTTATTTTGTATTTTCATTTCTTATTGTAATAATTTTATTAAAATTTCTATTTGGTTATGAACTTTTGCAATGGTAGGTTTTATATCTGGCTTCAATGACTTTTCAAACGCTTCTGCAATTTCATCTACCGAAAATGGATTAAACGTTATTGAAGGTTGACAAACTGCATATGTATATGGCAAATCAGCTCCTATAACCTTACAACCACTGTCAATAGCTTCAACAAGACCGAGACCAAAACTTTCTGATAGCGATGGAAACACTAAAAATTCTGATGATGCATAAATTTCAGACAATTCATTTCGTCCAATAAAACCAAAATTAATAATTGGATATCCTCTTTGTTGTAATGATTTAATTAGCTCAACTTCAAATGTTGCGTTTTCACTAATTGTTAAACCTAATTCCCCAATTTTAAATTTATCATAGAATTTGCAAAATCCTTCAATTAATCTTTGATGATTTTTATGGGTCCCAACATTACTGATATAGACAAATTTATATTTATTTTTAATAATATGATCTACAGGAGGCAGAGGAGGAAAAAATGGAATTACTTGTACAGTTTCTTTCTTCAGGTTATATTTTTCAGATAATCCATTTCTAACATTTTCAGACTGCACAATCCATCTATCTGTATTCTTCTTAATACAATGTAAGACCATCATTTTTATCCCGATGGTAATTTTGTTAATTAAACTTATATCATCTGGAATTTTTATAAAAAGCTGTTGATGAAAATAAGTTGAAACCTCTGCATTGAGCTTTAGTGAAGGAGGGAGATTTCCAAAACATAATACTTTAGAGAATTTATTTCTATTTTCTTTATAAAATGCATGTCTGGATCTTAACCCAGATTTTAAATAGGTAACATCATTGCCAGAATTAATTATAGGGTGATTTTGAAATACTCTACTATCTAATAAATAATGTACGCGCATTCCACTTGATTCTAAATTTTCTATTAAATAATCTAACAGAACTTTTCCTCCACTATTATTAATATAAATTGCATCTAATAATACCATTATTTAATCATTTCTAATTAATACTATCTCCCGAGTCAGGACAGTTTATTAAATAAAACAAGATGATCATCAACCATTTGTTCAATTGTATATTTTTTAGCTTTATTTATAGAGTTCATTTTCATCAAATTTAATTTTTCTCCAAATAATAAATTAATTTTTTCAATTAATTGTTCTGGATTATCAACATCAACAATATACCCATTCTCACCTTCTTCTATTAAACTGTAAGCTGCCCCCACATTTTTAGTAGATATTAATGGTAAACCATTAGCTATTGCTTCATTTAAAACTAATCCCCAAATATCTTCTCTACTTGGGCAAACAAAAGCATCACTAACTTTCAAATACTTTAGAATTTCATTTTTAGTTAATTTTCCTAAAAAATGTATTTTATTATGATCAAGATCAGAATCCAAAACCATTTTTTTCAATTCATCTTCTTGTTCTCCTGAACCAATAATTAAGGTTTCAAAATTCTTTTTGGTATCATGTTTTAGTGCCTCAATTAATACATCAACTCCTTTTCTATGAACTAACTGCCCTACAAATGTCAAATAAAAAACATCAGGATTTAATCCTAAACTTTCTCTTTCTTTATAAAGTGTTTCTTTATCCGGAATATTATTTACCAATTCGTTGTTAAAAATTGAGGTAAAATGATATTCATAAATATCTTTTTCCTTAGCTCCATAATATTTCAAAGTTTCAGTTGTATTTTTACCGCTAGAAAGCCAATAATTAGCTGAGCCGATTAAAAATTTTTTAAAGCTTGTCTTAAAAAATCCTTTGGTAACAAATCCTCCATCTGAGCTAAGAATAAATTCTTTTCTAAAAAATATACAATAAAAAATTGTAAAAATTTCAGGTAATAAATAATATCCTCCTACCACTAAAATATCATTTCTATGAGATCTTAACAATTTAAATAATTTAAAAATACCTTTTAATTTTGACTGCTCAAATAAAAAAGTGTGATTAAATTCTCTTTTTTTCTCCTCTTTTTTCCAAGGAGAGTTATCCATACTCTTATTATAAAAAATTACATTCAAATCAATTTTTTTGGATAATTCATTAAAAAAATCAACTCTGTAAGGAGATGGAATATAGTTTAGAAAAACAACTTTTTTACCCTTCATTTTTTATACTTCTAATTTTTTAAATTCTTTTGCCGGAGACCCTAATGCGATAACATTTGAAGCAATATCTTTATTAACTAAAGAAGTGGCACCAATTATACTGCTCCTGCCAACGGTTGTATTTCCAACAATAGTAACCCGCGCTCCAATCCAACAGCCACTTTCAACTGATAATGAAAAAGAAATTCCAGCTCCAGCTCTTCTTTCTGCAGTACCAATTTCGTGTGATCCTGTTACAAATGCAACATCAGGTCCGAAATCACATTTATCCCCAATGATAACAATTCCATTTCCATACACTTTAAAACCACTCCCAATCCAACAGTCTTCGCCAATAACAACCTGAGCAACAGTCCCTATATGTATTGGACCGACAACTTTAGTATCTTTACCGATCTGAATGCCTGAGATATTCAATAAAAATCTTTTTAAAGAAAAAAAGCGCGTGGTACACAAAAATGTGTTAATGATAAAAATCGCTAAAATTCTGAATACTTTTTTAATCAGATTTCCCATTACGTTCAATTTTCTCAAAACTATTTTTCCAATTACTAATACCAAACAGATCAAAAACTTTTGAAGATTGATTAGCATATTTTCCAATCAATTCATCCTCATCAATATTTTTTAATTCCTTAAAAAAAGTTCTAAAATCATCTAAAGTTGGTGGAACATACATATATTCAATTCCATTGAGTTCACTGTATTCCATTGTTGACACCAGAATTTTATTATGCATCAAATGCTCGATACTTTTAGAAGGGAAATTATATAGATTTTCTTCATACTGAGGATCTCTACTATTAATTGAAAACGTTGCTTTCTCTAATTCTTTAACATAATTATCATAATTTAAAAAACCTAAATATCTTATATTAGAAAATGTATTGCAATAGGTATCAACTAAACTTTGATCATCAATTTTTCCGGTAATAATTAATTCATATTCCGGAAATTCAGAAAAAGCTTTCAAAATCAATTCCGGGCATCTATTTTTAGATAAAATGCCAGATAACATAAATGATTTATTAACACTGGTAATTTTACTATTGTCCTTAATTTCAGTAACAATACCTGGTAAGACTATCGTATTTTTTGAATACAAAAATTTATTAGAAGTCAAACTAATAACACCATCGGATTTATTAATCAGATTAAAAATAAAGTTTTGTAATGATATTTTATTTTTGGAAGGGGTAAAGTCTAATAGAATTACAAACTGCTTAACTCTAGGCTTAAAAATTTTTAATAATAAGTAGAGGAAAACTGTTTGATGCGTTAAGTTATAATACCATAAGTTCACATTTCCTTTTATCCCCAAAAAAACTTTTAGATTATCAATAAAAATATTTAATAACCTGAAAACATTCTTATTGCTTAAAAAGCGAGTTTGGATGTAATGTATTCCATCATTTTCAACGATTTTTTCATCAATGTTTATAGGAATCATGGACCAGACTTCGTCAAAACAATTATTATCAATTAAATTATATGAAAAATAATTTCCGGCAGCGGAAACATCTAAACTTTCTATTTTGTTTTTCGGAACAACATGTGTCAAAAATATTCTTTTATTCATTATTGTAACTTTAACTTTTGAAGTAATTTAACATCTGCTTTTTCAAAATTTATGAGTAGTCCCATTATAATGAACAAGGACATTGAAGCCAGTGGATGTGATGAATTTGGTGAAATAAACCCGGTGAAAATATAAGATATTAAAAAACAAAAAACCAACCACTTAAATAAAGAGGACTTCATTTTTAACCAAAGTTTTACCGAATAAGCCCAGGGCCAAAAAAACACAAACCACAAAAATATACTGCCCTCTGAAAAGATTGCCCAAATCGAACTTTCCATATGATAACCGACTTCTTCATTTGGCAACGCTTGTTGGCCCATTGTATAGCTCAATCCATGACCTGTAAAAAGACTTAAATTATTAAGTGAAAACTGATCCACTCCTTCGGTCCAAGCTTCAATTCTTGTGGCATTACCTCCATCTGTATCGCTGGTAAATCTCTCAGAATATTTAGTAATATTGGTATCGTCAACATTAGGATTTATAAACTTGAATGTTAAAATTAACACCGGAAGAATCAAAAACAGAAATATTAATAATTTTGATATGTCTTTATAAATCTTATAAATAAAGAATATTATTTCAGTAAAAAGTAAAATAAAAAATATTTGACGTGCCCCGGAAAACCAGGCGCCAGCTAAGAAAATAAATGAAGTCAGAATATAAAATATCTGCCAAAATTTAGATTTAGACAAATGTGAAGTATACAAATTACTTATCAGGAATAAAAGTAAGCTCATCCCAAAAACAGTTGGAGACTCTGATAAAAATGAAGCTCTGTTTAACTTAAAATCTTCAATGCTAACTTCTGACGCATATGCCTTTAGAAAAAAGAATATATGATTATTTATTCCATCAATAATTAATCCGATTGAAATAAATATTCCCAGCCATGAAAGAATTTTGAAGAAGGGAATTTCTTTTTTTAAATTCACTACAATAAAAGGTAATGTTAAAAAACTGTACCCAAATAAATATAAAATTACAGCGTAAAAAACCCTTACAACATTATATTCCTTTACTACAAGTGCAAATAGCAGATAAATTAAAAGTATGATTAATGACCATCTAAAATGGGTAAATACCTTTTGCTTCTTTATAAACTTAAAATTTGAAAATAGAAAAATTATAAAAAAAGTAAAACCTACTAGCCAAATTAATTGTCTCCAAATAGAAAAACCAACAAACAGATAATTAAATAATAGCCCGTTTGAAAGCATTATTATGAAAAGTATATAAATATAATACTTGAAATTTTGTTTTTTTATATTATAGTGCATTCCAATTAATTTTAAAACTTTTTGAATAATACATCTATTGTGCTATTTCTATTGTTGAAATAAACGCATGAAGAATTCAAAAAGCTAATTAGCTTCTCTGATATAAAATAAAAGATTTCCAACCTTTTTAACATATACCCTCTAAAATATATTAATAAAACAATAAATTAAAAATTTTCAACTTTTAGCGACACGAAAACTCACATCTCTGAAAATCAAAGAATTAACAAAAATACCAATAATTAATAAAATAACTTTTAATAAAACTAAATCTTCGTAGGAACCTATTTTGAAACAAAAAAAGTAACCTAAATAAATAAGAATCATTATGCTATAAG
This sequence comes from Chryseobacterium daecheongense, assembly GCF_003729955.1. Lineage (GTDB taxonomy): Bacteria > Bacteroidota > Bacteroidia > Flavobacteriales > Weeksellaceae > Chryseobacterium > Chryseobacterium daecheongense. The sequence goes on from NZ_RJTX01000001.1 coordinate 1,410,156, forward strand.
AAATCAATTGATACTTAAACCTTCCCAATCCATTATGTAAAAACATTAAAATGGAATTAATACACGTTAAGAAAGTAAACACTGAAAATAATAAAAAAGTAGCAGCAGAAGTTTTTATTACACCTTTCCCGATCCATAAATTTAATATGGTATCTCTAAATAAAGTTATTAACAGGCAGAAAAGAAAAACACCAAAACTGATTAAGACTAATTTTTTTAATTCCTTATGAATCCAGTTATGATTTTTAATTTCAAAAGCATATGTTACATTATTCCAAAATTTTATTAATAATGTAGTGAATAGAGCAATTATTACAAAGAATATTTTTGATACTACTGAATAATCAGCAGTTTCCTGAGCACCTAAGAATTTAGATATTAAAATATTATCAAGACTGGAAAATACTATATATAATAGCTCTATGACAAAAAAATTAATTGACAACTTATTAATTTCGGTCAAATCAAGACTTCCTTTAAATTTAATATCTATGTTGAATTTTCGAGATAAATAAAAATAATATATAATATATACTATAGATTGTGATAGCCCGAAAATAAGAGCAATATGAATTAAGTTTAATTGAAATAGATTATTTAAGATTAAAACTATGGTAAAACATGTAGCTAGATTAAAAAAATTTGATCCTGTTGAAAGGTAACTTTTTTGCAAGCCATAGGATAAAGAATTGACTAAGGATAAAACAATATTGATAATAAAGAAAAAAGAATAAATTATTAATGAATATTTTATTTCTTTTTGATCTAACTTAATGTCTTTAAAAAAAAAATCAAAATTAAGATTATAAATGATAACAGGCATTACCAATAAGCTGGTGACTATTATTGGAATTAGCTTCAACACTGTTTTTCCGAGTGCTAAACCAATTACTTCTGTTTGATTATTTGCTGTTAATTTAGTAATATAATTACGTAGCCCGTTCCCCACTCCAAAATTAACGAGAGCAACATAACTGACGAACGTTAGCATTGTTTGCCATATACCAAATCTTTCTTTATCTAGAGAATTAATTAAAATCTTTATAAAAAAAATATTAATTAAGATTCCTCCAAACTGAAAAACATAATTTAGAATATTCTCTTTATTTTGTTTAATAAATTTTTTCACCATATAAACTTACCCCAAAAGCTTTTAAGCGGTCATTTTTAAAATAACTTCAAATCACTTTCTACCATTTCCCTTACCAAAGCCTTAAGGTCATATTTAGGTTCCCAGCCTAATTGAGTTTTAGATTTTGTAGGATCACCAATAAGAAGATCAACTTCCGTAGGTCTGTAATAATCCGGGTCTACTGAAACTACAGTTTTACCAATTTCCAATTGATATAATGGGTTATTACATGCTTTAACTTTTGCTATTTCATTTTCATTCTCACCTTCAAAGGATAATTCTATTCCAATCTCATTAAATGCCATACGTACAAAATCTCTCACTGAAGTTGTAACTCCGGTTGCTATAACAAAATCTTCTGGTTTATCTTGTTGTAGAATACGCCACATAGCTTCTACATAATCTTTAGCATGGCCCCAGTCACGAAGAGCATTTAAATTTCCTAAATAAAGGCAATTTTGTTTTCCTTTAGCAATTGCCGCTGTAGCCATTGTAATCTTTCTTGTTACAAAAGTCTCTCCTCTTCTAGGAGATTCATGGTTAAATAAGATACCATTACATGCAAACATTCCGTAAGCTTCACGGTAGTTTTTGGTAATCCAAAAACCATAAATTTTCGCAGCGCCATAAGGTGAACGTGGATAGAATGGAGAGTTTTCATCATAAAAACCGGCAGCATTTTTATTTTCAGGCAAACCACCATACAATTCAGATGTGGAAGCCTGATAAATTCTTGTTTTCTTTTCCAAACCAAGAATACGAACAGCCTCAAGAATTCTCAGGGTACCAATTCCATCAACGTTTGCAACATATTCGGGAGAATCAAAAGATACTTTTACATGAGACATTGCTCCCAAGTTATAAATTTCATCCGGCTGAACTTCCTGAATAATTCTTATAATATTGGTAGAATCCGTTAAATCACCATAATGCAGTGTAAAATTTACATTCTGCTCATGCTGATCCTGATATAAATGATCAATTCTTTGAGTATTAAATGAAGAAGCTCTTCGTTTAATACCATGAACTCTATATCCTTTTTCTAATAAAAGCTCTGCTAAATATGATCCGTCTTGTCCGGTAACTCCCGTAATTAATGCTGTTTTCATCTAGTGATATATTTTTTATACGATGTATAGTGAATTTCAAAATTCAGCTATGACATTTTAACTTCCTTAAAATTATTTATATTTTCCAAGAACCATTGATAGGTTTTTGCGATTCCATCTTCAAGTTCCACCTTATGCTTCCAGCCTAACTCATGCATTTTTGATACATCCATCAGTTTTCTTGGAGTTCCATCCGGCTTTTCAGCATCCCAAAGAATTTCTCCGGTATGACCAATTACTTTCTGAATCAGTTCTGCTAATTCTCTAATCGTTAAATCAGTTCCTGTTCCCACATTATATAAATGCTCAGGAAGCTTATTTTCTAAAGCAAAAATAACAGAGGCTGCCATATCATCAACAAAAAGAAACTCTCTCATAGGCTTACCAGATCCCCATAAAGTTACCGGTGCATTATTATTTTCTTTTGCTTCATGAAACTTTCTGATCATTGCCGGTAAAACATGAGAAGTATTTAAATCAAAATTATCATGTGTTCCGTAAAGATTGGTAGGCATTAAAGAAACATAATCTTTACCAAACTGCTTTCTGATTGCTTCACAAGTTTTAATTCCTGTAATTTTAGCAACAGCATACCATTCGTTGGTAGGTTCTAAGGAATCTGTCAACAGGTATTCTTCTTTTAATGGTTGTGGAGCCAATTTTGGATAAATACATGATGATCCCAGAAAAATAAATTTTTCAACATCATTTTTCAATGCAGCATCAATCAGATTATTCTGAATCTGCATATTTTCCATTAGAAACTGATAGGGAAACGTATTGTTAGCTAAAATACCTCCCACTCTCGCCGCTGCATCTATTACAACATCAGGTTTTTTAGTTTCAAAAAACTCTGCCACAGCTTTCTGATCTTTAAGATCTAGCTCAGCACTGGATAAACCAACCAAATTAGTATATCCTTGTTCTGATAACTGTCTCCAGATTGCAGAGCCTACCATACCTCGATGTCCGGCTATATATATGAGTGACTTTTTTGAAATCATTTCTTATTGATTAAATTATCTTAAACTAGATTTATATTTTTCAAGCTGGTTATATACTTTTTTTACATCTTGTGATTTTTCTTTATGAAGAATCAACAATGCATCAGGAGTGTACACCAAAATAGAATCCTTCAATCCTACAAAAGCTGTAAAGATTTCTGTTCCAATAACCATATTTCCATTTTCATCTACAGGATGCCCTGTTGAACGTAAATAATCATACAAAGATTCAAAAGATCCTAAATCATTCCATCTGAAATGAGCTGGAACAACTTTTATTTTTTTTGATCTTTCCATCACCGCATAATCAATACTTATGGAAGGAATCTGGAGCGAAGCATCAATATCTAAACACTGATTTTCGGATGCTTGCCAAGCCTCACTGCATTTATCCAGTACTTCAGGCTGATAATTCTTTAACTCATCTAAAAGTACTCCTGCTTTAAAACAAAACATTCCTGAATTCCAAAGGAAAGTTCCTCTTTCTAAAAATTCCTGAGCAGTTTCTGTATTTGGCTTTTCTCTAAATGAAAGCACATCTTTGCCTTCATATTCAATATAGCCATATCCTGTTTCAGGTTTTGAAGGCACTACCCCGAAAGTGACAAGAAAATCTTTTTTCGCTAATTCAACTGCTTCTTTAATTGCTTTTTCATAAGCATCCTGATTCTGAATCAGGTGATCAGATGGCGTAATAATCAATATATCATCAGGATCAACTGCTAAAGCAGCAAAAGCAATAGCTGCAGCTGTATTTCGAGCAGCTGTTTCTGTAATAAAAGTTTTTGGGAGTGTAACATCACTTAGAAGCTGTTTACTCCATTCAATATGATCTGTATTCCCTACAACCATAATTTGATCCACCACTTTCTGGTTACGTTCTGCCGTTAATTCAAATAATGCTTTCCCAGAAAATAATTTAAGAAACTGTTTAGGATGCTGTTTACGGGAAAGAGGCCAAAGCCTGCTTCCTACACCACCCGATAAAATTACGTTGTATATTTTCATGCTCTATTGTAATCATCTTCAACTCTTACAATATCGTCCTCACCAAAGTAAGTTCCATATTGCACTTCTATAAAAACAACAGGTTCAGCAGTCCTGTTCTCAATGCGATGATGTGCTCCTAAAGGAATCTGTGCTACATTTCCTGCAGTATAGTCTTTGATTTCGTCATTAATTGTAATGGTACCAACACCCGAAACTATAGTCCATACTTCAGCTCTGTGATGATGATACTGCAGAGAAAGCCTTCCTCCCGGATTAACCAAGATTCTTTTAACTTTATGAGTTTCAGCATCTTCCAAAACCCAGTATTCTCCCCAAGGTCTTACATCATGTTCTACCATCTTTATTTAATTATGCTTAACCTGCAAATATACCACGATTTCTACAGGAATTATATTAATAAAATTTAATTATAGTCTTTTATCCACGTCTTCTTTTGAAAAGACTCCTTTCACATCATAAATCACACCCTTATCATGAAGGAAATCATTTAAATCAAGGTTAAGAAATTCATCATGAGCAACGGTTAAAATAATTCCATCAAACTTATGAGAGATTTCTGATACATTAGAATAGCAAGTCATTCCATACTCATCACTTACTTCTTTTGTATTGGCCCATGGATCAAATATCGTCACTTCAGCACCATAATCCTGAAGATTTGTAATAACATCAATTGCCTTTGAATTCCTTATATCCGGACAGTTTTCTTTAAATGTAATTCCTAAATTCAAAATTTTAGCACCTTTTACTTTGATATCATTTTTGATCAGTAATTTAACCACCTGAGATGCTACAAATGAACCCATTGAGTCGTTAAGCCTTCTTGCTGCTAAAATCAGTTCAGAATAATATCCAATTTCCTGTGCTTTCTGAGCCAAATAAAATGGGTCCACTCCAATACAGTGTCCTCCTACCAAACCCGGCTTGAATTTTAAAAAATTCCATTTTGTACCTGCAGCTTCCAAAACATCGTGAGTATCAATATCCATTAAGGAAAAAATCTTTGCCAATTCATTAATAAAAGCAATATTAATATCTCTCTGTGAGTTTTCGATCACTTTTGAAGCTTCTGCAACCTTTATGGATGGAGCCAAGTGGGTTCCTGCCGTAATAACAGACTTATACAAACCGTCTACAATTTTTCCGATCTCCGGTGTAGAGCCTGAAGTAACTTTTAATATTTTATCTACAGTATGTTCTTTGTCTCCTGGATTAATACGTTCAGGAGAATACCCTACATAGAAGTCTTCATTAAACTTTAATCCTGAAATTTTTTCCAAAACAGGAACGCATTCTTCTTCTGTAACTCCTGGATAAACTGTGGATTCATAAATAACGATATCATTTTTTTTAAGAACTTTTCCGACAGTTTCGCTTGATTTGTATAAGGGCGTTAAATCAGGATGGTTATGTTTATCTACCGGTGTAGGAACTGTTATAACATAGATGTTCGCCTCTTTAATATCATCAAGACTATAAGAGCAGAACAATCCGTTATTTGTATTTGAATACGGATTTTCTTTCATCAAAACAGATTGCAGAATGTCGTCTTCTACTTCCAAAGTATCATCGTGACCGTCGTTCAGTTCATCAATTCTTTTCTGATTAATATCGAAGCCTACCACAGGATATTTTGTGGCAAATAATCTTGCCAAAGGCAGGCCAACATATCCTAAGCCAACAACTGCAATTTTATGATTTGTGTTCATTTTTTTTTATTTATGCGAAGCAGTAAATTTATAAAGAAGTAATATTTTTTACTTTTTTATAAATTTACTATTTCACCTATCCGATAAATTCCACTCTGTAAGTTTTGGCAAAATATCGGGCATATGATTTATTTTTAGAATCTAAATATTTTCTTCCACCAGCTTTGTTTCTCTTTAGCTGAGTATCCGTATCCATATCCATAATTATATCCGTATCCTCCTTCTGTATTACTTACATCATTCAAAACAAAGCCTACATTTTTAATTTTTCCTTCATAGATCTGCTTATTGGCAAAGTCTATAAGATCTTTAGGCGTATATTCTGATCGTACTACATATACAACGACATCCGCTGTATCTACTATTAAGAAAGAATCTGTTACCAGCATCAGTGGAGCGGTATCCAGAACAATATAATCGTAACGGTCTTTAAGTGATTCTACCAACTCCTGGTATCTTCCATTACTAAGAAGATCCGTTGGATTTGGTGCTATGGATCCTGAGTAAATAACATCACAATGTGGATTGAATGTTGATCTATGGATAATTTCATCAGCCTTTATTTCCTGATCATACATATATTCTGTAATCCCTTTCAATCCCTTTCTACTTTCATTGTATCTCTGAAGCTGCGGATTTCGGATATCAGAACCAATAATGATTACTTTTTTCCTTGGTGTAGCCAATGTTAAAGCCAAATTCACTGAAGTAAATGTTTTTCCTTCCCCTTTCACACTTGAAGTAACAAAAACTACATGCCCCTTCTTATTTTTAGGAAGCATAAAATTCATATTGGTAATCAAAATACGAAATGCTTCAGCCATTGGGCTAAGATCATTTACTTGTACAATATCCGGTTGATCATTTCCGATTCTTGGAAGTTCCCCGATCACCGTTCCTCCTTGAAGCAGCTTTTCTAGATCTTTTTTGGACTTTATTCTATTATTGAATAATTCTATCAAATAAATAATTCCTAATGGTATCAACAATCCGACAAGAAGTGCCGCCAAATAAATGATTTGTCTTTTCGGAGAAACAGGTATACCTGAAGTTAATGGATCATCCACAACCCTTGCTTTCGGAGCAGCAATTGCAAGAGAAATCGCAGCTTCTTCCCTTTTCTGTAAAAGGAGAAGATACAATTGTTCTTTAATATTTTGCTGTCTTTCGATGCTTCTGAAAAGTTTCTCCTGCAATGGTATTTTAGAAATGCGGCCTGCTACTTTATTTTGTTCGTTAAGAAGGTTATTCCTTTTGATTTGCAGCCCTGAAAGGGTTTTTTGTAGACTCGAAACAATAGAGCTTCTCATACTGTTTATCTGCTTCGTTACATCCTGAACTACGGGGTTTGCAGGAGTTGAGTTCTCCAATAATCGGTTTCTCTCTATCACGAGTTGATTAAACAATGCAATATTACTTGAAGTATCAGGATTTGTAAGTCCTACGTTTAAAGGTAGCACCTGATATGAATTTTGATTATTCATATATCCTAATAAACTATTCACCAATTCCAATTGACTTTCATTCTCAAGTTGTTCCTGTTTGCCATGGGAAATACTTTGTAAACTTATTTCGGCTTCGGATGCTATATCTGCAATCTTATTTTCAACTTTAAAATTTTCCTTCTGATTTTCAACCTCACCCAATTCACGGGCGATAATTCGGATCCTGTCTTCAATGAAATCTGCTGTTTTCTGTGCTTCTGAATTTTTATCGAGACTTGCATCTCTGTTATAATCTATTGCCAGACGTTTTAAAACATCCTCTGCTTTTTCAGGAACAGAATGGTTCATACCTAACAATATCACTGTCGCATCATCATCCACCAACTTGACGCTCAACTGAGAAAGCAGTCCCAATGTGCGGCTCATACCACTCATAAACTGCATTTTATAATTTCCGTCACTTTCCTTCTTGAAATTATATTGGGGATTCTTTTGAATAAGATAGGTCCCAAAAGGCAACGAAATGGTTTTCCCGAAACTTGTGATTATTTTTTTAGGCAAAAATTCTGAACTTAAGGTAATTTCATTGCCATGAAGTTGTACCTGAACAGGCTCTTGAGGAAATGCCGCCTTCTTATTTTCATTGATTACGCGAACAATAAAAGGTGAAGTTTCTTTATATAATTCCGAATCCTTGATATTCCCTTCCCTGAAAATAGAAGTTTCAATTCCCAACTCTCTCACCACAGAAAGCATAAGTTTTCTGGATTTGAATATCTCAATCTCATTATCCACCGAATTGGTAGACATACTTCCCAATCCGCTGATTTCTGAAATAACAGACATATCCGGTTGTGAGGAAGTAGACTTCTTAACTTCTTTTATGAGTATGGTAGACTGTGTATTATAAACAGGAATGGAATAACGAAGAAAAAACCATGCAATAATTACTGCCACTACAGCTCCCAAAATCAACCAATACCATCTCAGAATATATGGTTTAAGTAAATCCCTTAGAGCAATTTTTTCTTCATCTTGTAATTGACTTGATGTATCGTTTTCCATATTATGTGTTAATTATTTCTGAAAATAAGGGTTATTAGGGCAATGGCTACTGATGCTACAGAAATATAGATTCCTGCGTTAGGATTTAAACGGGATGCTCTTTCTCTTGTCTTATTTGAAGGAACAATGATCTGATCATTTTGCTTTAAATAATAATAAGGTGAGTTGATAAAATCTGCAGAGGTAAGATCTAAAGTCTGATGTTCTATTTTTCCGTCTGTATTACGAACCACAATCACCTTATCTTTATGCCCATAAATAGTAGCATCTCCTGCAAAACCTAAAGCCGTCATAATGGTAGCATTACCACCATCCGGAACCAGATATGTTCCCGGCTTATTGACTTCCCCTAAAACCGTTACTTTGAAATTAATAAGTTTAACACTAACCACAGGGTTTTTAATATAAGTCGTTAAAAGGCCTGTAAGCTTTTCTCTTAAGTCTTCTGAATTTAAATCGGTAGTACTGATATTTCCCAACACAGGAAAAGAAATATTCCCATTAGAATCTATTGTATAAGTAGGTCCTGTTACGGGAATAGCCTGAGGCTGATTATTAGAGCTAGGAAGTGTATATTGGGTAATAGTTGTAGCAGATGAGTAATTTTGATTGAAAGGAGCAACCACATCCATATCTTTTGCTGATACGGTAATGATTAGCTGATCACCAGGTTGTAATGTATTTCTGCTGTTTTTAGCAGAATTTTCGAGTGCAATACTTTCAATATTCTTCATATAATTAATCTCTTGTTTTGGAGTTGCACAAGAAAAGAATATCAAGCTTAAAGCAGCATAAACAAAATATTTAAAATTCATTCTAGATAATTTTTACAAAAATAGGATATTATTATTTTTTTGGACAATACACTTACCAAATATGTTATTTGTATTTTTTTTCATCAATATTTTCTTCGGGATATTTATCTAAAATCTCAAATTCCGAGTTATTACTAATGAATTCAGGAACAATTGTTTTTAGTATTTTCACTACCTGCAATTTATCCTTTTTTACAGCAGAAGTGATAATTTGTTTACACAGAAAATCTACTTCTTCAAACTCCATTGAAGGATCTTTGGAAATCATAATCTTTTCATTATGAGTAGGAAGTGTTTTGGCATTATCACTCAATAATTCCTCATATAATTTCTCGCCTGGCCTTAAACCTGTATATATGATTTTAATATCTATATTAGGTTCGAATCCTGATAATTTTATCATTCTTTTAGCCAGATTTAATATTTTAACGGGTTCTCCCATATCAAAAACAAAAATCTCACCGCCCTGCCCCATTGTTCCGGCCTGTAATACCAATTCACAAGCTTCGGGAATGGTCATAAAATACCTTACAATTTCAGGATGGGTGATGGTTACAGGTCCTCCTGCTTCAATTTGTCTCTTAAAATGGGGGATTACAGAACCATTTGATCCTAAAACGTTTCCGAATCTCGTAGTAATGAATTTGGTAGTGTTTCCTTCAACATTTTGTAATGACTGAACAAATAATTCTGCTGCACGCTTGGAGGCTCCCATTACATTCGTTGGATTCACCGCTTTATCTGTAGAAATCATTACAAATCTGTTAACTTTATATTTGCTGGATAATGTAGCAATATTTTTTGATCCCAAAACATTTACCAAAATAGCTTCTTGAGGATTTTCTTCTATTAAAGGAACATGTTTGTATGCAGCGGCATGATAAACCATTGAAAAGTTGTAGGTCTGAAACAGTGGTTCTATCCTATGTCTGTTTGAAACATCAGCCAAAACAAATTTGAATTTGATATGCGGAAATTTATCCTTCATTTCAAGTTCAATATCATACAATGGCGTTTCAGCCTGATCTAAAACAACTATTAATGATGGATCAAATTGAGCCACCTGTCGTACAATTTCACTACCTATTGATCCAGCACCACCGGTAACCAGTACTGCTTTATTGAAATGTCTTTTTTTAACATCTTCATTTTCGATCTTAATCGGCCTTCTATTTAACAAATCTTCAATCTGTAAGTTTCGGATAGATCCTCCCAGATCATTGCCTCTTACTTTTTGTACGGATGGCGCTTTGAATATATGGAGATCTTTTTCTAAAAATAAATTCACCCACGAGTTCATTTCATCTCTAGACATCATTTCTTTGATAATAATTATCCCGTCTATCATGAGATCTTCCTTCGTAGCTTCCTCAATCTTCCTCTTTTCATAAATAGGTTTACCTAGTAACGAAGCTCTTTTGGAGTCTGTTCTTTGGGTAAGAAAACCTACTACCTGATAAGGAAGGCTTGGATTATCCAAAACAGCTCTGGCGATGGCTATAGATTGCTCATCAATTCCTAATACCAGGATTCTCTTTTTTAAGGCACTTCTTCTATATTCTCTTACTATATGAAAGAATTCCTTTACATATAATCTGAAAATGAAAAGCCCCATAAAGGAGATGATAAAATAAAGGATTAAATAAGGCGTAAGTATGAATTTACCCCCTGTAATCCAGAAGTAAGTAATGTTTATAGTTCCTACAACAATCATTGTACAGAAACAACAAACCAGCAGTTTAAATAAATCTATAAATGTTGAATGCCTTATAATCCCTGCATACGTTTTGAAAATATACATAAACACTGTATTTATCAGAATGATAAAGGCAAAAACAACACTTTTATCTTCGTGATAAATAAATTCCTGTTTAGTAATTTTCTCTATAATATAAGTAGAAAGAAATAAAGATATTACGAGAATAATAATATCTATTACCAAGATTATCCATCTCGGAAGGTATCTTACTTCAGAGAGATTGACAATATTATCCCCTCCAAATATTCTTTTCCTAAGAGAATTGTACATTGTCTATATTTATGTTTATATCTATCAAACCCATTTTTTTAAATCACCATGCAAAATTAAAATAAAAATTCATCAAACTTTAAATTAAATAACAAATTAGTTCACCGAGTTTAGAATTTTTAAAATTCTTTCTTTGCATTCATCTGTAAGATTCGTACCTGAAGGCAAGCACAAACCATTGTCAAAAATTATACCAGAAATATTGGTTTCAAAGAAATCATCAATATTTATATACTATTACGATGCATAGATATTCATAAATACTCGGTTTCTATATTATTTCTCGAAATTTTTCTATTTAATAATTCTCAGGGGTACTCAACTTTTTAATCTTATATAATGAGAACATTTTTTTTCATCAGTTAAGAAGAGTACGGGCGGGTGTTATAGAAGAGGGACAATAAGAATTTTCCCTAAACAATCTTAAGATACTTTTATTATTTCAGGCTCATTTTTATGATACTCAATTGTATTAAATGTATTATGCATATACTTTAACTCATTATCTCTATATAATAGAGGTGAAAGCCTTATTTTTTGTTTTTCCAATCCCTTCCTTTATTATTTACATCACTTATGTTATCCAAAAGTATCATTTATTTTCTCATATTCAAAACCTTTGTTCATCAAATATTATATAGTCCCGGATTTCTTCTGATATTCCTTCAATTCTTTCTTTTAAAGCAATAGAATTCAAGATTTTCCAAGATCAAAAATCATTATAAAAACAAAAAATTCCGAAGTACCTCTCTTTATAATAAAAACTCCTAAAGCAAGCCTTAGGAGTTAAAAATCTATATACTATATTGTTATGCTATGCTATTTTCTTTCTTTTTGCATAAACTATAATTCCTACTGCCATTATTACAAGAGCAGGAATATACTGATCTATTGGTGCGGGCTCCGGATCTCCGGGATTTCCTGGATAAACATCCTCTTCAGTATTCTTTGTGGAAGACTCCTGATAAACAAACTGATTATCATCTGAAGATTCCTGTGCAAAAATACTGCTTGAAAGGATGATTAAACTTGCGATAACTATTTTTTTCATGTATGTTTTTTTATTTAATTAACTTTTTAGTGTATTCTTTTCCTGCTGAGACTGCTTTTAAAATATATAATCCTTTTGTAATCAGTTTAAAACGAATCTCTTTTGTATGACCAACGGCCTCACTGATCTTTCTTCCTGAAGCATCAAATAATTCAATGCTGTCAATATTCTTATTATTTCTTACTACGAAATCCTCTCCGTCTTTATACACTTCAAAAGCTTCATTTTTAATTTCATTAGCAGCAAGTACATTCATGTCTTTATATACAATTTCAAATCTTGTTGTAAGTTCCCCTGCATTAGCTGAAAAAGTATAGTTTCCGTTTTGTAGATTGGTATAAGTTCCTAATACTTTATCATGAATGTAAATAGGCTGTCCATTATCAAATATTCCTTCTTTTTTTACTAAGGAAATAACAAAATTACCGGTTTCAAAATGTTTAGTTCCTACAGGTACGATATCATTAATATCAAAACCACCTTTTCCCTGAATAACCAGTTTTTGAGCATCTGCCAATGTATAGAAAGCATCCGAACCTGTAGCCATTGCTTGAGAGTCATACTTATCATATGCATCAGAAGCCTGAGCAAGATAAGCTACCGCAAGAGTATTGCTTGTATTATATGATGAATTTAATCTCAACCAAAATTTACCTTCGTCTGTAGTGGTTGTTTTATTAAAGAATACTCCACTTATACCTACTCGCATATTATTGGTAAAGCTTAAAGAGGTATCCGCTGCATTCGTAGCTTTTACGATGAAACCTTGTCCGATAGCAGCAACATTATCCGTAGGTATATTGGTAATATTAGGTGCCGAAACCCAAACCTGTGTCGCAGGATTGTAAGTTGCATACCCGATGTTAACAGTGGTTGCACCTCCTTGTGTGGTTACTGAATTACTTGTATTATCCCAAAAATAGAATGTATTGGATATTCTTGTGGAGTTTGCATTATAGAAAGCATTTAGATCTAGGTTCGAAGGGTACGGATTTCCAATAAGATTGAACCCATTACCTGCTGTAGAAAGTGTTTTCGTATATGTTCCATTGTTTGGAACTCCTGTAAAGGTAAGTGAAGCATTGGCAACCGGTGTTTTAATAGAGTATCCGGTACCTACACTTGATATTGTAGAAGTTGCATTAACAAAATAATCTGTAGCGGTATTATACTGTGTAATAAATGCCGGAGTATTTCCAACACCATAAATTGCAGTCAAATCTTGGTTTGCAACAGCTGATGACCAGAAAGCATATTTATTGATATCACTTAATCCGTTTTTCAAAGTTTTAAAAGTTCCTGTATAGTTTACGGTAGAACCATCTCTTTGAATGAAGTTCCCTCCATGCTCTACAGTAATATCTACACCATTAACAGTATTACCGGAAGTAACCTCTAAAACTCCTCCATTTTTAATAACAATATTTTTAGCTGTGAAAGAAGGATTGGTAGTGGTTGAATAATTTCCTGTAATAATTGCATCCGTATTAGCATTCGGAGTACTTGTCCATGTGGAACCATTCCAAACCGCCGAACATAAGGTTTGCACATTATCTATTCTCCAAGGTGAAGTAGTACCAGATTCTTTTCTGAATCTTATATACACAGTAGGGTTTGAAGAATATGCAGATAAATCAACTGTACAAGCTGTACTTCCTCCAGATGTTGTATTAGAATGGTCATACGTCTTTACTATAACAAACCCTGTACTCTGGCTTGTTGTTGAAACTTCTATATAAAGTGTTTTTGCTGTAGTGTTGGTTGTTCTTGCCAGATCAAAAGTCAGCTGTGCAGGATAAGCCAGCGAAGATGTGGTTATGGAACCATTATTTACGGACATATCGGCGTATCCGGAAGTGTAAGTAATCCCTGTTCCTGAATTTACCCAACCGGATGGTTGTGTATTTGATGAAAAGTTTTCACTCATGCAAGGCGCTGCCAAAGTTGTTGCACTTCCCGATACAGATGTAGCACTATAATAAGGTGCTCCCAGACACTGATTGTTATAAGAGAATACATATACATAATAGTTTGTATTCTGATTCAAAGTATTGGCTGTAAATGTTGTTCCTGAAGAATATTTCACAACAGTCCCTCCTCCGAAACTATCACCTACATTATAAGTTATTCCATTAACAGGTGAAGCCGATAAAGTAGCGTTTTGGCTCACCACTACCATATATCCTGAAGCAGAAGCGTCTGTAAAATTCCCGCTGATACTGTTACTTGTAGGAGTAAGAGCCAGGTTGCTGGCAACATTTGGCGAAGTACAAGGTTGTGGAGCCTGAACTGTAATATCAAAAGCTGATGCATCATTATTGAAATCAATCACTCTGATATAATAATCTGTATTTGCTGTTAAACTTGCAGTAAGAACTTCAGAAGTCACACCTGATGTATGTGCTGTAAACTGTGCAGTTCCTGAAGTTGGACAAGTTGATGTGAAAATATCAAGATCCAAATCAGGACCACTTGCAAAGTTAGCCGTTATAATATGATCTCCCGTGTTGGCAGGAGTGAACTTATACCAAACATCTCTTTTAGTTGCCGCATAACTTAAACCTGAAGTAGCAGTGGCGTTAACCATAGTACCATTGGTAGTTTGTCCTGCATTTAAAACAGTAGAAGCCGAACATAAATCGTTGGCAGGCGGTGCTGCTGTTATGTTACCACTTGCCGCAACACTTGCATTAGACGAGGCTCCTCCTCCGGAAATGGTTAAATTCCCTGAGTAACTGTTTACAGCTAGTCCACTCTTTAAACGAAGGTATACATTCTGACCTGTAAATGCACCTCCTGAGTATGGAATTATCTTTGTATCAGCAAAATCATTCCCATTGGTAAGGGATACTTCATAGTTAGTTGGTGCAGCTACGGTTACATCTGTACCATCTAAATTGCTCCCGGAAGCCTGAATTGACTGACTTGCGGATGGTCCATTTCCTTCAACATATGAGAACGGAGAAAATGTACCTGTAGCAGATAAACTAGGAGCAGATGCCACTTCATAAGTAATAACAATGGAAGTAATATATGCCGCATTGGTACCTTTTTTTAAAGCAAAAAAGGTATAGTTATTTGCTGACAAATCTGCTGAAGTCCAGGTTGTCCCTGTTACAGAACCTGCCGATGTACCGCCCGTTACCGTGTAATTAGCAGTAGCAGAATTTACCAATCTGGTAGTTCCTCCATATAATGTAAAGGCCGTTGAAGCATTTTGATTCACCTGAATGGTCTTAATTTTCCCAGGTAATGCTATTGTATTGTATATAACTCCATTACTTGCCTGAGCTTGTATTGCTCCTGCATTTGGAGCAGTTGCCGCAGTTATGGCTTTCCCACCAAAAGAAACATTGTCTTGTGTCCACGTTCTTTCTGCACCAGAGTTATAGTTATTACTGCCAAGATTTGTTGATCCTCCTGCGGATGTCAAGTTAATTGTAATAGTTTGTCCCCAACTCCATATAGAAAACAGAGTCATGAAAAACATCAGAGACGTTTTCCCAAAAACCGATAATTTTTGTTTCATAAATGTTTTAATTTTTTTGGCAAAATTATTCTTTTTTCAATAAAAAAGCTACTACCAAAATTACATTTATGTTAATTCAGATATTAATTTTGAATAATTTCCATGATGAAATCATACTCAAACCCTTTGCTTATTAAATATTTTATGGTCTTGGATTTCTTTTGATATTCCTTTAATCCTTTTTGTTTAGAGTAATAATCTTCAAAGATTTTTTTCAGGGTTTTCTCGTAGTCGGCTTCATCAATTTCATCAAAACATTTCTCGATCAGTTTTTCAGAAATTTGTTTCTGCTTTAGGTTAATACGGATTTTGTTCCGGCCCCAGTGTTTGATATAAAATTTACCTCTTATATAACTTCTGGTAAATCTTTCCTCATTCAGGTAGTTTTCCTGTATGAGGTATAAAAAAATCTCTTCTTTAGCTTCCGGAATCAGCAGAAATTCTTTCATCTTTTGCTCTATTTCTGCGTGGCAACGGTCCTGGTAAACGCAATAGTTGACCAGTTTTTGTTTAATTTCTTCGAAGGTGAAAGATTTTTTCTCCATAACTATAAAAAAAGAATGAGCAGATGCCCATTCTTATTATATTAATTTCGGTAAAGTATTAATAATTGAATAATGCTTTACCTTCCATTAGTTCATTTACTCTTTTTCTTACAGAAGCAATTACTTCTTCGCTCTTTAGGTTATCTACTACTTCAGAGATCAATTCAGCAATAGTTTCCATATCCTGCTCTTTCAATCCTCTTGTAGTGATAGCAGCAGTTCCCAGTCTGATTCCTGAAGTGGTAAATGGAGATTTATCATCGAAAGGAACCATATTTTTATTACATGTAATATCAGCAAGAACCAAAGCTTTTTCAGTTTCTTTTCCGTTCACTCCTTTATTTCTAAGGTCTACTAACATTAAGTGATTGTCTGTTCCTCCGCTTACGATATCAAATCCTCTGCTGATCATCGCTTTTGACAATGCCTGTGCATTTGAACGAACCTGTTTAGCATACGTTTCGAACTGAGTATCTAAAGCTTCTCCGAAAGCAACTGCTTTAGCCGCGATAACATGTTCAAGTGGTCCTCCCTGAATTCCCGGGAACACAGCTCCGTCCAACACCTGGCTCATCATTTTGATCTCTCCTTTTGGTGTCTTATGACCGTATGTGTTTTCAAAATCTTTACCCATCAGGATCATTCCTCCTCTTGGACCTCTTAATGTCTTGTGAGTAGTAGTAGTTACTACGTGACAGTGATCAAATGGTGAATTCAATAATCCTTTGGCAACCAAACCTGCAGGGTGAGCAATATCTGCCCAAAGCGTTGCTCCTACTTCATCCGCAACTTCTCTGAATTTGGCATATTCTAAATCTCTTGAATACGCAGAGAATCCTGCAATGATCATTTTCGGTCTTTCTCTTAAAGCAACTTCTCTCATCTGATCATAATCGATCAAACCGGTTTCCTGCTGTACTCCGTAAGAAACTACGTTATACTGGATCCCTGAGAAGTTAACTGCAGAACCGTGAGTAAGGTGCCCTCCCATAGAAAGGTCCATTCCCATGATTTTATCCCCCGGCTTTAAAACCGCAAGATAAATTGCAGCATTCGCCTGAGAACCTGAATGCGGCTGTACATTGGCATACTCTACACCGAAAAGTTCTTTTGCTCTGTTGATGGCTAAAGTTTCAACCTCATCTACTACTTCACACCCTCCGTAATATCTTTTTCCAGGGTATCCTTCTGCATATTTATTTGTCAATACGCTTCCCATTGCTTTCATAACGTTGTCAGAAACAAAGTTTTCTGATGCAATCAGCTCTAAACCATGGGATTGTCTTTGTCTTTCTTTTTCAATAAGGTCGAAAATAATGTCCATCTAATATAATTTTAAAGATTTTCCACCCCAAATGTACGGAATTTCCCTCTAGATTTTAGTATAACGAATAATGATTTCCGTTCATCTATTTTACATTTTTTTGCAATCGATTCTTACGACTCCTTTTTCTGATATTTCTGTTTAAGATATAAACTCGCCCTTACTAATAAAATTAATACGGGTACCTCTACTAATGGACCGATCACTCCCACAAAAGCTTGGGATGAATGTATCCCGAATACTGCAATAGAAACTGCAATGGCCAGTTCAAAATTATTCCCGGCAGCTGTGAAAGCGATGGAAACATTTTTATCATAAGGAATCTTCATCCATTTGCTCAAAAAGAAGCTGATGAAAAACATCAATGTGAAATAAATAATCAAGGGTACAGCAACTTTCAAAACATTCATAGGCAATTCCAGAATGGTGTCTCCTTTCAGGCTGAATATTAAAATGATCGTGAATAATAATGCATATAAAGTCATGGGTGAAATCACTGGAATAAATTTTCTTCCATACCATTCTTTTCCTTTTATCTTCAAAAGCAGATAGCGAATTGAAAAACCTAAAAGAAAAGGGATCCCAAGATAGATCATTACACTTTGAACCACTTCGCCCACAGGTACAGATATGTTAAAATCTCCTAAACCCAGTTTTTCAGGAAAAACATTGATAAAAAGCCATGCAAAGAAGCCATAAGTCACCACCTGAAAAATGCTGTTTAAGGCAACAAGTAAAGCCGCATATTCTCTGTTTCCTTTTGCAAGGTCATTCCATACTATAACCATTGCGATACATCTTGCCAGGCCTATCAGAATCAAGCCTATCATATACTCCGGATCATCTCTCAAAAAAATCACAGCCAAAACAAACATTAATACAGGTCCTACGATCCAATTCAGCAAAAGAGAAACAGATAATACCTTTATATCATTAAATGCATTCAATAATAAGCTGTAATCCACTTTTGCCAAGGGAGGATACATCATTACAATCAGTCCAACAGCAATGGGAATATTGGTGGTTCCAACTGAAAGACCATTAATAATTTTCGGAATTTCGGGAAATAAATATCCGAGTCCTATTCCGGCAATCATCGCAAGAAAAATCCACAGGGTAAGGAAACGGTCAAGAAAATTCAATCTGGTTTGCATTTAAAATTTATTTATTCTACTCCAACTTTTTTACTTCTTCTTTCCATGAGAATATTATCTCTCCACACTCCTTCCAGTTTCCCTATCTTTTCACGGAAACCTATTACTCTGAAGCCCATCTTTTTATGTAAAGATATAGTTCCTTCATTTTCAGGAAACATTCCTGATTGCAGAGTCCATATTCCCTGGGTTTCACTTTCTTCTATTAAATTTTTCATTAAAAATTCTCCAACTCCTTTCCCTCTATGATCTTGTGAAACATATACACTTACTTCTGCAACTCCTTCATACACACAGCGGCTGCTTACTTTAGAGAGAGCAGCCCATCCTAAAATCGTATTATTATCAACAGCCATAAGCCTGCAGTAAGGGAGTTTCTGTTCGTTCCAGGCCTCCCATGCGGGTACAGTTGTTTCAAATGTTGCGTTCCCCGTATCAATCCCTTGTTGATAGATAGTTATGATTTCCGGAAAATGTTCTTTACTAATTGATCTTATCTCCATGCCTGTTTTTTTATTTGTGAGAAAACATAAAACATTTCTACTGCTATCTGCAAACTTCTTTCTTTATAAACCTGAGTTTGTTGGGAAGTATTATCTGAAACTTTAGGGTCTTCAAAAGTTACCGGTATACGTTTCTCAGCTCCTGCAATAAAAGGGCATCCATCATCTGCCTGTGAACAAGTCATAATAGCAGCGAAGTCTGTTTCCGGATTAAAGGGATGATCATATTTTTTAGAAAAGCCAATAATCGGAAAAGAATCTTCATTATATTTAATAGCATAGACCGGATTATCCGTATCTGAAATTTTTAAGACAAGAAATCCCTGTGCTTCTAAAGTCGCAGCCACTTTAGGAAACAATGACGTAACCTCTGTCCCGCCGGAATAGCACTGGACATCAGGTATTTTATAATAAGCCGATGCCGTTTGCGCCCAGACCTGAGATAAATGGCTTCTACGGGAATTGTGAGTACAGATAAAGTTCAGATTTACCGGCTTTCTTGCCTGAACTTTTTGCTGAATAAAATCTATTAAGGGCTGTAAAACATCCTTTCTTTCTTCACTGATTTTTTGCTTGAGGATTTCCTCAATGCAATGCAAAAGTTGTTGCTTCATTCCAGAGATTATTAATGTTAGTAGAAAGATATTAACAACATCCAGAACCAGGTGAACATGATTCCTGTTTACCGGAAAGCTCAGCCAGGCTTATCTTTTGTTTTTGTGGCGGTACACCGCAAGCCTCATTTGCCAAACAAGCTGTCATCCGGTTTTGCAATACAAAGTTTTTACCGTTAAAATCCAGATCATATTTTCCGATGGTCTCATTCTGATATTCAACTTCTATTTCAAAATCTCCTATTCCCAGTTTTTCTTCGGAAAGATTAATGATATGCAATAATTTTCCCGGCTTTAGACGATGTTCAAAATCATTAGCATCCCAAAGCTGGAAGTTTACTTTTTCTTCCTTTCTGATGTTTCCTCCACAATCGATAAAGTTTTTGGTGACAATCCCTATTTCAGTGACATGAAAATGCTCGGGAACAAATGTTCCGTTTTCTAATTGAAACTCCACGTTTTCCAGTGCAGGTAGAATTTTTTTGATTTCAGATAGTTTCATATGTTTTTATTTTAAATTGTTATAATGCAATATTGCGATATAGTTTAATAAATTTTTTTTAACAGCACTTTTGCTGCTTTACCTTAGAGATAACGTCAGAAAAGAAGATATTTACAATTTCAAAAGCCTTCTCATCAATGCAATAACAAATAGAATTCCCTTCAATATTTCCTTTGATTAAACCGGCATTCTTCAATTCTTTCAGGTGTTGTGAAACAGTAGGCTGCGCGAGCGGCAATTCATTTACAATATCTCCGCAAATACATTCATTCACTTTAAGCAAATATTCAATGATGGCAATCCTTGCAGGATGTCCCAAAGCTTTTGCTATTGTTGCCAACTTATTTTGTTCTTCTGTAAAGAAGTCAGTTTTTGTTGCCCCCATTGTATACAATAATTTATATCGCAATATTACGATAAATAATTTAAATTACCAATTTAAAATAAAAAATTCCTTGCAGAATACTACAAGGAAATAGTTATTATTTAATTGAATTCTTCATCTACAAGTTCCTTATTGACTATTGCTCCTGCCAGATTCCCTTGTGCAACCGCATTTGCAACTGACCGCATCATGGTAGTGCTGTCCCCGCAGGCAAAAACTCCGGGAACCGTTGTCTTTTGATGGACATCTATTTTTAAGAGTCCGTGTTCTGTTAATTCACAACCCAGATCTTCGGAAATATTCAGGTTCTGTTCCACTGGTATTTTAGCGTATAAAGCTTTCAAAGAAATTTCTTTCCCGTTTTTAAAAATAATATTTTGAATTTGTCCGTTTTCATGTTGTAACTCTTTAATCTCATCTTCATTAATAGATATATGGTTCTTCTCTAACTTTCCCGTCTGCTCATCAGTAAGGGGTGATTTTCCATTGGTAAACAACGTTAAATCCTTCGTCCAGTTCAAAATTATTTTTGAAAATTCGTAGGCAATATCACCATTGGCCAGAATTCCTGTAGTTTCATTTTTTACTTCATAGCCATGGCAATACGGACAGTGTAACACAGAAATCCCCCAACATTCACCAAACCCGGGAATATCCGGTTGCATGTCCTTCACTCCTGTTGCAACAATAAGTTTCTTAGCATTAAACTTTTTTCCTGATGCAGTCTCCACTTTAAAACCTTGCGAAGCTTTAGCCGTTTTCACTACAGTATCATCATGAAATTTTACCGTATTATATTTCTCAACTTGTGCTCTGGCTATGGTACTGATCTCACTGGGCGTTTTCCCGTCATGCGTCAGAAAATTGTGAGAATGCGGAGTCTGCCTATTGCATGGTTTTCCGCTATCAATGATCAGAACATTCCTTAAAGATCTTCCCAATGCCATTCCGGCTGAAAGTCCTGCATAGCTTCCTCCCAATATAATTACTTCAAAGTTGTTTTCCATGACTAGATTGTTAATTCGTTATTTCAACAAAGGTAAAAATATTTTTCATTAATGCGACTTTATCGCATTAATATTTTTTATATTTGCAATATGATCAAGAGAAATACAAAAGCCAAACAGCTGATCCTGGATTCTTTAAAGAATACAAAATCAGCTGTCAGTCAGGAAATTCTGCAGAAAGAATTGGGAGAATCAGTGGACAGAGCTACAATTTACCGTGTTTTAAACAGTTTCTGTGATGATGGTATCGTTCATAAAATTTTGAGCGATGACGGAAAATTCTATTTCGCTTTTTGTGTGAACTGTTCTGAAAAAATTCATAAACATAATCATTTCCACTTCAGATGCCTTCAATGCGGCAAGATTGAATGCTTACCCAATGAGGTTGAAGTAAAGCTGCCGAAGGGATACAAATCCGTCAATTTCAATGGATTTATTTCCGGATATTGTTCCACCTGCTCCTAGTTATTCCTGAATAGCTTTATGGTATAATCAAGCAGTTCTGTTCCGCCTATTGCTCCATGCCCGGGAATAACGGTTTTCACATCAGGATATTGAGCTTTTACTCTTTCAACAGTTGCAGACCAAGCCTGAACATTGGCATCACCAAGATACCCTTTTGTTGCATCCACTTCTTTGATCAAACAACCTCCGAAAATGGCTTTTTCTTTAGGAAAATATCCTACAACATTATCTTTTGTATGGCCTTCACCAAAAAAAGTAACATATATTTTTTGGCTGCCCACATCCAAGGCCAATTTATTATCGAAGCCATGATTCGGAATATTGGCTCCGGTTGCTTTGGCCAATTCAATAGTTTTATTGTTAGCGTAAGAAGGAATATTATTCTTGTTAAATTCTTTTAATCCTGCTAAGCAATCGCCATGAAAGTGAGTAGGAACTACGGCGTTTATTTTAGCATGCAGATTATTTTTAATCCAGGCGATTAAATCCGCAGAACTTTTATCATCAGAAGGGGTATCAAAAACCACGGTTTCATTTCCATCTTTCGCTATCATTCCATTGCACTCCACTCTTCCGAATGAATCTGTATTCAGAAATGAAATATGCTGGTACAGATTCTCCGATAGCTTAATGATAACTAAGTCATCCGATTTATATACTACTTTGTTTTTTTCAGCAGTTGATTTTTGAGAGTTACAGCTTACAATAAGCGTTGTTAAAAAAAGAAACAGGATTCCTAATAGAGTCTTCATAAATAATTCTTTACATTGAGACGAAAGTAGAAATTTTCTTATAATAGATCACCCTACAAGAGAGTTAATATTTGTTAATTCTATTTTATCTCTTTGTTAGAAATAAAAAATCCCAAGAAAAACTCCTTGGGATTTAAACTTGAATGTATAGTGTTAGTTTATTACTTTTTCTTTTCTTTCAATTCTTCTTTATCCTTATCGGATGGATTCCAAACTTTCACATCAGAGTTTTTATCCAATCCTGAAAGAATCTGTACATTGATACCATCGCTCGCTCCAAGCTTTACATATACTTTTTTGAATTTTCCATCTTTCTGCTTTACTTCAACAAAAGGAACATCCTTACCGTTTTTCTTTTCATACTGAACTAAAGATTCATCCAATAATAAAGCATTTTTCTTAGAGCTTAAAACAATTTCCCCGTTAGCAGAGAACCCGGCTCTGATGTATTCATTATTGGGGTTGAAAACAGTACCTTCTACAGGAAATTTGATTGTTCCGTTGTTGTCTTTTCCTTTAGGAGCAATCATAGTCAATTTCCCAGGGAACGATTTGTTCTGTAAAGCTCCGATCACGATATTCATATCCATTCCTTGCTTTAATTTTCCTGCCTGAGCTTCATCAATTTCTCCCTGGAAAATCAAAGAGTTCAGATCAGCAATGGAGCAAATAGTAGTTCCGGCATTGAAAGAGTTGGCTTCAATCACCTGGCTCCCTACTTTCACTGGTACTTCAAGAACTGTTCCAGAAGCTTTAGAACGGATCTGAGTGGTTGCCAATCCCTGTAATTCAGGAGTCGCACCTGTTTTTACAATCTGTAATCTTTTTTGTGCTGTCATCAACTGCTGGTTGGCATTTTTCAAAGATTGCTGCTGAGAGAAAAGCTGTTGCTGAGAGTTCAGATATTCCTGTTTGGAAATTACACCTTGAGTATACAGTTTTTGCTGCATCTCGAATTGCTTCTGCATATTTCCTACATTCATTCTGGCATTACTGATCTGAAGCTGTGCATTCTGAACTTCCTGCTGTGCATTATTTACATCAGCAATATTAGGGATGATCCTCACTGTTGCGATCAGCTGTCCTGCCGTCACTTTATCTCCTTCATCTACTAAAATCTTATCTATGATCCCTGCAATATTGGGTTTTATTTCGATTTCTTCTTTCGGGATAATTTTTCCTGTAGCCATCACTTTATCATCCATATTCTGAATGGTTGGTTTACGGGTAAGGAAAGCTTCACTCTCTTTAGAGTTGGATTTAATGAGGTAACCAATTCCAGAGAATAATGCCACTGCAAATAAAAGCCCTAAAAGGATATAAATGGCTTTTTTCCAAGTGAATTTCTTTTTCATATATCTAGTTTATTTTTTATTTAAGTTAAGTTGTATTTTCTAGTTATTCGGTCCTTAATGCTTCAATTGGTCGTATTTTCACTGCTCTTTGCGCAGGAATCATCCCGATAATCAATCCTAATACTACCATTACCGCCATTGCCGCAAAAACATTCCCATAATTTACTGTCGGATTATAGAATGGGAATGAATCCTGATTTTGGGTAAGAGCACTTAAGACCATGAGGACAAAGATCCCGGAGATAAAACCGAGCAATCCGGAGGAGAGTGTGATCACTACACTTTCCAGCAAAATCTGGTTTCTCACTTCCGCAGGCTTCGCACCTAATGCCCTTCTGATCCCGATTTCCTTCGTTCTTTCTTTTACCGTAATCAAAAGGATATTGGAAATGGCAATAACTCCTGCAAGAATCGTTAAGGTTCCTACAATGATGGTCAGAAGTTGCATTCCTGTTAAAAAGCCAGTTAATTTTTTAAATTCTTTACCCAGGTTAAAACTTCCAAAAGCATTGGTGTCTTCCGGTGAAACCTTATTTTTAGATTTCAAAGACAGTTTTACGTTTTCTTCTACATTATCTACATTGGCATTCGGCTTACTTACAATCGCAAACATGTCGATCTGATCTCCCGCATTATACATTTTAGTATAGGTGGAAAGCGGAATGAATACAGTTTGATCATTCTCAAATCCGCCTCCTTTTTTTACTCTGAAAACCCCGATAACGTTGAAGAAGATTCCTTTGATATTGACCGATTTTCCTAATGGGTTTTCCTTTTTTTTAGCATCAAAGAAATTCTTATATATTTCTTCCCCAATAACGGCTACATTTTTATTTCCTGAAACATCCGCATCATTGATATATCGTCCGAAAATCAGTTTCTTTTCCGAAATTTTGTTTCCTACAGGATAATCTCCACTCAGGGAATATGTTCCGTTTTTACCATTTCTGGACATGGCTTCTCCAGGGGTACCCGTAAAGCTTCCTCTGGCGTTCTGTGGAGAGATATAATCTATTTCAGGTATTTTTCTTTTCAGCATTTCCATATCGGATAGATGCAGATGCATTTGCCTTCCTTTAGGAAATCCTTCATAAGGAATGGATGTATTCTGTGCCCAAAGGAAAATAGAGTTCGTGGCAAAACCGGAAAACAATTTATCAAAACCATTTTCCATTCCTTTAGCGGCACCCAGCAAACTTACATATAAGAACATTCCCCATCCCACCCCAATCATTGTCAGGAATGTACGAAGCTTATTATTTCTCAACGAATAATAAATCTCCTGCCATGTATCTTTTTTGAATATGATATTCACTTCTTTATTTTATAATTTATAAATGATGATCAATTTATTCTACTCTCAAGGCTTCTATAGGTTTAATTTTTGAAGCTCTGTATGCCGGGACAAATCCCGCAATCAATCCGGATAGAACCAAAGCAATAAAAGCAGCAAAGATGGTTCCCCAACCTACATTAGGGTCTTTGATGAAAAATTCTTCAAGGCTGTCTCCAATTAAATTCAGCGCTAAAACGCCAAGTCCTACTCCCACAAATCCCGAAATTACCGTGATAAGGACACTTTCCTGGACGATTAAAGCCACAATGCTTTTCGGTTTTGCTCCAATCGCTTTTCTTACCCCAATTTCCTGGGTTCTTTCTTTAACGATATACACCATAATGTTGCTGATCCCGATAATTCCTGCTAATAGTGTCCCAAGACCAATAAAAGTTACAATAGCAGTGATTACAGCCAAAAACATAAAGGTGTCATTCATATTTTGTGCATTATTCCAGACCCTCACTCCATTTTCGTCATCCGGGGAGACATTTTTTCTGGATTTCAGCCTGTTTTTAAGTTCATCACCATACTTTATGGCCTCTTGTGGTGTCAGATTTTCGTTATAAGCGATGTAGTTTATACTTACCGTATCCGAGCCTTTCTTCATCTGCTGTAATGTTGTAATGGGAACAGTAATATGTCTTTCATCCCAGTCACCTCCATCATCTGAAAAAACTCCGACAACTTTGAACATCGTGCCATTGATGTTTAATTCTTTTCCAACCGGGCTTCCGTTTTTAATTAAATCCCGTTGAACCATCCTTCCGATCACGGCAACATTTTGCTTTCTCTCCAAATCCGTCGGTGTAAGATACCTGCCTTCCAATATTTTTCGGTTTTCGATGATCTGCTCTTCCGGCTGAGCTCCATTAATTTGGTAATTTCCGCTTTCTTTACCGTATTTCACTAATAAATTTGCGGTATATCTTGGGGTTGAGCTTCCTACTTTTTCTTTATCCACATTGACTAAGAAATCGTAATCATCATTATTCATTGTCACCTGACGATCAGATTGAAGTCCGTTATAGGCAATAGTTGTTTTTCCTGTCACAATTGAGATCAGGTTTTGAGCGTCTCTGGCGAAGCCTTCGGTAAATGCATTCTGAAGCCCTTTCCCAATACCAAAAAGAACAATAAAAATAAACAATCCTAAAGCCACCGTAAACCCAGAAAGCACTGTCCGCAAAACATTGCTGCGGATAGAACTGAATATTTCCTGCCAACGATCAAGGTCAAACATAATTTTAATTTTATTTAAAGTGAATGGTCAATAGTGAATTAACTTCGTTGTCAATTTCTTCACTTATTAACTCTTCAACATTCCACTCAATAGTACAAATGAAGTTTTTATTAAACTTCCCGCTTTTTCTAAATTTTCTTTTTTTACATAATCACATTCTACAACTATATCCATACAAGAATCCAATTCTATAACTGAACCTCTTGCTATTTCAAAATACCTTTTTCTTTCGGTTTCAGATTTTCTGGAACAACCTTCTGTAATATTCAAAACTACCGAAGTAGAAGCTCTACGTATCTGATTTGTTAAATTAAATCTTTCACTATCGGGAAGCTCAGATAAAATTTTATAACACTCTAATCTTAATTCTTTTGCTGATTTATATACATCAAGTTTATAGTGATTGAGATTTAAAAACATTCTTTTTCAAATTCATTTTTGTGTGTTTGTATATATTTTCATTTCACTTGTGAAGCAAAATTCACCATTGCCCATTCACATTATAAAACAATCTGCTTGATAAACTCATCACTTTCAATGATCCCGTCTTTTAATATAACATTTCTTTTGGTTTGTGCTGCAACATCCGGTTCATGGGTAACGACAATGATTGTTTTTCCTTCATTATTAATCTGCTGAAGAAGCTTCATTATATCATGAGTCGTTTTAGAGTCTAATGCTCCTGTAGGTTCATCCGCCAAAACCACTTTAGGATTGGTGATCAATGCTCTTGCAATGGCAACTCTTTGTTTCTGCCCTCCCGAAAGCTCATTCGGAAGGTGATTGGCCCATTGGGCAAGTCCTACTTTTTCAAGATATTCCATCGCTTTTTGATTACGTTCTTTTCTGGGTACGTTTTGATAGTATAACGGAAGTGCCACATTTTCCAACGCTGTCTTATACCCAATCAGGTTAAAAGACTGGAAAATGAAACCCAAAAACTGGCTTCGGTATTCGGCAGCTTTCACTTCAGATAAATGTTCAATAGGAACACCGTCCAGTTCATACGTTCCCGAATCTTTTTCATCCAGGATCCCAATAATATTAAGAAGTGTAGATTTTCCAGAACCGGAACTCCCCATGATAGAAACAAACTCGCCTTCGGAAATATTAAGATTAATTCCCTTAAGAACGTGCAGCTTACTTTTCCCCGTATCGTATGATTTATGTAAATCTTTAATTACTAACATTAAGTGATGTATGTTTTTATATCCAATAAGTAGAAAATATTTTTGATTTGTTACGAAGATTAAAAATTTCTTTATTCAAATCAGTGTTTAATATTTTTACCCTTTATTTATAGTAGTTTAAATAATAATGTTTAACTCTAACTCATCATTTTTATTTATTTTTGTGCTATAATGGTGTGTAAGTCCATGTCAGAGCAAGTTTCATGTAAATGTGGAAAACTTTTACGGTTAAAACTCAACCATTTAGTGTTTAGCTCTTTCAAAATCAGTCCGGGTTTTCTAACTTTGTGCTTGCACGCTACAAAAAATAAAAACACTTTTCTTGTGAAAAACTTTCAAACATAAGTTCCAACAAATCAAGATGTTAATTGTTTTTTGAGTTTTATCCACATTGATCTAATTATTTTAATTTAAAGACACTTTTAGTATGGGAATTTTTGATAAAAGAGTAAGTTACAAGCCATTTGAATATCCTGAGGTTCTTCAATTTGTAGAGGCGATTAACAAATCGTTCTGGGTACATTCGGAAGTGGATTTTACTGCAGATGTTCAGGATTTTCATTCACAGCTTGAACCTCATGAAAAACATGCTGTAAAAAATGCATTGTTAGCCATTGCACAGATTGAGGTGTCCGTAAAGACATTCTGGGGGAATTTATACAACCATCTTCCAAAGCCTGAATTCAATGGTTTAGGAGCTACTTTCGCAGAATGTGAGTTCCGTCACTCTGAAGCGTATTCCCGTTTATTAGAAGTGTTAGGATACAACGAAGAATTCCTGAATGTGATAGAAATCCCTGCTGTAAAAAAGAGAATTGACTTCCTGTCAAACGTTCTTAAACATGCGAATTCCGCAACTCCGAAAGAATATGTTTCTTCTCTTTTATTATTCAGCATCCTGATTGAAAACGTATCCCTGTTTTCACAATTTGCCATCATCCTTTCTTTCACAAGATTTAAAGGATATATGAAAAATGTGTCTAACATCATTGCATGGACCTCTGTAGACGAACAGATCCACGCCAATGCAGGAATTTACCTGATCAACAAGATCCGTGAAGAGCAGCCTGACCTTTTAACTGATTCTGATATCGAAGATATCTATACTCTAGTAGATCAGTCAGTAGAATTGGAAGGAGAAATCCTTGACTGGATCTTCGAATTAGGAGAATTAAGCGTTTTCTCAAAAGAAGATTTATTAAACTTCATGAAATACCGTGTTGATGACAGTTTAAAGAAAATCAATATGAAAACACGTTACAATGTTTCTCCGGAGCAATACCGCCCAATGGTTTGGTTTGAAGAGGAAGTTTTCGCCAATTCTTTGGATGATTTCTTTGCGAAAAGACCGGTAGATTACACAAAACACGATAAGAGTATTACTGCGAACGATTTGTTTTAATGAAAGGCGCGAGCGAAGCGAGCGTCAAAGCAGATAGTATTAGCGAGATCAAACTCATCAATAAAAGATTTTCGTTCCTCGGAATGATAATTCAATGAAGATAAAAAGATAATAATGATTAATGTAGTGGTAACCTATACCGTAAATCCTGGATTCGTTTCAGAAAACAAAGCCAATATTCAGAAGTTCCTGGACGATTTCGAGAAACTGGATCAGTCTGCTTTTGAATATAAAGTGTATCTAAAGGAAGATGGGGTTACTTTTTTACATTATTCCAACTACGTCAATGAAGAGGTTCAACATGAGGTTCTGAATGTTCCGTCTTTTAAAGAATTTCAGAGATTAAGAGACGAAAGCGGGCTGAACGGTTCCCATAAAGTAGAAATTTTACAATCAATATAAAAACAAAATTCCTGGATAGTAATGCATTCGGGAATTCGAAAATATAAACAACTATGGAAGAGCAAAACACAAATATATGGTGGCTCAATGAAGAGTCTGAGCAAATGCTGAACAGAGGATATCTGTTAAAAGGAGAAACTGTAGAAGGAGCCATCGACAGAATTACAACCGCAGCTGCCAAAAGATTATATAAGCCTGAATTACAACCGGCTTTCAAAGAAATGATCACCAAAGGATGGATCAGCTTCTCGTCTCCGGTTTGGGCGAACATGGGAACACAAAGAGGGTTGCCGATTTCTTGTTTCAATGTTCATATTCCGGACAGCATTGAAGGAATTACCCACAAAATGGGTGAGGTGATCATGCAGACGAAAATCGGAGGCGGAACTTCAGGATATTTTGGAGAACTTCGTAACAGAGGGACTGCTGTAACGGATAACGGAAAATCTTCAGGTGCTGTTTCTTTCATGAAATTGTTTGATACGGCAATGGATGTGGTATCGCAAGGAGGAGTTAGAAGAGGTGCTTTTGCTGCTTATCTAGACATTGATCACGGTGATATTGAAGAATTCTTATCGATAAAAGATATCGGAAGTCCGATCCAGAACCTGTTTACAGGAATTTGCGTTCCGGATTACTGGATGCAGGATATGATTGACGGGGATATGGAAAAACGTAAAGTTTGGGCGAGAGTATTGGAAAGCCGTCAGCAAAAGGGTCTTCCTTATATTTTCTTTACCGATAACGTCAACAGAAATAAGCCGCAGGTTTATAAAGACTTAGGATTACCAGTGAATGCGAGTAATCTTTGTTCTGAGATCATGCTTCCTTCTTCAATGGAAGAATCATTTATCTGCTGTCTGTCCTCTATGAATTTAGAATTGTACGATGAGTGGAAAGACACCAACGCTGTAAAATTAGCTATTTACTTCCTGGATGCTGTTCTATCTGAATTTATTGATAAAACGGAAGGAAATTACTACCTACAAGGAGCCAGAAACTTTGCTATGCGTCACAGAGCGCTTGGTTTAGGTGTTTTAGGATACCATTCTTATTTACAGAAAAATATGATCCCATTTGAAAGTTTTGAAGCAACCCAGTTCAATGCAAGAGCTTTCAGACATATCAAAGAACAGGCAGAGCAGGCTTCAAGAGAGCTAGCAAATATCTATGGAGAACCAGAATTATTAAAAGGATATGGTT
This sequence comes from Chryseobacterium daecheongense, assembly GCF_003729955.1. Lineage (GTDB taxonomy): Bacteria > Bacteroidota > Bacteroidia > Flavobacteriales > Weeksellaceae > Chryseobacterium > Chryseobacterium daecheongense. Next base: position 1,441,437 of record NZ_RJTX01000001.1, read on the forward strand.
TGAGAAATACCACAACCATGGCTATTGCTCCTACCACTTCAAGTTCTGCTATTTTAGGACAGACTTCTCCGGGAATTGAGCCTTTCGCATCCAATTATTATAAAGCGGGATTAGCTAAAGGAAATTTTATGCGTAAGAATAAATATCTGGCTAAATTATTGGAGGAAAAAGGCCTTGACAATGAAGAAACATGGAGAACGATCATGTTGAATCATGGTTCTGTTCAACATTTAAGTGAGCTTACTGACGAAGAAAAGGCAGTATTCAAAACATTCAAGGAAATCTCGCCGATGGAAATTATTTCCCAGGCTGCGCAAAGACAGCAATATATTGATCAGGCACAGTCCCTGAACTTACAGATTCCATCTACAATGCCTGTAAAGGATGTCAATTATCTTTACATTGAAGCTTGGAAAAAAGGAGTGAAAACATTGTATTATCAAAGAAGTTCTTCTGTATCTAAAGAACTGATGGTAAACTTTGTTTCATGCTCAAGCTGCGAAGCATAAAATAATAAACTACTTATATAAAGAAACCTGCAAAAATATTTTTGCAGGTTTCTTGCTTTAACAATAAAATCAACTCAAATTTATTATTTCATTAACATTTTTTTCAAGAAAAAGATGATACTTTAGAATGCATCAAAAAATCTTAATTATGAAAAAAAGCGTTCTTATTATTTTCGTTACCGGGTTGATATTAATATCCTGTAAGAAAAATACAGAAACCGTAAAACCGGCAGAAAACTCAAAAGACAGCATCACAGAAGCCACAGAATCCAAAACCGGTTTTGATATCAATTCAGTTCCTGTTTCAGATAAAGAATTAGGCGATTTTCCATTTTTTTCTTTTCCACAAGGCATGGAGGCGCTAAATACACCACTTCAAAGAAGTTATGACCAAATTTATTTCCCTATTGATGGTGTTTTTACTCCTATTGAAGGAAAATCATGGAAATCTTATGTCGCAAAATCTGAAGGAAGTAACGAAAGCTGGTCTTTGCCTTACTTCGAAAAAAGTTATGACGAAGCCATAAAAGCTGCAGGTGGTGTAAAAATTTACGATGGAAAAGTATCTGATAATGAACTGGAAAAGCTTAAGCAGCAGGCAAAATATCTGGGTGAAGAAGGTTCTATTGATTATTGGAACGAACCTGTAAAGGTGTATTTGATTCGAAGACCAGCAGGAGATGACATTTATATCCAATTGTATGGGAATACTTCATCCGGTGCTTTACAGATACTTCAGAAAGCTCCTTTTAAACAAACAATCACCATGATCAAGTCTGATCAGATTCAAAAGGATCTGGATGAAAAAGGCAAATCTGTTCTGCATATCAACTTTGATACAGATAAAGCCACCTTACAACCCGACGGAATAGAAGCTATTGCCGAAATAACAAAGGTATTGAACAATAATAAGACTCTTAAACTGGATATCAACGGTTATACTGACAACTCTGGAAATAATGCTCATAATTTGCAGCTTTCTAAAGATAGGGCGAACACCGTTTTGAACACTTTAGTTACCTCCGGAATTGATAAAAGCAGGTTAAAAGCTAATGGCTTCGGAGCAGAAAACCCAATAGCTCCTAATACCTCTGAGGATGGAAAAGCCCAAAACCGAAGAGTGGAGCTGGTAAAAAAGTAAAATACAAACATATTTATAAAAAAGCCATGAAAAATTTCATGGCTTTTTCGTTTTTTAATAAAATTTTAACTCATCATTTATAATAGTTTATTTTTCATCAATTAACTATAAACACTAAAAAAAATTACATTCTAATCACTTCCAAGTGACAAACACTCAATATTTTATCAATCGTATATAATATTTTTAACATAATTTTTTCATACTTTTGCCTCGCACAACACAACAAAAATTATTTCGAATCACGTTATGAAAAAAATTATTAACGGTGATAAGGTCATTGCATTGATTTTATTCACATCCTTTTTTTCAACAAATGCCCAGGTAAAGGTCTCCAATTCATCAGGAACCGTTAACCCACAAAGTATTTTACAGCTGGAAAGTTCTGGTAATGACAAAGGTTTTCTGCTTACCAGAATTGCTCTGCAAGCGGCAAATCTTTCTAGCCCTTTATCTGCTCATGTCGCAGGAATGGTGGTTTATAACACGGCCACAGCAGGAACAGCCCCCAACACAGTCACTCCCGGTCTTTATTACAACAATGGAACATCGTGGGTGAAATTAACGACCAAAACACCACGTATCGGAGACATTAAAAATGGGTTCCAAAGTGGCGACCACAACGGATGGTATCTTTTAAACGGCAGAGCAATCTCAGCTTTGGCAACCAACCCAAGAGCCAGAGCTGCAGCTTTAGGATTCGCTACCAATCTACCAGATGCATCTGACAGGTTTCTGAAAACAACCAATGGAAGTGATAATTTAGGAACTTCTTCGGGCGCAGATACTTTTACTATTGCACAAGCTAACTTACCTAATGTAACGTTTTCCGGAACTACAAATACAACCGGGAATCATACACACAACTACACGGATAACCCTACTACTACGATTGCCGTAGCCAGTGGAGGTAATAATCCTGTTTCCAATGCAGGTAATGTGAATGATACTACAGGCAATGCGGGAGCTCACACCCACACGCTCAGTTTTTCTTTAGGAGGAAGCAGTACTCCTGTCAGCTTCGAACCTAGTCATATTATCACCAACGTATTCATTTATTTAGGAAGTTAAGGTATGAAATCAAAAATTTTATCGATATGTGCCGGACTATTATGTTTTACGGCACTGAAATCCCAAGTAGGAATAGGAACATCCAGCCCATCTCCTTCAGCAGTTCTTGAATTAAATAGCGTAAACAAAGGTTTACTAATGAACAAAGTAGCGCTTGCCTCAATAACATCGCCTGCCCCATTCACCAGCCATGTAGAAGGAATGTGGATCTACAATACTGCTACAGCGGGAACATCTCCCAATAATGTAATTCCGGGATTATATTATAATGATGGTACAAAATGGATTTTAATGTCAATTAATAATGATCTTCCGAGAACAGGAGATATCAAATCAAGTGTATTGAATGCGGATCACGACGGATGGTATATACTGAACGGAAGAAATATTTCAACATTACCCGCAATTGCACAGGCAAATGCTACTAATATTGGTTTGGGAACCACTCTTCCTAATTCCAATGACAGAATCATCAAAGGAAAAAATACCTCAGAATCTTTTGCGGCAACCGGTGGTGCAAACTCTTATTCTATTTCTCAAGCTAATTTACCGGATTTAACTTTTACCGGAAATACTGCTTCTAATGGAGCACATAACCACTCTTACACCAATAGAGGTGTAAATTACTGGAACTATAATGCAGGAGGCCTAACCAGTACAAGAACCATTGATACAGAAACAAGAACTACACAAGCTGCGGGTGACCATAACCATACTTTTTCTGTATCCAGCGGTGGAAGCAATACTTCTATTTCACAATATCCTAAACATATGGTTGTTCAATACTTCATTTATTTAGGAAAATAAAAAACATCAAAAATGAAAAAAGCACACTATATTTTCTTCTTATTTGTCCTATGTATAATAGGCAAAGCGCAGGTAATGATCATTGATGGGGTACATCCGTCTCCTACTCCAAATACACAAGCTATTTTAGAGTTGTATTCCCAAAATCAAAATAAAGGGCTTTTAATGCCTAAAGTAGCCCTTACAGCTACGAATAACGCAAGTCCATTACCTAGCCATATAGCAGGTATGACAGTCTATAATACAGCTACTTCCACAGCTGCTCCTCTAACGGGCGTTACACCGGGATTCTATTATAATGACGGAACTTCCTGGAACAGGCTGGAAGTACAGCTTCCTAATATAGGAGATATTAAATACAGCAGCATTGCTTCTGATCATGATGGATGGTACCTTTTGAATGGAAGAGTTTTATCCGGTTTACCTGCAGCTGCACAAACTGCAGCAACTTCTTTAGGATTTACAACAACGTTACCTAATAGTGCTGATCGATATTTAAAAGCTAAAACAGGCTCAGAAACTTTAGGAAGTAATGGAGGTAATACTTCAGTAACTCTTACACAGGCTAATCTTCCGAATATTACTTATAATGCAACTACCTCAACTTCCGGCACCCACAATCATACTTATAATGATCGAGCAAGTGGCGTAACCAATAGTGCGGAAGGAGGAAACAATAAAATTGTAGTAGATAATGATTCCAATATATCTACTACTTCCACTGACGGAGCACACACACACACATTCTCAGTTTCCACAGGAGGATCAAATACTCCAATAAATCTTGAACCGAAATATTTATCTACTTATATTTTCGTGTATTTAGGTCAATAATTTATCATATGACAACAAAAAGGCCACAATATTGTGGCCTTTTTTAATTTATAGTACTCAAGAATTCATAAAATTTTATAGATTTTTTTCTATTTTTCGAAATTTCGATTTCATAACTGAAAACATTTATTCTTCATCTATTTACTATTAACACTTAAAAAAAGTGTGTCTTATTCTCTTTTCAGTGATAAACCATCACTAGCATCTAAAAACCAGCTTGATAATTTAGGTATAATTTTCCATACCTTTGCATTGCACATAAACACAAAGGAATATTTTTTCAAAATTTTGGCAAGAGTTTTGCTAAAATATCCCGCACACACAACAAAAAAAATTATTTCGGATGAACAAAATTATTGTATTGATTTTGGCAATGACTTCATGTGTCATTACTGCCCAGGTAGGTATTAATACGTCTACTCCCGATACAAGCGCAGCACTAGACGTTTCGAGTACAACAAAAGGGGTATTACTCCCTAGAATAAGCAATTTAGCTTCTGTAAGCAACCCGGCAACAGGATTAGTGATCTTCGATACCAATAAAAAATGTATCAGTCAGAATATAGGGACTCCGGCAGCTCCAAACTGGTCTTGCCTTTCTCCTTATGTTGCTAAATTCTTCTACATGCCGAGTGTGGTTTTTGATACTTCCACTTTAGGTACAGGACAGACAAAAGATTTGTATACACTTTATAAAAATCAATTTGCTAATGTTCCGGCCAATGCTAGAAGTACATCAGCACCGGCTGCGATACCATTCTTTCCTAACGCATCAGATCTGTACTATTATGTAACAGGTTATGATTCAACGGTGTTTAGAATTAACAGCATTAGTGATACAGGGGTATTGAATTATGATGTCCTTTCTAACGCAACACCGGCTTCATTTATCAACATCGTCTTTGTCGTAAAATAGAAGGAATATGAAAAGGAATTATAAAGGGCTGTCACTGATAAGCCTTCTCTTGGTGCTGCTTTCTAATATGGTCAGTGCCCAGACTGACAGCACAGAAGTAGCTAGTATTTATGGGTTCTATTCTTATTCAAGTTCATTGATGAATGCCTCTTCGGCACCGGAACTTACTCTTCAGGGGAATGCTTCTCATACTTCTACGGGAGTACAGCTTACTCCGGCAAGTTCTTCTCAATTCGGAGGATTGTTTATCAACGGTAGATCTTTTACTTCTGTCAATGGTTTACACGTAGAGTTTGAATACGAAATGAAAGGAGGAACGCCTTTAAGTGGCACTTATGGAGACGGATTATCATTCTTCTTATATGACGGGGCTGTTGCAAGTCCAGTTATCGGTTCCCCAGGAGCCGGATTAGGATATGCTTACAACAGGGCCAAAGATCAATATGCCAGTTTTAGAAAAGCCGGCTTAACCGGCGCCTATCTAGGAATTGCCCTGGATGAATTCGGTAATTTTAAATCCAAACGTTTTCAGGGAGAATCAAGAGTAAACGGGATTGCGGGCTCATGGAGCACTGCAACAAGCCATATTACATTGAGGGGTGCAAGAGGAGCGGATATTAACAGCTCAATAGGATTAGGACTGGGTTACACAGGGTATCCTGTCTTGGTTTCCCGTTCTACACTAAGCAATACAGGAACAGTAGGAAGGGTTTTACAATCTGACAGAACGTATGCGAATACCACCAATACCCTATCATCAACCTTTGATCTTAGAAACGGAAACGGTGAATTCAGAAAAGTTTTTTTAGATCTGATTCCTCATTTTGTTACTCCAACTACAACAGATGGTTTTGATATTAAAGTGGATATGCAGACTACAGCTAACGGAGCACCTATCAACATCATCAATTATTATCATTATAAAACTTCTGTTCCGTATACTGAAAATGCCAATCCGCAAGTGACGGATTACAATAATTCAGATACAGAAGGGGCAGCTACAGCACAAACATTAAATGCAACAGTGCCATCTATGCTCAAGCTTGGTTTTGCAGCTGCAACAGGTGGAGCTTTTCAACAGCATATCATCAGAAATGTGAAATTAACGCTGCCTTATTCGGCGGTTTCTAATGATGATGTGGCATCAACCTGTAAAAATCAGCCGGTTTATATTCCAGTGCTTGATAATGATATCGCTTATAAAGGGCCAATCAGCATTACAACCCCTCCAACGGGAAACAAAAATAATATTGATTACAAGACATTCAGTTTTGCGAAAAACAGTGAAACAGATCTGACTTTATACCGCAAAAAAGTAACTCCGCAAGGAACATGGACTTTCAATACGAATACAGGGATTGTGACTTTCACTCCATCCAGCGGATTTACAGGAACAGCAACTATGACCTATTCCGTAAAAGGAAGAACGGTGACTGATGCCAACGGAAAAATTGTTGAACCATACGGCGATACCGCATACAGATCTGTTCCGGCCACCATTACCGTAAACCTTAAAACTACCGGATGTGTCTATGCTGTGGTTTCCAATAAAATGATCACTCCGACAGTAAAATAATGTTAATTAGTTCCATTTTTATTCATGTTTAAACTACAAAAACCATAGAAATTTCTATGGTTTTTGTTTTATATTTGTTAGACAGTTTAATTCTTAACACTTGACATATGAAATTCGGACAAGTAGAAGATCCTTCTCAAATAGATTTTACGTTACCCAAAGACCATCCCGAAACAAAAAAGATTCTCGGCCAGAATAAAAAGGGACTGGAAAATATTTCCATCGGATGCGCCAAATGGAATAAGACCGATTTAAAAGGATTTTATCCTAAAGGAACTAAAGACGAATTAACGTATTATGCCACACAGTTCAATTCAATTGAATTAAACGCTACATTCTACGGAATGCCAACTCCTGAACAGGTGGTAACCTGGACAGAAAAGACTCCTGAAAATTTTAAATTTTTCCCTAAAATCACCAATACCGTTTCTCACTTCAGAAGATTGATTGATGTTACAGAACCTGTGACTCAATTTTCAACTTCCATTATGAATTTCGGAGATAAACTGGGAATGGTTTTTCTTCAGCTTCATGATAATTTTAAACCGAAAGATTATGACAGGCTGGAAAAGTTCGTGAAAGACTGGCCTAAAGAAGTTCCTTTAGCCATCGAGCTCAGAAATACAGAATGGTTTACCAATGAGGATATTTTCAATACCACCTGCGAGCTTTTCGAAGCTAACAATATTACCAATATTATTGTAGATACCGCAGGAAGAAGAGATATGCTTCATATGCGTCTTACTACCCCAAATGCTTTCATCCGTTATGTAGGTGCCAATGCAGAAAGTGATTATGAAAGACTGGATGATTGGCTGAAACGCTTAACAAAGTGGAAAAAAGAAGGACTTCAAAACCTGTATTTCTTTGTTCATCAGAATATTGAAAAAGCTTCCCCATTATTATCTGCCCATTTTATTAAAAAGATGAATGAAGAATGGAAAACCGATTTGAAAGTGCCTGAAATGGCTCCGGGAGGAACTGGAACATTGTTTTAAAAGAAATAACTTATAATAAAAAGGCTGTCCTTATGGATAGCCTTATTTTTTTCTTTTCAATAATAACATGAGATTCAGAAACAACAGTAAAAAGTCCAGGGTGACCCAAATTCCCAATTTAATATTTTCGTAATTATAGGCTTCAACCTGCTTTTTTGCTTTATCCGAAAGCTTCACGCTTTGATTGATATAATTTTGAACCTCAACAATCTGATCGATGTTTTTATTAGGCACAGAATGTTGGGAAAAATATACCAGGTTTTTCTTTCCTAAATAACCGGCAATCCAGTATTCATCGGAGCGGTCCATTTTAAGATATTCGATCCTGTAATGTTCGGGGCGGATTTTTCCGATATGTTTAACATCCAAAATTCCGTTGTTATCCTGATCATTAATATTAATTACATAAAAATCCAATGTTTGGGGAAGAGTATTGATCACCTGCAATCCTACCGCATCATTGACTACCCCCACTGCACTTTTCTTGATAAACCAGTAGGTAAAAACAGAAATTGAGATAATTACAGAAGCTATACGGAACAATTTTGCCCACTCGGCGCCTCTTCCCGATTTTACTTTTGATAAAAGAAGAGAGAAAGCTAATGATAGAAACAGAGCAAAAACGATTAATCCCATATTGCAAATATACTGATTTGGCAGCTTTTCGGGGAATGGCTAGTTCACATTCCACTCTTTATAAAACTGATCAAGGAAATTCAACATGAAATTATGTCGGTCTTCTGCTATTTCTTTTCCTTTTTCAGTGTTCATTAATTCCTTTAGCAGAAGGAGTTTTTCATAAAAATGATTAATGGTGGTCCCGTTGGACTTTTTATATTCTTCTTTGGACATATTGAGCTTGGGCTCAATATCCGGATGATACATCAGGTTATTTTTAAAACCTCCAAAATTAAAGGTCCTTGCCACTCCAATCGCTCCGATTGCGTCCAGACGATCTGCATCCTGAACCACTTTCAGTTCTACAGGAAGATGTTGTGGTGCTTCTCCTCTATTTTTAAATGAAATATTCTTGATGATAAATAAAACCTGTTCAATGGTATCTTCAGAAGCATTCTGACTTTCCAAAAATTCACGGGATACTTTTAAGGCAATGGTCTCATCTCCTCCATGAAACTTGGGATCGGCAATATCGTGAAGCAAAGCAGAAAGTTCCACTACTTCCTGGTTACAGTTCTCTGTTTCGGCAATTTTTTTAGAGAGTTTCCATACTCTTTCTATATGGAACCAATCATGTCCCGCTTCTGCTCCTTCTAGTTTTTCTTTTACAAATTCTACTGTGTTTTCAATCAGGTTCTTCATTGTATCAATTCATTTAAAATAATGTTCCAAAGTTTTTTGTTATAACTCCGGAAAAAATTAACGTGTCCTATTTCTCCTTTCTCTGATTCTGAAACCCGGACCAGTCTGTAAGTCGGTTTTAAATTAGGATATGTATCATTCAGCAGGCTTTTCACTCCTTTTTCTGTTAACCAGGCATCATCTTCTGCTCTAATGACAAATACTTTCTGCGTCAGATCCTTGGAATAATCATCAATTTTCTCCAGTAAGCCGTTCGTTGATTTCTTATTCAAAATTAAGGTTCTCCAGTCATAAGCGCAATTTTTCGGAAGACTTTCTCCCAATCCGAACCACTCCGATGGAAAATAGCCTAATAATTGGGTAGTTAAAGGTTGTGCAATTCCAAAACCTAGATACGCTTCAATTTTTGTTTTCCACTTTAAGTTTCCTACAAATGCATTCTGGGTGCCTACAAAAACAAACTCTTCAAACATTTTTGAATCTTCATTCATCCCTAAGATCAAAGCTCCTACAGAATGCCCCAAGCAATATTTTTCATAGGCAGGAAACCGGGTTCTGATGTATTGGGTTAACGCTTTATAATCTTCTGAGCCCCAAATTCTCATGGATGCTTCAAAACCTTTCATCTGCTCCGGTTTTGAAAGTCCTATTCCTCTGTAATCATAAGTAATTACTGTAAATCCTTTTTCTGCAAAATATTTCGCAAAAGAAAAATATACATGCTGCTTTACTCCGGTCGCGGAATTAATCAGTAATATTTTCCCGTTATCGCTTTCCGGAGGAAAAAGATGTGCAATAATGGGAACGTGATCATTTGTCGTAAGAATAAGTTTTTCCATAGTTATAAAAAGAAAAATCCACTATAAAAGTGGAAATTTTACTTTTATTTTTATGTTAACTTTTCAAGTTTCGATATGTATCAAATAGCTTAAGAAAAGAAATCTGATTGTACTGGAAGACCTGTTTGTGATCCTTTTTTTACAGAAACTCTTGCTGATACTTCATTTCCAAATTTCACACATTCTTCCAGTGAGTTACCATGACATAACGCTATTGCAAATCCTGATGTAAAAGCATCTCCCATTCCCATTTTATAGACAGCTTTGTCTTTGTCGTTTCTATAATATTTCATTTCCGTACCATCAAAATAGATGGTAGAATTGGTGTCATCCCTTACAAATACTTTATTGAAATACTTTCTTAAGACTTCTTCTCTCTGGTCTTCTCCAAAAATAGTATATAACTCTGTACTTTTCGCCACTACAAAATCCACATTATCTAAAATATCGGCATTGAGCCTTACCGCGGGGGAAGCATATAATCCTACTTTTTTACCGTATTTTTTAGCTTTCTTTATAGTGTATTCTACAACACTTAATGAAACTTCCAGCTGAACAAGAACCAGGTCGGATGTTTGGAAATATTTATCAGCAGATTCTATATGTTCAGTCGTTAAACATTTATTCGCAGCCGGTACTACTACTATTACAGCATCACCATTGGAAGCCGTTACATAAGCAGTTCCTGTTGCTTCCTGATCTGTTTCATAGATAAATCCCACATTCACATTCTCATTCACCAGGTTTCTCATGATCTGCTGTCCCAAAGGATCCATTCCTACACAACCGATAAAATAGACACTCGCTCCAAGTCTGGCCGTTCCTACAGCCTGATTGGCGCCTTTACCTCCGAAATAGCTTTCCGAGCTTGATGCCAAAACCGTTTCATTGGATGAAGGGAGTTTATCAGTTTCCAGAACCAGGTCAATAGAAGAGCTGCCTACAACAATAATTTTGGGTTGTTCCGATGAGAAGTTCATTGTGTTTTAATGTTTATCAAATTTAAAAAACAGAACATATTTTCAAAGAAAATTAACTTTTATTAACTAATTTCTATAAATTCCGTCACTACTTTCACTGGTGCTGCATTTTTATCGTACCCGATATAGCTAGCATAAAATCCTTCCCCATATCCGGTTTCAAAAGCAAAAATGGTTCCAGGATGTTCTTTTGCAGGCTTCAAAAAGGCATACTGATCAATGGCTCCGTTCTCGTCAAAGAAATAATCATGGAAAAACTCTTCATAGATTCCCATAAAATCAACGCCTTTGCTGTGATACAACCTTTTTTCCAGTTCATTAAGGCTGTTTTGGGTATCCGTATCCATAAAACATCCCATTCCGCTTTCTACAGGATATCCGAAAATTTCTCCTTCAGCCAGATCCTTTGTGTTCTGCCCTTCCGTAGTGGCTAATTTCCAATCTGCTATTTCTGTATTACTGAAAATAATTTCAGCGTAGGCTACGCAATTACTTTCTCTTTCTTTGTGCAATAAAACAGGAAAATCTCCTTTCGGAAATGGTGTAGAAAAAGGTTGCATATCATTAGTGATCAAAGGGTCACAGGCAACCAGGTTTCCACTGGAAAGATAGATTTTTCCCACTTCAAAGCTTTCCAGTAATGGATTTTCTACAAAATTCTTTGAAAATAGCTTCTTTATGTTTTCTATGTGTGTCATTTAATTTTAATTATTCTGTACTACTCCAGAAAGTGTACACTTTTATTTTTACCAACTGCTGTTTTCTGTAAAAATTTTAAACAATCCCTCTTTATAGGGAAGCTCAATTTGTTTGAGTCTGTCTTCTAATATTTGCCAGCTTTCTTCAGAATAAGAATTTAAAACGGCGTTCAATTCCGCTTTATTATTATTCACATATTCTATAGGAACCGGAAAAAAATCATTCCAATGTGGAGTACAGCTTTCGGAACCTTCATATAAAGCAACTGTTCCTATTCTTTCATTCAGCTTACCTTTTCCTTTATAAGATAACACTTTTACAACAGGATAGCTTCCTGCAAAGCCTTTTGAAAGATCCGTAGCAACGGCTATCAGCTTAGGTTTCTCCGAAATGATGATCCCTCCGTTAGAATCTCCGTAGGCAAATTGTTCCTTTTTTCTTCTCCAGTAAAAAAAATTCATCATTAAGAAAACACCAAAAAAGATTCCTCCCCAAAGTAAAGAAACATCAAAAGCAAAAACTAAGGAAGACAACAGAGCTATCAACAAAAAAACAGGTTTGTGGATATATCTCATCAATACCAATGGCATTACTCTTACTCTACCGGGGTTAGAAGCTACCGTATCACTGTCTAACGTGAGAATACCTCTATTATCTTTCATATTTTATTTAAAGCGTTGCAAAATTTTATAAGCTTTTCAGCTTCTCTTCCAGAATGGCAATTTTATCCTGAGCATCTTTTTGCTTTTTACGCTCTACTTCTACAATTTCGGGTTTTGCGTTGGCTACAAATTTTTCATTGGAAAGTTTCTTTTCAACAGAGATCAGGAAGCCTTTCAAATATTTTAATTCTTCCTCTGTTTTTTGTTTTTCCTCTCCTAAGTCTAAGTTTTCACTTAACGGAATGGAAACTTCAGTTGCTCCTACAAGGAAAGTGAAACTCGGCTTATCTGTTTTTTCTCCGAAATGAATCTCAGAAACGTTAGCCAGCTTTCTGATTACAGCTTCATTGGCAAATGCTGAAGCATTGGTATAGATATCAGCAGATTCCCTAGGTGAGATACCTTTTGTCTGACGATAGTTTCTAACACCTGAGATCAGCTCAGATGCTGTTTCAAAGTTTTTAATGATTGTTTCGTCAAATGCTCCGGCTTTTTTCTGTTGGGCAATAACTAATGCTTCATCTATGTTTCTTTCAGAAATAATTTGCCATAATTCTTCTGTTAAGAATGGCATAAACGGATGAAGTAACTTCATTAATTCTTCAAAGAATACAATAGTTCTGTCATATACTTCTTTAGAAATTCCTTCCCCATAATTAGGCTTGATTGCTTCCAGATATAAACCACAGAAATCATCCCAGATTAATTTATAGATCAAATGTAAAGCATCTGAAATCCTGAATTTCTCAAATTGTTGATCAATTTCAGCAATTGTTTTATTGAGTTTATTTTCAAACCACTCTATCGTCTGTGTTTCTGCTGAATTAGCCGGTTTGTCTTCATGATTCCACATATTGATCAAACGGAAAGCGTTCCAGATCTTCGTCATGAAATTTCTTCCCTGAAGCATAAGTTCTTCATCAAAAAGAAGATCGTTTCCTGCCGCAGAACTCAATAAGATTCCTACACGAACTCCATCTGCTCCGTATTTCTCCATCAATTCCAATGGGTCCGGTGAATTCCCTAATGACTTGGACATCTTTCTTCTCTGTTTATCTCTTACAATTCCTGTAAAATAAACATTTTTAAAAGGAACCTCTTTTCTGTATTCCAATCCGGCCATGATCATTCTCGCTACCCAGAAGAAGATAATATCCGGAGCAGTTACCAGATCAGAAGTCGGGTAATAATAATTAATATCTTTATTTTCAGGATCAAGCAGTCCGTCGAAAACAGACATTGGCCACAACCATGATGAGAACCATGTATCAAGGGCATCTTGGTCTTGTTTCAGGTTGTCGATTGTCAGTTGTTGGTTCCCCGTTTTTTCTTTAACTAAATCTAAAGCTTCTTCTTTAGTTTCAGCGACAACAAAGTCTTCATCTCCGCTTCCATAATAATATGCAGGAATTTGCTGCCCCCACCAAAGCTGGCGGGAAATATTCCAGTCACGGATGTTTTCCATCCAGTGTTTATAGATGTTTTTAAACTTCTCCGGATAGAATTTAACTTCATCATCCATCACCACATCCAATGCAGGCTTAGCAATTTCAGACATTTTCAGGAACCACTGAACGGAAATTTTAGGCTCAATAACTGCTCCTGTTCTTTCCGATGTTCCTACCTTATTTACATAATCTTCAGCTTTTAGTAAAAGGTCTTTTTCCTCCAGCTCTTTTGCAATCAGTTTTCTAACCTCAAATCTGTTTTTTCCTGCATAATGCAATCCGTGTTCATTAAGGTTGGCATCATCATCCAGAGCATCAATCATTTTTAATTGATGTTTCTGCCCGATCTCATAGTCATTGGTATCGTGTGCAGGAGTAATCTTCAATGCACCTGTTCCAAATTCAATATCCACATATTCGTCTTCAATAATCGGAACCACTCTGTTCACAATAGGTACAATTACATTTTTGCCTTTCAGGTGGGCATATCTCTCATCATTGGGGTTGATACAAACAGCGGTATCCCCAAAGATCGTTTCAGGACGTGTGGTAGCTACTGAAAGGAATTCTTCCGAGTCTTCAATTTTATATTTAAGAAAATATAATTTTCCGTTCTGTTCTTTAAATATTACTTCTTCATCAGAAATATTGGTTTTAGCTTCAGGATCCCAGTTAACCATTCTGTATCCTCTATAAATAAGACCTTTGTTATATAGATCAACAAAGCTTTTGATGACCTGCTGGGAAAGCTTGTCTTCCATAGTGAAACGGGTTCTGTCCCAATCGCATGAACATCCTAATTTTTTCAACTGCTCGAGGATGGTTCCACCATATTTATCCGTCCATTCCCATGCGTGTTTTAAAAACTCTTCACGGGTAATATCCGATTTATTGATTCCTTCCGATTTCAGTTTGGCAACCACTTTAGCTTCAGTCGCAATGGAAGCATGGTCTGTTCCCGGAACCCAACAGGCGTTAAAGCCCTGCATTCTTGCACGGCGGACCAGAACATCCTGAATGGTATTGTTCAGCATATGCCCCATGTGTAAGATCCCCGTAACGTTTGGCGGAGGAATTACAACGGTATACGGAGGTTTGTCATTGGGTTCTGAATGGAAGTATTTATTCTCCAACCAGTAGTTATACCATTTTTGTTCAGTTTCCTGTGGATTGTACTTTTCTGAAATCTGCATAAATTCTAATTCTTTGGCTTACAATTTGCAAAAATACTTAAAGAAAAAAAAATTCAAGTATGAATTAAAATAATTTTTAACTTTGTTTCTCAAAATTTATCTAACAAACATATTAACATTCAAGAATATGAAAAAATTAATTGCAGGGATTGCACTATTTGGAACATTTGCTCTTGCATCTGCACAAACCATCACTTTTGATAAAACCACTTATGATTACGGTACTATCAAACCCAACGCTGATGGAACAAGATTCTTTACAGTAACTAATACTGGTGATAAGCCTCTTATTATTTCTAACGTAAAACCATCTTGCGGATGTACAACTCCTGAATTCAGCCAAGACCCTATCATGCCAGGAAAATCAGCTAAGATTAAAGTTGGTTACAATACGGCTATCAATGGAGGATTCAACAAAATGATTGAAGTTTTCTCTAACGACCCGGCAAATAACAGAAGCGTAATCTACATCAAAGGTACTGTAGATGCTAATGCTCCTGAACCTAAGCCATTAACTCCGGCAGAACAAAAAGCTGCTGCTAAGGCTGAAAAGAAAGCTGCAAGACAAGCTAAAAAAGTAGCTGCCGCAAAATAAGCTTTACTTTTTTTAAAAAAATATGAAACCGTCTCTCTGAAGACGGTTTTTTTATTACATTTAATTAAACAAAAAATAATATGGACACCAACTTTTCTGATGACTTCCTGGTAAAGGGAAAATTTTCAATAGCAAAAACATCTACAGAATATAAAGGAAAACTAACTAAAGAAGAAGGAGAAGAATTATTGATCCAGGAAAAAGAAAAGCTTCGTGAACTTCAGGAAAAACTGTATGCAGACGGAAGCCAATCTCTTCTGGTTATTTTACAAGCTATGGATGCCGCCGGAAAAGACAGCCTCATCGAACATGTTTTTGGAGGAGTAAACCCGCAGGGATGCAATGTTACAAGCTTCAAAGCTCCAAGTACAAAAGAATATTCTCACGACTTTCTATGGAGGCATTACCTTGCCCTACCCCAGAAAGGGATGATCGGTATCTTCAACCGGTCTCATTATGAAAGCGTTTTAGTATGTAAGGTTCACCCTGAATATAATCTGAGTGAGAAAACCTGGAATTCCGTAAAAGATTTTGACACTCAATTTTGGGAAAACAGATATGAAAGCATCAGGAATTTCGAAAAACACCTTTCCCAGAACGGAACAACTATTGTAAAAATATTTTTAAATGTTTCCAAAAAAGAACAAAAACAAAGGTTTTTAGACAGGATCAATGAACAGGAGAAAAACTGGAAATTTTCTCTGGGAGATCTCCCGGAACGAGCTTTATTTGATGAATATATGAAAGCTTATGAAACTGCAATTAACGAAACTTCAAAGGAATATGCTCCATGGTACGTTTTACCTGCGGATGATAAATGGTTTGCCAGAGTGGCTGCCATACAGATCATCATTGATACCCTGGAAAAAATGAATCTGAAATATCCCCAGCTTTCAAAACAGGATAGACAGGATTTGCAAAAGGCTAAAGAACAGCTGGAAAATGAGTAAAAATCACGAGAAAATCTGTAAGCCGGATTCTGTACTTCCGTGAAGGAAGCGCTTGTTATTTATCTGCGTTTTACATTGCTGCAAAACTTGAGCTGATTACCCCTCGGCTTTCAGAGCGAGCAACTCCTATTTTCATTGCTGAAAAGAACCGATATACTTATCATTGCACCACAAAGAGTTTACCTGGTTTCACTACAGCCGAACTGTACTTGCTTTCTGTTGCACTTGTCCTACCCTCACGGGTGACGGATGTTATCCGCTTTGCTGCTCTACGGTGTCCGGACTTTCCTACCCCTGCCGAAACAGGAATCAACAAGCCGACTTTCTCGCGGATGCAAAGATACGAATTAGTTATAAGTTATGAGTACTAGTTTTCAGATAGTGAAAATGTAAAACCCAAAAACTGTGAAATTTCGAAGAAGATAAAGCTCAAAAAATGAAAGGCCAATTTGTGATTTAATGATTTCGTGATTTCACAAATTTACGATTTGCTAAAGTTACAATTGACTTATTATTATTATCTTCGTGCAATTATTACATCTACATTGATTTCTAGAGAAAAAGAATTTGCGCAGCTTATCAAAGATAATCAGGGACTGATTATTAAAGTTTCGCGTCTTTACACCAATTCCCTGGAAGATGAGGAAGATCTTTTCCAGGAAATTGTTTTGCAGCTTTGGCGAAGCTATGATTCTTTTAAAGGAAATTCAAAAATCTCTACGTGGATGTATCGTGTTGCCCTTAATACAGCCATTACTCTTTTCAGAAAAAAAAGCAAAAGCCTTCCTACCAACGAACTGGACATCAACCACAGAGATTTTGTGGAAGATGATGATGAAAAACAGCAACAGATCTCTCTTCTGTACACTGTGATCAAAACGCTTCCTAATGTAGAAAGAGCTATCGTAATGATGTATCTGGATGATTTGCCTTACAAGGATATTGCAGAAAACCTCGGGATCACCGAAGTAAATGCACGTGTGAAAATGAACAGATTAAAGAAAACCCTTAAAGAACAGATGGAAAAATATGCCTGATTTTGATTTAGACAGCTTTAAGAAAACATGGCAGGAACAACCTGTTCAGCAAAAGTATGATGACAACGAGATCTTACAGATGCTCAACAGGAAATCGCGTAATTATGTGAAATATATTTTCTGGATCAGTGTTGCAGAATTCCTATTCTTTACCGTTGCAGGATTATTCTATCTTATACAGGATAAAGATTCCAACAGTTTCTTAAATATTTTAAAAAAATTAGGAGCACAGAACACTCCTGAACTGGAACAGACTTTCGATGATATCTATCTGGTCTTGAAAATTTTAAGTTTATCGGTAACTGCTTATTTTGTTTATAAATTTTATCAGAATTACCGCTCTATAAAGATTGAAGAAAATCTCAAAAGATTCATTATCAACATTATACGATTCAAAAAAACGGTCAATGCTTTTATCCTGACCAATATTGTTTTATTAATTGCATTTACCTCTATTCTGGTATGCTTTGTATTTTATGTTCTTAATGCGCAGCATATTGAGCTTACCAATTCCACTCTTACCCGTTTCATGATTCTGGTTGTGGTAAGTACAGGATTAAGTGTTCTTCTCGTATGGATTTATTACAGATTGGTGTATGGAATTATCCTTAGAAAACTTGATAAAAATCTGAAGCAATTAAAGGAAATAGATACTCTTAAAAATTAAAATAAATAAAAAAGCATTTCTGGTCGAAATGCTTTTTTTTATGAATTAAAGTTCTTTTCTTAATCGAGCCACGGGAATGTTAAGCTGTTCCCTGTATTTGGCAATTGTTCTTCGCGCAATATTATACCCCTGTTCTTTCAGGATCACCACTAACGCATCATCGGTAAGAGGTTTTCTCTTATTTTCTTTATTGATAACTTCCTGAAGATGAGTTTTAATTTCTTTTGTAGAAACTTCTTCTCCATCATCATTAGTCAAGCTATCCGAAAATAAATCCTTCAGATAAACAATTCCGTTAGGGGTATCTGCATATTTGCTTTTCACCACCCTTGAAATGGTAGAAATATCAAACCCTGTAATATCCGCAACGTCTTTTAAGATCATCGGTTTTAAGGATTTTTCATCTCCTGTGATAAAGTAATCTTTCTGAAACTTCACAATAGCATTAATCGTTTGCAGCAAAGTATTCTGACGCTGATTGATCGCATCAATATACCATTTTGCCGCATCCAGCTTTTGTTTGATAAATAATGCAGCCTGCTTATGTTCCGCAGAATTTTTATCATGAGAATAGGTAGATAAGATATCTTTATATTCTTCTGAAACCCTTAAAGTAGGTGCATTTTTGCTATTCAATAAAGGAACTACCTGTCCGTCTTTCACCTGAATAACAAAATCCGGGATAATTTCCTGGTTGATTGTAATTGTTTGTGTATCAAAATTACCCCCTACTTTCGGAGACAGCTTTGAAATTTCATCCAGCGCATCTTTAAGATCATCTTCTTCTATATCATATTTTTGGATGATTTTATTATAATGCTTATTCGTTAAAGCATCAAACTGATGTCTGAGGATATTAGCAGCCAAAGAAATAGCCTTATCTGAGCTTACTTTTTTCTCTATCTGCAGCAGCAGACATTCCTGTAAGCCTCTTGCTCCTACTCCGGCAGGATCAAGCTTCTGAACATAATTTTCTAAAATATCCTCCACTTTTTCTTTAGTGGTATAAATCCCCTGTGAAAAGGCAAGATCATCAACAATAGATTTGATTTCTCTTCTTAGATATCCGTCCGTATCCAGATTTCCAATCAGGTATTCGGCAATTTTTAAATCTTCTTCGCTAATATTAATAAGGTGGATCTGCTCCAGCAGATAGTCGTACAGAGACTGACCTTCCGTGAGAAGGCTTTCATTATCAAATTCTTCATCATCAGGAGAATAGTTGCTGGATGCCGTTTTGTAGCTCGGTTCATCATCATACAAATATTCGTTTACATCAAAATCAGTTTCAATGCTTTCTGTTCCTTCATCCTGATAGGCATCTTCAAGAGAAGAGTACTCATCTTCTTTGGAGTCTTCTTTTACAATTTCCAAAGCAGGGTTTTCTTCTAACTCCCTCTCCAATTCCTCTTCAAACTCCAATGTATGAAGCTGAATCAGCTTCATCAACTGGATTTGCTGAGGCGCCAGCTTCTGTCCTAATTTGAGTTGTAAGTGTTGTTTAAGCATATACCTATTTGCGTTTTTAACATAACATATTTTACGAATTTAATGAATTTATTCGAGAAAAATAACTTTTAGCATGATTTTTGCATTCTAATATTCACTAAATAAACTATTGAAAAATAAACAAAAAAGCCTTAAACAATGTTTTAAGGCTTTTTTAATGATCTAGAATTCAGCATTTTTCGGGGTCCTCGGGAAAGGAATCACGTCCCTGATATTCGTCATTCCCGTTACAAAAAGAACAAGTCTTTCTAATCCTAATCCGAAGCCTGCATGAGGTACAGAACCGAATTTTCTGGTATCGAGATACCACCATAATTCATGCTCATCTACATGCATTTCCGCCATTTTCTGCTTCAATACGTCTAATCTCGCTTCTCTTTCGGAGCCTCCAATAATTTCCCCGATTCCAGGGAAAAGAACATCCATAGCCGCAACTGTTTTGTTGTCCTCATTCAGCTTCATGTAGAATGCTTTGATCTCTTTTGGATAATCAAATAAAACTACCGGGCTTTCAAAGTGTTTCTCTACTAAGAATCTTTCGTGCTCAGACTGAAGATCTGCTCCCCACTTCTCAATCGGGTATTGGAATTTCCCTTTTTTATTTTCTTTAGAGTTCAGTAAGATCTCAATAGCTTCTGTATAACTTACACGCATGAAACGCTTTGCCACTACATTCTGAAGCTTTTCAATAAGACCCTCTTTTGCTCTTTCTTTCTCTGGTTTTGATTTCTGCTCTTCTGCAAAACGCTTATCTAAGAAATCCAGGTCATCTTTGCAGTGATCCAAAACATACTGGATGACATATTTCAAGAAATCTTCTGCTAAATCAATATTATCTTCAAGGTTGTTGAAGGCAACTTCCGGTTCGATCATCCAGAATTCCGCAAGGTGGCGGGTTGTGTTGGAATTTTCTGCACGGAAAGTAGGACCGAATGTATAAATTCTACCTAATCCCATTGCAGCCGTTTCTCCTTCAAGCTGTCCGGAAACCGTTAAGTTGGTTTTCTTTCCGAAAAAGTCCTGTGTAAAATCAATTTCTCCGTCTTCCGTTCTTGGAATGTTATCCAGATCAAAGTTGGTTACTCCAAACATTTCTCCCGCTCCTTCTGCATCTGCTCCTGTAATCACAGGTGTATTAATGTAGAAGAACTGTCTTTGGTTGAAGAATGAGTGGATGGCAAAGCTTACGGCATGACGTACTCTGAAAACAGCCCCGAACAAGTTCGTTCTGAATCTTAAGTGTGCCTGCTCACGAAGCTTTTCCAGACTGTGCTTTTTAGGCTGAAGAATGGTACTTTGCAACTCTTCCGTAAAGTTATCTCCTAAAATAGTTATCTTTTTAGCCACAATCTCTACGGTTTGCCCGGCTCCCTGACTTTCTACTACTTCCCCCACAACTTTAAGAGAAGAAGCCGTACTTATTTTATTGATAATCTCTTCGTCAAAATTTTCGAAATCAACAACGATCTGCAAATTATTAATCGTAGAACCATCATTAAGTGCTATAAAACGATTGGAACGGAATGCTCTTACCCAACCGTTAACCGTAATGTCATGATGTAATACTTTCTTGTAATCCTGTAGGATTTCTTTAATGGTTCGCTTTTTCATGTGCTGATGATAAATTTTTGTGTAAAAATTAATGTCCGCAAAGTTACAAAAAAACAGCGCAATGATGAAATTACGCTGTCTTAATTAAAAAATCATTTACCAATTATTCATTTAAAAAACTATGCATTAAATATGAATTAATTAAAGAAAATCGTTTTTTTTCGCTC
This sequence comes from Chryseobacterium daecheongense, assembly GCF_003729955.1. GTDB lineage: Bacteria > Bacteroidota > Bacteroidia > Flavobacteriales > Weeksellaceae > Chryseobacterium > Chryseobacterium daecheongense. The sequence goes on from NZ_RJTX01000001.1 coordinate 1,462,966, forward strand.
TTTGCCTTTCCGAATTTTCCAGGCATGATAGGAACTGGGGACATCGTATTGCCATTTCGGCAGCAATAAGACAATTAAAATAACATCAAGATGTGAGATGAATCCCAGTCCTACGGCCAGATTAAATGCCCAACCTGCTTGCTGAAATCCTATCAAATAAGTCAATGCAATCAGCAAGCTTACTCCCCACATTTTTGATAAGAAAGCATGCGTACAGGTTTCTTTACCAAATTTCCACCAACTGATGATGTAGCATAACGATTCCATCACTAATATCAAAAGAATTCCTGCCCATTCTTTTTTGATGAGTTCCGGATTGATAAAATACGAAGCAAATCCTAATGAAAGCCAGAATATTAAATCGGTCTGACTATCCAGTCTTCTCAGTTTTTCTGAAGAAACACCGGTTTTACGGGCAATAATCCCATCAAAAATGTCAGTCAGCAAGCCGAAATACATAAGAATCAATAGTAAAGTTCTTGACTCTTCTCCTTTAAAATAGCTCAATAATAAAATAATAGGAGCCATTAAAAATCTAATTCCTATAAGTAGGTATGGAAGTGTTTTCATTATTTTTTAGCTTTAAAATTCCAATTAACCAAAGGCAGTTTTCTCTTTCCGTTTTTGTTCCAAAATCCGATCTGTAACCCTCTAAGTTTGTCTGATTTGTTTACAATTCCAATCTGTAATCCCTTCCCCGTTGTTGCTTTATTATGAAAACCAATTTGCATCCCTTTTAAGGTATTGGCATCATTAAATATAGAAATACTCAATCCTTTCAATTCTTTTGCGGAAATCCCTAATCCGGAAATTAAAACTCCGTTTCCTTTTTCTATATCCGTTGTAATGGCAGAAACCAACATACCGTTCATTGTATTTCCATAATTGTACATGGAAAGGCTGACTCCGTTATGATTAACCCCTCTTACATATCCTGCAGCGGAAATATTAATTCCATTAACTTGTAAATAGGCTTCTTTAAAGGCAATTCTTGAAGGATCATAAAACATCCAGATTAAAAACCCCAAGGGATTTATATCCAGATTAAGTCCATTCACCTTTTGAAAATTGGATTGGGTATTAGGAGCATATCTTGAATCAAAACCTAACCCTACCGTCAGCCCATTTACTTTTTCAATTTCATTTTTTAAAGGGGTAAAAGCAATGAACTGCGTTTTTAGCCTGAACATCCGCAAACTGTCTTGTCCAAACACTAAGTAGCTGGATAAAAGACCTATGATGAATAAAAATTTTGTTTTCATAGCTTACTATTTTAAAATTCTTTTTCAAAAGTATCTGTAGAAAACACAAATCCGAATGCGGAAAAAAATTAAAATATTTGAGTACATTTGTGAAAATCACAAAAGCATGTATCAGGAACTTCTGCTTAAAGAGATCCGTAGAAGAATCGGGGAAAAATCTTTGAATGACGAAATTGCTAATATCCTTAATATAAGCTATGATGCAGCTCATAGGAGAACGTCTCTGAAGGCAAAGTTCAGTTTTGAGGAAGCGTTGGAACTGGCAAAATATTACCAGATCTCGCTCAACCAGTTTATCACATCAGACCATCAGATTTTAGTTCAAAAAACCAGCGCTGTGACCCATGTGGAAGATTTACAGTCTTTTTTTAAAAACAATCTCAGTGTGTTCGAAAATCTTCCCCTTTCTGATGGAATGACCATTTATTATTCCGCGAAAGATATTCCGTTTTTTTATACGCTTTCAGATACGTTACTTTCCCGTTTCAAGATTTACGTCTGGATGAATCTGCTTAATGCAAAACAGGTTTTTATCCCTTTTTTGCAATTCTCACCTCCCGATTTTGAACTCAACACCAAAAAATTAAGGGAAAAATATGAAGCACAACATGTTGTGGAATTGTGGAATGATATGACGGTTTCCAGTATTTTGCAGCAGATTTTATTTTATTATGAAACCAGGCTTTTATTGAAAAATGAGGCTAACATTATTCTGGAAGAAGTAAAAGAATTGATAGAATATATTGAAGAGAAAACCGAAAATAATCCAAAGTTTCATTTGTATGAAAACGAGCTGATGCACCTTTCCAATGATATCTTTTTTCACCACCCGAGACAATCACTTTTTGCTTTACCTGCCAATATGTTTGGATATATTCTGATCAGCGATGCCAAAACCTGTAGGGAAACACTCAGCTATTTTGAACATCAAATAAAAAATTGCAAATCTCTAAACACCGCCGGAAACAGAGACAGGAAAAAATTCTTCAACAGAATGTATATACAGATTAAAAATCTAAAACAAAAAATACAATGAAAAATCTTCGTAATGGTGAATTTTTCGGACAAACCAATGAAACTATCTGTTTGGACGGCCTTACCATTACGGATACTGAATATACGCATCCTTATGTCGACTGGCATTACCATGAGAATGCTTACTTTACATTTCTGCTCCAGGGAAATATGACCGAAGGAAATAAAAAAGAAGTTTATGACTGTTCAGCAGGAAGTCTTCTCTACCACCATTGGCAAGATGCGCATTACAATATAAAACCTGATATTTTTACACGAGGATTTCACATTGAAATTTCAGAGCAATGGTTTGAGAAATTTGAACTTATAAAGTATAAAGAAGGTAGCTTTACTATCAAAAATCCAGATATAAAGTTATTGTTTTACCAGCTTTTCCGAGAAGCAAAAATGAGGGGAGATTCTTTAGAAATATCTCTTAATCAACTTTTATTAAATGTTTTCAGTCAATTTTCAGATCAAAAAGGTCACTGGGAAAAGAAACCAGCGTGGGTAAAGCAGATTGAAGAAATCCTGTATGAAAATGCTACGGAAAAACTGAATTTACCAGATCTTTCCCAAACTCTGGATATTCATCCGATGCATTTGAGCAGAGATTTTCAAAAGTATTTCAATTGTAATTTGGGAACTTATATTCGGAAACTGAAAATTGAAAAGTCTTTGACACTTCTCAACACAGACAAATCCCTGACTCATATTGCCATTGAGTGCGGTTTTGCTGATCAAAGTCATTTTATCCGCTGTTTTAAAGAAAATACGGGTTTAACACCATTGAAATACCGACAAATTCTAAGAGGCAGGTAAAAATGTTAATTTCATTCTATTTTTTCTGAAAATAGCTTTCTATTTTTGTTTAGATCAAATTTGAAATGAAATCTATTTTACTTATTGCTTTGATATTAATTTCTGTTTTTTCTTCAGGTCAAAACATTCTCACTCCTGAGGAAATAGAAAATCCTGTTCAGAAAAACCATTTGCGTAAGATTGTTTTTTTAAATAAGGCTATTCCGCTGGAAAACTTAAAAGAGTCTGATCTTTTAGAAACTATGACCTTCAGAGAAGATAGTGATTTTGATATCCGTATTTTTCTGGACAACTCTTTGGTCAACTATTTACATCAGCTGGATACTACTTTAACTATCGATGAACTTCTTAAAAAAGGAAATTATCAGTTCAATTTTTACGTTGATGGAAAGCTAATGTATACAGAAAATGTAAACTCAGGTGCAGGAAATGCGGAGAGTAAAAAGTTTAAGACCAGTTTTAGAATTCCTTTTATCAGCATTGCTAATGAAGATTCATGGGGAAAATATTTATGGATGCGTTTTTATCTTGCCAATGGCGGAATTGATGCTTTGGAAACAGGAAGCCATATATTGAAAATCGAAATCAGACCTTATTTAAAAACAGCGGTTTTAAAGCTCGGAAACGTCATTGCAGAAGGAGAAATCCGATTAATCATCCCACAAAAAAATATTTCCAAGCAGCAAATTGCCATTCAAAAGATAAAGCCGAACAGTGGATGGAAGGTTTCCAAAGATAAGTTTGACCAAGAAAAAATAAGACTTTTAAATAAAAAAATTGCAGAAAACAGATTCCGTGATATTACAGGAATTGTTGTAATAAAAAACAGCAAACTAATTCTGGAAGAATATTTTAATCATTCCGGAAGAGACACTTTGCAGGATACACGATCTGTAGGCAAATCTTTGTCTTCTGCTCTCATGGGAATTGCCATAAAAGAAGGTTATCTCAACAATGAAAATCAAATCCTGAAGGAATTTTATAATTTAGAACAATTCAGAAATTATTCTTTCAAAAAAGATAGTGTCACTATTAAAAGCCTGTTGACGATGAGTTCTGGCTTTGATGGTAACGATAATGACAATGATTCTCCCGGAAATGAAGAAAATATGTACCCTACCGATAATTGGGTAAAATTCGCATTAGATCTGCCCATGACACAAGATAAAATCGGAAAAAACTGGAACTATTTTACAGCCGGAGTAGTTGTCACCGGAGGTATTCTTGACCAATCCGTCCCTGAAGGCTTAGAAAAATACGCCGATAAAAAACTGTTTCATCCGCTGGGTATTACTCATTATAAATGGCAATATACACCCCAGCAAAAACCTTCATTAGCAGGCGGCTTGCGTATGCGTGCTTTGGATTTTGCAAAATTCGGACAGCTGTATAAAAATAATGGTATTTGGAATGATGTCAACATTCTCGATAAAGGTTGGATCAAAAAAACATTTACCAATTATTTTGCGGATAAAAAAGACTTCGACGGATATGGATATCTGTTTTGGAGAAAAGTGTATACCGTAGAAAACAAGACTTTTGAAACGTATCAGTCAAGCGGAAACGGAGGAAATAAAATTATTGTATTTACCCAAATACCTCTTGTGATAGTCATCACAGCAAAAGCATATAATAAGCCTTATGCACATTCACAGGTGGATACAATTGTACAGGAATATTTGTTACCGGCAATTGGTGAGTAGTAAAAAAGAAATTTATTCGTCTTTTTTGGAAGGAACTAAAAACACATCCATCAAGCCTTCAGGAAGTTGCATTTTGATGAATTTTTCTTCTCTGTTCACTTCAAGGATCCAGTCTTTGATGATAGGTACTACAATTTCTTTCCCGTTTAATCTTGACAGGAAGTAATGTTGAGCCGTCTGATCGTTAATGGATTCAATTTCACCACAGCTATTATTTTCTTCATCAAGAATCGTGAAACCGATCACTTCATGATAATAAAACTGTTTTCCGGAAAGTTTAGGCAGTGTAGCAAGCGGCAGATAAACGCTTTTCCCTAATACCTGGTCTACCATTGCCTCAGAGGAGTTTTTAAAGAAAATGTTCAGAGCATCAGATTTGCTCCAGGAAGATTTTTCAATAAAAAAAGGAACCAATAATCCGTTGATTTCAACGAATATTGATTCCAGTTTATTGTAAAGCTCGGGTTGATCTGTATCCAGTTTCAGGATAACATTCCCCGAAAGACCATGTCTGCGTGTGATTTTACCTAAAAAGTAGCAATCCTCTTTACGCATACAGGTTGATTCTTAAGCTTCAGTGTTTTCTTCAGTTTCAGCAGCAGGAGCTTCTCCTTCTGTAGCTTCAGTTTCAGCAACTTCTTCAGCAGGTGCGTTTGCAGCTTCTTCAGCAGCTTTAGCATCAGCTTCAGCTTGTGCAGCAGCAGCTAATCTTGCTTCATTTACTTTAGCTTCAGCTTCAAGAGCCGCTTTCTTAGCATCAGCCTGAGCTTTAGCTAAACCGTCAACTTTACCTTGAACTTTTGCTTCTTTAGCTTCTAACCAAGCATTGAATCTTTTTTCAGCCTCAGCTTCATCAAAAGCACCTTTAGCAACACCACCTTGTAAGTGTTTTTTGTAAAGTGCACCTTTGTAAGAAAGGATAGCTCTAGCAGTATCAGTTGGCTGAGCACCGTTGTTTAACCACTGTACAGCAGAATCAACGTTCAACTCGATAGTTGCAGGGTTAGTAATTGGGTTGTAAATTCCTAGTTTCTCGATGAATCTACCATCTCTTCTAGCTCTAGAATCTGCAACCACGATGTGGAAGAAAGGTTTACCTTTTTTACCGTGTCTTTGTAATCTGATTTTTACTGACATAATGTTTGAATTTTAGGGGAACTCGTCCCGGTTAAATATTTAAGAGTGCAAAGATATATAAAATTTCCAATGTATCAATGCAAAATGTAATAATTATTATGGGGTGATCATTTATACACGCTATTATGCTTATATTTAAAAAAATATCTATTGAAATGAAACGTATTTACTTGACGGGAATGTCCGGAACCGGGAAGTCATCTATCATCCGGAATCTTCAAAACAAAGGATTTACAGCAATTGATACGGATTATGGCAACTGGAAGGAAATTTCATTATCGGAAGAGGCTTCTGAATGGATATTAAAGGAAGACCCAATAAAAAACTTACTTACCCAACCTCTTACGTCTTCTATTTTCGTATCAGGCTGCTGTTCCAATCAGACTAATCTGTACCCGTATTTTGATTATATTATTTTACTTTCCGCCTCTCTTGAAACAATACTTAACAGAATTGCCGGAAGAACTTCTAATCCGTATGGAAAAACATCCGAAGAACGCAGTGAAATTATCTGGAATTTTGAAAATATTCAGCCCCTGTTGCTGCAGAGTGCACATTTCGAATTCAATACCGAAGTGATGACCATTGAGGAAATAACAACATCTCTTATCGAGCTTTCAAACAACAATTAATTATCACTTCAGTAATAAAAATAAACTTGTTTATCATAACTAATGGATCTCTCCCATATAGAAAAGCCCCAAACATTTCTGGTTTTCTTCTATCTGCAAAGAATCTTTCAGATGATCCACCAATTTTGGAGAACTCCAGTAACATCCTATTCCATTGGCAGTACAGGTCAAATACATATTCTGGACCGCCATTGATACGGCAGCAATTTCTTCCCATTCAGGAACCATTCCGCTAAAATTAACAACAATGGAAACGACTACATCCGCTTTATTGATTTTAAAGCCGATATCCTGATATTTTTTCTCTAAAAAAAGCTGTTCGGGTTGAGTGGCCTTGTAGATGGCCTGCATTTCTGAGGCTAATGCTACCTTTTCTTCACCTTTGAAGATCTTGAAACGCCATGGTTTGGTACGTTTGTGATTGGGTGCCAGTGATGCGGAATGTAAAATTTCGTCAATGACTTCCTGCGGTATTTCGTTTTCAGAATAATCTTTTGGAAAAATGCTTCTTCTCTGCTCTATGATTTGTTTTAAAACTTCTGCTTTATTCATAGAGACAAAATTACGAAAAAGTTGAGTTGATAGTTGCAAAATTAGCGCTTACTGATCTATCAAAAAATCTCTAATCCCTTTTCCCAATTCTATAACACTTCCACAATCTTTTGATGAATGTTATTCAATGTAAAAGAGTCTCCGGATTCCATCCCCATCATTTTTTTAGCCATTGGACTTTCGGGAGAGATCGCATAAAACCGGTCACCTTCGAAAAAGAATTCGCCTAATGATACGGATATATAAAAACGGGCTTTATTGGTAATAACCAAAGAACCCAGCTGTACTCTTCCGGTGGTTTTATTTAAAACTTTTGACATATTTCTCTGAAGGTCATTCAAAGCACCCAATTGCCTTTGCATCTGATAAATCTCCTCCTGCATCTCTTCTCTCATACTGTCATATTTTGGGGTCTTTTTGATATCGCGGCTGGCTTCCAAAGTAAACTCTATGAAGTTTTTCAGCTTCTCAATCTTCTCTGCGATCACCTTCTTCACATAGTTCCTGATGTCATTTTTTTCAAATACTGTCTTCTCCATAAATCTATTCTTTATATAAAGATAATAATTTTATTTTTTAATTATTGAATCCCTAAAATAGTTTTATGTACAATTATAAAGATGTTAATATCTTTCTATTAAAAAAGCCTTGTACAATGACAAGGCTTATATTTTACTGTTCAGATAATTTCTTCAGATCTTCCAATCCTTGACCGAACATTTTGCCCATCTGATTATCCATCATAGGCTTCATCAGTTTCATCATTGGTGTAAGCTCGTTATCCATAGCCCAGGTTACTTTTGTTCCGTTTCCTTCCGGTGTTAAGATAAAGCTTCCTTTGGCCTCTCCTTCCCAAGGTTTGATAAAATGAAGTTGGCTTGTCAGTTTTTCATTAGGAACAGATTCAACAACTGTTTGTTCCCCTTCTCCTACCTGATCATTTCCTTTCCAGTGATAGGATTCCCCTACCTGTCCACTGGTTCCGGAGTAGGTAATGACTACATTTTTATCCGCTTTTGCAAACGGATTCCAGGTATTAAATCCTTTTAAAGAGCCTGCATGCTGCCATACTTTCTCTTTCGGAGCATTAATGACTATCGATTTTTCAAAGTGATAATCTTTACTGAAAGCTAACATTGCAATGATTGCATAAGCAACGATTAAAAGGATAATGATCCCGATAATTTTTAAAAGTGTTTTCATAGTTTAATATATTAAGGTTTAATTGTAATCTTTTCGTTGGGTCAAAATTAATTATTCCTTCTGCATCTCCTCTTTGCATAGGACAAGATTATTGCATAATAAACTTTTTGTCACAACTTCCATTCAGGCATTATTTTTGAGTCGTTTCAGCCGTGAACTCCGTAGAATTGTTAAATTTACATGAAATAAAATTAAAAAAATGAGCATTTTAACCGAAAAATTTAATACTCCATATCACTCAGCACCTTTTACTCAAATTAAAAATGAAGATTATCTTCCGGCCTTTAAACAACTGATTCAACAATCCGAACAGGAAATAGAGAATATCGTTAATAATCCGGAAGAGCCTACATTCGAGAATGTTATAGAAGCATTAGCTTATGCTGGTGAACAGCTAGATGTGGTTTCTAATATATTTTTCAATCTGAATTCTGCCGAAACCAGTGATGAACTTCAGCAGATTGCTCAGGAAGTATCTCCTATTTTAACGGAATATTCTTCCAAGATCTCTCAGAACGAAGCTTTATTCAATAAGATCAAAAAAGTATATGACGAAAAGGAAAAATATAGTCTTAATGAAGAACAACAGATGCTATTGAAGGAAACCTATAAAGGTTTTGTAAGAAGTGGCGCTTTGCTGAATGAAGAAGACAAGGAAAAATTAAAGAAGATCAATATGGATCTTTCCTTAAAATCTTTACAGTTCGGACAAAATGTATTGGCTTCTACGAATGCTTATTTCAAACATATTACTCATAAGGAAGACCTGAATGGAATTCCTGAACCTATCATCGAGCAATATGCGGAAGAGGCTAAAGAAAGAAATCTGGAGGGCTGGGTTGTCACTTTACAATACCCAAGCTACATTCCTTTTATGACCTATGCAGAAAACCGCGAGCTGAGAAAGGAAATTGCTTTAGCCAATGGTAAAAAATCTTTTGATGGGGGTGAGTTTGATAATCAAAATTTAATTAAAGAACTGCTTGCTTTAAAACAACAAAAAGCTGAATTATTAGGTTATAAAAACTATGCAGATTATGTTCTGGAAGAGAGAATGGCTAAATCTCCGATTAAAGTACTTGATTTTTTAAATGAGCTTTTAACGAAAGCCAAACCCTATGCAGATAAAGAAATTGATGAGCTGAAAGCATTGGCAAAAGCAGACGGAATTGATGAAATGCAAAGCTATGATCATGCTTTTTATGCAGAAAAACTTCGTAAACAGAAATATGATTTCAATGATGAAGAGCTAAAGCCGTATTTCCCATTGAACCAGGTCCAGGATGCCGTTTTTGGATTGGCCAACAAGCTTTTTGGACTTACTTTTGAAGAAAGAAATGACATTCCTAAATATCATGAAGATGTAAAAACCTATGAAGTAAAGGAAAACGGTGAATACAAATCTTTGCTATATGTGGATTATTTTCCAAGAAAAGGAAAAAGAGCCGGAGCCTGGATGACAAGCTATAAGAACCAATATAAAAAAGACGGTGACAACTCACGTCCTCATATTTCCATCGTTTGTAATTTCAGCAAACCGACAAAAGATACTCCAAGTTTATTGACTTTCCAGGAAGTGACTACTTTATTCCACGAGTTTGGTCATGCGCTTCACGGAATGTTGGCCAACACACAATATCCAACTCTTTCGGGAACTTCCGTAAAATGGGATTTTGTGGAATTACCGTCTCAATTCCTTGAAAATTTCTGTTACGAACCTGAATTTCTGAAGACATTTGCTAAACATTACAAAACAGGTGAAGTTCTTCCGGATGAAAAAATTGAAAAGATCGAGCAGTCTAAAAATTTCATGGAAGGTTACCAGACTTTGAGACAAATAGGTTTCGGACTACTGGATATGAACTATCACACTAGAGTTGGAGAGTTGGAGAAAGAAAGCGTGAAAGACTTTGAAGACAAATATACCAAAGCTACCCAGCTTTATCCGGTGAATCCTGCAACAGCAATGAGCCCAAGCTTCTCACATATTTTTCAGGGAGGATATTCTGCAGGTTATTATTCTTACAAATGGGCAGAAGTTCTGGATGCAGACGCCTTCCAGTATTTCAAAGAAAATGGAATTTTCAATCCTGAAATTGCCGCTAAATATAAAGTGCTTCTTTCTTCGGGAGGAACCAAAGATCCGATGGAGCTCTACAAAAATTTCAGAGGAAGCGAACCTAAAGTGGAAAGCCTTCTGAAAAGAGCATTTGGATAATATAATCAAGCTTTCGAATAATCGGAAGCTTTTTTTGTTTTAAAATTATTGTCAGAATTAAAATAATGTATATATTTGAATAACTAGTTATATAATTAATTTTATAGTTATGAATGTTTTTGAGAAAACCGGAAAAATGGCATTGGGCAGCAGAATGAGAATACTAACTGCTAAAATGACCGACGATGCTGCCAAGATTTATGAAATGTATAAAATAGACGGTTTTATTCCAAAATGGTTTCCCGTATACTTTTTACTTTCTGAAGAAGGCGAAAAGACGATAACGGAAATTGCGGAGGAAATTGGCCATTCTCAACCTTCGGTTACCAAAATTGTAAAAGAAATGACCAAAGCTGGTCTCATCAATGATACGATTGAATCCAAAGATAAGCGTAGAAATGTTGTAGGACTGTCAGAAAAAGGAAAAGCTCTTTCCGAAACCATAAAGATCCAATGTGCAGACATTGATGCAGCTGTTGAACTGATGCTGAATGAAGCCTCACACAATCTCTGGGAAGCGATCAGGGAATGGGAACATCTGCTGGAACAAAAATCTTTGTTTAAGAGAGTTCAGGAACAGAAAAAAGAACGCGAGAGCAAGGATGTCAAAATTGTAGAATTCGAACCGCAATATCAGGAAGCTTTCAAAGCGTTGAATGAAGAATGGATTTCCACTTATTTTGAAATGGAAGAAGCAGACCATAAAGCACTGGATCATCCTAATGAGTATATTTTAGATAAAGGTGGAAAAATCCTTGTCGCACTTTACAATAACGAACCTGTAGGAGTTTGTGCTCTGATTAAAATGAATGATCCCGATTATGGCTATGAAATGGCAAAAATGGCGGTCTCTCCAAAAGCACAGGGAAAAAATATTGGCTGGCTATTAGGAAAAGCAATTGCAGAAAAAGCGAAAGAATTGGGAGCTTCAAAAATATTCCTGGAAAGTAACACCAAATTAAAACCAGCCATCAATTTATATTATAAATTGGGATTTCAACAGGTTTTCGGAAGAGAGACACCTTATAAACGTTGCAACATTCAAATGGAATTAAACTTGAAAGATTAATACAAAGGCTGGTTTCTCAGAAACCAGCCTTTTAAAATTTCTTTACTTAAGGATATCTCTTCTTGGAATCTTCAAATTACAATGTCCTCTTAATTTTCCGCTACTGCTTTATTTCTTGCTTTGGTCAGCATTGGAATAGAAATAAGTCCCATTGTCAGCATAATAGCAATCTGTAGTGGAAGGGAAATAAAAGAATAAGTAAGTCCCATTTCGCCTCCGAATTCTGCACTTTTCCCCATTGAGATAAATAAAGCCATAAATCCGTATTTCATAGCCAGGTTGAAAGCTCCAATACCGCCACTAGCAGGAATAATCATTCCCAATGTTCCAACAACAATAATAAAGAACCCGTCTGCAATGGTAAAATCAGATGTTTCAGGAAGAGAGAAGCAGACAAGGTATGCTGCAAGATAGTAGCAGATCCAAATAGCAATGGTGTATACAATAAATTTAAACTTTTGCTTCAATTTAAATATAGTTGCCAAGCCCTGGAAAATTCCATCAATAAAGCCAATAACTTTTCCAAGCAGAGGGACATTTGCCAGCTTTTTTTTAAAGGCAAAAAACAAAACAGTACCTATGATTACAATTGCAATGGCAATTAATATTTTATTAGGATTGATCTGGACTCCGGAATGTTCATAGAATGATAAAATAGCATCATATTTGAAAACCAGCGTTAATCCTAAAAATCCAAGCATACAAACCAGATCCACTACTCTTTCCAGAATAATGGTACCAAAAGATTTGTCAACGGGGACCTTCTCCACTCCATACAAAGCCGTAGCCCGCGCCACTTCTCCACTTCTGGGAATGGTAAGATTCATTAAATACCCAAAGGAAATGGACCAGAGTGCATTGGAATCTGAGATTTTATACCCCATCGGCTCCAACAAAATATTCCATCGGATCGCTCGGAACCAATAGGCCAAAAGCCCAAAAACAGCGGCAAAAGCTACCCAGAGGTAATTGGCTTTAGCAAGAGATTTCCGGATGACTTCAAAATCCAGCCCTTTCAGAGCCAGCCACAAAAAAAAGCCTGCAAAAGCAAGCGAAACTATAATGGTAATTACAGATTTTAATGGATTGGGTGTTTTTTTCTCCATGAATTAGGTAAGAAGATTTGTTTTTTCGTCAGGAAAAACAATTTTAGGCTGGAAGTTTTTAGCTTCTTCAGGGGTCATCTGCGCGTAGGCAATGATAATAATGATATCATCTTTCTGTACTTTTCTTGCCGCAGGACCGTTCAGGCAAACTTCACCGGACTTTCTTTTTCCTTTGATAACGTAAGTATCAAACCGCTCTCCGTTATTTACATTCACGATATAAACCCTTTCTCCTACTACTAAACCCGCTGCTTCTATAAGATCTTCATCGATCGTTATGCTCCCAATATAATTAAGGTCAGAGGCTGTTACTCTCACCCTGTGAATTTTAGACTTGAAAACTTCTATTAACATGCTGCAAATTTATTAATAAAAATTTATAAAATGAGCTTTTAGACTGATTTTAAAACTATCAGAAACACAGACATTTAATTTTATTAAAAATAATTTTTTTGAACTTTACTTGTAGAATTAACAACCATATCAACAAAAGCATTGACAGATTTTACTTAAATTTAGAATTTAATAAACGTAAAAAATAATTTACATTTTTTGCTAAAGTCAATACACATAAGCATTTGGCACGATTTTAGTGACGGGTAACGTAGATTTTTCGTGAAAAGTTAAATTATCATATTTCAACCGTTTTCATTAAAAATCAAAAGGATTACACAAATTTTAATAAAAAAATTGCACAATTAGAAAATTGTATTATATTTGCTCTAATTACAACTAACTTTAATATTAAAAATTATGAACAAGTCTGAATTAATCGACGCAATCGCAAAAGATGCAGGAATTACTAAAGTTGCAGCTAAAGCTGCTTTAGAATCTTTTATTTCTAACGTAACTTCTACTTTAAAGAAAAAAGACGGAAAAGTTTCTTTAGTAGGTTTCGGAACTTTCTCAGTTGCTGAGAGAGCTGCTAGACAAGGTATCAACCCTGCAACTAAAAAACCAATCAAGATTGCTGCTAAAAAAGTTGCTAAATTCAAGGCTGGAGCTGATCTTTCAAACGCAGTTTCAGGGGCTAAGAAAAAATAATCATTCAGATTAGAAAAAATCAAACCTCATCTTCACGGATGAGGTTTTTTATTTAAGGATTTTTCTCAATATCTAAGGGGCTAAGCGGGAAATTTTCCAATCAAATCCTTCCAACTGATAAACAATTCTGTCATGCAATCTGTTAGGTCTTCCCTGCCAGAATTCAATTTCATAAGGCTTTGCAAGATAACCACCCCAATTTGCTGGTCTTGGAACTTCATTACCTTCATATTCTTTCTCCAATTGTTTTAGTTTTTCTTCCAAAAACGCTCTGTCCGGAACTACCTGGCTTTGCGGTGAAGCTGCTGCGCCAAGCTGGCTTCCTTTTGGTCTTGAATGAAAATATCCATCACTAAGATTTCCTGCCACTTTTTCCAATTCCGCTTTTATAATGATCTGTCTTTCCAGACTGGGCCAGAAAAAATGCAGGCAGGCTTTATGGCTTCGTTCTATGGCCTTTCCTTTTTTGCTGTCATAATTCGTATAGAAAATAAATCCTTCGTGAGTATAGGCTTTCAGTAGAACCATTCTGGTGCGTGGACAACCATCTTCTTCTACAGTGGAAATCGCCATAGCATTGGCTTCAGATACAGATGGATCTTCACTCGCATCCAAAAACCAGTCCCTAAACTGTTCCAGTGGATTTTGTTTTATCTCACTTTCAATAAGTTGAGATTTAGCATAGATTTTTCTTTTATCGTGAAGGTTTTCCATAAATATTTTTTATTAAATTTGAGTATGAATTACTCATACAAAGGTAAAATATTAATTTCCACCCCTGATATTTCCGGAGACATTTTTTCCAGATCTGTTGTTTTGGTTATTGACCATAACGAAAGTGGCGCATTTGGATTAATATTGAATAAGAAAAACAGCCAGATGAGTAGCCGGTTTAAAAACTTTTTTGAATTTAAGATTGATGTATATGATGGCGGCCCTGTGGAAAATGATAAAGTTTTCTTTATTGTGAAAGGGAAAAAAGTAACCGAAGCCTATACTGAAATTACAGAAGAATTCTATTTAACAGAGGACATCGAAAATATCATCAACTCTATTCTAAATCATGAGCTTGAGATTGGCGATGTAAAAATCTTCTCAGGATATTCTGGATGGTCTGCCATGCAGCTTGATAATGAAATTCAGAGAAAAATGTGGACGGTAGTGGATATTTATAATTTAGATTATACACTACCGAATGATCAGACTTTATGGAAATCCATCATGCAAAACCTGGGTGGAGAATATCTTCTTTGGGCCAATTCACCTGAAGATATTTCACTGAATTAAAGGCTGTTATTATTTTGATCAAGGCAATTTATATAATTAACAAATTTTAAGATTGCTTTAACCAATTTTAAAAAAAGAATTTCCGTTATTTGATAAACCAAAAATCACCGAAAATGAAAGCACTCAAATTACTTGCTTTATCTCTTTTTTCAACAGCATTTTTATCCTTTACACCTGTTAAAAAGAAGTATATTGTAATTGATGCCGGACATGGTGGTAGCGATCTTGGCGCAACCCATACTAATTTTTCCGAGAAACAAATCGTGCTTGATATTGCAGAGCAGATTCATGAAATCAATGAATCACAGGAAAAGTATGAGGTCTTTTTAACAAGAGATTCTGATGAGTACAAAACTCTTTCTGACAGAACAAAAAAAATCAACGAATTGAGCCCTGTAATGGTTATTTCCTTACATATGAACTCAACACCTGAAACAGAAACTTCCAAACAAGGACACGAAATTTTTGTACAATCTTCCGAAGAATCTAAAAAAATAGCAACACATATTACCAATAAATTAGGAAAATGCAATATTACAGAGCGTAATCTGCATATCCTGAGAGAAACACAGGCTCCTGCCGTTGTGGTTGAACTTGGCTATCTTAACAATACTAAAGACAGGGATTACTTGACGAGCAAAAAAGGACAAAAAGAAATTGCACAGAAATTCGTAGATTTTTTCAACGAATACTAAAATATACCTAAAAAACAATTTCTGATTTACTCAGAATAAAACCCGGTAAAGGACTTTTGGAACTTTGTTGTTTACCGGGTTTGTCAATTTTTTTTTAAAAACTTTTCTTCCAATCTTCCACCAGTTCAGAAAACCGTGAATTCCCGAAAGTCTTGTTTCTTATCTTACCAACAGAAAATATGCCTTTTTCATCAGAAACCAGCAATATCTCTTCTGCTTTTTGAGATTCAAAAGCAATAATCTCATGTTCCTGTATATCTGCAAGATTATTTTTATGTAAAAAAGTGACAAAATTTTCCAGTAAAGGAGAAATATACGCTCCTTCTGATTGTTTTGGAATTTTGATCACATCACCTTCTAAAAACAACAAGTTTCCAAAGGTTGAACGCGCTATTCTTTTATTAGGATTCAATAAAATAACATCATCCAGATCATTTTCCTGAGCATAAATGCTTCCATAAATATTTTCCGGGCAGTGAACCCTGATATTGCTTAGCAGGTTGTTGTTGACATTAATTTCTTTTATCAGATCTAATTCCAATAACCTTGAATGAACCGCCAGAACATCATCCATTTCATCTACTTCATAGAAATAAGACACGGATGATTTTGAAAGCGTAAGACCATCTGAATTCCTAAAAACAAGGAAATTGATAATCCCATTCTTTATTCCTTTGCTTTCTATAATTTCTGTATTAAAAAGTGACTGGAAGTATTCCAAGGTATAGGTTAATGGAATATTCAGTCTCATTTTTCTCATGGAAGCCATTAAGAAAAAATAGCATTCTTCATCCATGATAAGCTTGGAATCTCTTATAAAAAATGAAGCTTTGACTGCATCCCCAAATAAGAATGCTCTATTCTTCACCTGTAATCCGTCCGATGTAAAATATTGATTTTCCAAAGTATAATTTGATTTATTGATAAAAAAATAATGAACGATAAATCGTTCATCAGTTTAATCGTTTGGTTTCACAGCTCTTAAGCAGCTCCTAATTTTATTCTGAGGTTTTCGATAAGGTTTTCCCAATACATTGCATTTTCTTCTTCATCCCCTTCATCGCAGAAATCTGTGATGTTTAAAGATAGGTCCTCAGTAATATCATCAATAACAATAGTCATTTCAAAGAAGTTTTTGGTTCCTTCATCTTCTTCCCATCTGAAACGTACAAAACCTTCAGGTTTATATCGGATTAAAGTGGCTTTCTCGGCAGGCCCGCCTCCCCAGCTAAAATAGAAATCATCACCTTTCTCTACAACCTCATCTGCAAACCATTCTGACAATCCTTCTGCAGTGGCTAGATATTCATATAAAATTTCTGAAAGACAGTGCATTGGAAACTCGTAATGGACTTTATGTTTCGCCATATAATCTTTGTTTTAATCGTCACGCAATATATAAATTAATTTTTTTATTACACAAAAATGTATTTACTTTTTTATATAATATGCATGATATTTATCAGAGATTTTCAAATATTTATTGAGTCGTTTTTAAGGCGCAAAAATCTTACTTTTTTAACATAATATTCCCCTTTCTTTTGAAAGGGGAATATTATTAATTTTCATTTAAAACATCCAGGATAATTTGACAACCTTTTTTTATTTCATCCAAAGAAATTGTTAATGGTGGGGAGATCCTCAGATATTCATTTCTATAGAGCTGCCAGAAAACGATCAGTCCTTTTTCCATGCATTTTTTAGCGACTTCTAAAGTGTATTCCGGGTTTTCCAGATTTACCGCCAGCATTAAGCCTTTTCCGTTGATATTCTTAATTTTAGGATGTACCAGAAGCTCCCTGAACAGCTTTTCCTTTTCTTCTACCTGATTCATTAATCCGCTTTCTAACACTTCTTTTAAGGTAGCGTAGCTGGAAGCTGCAATTAAAGGATTTCCTCCAAAAGTAGTAATATGTCCTAATTTAGGCGAATGAGCCAATGTTCCCATAATTTCTGAAGAGCTCATAAATGCACCCACCGGAACCCCGCCTCCCATTCCTTTCCCCATCACTAAGATGTCAGGAACGATTCCGAAATGTTCAAAAGAAAACAGTTTTCCGGTTCTTCCGAATCCGGGTTGAATTTCATCCAGGATCAAAAGAGCCCCCACTTCTTCACATCTTTTTTTTAGTTTTTTCAGATAATCCTGTTCCGGAACCAGAAAACCTGCTGCTCCCTGAATCGTTTCCAAAATTACACATGCGGTTTTTTCAGTAATTTTATTAAAATCATTTTCGTTATTAAACTCAATAAAATTTACCAGTGGTAATAACGGACGGAATTCTCTTTTATGAGTTTCATTTCCTGATACGCTTAATGCTCCGTGGGTATTTCCATGATAAGAATTCTTAAATGAAACGATTTCTTCTCTTCCAGTATATCTTTTGGCTAATTTCAAACTTCCGTCAATTGCCTCAGCTCCGCTGTTTACCAAATAGGTGACTTCCAGAGGGTCGGGGGT
Organism: Chryseobacterium daecheongense; assembly: GCF_003729955.1. Lineage (GTDB taxonomy): Bacteria > Bacteroidota > Bacteroidia > Flavobacteriales > Weeksellaceae > Chryseobacterium > Chryseobacterium daecheongense. The sequence continues at coordinate 1,481,171 of NZ_RJTX01000001.1, forward strand.
AGCTTCTGCTAATAATTTACATAACGCTACAGGTTTTTCCTGGGCATATTCTCCATATACCATAACATGAAGGTATTTCTCTGCTTGCTCTTTTATTGCATTTACAACTTTAGGATGGGAATGTCCCAAAGTATTAGCAGATACTCCGGCCACAAAATCCAGATACTGCTTTCCATCCGTCCCGAAAATATAGCTTCCTTCTGCCTTTTCAACTTCAAAACCGGCGGCAAACTTTGTTGTTTGTGCCTGATATGTAAAAAAATCCTTTTGCAATCCCATGGAATAAAAATTTCAGCAAAGCTAAAAAACATTCATCAAACGCCGAAATTATCCCGATAGATTAAAAAAATCGCCCTTAAAAAATTTCAAGGACGATCCACCAAATCACAAAATATTAAAAAAATATAGTCATCAATTGTGTTTATAGAACCTTTTCTACTGTTACATAGCTTGTGTTTGTTACGGAGTATGAAGTTGTTCCTCCAATTTCGGAAATAGCTTCCAGTGTAATATATTGTCCCTGAACCGCATATACGGAAAAATCCAGATTAATTTTGCGGTTGGTTCCATCATAATTCACAGTGCTTTCCAGCAATTGAAAGCGTTTTACATCATTTACATATAAACTCGCTCCTAATCTGTTACTGAATGAACCGGCGGGGCCTGTAAAATTCAGATTTAAATTAATTCTGTATAACCCTGTCTGCCGAATATAAAGCCTGTTAAGATCGGTACCGGATGTGGGAACATTGGTTTTCAGCCTTAATGGATCTGCCAAAAAATTAGGCTTGTCAATTAATGAATTGATCGGCAATAAAACTGCCCCTGAAGTAGTAGAAACTGCATTAAGCTGAAATCTTGAAATATTGTCTGATTCCACTTCAAATGCTTTACTCCAAACCAAGCCGTCAAAAACCATGGCCTGGCCGGTACTTTTCACAAACAAAAGCATTCCTCTTAGCTCTTCGATTCTTGTAACCGGAGCATTAACTCCCGTATAGGGAAGATCTGTATCGGTTTCTACAGCCGGAAGCCCGAAACCTTTAATCCCCGCAGATTCACTTGTATTTGTAATGTACATCATTACCTGATCATTGCCATTGGCATTAGAATCTGGATTGGGAATACTGGTAAAGTTGACCTGTGCATTGTATATATTCAATACCAACAGCGACAGGCATACTATATATTTTTTCATCTTAATAAGCTTTAATTAAACGTGCTGCGATATATGAACTAATACTATTGGTATCTGTACCATAAGCTGCCAAAGCACCTCCTGAAACAGCATTGGAGCTTATTTCTGGGACAACCCTTAATTCTGCACCGGCGGGTAAGGAGATAGTCTGTGAAAAACTTGAAGTCTTATTCCCCGCAGTGTCCACAATAAACACGATAGAGTAATTGGTTTTGGATACTACAGTTTCCCAATCCGAAGCAGGAGTGTATTTTACCTGTAAAGTCAATTTAAATTCTGTAATTCCGGCCTGGAAACCAAAACTTCCTCCAGTAAAACCTAATGAAACACCAACATCATAAATACCATTTTGCTTTATCGTAACCGTACTTGCATTCTTCAATAAAAGATTGTCTACGAGAACCTGGCTTTTGTTATCTGGGACCAGGAAATCAGGTGTGTTTCCTGAGAAGCAGAATCCTATTCCAAACGACAAACATGGAATCGTAACTCCAGAGGAAACACCAAGCCTTGAAGCTTTGGATTGATTAATCCCTTGTATTTGTCTGGCCGGGTTCCATGCAAAACCATCGTATTTATAATATTGATCATCATTCTTATTATAGATCAAGCCCCCAACAAGATTTGGATAATCATCAAATACATCTGTTGCTGATGCATTGTATTTGGGAAAAGAGGTATAGATATTAGCATAAGGAAGTATAACCCCTTTTGTTCCATCTACTATTTTCAATATGTTCTTATTGCTGCTCACATTACTGCCTATTACAGACTGAGCTTGGATACCACATTGAAAAAGCAGCACCATAATAATTGAAATCTTTTTCATCTTATTACATGTTTATTTTTTCAATGATAATTTCTGATACGGCATTTCCCGTATTGCTTAAAGCAAAAAACATATTATTGCCTCCAAGCACACCAGTACAGGCGCCCGTTCCAATGTTTTGTGTTCCCCCAAGAGTTAATCTCAGTTTATCTCCTGCATTAAAGACTCCCACGTAAGTAAATGCAAGAGACTGCCCTACATCAATAGAACCCGGAGCCAATGTAGTTACTGATAGTGCTCCCGCAGTAGAAGAACTTGCTGTATTATTAATAGGCCTCCATGTAGGATCCGCAGTGGTACTGAGTTCCAGATTAAGGGTAGATTGAAGATTAATAACCACCCCAAGACATAATGGTGTGCTTATATCTACCGCACCACTTTTAAAGGATATTTTATATAATCCCCTGGAATTAATATTAATTACATTACTGGTAGCAGCAGCTAATGAAACATTTGCAGAGATTTCGTTAAAGCTGGGGCTGCTGGTTGTGAAATTGATATTTTGGGTAGTACACGTCCTCACAGTTAAGCCACAGGCTAACCCACAGGTACCACAGTTTGAAGTTACTGTTCCCGTGCGTACGAACCTGGCCATTTTATTGTTTTTCATGACGGTAACAATGGGATCTGAAATTTTCCACGTTGCACCATCGTTCTGAACAATACTTCCTGTTTCTCTGTTAAAGATAACCGAAGCCTGAGTTCCGTTTCCTGTTGTACCTGTAGCTGATGCCGGCAATAATGAAGCCAGATTGCTTCGAGGTAAACGAGCAGCAAAATTATCCTGCTTTACATGTAATTGTGTTCTTGAGTCAGGTTGGAATGACGTACTTTTTGAAATCCCTACCTGAGCATTGATTTTGAGACCATAGATCATGAAAATCAAGAAAATAATTTTTCGTTTCATTGTGTTGTGTTTTTTTTATTTCTTGATGAAATAAATATAGAAAATATTGAATACCTGATTATAAATTTTGTAATGTATTACATAATACACCTAAAATTTACTAAGTCTTTCCACTGTGAGTTAAAAAATAATTAACCAAACCACCAATCCATTCACCTTTTAACATTCACTATTTATTGAATAAAAATTCCTAGTGATAAAGTGAAATATTTATAAATTTAACAGTATATACCCCCATTTTACCCAAAAACAAATCACCATTTCCGGGTACAGAAATGGTGATTTATATTATTTATCAAAAAAATAGATGAATTTATTTAATATTCACCAAATAGTGATTCTACTTTCTTACTCTTTTAGGTTTCTTGGCTTCTTCTTTCGCTTTTTCTTTCTCTACAGCTTCTTGCGCCTTGTCATACAGTGTGTTATCAGCTTCATACTTTATTTCTTCATAATTCGGGCTATCAACCAAAATATCCTGCCATTTTCTTATTCTGTCCCTGGTATTCCAGTTGAAGTCCGGAAATTTCCTTTTGGAAGGTTCCAACATACTCATAGGATAGGTATCGGAAGTAGCACCAATACTGCATGAAATAATCTGTAATGCCTTTTCTTCAAACAATGCTCCTATAATTCCGCAAGAAGATAAGGTAATCCCTATTCTTTCTTTTTGCTTAGTCTGTTGGTTTTCATCATCTACATAAACAATGGACTGGGCGTTCCCAATTACTTTTGCTTCTTTTATATTATTCCCTTCATAATACACCGTCATTAGCTTTCCTTTTACCTGATTGAACTCATCTTTATTGTTCAAGGAGTCCACTTTGCTTATAGCAAAGGCATTTCCGATCACTTTTAGAGAATCTATGTTTTCAGTTTCCGTATTGAAATAGGCTTCCACTTTATCTCCTGTAACCTGTTTTTCCCCACTCCACAGAATAGGTTTTGTATACATATGCAAAATACCGTCTGTCTCATTGAAGGCAATAGAATCTGCTCTCCCCTGTGCATTGGATTTGTAGAATCTTCCTTTTCTGAACGCTCTCAGGAAGCTTTTTTTCTTGGTGGCATCTGCAGAATCCGGCTTTTGATAGGAAATAATTTTTTCAGAGGCAAAATAGATGGAATCCTTTTCCAGAATTTTAACGGCATAAGGGCTTTTCGTCATCATGGCAGAGTCTTTCTTTTCAAAGATCTCCCCATATCCCCCTTTGATATACCGCCTTTCTAACGGATCATCAAGCGTTACATTTCCCGTTGCTTTTCCAAAACCGGTAAGTTGGTTGTAATACATATCGTCTCCGGTAAGAATCTTATCATTATAAAAAATCTTGGAATTCTTATTAAGATAAGCTTCTTTGGTATTCATTTTATAAGTACCTCTTTCCGTATATACCCTGTTTTTAGGGTTGGCACGGTTGGTAATAGTTGTCGGACCAAAGAATTCGGCAACTTTTGTATTTTGGTTTTGCTTGATATTGACTCCTTCGACGATATAATCCGGGCTATCTATTTTTACATTTCCTACGAAATCAATCATTTTGGTATCAAGGAAATAAGTAGCGGACTTGGTGTACATCACATTCTGACCGTCTGAAATGGTTCCTCCGGTATTAAAATAAGCTTGATTGGAAAGCCTGTCATAATACATGATATCGGTTCGGATCGTTTGTTTCGGATCAGTAAGAATTACGTTTTTTCTGGCAACTCCTTTCTGAGTATTACCATCATACTCCATTTCTCCGGCCGTAATTACTGAACCATCCGTATTTTGAAGTTTGGTATTCCCTATTGCTTTAACAAAGTTTTCTTCACTATAGATCACAACTTCATCCGCAGTAAGGACAGACCCCTGATGTTCTACCTGAACATTTCCCAAAAGATATTGGTTCCCGTCGTATTTATTGGGATCTTTTTTTAGATAATCAGCATGAATAATTTTGACCTTTTCACCGGGTTTCAGCTGTTGTGGCTGGTTTTTTACAGGGTTTTGCAAATAAGGATCTCTCTGCGCAGGTTTTGGTGTGTCCTGTGCAAATGTCATTGCAGAAATAAAAACTAACAGAAAAAAAATTAGCCTCATTGATTAGTCATTCTTAGTGCCATAAAAATATAGCGAATGAGAATCAATTTTTACGCCAAATGCATCTTCAATTGCTTCTTTTATCCCTTGAATCCTTGGATCACAAAACTCAATGATCTCTTCAATTTCTTTATCAGAATCTTTTTTGTAGATCACCAAATGGTCATGCTGCTTATCAAAATAAGATTTCTCATACGATGAAGAAGTAAGGGTTTTTTCTCCAAACTGATGTTTACGGATCAGACCGGCATCAAGGAAAATTTCAATTGTGTTATAAATGGTTGCTTTAGATACGTGATATTTTTTCTGCATCATCAGAAGATATAGATCATCTACATTAAAGTGGTGATCCATATTATAAATCTCTTCCAATATGGTATATCTTTCAGGTGTATTTCTGAACCCTTTTTCCAAAAGGTAGTTCCTTAAAACATCCTTGATTAAAGCAATATTTTTTTCTTTTTGTATTGTATCCATCAAAAAAATTATCTACAAATTTATTGATTTTTATTTAAATAGATATTGATGTTCCGGGTTTAAGAATTAATTATGATAACGGATAAATTCTGCCTGTTCAATTTTAGAACCAGCCACACATTCTTCTGTCATTGGCGCTGATTCCACGACTACATTATGAGTTGTAACCCCCCAAGCTTTAAAATCATCACTTCCGATATACTTCACAAAGTTGTAAATATTCATCGTAATCTTCTGTTTAACAGTAAGAAGCATATCATTGATATAGGTATTATCAATAATCACATACTTTAAATCCGGAGGAATATTGTAGGCTCTTAACGAAGGGTGACTACTTCTGGAAGGAATAGTTCCGTCCGCCATCAGATCTTTTAAAACCATATCAAAATAATCGTTGATCCTTCTATCGATTTTAAATCCTAAAAGGAAGTTAACTTTATAAATGGTACCCGGAAGAATTTCATCCACACTATATTTAAAAGTATAAGGATCTTCCTGATTGACGATATTAAGAATAAAATAATGATCGGCTCTTTTAGGCTGCTTCTTAATGATGGAATAAATGATTTTAGATTCCACTTCATCATTTCTTTTGGCTCTACTCAGATAGGCAAGATTGGTAGCATATTTTGGAATCGTTTCGTCCAGCTTCATATCCTTAATAATGGAAACATAATTATTCAGTTTAACGAACTTGATAAATTTGGTTTTGATCAATCTACCATTATACCAAGCATACATACAAACCCCTATAAATCCTCCAAGAACAACTGTAATCCAACCGCCATCAAGGAATTTGATGATATTGGCACTAAAGAATCCTAATTCTATTGCCATATACACTGCCGCAAAAACAAGTATGAATAATTTATTTACTCTGTGTTTTAGTAGCCAGAAAACCAATAAAATAGTGGTCATCAACATGGTTACTGTAATGGAAAGCCCGTATGCCGCCTCCATCTTACCTGATTCTTTAAAGTGAAGAACAACAATGATACAGAAGATTAAAAGTCCCCAATTGATTCTCGGAATATACATCTGCCCTTTAACCCCTGAAGGATAATCAATTTTCTGATTAGGCCATAAATTCAAAGACATTGCTTCGGAGAAGATGGTAAAAGAACCTGTAATCAAAGCCTGACTGGCAATAATAGCAGCTGCTGTTGCCAACACTACTCCCGGCACAATCATCCACTCTTCCATAATCCCGAAAAAAGGATTCACAACTGAAAAGCCAGGTTTACCATGATTCGTTAAAAGCCACGCTCCTTGTCCAAGATAATTTAGAATAAGCATGATTTTTACAAAAACCCAACTTACCCTGATATTTTTCGCACCACAGTGTCCAAGATCAGAATATAGTGCTTCAGCTCCTGTTGTACAAAGAAAAACAGCGCCAAGAATAATAATGGCACTTGGTGAGTTCACTATAAGCTTATAGGCATAATAGGGATTGAATGATCTTAAAATTTCAAGATTTTCGCTCAAGTGAGAAATTCCCAATCCTCCTAAAACCAAGAACCAGATCACCATAACCGGGCCAAAGAATTTACCTATAAAGCTGGTTCCAAACTGCTGTACTACAAATATGACAATGAGAATTCCAATTGTAATGGGTACAACGGGTGTATGAGGATTGTATATTTCAAGACCTTCAATAGCAGACATTACTGTAAGTGAAGGAGTAATAACTCCATCTGCTACCAAAGCTGCTGCTCCCACAATAGCGATTAGGTACAGCCATCTTTTTTTGAGGTTTTTAACCAATGAAAAAAGTGCCAGAATACCTCCCTCTCCTTTGTTATCTGCCCTTAAAGCAATAACTACATATTTCAAAGTGGTCTGAAGCGTCAATGTCCAAATAATACAGGAAAGTGCTCCTTCTATATATTCATTGAAAGGCATATTGCTCCCTCCGTCTCTTGCATTCACAATCGCTTTCATTACGTAAAGCGGTGAAGTACCTATATCTCCGAAAACAATACCCAGAGAAACCAGAACCCCAATAAAAGAAAGCTTCTTGATGTCAAAGTGGTGACCACCTTCTGTAACTTCTGCCATATCAGCAATTTTAAATTTTAAAAGCGCAAATTTAAATTAAATTTATATCCCACAGCATTTTTCTTCATGAATATAATAAATGAAAAAACTTCCTTTCGGAAGTTTTTCTCTATAATCTATAATTATTTAACGTACATTGCTTTTTTGATTTCTTCTTTAACTTTTTCAAGTTTAGGGAACCATTCTGCGAATAAAGCTGCGGAGTATGGTGCAGGTGCATCAGGAGTAGTAATTCTCTTGATAGGAGCATCCAAATAATCGAATGCTTTTTGCTGTACCATGTATGTGATTTCAGAAGAGATGGAAGCAAATGGCCAAGCTTCTTCCAAAATTACCAGTCTATTTGTTTTCTTAACAGAAGCTAAGATAGTATCAAAATCCAACGGACGAACGGTTCTTAAATCGATTACCTCCACTGAAATTCCTTCTTTAGCCAAATCTTCAGCAGCCTGAATAGCCAATTTCATGATTTTCCCAAAAGAAACCAACGTTACATCTTTTCCTTCTTTCTTGATATCTGCCTTTCCTAATGGTAGGTAGTATTCTTCTTCAGGGATTTCCATTTTGTCTCCATACATCTGCTCAGATTCCATGAAGATTACCGGATCGTTATCCTGAATAGCAGTTTTTAATAATCCTTTAGCATCGTAAGGGTTGGAAGGAACCACTACTTTAAGTCCCGGACAGTTTGCATACCAGCTTTCAAAAGCCTGAGAGTGGGTAGCCCCCAATTGTCCCGCAGAAGCGGTAGGACCACGGAATACAATCGGGCAGTTCCATTGTCCGCCACTCATCTGACGGATTTTCGCTGCGTTATTAATAATCTGATCGATTCCTACTAAAGAGAAATTGAACGTCATAAATTCAACAATTGGCCTATTCCCATTCATTGCAGCTCCAACGGAAATTCCCGCGAAACCAAGTTCAGCAATTGGGGTATCGATTACTCTTTTAGGACCAAATTCATCCAGCATTCCTTTTGAAGCTTTGTATGCACCATTGTATTCTGCAACTTCTTCCCCCATCAGATAGATGGATTCGTCTTTACGCATTTCCTCGCTCATTGCCTGTGCAATTACTTCACGAAAAGTATATTCTGCCATATTTTTTTGAAAAATTAGAGTACAAAAATAGTTATTTTTTTATTATTCACATAGCAAAAACGACATCTCATTTGAATGAAATGCCGTTTATTAATTTTATTTAAACTGTAATTAATTTACTTTAGACCAGGTTTGTGTTCTTCCGATCAGGGATAATCCAATGTAACCTCTTACGTTTAACTGATCTCCGCTTCTTTTGATGGTACATTTATATGTTTTACCAGTTTTGGGATCTGTAATAGTTCCTCCTGTAAACTCATCCCCATCTTTTTTTAATCCTCTGATGATTTCCATCCCGAGAATTGGTTTGTTTTTTCTGTCATCTTTACAATCCACACAATTAGGATTCGCAGGCTTTATCAAAAGTTGGGTAACTTTTCCATAGTATTTCCCATCAGACTTTTTATAGATCTCTACAATAGATTTTGCCTGTTTTGTTTCATCATCTACTGTTTTCCATTTGCCTTCGATCTGAGCAAAAGACATTACTCCAAATAATGAAAGCACGAATGTTAATAATAATTTTTTCATATTTCTTATCTATTTAATTCTAATAAAATATTTTTGTTGTCTATCTATTGCTAAAAATATAAATTAATTTCAAACAAACAAAAACTTTTATTATCCTAGGCATATATAACAATACATATACCAAATTTTATAATTAAACAGATATTAAACGAGGAATATTATTGAAGACGGACCGTAAATTTTTTCAGTTGAAAACAAATCCCGACTAATGCTACCATTGCCGTAATGAAAGAAAACAGCATTGCCGTAGAAACAGAGATATCTGCATTGAAGGTAAAATATTGAGCAGCCTTCATGAACAGCCATTCTCTAACCCCGATTCCTGAAAAGGAAATCACACTTAAAACTGCACTGATCAGGAACACAATAAAGTAAATCCAAAGGTCTTCCACCTGTGTAAATGATTGGAGAATGAAATAAATAGATAGCAACTGACACACCTGTACACCTAAAGAATACAATAAGGTTTTATAAAATATTCTTTTAAATTCAGGGAAAAACCTCATAAAAAACAATCTTGCCACAGCTATCGTTACCACTACTGCAGGAATAATCAAAAGTTTATAATATCCCGAAAGCAATGGAAGTGCAAGGATTTCTATCAATACAATAATTGCAAGTAATCCTGAAAGCCTGTCACAAAAAACGGATTTCGTCAATTTCCTGGCACTCCACCCAAATTGTTTGTTCAAAACATATACTTTGTAAGCATCTCCTCCTATTCCGCCGGGAATAAAGAAGTTGTAAAACATGCCAATCAGGTAAAGCTTCAGATTATCCATTTTATGGATCAAAAACTTATTCGAATGAAAGTACAACAACAATCTTTCTGAAGAAATAATCTGAGATGCAATAAACGTGATTAAAGCAATGATTAAAAAATAGTATTTGCTCGTCTTAATAAGTTCCCAAACATCTGAAAAAGGCACTTTCCTGAAAACAAAATACAGCAAAAGCAAGCTAATGCCAATTTTCAGGGACGTAACTGCTATTTTTTTGAATTTTTTCAAAAAGTAGAAATTTTTCTGATATTGAACGGACGTTTTTTCTGGGATTCATAATAGGTCTTCATCAAAAGATCTATGATAATCCCTGTTGTGAAGAGCTGAATTCCAACAAAAACCAACAGAATACCCAAAATAAGCAAAGGTCTACCCCCAATAGAGTGTCCCAATATTTTAACAATAAGAAGGTAGGCATTGATCAACATTCCTAATGCAAATGCTACAATTCCGATATTTCCGAACAGATAGATCGGCTTTTGAAGATATTTCTGATTAAAAAGCAAGAGAATAAGGTCATTGATCACTTTGGTAGTTCTTCCAATCCCATATTTGGATACTCCGAACTGTCTTGCATGGTGCTTTACCGGAACTTCCGAGATTCTGGCTCCGCTAATATGAGCATGAAGGGTGATAAATCTATGGGATTCACCATATAAATCAAGATTTTTGGCCGTTTCATTGGTGAAAACCTTCAAGGCGCATCCATGGTCTTTTACATTCAGTTTAGTAGTCCTTCTGATAATGAAATTAGCTACTTTGGAAGGAAAAGTCCTTAAAAGATTGTCCTGGCGTTTCTGGCGCTTTCCAATCACAAGATCAGCTCCATCTTCATCCAGCTTATTCACCATCATCGGAATATCGGTAGGATCGTTCTGCATATCTCCATCCATGGTAATGATGTAATCTCCTGTTGCATAATCAATTCCGGCCATTAATGCAGAGCTTTGTCCGTAGTTTTTCTTCAATTCTATCAAGACCACATTCGGTGCGGCGATATCTTTGATGACTTTTACTGTTTTATCCGTTGAAAAATCATCAACCAAGATAAGTTCATAACGATAGTTTTTCAGCACGCTTTCAATAGCGGAAATAAGCAACGGGGCATTTTCTTCCTCATTGTAAAGCGGTACTACAACCGAATAAAACTTGTCTGCATTCATAGATGTAAAATATTTGCAAAGATAATCGAAATTTCAGATTACATAAAGATATTGAAGCTTTTAAATATCTTTGCAGAAATTATTCTAGTTATGAAAATCCAGCAACGGTCTTTGTTCTATTTGCTCCTGGCTGTAAGCGCAATCTTACTTTTTGCCCATTTAGGAAAATTATATGTGGATATTATGGAAGCCAGGAACTTTGTATCTGCACGGGAAATGGCAGATGACGGCCATTGGATCTTCACAACAATGAATCAACTTCCCCGGTATGAAAAACCGCCTTTACCTACATGGCTGAGTGCCTGGATGGGAGAAATTTTCAGCTTCCAGAATATAGCTGCATTGAGATTTCCTGCTGCTTTATCCTGCTTTTTGCTGGTGGTTTATTTCTATAAGATCGTTCATTTTCTAAGTAATAATTCACGTTTAGCTTTTATTTCTTCCTTGGTTTTAATTACGAATTTTCTTGTAGTCTATGTGGGAAGAAGGGCCAACTGGGATATTTACAGCTATAGTTTTATGGTGATCGGAATGTATTACTTCATTCTGGCATTAAAGGATATCAAAACGGTTCCCAATTACCTCGTTGCAGGGATTCTTTTCGGATTTTCCGTGTTAAGTAAAGGACCTACCGGGCCTTATGTATTGCTTATTCCTTTTTATCTGGGGTATCTTATTTTGTTCGGATGGCCGAAATGGAAAGAAATCCGTGGAATCATCCTATGTGCAATTGTTACCGTACTTATTGGATTTTCCTGGTATATTTATATTTATCTTGCAGACTCCGAAACATTCCTGGCTATTATGGAAAAAGAAGCAACAGCAAGAGGAAACAGGGATGTGAAACCTTTTACAAGATATTTAAGTTTTCCGGTACAGACCGGAGTATGGATTCTATACAGTGTGATCGGGCTTATTTTCCCTATGATCAAAAAGAGAACGGAACAGCCGAAAATCTATATGCTTTTCTTTTACTGGACCTTATTCTCATTGATCTTCCTCTCTTTGATCCCGTCTAAAAAAGAGCGTTACCTATTTCCGATGATGGTTCCTTTAGCCGCAACCACCGGTTATTATTTATATTATCTGTTTCAGAATTTCAATTTGAAAAAATGGGAACTTACTCTTAATAAAACGATATTCACGATTCTTGCAGTGGTTTCACTGGCAATTGCTGTAGGAATATATTTCTTACCGTTGAACATAAGTGCTTACACTGTTTTATTTTCTATTTGTGCACTTATCGCTGCTATTGGATTATTTTATTTTATTTATAAACAGACTCATTTTGAAAAGGCATTTTATATGGTGGTTTTCTTAATGGTAAGTACCGGGATATTTGGAATTCCTGTTTTAGATACTATGCTTAACAGCAATAAGAGTTTTAAAAGTCTTGCTACAATGAGAACCCAGGTTCAGAAAGAAAATACCCGAATGTATAGCTATGCGGAATATTCTCCGGAAGTGTGGTTCAGTTATCAGGAAGCCATTCCTGAGATCAAATTTGAAGATCCCAAAACCTTCCCTAAAGAAAAGGTATTTTATGTGGCTATGAACTCCAACAGCAGTGAGTTTGTAAAAAGCCTGGAAACTTTAGGAAAAGTAACGTATGTAGGAACTTTTGATGACAATGAAGAAGGTTCTCACTCTAAAAACTATTCGGAGAGAAAAATCCATTATGTTTATAAAATTGAAAAATAATAAAAAAGCGCTGATTGAATCAGCGCTTTTTTATGATGGATTTTCTTTAGAAAAAATTTCTTTGATATTGAGAGGGTTATACACGATCAGGAACATGATTAAAGCAAAAGCATATTCCCAGATTTCCCACTTCCTTGCATGATTGATCGGCACCAAAATTAAAATGGTAATAGCTACAAAAATATAAAGATGAATAGGTCTTGCTACAGAAATACCAAATGTATCGATCAGCTTTTTCATTTTAGCTGATCTATTCCATAAGAGTGGTAATACCAAAAAATAAATTCCGAAGCAGATAGACATCAGATTGGAAAAAATCAGCTTATTCAGTTTCACATCTCCTACCACCATATTATGAAGGTTGGTTTCCTGCTGCGCATTATTTTCTTTGAAAAACTCAGAAGACTGTACATTGAATATTCTCTGTCCCCAGGAAATCTCTTCCCCGCCTCCGAAGAACATTCCCAACGCCATCAACAGTACCCCCACTTTCCATAATGCTCCATAATATTTCTGATATTTAAAAAACTTGAAGAGTAAAGTAAAGCTCGTGAAAAACAAAAATATGGATGTCAGATTTTCATAAAAGCCGTCTTCTTCCACCAACCTGTCAAAAAACGAACTATCCGTAAAGAACACATAAATGGCATATATTACTGTTAATAATAGAATAACAGCAATTATTTTCTCTAATACGCTTAAATTTTTCATAAATGCAAATATAAGTAATCCTGAAATGTAAATTCTATTCTTTACTTTTGTTGTCATGAATTTCATTAAAAATAATCTTGCCAATGCGCTTACACTGGGAAACTTGTTTTCCGGTTGTGTAGGGGCAGTTCATCTTGTTTTGGGTGATTATCAGACAACGGCAATTTGTATCATTCTCTCTTTAGTCCTGGATTTTTTTGACGGTTTTGTAGCAAGAGCATTGAAATCCAACTCTAATTTAGGAGTTCAGCTGGATTCTTTGGCAGATATGGTAAGTTTCGGATTTGTTCCGGGATTGACTATGTTTGTAGCGCTGGCTCAAAATTCTAATATGGATTTTCCATGGTATTGTTATTTAGGCTTTTTAATTACTGTTTTTTCTTGTTTAAGGCTGGCTATTTTCAATCTGGATGAAGACCAGAAATATTATTTTAAAGGGCTGAACACACCTTCCAATACCGTATTGATCTTCGGATTGTATTATGCTTTTAAAGAAAACCAAAGTTTTGGATTTTTATTTGATAATATTAATTTTTTACTGGGATTAACGGTGGTTTCCTCATGGCTTCTGATCAGTCCCATCAAAATGATCGCGATGAAATTCAAATCCATGAAACTTAAGGATAATTACCCTAAACTTGCTTTACTGATCGGTGCCATTATTATTTTACTGGTCTTTAAAACAGTTGGAATTCCGCTGGTTATTATCTATTATATGATCGTTTCCTTATTATTTCAACAACAACTTAAATAAGTGATGAGTTAAGAGTTATAAGTGATCTATAAATAATCCGAAACTCTTCAAGTAACTCATAATTCATAAATTTACAACTAACAAAATGAATTTAAAACTCCATAAACCGCTGTGTATTTTTGATTTAGAAACTACCGGGACCAATATCGGAAAAGACAGAATTGTTGAGATCTGTGTTTTAAAAGTCAATCCGGATGCTTCCCGTGAAAGCAAAACATGGCGAGTAAATCCCGAAATGCCTATTCCTTTGGAATCAAGCCATATCCACGGAATATATGATGAAGATGTGAAGGAGTCTCCCACCTTCAAAGAGATTGCACCCAAAATTATGGAAATGATTTCCGGTACAGATCTGGGGGGCTTCAATTCCAATAGATTTGATGTTCCTCTTTTGGCAGAAGAACTCCTGAGGGCAGGAATTGACTTTGATCTAAATAAATTCAAGCTGGTAGACGCACAGACTATTTTCCACAAAAAAGAGCCAAGAAATCTAAGCGCCGCTTACCAGTTCTACTGTGGAAAGACTCTTGAAAATGCACATTCAGCAGAAGCTGATGTAATGGCTACGTTTGAAGTTTTGGATGCCCAGATCGGCAGATACGATGACATTCCGAAGGATATTCCTTCACTAAGCGAGTTTACTACCCAGAATAAAAATGCCGATTTGGCAGGTTTTATAGGCTTTAATGAAAAAATGGAAGAAGTTTTCAATTTCGGTAAATATAAAGGGCAATGTGTGAAAGCTGTCTTTCAGAAAGATCTTGGATATTTCGGATGGCTTCAGAATGCTGAATTTCCGTTATATACTAAGAAAATATTTACCAAAATACAGCTGTCAAGTAGGTTCTAATACAAAAAATCCTTTTTATCATATAAAGAAATATAGCTATGAAAATTATCTGCATCGGAAGAAATTACAGCGAACATGCTAAAGAATTAGGAAATGAGATCCCGGAAAATCCTGTCATATTCATGAAACCTGATACGGCAGTGTTAAAAGGCAATGATTTTTATATCCCTGAATTTTCCAGCGATGTTCATTATGAACTGGAAGTGGTTCTGAAAATTTCAAAAGGTGGAAAATACATTCAGAAAGAAACGGCCCATAAACATTATGAAGAAATAGGTCTTGGAATTGACTTTACAGCAAGGGATCTTCAAAGCGATCTTAAGTCCAAAGGCTTACCTTGGGAACTGGCAAAAGGTTTCGATGGATCTGCGGTTGTAGGAAATTTCTTTAAAAAGGAAAATTATCAGCTTGAACATCTTCAGTTCTCATTATTAAAAAATAAAGAAAAAGTTCAGGACGGTAATACGAAGGATATGATGTTCACTTTTGATGATATTATTGCTTTTATCTCTCAATATTTTACGTTAAGAGTGGGTGACCTTATTTTCACCGGTACACCTAAGGGTGTTGGAAAAGTGGAAGAAAATGATATATTGGAAGCTTTTCTTGAAGATCAAAAAGTTCTTGATATCAGAATATTATAGCAATAATAGAATAATATATAATGCGGCAGTCTTGTCACATTATTTTTTTTCAATATTATTCACATCTCTTTTAATTCTCATTTAAAAATTTAACATAAAATAATACTGGGGCAAATATTTTTTTTATCAGCGCTGATTTTCATATATTTAGCTCTACCTAAAATATTCAATATGAAAAAAAACCTATTATTTTGCTTGTCATTTCTGGCGGCAATTTTTGTCAATGCCCAAAATGACAATTGTTCGGGAGCCACTACCTTAAGTGTAGGAACCAGTTTTGCTTCAGGAGCAGTCACTTCCACTAATGTGGGTGCCACTACAGATGGCACTATTGCATCCTGCGATTCAGATGCCGCTGAAAATGTTTGGTTTAAAGTCGTTGTTCCGGCAAGTGGAAAGCTAACGATTGAAACACGGGAAGTTTCCACTTCTTTGTTTGATGATTCTGTACTTACTGTCTATAGCGGAGCCTGTGGAACTTTAACGGAAGTTGATTGTGATGACGATGGCGGCCAAGGCACTTTTTCCTTACTTTCATTAACCGGGCAAACTCCGGGCACTACCCTGTATATCAGTGTATGGAAATATGATTCGACCGTCGACAGTGGTCAATTTCAAATTTCCGCCTATGACCCTCTTCCGCCAGCTAATGATAATTGTTCAGGAGCCATTACATTAACAGTAGGAACAAATTTTGCCACGGGAGCCATTACATCCACAAATCTGGTTGCATCTACCGATGGTACGGTTCCTTCTTGTAGTGCAGATGCCGTTGAAAATGTTTGGTATAAAGTAATAGTCCCTCCAAGTGGAAACCTAACGATAGAAACACAGGAGATTTCCGGTTCTCAGTTTGATGATTCTGTACTTACCGTTTATAGCGGTTCTTGCGGTTCTTTAACACAGGTTGCCTGTGACGATGATAGTGGAGCAGGTCTTTTCTCGCTGCTTACTTTAACAGGACAAACTCCTGGTTCTACATTATACATAAGTGCATGGAAATATGATTCCGGTACGGGTAGTGGAGAATTTAAAATTTCAGCTTATGACAGCAGTTCGTTATCTACCAGTGAGGTTGCTGAGAATAAAAACAACATCAAAGTATCTCCAAATCCTTTCACTGATTTAATTACTATTTCTCATGTATCCGATGTAAAGTCAGTGGCTGTTTTAGATGTTTCCGGAAAGCTTATTAAAACCATTGAAAAACCTTCTTCATCCCTTTATCTGGGTGATCTAAAAGATGGAATCTATTTGCTTACTTTAAAAATGAATGACGGAACGGTAAAAACAATTAAAACGATAAAAAAATAGTCCGATCATACGGATATCAAAAACGAAAACAAAAGCAGCATCTATTTTGATGCTGTTTTTTATTTATAAAAGCTTTGAGTATGATAAATATTATAAGTTATTTAACATAAGATATAGCATTTTTTTACTATCTTTAAATAACAAAATGAAAGGTTATGATCAATATTGTATTACCCGTAGATTTTGGGGACAAAACGGAACAGCTGGTAGACGGCGCTATCAAATTTGCCAAACAGCTAAACGGTAAGATTTTTCTTATCCATGTGGCTCCTTCAGATATAGGCTTTGCCATTGGTGATATGGGTTTTCAGTATTTCCCTGAGGTTGAAGAAAATGAGATCAGGGAAGAGCTTATTCAGCTCAATAAGATCGAGCAAAGAATCCTGGCTCATGATGTAGATTGTGAGCATCTTTTGAAACAAGGTATCGCCAAAGACATTATCCTGGAATATGCAAAAGCAAAAAATGCCGATTACATTGTTATGGGCTCCCATGGAAGAAGTGGAATTTATGATGTTTTCGTAGGAAGCTTAACGAAAGGCTTAACTAAAAGCTCATCAATTCCTGTTTTGGTGCTCCCGATTCACGACTAAATTTTAATCGTTAATAAAAAAACCGATCAAACAAATTGTTTGATCGGTTTTTTACTATATAACCAATTAATTAACCTTCTTTTTTATAGATCTTAGGATCGTAGTAAGGGTGTTTCCCTTCTGTAGGAGAATAATAGTCTTTGTCTTTATCGCCACCTAGTGTAACTACCAAAACATAGCACCAATACGTGAACAATACACAGCAAACGATAAATAAAATCCAGTTTAAAACATTTCCAAAGGTATCAAAAAAACCGAAAGACCATTTGAAAACTTTACTTAAGAATAACCAGAAAGACGTCATTATTTTCCTTTTTTAAATTAACTTTGCACAAATTTATAAAAAATGTTTAAATTACTTTCAAAAGAAAGCAATATTTTTTCAATTCCTGTTTATATTGGTTTTCTTCTTTTAGTAGTTATAATATTTAACATACTGAATTTCAACACTTATGAAGCCATTGTTGCCGGAATTACCTTTCTGGGAATTGCTTTGGCTTATTTTTGTTTTCATACCATAGCCCTTAATTATCAGACCCATCTGCCTTTGTTCCTGTATACTGTTTTTGTATTCGGGCTTTATCCAGGACATCTGGACATAGGTATTGCAGTAGCGCTTCTTACGAATTCTTTTCTTTTACTGCTTTTAACGAGTACCAATGAAGATATCCGTAAGAAATCTTATGTATTGGTTGGTTCCATCGTGGCATTGAATTTCATTTTTCTTCCCACCACCTGGCCTATGGCCTTGTTTGTGATCATCCACGTTATTGCTACATCGGAGAAGATCGCTTTAAATCTTTTCAGATTCTTTTTGGGAATCATTCTTATCGCATTCAGCTATTTCTCAGTTATGTTTTTCCTTAGATTCACAACATGGAATCCGGATTATTTTCCGTTTGGAAAAATGCATTTTGTGATGGATTACCGCAATGTGCTACCTTTAATTCCCATTGCTCTGATGCTGATCTATGCAGTATATGACCATTTCAGAAATTACAATAAGAAGAGCCCGATAAGCAGGTATAAATACACTTTTTTACTTGTTTTCTCTCTGGCTCAGCTGGTTACTATTATTCTTTATATGAATAAAAGTTATGAATATTTATTGCTGTTGGCTTTCCCTTCGAGCATCATTCTGAGCAGAATGCTGAGATTTCTGCCTAAATACTGGATGCAGGAAGTAAGCTTATGGTTGATTATTATTAGTTTAATTACCTTTAAAGCAGGTACCTATTTTCAATTATTTTAAAAGATTATGATTCAGATTGATGATAAATTGATCTCTGAGGATATATTTTCCGAAGAGTTTGTATGCAACCTTACAAAATGTAAAGGTGCGTGTTGTGTGGAAGGAGATGTAGGTGCTCCATTGGATAAAGATGAGCTTGAAATTTTAGACAGCATTTTTGATAAGATAAAACCATACCTTACTCAGGAAGGCATCAAAGCTTTAGAAGAACAGGGAACATGGACCACAGATCCTTCTGACGGAATGTATGTAACTCCTATGGTGGAAGACCGTGAGTGCGCTTACGTAACTTTCGATGAAAGAGGAATCACCAAGTGCGGTATTGAAAAGGCCTACGAAGATGGTGCCATTGACTGGCAAAAACCAATTTCCTGCCACCTCTACCCGATCCGTGTAACGGAGTATTCCTCATTTACCGCTTTAAATTATCATGAATGGAGTGTGTGCAGTGATGCATGTACTTTAGGAAAGGAATTACAGGTTCCTGTCTATAAATTCCTGAAAACACCATTGATAAGAAAATACGGAGAAGATTTCTACACTGTATTAAGCGAAGCTGCCGAGGAATGGAAAAAGGAATATGGTTCTTAAATAAAAAAGCCGCAGATGGTCTGCGGCTTTTTTTGATGTAAATTTTATTAATGGGCTACCCCTGCTTTGATAACAGCTGGTTGTGCTTCTTCTTTTTTAGCATTTTCCCATCCGTCTTCCGGCATTAAAGTAGCCACAATTCTTCCTTTGGTAAGGTATTTTTTGGCTACATCCTGAAGATCTTTCACAGTAAGAGCCTTTACCTTTTCTTCATAATTCAGGATCTCATACTTATCGCTCCCATCCAACTGATTTTTAGCAATAGCATTCATCCAATACATATTATCTTTTAGGCTCGTTTTGTGGTCATTGTATTCTCCTTCTTTATACTTATCAAGATCTTTTTGTTCCGGACCGTTGGCGATCAACTTCTGAAGCTCTGCAATGGCACTTTTCGTTAACTTCTCGGCATTTTCAGGTCCGCAAGGGAAGTTGATGCTGAAATTGTATCCGCTATAAGGCACTTTAGACATTCCTCCTCTTGCTCCACCTCCATAGATTCCGCTTTCATCTTCTCTCAGTTTCTCAATCACTTTAATAGTCGCTACTTCTCCTAATGCTTCCAAAGCCAATGCTTCTTTTTCATTGTAAGGAGCTTCCCCCGTATAAGAGATTGTTACCATACTCTTAGGATCTTTTCCTTTCTTGTAAACTTTAGTATAATCTCCTGTAATCTGTCTGTAACCTGTATCCTTAAATGTAGAAGTTTTTCCGGTTGATGGAAGACTCGCGATATATTGAAGAACCTCATTCTTGAATTTAGCTTCATCAATATTTCCTACGAAATAGAAATGGAAGTTTCCTGCATTGGCAAATTTCTCCTTATAGATGTCATATGCCTTCTTATAATCTGTATTCGCCCACTCTTTTTCCAATGGCACAATCCCGATGAATCTAGGATTCTTTTGGTTCATGAACTTAGCATGCTCGCTTGAAAAATAGAACTGTGGATTTGACAATAGGTTATTTGTCATGGCAGACTGCTTTGTTTTATAAGCATTGAATGCTTCAGGACTGTAATTTAAACCTGTGAAGTATGCGTTTACAAGTTCCAATGCCGTTCCCAGGTCCTTTTGAGTTGTTCTTCCGGAGATGCCCTCTGTCAATCCACCGATAAATGGATTTACGCTCACCTGTTTTCCGGCAAGATAATTGGTAAGATCAGATTTTGAGAATCCATTTACTCCTGCATCTGCTAAAGCGGGGAAAGCAAACTGGGTTTTGTTATAATCTGCATCAGGAATGATGGAATTTCCTCCTAAGCTTCGTGCAGTAAAGACAATTTCATCGTCTTTATAATCCGTTTTCTTAAAAGTAACTTTCGCCCCGTTGCTCAACGTCCAGGTGGTAGTTCCTAATTTGGCATCCGTTTCCGTTTTTGCAATTTTTCCTTCAGATTTGAAAGGTTTTACTAAATTTTTAATGGTAGCTTTCTCTTCATATGGCTTAAGATCAGCCATTTTAACCCCTTCAAATGTATTCAGCACCATTGCTTCTGTAGGCATGGTTACATTATCCTTTTTAGGTCCTGTAATGATGACTACTCGGCTGTCATCTTTTACAAATTTTTTGATGACATCATTCGTTTGAGCTAATGTTACAGATGGCAAGAATTTCTTTGCATCCTCATATTCCCAGGCAATTCCAGGCATCGGCTCATGCTCCAAGAAATTTCTTACGTACTCATCCACCAACATATCACTTTCCGTTTTATCACGGTTATTATAAGATCTTTCGTAATTGGATAATATCTGTGATTTTGCCCTGTCTAATTCTGTCTGTGTAAATCCGAACTTCTTAGCTCTCTCTGTTTCCTCTAAAAGGACTTTCAGTGCATTCAGCTGATCTCCTTCTTTCGTCATGGCAAACCCCTGGAAAGCTTCTTTACTTCTCGCATAGGTTCCTCCATGATATACAGAACCGAAAGTGAACGGAGGATTATTAGAATTGATCAATTCTCTTAATCTGTTATTCAACATAGTGGTCGCAAGATTTTTAATAAGGCTTTCATTATATTGTTCAATAGTAACGTCCGGCTGATACGCATCGGAATCTTTCATTATGAACTGCACCATAGAGTTGGTAGCATCCGGATCAGTTTCAATTGCAACCAATGTTTCCTTATGATTAGGAAGATCAAATGATTTTCTTTCTCTTGGTTTTGCAGGGTTTTTATATTTACTGAAATTGTCTTTAATCTTCTTCTCAACTTCATCCACGTTGATATCTCCTACCACTACAATGGCCATCAGATCCGGTCTGTACCAATCCTGATGGAACTTTCTGATCACGTCAGGCTTGAAATTCTGCAGTACTTCCTTGGTTCCAATAGGCAATCTGTTTGCATATTGTGAGTTATAGAGCATCTTGGGAAGATATTTGTCCATCATTCTTTTATCCGCTCCTAACCCCAGTCTTAATTCTTCCAATACAACCCCTCTCTCTTTGTTGATCTGCTCATCAGAAAGCGTGGCATTGAAAGCCCAGTCTTCCATCACCTTCAAACCTGCATCCAGATTTCCGGGTTTATCTAGAGGAACAGGAAGCATATATACTGTTTCATCAAAACTAGTATAAGCATTGAGATGCTGCCCGAATTTCACCCCGATCGACTGTAAAAAGTCTACTAATTTATTATCCGGGAAGTTTTTGGTTCCATTGAAGTTCATGTGCTCCATGAAGTGCGCCAAACCTCTCTGATTTTCATCTTCAAGGATAGATCCGGCATTGATTGCCAGTCTAAAATCTACTTTTTTTTCAGGTAATGAGTTTTTTTTGATATAGTACTTCATTCCATTTGAAAGTGTACCCGTTCTTACAGAAGGATCCATTGGGATATTCTGCGCGAAACCATTTGCCGATACTAAAAAAATCACTGCAAATGAAGATAGAATTTTTCTCATGTAATTTGATTTTATTTCCAGAACTAAAAATATCAATTATTCACTATTCGTGGAAATGAAATCATTCACATTTTAGTTAAAATTGAGTTAAATTTATTCACAAACTAAAGAGCCGGGCAATTGCCCGGCTCTTTATATCGTTTAAAAGGTTTCTCTTATTTAAAATCTGCGTCTGTAACTCCGGTGTTCAAAACAATTTTACTTGTTTTGATCACTACTTTCTGTCCGTTTCCTTCTGCTTCAATTTCTGAAGGGAATTTGATTCCGTCTATAGTCATATAACTTTTAACAACAGCTTTTCCTTCTGGTGAGTCCGACTTATATAATAATCCTGTAGAAGCATCAAAGTAGAACTTCCCTTTATCTGAAGACAATACATTGTAATCTTTCCCATCCACTTTTTCCACAGTTACAGTTTTGAAACTTGCTGCGTCATAACCTAGAGCATCAATTACCTGGCTCTTTTTCAAATCGGCGATTTTATCAGCAGGAATATCCATTTTCTGACCCATCTGGTCAAAATATCCTTTTTCACCGTCAAAAACCTGAACCATCTTTTGTCCCATGACAGACTGTTCAGATTTGAATTTATTTCCCATCTTTTTAGTGGTCATGGCCACCTGCATCCCCTGTACTTCTACTGTATTATCAATAACAGTGGATTTTACTGCCTGTAATTTATCTTTTCCCCCTAAAGCTTTAAGATAATTATCAATCACCTCTTTAGGCGTTAATTTCGATTGTGCAGCTTCCGTCTTTACTGAAGCCGCTGTTGTTTTCTGAGCAGCTACTGAAGTAGTAAATAATACAGCGCAGAAAAATGGAAGAATGAACTTTTTCATATATTTAATTTAATCCGTAAATATATGAATATTGGTTGATATCATTCATATTTTATTCTTTGATGAATTTTGTAGAATGGGAATTTCCGTTTTTGTCAATCATTTGCAAAATATAACTTCCCTTGGACAAACCTGAAACGTTTAACTGTGATGTTTTTGAAGTATTTCTATGTGAAAAAACTTTTTGTCCTGCCATACTGAAAACATGGAACTCCACCATATCCTGCCCAGATTTTATGTATATAAATTCTTTCGCCGGATTTGGATAAACGGATAACTCTGCACCGATTTCCGCTGATCTTACTCCCAATGCATCTACCGAATTTATCTTTACAAAGGAGAAGTTCCCTTGTAATACACTTCCCGTACCCTGCCAACAAGCAGTAAAAAGTGTCCCATATCCTGAAGCACTTGTTGTTGCAGCATGAGTGGAAGTAGAATTCACATTACTTCCGGTATGGCGTATTTCTATCACAAGATTAGTCCCGTTATACAGCCAAGGTGTATCAAAAGTGATCACATATCCAAATGCATTGGGATCAGATCCGGAAGTAAGTGCACCTGTAGGAATCAGTAGGCTTCCGGTTCTCACTTTTGTCTGTGTGCCTACTACATTGGCTGCAAAATTGAGTTGTCTGTCTGCCGGATCTACTCCATTACTCAAAAAAACTTCATAACTGGGAAAAGTGGCATTTGAAGCGGGCCATGATGCAGTAGCACTACCCGGAAGCCTGAATTCAATAGAAGTAAGGTATTTTCCGGACAGGGTGGTAAGCTGGGAATCATCAATAATCATTTGATAAGTTCTTGCCGTGTTTGTATAGGGCCCTAAAAATGTTCCACTTGTATTCGTCTCCGGAACTACTTTTGAAGTCTGTGCCTTGAATGCAGTAACATTCAATGATAATAAAAGCCAAATAAACAGATAAACTTTAAGTGCAATTTTTTCCTGTGCTTTTGTAAATAATAGTTTTCTTTTCATAAGGGTAAATTTTTATGTATCAGAAAGATACAATAATATTTTATGGTAAGAAAATTCATGTTTTTCGGCATCATTATTATAAAAATAGCCCATCAAAATTTGATGGGCTACCAATTCTATCGAAAAGAATATTATTTTTTAAGCTCTTCTAAAAATTCGTCATGAGAAATTTTAGTTTCTTTTTTGCTCGCTTTTTCAAGAATTACATCCTTCAATTTAGTCATCGCAACTTCTGAAGAGATTTGTCTTACCTGCTCCTGATCTTTCAACATTTCAACAGCATATTTTTGGATCTCCTCATCACTTAAGTGGTGGATTCCGTAAATAGCCAACTGGTTTCTTACCAACTGCTCAGCTTGTCCTAAAACATCAGCATAATCTAAGTTGATTTCATTATCTGTCATCAATTTACCTTCAATGATCTGATATTTCAATTGGTTTTTCTCAGCTTCAAGGATTTCTTTCGCTTGTTCTTCAGACTGGATATTCTGGTTAGAGAAAAGTAACCACTTCACTAGGAAAGATTCCGGAAGTTTTACTTCTTCTTTTTCAGAAACCTGCTCTAATACTTTATTCACGAAGTGAACATCAGCATTTTGCTGGAAATACTCATCCAATTCTGATTTCACTTTTTCTTTAAGCTCTTCTTCAGACTTGATATTTCCTTCTCCATATACTTTATCGAAAAGCTCCTGGTTAAGTTCAGCAAGGTTTAAAGAATAGAAATCTTTTACTTTCACCTCCACTTCAGCGTGGTGTAAGTGCTCAACTTCTTCTTTGCTGAATCCTAATTCTTTAGCCAATTCTTCATCACCGGCAAGAGTTTCTTTAGATACTTTTACAGTTCCGTCCATTTTCAAAGATTTTACCAATTTGAAAGCTTCTTTGTTTTCAGCTGTAATGGTAACGTTCTTTGGATGGTGGTGGTGCTCTCCCTCAGCATCTTCTTCCACTACCTGAGAAATTTCTAAAGCGATGTAAGAATCTTTAGTGATTTTATCCTGAGGAACCTGCTCAGCGAAACGCTTCTGCATGTTTTCGATGCTTTTGCTGATCTCTTTTTCAGAAGCTTCCACTTTGTAGTGAGGTGCTTCATATTTAGCTAGGTCTATAGTGAATTCAGGCTCGTATCCTACTTCAAAAGCAACTGACAATTGATCAGCATTGTAATCAAATTCGTTTACAGGTTGAGGAACAGGCTGACCAACTAATCTTAATTTATTTTCGTTTACATAGTTGTTCAAAGCATCAGAAACCTGCTTGTTGATTTCTTCGAATGCAATTCCTGCTTCATATTGTTTTCTAACCATACTTAAAGGCACTTTCCCTTTTCTGAAACCAGGAACTTGCGCATTTTTAGCATAATTAATCAATTGCTTCTCTACTTTGTCTTTGTAGTCAGATTTTTCCAATGTCACTGTAAGCAATGCACTTACATCATCATGGTTTTGTGCGGTAACCTTCATTATTGATTAAAATTTTAGGTTGCAAAAATATGAAATTTTTATGAAAATCACTCATTTAAAGTGAACTTAAAAGCTAAATAATGTTAAATAAAAAACCACCGAAAATTTCAGTGGTTTTGATAACAAGATTAAAGATATTTAGGAATACTTTAGTTCGTAATAGTATAATTCGCCTGAGCATCCGTTTCCCCTCCGGTTTGAGTTCCAAAAATAATCCCGTTTCCGCTTACCTGAGAATCTTCAGTAACGCTTGCCGGCTCATGATATAGGGTAAGGATAAGTTGGCTGGTTGCTGATGCGTTTTTGATAGCCTGATTCACCACCCATTCTGTTTTCAACCCTACACGCTTTCCGTCTGCTCTGGTAGAGGAAGCATCATCGGTACGGGTTAACACAATATCCGAATTAGGAAAATTATAAATTAAAAAATGTTCATCTTTCGCGTCTTTAATTTCCTGGGTAGCATCTTCATTTCCATTTTTAAATTCTGCACTTACCTGGTAAGTCTTACCATTCTGCAACTGAATAGCCTGAGCTCCTCCTGCTCCCATGCTGTAATTATAAGTTGCCGTATTTCCTGTTGTCATATCTTTTACTTTCAAGATGATATTGGTAAGTTCCTCCTGCGGAATATCATCTTCTTCCGAAGATCCGTCTCTCTGACAAGAAACGACAGTAATTGCAATAAATAAAACAGCTAATAATTGGATAATATTTTTAGTATTGAATAATTTCATTGTTAAAAAATTTAAAAATTGTAATTTGTTTAATAATTTCTGAAAGTCTTTAGAATCTGTATCTAAAGTTCAAAATAAAGTTTCTTCCCGCTTCATCTGCGAAGAATCTCATACGGTTCAGATAATCCCTGTATGAAACATTGAAAAGGTTGTTCACAATAAGTCCTGCAGAAAGATTTTTACTGATATTGATTCCGGTCTGAATATTCCAAAGGGAATAACCGCTTGGCGGAGTACTGAAATCAACAGTTTTTTCTACTTCTTCCCCATTGATATAGATAGGAATAGTAGCATTATAAACCGGGAATCTCTCCTGTTTTAGGAAAGTTTGGTTTTCTAAGGTAAAATAGAAGTGATTCCAGTTTTCTTTATTGAATTGCAATGCATTGGAAAAATTCGGAGGCATCATAAGGATCAACGGAACGTTATGGGTATCGTCTTGTCCGTAAACATAACTTCCTTTTCCTACGTACGTAAGATGATCCGTAAGCTTCCAGTTGATATCCAAATCCACTCCATACATTTTGGCATCGATCTGCTGATAGGTCCATACAGGAAATACCCCTCTGATGGTATTCTGAACTCCTGTCGGAACTTCGTTGATGAAATTCTTAGTGATGAAAAAATACGGATTTACAGAAATATTTAGCCCTTTCAATACATTGAACTTGGTGTCAACGGTTAAGTTAAATTGATGCCCTTGTTCATTTTTAAGACTTAAATCACCGATTTCTATCACTGCTGCCGAATGATGCAGTCCGTCTGAAAACAATTCTGCAATATTTGGCGTTCGTCCAACTTTGGCGTAGTTAAATTTCACATCGAAATTAGTATTCGGATGGTATTCCAGCCCTGCATTGAATGAGAGATTTTCATAATTCAATTTAGGACGTGTCAACACTCTGTTTTCATTGGTTCTTACATAAAACTGGGAATATGAATCTGCATATAATTTTTCCCAATCGCTTTTATCATACCATTTCGTCACATCATAGCGGTTGAAATCATATCTCGCTCCGGCTTCCACATTGAAATCATGGGAAATTTTATATTTAAATACAGAATATATTCCCGCTGAATATTTATCATAATTCGGGATCAGACGTCTTGCTTTTGTTGCAGGGTCAGAATAGTTGTTCTGAAAACTGGCATCAATTCCCGTTTCCAAAGACCATTTTCCTCTTTCCAATAAATCATTGATATTGAACTGATGTGTCATCAATTCCAGGTCCAAGGAGGGGATCTCTGCCAAATCTCCTCTCCTGATATCATATTCCTGTCTGTGATTGTATTGATAACTGTAGGTCGCAGAAAGCTTACCTATATTTTCAAATCTTTTGAAGGCTGAAACTTTAGCGATATGATGCTCGATGACCTGTCTC
Organism: Chryseobacterium daecheongense; assembly: GCF_003729955.1. Lineage (GTDB taxonomy): Bacteria > Bacteroidota > Bacteroidia > Flavobacteriales > Weeksellaceae > Chryseobacterium > Chryseobacterium daecheongense. Next base: position 1,509,027 of record NZ_RJTX01000001.1, read on the forward strand.
GGATTATTGATATCATAGCTGAAGCTTCCTGTATATACCGGAATGTTCGAGGTGATGGCATTATAAAAATCTTCATTATTTCCGACGTGGGACCCTCTGTAAATTCCAATATTCTGGTTCGTCAGATAATAATCAAAGGAAATCCCTTTTTCATAGGAATTATTCTGAACGGTAAAATTAAAGGAGGAAAAATCCATTCCTGTATTCATCAGATTATAATCAGGAGTATGCTGATCTCCTAATTTTTTGATGCTTCCGCCGGATTTCACCGCCCATCCGTTTTTCCATATTTTGGCAACATCAACGTCTATTCCTAATCCCCTTCCGTTTGAGATTCCTGAAAGATTGACAGAACCTTTCAGCGTATCTTTTTTAGGAAAAATCTCAGGTTCCATCACGACAACTCCGCCAATGGCATCACTCCCATATTTCAAAGCTGAGGCGCCCTTGATCACATCGATATGCTGGAAATTATTGATATCCACATTCGGAGCATGTTCAACACCCCATTCCTGCTCGGCAAGCTTTACACCATTATTTAAGATGGAGATTCGGCTTCCGTATAATCCGTGAATGATGGGTTTTGAAATGTTATTTCCTGTTTTTAAAGCGGATACCCCTGAAATTTTCGATAATAAATCCCCCAGATTATCCGTGGAATTTCTCTCTATTTCAGATTTATCCAGTGTTTTAATAATCAACGAACCGTTGGTCTTGTGGCTTCCGTGTATAGTAACCGTTTCAATTTCCTCGCTATGATGCTCCAGAGTAATTGTGAGATGAAGATCCTGCTGAACTTCTATATTTTCAGTATAATCATTGCATGCAGAATGCTTTGCCACAAGGGTATAGGTTCCAGCAGGAACTTTATCGAATGAGAATTTCCCTTTTTTATCTGTTTTCGTGATAAAATCACCGATTTTCACTTCTGCATTTTCCAGCATGGTTTTATCATGGAAATCCTGGACAGTTCCCTGTACGGTAAATGTTTTCTGTGCACTTGTTAATGCCAATCCACTAAAGATCAGCAATAAGCTATATATCAATTTCATTTGTAAATAGATTGATTTTGTACTTAAAAAGTACATTTTTAAAATCATTAAAGTTTATGGATTGGATTTAGCATTCATACTAAAATGTACAAGGTGCTCATGTATATTTTTACATTATGCTTAATACTCTCAATTGCTTTTATTGCCTTTAATCCATTAGGAATTAAGCAAATAAAATCATTAAAAATCCAATAAGAAAATCTATGAATTATGAAATTGCGGGAGGCCCCCGAAGCTGAAAGGTAAATTTGGTTTGAGACCATATTTTTTCCTGAATGATAATGGTCTGCTTTACTTCATGCGTATAGGCATCAAAAGTAAAACTGAATTCTTCAGGAACCAATGTATGGCCGTTCGCTAAGAAATGGCAAGCCAAACAATCACCTGCTTTATCTTTAATGATATTTTTTGAAACTGTATTTTCAGTTTTTTTGAAGTTCCCACCTTTGAAGTAATCAAAAGAGTCATGATGGTGAAAGCTTTGAGAAAACAACGCAATGAAGTATATTCCAAACAAAAGTCTGGAGATAAAATTCTTCATCTGTCTGCTTTCTTTAAAAATCATCACTTCAAAAGTATGAAAATAATTTAAGTTTTGAATTAAAGTTATATTAAACTGTTTCAGATAATAGGTAGGAGCTATATTCAATTTGTTACAATTCCTCTACTATCTTATTTTGATATTGGATTAATCCAGCTGGGATCCCAAATATTCCCACTCCTGCAAAGCAACGTCTAAATCTTCTTTTGCTTTGTTATACTTCTCCAAGGTTTCATCAGAAGGATTTTCTTTTGCAAAAGAAGCTTCCAGCTCTTCAATCAAAGTTTCAAGCTCGGAAATTTTTTCTTCTACTTTTTTAATTTTATTCTGAATATTCTTCTGTTCTTTGCTTACAATAGTTGAGGATTGATTATTATTAGGAGCCGGCTTTTCTTCAACCTTTGCTTTCACCTCAACTTTCTCTTCTTCTCCGTGAAGTTTCGCTTTTTCCGCAGAAATTTCCCTGATGGTTTCTTTTTGTCTGTATTCCAGATATTCATCAATATTTCCAAGGAATTCTTTCATTTTTCCGTCACGGAATTCGAAGATTTTGTCACAAAGCCCTTGTAGGAATTCCCTGTCGTGCGAAATCACGATCAAAGTACCTTCAAATTTCTGTAAAGCAAGCTTGATGATTTCTTTTGACTGAATATCCAAGTGGTTCGTAGGTTCGTCCATAATCAATGTATTGAAAGGACGTAATAATAATTTACAAAGTGCCAGACGGTTTCTTTCTCCTCCGGAAAGTACTTTTGTTTTCTTGCTCACTGCTTCCCCCTGGAAAAGGAATGATCCTAATAAGTCTCTTACTCTCGGCCTGGTTTCTTCTGTGGCGGCATCTTCAGCTTCTTCTAAAACCGTTTTATTGGGTGTTAAAACTTCTTCCTGATTCTGGGCAAAATATCCGATATTCACATTATGTCCTAAATTCCATGTTCCGGAGTAGTCTTTAATATCTCCGGCAAGAATTTTAGCCAATGTTGTTTTTCCCTGTCCGTTTTGTCCTAGCAGTGCAATTCTGTCTCCTCTCTGAACGAAGAAATCCACATTGTCAAAAACCTTTTTATTTCCGTAAGATTTTCCCAGGTTTTCGGCTTCGAAGATCACTTTACCTGGTACAACAGACTGCACGAAACGAATATTGAATTTGGAAACGTCTTCATTATCCACTTCAATACGTTCAATTTTATCCAGTTTTTTAATAAGCGACTGCGCAAAAGATGCTTTGGTAGCACTTGCACGGAATTTATTAATGTTATCCTCCATTTGCTTGATCTCCGCATCCTGATTCTTTTTAGCCTGAATCAGCTTTTCACGGCGTTCTTCACGCATCACCAGATATTTGGAGTAGTTGGCTTTATAATCGTCAACTTTTTTATTATTGATATCGAAAGTCCTGTTGCAGACAGCCGTCATAAACTGCTTGTCGTGACTTACCAGTACAATGGCTCCGGGATAATCTTTCAGGAAGTTCTCCAACCAGATGATGGATTCCATATCCAGGTGGTTGGTAGGCTCATCCAGAAGCATAATATCATTTTTTTGAAGAAGTAATTTGGCCAATTCAATTCTCATTCTCCATCCTCCGGAAAATTCATCGGTGATTTTCTGGAAATCATCTGCTTTGAATCCTAACCCGAACAAAACCTTTTCCATATCCCCTTCCAGATTGTAGGCATCATGGTTCATGAGAAGATCATTCAGCTCGGTCATTCTGTTGATCAGGTCAGTATAGGAATCACTTTCGTAATCCGTTCTTGTCGCCAACTGATGGTTTACCTCTTCAAGTTCATTTTTCCATGCATTGATCTGTTCAAAAGCCTGCATGGTTTCATTCCAAACGGTTCTTCCTTTTACGAAATCCAGATCCTGCTTTAGGAAGCCGATGGTGATATTCCCTTCCGGAACAACGTTTCCTTCATAAAAGGTAATTTCACCGGAAAGCATTTTCAACAGGGTTGATTTTCCCGCTCCGTTTTTACCCACCAAACCAACTTTATCATCCTTTTTAATGGTGAAATTTACGTTTTGAAATAAATAATTTCCCGAATGATGTAGCCCTAAACCTTGAACCGAAAGCATGTAATGATATAATTAAGAATTAATACTGAATTTTCGGGTGCAAAAATACGGAAAAAGAAATGAACTGCGGAGAAATAAAATGAGCTGCCCTTTCGGGCAGCCCAAACTTAAGGATGATTGGATGTATGAATTAAAAAAAAGGATCCGTTAATAATAGCCGCTTTCAATACGTGAACGGTTTCTCTGCACTACTGAATTATAAATATCCCCCATTCCGGATAGTTTTTCTACCGCAGAAAGAACCAGGCTTTTATAGTCTGCAGATAATCCGACGTCTTCGATGGAGATAATTTCCGGAGTAACTCCTTTTGCCAATTTTGCCGGAGGAGTTCCGTCTTTTACTCTTTTTTCAAGTTCGGCTGCTTTTTTAGCATATTTATCGTCTAATACCAGATAAGCTTCAAAGGTTATTTTACCTGCTGCAAGGGAATCTACCAATGCGGCCTGTAACACTATGAATTTCTTATAAGTTTCCAGATCTGCCGCTACGCGGATTCTTGTTGCGTCCAAAGCTGCAGATAACTCCACATCTCTCGGGCTTTCCATTAGTCTGTAATAAATAGCTGTGGTGGTTACTGCTTCGCTTCCGAAAGTCTCATCATCCTGAATATTGATAGATGAAGCATAAAGGAAAGCAATAGTTCCCGGAGACAGTCTGTTCATGGAAAAGGCCATGCTTGCTGCTGACGATGAGGATGATTTTGCGGCTTCAGCAATAGAATTCACTACATCCGCATAGGCATCAATAGCTTCCGGACTTGTAGGAGCTTGCGGGTAAGCAGGATTGGTTGCTGCTTTTGCTGCTTTTAGTGCCATTGTTACGACCCCGGCAATTCTATCTAAGCTGAATTCGCTGGTATATTCTGTTTTGATATTAGATGTATAGGATATTTCTCTTGCATCGGTAAGTTTTGCGCTGGCCAGATGCTCATCAATTTGCTTATAAAATCTGGCTTTATTGGCCGATTCCTGAGATTCGATCATAGATTGAAGCTTATCAATCTGCTCTTTCGCTTTTACTGTTTTATCTGCTACTCTTTCTACAGATGCTGTTCTACATGCCATAATGTTAGTTTTTGGTTTGGTTTTTAGTTTTTATTCATTCTATCCGGTGGTAAGAGGAGGTGTTTTTTGCCCTGCTTTTACCATCACGAACATTTCATCAAGGTTGAGTCTTGCTTCGTTATAGGTTACCTGCTTAATGCCATGGTTTGAACCTATTGCGTGTTGCAGTTCATTTAAGGTAGTTGCCTGCAACATGGTGATCTTTGTACTTCCGTTTCCCGCCTGCTGTTCTTCTACACAGGTTTTGTGAAGTTTACTTGCTTTTGATATCCAAGCTGATACGGTCATGGTGATTGTTTTTTAAATCAAGGTCTATTGAACCTTATTATTAAGCCATTCAAAGTAACGGTGAAAAAAGCGCAAAAAGTAGCGTAAAAATGCTCAAATTTCACATTCCGTATTTCTACGTAATCTATTTCGAATAATAAAAGAGCTGCCCTTACAAAGGACAGCTCCGCCTAAACTTAAAACTGAAAAAAGTAACGAACTTTTGAAACTATTTTATCAGTATGGAACGGTTCCATATATCGTTATTGGGAATATTGGTTCCGTATGCGTAATCTATCACCGAACTTTCCTGTAGATAGGGAATTCCTTTTTGAAAGTGGGCAGGAATAATATCGGGTTCATGTGTCATTGAGATTCCGGGAACGTTAAGACTGTTGTTGATCAATTCCACATCGATTTCACTTTCATTTCGTTGAAGTAAAACCGCTTTATGCAGTCCGAAATTGGCTGAAATATGGGTATAATCTCCAAAATCCCCGTAGTTATATCCGGGTTTCATTTCAGGTGAAAGATCTTTTGCATATTTTTCCAGCTTTCCGAAGAATTCAATTAAAAACGGATGTTTTTTAGAATCAATCTCAAAATCAGAAGTGGTAAAATGGGTATTGAAAATCGGACTGATGGTATTGGTTTCCGCTATCATTAATTTTCCATACACCTTTGAAAGATCATGATATACCAAGTCTCTTGCTGCATAAACCTGTGAAAAAAAAGTACCTTCATCAATCTGATAGTCTGCTAAAAGCTCATTCCAGATATAATTTCCGGCCGCATCTTTTTTGGTATTTCTTACATGTTCCACATACATTTTCGCATCTGCCGTTTTTCTGTAATCTGCCGAAACATAAACCGATTGCGGACCGTCCAGATAACCGCCACCTACATCTGCATGAGCTCCCGGAATAAAGATCTCTTTCCATACAGATGTCCCGGTTTTAGTTTGGGTATCTTCCATTTGATATGAATTTTCAAAAAATCCTGTAAGCGGAAAAAAATATCGGCATTCGTTTGCCGCACAAAGGTGAAGAGCATTTTCAACACCAGGTAATATCCTTACTTTGTAATCATTGAAAGGAGTGGATTCTACTGTATCAAAAACTCCCAGGAATTTCACTTTTATATTTCCGGTGATTTTTGATTCCTTTTTCAATATTTCATAACAGAATGTTCTTGCCAGCATGGCTCCTCTACTGAACCCGTACACATATATATGGTATTCTTTAGTTTTTTCTTTTATTTTTTCATTAATAAACGTAAATGCTTTCTCTAATTTATCATCGGAAGAATACCCCTTATATCTTGCAGGATTTTTACAGGTTGCCATTGCAAAATCACTGTCTTCAGCTCCCGTCACGGTTCCTATTCCTTCAATATACACTTTCTGGTCTCCGACAAATAACCCGAAAAGACGGTAAATATTGGTTGTATTGCTATAATAACTGCCATTATTTTTTGAAGGTCGATGAGCCGAAGTTGCATTGATCCCATTATTTCCTGTTCCATCGAAAAAAATCCCAATGGATGTGATATGATTCGTTTCCATGATGAGTGCTTTTAGAATACCTCTAATGATGTTCGGCCGGCAAATCCATCGTATCAGCCGACTGAAATACTTTTCAAAATAACAAGGAAAAGGAAATTCATGCTAGAGTAAAAGGTACCAAATAAAAAATTCCGTATTTCTACGGAACTATATTTTTTCAAGGGAGTGAATGTTATTGATAATGGCATAGATCACAATACCGACTGTATTTTTAGCGCCTATTTTATCTACAATCCTTTGTCTGTGGCTTTCGACGGTTCTAGGGCTTATAAAAAGTTTTTCGGCGATCTCGTTATTGGTATATTCCTGGCAAATAAGCTTCACCACATCTTTTTCACGTTCGGAAAGCTCATCATCCATTTCAAAAAGCGTTTTTTTCTTGGTAGTGCTGTTCATATAAGAAAATAGCATCTGATGGTCTTCCGCAGTAAAGAAAACTCCGTTTTTAAAAACTGCGGTAATGGCATCAATGAATGTTTTTCTGTCTGAGTTTTTAGGTAAAAATGCAGAAACACCCAATTTCACCATATATCCGAGAATAGAGGTTTTATAGTGCGAGGAAAGGATAATGATTTTGAGGTCAGGATATTTTTCTTTAAGAATTTCCACCAGTTCAAAGCCATTCATCGGTTGCATCTGAACATCTACCAATGCTATATCGGGGAAATCTTCGGGTTGAAGCTGCTCCAGGCTTTCAATAAAGTGAGGGCCATTGTTGGAAGTGAATGATACTGATATATTTTTCTCATTGGACAATAACATTTTCACTCCCTCCAGGATCAGCTGTTCATCATCAATTAATGCTATTTTGATTTGGGGATTCATGGGTGTTTGGTATTTTTATGATTAAACGGCTTCCGTGACCGGCAATATTTTTCCATTTGTGGAGAGCATTCATGGATTTGATCCTCGATTCGATGTTTTTAATTCCCATTCCTTTTTTTACCACTTCATAATCAAAACCCTGCCCATTATCTGAAATTACTATGCCCATATTCTGTGCATTATCTTTAATATAAATCCAGATCCTCGTTGCTTCAGAATGCTTCAGAACATTGGTGGTAAATTCCTGAATAATCCTGTACAGCTGTACTTCTATAAAAATGCTTTTCTTCTGATATTTGGGACTTACACTTAAGGAGATATTGATCCTTTGGGAAAGATTGGCAATCAATTCTTCAATATATAAAACAAGTCCCACTGATTCCAGATTCACGGGATACAACGAATGGGAGATACTTCTGGCAGAATCTATCAGTGCAGACATTTGCCCGGAAATATTTTTTTTAATGAGCTCATCTCCCTGCGTATCGAGGTTATTCAGCCACAAGGAAACAATATTGAGTCTGTTCCCGATATCATCGTGAATCATCACAGCAATTCTTTTTCTTTCTTCTTCCTGCGCCTTAATGTTTTCCAACACCAAATTTTTCTGATGCTGGACTTCAGCTTCATGTTGAGCATTCTTTTCCTTAATAATCCTATTGATAAAAGTTTTGTAACCCAACAGAATAAAAAATACGATAATTGCTATGGTAACAATTAACAGGATAATAAAGTTGATATTTAAAGTTACTTCTTTAATCTTAACAATTTATAAATTAATGCTCCGTATACAACACTTGATAAAAGATTATTAATTCCCCAAATCAGACTTGCATTCTGTTGTGAAATTACCGCCAATTGATGCTGAACAATAAAAGTAAAAACTGATACTGAATAATAGAAGAAAATACATGCATCTACCAGCAAAAAACGATTCACTGCTTCACTCCCTTTAATTTCCTGGATAAGAACATATCCGGACAAACAAACGATTATAATATTAGAAATTACTTTCGCATAATCATTATCAATAGTGAATCCTGCATATTGTGCAGCTATCAGGAAAATACCTGCTATTGCAGATAAAGGAATGAGCCCGTATTTTGATAAACCCAGTTTCTTTGTATATAAAGAATTCAAAATAAAGAATTCGCCTGCAATATATACAGGATATAAAACAGGAATATTTTTCAACTCAAAAACAATAAATACCTTGTTAATCAGCTCAATAATGAAAAGAAAAATGATATAATATACATACCATTTTTCTTTTTTATCCAGATGTTTAAGCTTTATTATACCTAGTACAAAGCATAATAACAGAAGACTATTATTGAGATATAATATGATTTTAAAGCCTAACATTTATTTTACAGTTGACAGAATGGTGGGCATGGCTGTGACCAGTCATAGGTGTTTGAAATGGTTTCTATACTGCCATTATCCGTAAGATCATCGTAAAACGAAATGAATATAATAGTTGGAAGCATTCTCTGGTAAATTTCTGAATATTTCAGACCGAACGAGCATACAAAACTATTTAATCCCGGTTTTGGCGGGGTAAGATTATCGGCAGGAACATAAAACTTTTTAAAAATTCTTCCTCCTTCATATTCGCTGCATTCATAAAAGAACCAGTTTACTCCTTCATTTCTCCACAATTCTATGGCATCAACCGCTTTATCCTGCTCCATTAAGGGTTTGTTAGCTACAGGGAAAAACATATCCGAATCGTTATCTATTTTTCGTAAATCTTTGGAAAGAACCGCATTTTTTATAACAGTGTATTCTTGTGTTTCCACCAGCCTGAGGTCATTGCTTAATTCTGTAAGGACAGCATACGGATATTCATTAACATCTTTTCTATGTCCGGTTGTATCAAGAGCAGTCAGTATCATAACCAATTGATTTTCATACACCCCCATTTCCACACAAAAGTCTTTGTACAGATTTTTGCTCTTTAGCCAGTTGATGTCATCCAAAGAAAGATTAAAGATGTAATTGGTAGGAATCAGGCTTTGCAGTCTTGAAAAATTACTGCAACAGTTAGTCCATTCAGCGACAGCCAAGTCGTACTGTTCTCGGGTAAAATTATTCATGTCTTCAAGGTTAAATTTAGTTTCATAAAATTATATAAACTAAACTTCCTGTGCAAATATCTCACCCATAATTGAATATATGTTAATAATTCCTTACCGTAATATGGTAGCAGCTTTGTTGTTTTTCTTTAATGTAATAAATCCTGCCCGCATTGGCATAATATTTTAAAACCTTTTCCAGGGCAATTTCCATTTTAGGGTTGTATTTTAAAACATCATTGAAACGGACATAAGAGATATCGAAAGAATTTCCGTAATTGTGAGAACTAATCCCTAGTGAGGCGTTTGAATTTACTTTTCTCAGCCTGCACTGATCTTCCAGCGTTCTTGTGATAGAAGAAACCGTGAAGGTATGCCCTTTTGTTTCTTTGCTGAATCTGCTTCCTATTTTTTCCAGGGTAATCTTCGCTTTGGAAACCAGATAGGCCCTGCTGTAATCCAATTTCTGAACACGGTATCCCTTTGCTGTTTTCTTGACTTTATGAAATTTCCCGTTGTTGATATATTTTTGAATGGTTTTGGAGTCCCGGAGCAGTTTGATCCCAAAGCTTTTTGATGCGTCCAAGTGAGGCTTATAAAGAGGAGTGGGCTCTACTTTCAATACTTCCGTAAGGTCATAACATGGGAGTATTTTTTTGGCAGACTGAGAATAACAAAACGTAAACACAAAAGACATAAAAATCAAAAACAGCAATTTTCTCATTAAGAAACCTTTTAAATTGATAAACGAAAAATAAACATTTATGGTATATAATTCAACCCATAAAGCCTTATCAAAAAGCATTCCTATCCATAAATCTGGCTATCAGTTTATTAAATTCAAAATCATCATTCACCCTGATTTGAAATATATTATATTTTAACTTTTTATTTTGGAATTTAAATTTTAAATTTGGTTTACATTAAAAATAAACAATATGATTAAAAAACTATTTGCTGAATTTTTTGGCACGTTCTGGCTAGTATTCGGCGGTTGCGGCAGTGCCGTTTTTGCCGCTGGTGTTCCCGACATCGGAATAGGACTTCTCGGTGTTTCTTTAGCTTTCGGTCTTACCGTTCTTACTATGGCGTATGCTGTAGGACATATTTCAGGCGGACATTTCAATCCGGCTGTATCTTTCGGGCTTCTGGCTGGAGGAAGATTTTCTGCAAAAGACCTGATCCCATACGTTGTTGCTCAATGTATCGGAGCTATTGCAGCAGCAGGCGCTCTTTATATCATCCTTAACGGAGCCGGCGCTTTTTCGGCAGAAGGACCAGGTGCCTTCGCTACTAATTTCTATGATATGCCTGGCTATCATAACAGAAGCTATTCTATGGGAGCTGCTTTCCTGGCTGAATTTTTATTAACCGCATTTTTCCTTATCGTTATCATGGGAGCCACAGATAAATGGGCTAACGGGAAATTTGCTGGAATTGCTATTGGTTTAGCACTAACGTTGATCCATTTAATTTCAATCCCTATCACCAATACTTCCGTAAACCCTGCAAGATCTTTATCTCAGGCTGTTTTTGTGGGCGGTACCGCCATGTCACAGCTTTGGCTGTTCTGGGCAGCCCCTATTCTCGGTGGAATTGTAGGTGGATTGATCTATAAGTTTTTACTCCAAAGAGACTCTGTTGAGTCCGATGATTAAATAAATGAAAAAGCCTGTTGATCGACAGGCTTTTTTATTTTAATTTCTTGATATCAAAAGGATTTTTAAATATGAGTTCTTCATGTTTACCTTTGATCTCCATTTTACGCTGAATCAGGTTAAGTGCCATTTTCCGGATAAAAAGATCTTTATCTACCAGTTTCCAATAAGGATCCTGATGCACTTTTTGCGGAGGACGTATTACATAGAATTCCGTTTTCCAATTGTCCACATCGTGGTAAAATTCTATAATACCGCAATGTTCCGGGATAGCGGAATGTTCAATCATTCCCATAGGCAACAGGAAGCTGAATGCATTACAGATATAATCTCCACAGGAAATTTTATCGTGTTTTAAAAATTTTTCTCCCGTATTGGCATTGAGATAAGATTTCTTAAAATCATTCTTAAAGTCACTTTTTGAAAGCTTAATTTCGATTTCATGACTGAAGCCCTCAAAATCAATGATCAGGATATCCGCTTCCCAATCCGCCTGGAAATGATTCGTCAATACGATTTCCTTTTCAAAATCGCAATGAGCATGGATATAGGCGTGAACAAGTTCTTCGATCTTCAACATGGTTGATAGTTGATAATTGATAGTTGATAGTTGATAGTTGATAGTTGCAAAATTAACTAACCATCATAACTTATAATTCATAATTCTTAACTCACCAGTAAGCTGCAACCTCTGATATCAGAATGATCTATTCTCCCCAGAATCTGAAATTTCTCATTCTCTAAGATTTTCCCAAGATCTTGTGTCGCAATGAATGAGCAGGAATGAATATTGGCCAGATCAATAATATTCACAGCTCCGGTTCTTCCTGTTTTTTCATAACTGAAAGGATCTTCTGCATTTCTTACCATAATTCTCATCCAATTAGGACACTGATATTCATTATCTCCCAGTGAATAGGCTTGTGAAAGAAGCTCGGTCATGGAATATTCCGAATATATTTTATCGGTTTTGAAGCCATCCTGTAAAATTTTCAAAAGCTCATCTTTCGTCATTTCTTCTTTTCTTCCCTTCATTCCTCCGGTTTCAATGACTATTAAATTGTCAAGAAAAGTTAGAGATTCTTCATTTCGTTCCGAATGACAATAGTCTAAGAAATCCAGAAGTGCAAAGGAAACTCCGAAAAGAATTACTTTTTTATCCTTTAAAGTATTCAACAATTCAAATAAGTCTGAATGGTTGTAAAGAAAATACCCGTTTTCAGGTTTGGCAGATTTTTTCATCAGATAATCCACCATATAGATTAATGAAGAATTTTGTCTTTCCAGATAGCTTGGCAATAATCCCAAAAAGATAAAATCTTCAGGCTTTCCTATAAACTGTTCAAAGCTTTTGTAGATACTTTCCTGATAGATGCTTTCATCTGCAATATAATGCTTGGATAAGTTCATCTGGGTGGTTCCTGAACTTTGGAAAAACAGATCTGCTGTCACATTTTTGTCCAGGATTTGATGATTCTTAAACATTTCTATGGGCAAAAACGGAATTTTTGTCAGTTCATCCACCTGATTAGGATCAATTTTAAGATAGTCTACAAAGCTCTTGTATATGTCAACATTTTCATATTGATAACGAAATGTTTCCAATGCAACATTCAGGAAATCCTGCTCTGTATGGATGTTGAATATATGTTCCAAGGTTCTCATTATTTTTCAATTTTCCAATCTTATCAGGCATTAGCAGGATTGGAATAATTTATTTTTAATATTTTTTTAATACAAAATTGAATGTTTGGTAAAGATATTGCTGTGTAATTCCCGGAATATGGATTAAAAACAGGATGATTATTTTCATCCAACTGATTACCTCTTTACAGGGGTAATTTTTTTGTGTCTGCTTCAAAAGTCTTTAATTCAAAATCTTCCTGGAAAACACCATAGGTAAAATAAGAGATCCAGTCTCCGAGATTGATGTATTTCGCGTCAGGTCCCAGCTGCAATACCATCGGAAGATGACGGTGGCCATAGATAAAATAATCAATTTTCTCCGTCTTCAGTTTCTCTTTGGAATAAATGATCAGGAATTCTTTATCCTCCCCTAAAAATGCCTTATCCTCTTCACCGGAAATCATTTTATTTTTCTGCGACAGGTATAATGCTATTTTCATGGCAATATCAGGATGAAGCCATTTGAAAGCCCATTGTGCAATAGGATTAGTGAATAATTTTTTCATTCTTTTATATCCTTTGTCACCGGGACCCAATCCATCTCCATGAGCCAGTAAAAACTGTTTCCCGCCCATTTCAAAATATTGCTTTTTATAGAAAACTGTACATCCGATTTCTTCTTCCAGATAATCTTTCATCCACAGATCATGATTCCCTACAAAAAAATAGATATGGATTCCATGATCTTTCAACTCTGCTATTTTACCAAGGACGCGTACATACCCTTTAGGAATAACGTATTTCCATTCATGCCAAAAATCAAATAGATCACCCATCAGAAACACTACCTGTGCATCTGCTTTGATGGAATCCATCCAACGGATGAATTTTTCTTCACGCACTTTGCTTTCTTTTGGATTAGGCGCACCAAAATGCTGATCCGAAGCGAAATACACTTTTTTTCCAGGTTCAAGATTGATGATCGTCTTTAGCACTTCCTGAGTTTTTGTTACGTAAAATTATCGATTATCTTCTGCATACCATTCTCCATAAGAGTTTTCCGTCTCATGAAGCTTAAGATAAGCCAGGGAAACACCTTCCGGAAGCCTGGATTTTATTTTGGCAGCAATAGCATATAACATATTCTCGCAGGTAGGCTGGAAGGTACAGTAAATTACTTTATGACCTTTCTGCTCAAGGTCCTCTCCCAGTTCTTTGTGTGGAGAAAGTGCATTGATAAGCACTGCATGATCCCATACATCCACAATTTCCGATTTCACGATCGTTTTGATATCACCGAAATCAACCACCATCCCATTTTTAGGATTATTCAAATCATTGACAGGCTTTCCTTTTACCGTTACAAACAGCTTATAGGAATGCCCATGCATATTTTTACATTTTCCATCATAATTGTACAGCACATGCGCCGTTTCGAATGTAAAAATTTTTGTAATACGTATCATGATGCAAAGATAAGATAAACAAGACTAACTAAAAAAACCTTAATAGTCAATTAATATTCAGTCTTTTTATATCAACCAATTTTTGGGCTATAACCTATCCAGCCAATCACTTTCCAATCTTTTAATCTTTTGTGTTTTTATATCCACTAAAACCCAAAGCGTACTGGAATCCACCACTAACACATCGTTACAATAAAACTCAACTTTTCTCGGTTGCCGAATGCCTTCAGGAGCTTTCGGATACGTTTTCACGGTAATAATATCTCCTAGGTAAGCCTGTTTTTTATATTGAATATGATGATCCAGCAGCATCCATATATCATTGGGAAAATCAGTTTTATGTTTTACCAAATCCCAGTGCTCTCCTGCAATTTCTTCCACCCAATGAACATACTGAACATTATTAACATGATTATTTCCATCGATATGTTCTTCTGTTACCTGTATTTGTTTTTCAAAAATTAAATGACTCATCTTCTTCCAATATTTATTCAAAATTAAGATATAAAAAACCTTCCCAAACTGAGAAGGTCCCATAATCGTAAAAATTTATAACATGATCTAATGAAACTGTGCCGTTTCCGTAGAATCTTTCATCGCTACGGTTGCTGACGCACCGTTTGTAACAATCGTCTGAACCTCATCAAAGTACCCTGTTCCTACAAAAGACTGATGTTTCACCGCCCGGAAACCTCGCTTCTGAAGAGCAAATTCACGTTCCTGAAGCTCAGAATAGCCTGCCATACCTTTTTCCTTGTATGCCAAAGCCAGCTCAAACATAGCCGTATTCAATGCATGGAAACCAGCCAATGTGATGAATTGAAATTTGTAGCCCAGTTTTGCAAGCTCTTCACGGAAAGTCGTCATTTCCTCAACACTTAACCTCGCTGCCCAGTTAAAAGAAGGAGAACAGTTATATGCCAGCATTTTCCCCGGGAATTTAGCATGGATCCCTTCTGCAAATCTTTTAGCTTGTTCCAGATCCGGATTAGATGTTTCCATCCAGATCAGGTCTGCATAAGGGGCATAAGATAATCCGCGATCAATTCCCTGCTCTACTCCATTTTTCACTACATAAAATCCTTCTGAGGTTCTTTCTCCGGTTACAAATTTTTTATCCCTGTCATCAATATCTGAAGTTAAAAGGTCGGCTGCATCCGCATCTGTTCTAGCAATAATGATGGATGGAACTCCCGTAACATCTGCCGCCAGACGGGCTGCAATCAATTTATTGATCGCTTCCTGAGTGGGAACCAACACTTTTCCGCCCAAGTGTCCGCATTTTTTGGCAGAAGATAACTGATCTTCAAAGTGTACTGCAGCGGCTCCGGCTTCAATCATCTGCTTCATCAGCTCAAAAGCGTTTAAATTTCCTCCAAATCCTGCTTCCGCATCTGCAATGATCGGAACTAAATACTCTTTATCCCCACCTCCGTTTACAGATTGAATCTGGTCTGCTCTCAACAAAGCATTATTGATTTTCTTTACTACAGACGGAACTGAATTGGCCGGATATAATGATTGGTCAGGATACATTTCACCGGATAAATTAGCATCTGCCGCCACCTGCCATCCTGAGAGGTAAATAGCTTCCAAGCCTGCATCCACTTCCTGTACAGCCTGGTTTCCTGTTAAGGCACCTAATCCTGCCACATAATCCTGAGAATTCAGTTTATCCCAGAATTTTTTGGACATTTCAGTGGCAATGGTATAATCAATGGTATAAGAACCGCGGAGTTTCAATACATCTTCTGCGGTATAGGGTCTTTTAATTCCGTCCCAACGAGGGTTGGTCAGCCAATCGTGTTCTATAGCCTGGATTTGCTCTTGTCTTGTTTTCATAATATTTGGAGTTAGGGGTTAATCTTATGTTGCGAGTTTCGGGGTGCGAGGAAATATCAAACACTCTCTCACTCTTTCACTTTTCTACTTAAATAAAAGGATATGCTTTTAAGGTTAAAAATTCTTCAAATTTTTCTGAGAAGATCAATTCATTGAACAGCTCTTTGGCTAAATTGAATTTCCCGTTTTTGAAGCGTTCTTCTCCTACATATTTTTCAATACGTTCCAATTCTTCAAATTCCCATTGAAGGATCATTTCTCTGGTTAAGGTCCGGTCATCACTTAAAACAGCTTCGTTTTTCAGCCATTGCCAGATCTGGGTTCTTGAGATTTCTGCGGTTGCCGCATCTTCCATCAGGTTATAAATTGCTGCCGCTCCCACTCCGGACAACCAACTTTCAAGGTACAAGATTCCGACATTGATGTTTTTTCGGACTCCATTTTCTGTAATTTCTCCTTTCGGGATTTCCAGCAGATCTTTTTCTATAATCCGATAATCAAATTTCTTATCAATTTGGTTGGCTGTAGGCATATATTGATCGAATATATCTTTCGCTACAGAAACCAATGCGGGATGTGCTACCCATGTTCCATCGTGCCCGTTTTTCACTTCTCTTTCTTTATCGCTTCTTACTTTTCCGAAAGCAATGCTATTGGCTTCATAATCATTTTTTACGGGAATCTGTGCCGCCATTCCTCCAATAGCATGAACGTTTCTTTTATGACAGATTTCAATTACTCTTTTGGAATAGGCACTCATAAAAGGAGAAGTCATCGTTACCTGATCTCTGTCCGGAACTATAAATTCCGGAAGATTCCTGAACTTTTTGATGTAGGAAAAGATATAATCCCAACGTCCGCAATTCAATCCTGCACTGTGCTCTCTTAATTCATATAAAATCTCGTCGATATAAAATGAAGCGGTGATGGTTTCAATTAATACCGTCGCTTTAATGGTTCCTTGTGGAATTTCAAGATAGTTTTGTGCAAAAACAAATACTTCATTCCACCAACGGGCTTCCAGATAATGTTCCAGTTTTGGAAGATAGAAATAAGGTCCACTTCCGTTTTCCAGCAACTGTTTGGCATTTCTGAAAAAGTAAATTCCAAAGTCTATTAAAGACCCCGAAGTTTCTTCCCCATTAATTTCAATATGTTTTTCCGGAAGATGCAAACCTCTTGGACGAACCAGAAGTACAGCCGTTTTTTCATTCAGCTTATACACTTTTCCATTTTCGTTGGTAAAGTCAATATTTCTGTTGATTGCATCGGTAAGATTAATCTGCCCTTGCATACAGTTCCCCCAAGTCGGCGAGTTGCTGTCTTCAAAATCAGCCATAAAAGTGCAAGCTCCGGAGTTCAGAGCATTAATGATCATTTTTCTATCAACAGGCCCGGTAATTTCCACTCTTCTGTCCAGCAGATCTTCAGGAAGCGGATTACATACCCAGTCTTCATTTCGGATCTGTTCTGTTTCCACTAAAAATGTAGGAAGGATTCTTTCATCAAATTTCTTCTGTGTCGCTTTTCTATTTTCTAAAAGTTCTATTCTTTTATTATTAAAATTTTGGTGAAGCTCCACCAGAAAATCAATCAATTCAGGGGTAAACACCTCTTCAAACTGTTGCTGTGACTTTATTCTTAACTGAGTTTTAGTTTCCATAAGATGCTGATTTTGTGGTTTGACATTACAAACATAAATAAAAATTTTCACAATAAGCGAACGTTCGCTAAAATATTTTTAAAAATTATTATGCGAATAATCGCAATCAATTTTTATATTTGGGTCATGAATTCGGAAAGTGACTTTATCAAAACGGTTTTCGGGCTGAAACTGAAACAGCAGAGACAGAAGAAAAATTGGTCTTTGCAGGATCTTGCTGTAAAAACAGGTTTATCAAAATCCTACCTCAATGAAATTGAGAATGGCAAAAAATACCCGAAACACGATAAGATCATCCAACTTTCCGAGGCATTGAACTGTACTTTTGATGACCTGGTTTCCACTAAACTCGATAAAAGCCTGGCTCCTTTCAACGAAATTCTTCAATCAGATTTTTTTAAGGAAATTCCTTTAGGGCTTTTTGGGATTAATAAGAATAACCTGATCAGCATCATCAGTGATGCTCCTAAAAAGGTGACCGCTTTCATTAATGCCTTAATCGAAATTTCACAGAATTATAACCTGGGAAAAGAGCGTTTTTATTTTGCAGTATTGCGTTCTTTCCAGGAGTTATATGATAATTATTTCCCTGAAATAGAGGAAAAAGCAGTTTTGTTTGCCGAGGAAAATCAGATAGAGATCAACAAGAATTTGAAAGCCGAAGTCTTAGAACAGATTCTCACTGAGAGATTCAGATATACTATTCAGTCTGAAGATTTTGAAAAGTATGGAACTTTAGAACATCTTCGCTCCTTATTTATCCCGGAAAAAAAATTATTGCTTCTCAATAAAAAACTGGAAAAGGATCAGAAGACTTTTATTTTGGCCAAAGAAATAGGTTTTAATGTTTTGGAACTTAAGAACCGCCCGAATACATATTCATGGCTGGATTTCGGGAGCTTTGAAGAGATCCTGAATAATTTCTATGCTTCTTATTTTGCAGGGGCTTTGTTAATTTCTAAAGATCAGGCTTTAGAAAAAGCTTCGGAATTCTTTCAACAAAATAACTGGGAACCGGAAAGTTTTGAGAATCTCATCGAAAATTTCACGAATTCACCGGAAACATTTTATTATCGTTTAACAAATGTTCTATCCTCAGAATTGGGAATTAAAGACCTGTTTTATCTATGTCTGGTCAAGAAAAAGGATTCCGATAAAATCCAGATCTTAAAGGAGCTTCATCTGAACCATCAGCAGGCTCCGCACGCCAATGCTACTAACGAGCATTATTGCAGAAGATGGATCGCAGTAAAAAACCTGGCTCATCTGAAAGAAAATGAAACCTTGACCGATGCTCAGATTTCACATTACAAAGATCAGGGAGTGAGCTACCTCGTGATTTCAACTTCACAGAAGAATCCTTTTTCCGACGGCAGCAACAGAAGCTATTGTCTTGGGATTTTGTTGAATTCTCAAACCATTAAAAAGATCAATTTCGTTAAATCTCCAACTTTAAAAACCATTAACGTCGGTGTTACCTGTGAAACATGCAGTATTGCAGATTGTGAGGTAAGACAGGCGCCACCAATCAGGCTGGAAAAAGAGCATTTTAATCTGGATATGAAAAATTCTATTGAAAGGATCAGGAAGGATATTGAGACCGGAAGCTGGAAGCCTGCAGATGAAGGTTAACTGATACTTTCCTTCTAAAAAGCTATATTAGCATTGTAAAACACACAAATGATTTTAGATGTAACTTTCCCGAACCGCTGCATCAGCTGCAGCAGGATCATTGACGGCAAACTGCTTGTCTGTAACTTATGCTTAGCCCAGATCCGTTTTTCTCATTTTGATTATCACGGTGAAAATATACTTAAAGAGAGGTGTAAGCTTCTGTTTCCTATTGAAAATGCTTATGCTTTAATGGAATTTGAAAAAGAGAGTGTCAGCAGAAAAATCATCCATCAATTAAAATATCAAAGTCGGGAAAAAATTGGGAAAATACTTGCCGAGTGGACGCATGAACGTATAGAGTTTAATCATGAAAAACCGGACATCTTGGCTTCTGTACCTCTGCATCCTAAAAAGCAAAGGAAAAGAGGCTACAACCAGTTACATGTATACACGGAAACACTGGCAGAATTCTACAATATTCCTTACCAACACGATCTGCTCAAAAGAAATCACTACTCGAAAGCCCAAGCTTTGAAGAATAAAAAGCACAGATTGGAAAGTCAAAATACCTTTTCGATTACTCGGTCTGTTTCGAATCAGCATATTTTACTGATCGATGATGTTTTTACCACCGGAAATACACTTTCCATGATTGCCTGGGAAATTTTAAAAGCAGGAAATAACAAAGTGAGTGTTTTGGTAATGGCGATGGATGAGTGAGTGCGAGGAATAATTGATAAGCAACAGGTTATGAGCTATGAGTTATAGATTATGAGTTACGATTGTATACGTAACCTTTCCGGCTATAATCTCATTTCTGATTCTCAAATGTTTTTTATAATTTCGGACAAAACTAATATTTATGAAAAACCTGCTTTTGCTGCATGGAGCTTTAGGGCATAGTGATATTTTCGCTCCTTATACGGAAGAATTGTCCCGATATTTTAAAATTCATGCTCCTTTATTTTCCGGACATGGACATATTGATCTTTCTGATAATGGTATTACGATTGAAAAATATACTCAAGAGTTAGCTGAATATTGTGAAAAGGAAAATTTAACGGATGTTTATATTTTCGGACACAGTATGGGAGGTTACGTTGCCCTTTGTTATGCTCTAGAGAATCCTGAAAGGATCAACTCCATTATGACATTGGGAACTAAATTTGACTGGACGGAGGAGCAGGCTTTGAAGGAAAGCAAAATGCTTAATCCAGGTATTATTGTGGAAAAGGTGCCTCAATATGCAGAACAATTACAATCTCAGCATGGCTCGAAATGGGAACAACTTCTTCCTGCAATTGCCAATATGATGGTTTCATTAGGTAAAAATCCTCCTTTGAATCAAAACAATTTAAGAGAAATCCATATTCCGACTCAGATAATGATTGGTGATAAAGATAATATGGTGAGCATTGAGGAAAGTATTGGAGTGTACAAAAGCATTCCTAATGCAAAATTGGCCGTACTTCCGGACACTAAGCATGCTATGGATAAAGTACGACCAAAATTATTGGTTGATATCATGAAAGATTTCTGGAATCTGTCTTAAAATTATCTCTGAAGTTTTTCTCCGTAGCTTAGATCTCCTGCATCCCCTAACCCTGGGGTAATATATCCTTTGGATGTCAGTTGCTCATCAATAGCTCCTACCCATATTTTGGCTTCAGGATAGGCTTTTTCAATGGTTTCAACTCCTTGTTTTGAAGCTATGGCAGCTACGATATGTAATTGTGTCGGTTTTCCGTTAGTTAGAAGGTCTTTGATAGCTTCAATCAACGATGCTCCAGTTGCTAACATGGGATCTGCAACAATTAAAGGTCTTCCTTCAATGCTTGGACAAGTTAAATAATCCTGCTTAATGGAAAAATAATCGTTGGCATCATGTTTCCTGTAAGCGGCAACAAAACCACAGTCTGCTCTGTCAAAATAGTTTAAAATTCCCTGAAACAAAGGAACTCCGGCCCTTAAAATGGTTGTAATTACCGGCTGAACCGCAATTTCTTTTACCCGAATAGTATCTAAAGGAGTCTGAATTTCGATTTCTTTCTGTTCTAATCCTTTACTAATCTCAAAAGCGGCAATTTCCCCGATACGTTCCATATTTCTACGGAATCTCATCCTGTCATTCTGAATTTCAATATTTCTAAGTTCGTTAATCCAGGAATTAACTAAAGAGAACTGGTTTGAAAGTACTGTTGTGTTCATTATTTTGAAATAACTTTTTCTAATGTATGAATTTTTAACATGAACAAAATCCCTCTTAGAAGGTCTAAAAGGGATTGTAATTTATTTTTGTCTGAAATATACTTCAATCGGAACTCCGGTAAATCCGAATTCTTTTCTCAATTGATTTTCAGTAAATCTCTTATACGGTTCTTTCACATACTGTGGCAGGTTACAAAAGAATACAAACTGCGGCGATGGTGTTGGAAGCTGGACACAATATTTGATTTTAATGTATTTTCCTTTGTTGGCAGGTGGAGGTGTATTTTCAAAAATAGGAAGCATTACTTCATTTAATTTTGAAGTTTTGATTTTCTTTTTACGTGCTTCATATACTTCCATTGCCGTATCAACCGCTTTCAGGATTCTTTGCTTCGTTAATGCGGAAACAAACAGAATGGGAATATCCTGGAACTGACCGATCTTATCTTTGATCGACTTCTCGAAATCACGCATGGTATTGGTTTTCTTATCTTCAATAAGATCCCATTTGTTGACCAAAATCACAATTCCTTTTCTATTTTTCTGAGCAATCCCGAAAATATTCATATCCTGGGATTCCCAACCTTGTGTAGCATCCACCATAATGATCACTACATCCGAGTTTTCAATGGCGCGGACAGAACGCATTACGGAATAGAATTCCAGATCTTCGTTTACCTTAGACTTTTTACGCATTCCCGCTGTATCCACCAATACAAATTCATGCCCGAATTTATTATAAAGGCTCTGAATACTGTCTCTTGTAGTTCCTGCGATATCCGTTACAATATTTCTTTCGTTATCTAAAAGCGCATTGGTCATGGTAGATTTCCCTACATTCGGACGACCTGCAATAGTAATTTTAGGCAATCCTTCGAATGGATCTTTATAATCTGTAGTAGGGAATTCTTTAACGATATCATCTAATAAATCTCCTGTTCCTGAACCTGTAGCAGAAGAAAGAGTATAATATTTATCAATTCCTAGTTGATAGAATTCCGTTGCTGGAAGCTCTTCTTTAGCAGAATCCACTTTATTAACAACAATATATACGGGTTTGTTTGATCTTCTTAATAATTGATAGATCTCATAATCTGTATCCGTAAGCCCTTCTTCCACATTCATCATAAAAATGATGGAAGTTGCCTCATCAACAGCCAACTGTACCTGTTTTCTGATCTCCTCTTCAAAAATGTCATCCGTACCCACATCATAACCTCCCGTATCAATTACCGTAAACTCTACTCCGTTCCAGTCTGATTTTCCGTAGTGACGGTCCCTGGTAACACCAGCTGTAGAATCTACAATAGCTTCTCTTTTTTCCAGTAAACGATTAAAAAGGGTAGATTTTCCTACGTTGGGACGCCCAACGATTGCGACAATATTCGACATAAAAAATGTTTAATAAGTTAATTATTAATGGGTTTCTCCAACTTTTGGAGCCCAATTTTTCGGCAAAGATAAGGCTTTATTATTTAGTAATAAAAAAGAGATGTTTTGCCGTCACTATATCAAATCATTTTTATCCGTTCTTCTTCAAGATCAATGCGGAATAATTGCTGACGAATAATTTCTTCATCAATAGCCGGATCTTTATTGATTTCCGAAAGATACTCACGCTGGCTTTCAAGCATTTCTATAAAGACCGCTTTTGTTTTTTCATTCATCCAGCTGTCATCAGAGGCCTCCATTTTTTCTTCCACATGTTTCAGCATCCTCTGTAAACCAACATGATCATTCAGTTCATTATCATATTTATTCCTTAAGAATCTATAAGTATGTTTGTATAAGCCTTCCAGAAGTTTCTGTCTAGCTTCTTCCTCGGGTTCCTGTGGATATAACCCAAACAATTGAGTTCGTTGAATTAAATAAGGCAGGGTGAGGCCTTGCACTACCAGTGTAAGTAAGATGACCACAAAAGTGATAAACAAAATAAGATTACGATGAGGAAAAGCTTCCCCATTTTGCAAAGTAACAGGAATAGCCAACGCTGCCGCCAGCGAAACCACTCCTCTCATTCCTGTCCAGCCCAGAAGCATCGGCATAAAGTACCTTAATCTTGGTGAACGTGCGAGAGGGGCTACACTGGGGCGGAAAATTAAAGTTGCCACCAGAGCTGCATAGGAACTGACGATCCTCGCACCGATTAAAACACCTGTTACTAAAACCCCGTAACCGATAGCTGTGTTTAGTGAAATTCCTTCTGAACGAATTCCTTTTACAATCTCCGGAAGCTGTAATCCTATGATAAAAAATACAATTCCGTTTAAAATAAACACAAAACTTTCCCAGACACTATACCCCCGGACCCTGCTTGCACTGTTTAAAAACATCAATCTCCTTGTAGACAGGAATAAACCTCCGGCTACCACCGCCAATACCCGGAACTATGCATTTTTTCTGCAATCCAATACATAAAATAAGGCTCAACAAGGGTAAGAACTATATCAGTGGGAGCATCTGTTGGCAATCTTTTGTGAACCTGTACAAAAAACCAGCCCAGGATCAAACCTATTCCTGCACCACCAAGCACCATCCACAAAAAGCTTGAAGCCGCCTCCTGCCAGATGAACTGGCCTGTTCCTACTGCCACCAAAGCAAATCTGAATATAATCAGTGAAGATGCATCATTCAACAGGCTTTCTCCTTCTAAAATGGTAGAAGTAGACCGTGGAATCTTGACAAATTGGGTAATAGCTCCTGTACTTACCGCATCCGGGGGAGATACAATACCACCTAATAAAAATCCTAAGGCAATTGAAAATCCCGGAATATAATAATTGGTAATAAAAGCAACTGAAAGTGCTGTAAAAAACACTACCAGAAAAGCAAAGCTTCCGATAATACGCCACCATTTTTTCATTTCTTTAAATGAAATAGACCAGGCTGCTTCAAAAAGCAATGGAGGCAGGAAAATAAAAAAGATAAGATCAGGATCAATCTTTACCACCGGTAGCCCAGGGATAAAGCCAATCAATAAACCCGCTATTACCAATAATATCGGATATGCTATTCTCAATTTTGTGGCCAACATTTCCAGCAATATAATGACCACTATCATGGTTAATAAAAAAGGTAAAATAGTATGCATAAAAGTTGCAATTAAAAAAATCCACTATTAAAATAGCAGATTTTTTCATAAGTTTTATATTAAAAATTAATATCTTGAAATCAACACCCAGGCTGAACCTGTACTCTGCACTACAATTCCTCTTCCCAGCTCTGTATTATTTAAGCCATAGTTTGAAAAATTCCCACCATTCATCCTGAAAGTTCCGGCAACAGTAACGGGACCGCTTGTATCATTGATCAGATTATATGTTTTTCCCAGGTTAGATACACTTGCAGCCGGAAGAGAAATATTTCCGGTGACCAAAACGGTATAGTCATCAACAGCCACTGTTCCGGAAGCCAGAGTTCTTATTTTTTGTGGTAGTGCAGAGACATCTTTCCATGAAAGCTGTGCGTTGACTGCTCCATCAGAAACAAGAACCTCATTGGCTGTTCCATTTGTTCTTGGCAAAGTATAATTTCCCTCTTCAGTACCGGAAGTGTTATTATAGATAAAAGTCGTTCCTTTCATTTTTTCCAGCATAAGAATGGTAGATTCCGCATTTGTTTTGCTGTGTGAAAAATTTAGATAATTCGCAAAACCATCGCTTTGTCCAAAAACAGATGCGCTTACCGTCTGATTCGAATTACTAGCCACCAATCCGAATGCACCTCCATTGGGATTTGAAAAAGTAACTACACTCCCTCCACCTTGACCATTATTGGATTGCAAAGAGCTTATTCCAGGTCTTGTCATTACCAAACTCAAATTGTTAGCTACTGAAAGGTCGGTATTATCAGAAGAGTACATTCCGCTTCCTACACCTAAAAGATTGGTATCTATTCCAAAATAGTTAGAACCGCTTCCGTATTGTGCTTTCATGTCTCCTTTTACCTCAAACTGTCTGTCGGAAATAGCATCTGTTGGTAAGAACCCTACTCCCACCTTTCCGTTCTGGTAGATATTCTGATTATTAGTTGTTGCCGGATTAGCTGTATTCTGCACATTCCATGGTTCCGGAGTAGCAGAAATTCCCGTACTTAGTTTAACCCATTTATTGACGGCACTATCTCCGTTGAAATAATAATATCCCGGAGAAGTCACATCCAATGTTTGTCCACTTGGTGCGGAATCTGCTGCGGTTACATATACGAGAGCTCCGGTTTGAGAAGCAGAGTAGTTTTTGGCTTTTAATTGATCTCCGGTGATTCGTGGAGCAATAATTCCGTCATATTTTGTATTATCCGTTGGGTTTCCGGCTACTTCTAATGTGGCTTTCGGAGATACTGTATTAACCCCAACTTGGGCAAAAGCAAAAGAGCCTGTTAATAATACAACAGGAAATAATTTTTTTGTCATGTTTTTGTCTGTTTTTTACAACAAAAATATATTTTATTTTGAAAAAACAAACATTTCTCACAAATATTTGAATAAAAAGGAGTTTCCAATTAAAAAGACAGCCGAATTCGGCTGTCTTTTATTATCATGTATGTTATATAAAATTAAATCACGTCAAATCTATCCAGATTCATAACTTTGTTCCATGCCGCAATAAAATCTTTAACAAATTTTTCCTGCCCATCTGAACTTGCATACACTTCGGCTATTGCTCTCAACTCTGAATTAGAACCAAAAACAAGATCAGCACGTGTCGCAGTCCATTTTGGCTGACCTGTTGAACGGTCTGTACCCATATACAGTTCTTTGTCATCCGACATTGCTTTCCATTGGGTATTCATATCCAGAAGGTTTACAAAGAAGTCATTGGAAAGAATTCCCGGCCGTTGTGTAAATATGCCGTGCTTAGAACCATCAAAATTGGTATCCAGTACACGCATGCCGCCTAACAACACCGTTAATTCAGGAGCGGTAAGTGTTAATAGCTGAGCTTTATCGATTAATAATGCTTCTGTAGGTATGGTATACTTTCTTTTTAAATAATTACGGAACCCATCAGCAGCAGGTTCTAAGTATCCCATAGATTCTACATCTGTCTGTTCTTGTGAAGCATCCATTCTACCTGCAACAAAAGGAACGGTGAAATTATACCCTGCTCCTTGTACAGCTTTTTCAACTCCAACATTTCCAGCTAATACAATAAGATCGGCCAAAGAAACCTTTTTACCACTTGTCTGAGCACTATTAAATTGTTGCTGGATATTTCCCAGAACATGTAAAACTTTCTGCAGTTGAACCGGATTGTTTGCTTCCCAGTCTTTCTGGGGTGCCAAACGAATTCTAGCCCCATTGGCCCCTCCTCTCTTATCACTTCCTCTGAATGTTGAAGCAGAAGCCCAAGCTGTTGATATTAATTCAGAGGTGCTTAGTCCTGAGTTTCTGATATTTTCTTTAAGCGAATTGATATCATCATTATTAACCAACTCATGATCTACTTTCGGAATAGGGTCCTGCCAGATAAGCTCTTCTTGTGGAACATCAGGTCCTAAATACCGGGCACGCGGCCCCATATCTCTGTGCGTAAGCTTAAACCATGCACGGGCAAAGGCATCTGCAAATGCATCCGGATTTTCATAAAAATGTCTTGATATTTTTTCATAAACAGGATCAAGCTTTAAAGATAAATCGGTAGTCAACATAGTTGGCCTGCGTTTTATTGATGGGTCAAATGCATCAGGGATTGTATTTTCTGCGTTCTTAGCGATCCATTGATGAGCACCTGCCGGGCTTTTAATCAGTTCCCAATCATTTTCGAAAAGGTTTTCAAAAAAATTATTGCTCCATTGGGTAGGAGTTTTCGTCCATGTTACTTCCAACCCGCTTGAAATAGCATCATGCCCTTTTCCTGTTTTGTAACTGCTGCTCCAACCTAATCCCTGCTCTTCTATTCCTGCGGCTTCAGGCTCGTGCCCTACATGATCAGCCGGACCAGCTCCATGCGTTTTACCAAAAGTATGCCCTCCTGCAATTAATGCAACGGTTTCTTCATCATTCATAGCCATACGTCCGAACGTATCACGGATGTCTTTTGCAGCTGCAATCGGATCCGGATTTCCATCAGGTCCTTCCGGGTTTACATAAATAAGCCCCATTTGTACTGCTGCAAGTGGCTTTTCAAGATTACGGGAATGGATGTCTCCATCGGCATGATCATCCGTTGGAAGAACGGCTTCACGTTTTTCCACTCCTTCTGAACCATGGGCATAACGCAGATCGCCTCCTAACCATGTCGTCTCTGATCCCCAATAAACATCCATATCCGGCTCCCAGACATCTGCTCTTCCTCCCGCAAATCCAAAGGTTTTAAAGCCCATAGATTCTAATGCAATATTTCCTGTAAGAATCAAAAGATCGGCCCAGGAAATTTTATTCCCATATTTCTGTTTAATGGGCCACAAAAGTCTTCTTGCCTTGTCAAGATTCACGTTATCCGGCCAGCTGTTTAGTGGAGCAAAACGCTGTTGCCCTGCTCCTGCACCCCCTCTTCCATCGCCTACACGATAGGTTCCTGCACTGTGCCAAGCCATACGGATGAATAACGGACCATAATGTCCAAAATCTGCAGGCCACCAATCCTGAGAATCAGTCATTAAATCATGAAGATCCTTTTTTACAGCTTCAAGATCCAGGCTTTTGAAGGCTTCAGCGTAATTAAAGTCTTTATCCATCGGATCTGATAGTGACGAATGCTGACGCAGAATATCCACTCTTAATTGGTTAGGCCACCAATCCTGATTTTGAGTTCCTCCACCAGCTACACCTTGCTTTTTCATTGTCCCGTTATGAAACGGGCATTTACTGATGTCATTGAAATCTTTTTCCATTATAATTTAGATTTTTATGTTGTTTAAAATTATTATTGAAACAAACTTACAACAGTTAGATGATAAATACAATCTATTAATATTTATATCTAAAATAGTTAAAAACTATGGATTGTAGCTAATTCTATAAAGCATTAAATTACTAAAATTTCCATTTAATTACTCATTGGAATTCATATCTGTAATAATTCCAGATAAAAAGGATTAATATGATCTTATTGAAAATTTTAATTACTTTTATATGTATAAAACTCTTATATGAAAAAAGTACTCATCGTAATTCTTGTTGCCTTTATTATTATTCAGTTTTTTCCCATCGATAAAACTAATCCGCCTGTAAATCCCGGAATGGACTTTTTAAAAATAAAAAAGACACCCCCGGAAATTGCTAAAATCATTACTGCTTCATGCTATGATTGTCACTCTCATGAAACAAAGTATCCATGGTACTCCAGTATAGCACCATCCTCATGGTTTTTAAAGAATCATATCGATGAAGGAAGAAAAAACCTGAACTTCTCTATTTTTTCAACGTATGAACCTAAAAGACAGGCACACAAATTGCAGGAATGTATAGAGATGATCGAGAAAGATGAAATGCCTTTAGAATCTTATATTGTTGGACATTCGGATGCCAAATTGTCTCCTGAACAAAAGCAGGCATTGATCAATTACTTTAAAAAAGTAAAGGAAGAAACGGAAAGAGCGATGATATTTTAAAACCTTAACATCATGCGGGAAGATTGGGAAAATAAACATATAGTCTTTTTTGACGGAGAGTGCGGCGTCTGTAATTTTTGGGTGCAGTGGATTATGGAAAGAGATAAAAAAGATGAATTTTTATTCGCTTCCCTGCAATCTGATTTTGGTCAGAAATTTTTATCTGAAAGAGGATTGGAAAGAAAGCAATTTAAAACATTATATTTATGGAAACCTCATCAGTATTATCTGACAAAATCCCGTGCTGTGCTGAGAATTGCTCATATTCTTGGCGGACATTACAAGCTTCTGAGCTTTTTCGGAAAGCTGATGTTTCCTGCGGTAAGTGACAGAATTTACGATGTGGTGGCCAGAAACAGAATGAAGATTGCCAATCAAAAGTGTTTTTTACCAACCCCACACCAGAGAAAGAAAATTATAGAAGTATAAATAGAAAGGAGAGCTATGGCTCTCCTTTTATTATTGATTTAAAGACCAAACGGAATAACTGTTCGGCGGACATTGGATTTTCACCCATTTATCTCCCTGTGTTGTTGGATACCAGGATGAATGTCCTGTGAAATCTTTAATTTGCTGGCTGCTCCAGTTAGTTTCTATCCATCTTTCCTGCCAGTTGGAAGAATTATTGATATACACCACAAGCCCCGGATTTCCGTTGTAGCCATTTCTTCTTGCCACATATTCATCATTATCGGTATAAAGAATGGAAGTGGTTCCGGTTGCCTTATTATTATGAATCCAGATCAGATTGTTCAATCTTTCTTTATTCAGCCATTCTTCATAATCTCTGTAGAATATGGTTGGATACCCTTCATGAGTTAATATATAAGCATAAGCTAACATTTTATTCCAGATGATGTCCGTATCATGATTGGTTACGAAAGTAACAGCTTTGAAAGGGTTTCTTTTCCACATCATATCATCATTCAGCAGATTTAGATTGCCATTATCGAAAGCTTCATCCATTTTATAATAAGCTGCAAAATCAAATACGGAACTGTTGGCGTTATTCGCCCACCATTCCAATGTGTTGACATTGGAATCCCATAATTCCCCTACAGAAAATCCTCCTACATTGGAATTCCAGGAATTGACCACCCATGGTCCGAATCCTTTCACATAATCAAATCTCCAGCCATCGAATTTCATTACATTTTTGTAGTATTTCCCAACAGAATCATCTCTTCCCCAAAGCCAGTCCTGAACGTGCGGATTGGCATGGCACAGATCAGGAAAACCTCCAAAAGCACCTTCATCATTATTTCCGTACGAGTTTTTATAGAAATCATTATAATTTCTGGTAAATTTTCCTGAAGCCACCCCTGTAAAGTCTGTCCATGTGCTGGTTCCTGTATAAGGATTAGCTTCAGATTGTCCCCCACTGTTATGGTTGATCACAATATCAGCATATACCTGCATATTTTCCGCATGTGCCTGAGTGATTAGTGCTTCCAGCTCTGTTCTGGAACCGAAACGGGTCTCGATGCTTCCATTCTGGTTATAATTTCCAAAATCGTAATAATCTGTTGGATCATATCCCATAGAATAAGCACCGTTCTGCGCTTTTGAAGCCGGTGGTAACCAAATAGCTCCTATTCCGGCATTGGACCAATCAGTCACTTTTCCTTTCACCGTATTCCACCATGTCCCACCGGAAGGAACATCCCAATAAAATCCCTGCATCAGAACACCGCCACCCGGCCCGGAAACGAATTTTCCATTGACAGAATTATTTCCCGTACTGAAAGGCCTTCCGTCATGATGGGTAACATTAACGGTTTTATCATGAACCTCCAATAGTTGTGGGGTTTCATTAACAGCTTCATCAGCTGTCTGACAGGAATTAATAAGCCCTAAGGCGAGAAAAGAAAGTAAGAAATGTGTTTTTTTCATAAAGAATGTTTTGATTGTTAAACTCATAACTAAATTACACTTTTCTTAAATAATTCAACACAAAAGTGAAATAATTTTCATTTTCAACAATAAACTATAGAAAATAATGTCGTATATTTTCATTAAAAAATCATAAACTTTTCATATTTTAAATACAATTTTTCTTTTAATCCATATATTTGCATTCTATGGAATATAATACCCAAAAAACCCAGCTTCATATGCCGGAATACGGCAGAATAATACAACAGCTGGTTGAGCGTTGCAAAGAGCTTCCTTCCAAAGAAGAAAGGAACGAAATGGCAATGGCCATCATTGATTTTATGGGGCAAAGAAACCCTCAGCTTCGGGACGAAGAAAATTATAAGCATAAACTTTGGGATCATCTTTTCATATTAGCGGATCATGATCTTGATGTAGATTCACCATATCCTTTCCCTACCAAAGAACAGCTTTCGGAAAAACCAAAGAAAATGGAATATCCAAAGCTTCAGGGAGATTTCAAATTCTACGGCAAGAGTATCTTACAGCTTATAGAAAAAGCCATTGAACTTAATTCCGGAGATGAAAAAGAAGCTCTGATAGAAGTGATCGCCAATAACATGAAGAAGTCTTACAATGTATATAACAAAGAGCACGTTACCGATGATGTAATCTTCCGCCATTTGAAAGAATTATCTGAAAACAGGCTGGATCTGACAGGAATTGAGTCTCTGGAAAAAAGTAAGATTTACTATACCAGCAACAACCGAAGCAATAAAAATAATAACAACAATAAAAACCAGTCTAAAAAGAGACACAATTATAAAAACAAGAAGTAAATGAGTGGAACGTTTCAAATAAGGGGAGGAAAAAGACTGCAAGGTGAAATTACTCCACAGGGAGCCAAAAATGAAGCTCTCCAGATTTTATGTGCAGTTTTGCTAACGGATGAAGAGGTAAGGATTAAAAACATCCCGGATATCCATGATGTCAACAGGCTTATTGAAATTTTAGGAGACTTTGGGGTAAAAATAACTAAAAACGGGCAAGGCGATTATACTTTTAAAGCTGATAAGGTTAATTTCGATTACATCAAATCTGATGAATTCAAAAAAGACGGGGCAAAGCTTCGTGGCTCTATTATGCTTATGGGACCAATGCTAGCCAGATATGGAGAAGCTTATATGCCAACTCCGGGAGGAGACAAAATCGGAAGAAGAAGATTAGACACCCATTTCCAAGGGCTTGTAGAACTTGGTGCGGAGTTTAATTATGATGAGGATCAATATTTTTATTCTTTAAAAGCTACTGAGCTTAACGGAAAATTCATTCTATTGGAAGAAGCTTCCGTAACTGGAACAGCTAATATTGTAATGGCTGCTGTTTTAGCGAAAGGAAAGACCAGAATTTACAACGCAGCATGTGAACCCTATCTGCAACAGCTTTGTAAGATGCTGAACAGAATGGGTGCCAATATTTCAGGGATCGGTTCCAATCTTTTAACAATTGAAGGAGTGGATTATCTTCGCGGAACTGAACACACCATGCTTCCGGATATGGTAGAAATAGGTTCGTGGATTGGTCTTGCAGCTATGACGAAATCTGAAATCACCATTAAAAATGTTAACTGGAACCAATTAGGAGTTATTCCCAATACATTCAGAAAATTAGGAATCGAGCTTGAACAAAGCAATGATGATATTTATATTCCGGCACAGGAAAATTATAGGATACAGAAATTTATTGATGGATCTATCCTTACTATTTCGGATGCACCGTGGCCTGGATTCACACCTGATTTATTATCCATCATTCTTGTTGTTGCCACACAGGCAAAAGGAAGCCTTTTAGTACACCAAAAAATGTTTGAATCAAGATTGTTCTTCGTTGATAAGTTGATTGACATGGGAGCACAGATTATTCTTTGTGATCCGCATAGAGCTACTGTTATCGGTTTAAATCAGGAAACTCCACTAAGAGGAACTACGATGGTTTCCCCGGACATCAGAGCTGGAAATGCACTACTGATTGCCGCTTTATCTGCTGAAGGAAAATCTATTATCCACAATATTGAGCAGATCGACAGAGGGTATGAAAATATAGACGGAAGATTAAAAGCAATTGGTGCAGATATTGAAAGAATCTAGAATCAGTTAAATAAAATTAAAAGCGTTCAGTTACCTGAACGCTTTTTTTGTAATTAAAACTATATGAATCTCCCCTAAGAATATTTTCTGCAGATATACTCCACAGTTGTACTCAAAAGTTTATTGTTATTCAGGTAATACTCAAGTTCATCGTATTCCTCTGAATTAGCGCTTATATATAATTGTACCGACCCAAAACTACGACCCTCTACATATTCCACATTAGCTGACAACACCCTGTGACATATCCCGAACTGATTATATATAGTATTCATTAAATGTTCAAATTTCATTTTCCCATTCAATTCTATTTCTAATATCAATTCTTTTTTAGGCAGGCTGATCTTGGTTGGTAAAACCTGCAGATTAGGATTAGGTGTGATCATAGCTAAAATTATTTTTGGTTGTACATCTTTATGGCATTGATTTGTATTTCTTTGACAAAAATATAAAAAAATATTAGTCCACCAAATTAGTAGACTAATATTTTTACATTTTATCAAAAAAAAGAGAAGTACAACAACTTCTCTTTGATTATAATTCTTTAATTCTTATTAATTTATCGGAGCCGGCAAGACCATTTGGGTTACATCCCGGTTCTCCTTCCGGAACTTTCAGATTCTTCTTTTTATAAAATTCTTCCCAGAATTCATTGGTTTTACCGGTTTTAGGATCAATGAATGTCATAGGTTCCAATGTAAAAATATGATCTTCTCTAAATGCACGCTCTATAAAGTCTGAACAATAGTAAGAATTCTCATCCAAGATATAATTAAAATTGTAAGGTTTTCCCAGCATCGATTCTGCTTTATTAATAGCATACGGAATGGTCTTCTGATATTCAGGCTTCAGACGATAAACTATAACTTTCTGCCCTTCCTGAGCCTGGTCTCTCACAAAATTTTTCAAAGTCTGTTTTTGCGATCCTCCTTTCGGCGAAGCATGTAACACGAAAAAAGCATTGTTTTCTTTTTCTAAAATCCCAATATGATCGAAAGAAATGGTTTTCTCTTTTTGTGTCACATTATTAATAGCACCTGAAAGTCCTGTTTCTTTTGCCGTTACAAAAAGTAAGTCCCCATTTTCCAGCTGCGAGACACCCAAACTCTTACAACCTGAAATCAGGAGTAAAAGAAAAAAAAGAATAAAATTATTGAGAAAATTACCTCTTAAGATTCTTTTCATAGCATTCGATCCATTCATCAGCAGTCATTTTTTTACTTAGCTCTGCAATAAGCTCCAGCGGAATTTCATCTATTTTCTTAAAGCGGACGCAGGATTTCCCCATATCCAGCTTTCTCTTGGAATATTTTGGGAATTCAGAAACAAACCAATCAAGAAGCTCAGGCTTGGAATACATTCCCATGTGGTATAACGCAATAAAGTTTTTCTGTGAAGCCAGCCCCATAAAAGGCAAAGGTGTTCCCGGAGTACAGTGGTATCCGGAAGGATATATTTCCAAAGGAACATCCCATCCTACCATTCCGTAGCTTACTCCTTGCTTGAAGCCTTTAGGTAAGTTATCATCAATGGTATCAAATAATTTTTTAAAAATCTCCTGTCTTTCTTCAGGAATCTTTGAAATATAGTCCTCTACTGAAACTGCCGGAATTTGCATTGTAATTCATTTTTATAATTCTCAAAAATAACAAAATTTCTCCCGAATAACAGCTGAAATTTAAACAATAAAAAAGCAGCTATTGATTAAAATAGCTGCCGTTGATTTATTTATCAAAAATTTATTGCTTAATAGCTTTCACCGTTGATTTTGATCCGTCTTTGAAGTTAACAGTCACTAAATATAATCCTGCACTCAATTCACCTAAATGAAGTTGTTTTGTTGGGTTATCAATAGTTTTCACTACTCTTCCCGTTAAATCCATTACGGTTACGGATTTCACATCTTTCATATCCGCGATATTCAATACATCTTTGAATGGATTCGGATACACTTTAACTTTATTTTGAGCAGCTGAAACCTCACTTGTAGCTAAGTTAGGATTTTGTTTTACATTGATGTTATCAAGCAATACATCATCATAAAAATACCCGTTCCCGTTCACGTTTTTGTCCACAGTAAATCTTACCTGAATAGTAGCTCCTATGTAAGAAGCCGCCAGAGGAATTTCCACGGTTCTCCACTGGTTAGAGTTAGTAGTATCCGAAAATACAGATACCCAACCATTACCATCATTCACTTCTACTGTAAGCTTATTGTTATCATACGTTGAAGGGCTTACTGTTGTTGAAGTAGTGGTAGAATGATTTTTATACCATTCAAATGAAATGTATGGTGCCGTTAAACCTGTTAAATTGATAGATGGAGAAACCAATTGCACTGTATTAGCTCCAGCACCACTATATGGAGAACTCGCGTCTACCCATGCATATGTACCTGCAGGTTTCCCGTTATTGGCAGTATTGGTTCCGTAATCGCCACTTCCTGAAAACTTCCACAATAAATTAGCATTAATAGGTGCAGTTGCAGTCGGGTTTATATTAGTCCAGCAATTAGGAATAGCCGCATTATCAAATGTTTGAACGAAAGGAGCATTTACAGTAGCACAAGCCGTAGTAAATGTTGATCCTATTGACCATTCACTCGCATCACTGGCAGAACACTTGGATCTTACCCATACATAATAGGTTGTTGCAGCCGATAATCCACTCAATGGCGCAGACACTGTAGTAGATGTGGTAGAGTTGGTAGCATTTAAAACAGTTGTAGATGTAGGTGCCGTATTGGATGTACTGTAATATACTTCATATCCGATACCCGGAGCCGGAGTAGGTGCAGTCCAACCAATTGTTGCCGCATATGCCGTAACGTTTGATGGCGTAACAGCAGTTGGCTCTATACAAGTAGGAATTTCTTGAACTATAATATTATCAAGATAAATAGAACGGGCCGAACCTCCTAATCCATGTTTAAATGCTAACTGCAAATCAGTACCCGCCGGAATATTAACAGTATATTGTGTATGAGTAGTTGTTAAAGTGATAGGAGAACCAATTTGTGTAAAAGTAGCAGGATCTGTAGGGTTTGACAAAGTACCCACTAATAGCGTGTAACCAGTACCACCCGATTTCGCATAGAATCTCACACGTTTGGTACCACTTGAAAGATTTACAGTCGGAGGAGCTACCAACATTTGGCTACCCGTAGTAGCAGTTGAATTATATAGATAATAAGAATTAGGCGCTGAATAAGCGTTTGAAGCAATTACATATCCATATCCTGCAAATGATGCACTTTCTAAATATGCCCAGCAGCTTGGCGCATTAGTATTTGTTGAAGAGCCTGTACTTGTTGTATCAAAGTTTTCTGTATATGGTACAGTGAAAGTAGAACAAGCCGTTTTAAATGTTCCTGCAAAAGACCAAACACTTTGACTCGTTGCAGAGCTACAATTAGTTCTTACCCAATAATAATAGGTAGTATTTGAATTAAGCCCCCCTATAGTAGTGCTTGTACCCGTTACTCCAGGATAAGTAGGAGAAACTGAACTAGCAGGGGTTGCATTGGATGTGCTGTGATATACATCATAGCTTACAGCATTGGATGGAGCTGTCCAGGAAACTAAAGCAGAATTAGCTGTTATAGCTGAAGGTGCCTGCAAAACAGGAGGTGCACAGTCTGAATACACATCCGCAGAAAAAGCGAAGACATTGGGTAATCCCGGACCGCTTGCCTTAGTTACTGTAACACTTTGAATCTGTTTCGGTTGGTTAGCAGGATCTATTGCCAATTCAATTTGGTACAATCTCGGATTAGTCCCACTTCCTGATTCCAATGCATCATTTGTTCTGTTAATTCTTCCTATTCCCTGAATTGCAAAATTAGCACCATTATACCAATCTGAAACATTGATACCTGAGAATGTTTGTGAAGTAGCATCTGTAAAATTCACTACTACATTCACCGTAGTTGCTGTAGGAGAACTTCCACTAACAGCAAGCATATACAATTTAAAGGCTGCTTTTGGTGTTGTAAATGTTAAAGTTCCGGTATCATTTACCGCAGCTAATCTTAAAGAGTTGTTAGCACTCAAACTTGCCAACTGATAGCTTAATCCCGGGGTAGCAGCGACCGCAGAATTAATAATTCCATCCGCAGGAATACCATACGTAATAGCCGCACTCGTAGAGGTTAATTGAAAATCTTTAGCCACAAAAGCATAGGATACACCATCTACATCATTATTTGTAGTGACCGATGATGAACCTATCCCGTTAGCTATTACATCCGCAGTATAGCCGGATTGTACCGGCATGGTCTGGTAATTTTGCGCCATGATAGCAGACGCAGAAAGAAGAGCTATAGCATTTAAAGCTCCAAAAAATAGTTTTCGTTTCATTTTACTTGATATTATCGCCGTAAATTTAAAAAAAAATTAACATTAAAATATTTTTTCTGAAAAAAATTCAACATTTTTACAAAAAATAACAAAATTAAATCAAAATAAATCAATTACTTAAATTTTTACACTAACCAAATAAATCGAATAAAAATTAAGAACAATATATTAAAATATTAAAAAAAATAAGAATACAATAATTCAACAACGCTACTATTTTTACTACATTTCCTACATATTTTAGTATTGAAAAATTAAATCTTATTTTTGCCATACAAATTTTTTGAACAATGCCGAATATTTCAAACAGAGCACAGCACATGCCGCCTTCTCCGGTGAGAAAGCTAGTTCCTTACGCCTTAAAGGCAAAACAGAAAGGAATAAAAGTATATCATTTAAATATCGGGCAACCAGATATTGAAACCCCGGAAACGGCTTTAAATGCTTTAAAGAATATTGATTTAAAAGTATTGGAGTATGCTCTTTCGGAAGGAAATATTGAATATAGAAAAGCTCTTACCGAGTACTATCATTCTTTAGATTTTACCGACTTGACTCCTGATAATTTCATTGTAACCAATGGTGGATCAGAAGCATTGAATTTCGCCATTTCAACCTTATGCGATGAAGGAGATGAAGTGATCATTCCGGAGCCTTATTATGCGAATTACAATGGCTTCACAAGTACATTCAACGTGAATGTTGTAGCCGTTCCTTCTACCATTGACACTGGTTTCGCACTTCCTCCGATTGAAGAGTTTGAGAAAAAAATCACAGACAAAACAAGAGCCATTATCATCTGTAACCCGGGAAATCCTACAGGATATCTTTACACTCGTGAGGAACTTCAGCAACTGGCTGAAATTGCTCTAAAATACGACATTGTAATCATTTCCGACGAAGTATACAGAGAATATGTATATGATGGGAAACAGCAGGTTTCCATGCTTGCATTCCCTGAATTGAGCGAAAACTGTATTATCATTGATTCAGAATCCAAGCGTTATTCTATGTGTGGAGTAAGAATCGGATGTATGATCACCCGTTCTAAAAAAATCCATGATGCGGCCATGCTTTTTGCACAGGCAAGACTAAGCCCTGTTCTTTTGGGACAAATTGCAGCCACTGCGGCTCATCAAAATGATGGCGCCTATATCCGTGCCGTGAGAGAAGAATATACACACAGAAGAAATACCCTTGTGGATTTACTAAATGCCATCCCTGGAGTAATCTGTCCTAAGCCAAAAGGTGCATTTTATTGTGTTGCAGAACTTCCGGTAGACGATACCGAAAAATTTGCACAATGGCTGTTGGAAAAATATTCCAATAAGAATGAAACTATTATGGTAGCTCCTGCAGGAGGATTCTACAGCGATCCTGAATTAGGAAAAAAACAGGTAAGAATCGCCTATGTATTAAAAGAAGAAGACTTAAAGAGAAGTGCTGAAATTCTAAAAGATGCACTGCAAAAATATAAGTCTGAATTCAGCTTATAATTATAGTATAATGTCAGCAATATTTAAATATCCCTTGAAAATATTCTTTTCAATATTTGTATTGCTGATATTTTTTTCCTGCCAGAAAACGGAAACCAAAACACAAAATAATTCCGAACCCATTACATCGATAAGCTTGTCTTATATTGGTGGAAGTGCAGGAAATTATAAAATCATTAAAGTCACAAAGGACTCCATCCATGCCGAACGCGGAAATACCACCAATAATGTACATCAACAAAAAAGTCTGACTTTAGATCCTAAAGCCTGGAAAGAGCTTACTGCATCATTTGATGTGAAAAGCTTGGATAAGATTGAAAGTTCGGCAAGCATACAGTCATTGGATGGAATTGATGAAACTTTTCAGATCAAAACTCCAAAAAAATCTTACATTTATGTCAACTCTTATAATGACACTATTCATTACGGGCAGTTGCAAAGATTTAAAGATCAATTAGAAAAAGTTCTTCCCAAAGAATATCAATAAAACCATGCACGAAAATTTCTCTTTACAACCATACAACACTTTTGGCGTAGAAGCTAAAGCAAAATATTTCATCGAAGTTCAGACGATTGATGAGCTGAAAGAAGCTCTGAATTTCTCAAACTCTCATGCTCTTAAACTACTATTCCTTGGAGGCGGAAGCAATATTTTATTGACAAAAGATTTCGAGGGACTTGCTATTAAGATAAACTTAAAAGGGATTTCCGAACAAAGCTTAGATGAAAACCATGCCCTGGTTACTGCAAAAGCAGGAGAAAACTGGCATGAGTTCGTGATGTTCTGTCTTGAGAAAAACTATGGTGGCTTGGAAAACCTTTCTCTTATTCCAGGAAATGTAGGAACTTCACCTATGCAGAATATTGGAGCTTACGGAACAGAAATAAAAGATGTGTTTGTAAGCTGTACCGTTTTGAATTTAGAAACTCAGGAAGTAGAGATTTTTGATCTTGAACAGTGCAGGTTCGGATACAGAGATTCCATCTTCAAGCAGGAAGGCAAAGGAAAATACGTCATTTTAGAGGTTACATTTAAATTGACAAAAAAAGACCATCGTATCAAAACGGAATACGGAGCTATCCAATCCGAGTTAGAAAAATTACACATCAGTACTCCAACCATTCAGGACGTTTCTAAAGCAGTCATCAACATCAGACAAAGCAAGCTTCCGGATCCCAAAGAAATTGGTAATGCCGGAAGTTTCTTTAAAAACCCGACCATTCCTGTATCTCAGTTTGAAGCTTTAAAGCAGCAATTTGAAAATATACAGGGATACCCTAATGGAGATTGGGTAAAAGTTCCGGCAGGATGGCTGATTGAACAATGTGGATGGAAAGGGAAACAAATCGGAAATGTGGCTTCTCATCAATTGCAATCTTTAGTGATCATCAATGCTACAGGAAAAGCTACAGGAAAGGAAATATTTGATTTCTCTACAGGGATCATCAATTCTGTGAAAGAAAAATTCGGAATTGAACTGGAAAGAGAAGTCAATATTATATAAATATTAATTTTTCATTCGCGCCTTAACATTCGCTTCAATATCCACCTAACGTATTGAAAAATAGATTATTTTAGCATATCAAACCTTCAATATGGGAAAAACTTTATCTGACAAGGAGTTTAATAAACTGATTCAGAAGCATATTGATAAAAATAATTACGTCAAAATCTATCTTTCGGAAGAAAATCCGGACCAAAGTATCTACGGTTTTATCCTGAAAATGTCTGATGAACTCATTATGGTTCAGGAATTTTCCGATTTCAGGCTTACAGACATTAAAATTATCCCCCAAGAAAGGATATTGAGCATCCGATGTAATAAATATGATAAAACCATCAGAAAAATATTATCTGAAGAACAGCTGATTCAATTCAATCACAAAATCATCAGCAACACTTCTCTTACCAACACTGAAAATCTTTTTAAATCATTAAAAAAACAGAATTTCCATTGCATTGTGGAAAGTAATAAAAAGAAAAAGGGTTTTTCAATAGGAGAGATTATGGAAGTAGATGACACCTCAGTTCTCATCCGGAACTACGACCCAACCGGAAAAATAGATAAAAAACCCCATAAAATTTCTTTCAAAAAAATAGAAATGGTTACTTTTAACGATAATTATACATTAATTTTCAGAAAACACCTTAAAGAATAGATAAAAAACACATGAAAATAGCCATTTTAGGAGCAGGAAACATGGGCCTGTCTTTTTCAAAATCTTTTTTGAAATATGAGCTTATCAAACCTGAAAACCTGCAACTGATTACCAGAAACGAATCCAGATTATCAAAAATAGCAGAGGAGTTTCCTCACTCCAACATATCCGTTTTTCAAAATGTTAAGGAAATCGATGCCGATCTTATTATTATTGCCGTGAAACCTCAGGATTTCCAGTACGTTGCGGAAAACATCAGATTTACCTTAAAAGAAAACCAGATGGTTTTATCCATTATGGCGGGAATAAAGATTGAAAAGATCCAAAAATTACTGAATCATCCTCTTGTCGTGAGAGCTATGCCCAACTCTCCCACGCTTTTAGGAATGGGAATTACCGGCTATACTTCCGCAGACGGCATTTCTTTCAGCCAGTTGATCAATATCGAAAGATTACTGAACAGTACCGGAAGATCTGTATATCTGGAAGATGAAAACCTATTGGACGGTGTCACAGCTCTTTCAGGAAGCGGACCTGCTTATTTCTATTACATCATTGATGCCATGATCAAAGCCGGAATCGAGATGGGAATAGAGGAAAATCTTTCTAAGCTCTTTGTAAAGCAAACTATGCTTGGAGCCTATCATCTGATTAACAATTCTGATAAAAATTTAGAAGAGCTGATTCAGGATGTTGCTTCCAAAGGCGGAACTACAGAGGCAGCCTTAAAAACCTTCGAGGAAAATAATTTCAAAGAAATCCTGAAAAAAGGTATCTTAAATGCTGAAAAGCGGGCTCAGGAACTAAACGGCTAGTTTCCTTTCAATCTGTTGACACATCAACCATCCTAAATACACCCCAAAAGTATTGAGGATAATATCGTCTACTTCAAAAATACCCATTCTGGTAAAGTATTGGAGCGCTTCCACAATGATAATGGCTGACATAAAGGTAAAAAGCAGGTTTTTGAGATCTTTTAACTGAGGCAGCACCCAGCCCAGAAAACCAAAAGGTATGAACATTATAATATTCCCCAGGACAATAATAATGATATCTTTCCAGGAAATGGTACCTTCAATAAATTTGATAGTGGATAAAATAGGTTCTATTCTCAAGATATTATCATCATACTGAAATCTCCCCATACCTAAAAACATTAGGTACAGCAAAAATAAGGTGTAAGGAACGATAATTATTTTGTAAAATTTCTTTAACATCAATTGCAAATGTATTCATTTCAAAAACATTAAATTTGTATGTTAATTTAATTTAATGAAATACGTTTTACTTACGCTCATTTC
The DNA here is from genome assembly GCF_003729955.1 of Chryseobacterium daecheongense. GTDB lineage: Bacteria > Bacteroidota > Bacteroidia > Flavobacteriales > Weeksellaceae > Chryseobacterium > Chryseobacterium daecheongense. The sequence continues at coordinate 1,551,469 of NZ_RJTX01000001.1, forward strand.
AGCAATGCTGCTGTCTGTTTCATGGCCTACTTACGGTGTTCCGTTTTTTATATTCTTTGCACTTGTTCCTCTTTTGATGATGGAACACGGAGTTTCTAAATTTTCGGATTATAAAAGAAAAAGCTGGATTGTTTTCGGACTTTCCTACCTCTGCTTTATCATCTGGAATATTGTCACTACAGGATGGCTGTATGGTTCAAAAAACCCGGACGGAAGCCACTCTTTAATGGCCGTATTATTTCCGGTTCTTGTCAATTCCCTACTCTATTCTTTGGTTTTCCAATGCTACCACTGGTACAAAAATGCACAGGGAACGTATTGGGGATTAGCTTTTTTCATTGCAATATGGATGAGCTTTGAAAAATTCCATCTAAATTGGGAACTTACTTGGCCATGGCTGAATCTTGGGAACGTATTTTCAGAATATCCTAAGCTTGTTCAATGGTATGATACGTTGGGAGCAACAGGGGGAAGTTTTTGGATCTTGCTGATCAATGTATTTTTATTTTATACTGTAAGAACATGGGAAGCAGGAAGAAAGAGAAAAGACTTAATTAAAAACACTTCCATTGCTGCCCTTCTCATTATTCTTCCGATGATCATTTCATTGATCAAGTATAATAATTTTGATGAAAAACCAATCGGGCAAGTAAATGTTCTACTTTTACAGCCGGAACTTGATCCCTACAACGAAAAATATCTCAAAGACAGCCTTACTATAGAAAATGATCTTTTAACCCTTGCTGAAAAAAATTCAAAAGGAAAAATTGATTATTATATTGCTCCCGAAACAGCAATTCCTGGAAGAGGCTCCATTTCCGAAACAGGTTTTGAAAAAAGTTTTCTTTTGAATAATGTTAAGGATTTTTTATCCAAACATCCCGGCTCTGTTTTTGCAACGGGAATTTCTTCGCATCGCTATTATTTTAGCGGAGAAAATTTACCGCAAGGTGCTTATCAGATTAACTCCGGAGTGTGGGTAGAAAGTTATAACTCTGCGGTACAAATTGTTCCCAATCAAAAAGTGCAAGTGTATCATAAGGGAAAGCTTGTACCAGGTGTTGAAATTTTCCCGTATATGAATGTTTTAAAGCCTATTTTAGGGGATGCCATGCTTAATCTTGGCGGAACAGTAGCTTCACTGGGAACAGACAAGGAAAGAGTAGCTTTTGCCAATCCGTACAACAAAGGAAAAATAGCTCCCATCATTTGCTATGAAAGTATTTATGGTGAATTTGTAACCGATTATGTAAAAAAAGGAGCTAATTTTTTAGCAATCATGACCAATGATTCCTGGTGGGGTGTTACGGAAGGCCACAAGCAGCTGCTTTCTTACGCTAAGCTAAGAGCCATTGAAACCCGCAGGGAAATCGCCCGTTCTGCGAACAGTGGTATTTCCGCACATATTGATGCAAAAGGTGAAGTTTTAGAAGATACTTTTTATGGAGATCAAACCGCATTATTCGCTAAAATCAACCTGTATGATCAACAGACTTTCTATACAAGAACAGGAGATTTCCTTTCCAGAGTTTCGATTTTTGCATTAGGATTTTTGCTCTTTTATTTTCTGATCAAAAGGTTCCAGAGAAAGATGGCGAAATAGCGCATTAAAAATCTTAATTGTTAAAAAATAATCTAACTAATTGGAAAATAAATTTTAAAACATTTGTCTATCTAAAAAATTCTTCGTTATTTTGCACTCTCAAATATTATACAAATAAGAACATCGAGATATGTCAAGAATTTGCCAAATAACAGGAAAGCGTGCAATGGTTGGTAACAACGTTTCTCACGCTAATAACAAAACGAAGCGTCGTTTTGAAATTAACTTATTGGAGAAGAAGTTTTACCTTCCAGAGCAAGATAAGCACGTAACGTTAAAAGTTTCAGCTCATGGATTGAGAGTGATTAACAAGATTGGAATTGAAGAAGCTCTAGAAAGAGCAGCAAGAAACGGATTTATTAAATAATTAAGAAATCATGGCAAAAAAAGGAAACAGAGTTCAAGTAATCCTTGAATGTACAGAGCATAAAGAAAGTGGTATGCCAGGAATGTCTAGATACATTTCTACTAAAAATAAAAAGAACACTACAGAAAGATTAGAGCTTAAAAAGTATAATCCTGTTCTTAAGAAATATACTGTTCACAAAGAAATCAAGTAATTTATAAAATATAACTTACCATGGCAAAGAAAGTAGTAGCAACCCTACAAAGCGGTCAGTCAAAAAAAATGACTAAAGTTGTGAAAATGGTGAAGTCATCTAAATCAGGTGCTTACGTTTTCGAAGAAAAAGTAATGAATGCGGACGAAGTAGACGGTTATTTAAAAAAATAATCTACACTTTATTTACAATATAAAAACTACTCAGATTTTTGGGTAGTTTTTTTGTTATCTTTGTTATAGACAACACACTATATAAAATCAAAGTTCTCTATGAGTTGGTTTAAAAATATTTTCAAAAAAGAAGAGAAAGAAACTTTAGACAAAGGATTGGAAAAATCCAGTCAGGGTTTCTTCGAAAAAATGACGAAAGCCGTAGTCGGTAAAAGCAAAGTAGATGATGAAGTACTGGATGATCTGGAAGAAGTACTTATTGCTTCCGATGTAGGTGCATCAACTACCATTAAGATCATAGAAAGAATTGAAGAGCGTGTTGCGAGAGATAAATACGTTAATATAAGTGAGCTGGACAAAATCCTTCGTGAAGAAATCACCGGGTTATTACTGGAAAATCCTCATGCAGGAACCGGAAATATAGACACCACTAAAAAGCCTTATGTAATCATGGTTGTTGGAGTAAACGGTGTCGGAAAAACCACTACTATAGGAAAGCTGGCCCATCAGTTCAAATCCGAAGGTAAAAAAGTGGTTTTAGGAGCTGCAGATACTTTCAGAGCTGCGGCTGTGGACCAATTAACAATCTGGAGTGAAAGAGTGGGTGTTCCCATTGTAAAGCAAAATATGGGCTCTGATCCCGCTTCGGTGGCCTTTGATACCGTACAAAGTGCCGTTGCGCAAGATGCAGATGTCGTAATCATTGATACCGCAGGAAGACTTCACAATAAAGTTAATTTGATGAACGAGCTTTCTAAAATCAAAAGAGTGATGCAAAAGGTAATTCCGGATGCTCCTCACGAGATTTTATTGGTTCTTGATGGTTCTACAGGACAAAATGCTTTTGAGCAGGCCAAACAGTTTACAGCAGCTACAGAAGTAAATGCTTTAGCCGTTACAAAATTGGATGGCACGGCCAAAGGAGGTGTCGTAATAGGAATTTCTGATCAGTTCCAGATTCCTGTAAAATATATAGGTGTTGGTGAGAAGATGCAAGACCTGCAATTGTTTAATGGTACAGAATTTGTTGACTCTTTTTTCAAGAAAAGATGATATTTATCATATTTTCCATACATTAGTAAACGCATTAATCAATTAATATAATTAAAAAATTTACGACTATGGGAATTTTAACTTGGATCATATTTGGTCTTATTGCAGGCGCAATTGCGAAACTTATCATGCCGGGAACACAAGGTGGAGGCTGGCTAATGACAATTATTTTAGGAATTGTAGGAGCTTTTGTAGGAGGCTTTATAGGCAGTACACTTGGCTGGGGAACTGTTGACGACTTCGATTTCAGAAGCATGTTATTAGCAGTGGGAGGAGCACTGATTGTACTCTGGATCTACGGAATGGCCACAAGGAAAAGCTAAAGATAATTAAAAAAACAAAGCCCGGATTGAAATTCAAATCCGGGCTTTTTGTACAATATAGTTTAGTTAATTTTTATCTGGTAAGGCATTTCCATTTTGACTTCGGACTGCAGCTTTTTATCTGTAATCTGTTGTAAAATTTCATAATTGGCTTTCCCAATTTTATTTTTGATGACTCTTGCCGAAATATCTTCCTCATTAAGATCACTGAAAATTTGTTCAAACGGTGACATTTCTTTAGGATAAGAAGCTACGTGATAAGATTTAAGTCCTGCTTTTTGAGCTGCAAACTTGATTGCATCATTTAACGTACCCAGTTCATCCACCAAGCCAATTTCTTTGGCACGTGTACCACTCCAAACTCTTCCTCCACCCACACTATCAATCTGCTCAAAGCTCTGTTTTCTGTTTTGTGTTACGAAATGAACAAATCTCTTATAGGTACCTTCAACGCTTCTGGTGATTAAGCTAACACCATAAGGAGTAACTCCATTCAAAGATGAATAATACTGTGAGTTGGCATTAGTGGAAACAATATCTGAACGGATCCCATTCTTATTGGCAATATCTTTAAAATAAGGTATTATACCAAAAACACCTATAGATCCGGTAAGAGTATTAGGTTCAGAATAAATTTTATCAGCAGCCATTGCAATATAATATCCTCCTGAAGCGGCATAATCTCCAAAAGAAACGATAAGAGGTTTCTTCTTTTTCAGCTGTTGCAGCTCAAACAAAATTCCATCAGATGCATTGGCGCTTCCCCCTGGAGAATTGATCCTGAATACAACCGCTTTCACTTTATTATTCTCCTGAAGCTCTTTAATATATTTAATGTACTTTTCAGAATAAATCTCATTGTATTCATCTCCATTATTGATAGACCCTGATGCATATAATACCGCTACTCTATCTCCTGATTTATTTTCATCAGCATAAGAACTTATGTATTTGCTTAATGAAATTTTATTGAGTTTATCCTTTTCCTTCAATTTCAGTTGAGACTTTATCATATTATCATACTCAGTCTTCTGAATCAGTTGGTCAGCCAATCTGTATTTTAAGCTTTGCTCAGGGATCATTCCATACAAGCTGTCAACAACTGTTCTGAATTGGGCTGTATCAATTTTTCTGGAAGCAGCAATTCTTGTAGAGGTATTTTTCCAGATGTCATTCAATAATGTACCCAGCTGTTCCTTATTTTCCGGGGAAATATCATTTCTAAGGAATGGTTCTACCGCAGACTTGAATTTTCCATGACGGATAACTTCGATCCCGATGCCATATTTTTCGGCAAATTCTTTAAAGAAAGTAACTTCTGTGGCTAATCCTTTCAGCTCAATCATCCCTGAAGGGTTCAGGTAATATTTATCAGCAACAGATCCTAAATAATAAGAAGATTGGGAAACTGTATTTCCATAAGCATATACAAATTTTCCACTCTTTTTAAAATCCTCAATGGCATTTCTCAAATCATCAATTTGTGTAATTCCGGCATTCAGATCATCCGTTTCAATACTTATTCCTTTAATATTATCATCAGTTTTAGCCTTATTAATTGCTTCAAGTGCTTCGTAAATCAAAACACTTTTATTTTGTTTTTTTATATTGAACAAATCATTTTGCTCTTCCGTCGGGCTATCAATAATATGGGTTTTTAAATTGATGGTCAATATAGAATTCTTCTTAACTACAGCTTTCTCTCCTCCCATAGAACTGAACACAAGAGTCATTATAAAAAAGAAGAAAAATACGGCGCATAGTATGAGAATTGCAACTATATTTGCCAATACATTTTTAAAAAAACTTTTCATAAATCAATCATTTCAACAATATGTCGCAACAAGAAGTCATTTTGTTACTCGGAAGTAATCTTGGGGATCCGGAAAAAAACCTGGACCTTGCTCTGGAAAAGCTGAAAAGCGGTAATATTGAAATATTAAAAATAAGTGAATTATTAATTTCACCACCTGTAGAATTTGTTAGTTCCAATATTTTTTGTAATATTGCAACAATAATATTGACAGATCTTTCACCAATTCAACTACTTAATTTTATTAAAGGTATTGAAGTGGATATGGGAAGAGTAGATGATTCAAGAGCCTTTGGTGGGTACAGAGACCGAATCATAGACATTGACATCATCAAATACAACGAATTAAATTTTATATCAGAAAGATTGGAAATCCCTCATAAAAAACATCTTTTTGAGAGAGAATTTTCTAAAATATTATTAAAAAATTTATCTAGGAAAACATAAAACATATTGTATGAAATTAGGTTTATTATTATTGGCCGCGTTGCCTATTGCCACTTATGCTCAGGACAGTATTGCAGTAAATTCATCCAATGAATATCCGAATACTTTTTCCTCAGGTTCTGCCAATGTTCAACCTTTTAACAACTCAACCAGGAGATTCAACGACTGGTCTATTTCTATTGGTGGTGGAGCAGCATTTATGGCGCACTCAGATCTCAGATCGATCTACGACAAGAAAGTAAACTGGGGTTACAATGCTTACGTAAGTTTGGATAAGCAAATCACCCATACATTTGGGTTAAGCCTTATCTACCAGAAAGGAGAGACTAAACAACAGGCTCAACTTGATGGTGCAAAAGGACAAGCAGCAGGTGTAGCTACCGGTACGACAAAGTATAATCAGATTGCTTTACAAGGGGATATTAACTTCTCTAATTTATTAAGAAGAGTTGACAATCATTCTCCTTACAGATGGGCACTTCACGGTTATTTAGGTATGGGATTCCAAAACTATAACACATCTTTACATGATAACGATGAGTTTAGATGGAGTACTTCACCTGCAAGAGTTCCTCTTTTCATTGATCAGAAACTTGCTATCAATTCATTTTTCTTTCAAACCGGAGTTGGTTTAAAGTACAAGGTTTCAAACCTGATTGATGTAGAAGCAAGAACCATGTACATCATCAGCGGTGATGATGAATTCGATGGTGGCGGATGGGCAGGCCCTGCTGATTATGATCCGAACTCCAAAGTTTCCAAATATAACATGATCAGTGAAAGAAGATCTGATAATTTATGGACGGTTAACTTAGGTTTATCCTTCAACCTAGGAAAACATGAATCTCATTTAGCTTGGCATGATCCTTTACAAGAAGCATACTACAGAGCTAGTGTATTGGAAAATGCATCTACAGACTTTGTAGTTTGTGAAAAAGGAGACAATGACAATGACGGAGTTTGTGACGATTGGGACAGAGAACTTAATACTCCTGCAGGTGCAAGAGTTGATGGAGCAGGTGTTGCTTTAGATATGGACCTTGATGGTGTTATCGACTTATATGATAAGTGTGTAACAGTTCCCGGCCCAGCTGATAACAACGGTTGTCCAACGAACAAATAAAGAGTATTTTACTCGCATAAAGAAAAAATCATTTAATTAACTAAATAAAAAATACACTATGAAATTAAGTTTAGCAATTGTTGCATTAGCGTTAGCTGTACCCGCAGCTAGTTATGCACAAGACTCAACAGCAGTTTCAACTGGAGAATATCCTAATACATTTTCTTCAGGTTCTGCCAATGTTTCTCCGTTTACCAATAGCTCAAAAAGATTTAATGACTGGTCAATTTCGGCTGGTGTAGGTGTACCTTTCGTTCAGTCAGCTGACTTAACATCTATTAAAAATGGTAACGGTAAAAACCTTTTCGGCTATTCTGCATATGTAAGTATCGATAAAGCTATTACTCATGCTTTCGGACTAAAATTACAATATGACAGAGGAGAAACGAGACAAGGATGGTTCAATACTAAAGACGCAGCTCCTGCTAATGCTTCAGCATATCAACAAGTAGGTGCAAGAACTCAGTATGATGCAATCTCATTATTAGGAGATATCAACTTGTCTAATCTTTTAAGAAGAGTTGACAACCATTCTCCTTTCAGATGGGCATTACACGGATATGCAGGTATTGGTACTTTAGCTTATAGAGCTTTCCAGAAAGACGAAAACGGCCAAAGATTAGTAACAGAAGTTAAGCCTTTCAAATTTGGTTCTATGTTTGCACAAGCCGGAGCAGGTTTGAAATATAAAGTAAACAGAAGAATTGATATTGAAGGTAGAGTAATGTATGCTATCACTGGTGATGATGAGTTTGATGGTGGAGGTAATGCATACAGCGATATCAACAGACGTGAAGAGCAGGTATCTGATAACTTCTTCAATGCAACTTTAGGGGTTTCTCTAAAATTAGGAAAACACGAATCTCACTTGATGTGGCATGACCCATTACAAGAAATTTATTATAAACTAGATGTTTTAGCTAATAAAAACCAAGATATCGAAGTTTGTAAGAAAGGTGATGCAGATAATGACGGAGTTTGTGATGATTGGGACAGACAACTTGATACTCCGGCTGGTGCTAGAGTTGATGGTGCTGGTGTTGCTCTTGATACTGATTTAGATGGAGTAATTGACCTTTATGATAAGTGTGTAACTGTTCCTGGGCCAGTAGAAAACAACGGTTGTCCTACAACTACTACAGGACCAGTAAAAGAAGAGGAAAGAACTCTTGAAGGAATTGAATTTGATTTGAATTCTGACAGAATTTTACCTTCTAACACCCCCATCCTTAACAACGCTGTTAATTACATCAATTCTTCAACAGGTTCTTATAACGTAATCGGAGCTACAGATACAAGAGCTTCTGACGCTTATAACCAAAGATTATCTGAAAGAAGAGCCAATAACGTTAAAGATTATTTAATCAAAAACGGTGTTGAAGCTGGAAAATTAAACGCTATCGGTAGAGGTGAAAAAGACCTTAAGTATCCTGAGTGTGAGCCTGCAACTAAATGTCCTGAATGGAAAAACAGAGCAAACAGAAGAGTATACTTCGAAGCTAAATAATAAACTTATTATTGCTATATAAAAGTCATGCGTTGCATGACTTTTTTTGTTATCATACTTTCCTTATTTTTACCCTATGATTTCGTCTCAAGAATTCCAGCAGCTCAAATATAAAACCCTTAAGCATTTTTGGGGTTATGACAGTTTCAGAGATTCCCAAGAAGAAATTATCGATTCTGTTATCACTGAAAAAGACACTTTGGTATTATTACCTACAGGAGCAGGAAAATCTCTATGCTATCAACTACCTGCTTTATTAAAAGAAGGTGTTTGTATTGTTATTTCTCCTTTATTGGCCTTAATGAAAGATCAGGTGAATCAATTAAAGCATCGCGGTATTGAAGCAGAATATTTATCCTCAGAACTGGAAGAGTTTGATGCAGAAATAATATTCAACAGATGTAAAGAAGGCCTAACAAAATTACTTTATATATCTCCGGAAAGATTGAATAACATTCAATTTCTTCAAAATATCGAAGATATCCAGTTATCTTTCATTGCTGTAGATGAAGCTCATTGTATTTCGGAATGGGGACAGGACTTCAGACCAAGTTATCAGAATATAAAAGAATTCAGAAAGAATAATCCGGGAATTCCTTGCCTGGCTTTAACAGCCACTGCTACTCCTAAAGTTCTTGAAGAAATCAAACTGAAACTAGAGCTTAAAAATGCTAAAGTTTTCCAGAAAAGCTTTAAAAGAAAAAACATTAAAATTTTCACCGATGAAGTTTCTGACAAATTCCAAAGAGTACTGGATATTCTAAAATACAATACAAGTTCCGGTATTGTCTATGTAAGAACGAGAAAAGAAGCTGAATTGCTTACCGGCTTTTTACAGAAAAACAAGTTGAAAAATGTAGATTTCTTCCATGCAGGGCTCACCACAAAGGAAAAGAATATCAGGCAAAACACCTGGAATAATAGTGATCAACATGTATTGATTTCCACCAATGCTTTTGGGATGGGAATCGATAAGGATAATGTGCGTTTTGTAATCCACTTCTCTCCTTCTTCTTCATTGGAAAACTATTATCAGGAAATCGGGAGAGCCGGAAGAGATGGAAAAGACAGCTATGCTTTTCTGCTTTGGAATAAGCAGGAAATTATAAACTTTGATCAGATTTTAAAAAATCAAACTCCAAGCAAATCGGAATTTCAAAGAATCATTACCTACCTCTACTCTATTTTCCAGATTGCTGAATATGAAATGCCTGAAAAAGTTTTTCAGCTTAATATGACGGGAATTCAAAACTTCACTAAGCTATCAACCGCTAAAATAAAGAATGTCTTGAATTTTCTTCATAATCAGGAGATCATTTATTTTAACGACAATAAAAGCTTATCATCGGTTGAACTGCTGATGCAGGCTGATGAAATAGATCAGATCCCCCATAAAGATGCTTATTTTATAGAACTTTTACTTCGTACGGTTTCGGGGATTACTTCTCATAAGGTGATGTTCAGCGAGCAGCAAGTAAGCAACAAGATTGGAGTTGGAATTCCATTAATCAAAGAACGCCTTAAAGAACTACATCAGAAAAATTATCTGGAATATGTGGATGGAGCATTATCGAGTGTAAAATTCTTAAAGCCAAGAGATGAAAGAGCCATCAATGGTGCTTACTGGCATCTCTTTGAGCATATTCAGAAAAATAAAATCCAGAAATGGGAAGAAATGAAATTTTATGTAGAAAATAAGGATTACTGTAAGATGAAACTTATCTTGTCTTATTTTGGAGAGAAAAATGCAAAAAATTGTGATCAATGTTCTGTTTGTGAACAAAATAAGCAATCCATTTTTGGACAAAACATTTCTGTTCAGATTCTTGATTTGTTGGCTAAGAAACCTGCCACCATAGAAGAACTTTCTGTGCAGCTAAGTTATCATCCTAAAGAAAACATTTTGGAAAACCTTATTTTTCTTTTAGATTCCGGAAAGGTGAAGATGCTGAATTTTCGAACCTATATGTTAGCTTAATGTAAACTTGAAAAGAGGAATTTTTTATTTTTAAATTCAAGATTCTTCACAGCATTCAGAATGACATTTACTTTTTTAAAATCCTTATAACCCTTATCTTTGCACCATGAAATCATTGAAAGTAGTTTTTTTAGGGACTCCTGAATTTGCCAAAAATTCCTTGGAAGCAATCCATCAGTCTCATCATGAAGTTGTGGGTGTTGTAACAGTTGCGGATAAAGCAAGTGGCCGTGGGCAGAAGATCAATCAATCTCCTGTAAAAGTTTTTGCGGTAGAACATAATCTTCCCGTTTTCCAGCCTGAAAAATTGAGAAATCCCGAGTTTCTGGAAGAATTAAGAAAACTGGATGCTGATGTCTTTGTAGTGGTAGCTTTCAGAATGATGCCAAAAGTTCTTTTTGAAATGCCAAAACTGGGAACTTTTAATCTTCATGCTTCCTTGTTGCCGGATTACAGAGGTGCTGCTCCTATCAATTATGCTATTATTAATGGTGAAGAGAAAACAGGAGCCACTACTTTTTTCATCAATGAGAAAATAGATGAAGGAAATATTCTGCTTCAGGAAGAATTACCGGTTTTACCTGATGAAAATGCAGGAAGCCTTCATGACCGTCTTATGGAAATGGGAGCCCAATTAGTGGTAAAAACATTGGATGGCTTAGCCGAAAATTCCATAGTGGAAAAACCTCAACCACATGTTGAACATCCTAAAAATGCCTATAAAATTTTTAAAGAGGATACAAGAATTAACTGGACTCTACCTTCCAAAACGGTTCATCAGTTTATTTTGGGAATGTCCCCTTACCCTGCTGCATTTACTACGCTGAAAATTGGAGAGGAAGAAAAAGGTCTGAAGATCTTCGGAGGAAAATTTGAGCTTTCAAATCATGGAAAACCTGCCGGAACTTTAGAAATTTCAAAAAATGATTTTAAAATCTATACCCTGGACGGAATTTACTATCCTTTGGAGCTTCAGCTGGAGGGAAAGAAAAGAATGAATATCAAAGATTTTCTGAATGGTTTCAGAAATTTTGACGAAATAAAAATGGCTTGATTGATCAAGCCATTTTTTATATTCTATAGTTGAACCATTTCGGTTACTTCCACATCATATCCTCCAACCTGAGGTTTGATATTAGGATTTTGAGTAATTACCTTGAATTTATTGATTCCCAAATTTTTCAGAATCTGTGTCCCGATTCCGTAATCTCTATAATTATACGCCAAGGTAGGATGTTGTACCTGCCCGTCTTGGTAATTCAGGAACTGCTGTAATTTTCTTAATGTATTTTCAGAATTGGAAACATTGTTGATGAAAATGATAGCCCCTTTTCCTTCTTCATTGATCATGTTCGTTACCTTTTCCAATAAAGGCTTTTCACCGTTGTTCAATCTTGTTAATACATCGAAATAAGAATCTGAGGACTGTACTCGCACCAGGATAGGCTCATCCACTGTCCAGCTTCCTTTCGTAATAGCAAAATGGATCTGATCATTGGAAGTTTCTCTGAAAGCATAGAAATCGAATTCTCCATAATGAGTTTTCACTTTTCTTTCTTCAATTCTTTCTACAAGGTTTCCTTTTTTAAGCTGATAATGGATCAGATCTTCAATAGAAACGATTTTAATGTTATGTTTTTGCGCGAACGCATACAATTCCGGTAAACGGGACATAGAGCCGTCTTCATTCATGATCTCACAGATCACTCCCCCCTCTTTCAAACCCGCCAAATGCGTTAAATCAATGGCTGCTTCCGTATGGCCGGCTCTTTTTAAAACGCCTCCTTTTTTGGCACGAAGCGGGAAAATATGTCCGGGTCTCATAAAATCAGTTGGTTTTGATTTTTCATCCATCAAAGCCAAAATAGTTTTTGCTCTGTCACTTGCAGAAATCCCGGTAGAAGTACCATTTCCTAAAAGGTCTACAGATACCGTAAATGCAGTTTCTTTAGGATCACTACTTCGGCTTACCATAATATCTAAGCCAAGCTCGTCACATCTTTTTTCAGGAAGCGGCATACAAATCAGCCCTCTTCCATGAACCGCCATAAAATTGATAATTTCGGGAGTCGTTAATTCAGCTGCACAAAGAAAATCTCCTTCATTCTCTCTGTCTTCATCATCTACTACTATGATTATTTTACCATTTTTAAGGTCTTCGATAGCCTCTGGAATAGTATTTAATTTAATATCAGACATTTTTACTTTTTAAATTTTTGCAAAGATACTCATAAAAATAGGCATGTGCCAATTTATATAAATGGTTTGTTACGCTTTGAATAAAGAGTCCGCTGCCTCTCTGAATATTCTGTATGATTCCAATCTCTTCTGATGGTCATAGATATGAGAATTAATGATCAATTCATCTACATTGAATCTTTCCTGGAAGCTTTTCAATTTTTCTTTAATTTCAGACTGATCTCCAATAAAGCTGTATCTCAATTTTTGTAAAACAGCAGATTTTTCCATGGGCGACCAAATCTCATCCATATCTTCCACAGGTGGTGCAAAAGGCTTCCTGTCGTTTCTTACAATATTGATGAATGCCTGAAATAAGGTAGTGGAAAGCCAATGTGCTTCTTCAGAAGTTTCTGCAGCAATTCCATTGACACAAGCCATCATATAAGGTGTATCCAATTGTTGGGAGGGCTCAAAATGCTCTCTGTAAATATTGAAAGCCATTTCCATTTGTTCAGGAGCAAAATGTCCTGCAAAAGCATAAGGAAGCCCTAATTGTGCAGCCAACCAGGCGCTGTCTGTACTAGAGCCTAAAATATACAGTGGAATCTCTAATCCTTCTCCGGGAATAGCCCGAACCAAAGCACTCGAATTCTCTCTTGAAAAATATCGCTGTAATTCTAAAATTTGCCTAGGGAATTGTTCATTGATGATGGCTGGATTTCGTCCTAAAGCCTGCGCCGTCAAACCATCCGTTCCCGGCGCTCTTCCCAATCCCAGGTCTATTCTTCCGGGAAAAAGAGATTCCAAAGTCCCGAATTGTTCAGCAATCACTAAAGAACTGTGATTCGGAAGCATGATCCCTCCGGAGCCTACTCTTATTTTCTTTGTTCCGTTCGCAATAAAACCGATAAGAACGGAGGTTGCAGAACTGGCAATACTTGCCATATTATGATGCTCAGCCAACCAGAACCTTTTATAATTTAAATTTTCTACGTAATTAGCTAATGATAAACTGTCCTGAAAGGTATCGTAGATAGTCTTTTCCTGCTTTACGGGAGCAAGATCCAGAACAGAAAGTTCAAAATTTTTCATAATTTCAATTGTTAGGTCTGAAAAACCAAACAAATTTATACTATATAAATTACATTAGTTACTTTTTGTAATTGATAAGTCTGATCGATGAATTCAGGAAAAAACTATTGATTCTTTTTGCCATTAAAAAATAAATACTTTATTTGTAGATTAATAACTCAAGATAAAATATACTTTATCTACATATTTAAAAACTAAAATGAAAAAACTTTATCTGCTGCTTTTTATCGCATTCTTATTAATTAGTTGCTCGTTCAATCAAACATTTTCAAATAGAGAATCAGATAAAATAGATGCTGAAAAAATTTCGGATAAATTTTACTGGGAATTAATGTATGGACCTAATAGAGAGAAAACTTACGAATTGTTTAGTGATAAGTTTTTTGAAGTAACCAATAAAGACAAGCTTAACGATATTCTTACTGTTTCACAAAATGAACTGGGCCCAATTGAAGAGCATACCTTAGTAAAATGGGAAACTTTAGTTGTAAAAGGAACCAATCCTAAAAGCGAATACATATTAGTATATAACGTTAAAAGAAGTATAAGTAATACAGAAGAAACCCTTTCCATGCAAAAGGAAAATGGTGTAATTAAAATCGTCGGATATCGAGTCAATCAAAATTTATTAAAATAGGTATTTATTTCTCTTTTTCCTTTTGATAATTATAATGATTCAATAAAATCCTGATCTCATTAAACTCAAAATCATTGGGTAAAGCATTCTTCCATTCCGTTAATGTCTCATGTGGCTTTTTATTGAATTCCTCTTCAAAAGCTTTGATCTTATCTGAGGTAATCACTCTGGAAATATCCAACAATCCCTGCTCCGCAAATTTCGCCAGATGCCCAATAACAGTTTCTTTTACCAAACCTCTTTCCAAAGCAATTTCAGCAATGGTTTTTCCCTGCTCAAATAACTGGAACGTGAGAACCTGTGATGGAACTTTAGCAATTTTTAGATTAATCTCTTTATCATTCTTTTCGTCCAAAAGCTTAGTTTCCAGTAAATGAATCTCTTTTAAGCTATTCAGGTATTCTTCCAAATCTTCCAGCCATCTTTTGAACTCCTCATTGTATTGCTTCAGTCCTTTTGATCCTTTGATTTCAGCATAGAAGTCTTTCAAAGGACTAAAAATTTTATCTTTTACTTCTGTGAAGAAAAAATTAACTGCTCCTTTTGCTTTGCTTTCAATTTCAGACCATTCTTCTTTTTGATTAATAAAATTTGCGACTTTCTGAAATAAAACTCTTTCCAGCTTTTCGAAGATCTTTCCAAGATTTGCCGCATCCTGCTTCAACTGATGATAGAGCTGATTAGTTTTGAGATGATCAACACTTTTGGTGGTAACGGATAATTGGTTCCAGTCTTCCACTTCCTGCAGCAGCCACATACAATCAATGGTTCGAAGCACTTTTCGGATGCTGTAATCATATTTTTCCTGATTCAGGATAGTTTCCACATGATTATTGGCAAAAGTATCTCCCTGGAACTGTAAAATTCTGTTGTCTTTAAAGATAACTTCAGGAGTGATCTTAGATTTTAAAACAATACCTTCCAATGTTCTGCAACGGGAAAGTGCAACGTAAACCTGTCCTGCCGTAAAGCTTTTTCCGGCATCAATGATTACTTTATCAAACGTTAATCCCTGGCTTTTATGAATCGTAACGGCCCATGCTAACTTAATCGGAAACTGCTCAAAGCTTCCCAAAACTTCCTCCTTGATATTTTTCTCTGCATCCAGGAAATATTTTTTCTGTTCCCAAACTTCTCTTTTCACTACAATTTCCCTTTCGCTTCCATCCAGGATTACCCGGATCTCATTTTCATCCAGTGCAGAAATTTCACCAAGCTTTCCGTTAAAATATTTTTTATCCGGGGAAATATCATTTCTGATGAACATGATCTGTGCCCCAACTTTCAATTCCAAAAACTGCTCGTTGGGAAACTGGTTTTCTTTAAACTCTCCAAAAAGCTTAGCTTCATATGTGGAAGGATCAACTTTTATTTCCGCCAGTTTCTCCTGGTTGATCTCATCCGCCATTTTATTGTGAGAACACAGGTAAACGTAGGATTCATTTCCGGGATCAAAATCAGGATCATATCTTTCATTCAGATGCTCAAAATCAATATTAGCTACATCTCCGTCACGAATGGCATTCAGAATTTCAAGAAAGTCTTCGTCAGATTGTCTGTATACTTTGGTTAATTCAATCGTAATTAAAGGAATTTCTTTAATGGCATGGCTATCAAAAAAGAAAGGTGATTTATAATACAGCTTCAAAATATGCTCATCTCTTACCACTGGTGGAAGCTGATACAAATCTCCGATAAACAACATCTGTACTCCGCCAAACCTTTGATTATTTCTTCTGATAAACCGTAAGGAGAAATCCATCATATCCAGAACATCCGCTCTTAACATTGAAACCTCATCAATAATAAGAATTTCTACTTCCCTAAGCAGTTTAAGCTTATCTTTTCTATACTTAAAATGCGGCATCAGATCAGCAATATTATTTGCCAAACTGCCATCAATACGGTCTGTTGTAGGTAAAAAAGTCCTTAAAGGCAATCCAAACATCGAATGGATGGTAACCCCTCCTGCATTGATGGCTGCAATTCCGGTAGGCGCTACCACAATATGCTTTTTTCTCGTTCTTTTTACAAAATCATTAAGGAAAGTTGTCTTTCCCGTTCCTGCTCTTCCCGTAAGAAAAACACTTCTGTTGGTATGCTCTATTAAGTCAAAAAAATGATTGTTCATCGCCATCAAAATTACGGAAAATGAATGGGAAAATCCCGTAATGGCATAAATTTTGAAAAATCCCAGATACAATATTATTTTATGAAAAAAGCATTCCTGTATATTCCTGTTATAGCCTTTGCTATTGTTTCTTGCAAGAGTACGAATACGGCAGACCCCAACACTCTTCCTAAGGATATTTCTGAGAGACCCGCGGATGAAAACAGCCAGAAGTATGATAACAACCAGCTTGAAAAAATAAAGGCGGGAATTGATTCAGAAATTGCAAAAGAGAAATGTACTGACCCCAGCGAATGGGCATTTTCTCCGATAGGCTCAAAAGCATGCGGCGGCCCCGTAACGTATATTGCCTATCCTAAAAAACTGGAAGCCTCTATTTTACCTAAAATCCAGGAATATACCAGCAAAATGGCTGAATACAATAAGAAATATAATATTACCTCTGATTGTATGATGGCCAATGAACCCACATCTATCAGATGTGAGGATGAAAAAGCCGTTTTGGTATATCCATAACAATATAAAAGCCTATTGATGACAAACCCTCAGGCGATTTCACTAAGGATAAAAAAACTCCGTCTAAGATCTTAGGCGGAGTATTATTTTATTTTTTCAGAAAGTTTTAGTCTTTATACCAAGACGAATATTTCACATAATTATCTGCAATTCTATTCACCTCTCCTTCTAAAAGCTGTGCTGAAATATCTTTGATTTTTCTGGCCGGAATACCTCCCCAAACTTCTCCTGATTTGATATGGGTTCCCTGCGTCACTACGGAACCTGCACCTACAATTGAATTTTCTTCTACCAAACAGTCGTCCATCACAATGGCTCCCATCCCAATCAGAACATTATCCTGAATCGTGCAGCCATGAACAATCGCATTATGTCCGATAGAAACATTATTCCCGATATTCAGAGGGTGTTTCTGATAAGTACAATGCAACATGGCATTATCCTGAACATTCACCTTATTTCCCATTTTGATGTAGTGAACATCTCCTCTTATTACCGCATTATACCAAATGCTGCAATCTCTTCCCATTACCACATCTCCAATAATGGTTGCCGTTTCTGCCAAAAATGTATTTTCCCCGATCTGTGGTGTTTTTCCTAAAAGTTCTTTTACAAGTGCCATATTTTAATGTGATAAATTGATAATGAGTTTGTTTGAAATTGAAATCTAAGCCTTACGGTTTTTAAATTACAGTGATAGCGAAAATCTAATTTCTAATCTCCAACTTCTAATTTCTAATTACGTATTTTTGTATCTCAAATTTAACGAAAAAATGCGTAAGATACTTATAGAGCCAACAGAAAACCCAAAAGTGATGAAATTTGTAACTGATTACAACTTGATTCCAGGGTCTCTGGAGTTGGACAGAAGTTCAGATATCTCGGAAATCCCCCTTGCACAGGAGCTTTTCAATTATCCTTTTGTGGAAAGGGTTTTCATCACAGCGAATTTTGTGGCAGTGGCAAAGCAGGAAACCGTAGAATGGGAACATGTAGCTGAAAGCCTGAAAAATGTAATTGAAGATGAATTATTGGCCAACCCTAGAATCTATCTTCAGAAGAAAAAAGAAATGTATCAGATTTATGCGGAAATGACTCCTAATCCTAATGTGATGAAGTTTGTTTCCAATAAATTGTTGATGGATGGTTTCGTTGAAGTGAAATCAAGAGAGGCTGCAGGAGAAGTTCCTTTAGCTCAGGCTATATTTAATGAATTTGATTTTGCTCAGGAAGTTTTTATTTCCGACAATTTCGTTGCAGTTACCAAAAATGATTCTGTAGAATGGCATCAGATCATGATGGCTGTTCGTGGTTTCATTGCAGAATATCTACAGAATGGAGGGGTAATTTCCAACCTTGAGCCTCAAAAACATGAAAATCCTGTTGAAAAAATCATCAACAGAGATTATACCGATGATGAGCAGAAAATTTCTGACATTCTTAATGAATATGTTGCTCCTGCAGTAGAAAATGATGGCGGAAAAATTTCATTAATGGAATATGATGAAAGCACCAAAACTGCAAAAATGCTTTTACAAGGCGCTTGTTCCGGGTGTCCGAGTTCAACCGCTACCTTGAAGAACGGAATAGAGAATATTTTAAAGCAATTTGTTCCTGAATTAGTGGAAAAAGTAGAAGCTGTAAACGGATAAAAGCATAAGTAATCAGTAATATATAATAAGCAATAAAAATTACCCATTACTCATTATTTATAATTTATGAAAGGAATTTTATTAGTCAATCTCGGTTCACCAAAATCTACAGACGTAAATGATGTAAAGGAATATCTCGATGAGTTCCTGATGGATGAAAGAGTAATTGATTACCGCTGGATTTTCCGTGCGCTTTTAGTCCGTGGAATTATTTTAAAAACAAGACCTGCCAAATCCGCAGAAGCATATAAAACAGTTTGGACCAAAGAAGGATCACCCCTTATTGTCATCACTGAAAAAATTCAGAAAAAACTGCAAAAGCTGGTGGATGTTCCTGTAGAAATCGGGATGAGATATGCTGAACCCAGCATCGAAACAGGAATTCAGAAACTGGTTGATAAAGGGGTTTCTGAAATCGTTCTTTTCCCATTGTATCCGCAATACGCGATGAGCACAACGGAAACAGTGATTGAAAAGGCGGAAGAGGTAAGAAAGAAAAAATTCCCGGGGGTAAAAATCAATTATATTCAACCTTTTTATAACAGGGATATTTATATTGACTGCCTATCTGAAAGTATTAAAGAAAAATTACCTGAAAACTTCGATGCTTTACAGTTCTCTTACCACGGGGTCCCGGAAAGACATATTTATAAAACCGATCCTACCAAAACCTGTAATCTGAACGATTGCTGTTCAAGAGATGATAATCCAAGCCATCAGTTTTGCTATCGCCATCAATGTTATAAAACCACTGAATCTGTTATTGAAAGACTGAACCTTCCTAAAGAGAAAACCATTGTTTCTTTCCAGTCAAGATTAGGGAAAGACAAATGGATAGAGCCTTACACGGACGAAACATTAGAAACTATTCCTAAAAAAGGAATTAAAAACCTGGCTATTGTTTGCCCAGCGTTCGTTTCGGATTGTTTGGAAACTTTGGAGGAGATTTCCGTAGAAGGTAAAGAAGAGTTTTTACATGCAGGCGGAGAAAACTTCCATTACATTCCTTGTCTGAATGATGAAGACAGATGGATCCATGTCATCAAAGTTTTATGTGAAGAAAAACTGAATGAGTTTTATCTGGTTTAATTAGAATTTTAAATACATCTACTCAATATCATTTAATTAAATTAAATGATATTTTTTTATTACACCCCCCCCCATAAAAAAGCAATTAAATATAAATAAAATACATTTAAATAAAATTAACCCTATAAAAATATAGGGTTATATTTAAATAATTATTTTTTTGTAATTTTACCCATGTAAATATGTTGGACAATTAAAATATTAATTACTATGGACACTACTGTTAAAGTTTTAAAACATAAAATTGATAATTTTACACCTGAGTTATTAAAAGCTTTTGTGAAAGTTGTAGAAAATTTTGAAAATCAGAACAAATCTGTGATTCCTCAATTTCAGCTTGATGAAATTCTTTACAGAATACAGTTTCATAAAGAGAATCCAAAAACAAAACTTGATTTTTTCAAGAACATTTCTGAGCTTGAAAATAATTTATCATGATGAAAACCCTTCTATCATCTATTGCTGAAAATGATATAAAACTGC
The DNA here is from genome assembly GCF_003729955.1 of Chryseobacterium daecheongense. GTDB lineage: Bacteria > Bacteroidota > Bacteroidia > Flavobacteriales > Weeksellaceae > Chryseobacterium > Chryseobacterium daecheongense. Next base: position 1,571,830 of record NZ_RJTX01000001.1, read on the forward strand.
TCATCAGAGTATTCAATTCTGATGAGAAAAATAAAGGAAAGGAATTCATTGGAGAGTTAAAGAAATGCATTAATGAGATATTAGAGCATCATGAAAACCATAAACCCCAGGAAATATCGTTTCATAAAATGCAAAATTTTCCTGTTGCTATCCATTACATTTTTGAAAACGGAGAAACATTGCTAATCATTGCAGTTTTCAGAAAAAATGGAAACTGAAGATAGAAATTATCTCACCGGTGTCCTGAATTCTCCATATCCCATTAAGCCATCATAATTTCTTCCGAAAGGAGCATAATATAAAAATGCCTGATAGAGGTTTTCAGTCTGCCAGAAGTTTCCATTGATTTCTCCGAAGTTTAAGGCTCCATTAGCTTCTTTTGTCGCCAGAATATAGTTGTAGAAACCTTGTTTGAGGTAAATTCTCGCTACATATTTTTTATTGGCTTCATCATATTCCATCTGATATTCTTTTTTAGGCTGGAAATCATTAAATCCTCCCAATACGTAAATTTCTTTCTCCATTCTATCAGAATCCAAAGAAAAGTAAACCCATGCATAATCAGCCTCTCTTTCAGCATTTCTTTCTATTCCCATATCATTTCTTCTGTAATACCATGCTCCGTTAACATCAGGTTGGTACTGATAATTTAAAGGATATGCCCAAACCGGATGCAGATAAGTATTGTTCACTCCGTCTTTTACTTCTGTGGCACGAACCATATCTGCCGCCATATCTATGTTTTTATTATCAAAATAATAAAATTCATTGTTTCCCGGGAAAGTCAGGCTCATTTGTTGGAACAGCAATTTATTTCCTAATGTTGAGCTCGGTTTGAGGTTATTCACTGTAACATTCAGATTGTTATTCTGCATTACATTCAGGCTCATGGAATTCACATTGGAAGAGAGATCCCCTCCTTTTGAGACAGCCTGTACTTCCACCCTTTGGTTGATCTCAGGATTTTTAGCATCGGCAATTCTGGAAACATTCAACGCTAAGGCTGCCGCATCTTCCACCACATAAAACCTTTTTCTAAAAAGTGGCTTTTCTGCAGAATCCTTATAGACAATAAGCTCAAAATTCCCTGAAATCTTAGGTTGCATTTTTTCATTCGGGAATGCTAATGTATAGTGGGTATACGCCTGCAGGGTATTAAATGAATACTGAAACTGATCCAGCAGTCCGTTCAGGCTTCCTGTAGCGAATTCCGTGAAGAAAAGATTATCATCATTCCAGTTTCTGTCATAATGCTTAAGAGTATACCTGTAAATCTGACTGGAATTGGTAAGGTCATCAAAACTCAGAATCAGTTTTTCTCCCAACCTAATGACAGGAGTTTCGTCGTTCGTCTGAGGATTGAATAGTTGTATGCTTTGGATATTTTGTCCCAGAAATAATGTTGAAAATCCTATTACTAATATCAACGCTAATTTTTTCATTTCTTTAAATATTTATCAATTTCTTCAAGCGACACTAAAACTCCTTCATAAAATTTTTCTTGTCTAAAATTATTTACAATTTGATCATCGATCAACTTTTGCAAAAAATCATCTGGAATAGACTTTCTTGCTATATAAGTAGTAGAAAATCTTATTTCCCTTAGATCTTTACTGAAAACCAGAATCATTTTTCCGTTTTGACTATTGGAGTGATTGTCCCAATTATTTAATATTTCAAAAGAGTATTCAGTAATGTCTTTATAAGGGTAAAAGTTATCAACTTCTAAAATCAGAATATCTATTTTATTTATTTTTCTAATTTCTACTATTTTGTTCTTTAAACTTTGGTATTGTTGATAAGTAAATGTATTATCAAAATCGACAATCTGTGTAAAAAGAAAAAATGAATAATTATTGTTCAACTTTAATGAACAATTTCTTATTAATTCTCTTTTAACCTTATATTGAAAGACATTAAAATAATTTGTAGAATTCTCATCAATCTCAGTTTCAGGAAGATTTTCCATATATTTTAATAATTCCTTTCCTATAAACTCCGTCTCCTTACCATATAACTTTATTGAATCTGACGTATTAAAAGCTTTTAAAGAATCACAAACTCTTTGAGCCAACACTTTATAATCCTGAGAATAGGCTATAGAACTATAAAATAGCAGGAAAAAGAAAACTATTTTTTTCATTACCACGAAGATAGCTAAAAAACCCCATTTCTTAATAATATCGTATTTTTGGTAAAAATATTCAGAACATGCTTCAGATTCAAGGCTTCGTATTCAACTTTGCGAGCGAAAACACCTATATCATCTATAATGAAAACAAAAATGCCTGGCTAATTGATCCTGGGAATATGAACGAACAGGAAACCAAAGCAATTAGTGACTTCATTATCAACAATGGGTTAACAATTCAGAAAATTCTTCTTACTCATGCTCATATTGATCATGTGTTAGGTCTGCAGTGGGCTTTTGACACATTTAAAGTTCCTGTGATCATGCATCAGGAAGACCAGGAGGTGTTGGATATGCTTCAAATGAGCGGAATGAGATTCGGATTCCAGATCAATCCGGTAAAAGTGGATATTAAATATATTAATGAAGGCGATCTACTTGATTTGGATGGTGAACAATTTAAAATCTACCATGTTCCGGGACATTCTCCAGGAAGCGTAGTATACCATAATGAAAACCAGAAATTCATGATCTCCGGTGATGTCCTTTTTGAAGGGAGTATCGGAAGAACGGATTTATACAAAGGAAATTATGACCAACTTATTGATGGGATCAGAACCAAGCTTTTCATTTTGGATGAAGAAACACAGGTTTTTTCTGGGCATGGAAATCCTACTACCATTGGATTTGAGAAACAGTATAATCCTTTTCTGAGGTAGAGGTTCGGGATTCGGATTGCTAGATTCGTGGTTCGAGTTTTGAGCTCCAAAATATAAACAATACAACCGCTTCAATTGAAGCGGTTGTATTTTGAATATAAGTAAAAAGTTTAGAAATCCAATGTAATGGAAGCTCTTGCTGCAGCGCCCATGATAGGTCTCGCCATAATAATCCCGTCTCCTGTAGGAGATCCTGCTCTTGGGTCACCTTCCGTAATACCAATTGTGTTAAAGATATTGGTTCCATCAACTGCAAAACGTATTTTCCCTAACTGATAAGACATTCCCGCTCCAAATTCCGTAAATGAAGGCAATGTCTGTGCATTTTTCTCATCCTGGAAGCGTTTTCCGTAATAATTCATACTCACATAAGTTCTCCATTCTTTGGTAATATTGATAGCAGGTGAAATATTGAAGTAGAACTTAGGCATTCTTCTTACAGAATTTCCATCATAATCAAATGTACTTCCATCGGAGTTTCGTCCTGTGAAATCATTGTATTTAGGATTCTGGATCGTCCCGTTAAAAGTCACTTCCAGTAAATTGTTAAATAATCTTGCATAACCTTCCAATTCTACCCCAAGGTTGGTGGTATTGGCAAATTTATTTTCAGATGTTCCGTCCGAATATACATCGGTAAAGGAAAGATTTTTAAGTGTTGAATAGAAAGGAATCACTGCCACATCAAATAACCGGGAGTAATATTTGTATCCTAATTCCAGCTGGTCTGTATATACTGGTTCAATTTTGCTCAAGTCATTCATGTTGTTATAATATGCCTCTTCATTCGGAGATCTGAACCCGTGAGAAAAACGGGCGTATACAGCATTTTCTCTGTTGATCTTATAATTGGTTGCCAAGGTATAAGATACTTTGCTGATATCGTAGTACCAATATGTATATTTATTTCCTAAAACAGACATTCCATCATCTGCCGTTGTAGTCAAGAAACTGTGGGTTCCGTCTGTGGTGAGATTAGAATCATTAAGATTGGAAGAGATCGTATTTACCCCATATCCTTTATAGAAATCACGGCTGTAACGGATCCCTCCATTGAAGCTTAACTGATCCGTAACGTTATAATCTACATTCAAGTATACATCATTTAAGCTCCCCTGAATTTGAGAATCTCTTAACAAGAATGACATATTGGTCACTCCATTATAAGTTTTAGAGTACCCGAAATCACTCGGAGAAAGAGAGGTATCTACTAAATTCAGTAACTGAGGTCTGTCTGTAGCTGTTGTAAGGATATTACTCCAGTTCCAATACTGATGAGATTTCCAGTTGGATTTATAGAAACCGGCTGTAATATTTCCTTTATCAAATTTATAATTGAATTGTAGATCATTCACAAAATTATTCATCTGCTTATCAATGGCCCAGAATCCTAATTTCTGAACATATTGAGGAGTCATGATAGCCCCTGAGCTTACCGAAGAATATTGATAATTGTTTCCGGAGATTCCGTTTGCAGCTGCAAAATCAGCAGCCAACTGCGGCCCTCCTGCAGGGAAAATCCCCGTATAGTTCATATCAATATTGGTATATTTTGTCTTATTTAAAACAGTGAAATTGTCTCCAAGATCATATTTAAATTCTGCTCCTACCACATCTACTTTAGGATGGATCCCATTTTCAAGGTCTCTGCTGAAAAATCCGCCTCCTGCTTGTGGAATATTAAGCTGACTAATCGTTCTGTAGCTATAGGTTCCGTAATTAGGGTCAAATCCCGGGAATTCTTTTAAATCATTTCCGTTCTGAACCAAAGGAATCGGCAGATAGAATGTATTTCTGTCATTTAATTTTTTATAGTACACTTTAGCGTATCCTTTATCGAAAACATATTTCAGATTAGCCTTGATCTGTCCTCCATTATTAGCTTTAAAACCTGTTTTTCTGATTCCGTCATCCGTTCTGTAAAAACCTCCTACATTGAAAAACAATTTATCTTCAATTAAAGCACCCCCTAAGTTAACATCCGTACGCATTAATCCATATGTACTGGTCTCTAACTTTGCTACTCCTCTAAAGGTGTTTGTTCCTTCCTTGGAAATAAAATTGATAAGTCCCCCCGGAGAATTATTGGCGTAAATAGAACCGGAACCTCCTCTCAAAGCTTCCAATCGGTTTACCGTGTTATCTACACGGAAAAAATTATCTGCATTGGCAAACTGTAAAGCCCCGTCTTCAAAAACGGGCAATCCGTCTTCCTGCACCTGTACGAACTCATATGCTCCGGCAGAAGGAATACCTCTTGCAAAAAGGTTATTTCCTACTTCACCACCTGAAGTTTCCACGGCAAATCCGGGAACTCTTTGTAATAGAGCAGCTGCACTTACAGGGTTTTGTTTCTGAATTTCTTTTGCACTGAATGTGGAAATTGCAGTACTTGATTCTATTTTCTTTTTCGGATTGGAATTTCCTGTAATTACCACCTGATCAATAGAATTGGTCTTAATGGAATCCTGAGGATTTTCCTGCGCATACATATTATTGAAATAAAGCGTAGCTATTCCGGCAATTAAAAAGATTGATTTTTTTTTCATAGCCATATTGATTTTTATTGTTTAGTTTTGTTTCAGTTGTAAATAGACTCCATTGGTCCATCCGAAGCCATCCTGGTTGGGATATTCTCCCCCACCAGCAATAGTTTCCGTATCCAGTGCATTGTATTTTTCCATCAGTTTCCCGGTATTCTTATATACTCTTTCTACATTGGAACACCAGTTATTTTTTATAGCTTCCGCCAATTCATCAAAGCCATAATTTTTCATTGCTTTAAAACCTAGCCATTGATAAGGCGCCCAAGCATTCGGAAGATCCCATTGCTGACCGCTTTGTTTGGTAGTGGTGACCAATCCGCCCGGATATAAAAATTTTTCAGATATCGCTTCGGCTACCTTTTTGGCCTGATCTTCATTGGCTAATCCAAGAAATAAAGGATAAAGAGCAGCAATATGTTCAGACGGTGTGTTTTTGTGTTTTTTTATATGATAATCTCTGTATATTCCTGTACTTTCATCCCAGAAATAATTGTCAATCATCTGTCTTCGGCCTGCTGCTCTCTCTGTATAATAATTGTGTTTTTTTGTCAAATTCTGGAGTTCTGAAGATTGAGCCAATGTAGATTCCAAATGCCATAAAAGGCAATTAAGATCCACTTGGGCCAGATTCAGGGTTTCTATGGTCTGTATGGTTTCTCCGTCTGCAAACCATCTGCTGGAAAAATCCCAGCCGGATTCGCAGGCGCTTCTTATGTTTCTGTAAAATTCTTCGGAGGTATTTTGGTTATCTTCAATATCTATCAAATAACTTTCCGGACGCGGAGTATTTTCGCTATCATAATAACGGTTAAGAATATCCCCATCTCTTGTTTTCACTACCCTTTTAATACATGAATCGTTATCCAGCTCCTCTTCCCCTTTCATCCAGAAAGCATATTCTTTCTCTAAAGTATCATAATACTTGAGATAGATATTTTCATCACCTGTAGTTTCAAACAGCAAATCCAGCATTAAAGAAAAATAGGGTGGCTGAGAACGGCTTAGAAAATGAGTCCTGCTCGCGTTAGGAACAAATCCTACATTCTGAATCAGGTAAGAACAGTTTTCAATGATGTTTTCCATCATTTCTATCCTTCCGGAAGCCTGTAATCCGAGCATAATAAAATAGCTGTCCCAGTAGAAAAATTCGTTGAAACGTCCTCCCGGAACTATATAAGGTTTCGGAAGCTTAAGTAATGTTCCTTTTTCTTCATAGGCGGTACGTGCCAATTCATCCCAAAGTTTTTCTATATGCTGTTCTATGGGTAACAGATCTTCTCTCTGAATGGAAATTCTAGCCCCTAAAAAATCAAAATTCTCCAATACAAAAGCTTTTAAATCAAAATCCTGCTTTTGTTTTTCTATTTCATATTTCTCATTGATTTCCGAAACAGGAAATAATGGAACCGCATCCGTCATCATTTTCTGATCTTCAAAAATCTGTGCTCTCTGAACATGATCAAAAAGAACTTTAATTTCATTAATATAAAGCTGCTTGTTCATTTTTTAATTTTTAGGATTTATTTTAATTCTGTTCATAAAGATGGCCGAGATGAACAACAATGAAAGGGGTATCAACGAAAGATAAAATGCCTGTTGCCCGCTGAATTCCTGAAACACAAAACCTGTGATCATTGACCCTATAGTTCCTCCAATTGCCGAAAAAACTACAATAAGTCCGGACATTGCACTATGCAGATATTTAGGAATAGAAGCCAAAATCACGGAGTTGATACTCGGATAAATAGGGGCGAGCAGACCGCCCATCAATGGAAATAAATACACCACAAGCGGCGCATCCAACCAACTGGCATTGGTGTTGATATGAATATTATGAGTTAAAGGCAGAACCAGTAATATGCTTATGGCAAAACCAATAACGCAGAATGATACTACGTAAATCCAGCTGAATTTTCTGGAGAAAAATCCGGACAAAAACCTTCCCAAAGCAAATGCACCTGCTAAAACAGCACCTGCCTGAATGCTCATGGAAGTAGGGACTTTCAAAATTTCTTTATAAAATGTCGGGGTCCATGTCTGGAAGCTTTGTTCTACCAAAACAAAAAGGAAAGCACAAAGCAAAAAGAACAGAACTTTTTTATAACTGAATAAGCTTATGCTGTTTTTAATATCTCCCCATAAATCCGTTTTTTCACTTCTCGCCTCGTGCTCATCCAGCTTAGAAAAGAAAAGGAATAGAAACGAAACTAATGAAAGCCCTCCCAACACCCAATATACATTCAGCCAATGGGTAGATTTCGGATTATGATCATCTATAAATAAGCTGAAAAGAACGTTTCCTGCCAATACACCTACCATAAAAAAACCTTCTAAAAATCCCATGAAGCTGGAATGTTCTTTATCTGTTTCCGTAACAAGCCCAATGGAGGTAAAAACGGATATTTTTATTAAGGCAAAGGAAATCCCTACAATGGCAAATAATAGTTTGAAAAACCAGAAATCATTGGAGAAAGGCATCACAAAACACATGCAGCTTACCAGAAACAAGGCAATCAGCATAGAGTTTTTAATTCCTATTTTAGGCAAAAAAGATGCTAAAATAAAGGAGCAAATAGCAATGGGCAAATCTTTGAAACCTTCCAATACACTTGCAGAAGATTTTGAAATCCCAAAGTTCTGCTGTACCTGAAGGATAACCGTCCCCACAGAATTCAACAGAATGGCAAAAACAAAATAATTTAAGAATAAAACCGCCTTTATATTGAAATTTTTCATTAAAATAATTTCTTGTTGGCTAAGATAGAAGCATTTGCGTTAACGTTAATTTAACACAATAAATCAATATTTGAACTATATTAATATAATTATTATTTTTAGCCATAAAATAACATTAATTGAATGAAAGTTACTTTTGAAAGGGTAATTCCTGATGAAAAGAGCTCTTTTCGCACGATCCACAACAACTCCCCTATTTCTGAATTCAAATGGGAATATCATTATCATCCCGAAATTGAGCTGGTTTGTGTAATTTCCGGGAACGGAACACGACATGTCGGTTATCATAAAAGCAATTATACCAATGGTGATTTGGTCTTGATTGGTTCTAACATTCCGCATTCAGGATTCGGACTGAACTCTATTGATCCACATGAAGAAATCGTACTACAGTTCAAGGAAGAAATCCTCCAGTTCCCACAGCAGGAAGTAGAAGCCAGGTCTATTAAAAATTTGCTTGAGTTATCAAAGTATGGGATTCACTTTCATCATAAAGTCAAAAAATCCTTGCTTCCAAAACTGAAGCTTATGCTGGAGTCAGAAGGTTATAAAAGATACCTGTTATTATTGGAAATTCTTTTCGAGCTCTCAAAATGTAAGGATTATGAATTGTTGAATAATGAAATTATGCCTTACACCATCATTTCAAAAAATAAAACCCGCCTGGAAAATATTTTCACCTATGTAGAACATCATTATGATAAGGATATTGATATAGAAGATGTAGCCAGATTAGCAAACTTGACACTTCCTGCTTTCTGTAATTTTTTCAAAAAGGCCACTCAGATCACTTTTACAGAATTTGTGAACCGCTATCGTATTAATAAAGCCTGTTTGATGATGGCACAGGACAAAAGTATCTCTGAAAGCAGCTATAGCTGTGGATTTAATAATGTGACCTATTTCAACAGGATGTTTAAAAAATATACGGAGAAAACGCCTTCGGAATTTATCAAAGACTATTCGCATAATAAAGTGAGTGTGTAGATTATTAAGTTGAGGTTGAGGTTAAGGTTAAGGTTGAGGATGTGATACTTCGACTTCTCAATATGACACAAATAGAAATTTAAAGCAATTGCTTAAAAAAATCTGCGTAATCAGCTCATCCACGAGGAAACAAATTAAATAATCATCAAATAAAAAGCTGTTCATTACTGAACAGCTTCATATTATTTTAGATGAGTTTAATTATTTCCATTTAATATTACACCCCATACTCGGTCTTTGAATTTCCTCCTGTGGTTCACCCAACAAAAGATTTTCAAAGGCAATAATTAAATCTTCCCCTGTTACTTCCTTATTATTCCCCGGTCTTGAATCATCCATTTGTCCTCTATAGATAAGGTCAAGTTTTTCATCAAAGAAATAGAAATCCGGAGTACAAGCGGCATCATATGCTTTGGCTACTGCCTGGCTTTCATCATATAAATAAGGAAAATCAAATTTTCTTTCGATTTGGAATTCAATCATCTTTTCAGGAGAATCTGCAGGGTATTTTTCAACATCATTCGCATTGATGGCTACGAACTCTATCCCTTTTTCATGATAATCTTCATATAGCTCATTAAGCTTATCAATCACATGAAGAACAAACGGACAATGGTTGCACATAAAAATCACCAATGTTCCTTTTTCTCCTTTCAGTTCTTCCAATGACTGAATTTCGTTACTTTTTGATGGATTCGGAAGCTCAAAAAACGGAGCTTTTGTTCCTAATGCCAACATATTTGAGGGTGTATTCATAACCTTATACTTTGCTGACAAAGATAAAAATTTCTTTTATTAATAGCACATTCAGGATTTTATAAAGTTGCGTTAAATGTTAAAGTTAATTTATTATTTGGAAGTTATATTTAAAAGTTCGTAGTTTTGCTAACACTGTTAGTAAAATTATCATGGGTTTACATGAGCGCCGTCAACGAGAAAAAGAATCTATTCGTGCAAATATTTTGCAGGCGGCTTTCGGTTTGGCTAAAACAGAAGGATGGGCTTCGCTTTCCATGCGTAAAATAGCAGACGCTATTGAATACAGCGCTCCCGTAGTATATGATTATTTTGAAAACAAAGAAGCTATTTTATTTGAAATTTCTTTGAACGGTTTTGATCTTTTGAATAAAGAACTGATAAAAGCCAAAAAGAAATATGACACTCCTGAAGAACAGCTTACAGCCATTGTAGATGCCTACTGGAAGTTTGCTTTTAAAAATAAGGAATATTATCAGCTGATGTTTGGTCTTGGAATGCAGTGCAGCGGAAAAGGACAAATGAAAAAGGAGTTTTCTTCTTTCCAGGATATGATTTATTACTGCACGTATGATATCATTAAAAAGAATGGTTCCAATACGGATAATGCCTGTCATATGTCACATGCTTTATTTTCAGCTGTACACGGTTTGATCTCCATTATGATGATGCGTAACACAGATATTCCTTCCACAATGAACAAGACGACTTTAGACGAAACTGTTTCGGCTTTTATTAAGTCTTTGTAAATTTTTTTTGAACTTATATTAACACCGTTAGGAAAAGTAACACTAAATATTCAATCTTTTTTGAATTGTAAAAACTAAAAACTCACTAATTAACACTGTTAGCAAATTTAACACACCTCATCTTTATATAGCTAAACCAACATTAAAAAAGAAACGATAATTATGAAAATGACCATCTAACCGATCATTAAAAATTCAATAATTTTTTTTGAACTTATCATTAACACTGTTAGCAAAATTAACAGGATTTACATGAAAACAACATTACTTAATTCAAACACTTCATTAAAAAAATTAAACTCAAAATGAAAATAACTGGAAAAACAAGGATCATCATACTCATCACCAGTATTATCCTTTTACAAAGTTGCAGCAAGGCCGCAGAAGGTGCAAACCAGGCCCCTCCTGCTCCGGAATTACCGGTTTACACCGTAATTACTTCTCCAGCCACTACATACCAGGAATTCCCTACTGCATTAGAAGGAAAAAATAATGTAGAGATCAGATCACAGGTAGATGGCTATCTTGATAGAATATATGTGGAGGAAGGAGCTTACGTAAGAGCCGGACAGCCACTATTCAAAATAGATTCAAGGGCTTACGGAGAACAGATGAATATGGCCCAGGCGAACTTACAAGCTGCTAATGCCAATATTCAGAAAGCGAAAGTGGAAGTAGACAGACTGCAACCACTGGTAGCAGCAAAAGTAGTTTCTGATGTACAATTAAAAACTGCAAAAGCTAATTATGCAGCCGCTGTAGCAGCCGCCTCACAGGCAAAAGCATCAGTGGGAAGCGCAAAGATCAATGTAGGATTTACCACCATTACAGCTCCTGTAAGCGGTTATATAGGAAGAATTCCGTACAAAAAAGGAAGCCTGATCTCCAGAACAGATCCTAATCCATTGACTTTATTATCCGATATCAGTGAAATTTACGCCTATTTCTCGTTAAGCGAACTTGATTTCATTGCTTTTCAGAATAAATACCCGGGCGCAACCTTGGATGAGAAACTGAAAAATATGCCTATGGTGGAACTGGTAATCGCGGATAACAGCATTTACCCGGAAAAAGGAAAGATGAGCATTGTAGACGGACAGTTTGATAAAACAACAGGAGCCATCAGTGTACGTGCAGAATTCCCTAATGCCAAAGGAATGCTGAGAACAGGAAATACAGGAAGAGTACGTCTGCCTCAACTGTTTTCCAATGTAGTGGTTATTCCTCAGGAATCTACTTTTGAAATTCAGGACAAAACCTATGTATATGTCGTTGGAAAAGATCAGAAAGTAGTCAGTAAACCTATCAAAATCTCCGGAAAAACAGACAGCTATTACTTCATTTCAGAAGGATTATCTCCTGGAGAAAAGATTGTATATACCGGAATCGGGAATTTAAAGGATGGTGCTTCGATCAAACCCAAAGCGATCTCTTCGGACAGCCTGTTCAAAGCTAAACCTTTGTAAACTTCTTTTCAATTACAGAAGACTTAAAAAAATAAACTTCTTATGTTAAAACAATTTATAGAAAGACCGGTACTTTCAACGGTCATATCCATTATACTCTTACTTTTGGGAGCACTATCGGTTTTCAACCTTCCGATTACCCTGTTTCCGGATATTGCTCCACCAAGTGTTCAGGTGACAGCATTCTACCCGGGAGCCAATGCGGAAGTGGTAGCCCGTTCTGTGGCAACTCCTATTGAAGAGGCCGTAAATGGTGTGGAGAACATGACCTACATGACCTCCAACTCCAGTAACGACGGTACCATGACTCTGAGCGTGTATTTCAAGCAAGGCTCGGATGCAGATAATGCAGCAGTAAACGTTCAGAACCGTGTATCCAAAGCCATGAGCCAGCTTCCTCAGGAAGTTGTTCAGGCGGGAATCTCCACCCAGAAGGTTCAGAACAGTTTCATCATGTTCATGGGATTATACAGTGAAGATCCAAAGCAATATGACGAGCTTTTCCTGCAGAATTACATGAAAATCAACATCATTCCGCAACTTCAGCGTATTCCGGGTGTTGCACAGGCACAGGTTTTCGGGACAAGGGATTATTCCATGCGTATCTGGTTGAAGCCGGATAGATTGGCAGCCAACAATCTTTCTCCACAGGAAGTAATGAATGCCATTAAAGACCATAACCTTGAAGCTGCTCCGGGACGTTTGGGACAAGGAAGTAAGGAAACTTACGAATATATCCTTAAATATAAAGGTAAGCTAAACAAAAACGAAGACTACGAAAATATTGCGATCAAAGCCAATAATGATGGTTCATTCTTAAGGCTGAAAGATGTGGCAAGAGTGGAATTCGGTTCTTATACCTATACCGCAGCCAACAGAGTTGACGGGAAACCCGTATCCGGTTTTGCGATATTGCAAACTGCAGACTCCAATGCCAATGAAATCTTGACTGAAATTGAAAAACAGGTAGATGAGTTTTCAAAAACCCTTCCAAAGGGAGTGAAGCCTATCATCATGTACAATTCCAAAGACTTCCTTGATGCTTCTATTCATCAGGTGGTGGAAACTTTGGTAATTGCATTCATTCTGGTATTCATCGTAGTGTATATTTTCCTTCAGGATTTCAGATCTACGTTGATTCCTGCTATTGCAGTACCTGTAGCAATTATCGGTACGTTCTTCTTCCTTCAGCTGTTTGGTTTCAGCATCAACATGCTTACGTTGTTTGCTTTGGTTCTCGCCATTGGTATTGTAGTAGATGACGCCATTGTAGTTGTGGAAGCCGTCCATTCCAAAATGGAACATACAGGAATGTCTGTTGACCAAGCCACCACAAATTCCATGAGTGAAATTTCAGGAGCCATTATTTCCATTACATTAGTGATGTGTGCGGTATTTGTACCTGTTGGTTTCATGCAGGGACCTGCAGGTGTATTCTACAGACAGTTTGCTTTCACTTTGGTCATTGCCATTTTGATCTCGGCTGTGAATGCATTAACACTCAGTCCGGCTTTATGTGCATTATTCTTAAATGATACGCAAGGAGAACATGGTCAGAAAAAAGGTTTTGGAGGAAGATTCTTCAATGCATTCAATGCAAGCTTCAACACCATGACCAAAAAATATATTTACAGTCTTAAATTTTTAATTAAAAACAAATGGGTTGCAGTTGGAGGTCTCGTTATCATCACAGCAGCAAGCATTTTCTTAATTAAAAAAGCTCCTTCAGGATTTATTCCTACAGAAGATCAGGGATTCGTTTTATATGCAGTGAACACTCCTCCGGGAAGTTCATTGGAAAGAACTCATAGAGCAACGGAACAAATTGATAAAATTGTAAATGGTGAAAGTGCAACCAACCACCTTTGGGTTGCGGACGGTTTGAACTTCATCAGTAATGCCAATGCTTCTCCCTACTCTGCCGGTTTCATCAAGTTGAAAGATTATGACGAACGTGGTGAAATGAAGGACCCAGATCAGATTGCAGCAGCATTAACCGGAAAAGTAAGCCAGGTAAAAGATGCGAATGCTTTCTTCTTCAACTTCCCTACCGTACAGGGATTTGGTAACGTGTCCGGTTTTGAGTTCATGCTTCAGGATAAAACCAACGGTTCTTTTGAGCAATTGGGAACAACTACCCAAGCTTTTATCGGAGAGTTGATGAAACGTCCGGAAATTGCATTCGCTTTCACAACGTATGCAGCAGGAAATCCTCAATACACCATTGAAGTAGACTCAGATAAGGCTAATCAATTGGGAGTGTCTGTTACAGATTTAATGCAAACCATGCAGATCTATTATGGAAGTAGCTTTGTTTCGGACTTTAACAGATTCGGTAAATATTACAGGGTAATGGCTCAGGCGGATATTCCTTATCGTACGGATGTGAATTCTTTGGAAGGGATTTTCGTTAAAAATAATTTAGGCGAAATGGTTCCGGTAAAAACTTTAGTTACTTTAAAAAGAACATTCGGTCCTGAAACTGTTACAAGAAATAACCTATTCAACGCTGTTACTATCAACGGAACTCCAAAACCTGGTTACAGTACAGGTGACGCTATTAAAGCGGTGGAAGAAGTAGCCAAACAATCTCTTCCGAGAGGATACGGATATGAATGGACAGGTATTACCCGTGAAGAGATCAAAACCGGAGGCCAGACTGCTTTCATTTTCCTTTTAAGTATCCTGTTTGTATACTTTTTATTGGCAGCACAGTATGAAAGTTATATTCTTCCGTTCGCGATTATCTTAACGGTTCCTACCGGAATATTCGGAGTGTTTGCCTTCACAGGTTTAGCAGGAATTGATAATAATATTTATGTACAGGTAGGATTAATCATGCTTGTCGGATTACTGGCGAAAAACGCGATTTTGATTGTCGAATTTGCCGTTCAGAGAAGAAAAGCAGGAAAATCTTTAATAGAATCTGCTCTTCAGGCTTCAAGATTACGTTTGAGACCTATTTTGATGACCTCGTTCGCTTTCATCATCGGTATGCTTCCATTGGTTTGGACGCAGGGAGCTTCTGCAAAAGGTAACCATTCTATCGGTTGGAGTACTGTTGGCGGAATGCTGACCGGAGTAGTATTTGGAATTTTCATCATTCCTGTACTGTATGTGATTTTCCAGTATCTGCATGAAAAAATGCCGAGCAGAAAAAAGAGAAGACTTCAAAAGCAAGAACATGAACAAGCCCTAACAACTGTTCATTAAAAAGAAAAACTATGAAAAGAATAAAGAATATTTTTCTAACACTCATATTGGCTGTAGCCTCGGTTTCGTGTGTGTCTAAATTAGCATACACGGAGCCGGAGGTCCAGCTCCCTGAAAAATTCCAGTACACTGCTACTGCAGACACGGCAAGTGTGGCCAATCTGGAATGGAAAGAATTTTTCAATGATCCGATTTTACGAGACCTTATTGAAAAAGGAATTAAAAATAACTATGATCTGCAAATTGCCTTAAAACAGGTTGCTTCTTCACAGGAAAAACTAAAACAGGCAAAGTATCTTCAGTACCCTGATGTTGGTTTTGGAGTGAATGCACAGATTTCAAGACCTTCTAAAAACAGTATGAACGGACAAAGCCTTAATCTATTCTTAGGCCAAAGCCATGTTGAAGATTACAATGCAGCATTCAATCTTTCCTGGGAAGCGGATATCTGGGGAAAGATCAAAAATCAGCAGGAAGTTTCAAGAATGCAGTACCTGCAAACGTATGAAGCTACCAAAGCCATACAAACTCAGGTTGTAGCGGCTATTGCACAAGGATATTATAATTTGCTGATGCTTGATAAGCAATTAAGTATTGCTAAAGCTAACCTAGAATTAAGCAATAATACGTTATCCATCACGCAAAAAATGTGGGACAGTGGAGACACTACTTCTCTGGGAGTTCAACAGGCTACTGCTCAAAAGCAGTCTACAGAACTTTTAATCTCACAGTTGGAACAGAATATTGCCATTCAGGAAAATGCGTTGAGTATTTTGGTAGGTGAAAATCCGAATAAAGTGAACAGAACTATTGAAATGTCTGATACTTCTTTACCTCAAAATATTTCAGCAGGTCTTCCTGCAGCAATGGTAAGCCGCCGTCCTGATGTACGCCAACAGGAATTGGTTTTATTGGAATCCAATGCGATGGTAGGAATTGCTCAGGCCAATATGTATCCGTCTTTGAAAATTACGGCAACCGGTGGTGTGAACTCTTTCAAATTTGATAACTGGTTCCAGATTCCGGCTTCATTATTTGGTTCGGTTCTGGGAGGAATCACTCAGCCTATTTTCCAGAAAAGACAGTTGAAAACTGACCTGGAGGTAGCTAAAATTCAAAGAGAGAAAAATGTATTGGCTTTCCGTCAATCCGTTCTCAATGCGGTTGGTGAAGTTTCTGATGCTTTGGTTTCCAATGAAAGCCTAAAAGTTCAGGAACAAAAAGCTACGGAACAGGTACAGACATTAAAAGAAGGAATCAAAAGTGCTCAGCTCCTATACAAAGGTGGCATGGCAAATTATCTTGAAGTGATTACCGCTCAGGCGAATTCACTTCAGGCAGAACTTAATCTTGCATCCGTAAAAAGACAAAGACTCAGTAGTATCGTTGATCTTTACAGAGCTCTTGGTGGCGGTTGGAAGTAGGCGAAATAAATTCTAATGGTTAAATTAATCTAATATGAAAAAGTCGATATATGCACTTGCTTTTGGGGCTTTCGGAATTATCAATACGGAATTTGGGGTTATCGGAATTTTACCAACAATTGCTAAGGTTTTCAATATTTCTGTAGATACTGCAGGGTGGTTGTTAGGTGGATTTGCACTTACCGTGGCTTTTTCATCGCCTATTATTACAGCAATTACAACTAAAATCAATCGTAAAGTATTGTTGTGTTTAGTTTTAGGAATGTTCATTCTTTCCAATCTGCTATCTGCATTTTCTCCTAATTTCACAATATTGATGATTGCAAGGATTATTCCTGCTATATTCCACCCATTATTTTGGAATATTTCTTTGGCCATTGCATTTAAAGAGAATGGTTCAAAAGGCGTTTCTACTGTGATGGCCGGTTTAAGTATTGCAACTGTTTTAGGTGTTCCGCTTACCACTTACGCAGCAGAATTTTTCAATAATTGGCAGGCTTCGTTCTTTCTTTCAAGTGTGATTAGTCTGATTGCTTTTTTGAGCCTGTTATTTTTCGTCCCGTCTATTCCCGGAAATTCAGAAAAAGCGACCAAATCTCAGTTTCACGTTTTGAAAGATGCGCAACTTTGGCTCAATCTGATTTCTACCATTCTTACTCTGGCGGCCATGTTTTCCAGCTATAGCTATTTGGCTGCTTATTTAGAAAAAATCACTAAAATGAATGGTACAGAAATTAGTATCATGCTGCTTTTATTTGGAATTGCAGGGATTTTCGGAAATTGGATTATGGGCATTGCGTTGGGTAAAAAGCTAATGCAAACTTCACGATTATTTTATGTTCTTCTTATTTCTGTGCAGCTGTTGGCTTACTATTTTGGGGGCTTTTTCATACCAATGGTGATTATTCTTTCCTTTTGGGGGCTTATTCACACTGGGGGCTTTTTAGTTCCCAACCTGCGAACTACGCACTCTGTCCCTAAAGATACCTTGGAATTTGTAAACAGTTTGCTCACTTCTTGTTACAATATCGGGATTTCTCTTGGTGCTTTCTTGGGTGGATTCGTTATTGCACAGTATGGAATTCATTTTGTGGTTTGGATGAGTATTGGCTTGCTGGCGATCACTTTAGGCATAAGCTTCATAACTTTTACTAAAAAGGAAAAAATCAATTCAGAAGTAAATAAAAGAAATATTGAAGAAACTGAAGTTGCTTGTACGTAAACCAGACAAAGAAACTCTTTACAAGATGAATTTCAATTTGTGTCAATAAAAAATACAGAGATTGAGATCTATTGTTAATCTTTATAGAACTTTTGGCGGCGGTTGGAAGTAGTAAATTAAATTATATTGTTGAATGCGGTCTTTCGGGGCCGCATTTTTATTGCTTAAGTGCAAAGAAATGTTTTATTTAAAAGGCAAATATGACAACAAGGTCGCTGGTGAAGTTAGCTTTATAGAATCAATTTCATTGATTCTTTGTGTTAAAAAATCAACTTATTATTGAAACTGTTCAGAAATCCATTGAATCAGATCCTCAAAATCTTTTTGAGAATATCCTATCTGCAAATAATGAATATCATTCGCTTTTCTGTACCACGTTAACTGTCGTTTTGCATACCTGCGGCTGTTTTTCTTGATTTCAGAAACTGCAAAATCCAGATCCCATTCTCCATCAAAATATTTGAACAGTTCTGAATAACCAACAGTGTTTAAGGCCGTTAAATCTTTAAATTCTTCCAGCCTTCTTGCTTCCTCCAGCAAACCTTTCTCCATCATGATTTCCACTCTTCTGTTGATCCTGTCGTACAGTTCTTCTCTTGGAGCCTCAATTCCGATCCGGATTACATTAAAATCTCTTGAATCCTGTGAAACAGCTATCAGTTCAGAATATTTTGTATCTGTTTGCCAGATTACATCAATCGCTCTTAAAAGCCTTCTGTGATTATGGATGTCCACCACAGCATAATATTCCGGATCAAGAACTTTCAATATTTCCTGAAGCTTTTCGATACCATCAGAATCCAATATATTCTGTAATTTCTCCTGGTTTTCAGCATTGGCTTCAGGAAGATCATTCAACCCTTCAAGAACTGCTTTTTCATACATCATACTTCCTCCGACAAGGATTACAGTATCATGTTTTTCAAATAATTCATTGAGCTTTTTCAGAGCATCTTCCTCGTATTGCCCTATAGAATAATAATCCTGTACAGAAAGACTGCCAATAAAATGATGCGGAGCTTCTGCCAGTTCTTCTTCTGAAGGTGCTGCCGTTCCTATTTTCATTTCTTTAAAAAACTGCCGGGAATCACAGGAAATAATTTCAGTATTGAAATGTTTTGCCAGATCAATTGCGAGTCTTGTTTTGCCAATTCCGGTGGGACCTACTACAGAAATCAAATTTTTCATAGGGAATCGTAAATCTTATCAATGTTTGTATTTTCAAAATCATTGCGATTTCACAGTGCTAATTTAAATGTTTATCTTTGTACAACAATAAAAAACTATGATTTTATCAATGACCGGCTTCGGCAGAGCTGAAGATGTTTTCGAAGGTAAAAAAATCTGTATAGATATTAAATCACTGAACAGCAAAGGCTTTGATTTGAATATCAAAATGCCTTTACGCTATAAGGAAAAAGAATTCGAAATCAGGAAAATTCTTAACGACAGGATCATCCGTGGAAAAGTAGACTGCTACATCAACCTGGAGAATCTTGAAGAAAGCAACGACGTGAAGATCAATAAAAATCTTATTGATTCTTACATGAATGAGCTTCGCAGCATTGCCTCGGACGGACCCGATTTTGAATACCTTAAAATGGCGGTAAGACTTCCCGATGCAGTTACTTCAAGACCAGATGAACTTTGTGAAGGGGAATGGGAAATGCTGGCCAATATCGTCAATAACGCATTAGACAGGTTTGAAGAATTCAGAAAAACAGAAGGTAAAATTCTCCATGAAGAACTGGAAAGAAACATCCAGAATATCGATAAATATTTATCTGAAGTGATTCCTTTTGAAGAAGTAAGGATTCAAAGTGTAAAAGAGCGTTATCAAAAAGCATTGAAAGAATTTGAAAACGTAGATGAAACCCGTTTCTACCAGGAAATGGCTTATTTCACGGAAAAACTGGATATCTCCGAGGAAAAGGTAAGACTATCACAACATTTGAAATATTACAAAGAAGTGATGGACAATGAAGATTTCAATGGAAAGAAGCTTGGATTCATTTCCCAGGAAATCGGAAGAGAGATCAACACATTAGGATCAAAAGCCAATCATGCTGAAATCCAAAAGCTGGTGGTGATGATGAAAGATGATCTGGAAAAAATTAAAGAACAAACATTAAACGTATTATAGTAATGAGTTATAAGTAATGAGTTATAAGTTGCCTATTGTTACAGCTTAAAATAACTCATCATTCATAACTCATCACTCATAACTATTTAATAATGAATAAAGTTATCATATTTTCGGCCCCATCAGGAAGCGGGAAGACAACATTGGTAAAGCATTCTCTGGAAACATTTCCGGAACTTGAATTTTCTATTTCGTGCACTACAAGACAGCCGAGAGGCAGTGAAGTTCATACAGTAGACTATCATTTTTTAACGCCTGATGAATTCAGACAGAAAATTTCCGAAGATGCTTTCGTAGAATATGAAGAAGTATATACGGACAAATATTACGGGACTTTAAAATCTGAAGTGGAAAAGATCTGGAATAAGGGAAAAGTAGTTATTTTTGATGTAGATGTAAAAGGCGGAATTTCCTTAAAAAAATATTTCGGGGAAAAAGCATTGTCTATTTTCATTGAACCTCCTTCCATTGAAGAATTGGAACGAAGATTGATTACAAGAAATACGGATGATGCGGAAACCATCAAAACCCGTGTAGCAAAGGCGGAAGAGGAAATGACCTATGCTAATGAATTTGATAAAATCGTAGTGAATACTGATCTGGATGAAGCTAAAAAAGAAATAGAAAATTTAATAAAAAATTTTATCAGTAGCCACTAAAAATTTCTACTTTTAAAAACAAAAAACATAAGGTTGATATGAGTACCGAAACATTAGAAAAAGCGAAATCCGCTATTCCGGTTAGAGGATTTTTAGATATAAAAGATATTGCCATTCCGCAGGGAGAAGATTTGGTGAAGGCTATTCTTGATCTTAAGAAAGAGAAAAATGCAGTGATTCTGGCCCATTATTACCAGCCAGGTGAGATCCAGGATATTGCTGATTTCCTGGGAGATTCTTTACAATTGGCAAGACAGGCTAAAGAAACCAATGCGGATATGATTGTATTCTGCGGAGTCCATTTCATGGCTGAAGCAGCAAAAATTTTAAATCCAACTAAAAAAGTAGTTCTTCCGGACACCATGGCGGGATGCTCTTTGGCAGACGGATGCAGTGGAGAAGGGCTAAGAAAAATGCGTGAACAATATCCTAATGCTTTAGTGGCCACTTACATCAACTGTAACGCAGAAACCAAAGCTGAAAGTGATATCATCGTAACGAGCTCCAATGCTGAAACCGTAATTGAAGCTTTACCAAAAGACAGACCGATCATTTTCGCTCCGGATAAAAACTTAGGAAGATATCTATCGAAGAAAACCGGCCGTGATATGATCCTTTGGGACGGAAGCTGTATCGTTCATGAAGCATTTTCTATGGAGAGAATCGCTAAACAAATGGCAGACAATCCTGATGCCAAATTAATTGCACACCCTGAAAGTGAAGAAGCAGTGTTAAAACTTGCTCATTTTATCGGGTCTACTTCTGCTCTATTGAATTATGTAGAAAAAGACGATTGCCAGAAATTCATCATCGCCACAGAAGAAGGTATCCTTCACGAAATGAAAAAACGTGCTCCGCACAAAGAGTTGATTCCGGCGTTGGTTTTTGATGAAAGCTGTAACTGTTCGGAGTGTTTCTATATGAAGCGTAATACAATGGAAAAATTATATTTATGCATGAAATATGAGCTTCCGGAGATTCTTATCGATGAAGAACTTCGTTTAAAAGCATTGAAGCCTATTGAAGCGATGCTTGATCTTTCAAAAAGCATAAAATAAAGTAAAAGCACTGTTTTCACAGTGCTTTTTTATTCATTATTCTACTGTGAGAGGGAAACAGGTCCAAGCAACAATCATCTGTGCTTTACAGCAATCCGTCAAAGCCTGATATTGAGCACAGGTACGCGAAGCCCCTGATCCGGGAGGACCGAACGTTGTACCAGCCGGGTAAGGACAGCCTCCCAGACAGCCTGAACCCTGAATGTTTTTTAATTCTGATCGTGATAATTTTTTCATAATAATATGGTTTTGGTTCTATGAGTTAAATTTAAAATTATACCATAGGAGGCTAACAGGTTTTCCCTGGTATAAATCGCCATTCCTTTTTTTTGCTCTTCTCTCAAAAGCTTTTTTATAATGATTCAGTATTTATGATGTACAAATATGATGTACAAATATTATTATTAAAAACAAAATTTCATAACTGTAGCGAATCATCAAGTAAGTGTAAGATTTTCTCCGGGTTTTGTATTTTCAGATATTAATCTCAATTTTATTTTTTGTTTTGATCCTGAATGTGATAATTTTGTTCTATAAAAATTGAGAATCATGAGCAAGATCTTTCTTGAAGACGTAAAAATATATGCCCATCATGGGGTTCTTCCCGAAGAAAACATTATTGGTACTTATTATATCATCAATGCTGAACTCCATACGGATTTATGGAAGGCATCTGAGTCTGATGATCTTCATGATACCATAAGCTATGCAGATATTAATGAGGTCATCCATACAGAAATGAAGATCAAATCCAGGCTTTTGGAACATGTAGCAGGAAGGATGATTTCAAAAATCCATGAAAAATTCCCCCAAATTGATTATATCAGAATCAGGATTACTAAAACAAGCCCGCCCATGCAAGGGGAAATGAAAGGGGCAAGTATAGAACTCGAAAAAGGTTTTAAACCGGAGAATTAAAAATATTCTTATTTTCGTTGATAAAAACATCAAGAATTGAAATTCATCAAAATAGTATTTCTGTTGGCTTTTATAACTACTTTCGGACAGAATAGTAGCACTAATCAATTAGCCGTTTACAATTTCCCGAAAATCAAATCCAGCATTACGATGCCGGTTACTATTCCGCTTTCGGGGATCAGCAGCATTATCAATTCATCTGTAAAAGATCTCATTTATCAGGATGACTCTTATACGGATAACAATAATGACCAGTTCAAGGTAAAAGTCTGGAAGACCCGTCCGATCCGATTGGTAGGGGGAACCAATCAGAACCTTTTAATTGAAGTTCCTTTAAAAATATGGGCAGAAAAAGGAATCGGCACGTTGGGTGTTTATTCCTATCAGAATACCACTTTCGAAACCGTGATGTATTTCAATTCTGCTTTGAATTTTAAAAATAACTGGACCATTACAACCAATACTCAGCCAATGGGCTTTAAATGGGTGACCAAACCAGTTCTGGATTTTGGAAAAATTGAAATTCCCATTACTTCTTTGGTTGAAAAAAGTTTAAAAGAGCAACAGGAAAAATTCTGTAAGACCATCGACCAGCAAATGGCCTCTCAACTGAATTTCCAGCAATATGCAGTCATGGCATGGAATGTTTTTTCACAGCCTTTCCATATTTCCGAAGATTATAACACATGGCTGAAAGTAACTCCTGTAAACGTCAATATCACTCCACTAAAGTTTTACGGAAACCAGATCGACACGAATATAGGAATTGATATTTATTCCGAAACCTTTACAGGAAGCAAACCGGAGTCATCTCAACCCATAAAGTCGGCTGCCAATTTTAATTTTATTCCTCTTCTTGCAGATAAGTTCCTTCTTCAGACTACAGCCAATGTTCCTTTTACTGAAGCCACCCATATTGCGAGAAACATGTTTTTGAATAAGGAATATGATGTGCGCGGCTCTAAGGTAAAAATCACGGACATAAAAGTATATGGGGTCGAAAACAGAATTATGATCGAAGCCGAAACGGAAGGATACGTAAAAGGTAAATCTTTCATTTCAGGAATCCCGGTGTATGATGAAACCAAAAAGAAAATCGTTTTGTCACAGACCAAATTCAACCTGAAAACTTCCAATATACTGCAAAAAACGGCTACCCTTTTATTCAAAGGCAAAATCGTTAAAATGATTGAGGAAGAATATGGAATTCCTACCCAGGAATTGGAACTTGCTTCCAAAAAAAGCATTGAAGAAGCATTCAATAAAGAATATTACAAAGGACTGAAAATGAATGGAAAAGTTTTCACCCTGAAACCTGCCAATATTCTTTTAAACCCATCAGGAATTACGGCCGTTATTGATACCAATGCCACTTTAAAACTAATGATCAACGGAATTTAAAAAACATAGATATGAGAAGAATTTTAAGTATTGTTGAATACAATAAAAGCTCACTAGGGCTTCGATTTGCCAATTTGATTATAGATAGAGTTGTTGTTTTCGCCTTGTTTTTCTTGTTTGGATTATTTTCGTCCATTACTTATCAACTATTAAATATTGATTTCTTTATTAGTATCACTGATAAGCTTAGTAATCTCAGCAAAATGGGAGATATGATTTTGACATCAACCGTCTATTTTCTCTATCTGCTTTTGATGGAATATTTTACCAAGGGAAGAACAATTGGCAAATATATAACAGGAACTAAAGTAATAAGTACAGATGGCGCTGAACCTTCATTCCAGGACTATTTTATCCGAAATATTTCAAGGTTTGTTCCTTTTGATGCTCTTTCTTTTTTCGGAACCAATGGATGGCATGATAGCTGGAGCAATACAAGAGTAATTAATGTGAAAAAATATGAGTCTGAAAAACAGGCAAAAGCAGATATAAACAGTCTTGGCGAGAAAGAAATTGCCTAAAAAACTTTGATTGATTAATAAAAATATTTATATTTGCACACTTCAAAAATGGTACTTTGGCCGAGCGGCTAGGCAGTGGTCTGCAACACCATCTACAGCGGTTCGAATCCGCTAGGTACCTCATCAAACCTCTAAATTAATTTAGAGGTTTTTTATTTTTCTAACAATCTACACTTTACGGAATACCATAATCATGACTTTTGATTTATTAATTCAGGTTGAATAAAAAAATTCCCCGGATCTCTCCAGGGAAAAAAACTAATAACCATGAAAACTCATACGAGTATGAGTCACATTGTTAGTAATAAAAATTATGCCAAGTATTCTGATATCCAAAAATTGTTGAAAAAAAACGATAAAGTTCTATAAAAAATAAAACTTCCTCTTGGGAAGAGGAAGTTTAAAGCATAGATAGTATAAGATGAAAAAAAAGTATGTCTTGAATTCTTTAATAAAAATACTACTTCATGACCAAAAGAATTATGACTTCAGTCATAATCAAAAAATAAGTCAGAAAATAATATCATTGAAGCCATTGAATCTTGATTGTATTCAGTAAGCCTATAAAAAAGAAACCTCCCATTTTCATGGGAGGAAAAACACAAATGATGAAAAAAAATTATTTCGAATGTCTTTCGACAGCTCAAAATTAAAAAATATTCAGCTTTTAGTCAAGAGAAAAGTCAAAATAATCATAAAAATTTTTAAACGAACAATTCTAAAAAATTATAAAGTGTTATGTTTAAATTTTTTACAACATAAAATTCTTCATTAATCAGTGAGTTTGAAGGATAAAATAAGCACAAAATTAAATTTTCACATCAATCCCACATAAAACAGAAAACTCCTCAGAAGAGGAGTTAAAAAAAGTATATGGGGTCTAAAAAAGTGTTTTACCTGTTAAGCGAATCAGCTTTATTGTTATTCATATTCCCATTTCTGGTATTGCTACGATTTATACTATCCTGAGCGGCAGACAGAGTATCTGCCGGAGCCGTGGATGTGATAGTATCCGAAATCGTATCATTAGATATTGTTGCAGAATCAATGTTATTGTTATCCTGCGTTTCAGTTTTTTTACAACTTAAAACAAAAAGAGCCATTCCTAGTAATAACAAAAAATTTTTCATATATAAAATATTTAAGTGGTTTAGTGGTGTGTAATAATATGATTCAAATATATACAGGAATAATTTGATATTATATGCGTAGAATCATAAACCCTATTTTCCAAAAAAATAGCCTCCTTTTCAGGAGGCCGTAAAAACACAAATGATGAAAAATTCTACTCAAAAGTTAAATTCTGAACAGAATATTGTCATAGTTGAATAACTATATCTTTTATGATTACTTGCAAAAACTTTGCCTAATCATTATTCTTCCCAGGCAATCGGAACATATATGGTTACATATCCGTCCGCATCAACCTGAGCATCAGAGACCGTTGCCACCACTGAACCGTAGCCAACCCAGCCTCCTTGCCCCTGCATTGCAGTGAAAGTATAGGTTCCTTCAGGAAGGCCATCATAAAATTGAGGAAGAGATTGAAAGCCGCCGCTGCTATAACCATAACTATCGTAAGATTCTCCTGTTGCCACATTCGTAGCCACAAAACCGCCTAAATCATAACTTCCTGAAAGTGTTTTCACTCCACTTTGGGAAACCAGTCCATAACGGATTTGATACGTTTCGGTTTTGGAAGCTTCTTTGGAATTTGCTGAATGGGTTACCGTTGGAGAATCCATTACTAGATCATCGTTGGAAGTACATGCTGTAACAGTAATTCCCAGCCCTGCAATAAGCAAAGCTTTTAAAGTTGTTTTTTTCATAAAAATGTAATTTGGTATATCCAAAGTTAACTTATTTAATATTAACTCAATAACAATTTATTTTATGGAAATAATTTCGGATTTCATTTATCTTCTAAAAAGCCCGGAAACAAACATAAAAACTAATACGACAATTAAATTTTAAGATTTTTTTGAACTTTTTAACATTACTTAACTTAAACTTGGCTTCATAATTGAGAATTAGATAATAGCCAACAGGCTCACAAGTATAAAAATTTGAATTATGAAAAATATAGTATTAGCAGGTTTAATGTCAGTATTTGTAATGACGGCCTGTAAAAAAGATGACCGAACAGCTGAAAAATCTCTTGAACAACAAAAATTGGAATTCCAGGCTAGACAACTTGAGATTGAAAAACAAAAGCTAGCCATTGAAAAAGAAAAAATTGTATACGAAGCCCAGAAAAAGGCAGATAGTATTGCGGAAAGCAAAAAAACAAGAGCTGTGGCAGAAAATAATTCAAGACCACAGGTGATAAGAGAAACCAGAACAGTATATAGAGACAGAGAAACAAGTTCAGGTTCAGGAAATGGTACTTATGCCAATAATGGAACCAGTTCATCACAAGGTACTACTCAGAAAAAAGGAATGAGTAAAGCTGCTAAAGGTACCATCATCGGTACAGTGGGTGGTGCAGCCGCAGGTGCTATCATCAGTAAGAAGAATAGAGGACTTGGTGCTGTTATCGGTGGTGTTGTAGGGGGAGCAACCGGTTATACAATTGGTAGATCACAAGATAGAAAAGACGGAAGAGTTCAGCCTCAATAATAAATATATAATAAAACACCAAAAGATTGCTTATTTTTAAGCAATCTTTTTTTATGGCCTTTATTCTATTTTCCTTATTACTTCTCTTTCCTTCATGTATGGGATTGGGAAAAATCACAGAGAGCCTTTTGGGTTCTTTATTCCATGGAATCTCAGGTAAAATACTCTCAGGAATCCTAGCTATAACTACAATCTGGACCTTCGCAGCATTTTTTATCCCACTAAACATCTATGTGGAAATAGCTACTTTATTATTGGGGTTATTCTGTTTCTTCAGATACAGATTATACAATGAATGGTACCATTTTTCCAGAAAAGAAAGCCTTTTAATAGGCCTCATTTCTTTAGTTGTTTTATTTTGCAGTTCATTTTACCCTTATATTTTAGATCATTTTGGATATTATGTTCCAACCATACAATGGCTTACAGAATATGGAATAGTAAAAGGCATTTCCAATCTGGATCTTACTCTTGGGCAGGTATCTTTTTGGCATATCTTTCAGGCGGGGTTTTCCAATTTCTCAGATCCATTTCTTAGGATTAATGCTATAATATTAATTGTTTATACCGTTTACATTGTAGAAAAAAAGAGATGGATACATCTTTGTTTCATTCCAGTTCTCTTATTGTTTACACAGTCTCCAAGCCCGGATTTACCGGCCATCATTTTTTCACTGATCATTTTAAACGAAATACTATCCGAAAATAAAAACAGCAGACTTATTTTCCTGTTCTCAGCATTTGTCTTCGCCATTAAGCCTACAATGATCTGGCTTCCGATTTTGAGCATGCTCTATTCTGTTTTCATCCTTAAAGCCAATATTAAAAGTTTCGGTTTTGGAGCTCTGGTGATCCTTCTGTTCTGTATTAAAAATATCTGGACATTCGGATTTCCTGTTTTCCCGGTAGCGGTGATAGATTTAGGAGTCAGCTGGAAACCTAATCCGGAAGTTTTAAAAATATCTTCCCAATATGCCCTATTAAAAACCTATGACATGCAATATTCCTATCAGGAAATTCAACAATTTTCCTGGTTAGATTATATTAAGAACTGGCTTTTTTTAAATGGAATCAAATCTAAGATCAATATTTTATTTATAGCGAGCTTATTATTCTTTACCCTTTTCGCTTTTATTAAAAGGAAGCCCATTCTTTCTCTGCTCTGCATTTCAATTCTTATCAAAAGCGTACTGGTGCTACTCTTTTCCGCCCAGTACAGATTTTTTATAGACGTCCTGTTCGTGCTATTTTTCATCTTGTTTCTGGATTATTTTAATAAAAAAAGGGCACTTTTATTTTTTTCATGTACGAGCCTTCTTTTCATTGGCTTTTTATCTTTTCCGGAAATAATCCAACAGCATATTCCAAGTTTCAGGCTCAGCAATTTTATGGGCAAGTTTGATAAGAAACAACTTTATCAGCCTTCTTCTTATCAATACCAACCATTTGATTCTTATCAGGTGGGGAACCTGAAATTCAATGTTTCAACAAATTATCCTTTTAATTTTGATACTCCGCTTCCTGCCATTTCCTCAAGCTATGTTTTTGATGACGCAAAAGCCGGAATCTTTCCACAACTTATCGACGCAAAGGATCTTCGGAAAGGGTTCATATGGAAAAAAATGAACTCACAGGAAAAAAGAGAAGCCGAAAATGTTATTCAAACTATCAAAAACTCCTATAAACAGAACAAATAGAAGAACTTTATTATCTGGAGAAAAAACGGTAATTTTGTATCATGTTCAATACTTTAGGTAATCTTCTCAGTCTTACAACATTTGGAGAAAGTCACGGTGCGGCTTATGGCGGCATCATCAATAATTTCCCGGCAGGTTTAACCATCGATTTCGATAAAATCCAGTATGAGCTGGATCGAAGAAAACCTGGCCAATCAGCAATTGTCACTCAAAGAAAAGAAGGTGACAAAGTACAATTCCTTTCCGGTATTTTTGAAGGGAAAACAACGGGAACTCCCATCGGCTTTATTATCGAAAACGAAAATCAGAAATCAAAAGATTATGACCATATTGCGAAGTCTTATCGTCCAAGTCATGCAGACTTCACCTATGATCAGAAATTCGGAATAAGAGATTATCGTGGCGGTGGAAAATCTTCAGCCAGAGAAACTATGAACTGGGTGGTTGCGGGAGCAATGGCTAAGCAATTGTTATCAGATATTGAGATCAACGCCTATGTATCTTCCGTAGGTGAGATTTTCTGTGAAAAGCCCTACCAGGATTTGGATTTCTCCAAAACCGAAACCAATGAAGTCCGTTGTCCGGATGCAGAAACGGCAGAAAAAATGATTTCCAAAATAAAAGAAATTAAAAAAGAAGGAAATACCATTGGCGGAACCATCACTTGCGTCATTAAAAATGTTCCTGTAGGAATTGGTGAACCTGTTTTTTCCAAATTGCAGGCAGAACTGGCCAAAGCAATGCTTAATATCAATGCCTGCAAAGGTTTTGAGTATGGAAGCGGTTTTTGTGGAGCTAAAATGACAGGAAAAGAGCATAATGATGCCTTCAATACTGATTTTACAACAAAATCAAACCTTTCCGGCGGAATCCAGGGCGGAATTTCCAATGGAATGGATATTTATTTCAGGGTAGCTTTTAAACCTGTAGCGACTATTTTAAGACCTCAGGAAAGTGTAGACCGGGAAGGTAATCCTGTAATTGTGGAAGGAAAGGGAAGACATGATCCGTGTGTATTGCCAAGGGCCGTCCCTGTAGTGGAAAGCCTTGCCGCTTTTGTGTTGGCGGATCTGTTTTTGATTAATAAAACAAGAAATATCAATAATTTTTAAATATCATATTGTAGTAATGAAAAATTACTGGGATAAAGCAATCACTTTTGAAGAATACATCCAGATTGCAAAACAAAGACTTGAAACCCCTTCTAATCAACAGGAGGCAGATTATAAACAATATTATGAATTAGGTCTTCAGAGAATAGACAGGACTTTAAAAAAGTATGTGCCTGACGAAGAGCAGCTCAATCTACTGAATGCCAAAAACTTCGACGGAAAAATCCTGATCATTTCCGAAGCTTGGTGTGGCGATGCAAGTGCAACAGTTCCAGCTTTAGTTAAATTTTTTGAAGGACGCAACGAAGTAAAAATCTTTCTTAGAGACAGCGATACGAGTCTTATTAATCAGTTTTTAACGGACGGAACACAATCTATCCCAAAGGTTCTTATTTTAGATAACGATTTCAATGTAAAGAATTCGTGGGGGCCACGTCCGAAGTTCGGTAAAGAATTATTAATGAAATTCAAGGCCGATCCCGAAGCTTATCCTAGAGAGCAGTTTTATAACGATCTCCAGATTTATTATGCTAAAAACAGAGGTAAAGACGCCATCCAGGAAATTGTAGAATTATTATGAAAAAAAATATAATTTATATTGTATTGATCGTCATTATCGGAATCATTGCATTGGTACCGGGAGTAAAGGATTTTCTGAGAAATCAGTTTTTCCCGATTGCCACGATTGAAAATGCAGTGACCGTAAGTGAAGAAGACTATGATATAGATCTTCAGGGGATCAATGTTCCGAGTACCAATCTTAAAAACCTAAAGGATAAACCTATTTTCCTGAATTTTTGGGGAACGTGGTGTCCTCCATGCAGAAAAGAATGGCCAAGTATTCAGAAATTGTATGATACCAGAAAAGGAAACGTAGACTTTGTTCTGATCGCCATGAATGATGAAGAGGCTGCGGTGAGAAAATTTTTACAGGAAAACAAATACACGGTTCCGGTTTATATTGCTCAAAGCCCTATCTCAGAAAAGTTGTTGCCAAAAGTGTTCCCTACCACTTTCCTTCTGGATAAAACCGGAAGAATCATCATTAAAGAAGATGCCTACAGAGACTGGAATACAGAATCTGTGCATCAATTTATTGATAATATTGTTAAATAATTTTTTAACTAAATTTTATAACAGATTTGGTACAGAATTTGAGAATTTTGTAGAGTTGGAAAATCATTTATTAAAACTAAACACAAAATGAAGTATTCAAAACTAAACCTGGCTAAAGAAGCGATCAACCATAAAGGTTTCGTGAAAAAAATCCCTGATATTTTCAGGATGGTCAAACTATGGAGAAAAGGACTTTATCCTATGAAATCTGTAGATATCATTCTGCCTCTATTAGGACTTTTATATGTGATCTCTCCTATTGACCTGCTTCCTGATTTTGCATTACCTGTATTAGGTGTAATGGATGATCTGGCCATTTTATCTCTTGCCATCCCTAAGTTGATCAAAGAAGTTGATAAATTCTTGCTTTGGGAGGCCGAAAAAAAATATAAGGACGGTGATACTAAAGTAATCGACGCTGAAATTGTAGAGTAATTAACAAATAATATTCTTCTAGCCATTCCATGATCGGGATGGCTTTTTTTTAGAAATTCATCATAAATTTTTAAGCCTTATTTCAAATCATTAAATTTGCAATATCTAATAAAAAATAATGGAAAGTAAAAAAGAATTCTTTTTAGAGTGCTACAAACTGGGAATCATTAAATTCGGGAGATTCACCCTGAAAAGCGGCATCGAAAGTCCGTTTTATGTAGACCTAAGACCTTTAGCTTCAGACCCTAAAATTTTAAAAAACCTTGCTAATTATCTATTGGAAATGCTTCCGCTGGATAATTTCGACTTAATCTGCGGAGTTCCTTATGCAGCCCTTCCCATGGCTACAGCGATGTCCCTGGAAAGTTATATTCCGCTGATCATTAAAAGAAAAGAGGCAAAAAGCTACGGAACTAAAAAGATGATCGAGGGAATTTACCAGAAAGGGCAAAACTGTCTTTTGGTAGAAGACGTTATTACTTCCGGAAAATCTTTGGTAGAAACCATTGCTGAAATTGAGCAGGAAGATATTAAAGTTTCTGATATTGTTGTAGTGCTTGACAGAGAGCAAGGAGGAAAACAACTTTTAGAAAGTAAAGGATACAGAGTTCATACTCTTTTCAATATTTCTGAAGTTTGTGGGATTCTACAAGAGAATGGTGAACTGACTGATGATGAGGTGAAAAGAATTCAGGACTTCCTTCAGGGAAATCATATTCAGTTTGAAGAGAAGACAAGATGTTCTTATGAGCAAAAACTGAAAAACGCTCAACATTCGGTTTCTAAAAAATTATTGGAAACGGCTTTGGCAAAACAATCCAATCTTATTGCTTCAGCTGATGTTACGACTACCCAGGAATTATTAGAGCTGGCTGAAAAAGTCGGTCCGCATATTATTGCCTTAAAAACCCATATCGACATTATTTCCGATTTCGAATACGAAAAAACAATCGTTCCATTGAAGGCACTGGCTGCCAAACATCAGTTCTTATTGATGGAAGACAGAAAATTTGCCGATATTGGTAACACACAGGAGCTTCAGTTCACTAGCGGAGTTTTCAAAATTACAGACTGGGCTGATTTTGTAACCTCTCAGGTAATCGGGGGATTTGAATCGTTGGACTGCTTTAACAATGTAGGTGTTGTAGCAATCATCGGAATGTCTTCCAAAGGAACTTTAACAACGAATGATTATCGTGAGGAAGCCCTTAAAATAGCTTTATCTCATCCTAATGTTATCGGCGGGGTATCTCAAAACCAGCTTCCGGATGAAATCTTATTGTTTACACCTGGAGTAAACCTTGCAGATTCCGGCGACGGAAAAGGACAGCAGTATAATACTCCGGAACATGTTTTCAAAAATCTTCACACAGATTTCATCATTGTAGGAAGAGGAATTTATAAAGCGGCTAATGCTGAAGAAGCTGCCATCACCTATAAAAATGAAGGTTGGAAAGCGTATGTTAATTCTTTGGAAAAAAAAGTAATTCAGAGTTAAAAACTTACAGACTATAATCAAAATAAGTTTATATTTGAACTTTATCACAGACGTTTGAAAAAGGTTATTAGTATTTGTCTTATTTTGTTTGCCGGTGTTGCTGAAGTTGCTGCCCAAAATGACAGCATTTATATTGAAGCGAAATTGTCTCCGGACAAGAAAACACTATCTGTAAATCAGGAGCTCGTTTATTATAACCATTCTGAAAAAGATTTAAAAACGATCAAATTATTAAGCTGGGTGTCCGCTTATAAGAAAAGAGGAACTTCTTTGGTGTACCGCAAGCTTGAGGACAGAAATAATGATCTCCATTTTGCAAAACAGGATCAGCTTGGAAATCTTCTGTCATTAAACATCAAGAGCGGAGATCAAGAGCTTTTACCCACCAATAAAACTTCTGATGAGAATCTTTTTATTCCTTTAGCCAGTCCGTTACAACCTGGTGAAAGTATACAATTACAACTGCAGTATCAGATCCAGCTTCCCGATAGTAAATTTACCGACTACGGAATCTCTGATAAAAATGTAGCCTTAAAATATTTCTTTATTGTTCCGGATCATTTCGATCCGGACAATATTTCCAAAAGAAATTATCACGATATTGAAGAATCCGTGAATTTCAACACATATTGGACGATCAATTTTGATCTTCCGGTTAATTATTATATTGAAAGTAACCTTCCTCAAATTCAAATGAATTCTTTTAAAGGATATTTGGATTCCGATCCGGAGTTTATCGTTTCCCAACATGAATATCCTTCTATAAAGGTTAAAACTGAAGGAATAGATACGGAAATAAAATTCGGGTATAATTTAAAACCTGATGAAAAACAAAATCTGGAGTTCTATCTTCCTTTACATTTAAAATTCCTTCAGGAAAAGTTAGGTTCTATTCCCAAGAAAATTTTTATCTCCGATAAATTCAGGGGGAAAGAGGATTTCTTCGGGAATAATGACATTAAATTCTGGAAATTTAAATTTCAATTGTTCAGTGATGCTGAAAAAACAGACCAGGATTATTTTGGAATTATTACAAAAAAAATCCTGGATGAAAAGATCATTGCTGATAAACAAGATGACCACTGGTTCAAAAATGGGTTAAAGTCATACCTGGAAATACAATATTTAAAAAAGTTCTATAGTAATGCTTTGTTGCTTGGTAAACTTCCTGAAACTAAAATTTTTGGAGTTAAGCCTTTAAAGCTTTTTCATGCTTCTGAGGTAAAGCTTTTGGATCGTTATGGATTAGCCTATCAGTATATCATGTCTCAGAATCTTGACCAGAAGATTGATGAAAAGTTTGCTGCCTTAAGCAACTTTAATGATATGGCGATCAGCAGTTTTGAAACAGGAACACTTTTCAATTATACTGCAGATAAAATGGGTACTGAAAATTTTGAGCAGCTTTTACAACAATATATTGATAGAAATACCCATCATCCTGTAAAACCCAGAGACTTCCTTCAAGAGCTTGCTGAAAAAGATCCATCCGCGAATTACCTTTCCGGCTTCCTTAATCAGAAAAACAGGGTAAATTTTAAATTGCGAAAGTTTAAAAAAGAAGGAGATTCTCTCAATGTGAAAATATACAAAAACACAGAAAATGTGATTCCTGTAAAACTGGAAACCCAAGCCAAAGATGAAGATAAACAAAGCTATTGGATAGAAACCAAGGAAGGGGAAAGAAAAATGACCGTTCCTATACCCGCTTTGGATACCTATAAAATTACTCTCAATGACGATTATATTTTCCCGGAATCCAATTACCGCGACAATTTTTTATATGCCAAAGGATTTTTTTCCAATATGAAAAAAATCAAAATAAAGCTTATAAAAGATATTCCCAATCCGGAATTCAATGAAATCTACCTGAATCCAAGAGTACGCTTTAATAATACTTATGATAAGTTTTTGTTTGGGATCAATTTCAAGAATCAATCATTTTTTGATCAGAAATTTCTGTATTCCATTACTCCGATGTACAGTTCCGGTACAGGAAAGCTTACAGGTTCCGGTACAGTTTCTTATTCATTCTTACCAGCAGAAAGTATTATCAGAAGCTTAACATTTGGGGTTACGGGTTCTTATTTTCATTATGACTATGATCTCGCTTATAGAAAAGCATCTATTTTCTCCAATATCAACTTTAGAAAAAATCCGAGAAGTACGGTAAGCAGAGGGATCGGAATTTCTTATAATTTTCTTGAAAGGGATTTAAGTCCTGCTATGATTGCTAAAAAGGATTATGACAAATATAATCTCTGGAGCATTGGATATGGATATACGGACAATCAGATGATCCACGAAAAAAGCCTGAGCGTAAGTACCCAATGGATGGAAGATTTTAATAAAATTACTGCAGAAGGATTTTACCGATGGGAATTTGCCCCGAAACAAAAATTAAGTTTAAGATTATTCGCCGGATATTTCTTGAGAAACGAAGCCAGGAATAATACTTTTAATTATGGAATTTCAAGGGTTTCCAATTATGCTTTCTCTTACAATCTTTTGGGGGAAAGTGCTACTGGCGGAATCCTATCTCAACAGTATATTTTGGCTGATGGGGGTTTTAAATCTTTTATTCCGGGAACCGTCAATCAATGGATTACTTCTTTTAATGTGGATTCCAGTGTATGGAAAATCTTCCACGTCTATGCTGATGTTGGAATGTATAAGAATAAAAATGCTTCCACTCAATTTATTTGGGACAGTGGTATAAAAGTAAGAGTAATTCCTGATTTCCTCGAAGTCTACTTCCCTATCCAGTCTTCCTTAGGTTTTGAACCTTCTTTTAAAGATTATGCCAAACGAATACGATATACACTGGTTTTAAATCTAGGAGCTGTTATCAATGCAGCGAGAAGAGGTTGGTATTAAACGAAATAAAAAAAATCAGGCATTCTGCGAATGCCTGATTTTTTTATTGTATGCTTTAAAGAATTAATCTTTTAAGATTTTCTGAGAAACCGGCTGGTTATTTACTGTACCTGTAACAATATAGTTTCCTTTTGTTAATTCAGCAACGTTTAAGATCGTAGAATCTTTTGCAGAAGTTTTTACAACCTGTCCGAACATGTTATAAATCTTAACATCTTTCACCTGAGAACCGAAAACGATCTCATCATCCTGAACAAAAGTATTTTTAATGAAGTTTCCTTTTACGTTTTTGATGTCAGAAACTGCTAGAGAAGAATTGGAGCTTACT
This sequence comes from Chryseobacterium daecheongense, assembly GCF_003729955.1. Lineage (GTDB taxonomy): Bacteria > Bacteroidota > Bacteroidia > Flavobacteriales > Weeksellaceae > Chryseobacterium > Chryseobacterium daecheongense. The sequence goes on from NZ_RJTX01000001.1 coordinate 1,608,161, forward strand.
GTAACATTATCAAATCTAAGAGCACCACCTATTGCATAACTACTAGAAGTTCCAATTGGTGAATAAGTTACCCCGTTCGCAGGATCAAAAACAGATACTACTCTAACGGCAAAGTTTGCATTATTATTAGCAGCTGCAGGCATAGTTGCTGTAACAGTTGACCAACTTCCGGCAATTGTAGATGGAGAAGCTGTTGCATTCACCCAAGTAGAACCATCAGTAGTATATTGTACCTGCGCATATTTAGAAGCAGTATTTGATCCATAAAGATCTAAAGAAATTGATATATTAGAATATCCTACCGTACTAACAGAGAATCTAACTCCCGCAGTTCCTGATGCAGTTCCCTGAGCAGGATAATTAATAGTTGAATGAGACTTTCCTGACGTAGGATTTCCTTGTGGATAAGGAGTCGAAGTGTTTTCAGTTACTCCACCAATGTAGGCAAGAGTCCCGGTCCCTGTAGTAGCACTTATACTACTTGCATCAAAATTCCATTGAGTAATTGTTGTTTGCGCAAAAGCAGCAACGCTTATTATTACCGTTGCAAAAAGTGAATAAAACTTTTTCATAATCTATTTTTTTTGATATTATTAATTTACCTGACAAAATTACGTCTATTTTTTAATTCAAAACAATAATCGGGTTAATTTTCTGTTAATAATCCTAAAACCATTACTATTAACAATTTTTAGTTATTTTTACCAATTATTTATAGAGGGCTTGCGAAATTATCTTCTAATATTCGTGTTTCTTTTCATGGGCATATTTTCGGGTAATGCGCAAATATTCACGTGGAAAAATCCAAACCTTCCTAAAGATAAAGATACAATAAAAATTGATACTCTTTTCACTTTTAAGAGAGATAGTATATTTGCTCTCAGAAAAGATAGCATTATAGCAGCCAAACTTGAGCAGGATATTTTTGCCAAAGACACTCTTGATTTTGTAAAAACCAATAACAAAATCATCGTTGATGAAGCCGTTCTGGCTAAAAATGATAAAAAAAGATTTTTAGGAGAGCTTAATTCAAAAGGTTCTATTATCCGGGGGATCACCTTTGGTAATAATCAGGGGCAGTCTGTACAAAGCTCCATGGATCTGCAGATCTCCGGGAGGCTTTCTAAAGATGTAACAATCCTGGCAAGTATATCAGATCATAATTTGCCTATTCAGGCAGATGGATATACTCAAACCTTAGAAGAGTTTGACAAGATCTATATGCAGCTTAATATTAAGGATAAATCTATCCTGAGAGCCGGACATCTGGATCTTGTGGAAGCGAAAAATTATTTTGCCAAATATCAGCGTCGAAGTATGGGATTGGAATTCCAGACGGAATTTGGGAAAGATAACAAAACCTTTGTTGATGTTTCTATGGGTGTTGCGCGAAGTGAATTCCACAGAGTGCGTTTTCAAGGAGTTGAAGGAAACCAGGGACCTTATCGTCTCACGGGTAAAAATGGAGAACAATTCATCACTCTTATTTCCGGATCGGAGCAGGTTTTCATAGATGGTATTTTAATGAAGCGCGGTGAAAATCAGGATTACATCATTAATTATAATACGGGCGAAGTTACTTTTACCAGTTTCCGTCCTATTTTTCAACAGAACTTTATCACCATCTCTTATAACTATACCAATAGAAATTACTCGAGGTATTTGTTTACAGGAAAGGTTGAACATAAAAGAGAAAAGCTAAGATTAGGTTTGAACTGGTTTATGGAGAATGATAATAAAAATGCTCCATTGTCCCTTAACCTTTCTCCTGAAGATGAACAGATTTTGGCAAATGCAGGAAATGATCCTAATCTAATGTACGCACCTTCCGGAGTAGTTACGGAATATGATGTAAACAAAATCTTATACCGCCTTATTCAGAATCCTAATGGAAATTATTATGAATTCTCCACAGATCCTAATGAAACTCTTTATCAGGTTTCTTACACTTATTTTGGAGCCAATCAGGGGGATTACAAAATTACACAAACTACTAACAACGGACGTGTTTTTGCCTATGTAGGACCCAATATGGGTGACTACAGAGCTGTAAGAAAGCTTCCTTCTCCTCAAAAATCTCAGGTTTATTCAGTAAATTCCGAATTCCTGTTAAAAGAAGGAAAGATAGGTGCAGATTTCTCTTTAAGTAATTATGACGTCAATTTATTTTCTTCCAGAGATTCACAACAAAATATAGGCTATGCCGGACGTATTTTCGGGAATAAGACTTTCACCAAAAATAATTGGAAAGGTACTCCAAGTTTTGAGTATCAGTACATAGATAAGCAGTTTCATATTTTAGACAGGATCAATGATGTGGAATTCTCCAGGGATTTCAACTTAACTCAGGAATTCAGTGGAAGAACTCAAAACAGGTTTATTTTCAGTTTCTTAAATAAATGGAACAATAAATCTACTTTGAACTACCGTATCAATTACCTTGATGAGCGTGATTCTTATAAAGGAATTAAAAACGATCTGGATTTTGGCTGGATTACCGGAAAATTCTTCACAAAAGGAAATCTTTCTTACCTAAGCACTAATGCAACGCTTCAGGATACCAAATTCATAAGAGGTGGAGCTTCTACTGAATATGTGGGTAAAAAAGGAAGCTGGGCCATTGGAGGAAGTATGGAGCATAATGAAAAGAAGTACAATGATACCCAACTCATGGATGTAACCAGTTTCAGCTGGAAAGAAATTTTTGTACAGAAGAAAATTGGCGACAGTACGAGAACCAAATTATTGACGAAGATCTATATGAGGGACAACGATTCCGTACGTGATAACCGATTGCAAAATATGAACAATATTTTAGGAATCATGGCTGAAAGCCAGATTATTAAAACGGAGCGAACCACCCTGAATGCTTTATTGCATTATAGAAAATTCTTTTATCAGAATGCAGATGCTGATATGACCAGAAATAATGATTTTGTGGTAGGAAACATTCTTTACAACCAGCAGCTTTTCCGAAACGGAATGCGTTTACAGGCATTTTATGAGCTGGGGAACGGACAGGAAGCTCAAAGAGAATTTCAATATATAAAGGTAACGGATGGGCAAGGAATTTATAAATGGACGGATTATAACGGAGATGGAATTCAGCAGCTTGACGAATTTGAGATTGCAGAATATTCGGATTTGGCTCAATATATAAGAATTTACACCAACTCTGTAAGATACCTTCCATCCAATAAAAACAAGCTCCAGTTGGCATTATTTGTGAACCCATCGATCATTTTCAATTCTGAGAATTCTTTTTTAAAGCGTTGGAATTTCAATATCTCTTTAAATTCCCAAAACTCTTTCTATAAAAAAGATAAAGTTCTGGTATTGAATCCTTTCGAAAAAAATGAAGATCAGATCCTTAAAAACCAGAATATTTTAACCTCAGTTCAGTTCAGTCCTACTGAAAAATCAGGTTGGAATGGAAATTATCGTTTTATTTCTAACGACAACCTCATCAATGCCAATTTCAGTAATGAAGAAAGGGAGCAGACTTCCCATTTTCTGAATATCGGATATTGGTTCAATAAGGAGTTCAGAATAGACTGGGAGAATTCTGTACATGATATTCGGAATTCATCTCAATTGTTCCAGACCCGTGATTACCGTTTGAGTAATTTTGAAACGAAACCTAAAGCTACTTATAAATTCACAGATGCCATCCAGGCTGAACTTTCTTCTGCTTACCGTCAAAAACAAAGAGTTGATGGTGAAGAATTCCTGAAAGCATTTGATATTACAGGAACCATTCAATGGGAACGTAGGAAAACTTCTATCCGCGGGAACTTCTCATTCATTAATAATGATTTTACCGGAAATAACTTTAGCATTGTAGGAAACCAGATGCTTGACGGGCTGAAGCCAGGGAAAAACCAAGTTTGGAGTGTCTTCATACAGCAAGCTATTAATTCTTTCTTACAATTGAACTTAAATTATGAAGGGAGAAACTCAGGGGATAGAACCATTCATATCGGAAGTATGCAGGTGAAGGCTAGTTTCTAGCTGATCATTAAAGTTAATTCCTGTCAAAGTTAGAGTCAATCATTCATCATTTATTCTAATAGATAATATCAGTCTGATAGAAAGTTAGAAAATTCGTAAATTTGCGCCATGACAAAAATAGGCAACATAGAACTGCCGGAATTTCCGCTTTTGCTGGCTCCGATGGAAGATGTAAGTGATCCCCCATTCAGACGCCTATGCAAAATGCATGGGGCAGATCTGATGTATTCGGAATTTATTTCTTCCGAAGGCTTGATTCGTGATGCTATCAAAAGCCGAAAAAAATTAGATATTTTTGATTATGAAAGACCTGTTGGAATCCAGATTTTCGGAGGTGATGAAGAGGCAATGGCTATGTCCGCAAGAATTGTAGAAACCGTAAATCCAGATTTGGTAGACATCAATTTTGGCTGTCCGGTGAAAAAGGTGGTTTGCAAAGGAGCTGGAGCCGGAGTATTAAAAGATATTGATCTGATGGTCCGCCTTACAAAGGCTGTAGTAAGCTCCACGCATTTACCTGTAACCGTAAAAACCCGTTTAGGATGGGACAGTACTTCCATTAATATTGATGAAGTGGCAGAACGTTTACAGGAAACAGGAATCAAAGCTTTAACAATCCACGCAAGAACCCGTGCGCAAATGTATAAAGGAGAAGCAGATTGGGAACATATTTCAAGAATTAAGCAGAATCCCAATATTGAGATCCCAATCTTCGGAAATGGGGATGTAGATTCTCCAGAAAAAGCATTGGAATACAAACAAAAATATGCCTGCGACGGAATCATGATCGGTCGTGCCGCTATCGGATATCCATGGATTTTCAATGAAATCAAACATTTTTTTGCTACTGGAGAACATCTTCCGGCGCCTACCATTTCAGACAGGTTATTAGCTGTTCGTCAGCATGCTGAATGGAGTGCTGAATGGAAAGGTGAAAGATTAGGTTTGGTTGAAATGAGACAGCATTATAGCAATTATTTCCGTGGAATCCCGCACTTCAAGGATTTCAGAAAGAAATTCCTGGAAGTTTTCACTTTAGAAGAAATGGATGCTCTGATCAAAGAAACCCAAGAATTCTACGCAGAATACCAACAAGCATAAAAAAGAACCATCGGCTGATTTCGATGGTTCTTTTTTATTATTCAAGAGTATTTATTTAATATTCTTCTGAAGCCGATTGATTTTTAATTAAAGCTAATGCTGAAGATGTTCCAATTCTTTTTACTCCCATATTGATCATTTTTTCTGCATCTTCTGGAGTTCTCACTCCTCCGGCTGCTTTTACAGGCAGTTTTCCTGCATGGTCAAGCATAATTTTTATTCCTTCAAAAGTAGCGCCATTGGGCTTTCCTCCTGTAGTTTCAAAAAAACCTGTTGATGATTTGACGAAGATATGGGATAAGTCTTTTTCGGAAAAATTCTCTTCTGCCCAGGCAGAAATATGTCCAGTAAGATCAGCAATCTGTTCATCGGTTAAAGCTGCAATTTCAATAATCCATTTGGCAACTTTATGATGGGTAAGACATAGTTGTGTACATTGTACGAACTCTTCTTTTACCTGTTCTTTATTTCCTTTAAGATAAGCATTATAATTAATAACAAAATCCAATTCGTCTGCTCCGTCTTGGATTGCTTTGGAGGCTTCGGCCAGTTTTTCATCGATAGAATACGTTCCTTCGTGAAATCCTATCACCGTACCTACTACCACATTTGAATTCCTTTCCTGAAGATATTTTTTAATCTCGGATACATACTCCGGGCGGATCATTACGGCAAAAATCTCATTGTCTATGGCTTCCTGTGCAAGATCTTTATCTTTCTGTAAAGTTTCTTCTTCTGAAATCCCCGATTGTGAGGGTGTTTTCAAATAAGTTGAATCCAAATACTGAGCAATATTCATAACTCTTATACTTTCAATTGTCTGTTAATTCCTTGTTCCAAAGATATGAAAGTTTCTGTTCTCGTTACTCCTTTTAGCTTTTGAAGTTTGCTGAGAATCTGCATCAAATGATCATTATCCTTACATAGCACCTTTAAAAAGATGGTGTAATTACCTGTAGTGTAATGCGCTTCCACTACTTCATTAATGTCTTTTAAAGATTTTACCACATCCGGATAATGGCTCGGCTGATCCAGAAACACTCCTATATAAGAAGTAACTTTGTAACCAATTTTCTTTGGATTCAAGAATGAAATTGAATTTTCAATAACTCCGGCATGTTCCAGTTTTTTAATTCTCTGGTGTACTGCTGTAGTTGAAATTCCGACGTTTTTTGAAATGTGCGCTAAAGATGTCTTAGCGTTGTCCATCAACATATAGATAATCTCTTTGTCAATGGAATCTAAATGATAACTTGTGGTACTTGAATTTTTCATTTTCTACTTTTTTTATTCATGTTTTTACTATAAGCATTCAAATTGTACAAAAACCGGAAAATGATCGCTATAGCCTCCCAAATATCGGGTACCTGCAAAGGTCCGAAAAGGGCGACCTTCGAATCTTCTGTCTCGACTGCTAATTTTTTCAGAATTAAATACTTGCGCATTCTGAAATACCAGACCTCTATTTTCAAAAAAGGATTTTGATAATAGAATCTGATCAAATAACAATCCAGATTTATAATGAAAAGTAGAATATTTTCTTGTAGAGAACAACTGCTGAAAAGGGTTTTCCAATACTTTTCTATGGTCGTCGTCGTAGAGAATCTTTACTAAATTTTCATCATCTGGGTTCTCGTTAAAATCACCACACAAAATCACATGCTCGTTTTCTGCATTTACAATATTCAAAATTCTTTCACGGATTTCTCCGAGTATAAAGGATCGTTTTGGCTTATTAGGATCTTTATCTCGCTTTGAGGGAAGGTGCGCGATAAAGACATTAATAATCTCTTCTTTATATTTTATTTTTGAATAGAGTACATCCCTAGTTGTGTCGTAATCCCCTGTGTTTTTATCTATAATCTCGAAGAAGAAGGAAATGGGCTCAGAGTCCATCACTTCTATCTTTTCTTTATCATATAGCATAGCCACATCTACCTTTCTTTCATCCATGGAGTTGTAATGAACAATCCCATAATTTGAATTAAAAGGTTCCATTTTTACCAGCTCTTCCAAGACTTTCCTTCCGGAAACTTCGGATAAACCAATTATAAATGGTAAAACACCATTCTCCTCCTTCATCAACTGGAAAACGTGTGAGATCTTAAAAAGCTTATTCTTGTATTTCCGTTCGTCCCAATTCCGTAACCCTGAAATGGTAGGGTCTAGTTTATGTACTGGTTTTGGGTCCGGCAAAAACAAATTTTCAACATTGTAAAAACTGAACAGCTCCATCAACACACATTTGTATTCTTAAATTTTGGCACTTAATTTCAGAATGTAAATTTATTATTTTTTTTTTAATATGATTAATTAATTTATAATATATTAAAATTAATTTTATACTTAAAATACAGTCAATCAACTAAACAATAACAATTAATTCGCCCATATATTATTAAAGTTTTCAATCATTGCAAAATATGTACCATTAATACTCAATTTAAAATAAAAATAGAACATTAAAAAACAAAGAAAAAAAACAATGCAATAAATAACATATCGCAATAATTATTAACCGTTATTAGTATTATAACGATTAATTTCCTCTTTTTATTCTAAATAATCCCAAAAATATCGTCAAAATTCAGAGCAATTCAGTTTGTGTATCCTGTATTAAAGTAAATCCGGCCGTTTTTCCTTAGTGATTCTTACAGCTTCTTCATGACGCCATTCTTCAATCTGAGCAAAATTACCGCTTAGCAGAACTTTAGGAACTTCCAGACCTTTATAGCTTTCAGGTCTTGTATAGATAGGAGGTGATAAAAGATCATCCTGAAAACTATCCGTTAATGCACTTTGCTCATCATTTAAAACTCCTGGAATTAGCCTGATCACACTATCAGCAAGCACACATGCCGCTAATTCTCCACCGGTAAGAACATAATCTCCGATTGAAATTTCTTTGGTAATATGCAGATCTCTCACGCGCTGATCGATCCCTTTGTAGTGACCACACAGAAAAATCAGATTATTTTTTATAGAAAGTGTATTGGCAATTTTCTGATTCAAAGTAATTCCATCCGGTGTAAGGTAAATCACCTCATCATAGTTCCTCTGAGATTTAAGTTCAGAAATGCATTTATCCAAAGGCTCCACCATCATGACCATTCCTGCTCCACCACCATAGGGTTCGTCATCAATTTGTCTATGTTTATTCGTTGACCAGTCTCTTAGATGATGAAAATGTACTTCAGCCAATCCCTTATCCATTGCTCTTCTTAAAATAGAGGTTTTAAAAGGGCTCTCCATCAGTTCCGGCAGTACGCTTATGATATCAATTCTCATTGTAAAGTTCCGTTTTTCTTATTAGGTAAAATAATTAATCGCAGAGAGGAGTCTTTGTTAAAATAGCTCCACATCCAGTTAAAGAAAATCGCTAGCTTATTTCTCACGCTCAAAATTAGCATTAAATGCAGAAACATCCAGAAATACCATGCTAAAAATCCTTGGAATTTAAAAAATGGTAAATCTACCACAGCTCGATGCTTCCCGATAGTAGCCAAAGAACCTTTATCATGATACTCATATTCACTCCATTCGCTAAGGTTTTTTTTCAGCAGATTTTTACCTAAATTTTTTGCCTGCGTTATAGCGACATTAGCAACTTGAGGATGTCCCTGTGGATATTTCGGGGTTTCCATAGACGCTATATCCCCTATTGCAAAAATATTATCATACCCTTTTACTTTATTATACCTGTCAACAATATATCGGTTCTTGATTAATTTTTCTTCCGGAAAACCTTCAACCACATTTCCCGTGACTCCGGCAGCCCAAATTACATTATTGGAAGGAATCTGTTTTCCGCTCTTCATATATACTTTATCTCCGTCATATTCAGTAACGTATTCTCCACTTAAAAAATCCACCCCAAGCTCCTTAAGATATTGTTCGGATTTTTCCTGAGCTTCCGAGCTCATTACAGCAAGAGGCTTTTCCGTAGAGCTTACCAGTATAATTTTAAGATGCTTAAAGTTCATATATGGATAATCCCTCGGAAGAATTTCTTTTTTCATTTCCGCAAATGCTCCGGCTAACTCTACACCTGTTGGCCCGCTTCCTACAATAACAATGTTCCAGTTTCCATCATCGCTACGGCTTTTCTCAATGATCAGTTTTTCAAAAGTCATTAAGACATGGTTTCTGATACTGATGGCTTCCTGGGTGTTTTTCATGGCAAAAGCTTTGCCTTCGAGATCTTTATTCCCGAAAAAATTGGTTTTACACCCTGTCGCAATGATCAATTTATCATAAGTAAATTCAGCTTCATCGGTAATTACTTTATTATGAGCAGGATCAATCTCTTTTACTTCCGTCAAACGGAATTGTGTATTCCTGGATTGCTGAAAGATTTTTCTGAAAGGGAATGAAATATTGGAAGGTTCTATCCTTCCACACGCTACCTGATAAAAAAGCGGCTGAAACATATGATGATTCACCCTATCCAGGAGAATCACTTTTTTATTTTTATTGTTTAAGGTCTTTGCAAGCTGTAATCCTGCAAAGCCACCGCCTATGATAATAATTTTTTCGCGTGTTTCCATATTACACAAATTTACTGAATTTATTTAGCATTTTAGATCGTAAAAAGTTAGTTTTGCAAAACTTTATGACGAAAAAAAAGTACTCCAAAAAGACTGCCAGAAAGCTCCATAGCAACAGACGAAAGAATTATTTTTTCCGTCGAAAAGTCGTATTGGCGATTTTAATTATTGCTCTTATCGGGACCGGATTATATCTGAAACAGTCTATCAGTTATTATTACGCTTTATACTTCAATAAATTCACCCACAAGAAACTTCATAACAGTGAAAAAGAAATGGTGAGAATTCAAAAGATTCTTTCTTCCAATCTGGATAAAACCTATGGCTTTGATATTTCCCATTACCAGAATAGAGAAGACATCAAATGGGACAGCCTCAGCATCGGAAATAAAACCATCCCTTTAGAATTTGTGGTCATGCGCGCAACGATGGGAAACCGTAGTGCAGATAAGCATTTTGATGATTTCTGGGAACTGGCTAAAAAACATGAGCTGATCCGCGGAGCCTATCATTTTTACAGAGCTGATGAAGATCCTGTAATCCAGGCCAATAATTTTCTGGAGAATGTAAAGCTGGAAAGTGGTGACCTCCCTCCTATTCTGGATATTGAAAAAATCCCTAAACGGAAAACCAATAAGAAACTGATTGAGGATTTAAAAGTTTGGTGTAAAATCGTTGAGGAAGCTTATGGAGAAAAGCCAGTCATTTATACCTATTATCATTACTACAAGGATTTTTTAAAAGGTGAATTCGACGGTTATCCGCTTTGGCTGGCTAACTATAATGATGTCCCTATTCCATCGCCTAATGATGAATGGGATTTCTGGCAGTTTACAGAAAACGGGATCGTACATGGGATCAATACCAAAGTGGATCTGGACATTTACAATGGCAACACGTGGTCTTTAAAGAGATTGACGCTGGATTAATTCTTTAGAAAATCTATGACATCCCGGTTAAGTTCATCTGCAACCTCGAATGGAACGTAATGAGAAGCATTTGTATAGATCTTCAACTTAGAATTTCTAAGTTCTTTTGCCAACATTTCTGTATGTTCTTTTTTGATGACATCATTTTCCCCGGCAATTACAAAAACCGGGCTGGTAATTTTGTTTAATGCTTTTTTGTTGATATCCGGTTCATGAAGCATCAATGTCAGTAATCTGGCTTCCTTGATTTTGTCTGGTGTGTTTTCAAGCTTTAAAACCTGCGCTTTTAATTTAAAATTGTTCAACAGGCTTTTTTCTACTCCTTCCGGAAAAGCATTTGCTCCAATGATGATCAGTTTATTAAGATTTTCAGGGTATTTCAGACTGAATTCCAGTCCGGTATTTCCTCCGTCGCTCCAACCCATAATGTTTACCTTATGTAAGCCCAAATGATCCATTAAAGATTTTAGGTCATCTGCAAATATTGTATAGGTAAGATTATTTTGAATAAGATCCTTACTTTTTCCTTGTGCTCTTGTGTCCAAGGCAATAATTTTAAAGTGTTTTGAAAGTTCCGGGATCTGCTTATAAAATTCTTTAATGCTTCCCCCGTTTCCATGAAGCAAAACAAGAGGTTGCCCTTCTCCGTAAACTTCATAATATAGTTCCGCATCTTTCAGCTCCAGTACTTTTCCGGCGGAATCGTTTTTGCCATATACTGAATTTTCAGATTCTTCATTGTATTGAGCGATGTCCGGCGTCAACATAGAGAGTTTTTCATGCTGATCCTCTTCCATTTCATCTTTTATATTTTTACCATTTTTATCAACTTTCACATCAATATTTATAGCCGGAGCAGCTAATGTCATTTTTTCCCAATTCCCATAAAATTTTCTGATAAAACCTGTCCTGAATAAAGCCGCACTGATCGTTACCTTTCCTTCAAACTCTTTTAGAAATTGAATTCCTATAAAAAACTTTCCTTGTACCCAAATATTTCGATCATTCACATCCAGTACAAAAGTTCCGGATTTTATCATATCTTCGGTAAGCTTCACCGTAATTTCTTCATCAAGAATATTCTGATCCGGAAAACCATTTTTCTCACTATAAATCACATAACGCATTACAACCGGCCTGTCTGATTGATAGCTTGCAACATTCAGATTAATATTTTTAATCTTTGATCTTTTACTTGCATTAAATTCCAGTGCTGTTTCTCCCAGGAAATCTTCCCTACGGAGTTCCGGATTCACAGAGTATAACACATGTTTAGTCTTTGTATTTACACCCCAGTTTTTATCCACGAATTTTTTAGGGGTGAGTTTTACTTCCTGTATATTTTTAACTTTTTCTTTTAAGAATATTTTCTGATCATTATTCTTGATAAAATCTAAAACAGATGTTGTATAATTCTCGAATCCCGCTACTTCAATCCTTATTTTATGCGTTTTATCTGCTTGGGAAAGATCAATGGAAAATTGACCGTTTTCATCAGAGATTGTTCCGGAGGTCTCTTTTTCAACACCTATTTTCACATAAGGAATCGGTTTATTTTCTTCACTTGAAAAAACTGTCCCGGAAATCACCTGTGCATAACCGTATATTCCGGAAAGTAAAAGAAATAAAGCAATAAAGTTTTTCATGGTAAAAATTTGACACAAAAATCTTTATTTCTTGCATGCAAAACTCATAATGTCTTATTAAATTTGAAGCTCATTTAGTTAAATTTATTAAAATATCACTCCTCTGGTCACAGAAACATCTTACTTGAAGGGCTTTCTCTGAATCCATTCTGTTTTTGGATTTAAATAAACAAAAACTCTTTCCATATAAAGATTCAATAATCTGTTATTATGTTTTATCAATCCAAAGATTTCCACGGGTTCTGCTCCAATGGTAGATTTTATTTCTAATGCTGTTCTTCCGAAAATAATCCTGCTGAACTGATGATCAATTCCGAATTCCACAATATCCAGCAGCATATTCAGATACAATTGTTTTTCTTTCTGAAGAATTTTATCATAGCCTAGAAAATAGGTATCAATATCGCTATTGTTGAGAATCAAGGTATAAAAACCAATTAACTTTTCATTGAAAAAGTATCCGAACATTTTCAGATTCTCACCTAAGTATTCTTTCATTTTTTCAAAATGATTCTGAGCAAGAAAAAAAGTATTGAATGGTGCATTTTCAGCCACATTCTGATACAGCAGATTCATTTCCGGCTGATATTTTCTAACTGCTTCCAAATTCAGCTCTCTTTTTTCAATTCCCTGAAGTTTCTTCTTCGCAGTTTTCGCTCTGGTCCTGTATTTGGTAGAAAAAGCATTAAGATAATCATCAAAACCCACCCAATTTTTCTTTAGCTTTAACATCATATTAGGCTGCACCGAAAATCGGAAATAATCTTGGTGATTTTTTCCATGAAAAGAATTAATAAATCCGGATTGGTAATCTTTGTAGATAATCAAAGCCGTTTTCTTTTTTTCTTTTTGCATATACTCAACGGCTTCATCCAGAAGAGGAATCACCTGTTCCAGTGTTATCTTTGAAGAATCAAAATAAAATCCGTTCTGACCGGTAAGCATATTATTTCCCAGGATCATTACATCTTTTCCCAACTTTCTGGCAAAAAAGTTTCTGATGCTGCACCAAACCTGATTTTTTTGAAAAGTGGAATGATACTGAAAATCCAGATATTGAAATAATGCGCCTCCGATTAGCTCACCTTCTTTGAAAAACCCCATATAATAACATTTCATATTATCAGGAGCAGAGCTTTCCAGAGCACTGAAATATTCTTTGGACAGCATAATATTATGATTGCCAATCACAGCATTCCAGTTCAATGGTAATCCGGAAACACTATTATATATTGTAAACGTATAAGACATAAAAAAGGCTACTTTTGCAGCCTTGTTCAATTAAATTATTATTTTATTTCTGTGTTACCCAATGAAAACCATCTGCGGCATACCATCCACAAATGAGTCCCCCCATAATAGTAATTGTAATAGCCCAATAAGCTACATTGATAAAGATATATTTCCATGATCTTCTTTCGAACATAGCATTAATTGCAAATATGGGAAAAACAAAAAAAAGCACTGCCAAAAATCCATGTAAAGCACCATGGCCAAAAGAACGGTAAGCCATCCCATACTCTTTCATGAACGTAAAATAAGAGGGTGTTGCATGAGATTCATCTCCACCCATCATTCCGGAAGCCCCAAACTGATGTATCGTGAGAAACTGCATGAAAAAGGAGATAAAAAATGATAAAATAAGGGTAAAAATAAAAATCATCGCCATATTGCCACCTTTCATTTTTTCTTCCGTCATTCCGGATGCTTTCATCCAGGCTGTTCCTGCAACTTTAGGATGATACCAGATAAACCCAATAATAAGCGGAACCAAAGCAGCTACTAAAATAGCCAGAAAATTGAATTGTAACATAGTATTAGTGTTTAGTTTGTATATCAAATCTACATTAAAAAAACATTATAAAGCCATCAAAATTCAATTTTCTAATAGAAAAATTATTCATTTATTAAAAAAACCAACTAATATTTGAAATATTTTCTGTAAATCATGAAGAGTTTGATCGGGTTCAGCAATAATTCCATAAATGATTTGCGGAATGGCTGGTGTAAATTCCAGCATTAAAGCAAAAAGAGGAATCAACAGGTATAATAATATTGGAAATTGCAGTTTGAAAGAGACTTTTTTGATCATTGCGTTCCACATTATTTTTATCCTTTCTCTGTCATTCCACAGAATCAAAAAGCACAGTAAAAAATAAAAAGTAAACCTTTTAGCAAATGGGATTGCCAAGCTTTCCGGCATAAAGCTGATATCCATCAACAAAATATTAGCTGCAATCGGGATAAAGAACATGACTCCTAAAATAGCCGTCCTGTTAAAAAGCAGCAGAATACCTGTTATCATCTGTAAAATCCCGATAACTATCTTAAAAGGCTCGTGATCAAACAAATACCACATCACCCGGAATAAGGATAAATCTTTAATCGGGGTAGCCATTTCCCCGGCAGAAATCCCAAATTGTCCGTCATCTGTCAATTTGCTATAACCATAATTTAAAAACGTAATGGCTAGTAAAAAGCGCGCCACCAGAATAAAATATTCCCAATATCTTTCTTTCGATATAGTACGTAATTTTGTGATCATGTGAATAGGGTTTTAGAATAGGTATATTTAAAATTTTTCTTGTTACATTTTCGTATTTTTGCCGCTGAATTTAAGTTTCAAATCAAACTATTTATATCCAATGAATTACGTTTCCGTCGAAAACCTTACCAAATCATATGGCATCAAAATTTTGTTCGAAAATGTCTCTTTCCATATCAATGAAGGTGACAAAATTGCCATTGTAGCCAAAAACGGAAGCGGAAAATCCACTCTCCTTAAAATTTTAATGGGTAAAGAAATTGCAGACAGCGGAACAGTGAATATTAACAAAGATATTCAGGTGGTACTATTTGACCAGGAGATTGATTATGACCCGAATCTTACTGTTGATCAATTTATGATGACCCTTGATTCAGAACCTATCCAAGCCCTTAAAAACTATCACAAGTCATTACATTCTACTGATAATGCCTTTATTGAAAAAGCATTGGCCGAAATGGAAGTTCACAAAGCATGGGATCTGGAAAATGAAATGAAGCAAATCCTTTCCCAGCTTAAAATTACCAATCTGGAAGCTAAAATGGACACCCTTTCCGGAGGGCAGATCAAGCGTGTTGCCCTAGCCAAACTCCTGACTGAAACCAGAGCAGAACACCGCCATACTCTATTAATTATGGATGAGCCAACCAACCATTTGGATGTAGAAATGGTAGAATGGCTTGAAAATTATCTGAATAAAGCCAAGATTACTTTATTACTGGTAACTCACGACAGATATTTTCTGGATAGTGTTTGCGATATTATCTGGGAAATGGAGGACAATAATCTATATGTTCATAATGGTTCTTATGCGGTTTATCTTGAGAATAAGATGATTCGTGAAGAAAATCTAAACGCGACCATTGATAAAGCCAACAATCTTTACAGAAAGGAGTTGGAATGGATGCGCAGACAGCCAAAAGCGAGAACCACTAAATCCAAAAGCAGAATTGATGCATTCTACGAGACTGAAAAAGTAGCCAAAACAGACACTAGAAAACAAGGTCTTGAACTGGACTTTGAAATGAAACGTCTCGGTAAAAAAATTCTGGAACTTAAACATATTGATAAAAGTTTCGGAGATAAGGTTTTATTGAAGGATTTCAGCTATCAGTTTCAACGGGGAGAGAAAATAGGTATTATCGGGAAAAACGGCGTGGGAAAATCTACTCTTTTAAATATCATTCAAGGTTTTGAAAAGGCTGATAAAGGGGAAATTGAAACCGGTGAAACGATTTCTTTCGGTTACTTTTCTCAAAAAGGATTGCAATATAAAGAAGATGAGAGAGTCATTGATTTTATTAAAGAAATTGCAGAATTCTATCCTTTAGCCAATGGTAAAAGTCTTTCTGCTTCTCAGTTCTTAAGACTGTTTTTATTTGACGATCAGACGCAGTACTCACCTATTTCCAAACTTTCAGGAGGAGAAAAAAGAAGATTGCACTTGATGTATATCCTTTATCAAAACCCTAATTTCCTGATCTTCGATGAACCTACGAATGATCTTGATCTTCCTACCCTAACCGTTTTAGAAAATTTCTTGCAGCAGTTTCAAGGCTCCTTGATTATTGTTTCTCACGACCGCTATTTTATGGATAGAATCGTGGATCATATTTTAGCATTTGAAGGAAATGGAAAAATCAAAGATTTTGTAGGAAACTTCTCTGAATACAGGGAAGCCAAGAGCAGAGAGGAAGCTTTAGAGAAAAGTACAGCTTCAAAAACAGAAACTGTAAAGGAAAATACTCCTATTACAAATAATTCTCAATCTAACAATTCAAAAAAACGAAAGCTTACGTTTAAGGAACAAAGAGAGTTGGAAGCCATTGAAAAAGAGATGCCGGAGCTGGAAGAACAACGATCAAAAATACTCGGTCTACTCAATAATGAAACTGATTACGAAAAAGTAGCCAAATTTTCTGCTGATCTGGAAACAGTTTCAGAACAACTGGAAAATCATGAAATGAGATGGCTGGAATTACAGGAAATTTTGGGAGAAGCATAGTTTAAAAAAAGTATCGGCGGAGCCTTTGGCTCCGCCGATACTCTTTATTTCAGATCTATAATTTTTTCTTCTGCTGCACTTTCCAAAGCAGCATCAATGATTTTCATATTTTGCACAACCTCTTTTCCGGGTGAAGGCAATGGATATCCAAAAACGATATGTTCATAGATTGCCTGGTAATAATTCATATAATTTCCGGGTTCGCTGGAGGTTAATACTCTTTCGGTTTCCGAATTAGCATTTAAAAAGTTTAAAATTCCATCTGCATCTTTTAAAGGTAAAGTCCAGTTTTCACCATATTCAGGAATAATGCCTGCAACCAGTTCATTTTCCTGATCATCCGATCTTTCTTGCAAGAAACTTCCTTTGCTTCCATGGAGTATATAAGCATAATGAGCCTCTTTGCTAAACACAGAAGATTTCAGTCGGACTCTTAAATTATCCCTATAGTATAGGAGAATCTCAAAATAATCATTCGCGAACTCGCTACCTTTCATTGAAAACACATCTGCAAACAATTTTTCAGGGTACCCAAATAATTGGACTGCCTGGTCCACTAAATGAGCTCCAAGATCATGCAGTGATCCGGAACCTGCTTCAATCGGGTTTTCTTTATGTTGTTTTCCACTTGGCTCTGTACGGAATCTGTCAAACCGGATTTCCACTTCCTTCATTGTTCCCAACTTGCCATCATTAAGAATTTTTTGGACCTGAAGAAAATCACGATCAAATCTCCTGTTTTGATAAACACTTACGAAAAGACCTTTTTCTTCTGCTAATTTCACCAGTTCTTCTGCTTCAATGACATCTACTGTAAACGGTTTTTCAACAATAACATTTTTCCCTGCTTCAAGAGCCATTTTTGCATATTCAAAATGGGTCTGCACAGGTGTATTTACGACTACTAGTTCTATATCGGCATTTTGAAGCATTTCCTTTACTGAACGATAAATAGTTGTTTCCGGATATTTTTCCTTTGAATCATTTTTACTTCTTTCTACTACAGCCGACATAAAAAATCCCGGATGCTCTTTCAGGAAAGGAGCATGAAAAACTTTACCACTCATTCCAAAAGCACAGAGGCCCACTTTTACCAATTGCATAATCTATTTTTTTAACAAATATATCCTAAAATTTTCATTACAACTCTTATGATATCGGTATAAAATGAACGCTAAAAAGCTAAGTATGATAAATATCAGAAATTTTATCTTTAATTATTCTAAATAATACTTACTTTTGCGCTTTATTTAAAACCACTCTAAATAAAGTAGAATGAAAAAGCAACTTATTTCCTTAGGATTTCTTGTGACATCTCTATCTCTAAGTGCCCAGATGAAATATTCACCAGATTCTGATACCATTAGAATTCAGGTCATTGAAGACGTTAATCTTCACAAAACGGGTAATCCTAATAAAGCTAAGCCACTATCCACAAAATCTAACCTTACGGTAATGGAAACTCCACAGCCGATTGCCATTGTAACTCATGAAATTATTGAGCAGCAACAAGCAAAACAGCTGAGTGATGTGATACAGAATGTAAACGGAATGTACGTTACTTCATCCAGAGGAAATTCGCAGGATAGTTTTGGAGGTCGAGGTTTTATTTTGGGAAATGACAATATCTTCAAGAACGGATCTAGAATCAACAGCGGTGTATTCCCTGAAGTAAGTGGTCTGGAAAGAGTTGAAGTATTGAAAGGAGCTAATGCTATGCTTTATGGAAATACTGCGGCAGGTGGTGTTATTAATATGGTCACAAAAAAACCAAGATTCAATTTCGGCGGAAGTATTGGATTGAATGCTGGAAGTTGGAATTCTTATAAACCGACAGTAGATATTTACGGGCCTTTAACGAATAAAATTGCGTTCAGAGTGAATGGTGCCTACGAATATGCGGAAAGTTTCAGAGATGTAGTACAATCCGAAAAATATTATTTCAATCCATCATTCTTATTCAATATCGGAGAAAAGTCCCAGTTAATTATTGAAGCAGATTATCTTAAAAATGATTTTACTCCGGACTTTGGTATTGGATCTATTACACAAAAAGATGGTTTAACATATGAGCTTAATACTTTATTGCCTAGAAATGCTTTCGTGGGTGCAGATTGGCAATATCAAAATGTTCAGCAGGTTTCTACCAATGTTACTTTTAATCATCAATTCAGTGACAGATGGACTTTGAATGCAGTTGCTTCTTACCAGAACTATACAAAAGATTATTTTTCTACAGAGAGAGTACAATGGACATATGATAATAACAACCGTCTGAGATGGGATCGTCCATTAAATAAGACATTCAACGAACAAAACTATACGTCATTGCAAGTAAATGTAAACGGGGAGTTCAATACAGGAAGTATCAACCATAAAGTATTGATTGGCACAGACGGTGACTATGGTATTCAGAATAACTACACCTACAACAATCCTACAAAATATGGAACTAATGGAAATACTTCTAACGGTTTTATTTATATGGATGACCCAAGTACATGGGCGAGCGGAGCTATCCCAAATGCTTCTTTAAAAGACAGAACCAGAATTCCTACTCAAAGGTTTGGAGTATACGCACAAGATTTTATCAGTCTTACTAAACAATTAAAAGTAATTGCTGGTCTACGTTGGTCCTACGTGGAAACAATGGTTAACAAGAAAAATACTTTTGCGAATAGCGAAGGAGATGTGGAGGTGAAAAATACGGCTATTTCAAACACAGCATTCTCACCGAAAGCAGGGCTTATTTTTATGCCAAATGATAATTTATCCGTATTTGCAACCTATACGAATTCATTCGTTCAAAACACAGGGCAGGATATTTACTTGCAGGCTTTAAAACCAACAACTATTGATCAGTATGAAGCAGGTGTAAAGAAGAATTTCTGGAATAATGCTCTTGCAGTTAATCTAACGGCATATCAGATTGTTTATAATAATTATTACCAAACAGCCCCATTCTTAGCGAATGGAAGTGCAAATAGTGATTCTTTCTTTAAAGAATTTGCAGGTAAAATGAGAAGCCGTGGTGTAGAATTGGATATTACGGGTAATCCTATGGAAGGTCTTTCCATCATTGGAGGGTTCTCTTATAATAATTCAGTTTACCTTGATACTCCGAATACTTTCGGATATGTTGAAAAACAAAGATTAGTAAGAACTCCGGCAACTACTGCCAATGCATCCGTATTCTATACGTTCCAGAAATTTGTTAAAGGATTGAAAGTTGGAGCAAGTGCTTATTACATTGGAGATCGTTTAGCAGGTTGGAATGATACCAAAACCGGAGCCAACAGTTTAGCCGCAAGAAACGGTGTCAGCAGAGTTTTTGAGCTGAAAGATTATACAACAGTTGCTCTTTCTTTAGGTTACGAATGGAAGAAATTCTCTATCCAGGGGAAAGTGGGCAACTTATTTGATGTAGTGAATTATAATGTTCACGAAAACTACTCTGTAAATCCTATTACTCCAAGGAATTATTATTTCACTTTAACGTATAAACTTTAAGAATTAAATAAATAATTTTCTCATAAAGTGGAAATTGCATTTTTGCAGTTTCCACTTTTAAAATTTAAAACAAAACTATAGATATGGATAAAATAAAAGACACCAGAAGCTTCATGAGAGTTACACACCGGTATTTGGGATATTTTCTTGCCGGAATTATGGCTGTATATGCTGTAAGCGGGGTTTTATTGGTTTACAGAGATACTGATTTTTTGAAAAAAGAAAAAAAGTATGACAAAACTGTTGCTAAAAACCTCTCTGAAAAAGAATTGGGCAAAGAATTAAAAATCAAAGGATTGGAAGTTGAGAAAACGGAAGGTGATATCATGCATTTCAAACAGGGAACTTACAATAGTTCGACCGGAGAGGCCAAATATGCCAAAAAAGAGCTGCCTTTTGTCCTGGATAAAATGACAAAGTTGCATAAATCTCAATCTAAAGATACTTTATCTCCACTGAATACTTTCTTTGGAATCTCTCTATTCTTCTTCGTTATTTCAAGTTTCTGGATGTTTAATCCTAAAACAAAAGCATTTAAAAGAGGAATGGTTTTTACTATTGCTGGCTTAATAGTTTCAATTATTTTATTATTTATATAATTCTTTAAAAAGGGCACGAAAAAATGAAAAATAATCAAATATTATTTTTCACACTATGGATATTTATTTTGTAAAATTTGCCTAATCATGAGCGTTCTGGCACATTTATTGTTTTTTACCTGCTTGACAAATGATAAACATTCAATATTAAAATTATAAATTATGAAAAAACTAATTTTAACAGGAATATTAGCTGTAGCAGGTTTAGCTACAACAATGAATGCTCAGATTCAAAAAGGGAACTGGTTAGTAGGAAGTAGTCTTATTTCCAGCAATTTTGGACTAAATACAGGAGGAGGATATAATATTGCATTACAGCCAAAGGGTGCCTATTTTATTGAAGATAATGTGGCGATCGGTGGATATGTTGATTTAGGAATCAATAAAGTTACTAACGGAAGTCCTACAGAATTTGTTTATGGAGTAGGTGGTTTGGGACGTTATTATTTATCTCCGGGAGAAAAAGGGGTAGATAACCTTTTACATCACGGACGTTGGTTCCTTGAAGGAAACGTGGGAATCGGGGGAAGATCTGTTGAAAACGGAGATTCTACCACTGGTTTAGACTTTGGTGCAGGTCCTGGTTATTCTTATTTTATTACACCGAACATCGGTTTGGAAGGTTTGGTAAAATATAAAGGTAGAGCCGGATTTGGTAGCGAAGGATTAAACTCTAATATCACATTCAATTTAGGTTTCAGTATTTATCTGCCGACTTCAAAAGCTAAGCAGGTAATCAAAGAGGTACAATAATCACTTCTACATATATAGTGAAAGCGCCCCGAAAATATTTTCGGGGCGTTTTCGTACAAATTAAAACTAAACTATAAAAAATCAAATAAATCACAAATTAGGTTGCGGCGTATATCTTAGATAGGGTTTGATTTCCCTGACTCCTTTTGGAAATATCTTTCTGGCCTCTTCCGTGGAAACCGTTGGCGGAATAATTACATCGTCTCCTTCTTTCCAATTGACAGGAGTGGCCACCTTATGAGAGTCTACAAGCTGTAAAGAATCCAGCACTCTCAGGATTTCATCAAAATTTCTTCCTGTAGATGCAGGATAAGTAATAATCAATCTTACCTTTTTGTCAGGATCAATGATTAATAAAGAACGAACGGTGGCAGTTGCCGAAGCATTAGGATGTATAAAGTCATACAATTCCGATATTCTTCTGTCTTCATCAGCAATAATAGGAAACTGTACATCTGTGTTCTGGGTTTCATTGATATCTTTAATCCAGTTTTGATGATCATCCACACCGTCAACACTTAAAGCGATTACTTTTGTATCTCTTCGGTCAAACTCTGACTTTAATTTCGAGGTAAGGCCTAATTCGGTAGTGCATACTGGTGTATAATCTGCCGGATGAGAAAATAGAATTCCCCAGGAATCTCCTAAATAATTATAAAAATCAATATCTCCGGCAGTGGAAACCGCCTGAAAATTGGGTGCTGTATCTCCTAGCTTAATAGACATAATATTTTGTTTTACTAGTCTACAAATTTAGTAGACTTTTTGAGACTGGCAAAATTTTTGTTAAGAAATTTATATATTTAACATAAAAAGAAGTTCATGCAGAAAAATGGTTTAAGTTACATTGATGTTGTATATAAAGTTTTAGAAAACTGGTATGTGAAATTTGCCGAAGTTACCCCCAAATTAATTGTGGGGATTTTAGTTTTCTCTCTTTTCCTGATAACAAGTAAGTATCTAAGCCAACTAGCTGTAAAATTATTTCACAAATTCTTTCCTAAAAGTGAAAAACAAAGCTCTCTGGTAGCCTTAATAGGGGTTTTCAGATTTCTTATTATGTTGATGGGAACATTTATCGCCCTGGAGATTATGGGCTTTAGTGGTTTTCTTTGGAAATTCATAGGAAGTTTGGGAGTTGCAGGGGTTATTGCGGGGGTAGCTCTGAAAGATCTGGTTTCAAGCATATTCTCAGGAATGCTGATTGGAATTGATAAAGCTTTTAAAGTAGGTGATTACGTAACCATTGGAACCAATTCCGGAACAGTATTTGAAATTGGATTGCTTACTACAAAAATTATAACTGATGACGGGAAAAAAGTATATATTCCCAATCAGGTTATTTTCAATGCACCATTTACCAATATTACAGATTCTCCACAACGCAGAATCATCCTTAATTTTGAAATTCCTGCAGATGAGGATATCACGAAAGCCCAAAAAGGAATTTTGGAAGTAGTGAAAGGCATAGAAAATGCAGACCGTTTGGATGCTGCCGAAGTTATTCTCACAGATTTAAAACAAGGGGCATTTAATATTCAGGTAAAGTTTTGGATTGCGATAGGAGCTAATATGGTGAAAATTAAAAGTGATACATTTATAAAAATCAAGCAAAGGCTTGATGCAGATGGCATCCGTCTTCAGACCCCTACAAGTATAAGTATTACCAATGAAGGAAATGAGTTACTGGGAAACCAGGATAAATAAGACAAAAACCTTATGTGGTCAAGAAAAGAAAAACCGTTTCATTTTTTGAAACGGTTTTCTATTTTATTTTAAAATTTCAGGCTTTAAGCTAAAACTTCTTTTACTTTGTTTGCAGCTTCTTCTAAAGTAATTGCAGAATGAACAGGAAGACCTGACTCATCAATCAATTTTTTAGCTTCAACAGCGTTTGTTCCTTGTAATCTTACGATCAATGGAACCGGAAGGCTACCCATAGCTTTGTAAGCATCTACAACTCCTTGAGCAACTCTGTCACATCTTACGATACCTCCGAAAATGTTAATCAAAATAGCTTTTACGTTCGGATCTCTTAAGATGATTCCGAAAGCTGTCTGAACTCTTTGAGCATCAGCTGTTCCACCAACGTCTAGGAAGTTAGCAGGATTACCACCTGATAATTTGATGATATCCATAGTTGCCATCGCAAGACCAGCTCCGTTTACCATACAAGCAACGTTACCGTCTAATTTTACGAAGTTAAGACCTGCTTCACCAGCTTCAACATCCATTGGATCTTCTTCTCTAGTATCTCTTAGCTCAGCTAAATCTTTGTGACGGAATAAAGAGTTATCATCCAAAGTTACTTTAGCATCAACAGCAATGATTTTATTGTCAGAAGTTTTTAATACCGGGTTGATCTCGAATAAAGAAGCATCGATTCCAACATAAGCATTATATAAATTCGTGATGAATTTTGTAAATTCTTTGAAAGCATTCCCTTCAAGACCTAGGTTGAAAGCAATTTTTCTAGCCTGGAAACCTTGTAATCCTAAAGCCGGATCAATAGTTTCTTTGTGGATTAAATGAGGAGTCACTTCAGCTACGTGCTCAATGTCCATACCACCTTCTGTAGAATATACTACTGTATTTTTCCCCTGAGCTCTGTCTAAAAGGATAGATACATAGAATTCTTTAGTTTCAGATTCTCCAGGATAATATACATCCTCAGCAACCAAAACAGAGTTTACTTTTTTACCTTCAGCAGAAGTTTGCGGAGTGATTAACTGCATTCCGATGATGTTCTGTGCGTTTTCTTTTAGTTTGTCCATGTTCGGAGAAAACTTTACACCACCACCTTTACCACGTCCACCTGCGTGGATCTGTGCTTTTACTACCCAACCTTGAGCGCCGGTTTCAGCAGTCAGTTTTTCAGCAGCTGCTACAGCTTCGTCTACGTTGTTTGCAACGAAACCACGTTGGATAGCTACTCCATACTTTGATAAAATCTCTTTTGATTGATACTCGTGAAGATTCATATTATTTTTATTATTTTATTTTAAAATTTAAAGGTTGACAAATTTACTAAAAAGACACGGAAGTTCAAGATTCTTGATTCAAAAATTAAAGTTTAAGAAACTTGATTTTTAACATGTCAGCAAAATTAACCTTATTCTTCGGATGAATTCCCAGATTGAAAACCGATAAACAGGATTTTAGAGCAAGGAAATACCCTTCTAATCATTCAGCAGAAATCTTAAAGGTTGGGCTAATCTTTTAGCCCAGGCTTTTTCACTATGATCTTCGCCGGGAAAATATAGAGTTTTCCAATGTTTTTCAGAAAATCCTGCTTTTTTAATGATATTATCTGCTTTTTGCTGTATTTCCGGATACAGTGCATCCAGGGTCTTATCCCCTGTATCAAAATAGAGTTTATGATTACGAGCATCCGGAATATGACTTTCAAAATATGTTAGCATGGCTTGTGGAAAAGGATTATTCTTTAACGTAAATGTTCCCGGCCAATGGGTAGAAATACATGCTGCACCTCCGAAAACCTCAGGGTATTCACAAATAGCATAAAGTGAGATCAGGCCACCCATGCTACTGCCTGCGATAAAAGTATGCTTTCTGTCTTTGTATACAGAATATTTTTTATCAATATAAGGCTTTAGTTCTTTTACAATAAATTTCAAATAATTATCGGAATTAGGACTGAACTCTTTCTCGGATCTTCCCGCATTTCTGAGTTGACTCCTTATTGTATCCTTCTGTGATGGAGTTAAGTTTTTAAAAGGTTTTTGTGGGAAATAGTCTGAATGTCTTAATTTTTTATCATTCCAGATTCCTACAACAATAACATTTTGTACCGCTTTTTCTTTAAGAAGTTTAGTTATGGTGTTATCAATATCCCACGCCTGTTGATTCCATGTCATTTCAGGATCATACAGCATCTGTCCGTCATGCATATACAGCACAGAATATTTTTTATTTTTTGAATATCCATCTGGTAACCAGACATCCACATTTCTGGATGGGACATAGTGAGAAGTAAAATCGGTAATCCTTTCCATCTTTCCATTACTTACTTTTGGCAGCTGTCCCCATGAAATAAAAGGAATAAGTACGGACATCAAAAAAACAAACCTCATGATCATGAATAGAAAACTATTTTCTTAGAAAATAAAAGATAAGCATCCCCCAGCTTAAGATCATCAATAAACCTCCAAGCGGAGTAATAGGTCCTAAAAATTTTAAATTTACACCCCAGTAATCCTGGAAGCTAAGAAAATAGATACTTGCTGAAAATAAAACTGTTCCAATGATCATTAGCCATGAAATCCATTTCTCAGATCCGGTTTCAAATTTCAGGATATACCCTACAATCAGAAGAAAAAAAGCAGCATACATTTGGTATCTTACCCCCGTCTCAAAACTTTCAAGTCTTTCCACAGACAAAATCTTCTTAAATGCATGTGCGCCAAATGCTCCTAAAATCACGGATACCATTCCGTAAACAGCGCCAAAAACTAAAGTAATTGTTTTCATTATTAAATTTATTGAGTATTTCGAACTTCATCAATTCTGAACGAATTTTCGAATGGAATCAAAAGAACTTTTTTATGCAATTGATGATCGCTTTTGGTGTCTTTGATAAAAAGGGAATACCATAATGTATTATCAACTTTTTTCAAAAACCTGATATCGGAAACTGCAATAGTATCAGAATCTAAATTTCCGAACAGAAAAATTTCATCAGATTGTGCATCTTTCATTGGGTAATCTTTACTCCATTTTGTTGAAAATTTCTCCATGGTGATTCCATCACGTCCATATTTTAAACTTGCTGCATCAGATTTAAAATCAAAATATTTCTGGGTAAAAAACACCAATTGTTTCTGCATATATTGCTCCTGTGTCATTGGACGGTCATCAAAATTGTTATAGAGATTCTCTATATTTTCTTTGATCCACTTTTCAGCTTTAGGATCTCCTTTTTGACTGGTTTGCACTTTTGGTTGAGATTTTTGCTTTGAAGATTTTTGAGCAGCAACAGAACCAGATGATAAAAGGAAAATTACACTGAATAACGATATTATTTTCTTCATTCTGAATTATTTATTGATAATTGACAATCTTAAATATTAAAGACAGCAATCCAACGGCGATAAAAACCCAAGCGAATTTCTTACTCTGAGCAAAACCTGGATTCTTGGTGAGTTTCAGAAAGATACCAAACAGCAGCATAAAAGCAGATAAAACAATTCCAAACATTATTCAGTTCTTAATCTGTTAAGTTCATTGATCACCTCGTGATGGCTTACCGTTTTATCTTTAAAGTAATTTACAAAATGCTCTTTTTCCGCTTCAGTAGCTCCCATCTGGTTCAGAATATTGAACAGGTGCATTTTCATATGTCCTTTCTGAATTCCTGTTGTCACTAAAGAACGGATCGCTCCAAAGTTTTGTGCCAAACCGGAAACAGCAAGAATACTCATCAATTCCTGTGCAGAAGGCTTCCCAAGCAAAGCCAGGGAGAATTTTACTAAGGGATGAAGATTGGTTAAACCTCCTACTACCCCTACAGAGATAGGAAGATCAATCCAGAATCTGAAAACATCATTATCTGTAGTACAATGCGTTAACGATCTGTACTGTCCGTCTTTTGCAGCATACGCATGAGCACAGGCTTCTGTTGCTCTGAAATCGTTTCCAGTAGCAATCACTACCGCATCCACACCATTCATAATTCCTTTATTATGTGTTGTAGCACGGAAAGGTTCAATTTCTGCAATGTTTACGGCTTGTTTGAATTTCCATGCAAACTCTTCCGGAGAAATTCCGCTATCGTCTTTTAAATCCTCTATTTTACAGGAAACTTCAGCACGCACAATACAATCCGGGGTAAAGTTGGAAAGGATATTCATTACAATTTGTAAAGAATTTTTTTCTTCCTGGGTAAAATCTTCACTCACCGCTACCTCTTGCTTTAAGGTTTTTCCAAACTGCTCCAAACAAGAATTGATAAAATTGGCCCCCATAGAGTCTACTGTATCAAAACTTGCTTTAAGTTGGTAATAATGAGGCATTTCTGAGGTTTTATCCACCAGTTTAATATCTAAAATACCACCGCCGCGCTTTCTCATATTAGCCGTGATATCTTCTGTCGCTTCAAATAATTTCTTTTTTAAACTGAAATTGAAAAAATGAAGGAGCTTATGGGACTCCACATTGAATATAAAATGGGTATGCCCCAGTTTTTCGTTATTGATGATCGTAGTTTTAAACCCACCTTTATCGATCCAGAATTTGGCTGCTTTGGAAGCTGCCGCCACCACAGAACTTTCTTCAACAGCCATCGGAAGCGCAAATAATTTCCCATCAATTAAAAAGTTGGGGGCAATTCCGTAAGGCATGTAAAAATTGGAAATCGTATTTTCAGAGAACTCTTCATGAAGCTTCTGAAGATCCGCATTATCGTTCCAGTATTGTTTTAATATATCTTGATACTCTTGGTTTCCTCCAAGATATTCGTTCACGAGCCAGTCGATTTTTCCTTGTTTTGTGAGCTTGGAAAAACCTTCAATCGGTTGATGATTCATATGATATGTTTATTTTTTATAGGTCATACGAAATCGCAAGCTCGCGATTTCATATAACTTTAATGAAGTGTAAATATAATGATTTTGGGGCTTTATTTTGTTGGTAACTTTCTTTAAAAAAAAGTGACATTTCTCAATTTTGGATTTATTTTTGAATGAAAAATACCACCTGAACACTAATATTTAAGTTTAAAAAATGAACTTCGACCGTCTGAAAGAAAAACTTGAAATCTTGGCTGATGCAGCGAAATATGATGTTTCCTGTTCTTCCAGCGGAGGTACCCGTAAAAATAGGAAGGGAGCTTTAGGAGACAGTTCTGTAAGTGGGATCTGTCATACCTATACAGAAGACGGACGATGTGTTTCTCTTCTTAAAATTCTTTTAACGAACCATTGTATTTATGACTGTGCATATTGTGTTTCCAGAAGTTCTAATGATATTAAAAGGGCAGCTTTTACAGTGGAAGAAGTGGTTGATCTTACGATCAATTTTTATCGAAGAAATTATATTGAAGGATTGTTCCTGAGCTCAGGTATTTTTAAAAATGCCGATACAACAATGGAACGCCTGGTAAGAGTCGCTAAAAAACTACGTCTTGAAGAAAATTTTAATGGTTATATTCATTTAAAATCTATTCCCGGAGCCAGTGATGAGCTAATGCAGGAAGCAGCTTTATACGCGGACCGATTATCTGTCAATCTTGAAATCCCTACGGAAAGCGGCTTAAAACTCTTAGCCCCGGAAAAGAATCGTGAAGACATGCTTCAGCCCATGCGTTATATTCAGAAAGGAATTTCTCAGTATAATGATGAAAAGAAAGTTTTCAGAAAAGTTCCGAAGTTTGTTCCGGCAGGACAATCTACCCAAATGATTGTTGGCGCTACCAATGAAAATGACCTCCAGATTATTAAAGTTGCCGATCATTTCTATAAGAATTTTAACTTGAAAAGAGTCTATTATTCAGGATATGTTCCGGTTTTGGAAGATAAAAGACTGCCTTCACTCACTACTGAAGTGCCGATGCTTCGGGAAAACCGTTTATACCAATCTGATTGGCTGATGCGGTTTTATGGTTTTAAAGCTGAAGAAATTTTAGATCCTAATATTCCGTTTCTGGATTTGGAAGTGGATCCGAAATTAGGTTGGGCTTTAAGACATTTAGATCAGTTTCCGATCAATCTTCAAACCGCTGATTATCAAATGATCCTAAGAATTCCCGGAATTGGAGTAAAAACCGCACAAAAAATTGTTGCCGCGAGAAGATTCCAGATTCTTACTATGGATCATCTCAAAAAGCTAGGTGCAGCAGTAAACAGAGCAAAATATTTTATTGATTTCAGCACGGGAAATGCATTTCTGAAATATCTTACAGATAAAAACTTCAGAAAATTATTGATTGGCGGAAGTTCTTCGAAGTTTCATAATCAGTTTTCCCAACAATTATCACTTTTTTAAATGTATACAAAATGGAACGAAGTATATATAGTAAAGAATCTTAATTATATATAGAGATTTTTTACTTCGTTAGAATAAGAGCAGTTAAATAATTAATAATTTTCTCATTAAAATGACCACCTTACTTTATGACGGAAGTTTCGACGGGCTTTTAACAACAGTATTTGAGGTTTTTGAATATCGCTACCAGGATGTTGAAATGGTAAGTAAGGACAAATTCGTTCATGAAAATATGTTTGCAGAAATTCATGAGGTGATTACGCAACATGAAAAAGCTGAAAGAGTATTGAATAAGCTGGAAAAAAATATCGGGAAAGCCGGAATTCATCAGCTATTGAAAGTTTTTTTATCCGAAGATACTGAGCTTGAAAAACTTATATTATCCGCTATACAACAATCTATTCAGCATCCTGACGAAAATATTCTTCAAAATTATGCAGATGAGGATATTTTAAAAATTTCCAAGATTTGTAAATCTGTGGACAGGGAAAGACACAGAATGACGGCTTTCGTTCGGTTTGAAAAGATGCAGGACGGTGTTTTCTTTGCCAAAATAGACCCTGATTTTAATGTGATCCCATTAATAAGAAAGCATTTTAACGACCGTTACCAGGATCAGAAATGGATGATCTATGATCTGAGAAGAAATTATGGTATTCTATATAACCTGGAAAATTGTGACTTCTTTTATCCCGAGGAAAAATTAAACCTCAATCAGTATCAGGAAAAGTTTCATGATGAAGAACAGAATTACCAGAAATTGTGGCAAAGATATTTTGTGAAAACCAATATTGTGGAAAGAAAAAATATGAAATTACATGTGCAGCATGTTCCGAAGAGGTATTGGAAGTATTTGACAGAGAAGAACTGATTTCATGATTTTAGTTCTCATAGATTAAGATAACGCAGATTTTTTTAGCCTCAGACCACACAAATTACGTAGATGTAAAAAATGAAATTTCTTATTTTTTATTTGTGAAAATCTGTGATATTTGTGGTAAATAAAACATTAATGAAATTACTCTTACTTCTATTGACCTTAATAACAATTCTCGGTTGCAGTAAGGAAAAAATTGGTGACAGGCTCTTGCCAGAGCCAGATAAATATGAACATCTGACAGTTAAAAACAATATCAACATCAACCAAGATAAAAATACTATTAAAGAACGGTTCACCACCCCTAAAGGCTATGATTGGGTGGAAGAAAGACCAGATTCTTTTGGATATTTTATTGAAAATTTCAAGTTGAAACCTTACGAAAGTCCGATTCTGAAATATGATGGAAATCCGATTTCTACTCAACATCTTCATGAGGCTGTTTTTGATATTGATACAGGAGATAAAGACTTGCAGCAATGTGCAGATGCAGTGATCCGTTTAAGAGCTGAATATTTGTATAAAACGAAAAGATTTGATGAAATCAAATTCCACTTTACAAGCGGAGATCTTGTGAGCTGGAATGATTACAAACATGGAGTACGAGCATTTGTAAATGGTAATTCTGTAACTTTTAGAAAAACTGCTGATGCTGATGACTCTTATCAGAACTTCAGGAATTATCTGGATCTGATTTTTAATTATGCAGGAACCATTTCACTGAATCAGGAAACCAAGCCTGTTACAAAAAACTCCAACTTGAAAACCGGGGATATTTTAATCAGTCCGGGAAGTCCTGGACATGTTGTTTTCATTGCCGGAGTATGCAAAAACAAGGAAGGTAAAAAGTTATTTTTATTAGGAGAAGGTTTTACTCCTGCCCAATCTATTCACGTAATTTCCAATCCTTTTCATAAAAATATTTCGCCCTGGTATGATCTGAACGTGCATGATTCCGAGACCAAAACTGCACGTTATCTTTTTAAGCCTACCAACTTTAGAAGCTTTTAATAATTGATATTCAAAACTATTATCAAGTTACTACTGTAGTCTGAACTAGTTTTTGTAAATTTGTGTTCGAAATTTTTTACTAGATGAAAGAGAGTGCTGTAAAAAAAATTGCAGTTCTTACGTCAGGAGGAGATTCTCCGGGTATGAATGCAGCCTTAAGAGCGGTGGTGAGAACCGCAAATTACTATCATATTGAATGTTACGGTGTACGAGAAGGGTACAATGGATTGATCCACGATGACTTCCTGAAAATGGGGCCTCGTTCCGTAAAAAATATAATCAACCAAGGCGGAACTATTCTGAAATCTGCCAGATCCCTGGAGTTTAAAACCAAAGAAGGCCGTCAAAAAGCTTATGACAATTGTGTGAAGCACGGTATTGATGCTTTGGTTTGTATTGGTGGAGACGGAACCTTTACGGGAGCTAAGATCTTCAACGAAGAATTCGGAATCAGAGTAATTGGTGTTCCGGGAACTATTGATAATGATATTTTCGGTACGGATAATACCATTGGGTATGATACGGCCTTAAATACTGCTATGGAAGCCATCGATAAAATCCGTGATACGGCTACTTCTCATAACAGGGTTTTCTTTGTGGAAGTAATGGGACGTGATGCCGGCTTTATTGCCCTAAACAGTGGATTGGCAACAGGTGCTTTAGATATTTTGATTCCTGAGAAAAAAGACAGCATGTCTGATCTCTTTGCCAACTTCAGAAAGGCAGAGAAAACAGGAAAAGCCTCAAGCATTGTAGTGGTAGCGGAAGGTGAAAAATTAGGAAACATTTATGATCTTGCGAAGGAAACCAAAGAAGAGTTCCCGGATTATGATATCCGTGTAACGATTTTAGGACATATTCAAAGAGGGGGTTCTCCAAGCTGTGCCGACAGGGTATTGGCGAGCAGACTTGGGTATGGGGCCGTAGTAGGATTAATGGAAGGAAGAACCAACGTAATGGCAGGAATGCGTTCCAATGATCTGGTATATACACCAATTGAAGAAGCCATTAAAAAACATAACGAAATCAATAAAGATCTTTTACTGATTTCAGAAATATTAGCAATCTAACTTATTTTTATAATCAAAAACAACTATTATGTCAACAATCAAAGTAGGTATTAACGGGTTTGGTAGAATCGGACGTCTTGTTTTCAGAGCAATGACTGAAAGAGATAACATTGAAGTAGTAGGAATCAATGACCTTATCAATGCGGAATACATGGCTTATATGCTAAAGTACGATTCTGTACACGGTATTTTCCCGGGTGAAGTTTCCGTAGAAGGAAATGATCTTGTGGTAAACGGTAAAAGAATCAGAGTAACTGCAGAGAGAGACCCGAACAACCTAAAGTGGAATGAAGTAGGTGCTGATTACGTGGTAGAATCTACAGGTTTATTCTTAGATAAAGAAAGTGCTTCTGCTCACTTGAATGCCGGTGCAAAAAAAGTAATCCTTTCTGCTCCTTCTAAAGATGATACTCCAATGTTCGTAATGGGTGTAAACCACAAAGAACTTACAGATGATATCAAAATCTTATCCAACGCTTCTTGTACAACCAACTGTTTAGCTCCATTAGCTAAAGTAATTCACGATAACTTCGGAATCGTTGAAGGTTTGATGACAACGGTTCACGCTACAACAGCTACTCAGAAAACTGTTGACGGGCCTTCAGTAAAAGACTGGAGAGGTGGTAGAGCTGCTTTGAACAACATTATCCCTTCTTCTACAGGTGCTGCTAAAGCGGTAGGAAAAGTAATTCCTTCATTAAACGGAAAATTAACAGGGATGTCTTTCAGAGTTCCAACAGTAGATGTTTCTGTAGTTGACCTTACTGTAAGATTAGAAAAAGCTACTTCTTACGATGAGATCTGTGCTGCAATCAAAGCTGCTTCTGAAGGTGAATTGAAAGGTATCTTAGGATATACTGAAGATGCTGTAGTTTCTCAGGACTTCGTAGGAGATAAGAGAACTTCTATCTTCGACAAAGATGCTGGTATCATGCTTTCTCCTAACTTCGTAAAACTTGTTTCTTGGTATGACAACGAAATGGGATATTCTAACAAGTTAGTGGATATGCTTGTACACGCTGCTTCTTTATAATAAAAAATAAGCAATACGTAATAAAAAAACCTTCCGATCGGAAGGTTTTTTTATTATATAGAAAATAATTTCCGGTTTAATTCATATCTGTCATTGCTCCTGATTACCCGTACTTTCTGTTTTGTTTTTCTGAAAAATTGTGAAGCCAAGCCCAAGGCCAAGCCAAGCTTTTTTATTATAGATCCAGTTGTCTCCTAATTCACCTCCAATTATATCCCATCCAACAAATGCTCCAACTTGAAACCTTTCATATGCATAAACAACCCCAACAGAAGGAGTAAAAGCACCTGAGGTTGTGACTTTGTCTTCTTCTATATAATTATTAGTTGATTCACTGTCCACACTGACTGTTGAACCCGCTATACCAACCAAAATACTTATCGCTTGTTGCTTTCTACTTCTTAGATTAAATTCCATTCCAGCGTTTAATCCTAGAGAAAATCCTTCCCCATATTGAAAAGATTTGTTATTTCCTCCAAATCTTAATTTAAAAGGAATAAGAGTAATTCCATACGTGAAACTTCTACTTGCTCCAAAGTATTCTTGTGTCTTTTCATCTAAATCTTTAATCTTAATAGCAAAATATTTATTTACAGAAGTCAGAGAATCTATAAATTGATATTTATCAGGAAGCAGATGTTCCTCTTCATCTGATTTTGGCTGACTTTGATCTGAATCACCTTGTTTTTTATATTTCCAAAATTTTATTTTAGCCGTATTATTATCTAATATTTCAATCACAGTAAATTTTGTTTCTTTTGTTGCAATCAGTTTTTTATTAAGTATACTTTGTGTTGTACCCTCATCAAAAAAGTTTATCTCATAAACAGGAATATCAACATTAGTGATATAATACTTTCCAGTAATGTTTTTTCTTTCCTGCCCAAACGCCATTCCCACCCATCCGAGCAGAAACAGCAATACGATTTTTGTTTTCATGATTTTTTAGTTTTATGGTTAAAGTTTTTACTTGAAAATAGGAGAATCAATAACCATAAGATGTAAACATCTTAAAGCCAAGTTCTCACGGTTATTAGTTACACAAATTTTGGGATTTTATGGACTCGAGAAAATCACCCATTTGTAGTATTTTTTAAAGAAATATTGGATTTTTCTTTACAATACATGAAATCATTGATTTCTAATCATTAAAGAAAGGCAGCTGTAAATTCTATGAAGAAAGAAATGAAAATTAGTTGATTTTTTAAACTATCTGCCAAAATAAAACCTCCCAAATTCGAGAGGTTTCCAGTTTATCATTTTCAAACAGCTAATAAAGAAAATTCTAAACTAATTTATCTGGACAGTTGCATTTTTGCAGGTAAAATTTTTAGAATTTGATACAATTTTCACAGAAAGGTTAACTCTAAAGCAAGATGTTTTTAGAGTTGAGTTCTCACGGTTATTAGTTTATACAAATTTTGCAATTTTATGAATGCAAAAAAATCACCCTTTTGTAGTATTTTTTAAGAAAACTTTAACTATTTTAGTTCAAACTAAAACCCATGAAAAATGAAGACAAAGAACATCCTCTGCGTGAAATCTGGAATTCTTATCCCGGAGTCGCCAAAGTAGAAATAGAAAAATTAAAAAAGCCGCCTATCGAAAGGGTAATTGGTGAAATGTTTTCTATGGGTGAATTTTATTATTATGTTTTAAATCTTACCAATAGTACTCTTTCTCATCATCATGAAAGTATTTTAAAAATTCACGGCTTAAAAAATTATCCCGAAACCCTGAATGAGGTCATTGATCTTGTTCATCCTGATGATATTCCCTTTGTGATAAAGGCGGAACAAACAGCCGTTGAAAAAATGATGGAAATCGGAATTCAGCATCAGCTTTTCCTGAAATCCAGCTATTGTTTCAGAATGAAAACAGCCAGTGGAAACTATGAGCTTTTCCATCATCAGGCGATTCATACTTTGGAAGATGAAAATAAAAAGCTGATACAGGCGATTAACATTCATACCAACATCCATTATATTACACATCAAAATCCCTACACGGTCCTGATTTCAGGAATTAGTCCGAGGAATGATTTTCATCAGATAAAAATCAATTCACCTTTATCTGTTGATCCTCTTTTAATGGAGCTTACTAAAAGAGAAAAAGAAATTTTGTCATTTATCGCCAAAGGATATTCGGGAAAAGAAATATCTAAAATTCTCATTCTTTCGGAACATACAATCAGAACCCACCGGAAAAATATCCTGAAAAAAACAAGTTCCAGAAACAGCAAGGAATTGTTGAAAAAGGCTTTTGAATGGGGACTGATCTAAAACAGATGATAAATTTCATTGAAGAATTTCGGTGTAAAACTTGTATTTTTATCTTCCATGGAAAAAATAGTTTTGCAGCCACGATGTAAAGATTCACTTCACTTTAAAAATTTCTGGGAAAGAGGAAACGGGAAACAGCTTATTGAATTCTCCGGGGCAGAAGTGAGTTTGAAAGATTTTGAACAATTTGCGTCTTATTATTATCATGTGGATGAAATTGGCGACGAGGTGGTAAAAGAGGTTTATCTGACCAAAAAATTCCATGAAGCTTCA
The DNA here is from genome assembly GCF_003729955.1 of Chryseobacterium daecheongense. Lineage (GTDB taxonomy): Bacteria > Bacteroidota > Bacteroidia > Flavobacteriales > Weeksellaceae > Chryseobacterium > Chryseobacterium daecheongense. The sequence goes on from NZ_RJTX01000001.1 coordinate 1,644,354, forward strand.
AGGGAAATTGAGCATTACATCCGAAATGGAGTATCAGAAAATGATAATGTCCCTGAAAGTGTAAAAAAGCTTTTCTTCCAAACACAATCAATTCCTGAGTGGCTTGATAAGGATCTGTTGAAAAGTGGTGCTGAACTATGTATGAGAAGCGGTCTGGATGCATTGATCTCATTAAGAGATTATTGCCTGATCGGTGGCTACGATTATGCTTACCTCAACAAACCTCTTATTGTAACGGAAGCTTTAAAAAAAGGAGCAGTGAAACGTCTTTCGGAAACATTGGATTTTTGGGTGAATGCGACAAGATATGATGCACTGGAAGTTCATGCCAAAGGCTATGAATTTGCGATAAAAACCAGGCTTATTCATTCTTACGCAAGGCTTTCCGTTAAAAAACATTATACAAATTGGGATACTGAAAACTGGGGTGAACCTATCAATTCGTGGGATATGATGGCAACTTACATCGGTTTTAGCCTCGTATTTCTTCACAGTCTGCAAAAACTGGGTAATACTTTTTCGGCGGAAGAAGAGCAGGGAATTTTTCATTTATGGAAATACATCGGGTATTTATTGGGAGTTCCGGAACGTCTATTACCGGATGATAAAAAGCAAGCTACAGAATATTTCTATTTATGGACATCAGTTCAGCCACCTTCTGACAAGGATTCTGTGTTGCTTGCTCATTCGTTATTGAATGAATCATTGGAAAACCCGATTTTAAAATTTAAATTTCAAAGGAAAAATCTGCGCTATCTGCATATTTGCTGTACATGGTTCTTATTGGATGATGAAGTGTGTAAAAGGTTGGAGATCCCCAATGTTTCCAATAAAAATGGTTTTCCGAAAGCCAAAAGATTTTTCAATAAATTATATACTACCGTTGTAAGTCGGGAAGCACAGATCAAAGCCGGAAACAAAAGACATTTAAAGGTTTTAAAAGATTATTTAGAAATAACAAAAGGCTCTAATTTTCATTAAAACCTTATCTATTCTGACATAAGAAGAATCTTTAATTTTCAATCGATTCTTTATTCCACATCCGCTTCGTTATGAACGATATCCGTTATAAAAATTTATCAATTTTTAACTATAAAAACCTTTTTTCAAGGCAAATAATATTAGCTTTTGATGTTTAAATTATGTATTTTTGAGAAATTATTTTAATACAGATGAGTAATATTGAAGATAAGAAAAAAGCACTTGCATTGGTGCTTGACAAACTAGATAAAACGTACGGAAAGGGAACTGTAATGACTTTGGGAGATAATTCCGTAGACAATACTATTGAAGTAATTCCTTCCGGATCTTTAGGACTAGATATTGCATTGGGAGTTGGAGGGTATCCTAGAGGAAGAATCATTGAAATTTACGGACCTGAATCTTCAGGTAAAACCACTTTAACGCTTCACGCTATTGCCGAAGCTCAAAAAGCAGGCGGAATTGCAGCATTTATTGATGCTGAACATGCTTTCGACAGAACGTATGCGGCAAAACTGGGAATTGATTTGGAAAATTTAATCATTTCTCAGCCGGATAATGGGGAACAGGCTTTAGAAATTGCCGATAACCTGATCCGTTCAGGAGCGATTGACATTGTTGTTATCGACTCAGTAGCAGCACTTACTCCAAAAGCGGAAATTGAAGGAGAAATGGGAGATTCCAAGATGGGTCTTCATGCAAGATTGATGTCACAGGCATTAAGAAAGCTGACCGCTACAATTTCAAGAACAAAATGTACGGTGATTTTCATCAACCAGTTGAGAGAGAAAATCGGGGTAATGTTCGGAAATCCTGAAACAACAACCGGTGGTAACGCCTTGAAATTCTATGCTTCTGTAAGAGTAGACATCAGAAAAGCCAGTGCACCGATTAAACAGGGAGATGAAGCAATCGGAAGCCGTGTGAAAGTGAAAATCGTGAAGAACAAAGTGGCTCCACCTTTCAAACAGGCAGAATTTGATATTATGTATGGTGAAGGTGTTTCCAAAACAGGAGAAATCCTTGATCAGGCAGTGGAATTAGGAATTGTAAAGAAAAGCGGTTCTTGGTTCAGCTATGAAGATACTAAGTTGGGACAAGGCCGTGATGCAGTAAAAGATGTTTTAAAAGACAATCCGGAACTTGCGGAAGAGCTGGAAAACAAAATCAAAGAAGTGTTGAAAAACAAATAATTCATAAAAAAACCGGTCTGAAATTCAGGCCGGTTTTTTTATGGGCTTTCAGATGATTTGCCTGTTGTATAGTTTTTGAAATTTTGATTACTTTACATATCTGACCTGACGAATAAGAATTGTTTATTATTCAATATTGAAAATGCATTAAGACATATGGTTACTGAATATAAAAAAATTGATCTGTTTGGAAAAACGCTCATTCAGAAAGTAGATTTAGAACCACCCTTTGAATTTACATTTCCTGTTGCAGAACAAGCCTGTTTTTTATATGTATTGGAAGGCGAGATGCAGTATCAGTCCAATGATAGTCAGATTAATATTCCAACAAGGCATTCATTATTATTAAACTGCATCAACTCTGGAAAACAGATACACCATTCAACTCATAACAACAATGGCCAAATTGTAATCGTCACCTTCCATCCGGATCTGTTAAAGAAAATTTACGAAAGAGAGCTTCCTTTGATCTTCCAGCAAAGCAATACAATAAGCAATCAATGGAGTAAAGAAATAAACAATGATTTTTTGATTCAAAAATATATTGAAAGTCTTCTTTTTTATTTGGAAAATCCGTCTTTGATCAATGATGAGATTTTGATTCTAAAACTCAAGGAAATCATTCTCCTATTATCACAAACACAAGAAGCTGAAACCATACAGGTCATATTATCCCAGCTGTTTTCACCAACATCTTATACATTCAGACAAATTATAGAAGCCAATTTATTTTCGCAGATCAGCATTGATGAACTGGCCCAAAAAACCAATTTAAGCCTTTCTTCGTTTAAGAGAGAATTCAAAAAAATATATAATGACTCTCCAGCCAGTTATATTAAAACCAAAAGGCTGGAAAGAGCCGCCGAATTACTTCTGATTTCTGATGAACGTATTACCGATATTGCTTTTGATTGTGGATTCAACGATCTGACCAATTTTACTAAAAGCTTTCACGATAAATACAAAACTACACCTACAAATTACCGTTCAAGGCTGAAGAAGGATCAATAAATGAACCTAAGCTCAAATCTTCTTCCTTTTTTTTTTGATCTCAATATCAATTGCTATTTTAAGTATAGCAGGAATTTCATGTAAGAGTTATATATGATCTTTTGAACTAAATAAACATATAATTGAGCTAATTGACAAAGCTTCCCTTCTTTTTGTATTGCAATTTTGCAACAGTAATTAAATATTCAAAAAAAACAAAAATTATGGGACTATCATATTTAGGAATTTTTCATACTGTTATAGGTATTATTGCTATTATAGCTGCAGTTGTGGGTTTTGTTAAAAATGGGAAAATTGATTTAAGCCTGATCACAGGCAAAATTTATTTTTATTTAACGCTTATTACTTCGCTCACCGCTTTGGGGTTATCAAAACACGGAGGTTTTAATCCGGGGCATATTTTTGCTCTTTTCATTGTTGTTTTAATAGTAGTGGCTTATTTACTTCATAGCAAGAAAAAAGGCAATAACAGGGCTCGCTTTTTTGAGAACTTTTTTCTTTCCTTTAGTTTTTTCTTATCCCTTGTTCCTACTGTTAACGAAACCTTTACCCGCGTTCCGATTGGACATCCTTTGGCAAAAGGACCAACAGATGCGATCATCGGTCAAACACTTCTGGGCCTTTTTGTACTTTTCGTTATTGGTTGTTTTATTCAATTCAGAACGCAAAGAAAAATTAACAGAATGAGTTAAATCTTTTTGTGGTTAGTGCCATTCTGTCACTTTCTTCTGCATGGTATTTTTTTTGAGAAGGATTTAAAAAATCAAAACTCAATTATTATGACTAAAGGAAATATTAATGTATCCGTGGAAAATATCTTTCCGCTAATTAAAAAGTTTCTTTACAGTGATCACGAAATATTCTTAAGAGAGCTTATCTCTAACGCTACCGATGCTACTTTGAAATTAAAGCATCTTACAAGTATCGGTGAAGCTCATGTTGAATATGGAAATCCCAAGATTGAAGTTAAAATCAACAAAGAGCAAAAAACACTTCATATTATCGACCAAGGAATCGGGATGACGGGTGAAGAGGTGGAAAAATACATCAATCAGGTTGCTTTTTCCGGAGCTGAAGAGTTTTTGGAAAAATATAAGGACACTGCAAAAGATGCTGGAATCATTGGTCATTTCGGGCTTGGATTCTATTCCGCATTCATGGTTGCGGATAAAGTTGAAATTATAACGAAATCGTATAAAGGTGAACCTGCAGTTCGCTGGATTTGTGACGGAAGCCCGGAATTCACGCTTGAAGAAACAGAAAAAGCAGAAAGAGGAACAGAAATCATCCTTCACATTGCAGAAGATTCAACGGAATTCTTGGAAGAAGGGAAAATCCGTGAATTGTTATTGAAGTACAATAAATTCATGCCGGTTCCTATCAAATTCGGAACAAGAACTCACACATTGCCTTTGCCAGAAGATGCTCCAGAGGATGCAGTAGCCGAAACGGAAGAAGTAGATAACATCATCAATAATCCTACTCCTGCATGGACAATTGTTCCTAGTGAACTAACCAACGAGGATTACATGAAGTTCTATCATGAGCTGTATCCAATGCAGTTTGAAGAGCCTTTATTCAACATTCACTTAAACGTTGATTATCCGTTCAATTTAACAGGAATTCTATTTTTCCCTAAAATAAGCAACAATTTAAATATTGAAAAAGATAAGATTCAGCTGTACCAAAACCAGGTATTTGTTACTGACGAAGTGAAAGGAATTGTTCCTGATTTCTTAATGCTTCTTCGCGGGGTAATAGATTCTCCGGATATTCCGCTGAATGTATCCCGTTCTTATCTTCAGGCAGATGGAGCCGTGAAGAAAATCTCTTCTTACATCACCAAAAAAGTGGCCGATAAAATGTCTTCATTAATCAACGAAAATCGTGAAGATTACGAGAAAAAATGGAATGACATTAAGGTAGTTATCGAATACGGATTGGTAACTGAGGAGAAATTTGCAGAAAAAGCTGACAAATTCACTTTATATCCAACGGTAGACAGCAAATATTTCTTATGGAATGAATTGACAGACAAAATTAAGTCTTCTCAAACGGATAAAGACGGTAATTTAATTGTTCTGTATGCTTCGAATGCAGATGAACAGCACAGCTATATTCAATCTGCGCAGGATAAAGGGTATGAGGTTCTTCTTCTGGACTCGCCAATCGTTCCACATGTTATTCAGAAGCTGGAAGCTTCCAAGGAGAAAGTTTCTTTTGTAAGAGTAGATGCAGATCACATCAATAATCTGATCAAGAAAGATGAACCTGTTATTTCCAAATTAAATGACACTGAAAAGGAATCTTTAAAAAAGAATGTGGAAGAAGCGATCAAAGACGCGAAATTCACTGTTCAGCTTGAAGATCTGGACAGCAATGACGCTCCATTCACCATTACCCAACCGGAATTCATGCGAAGAATGAAAGACATGCAGGCAACAGGCGGTGACGGAATGTTCGGAATGGGAGGTTTCCCTGAAATGTATAATCTTGTAGTGAATTCCAACAGTGAATTTGCCAACAGGATTTTGAAGGCTGAAAATGCTGAAGAAAAAAATGATCTTATTAAATACGCTTTGGATCTTGCCAAACTTTCCCAGAATTTACTAAAAGGAAAGGAACTGACAGATTTTATTCAAAGAAGTTATCAGCAGGTAAGTAAATAATATTGAAATAGTATCGGCGGAGCCAAAGGCTCCGCCGATACTTATCAAAACCAAATCCTAAAACTATTCCCTCTCCATCGGATTAAATTTAATCTCAACTTTGGAATTCCTCTGAATATTACTCATCTTGGATTCCAATAATTTTTTCCTGTCCGTAAAATGAATATCTGAATTGTATACAATCTTTTTAGGCTTATTAATAATTTGTAAAAGCTTATAATGAAAATGATCTTTATCATCATACACTTCAAGAATCAATCCCGGTAATCCGGCAAATTTATAAGGACCATCCGATATAGGAATAGTCTTGGTATACCATGCAGTATATTGTCTACCACGAAATGTGGTTTCTGCTTTATAACATTCATAAGTCAGAATATTCTTTTTCTCAGTACCTAACTTCCACTTCATTTGATTTAAGGGTTCCTTATATCCGAAAACAACCTTATCAATCATTTCACTAAAAATTATCTCTGATTTTTTAAAGTCTTTGAATATAACATGATTTACCCTGAACATAGGTTTTGAAGGCAATTGTGTATATTTCTGGCTTGCTATAATCGAATCCACCTTATATCTTTTTTCATCTTGAAAAACAGATTGATTGTCACCAATATAAAGACAGACAATTTCATTATTCTTTTTAGCTTGCGTGGAATCCGATTTGAAATCCAGACCATAAACGATTTGGATAGTGGATGTAAAAATATTTTTTTGACATAAAAATGTCCCATAGCTGGAAAGCAATACTAGTACAAAAAGTTTTTTCATAACAATTATTATTGATAAAAAAGAGGCTGTAAACAGCCTCAAACATTATTTTTTTGTTGCAATAATTATTGTTTTTATTTTTTTATATGGATAATTCAATTGTTTTATCTCTGTACTGTCTTTGGTAATTTTCTTCACTTCTATTTTATCTTTTTGCATCAGCTCTTTAAATTTTTCATAACTATATTCTTTATTATTGACTAAAAAAACAGTCTGTTGATTGAATTTTTCAAAAGCAGCTGCCTGATTAAGATTACGCCGATTCACCTCATAATCGGTGGGGTAATCAACAATAGGTTGTGACAATTTTTTATTACAACTATATAGAATAGTAAAAAGAAAAACGACAGTGAATATAAATTTCATACGAAGCATTTATCAATTAATATTTTATCTAAATATAAAAATAAAAACGTAAAAATTAAGCCAAATAACTACCCTCTCCTGTACAATTTATCACATAGGTGCTTTGGGTGGCTAAACTTGCCGGAAAAAATAATGTTGTTCCTGTACTGGTGTCTACCCAATACGTTCCGGGTACAAAACAAGTTCCGTAACTTGTGTCTACGGCTCCAAATCCATAAGTCACAATAATGTCGGCGGGATTGCGGATGGAATTGTCTTGGCGGATAGAATTTTGAGATTTTTCAATAGGCGTGGACGCACTTACGAATCCAGCAACTCCAAGAGCTGCCAATACTACTAATTTTTTCATCATTTAAAAATTTGTTTGTTTTCAAGACAAACTTATTAAACATAAATCACCAAAACGAGAATCTATTTTGCATATTTTTTGCAATTTTCTTGTACAATATTTGTACAAATTGTACTTTTATGTGGGTTTAAAAAAAAGCACCATGCAAAAAGAAAAATTACGTTTACTGAGAAAGAAAAAAGGATATACACAGCAACAGATTGCGGATGTAATTGCTACTGATGTATCCAATTATAGTAGAAAAGAAAACGGAGACGTAAAAATTATAAAAGATGAATGGGATAAAATTGCTCGTTTTTTAGATGTTTCCGTAGAAGAAATTTATGAAGAAGATGACGCAAAGGTAATTATCAATAATGATCATCCTGTGTTTAATGACAATGCTGCTTCATCTATTATGACTCAATTCAATAATTTTTCTGCGTCCGTCATCCAGAACCTTCAGGATTATATTTCTCTTTTAAAGGAAGAGAATGAAAAACTAAAAGAAGAATTAAAAAATAAAAACAAAAAATAGTTAAAGTTCTTCTAAAGGATCCCAGAACAATTTCTTAAAATTTTTAATTCGAAAATTCTCAATAATAATACCTTCTGCTTCCAGCTTAGGTTGAAATTCCGGTACAGACAATGTTCCTGAACTTGAAATCACGCGATGAGCAGGAACATCTTTCGGGCACCCTCCCATTGCTTTTCCAACATGACGGGAATGATTGGGATACCCTACTGCTTTCGCAATAGCCCCATAGGTGGAAACACGCCCTTTAGGGATAAGCCTGGCTACTTCATACACTTGTTGTTTGAAAATTTCATCCATACTCCTGAAATTGTTTTAATAAGACTTATGTTTTGCATCATTTTTGGACTCAAAAAGAAGCACCAAAATATAAAGTTATGAAAAAATCTTTTTTCCGGTTGCTGAATAGAATCAATAAGGCTATTTTACCAAAATTAAGCAACAAGGATCCCAACAAGCTCACTAAACTTCAAAAAGGAATTTTAGCTTATCGCTATTTCGTTCTTATTAACTCTCTCGATTAAAATCAGACATTTAACTCTAATAAGAAAAAATAAAAACGCTTCAAAATAATTGAAGCGTTCTATATAATTATTAAAGATTATCTTGTGTTAAGAGTTCTCCAAAATATAAGAGAACATCAATGGAGCGCAAATAGTAGCATCACTTTCAACGATATATTTCGGTGTTGTGATATCCAATTTACCCCAAGTGATTTTTTCGTTTGGAACCGCTCCGGAATATGATCCGTAAGAAGTTGTAGAATCTGAAATCTGACAGAAATAAGACCAGAAAGGAATATCATGCATTTCCATATCCTGATACAACATCGGCACCACACAAATTGGGAAATCCCCTGCAATACCTCCACCAATCTGGAAGAAACCAACACCTTTCCCATCACAATTTTTAGTATACCAATCAGCAAGATAAGTCATATATTCAATCCCTGATTTCATCGTAGAAGCTTTTAATTCTCCTTTAATGCAGTAAGAGGCAAAAATATTCCCCATAGTGGAATCTTCCCAACCCGGAACTACTATCGGAAGGTTTTTCTCTGCTGCTGCAATCATCCATGAGTTTTCTCTAGGAATTTCATAATACTGCTCCAAAACGCCGGAAAGAATCATTTTATACATATATTCATGCGGGAAATATCTTTCTCCTTTAGCTTCTGCATCTTTCCAGATTTCCACGATATGTTTCTGCAATCTTCTGAAGGCTTCCTCTTCAGGAATACAAGTATCCGTTACCCTATTCAGACCTCTTTCCAACAAATCCCATTCTTCCTGAGGAGTAAGATCTCTGTAATGAGGAACTCTTTCATAATGAGAATGCGCAACAAGGTTCATTAAATCTTCTTCAAGATTAGCCCCTGTACAAGAGATGAAATCTACTTTTCCCTGACGAATCATTTCAGCAAGGATTTTCCCCAACTCTGCGGTTGACATTGCTCCGGCCAAAGTAATCATCATTTTTCCTCCATCCTTAAGATGCGCCACATATCCTTTGGAAGCATCTACCAATGCCGCTGCATTAAAGTGCAGATAGTATTTTTCTATGAATTCAGTAATCGGTTTGTTCATTATTTTGATTTTTGCAAAGATAAAACTTAAAAACGGAATGTACAGCTACACCGCATAAATTTAAAATTTGAACCGCCGGTTCTCTTTTTTATCAGATAATTTCTTTTTGGTATCAAGCCTTTTTTGTTTTTGAGCCTTTGATGGTTTGGTGGCAATTCTTTTCTTGGGTATAATCAAAGACTTATTTACTATTTCAAGGATTTTTTCAGTCGCTTTATTCTTGTTCATTAATTGAGTTCTGCTTTCTGAAACCGTTAAGAACAGAAAACCTTCAGCATTGATCCTGTTTTTTAGTTTGCTTTGAATTAAAACCTTTTCATCATCATTAAAAAATTCAGATTCAGCAACATTCCAAAGCACCGTAACAGAAGTTTCCACTTTATTCACGTTCTGTCCTCCTGCTCCACTACTGCGGGAAGTTTTATAGCTAAGTTCTTTTGTAAAATCTTTCATGAGTATGAATTCAAAAAATTTTATGGAGTGATAAGGTCAAGCAATTCTCTCCTGTTTACTTTCCCATTGGGTGTTCTCGGAATTTCTCTTACGAAAATAATTTCCTTAGGTTTGTGAAAATTTTTCTCGAATTGAGTTTCTAAAACCTTTTTAATTAAGTCCTCAGATTCTTCTCCTTCTATAATCAATATCAACTTTTGACCCAAACTCTCATCTTTAACACCTAAAAAAACAGCTTCATTCGGAATTTCTTTTTTAACCAAAGCTTCCAATTGTTCAGGAAAAATCTTCGCCCCTCCGGAATTGATTACATTATCCACCCTACCCAGAAATCTGAATTGCCTTTCATTTTTAATTTCAACTAAATCATTAGTCTGAAGAACTTCCACATTGAGATCAGGCGCAAAAATTTTTAGACAGCCTCTTTCATCCGTTGAAATTGAAACATCTTCAAAAACCGTAAAATACTCTTCCGGTTGTGGAGTAATTGGCTTTAAGGCAATATGGGAAAGCGTTTCAGACATTCCGTACGTTTCATAAATATGAGTTGTAAACCCTGAAATTCTTTTTTTAAGGCTTTCCGATACTGCCGCTCCTCCAATGATAAGATTTTTAATCAGATGTATTTTATCTAATGAATTCTCCACCTGTAATGGAGTCAGGGCACAAAAATCTGTTTCAGAATGCAATTTTTCAAGAGGTTTAAGTGATGGTTCAGAAATCATCAGCTTTAATTTTCTTTCCAAAGAACGAACAATCATCATTTTCCCTGAAATATACTCTACCGGTAAACAGAGGAATGCCGTATCTCCTTCTTGTAATCCCAGGAAATTGCAGGTCATCTTTGCAGAATGTATCATTCTATTTTTTTCAATCTCAAAAACTTTTGGAGTCCCTGTGGATCCGGAAGTCTGAACTTTCACTGTCCGGGAATCCGAAAACCATTCTTCTAAAAAAAAATTGATTTTTTTTTCAAAATCCGTCTCAAAGTCTAAATTATTAATTTTGAGATTATTAAAATCTATAAGCATAATGACAGTGCATAAAAAGTGGAGTAAATTTAAAAAAAATTGCAAAAAGTTCTTGTAAGAAAAGAAAAAAGCTGTAAATTTGCACCACTGAAACAGAAACAAAGACCCATGGTGTAGCGGTAACACTACTGATTTTGGTTCAGTCATCTGGGGTTCGAATCCCTGTGGGTCTACAAACCATCCTAATTTTAGGATGGTTTTTTTATTATTACTCGTTACATATTATAAATAATACTATTTTTTTATAAGTCTTTATTTTTTAATAATTGTAGAACTTGCTGCTCTAATTTTTCAATCTTTTCGGATTGAGATTTCAGCGTTTTATTTTCTTGCTGAAGCCGTTCAATCTGTTCTTGCTGAGACTTTAACTGCTTGTTCTGCCCAATAGAGTACAAAGTAAGTTCTTCAATCTTTTCCAAAAGCTTTGCATCCATTTCGCCCAAATTGATTCCATTTTTTACAACTTCCTCAGCAGATGGAATATTAGGAAGATGACCGTTCTCTGTAATATACTTTTCTACCTCATCTAAAGTATTGAGCTTATAATGCTTTTTAAATACATAATCTGCCCAACCATTTGCAGAAGCAATATCTACCTTTACTTTTTCCGCTTTTATACCATCCCTTACAAATAGCCTGTAGGAATTACAATCACTACATCCTGAAAGTGCATAATTATCCCAAGCAATGCCAATAAAAACTTTTCCGCTGTTTCTTACTGAAAATACGGGTTTCGCCCAATCGCCAGAAGACAGAGGGGTGGATAGGGTTAAAATACCAATATCATTGGATTGATACTTATCGTACTTAAGCCACATCAAATCCATTCCTCCATTAATGTTTTGTGCATTATTAAAGAAATGATAACTATCGCGGCTAGTTACATCTGTTACAAATTCTGTATTGCCGAAAAAATTCAATGCCCTGTTTGGACTGGGAGCAATTCCTATTCCGATATTACCGGAAGGATTAATTCGAATTCTCTCAATACTATTTGTTTTAATAACAAAATCTTTTGCATCGGTTGTTCCTATAAAATTAGTGGAAGAGTCTATCCCTGTATTACCTGTAAGATTCCATGATTGTGCATAAGCGAATGACGTCGTTAATAAGGCTAACGACAATAATTTTATTCTCATAATTGTGAATTTTTTGTAAAAATACATTTTTTTATTCACCCTGAATAAAAACATGCAGTTCAAATTACAAATAGCTTATTTTAAGCATTATACATTAATAAAAATAATTAACAAAACAAGATTTCTGTCAAAGCAAAGACACTATTTGTAAAATTTCTACACACAATAAAAAAAGAACTTCTATTATTTTAAATACTCATCCGGAATCATGATATTATTCTCCTTCATATAGTTAATCAAATCACGATACTTATCTTCATAATCATCTGTGGAACACTTATGGGAAATGCTACAAATATCTGAAGGTTTTATTTCCAGAATGTCTGAAATCTTTGTGAGTATTTCGAGATTGATCTTCACTTTGGAATTTTCAATATCCGAATAAGCTTTCTGGGAAATTCCCATCTCGAAAGCCATATACTCCTGGGTAAGATCTTTACTTCTTCGGATTTTTCTGATGTTTTGACCACATATTTTCATTGCGTCTGTTTTAGTAGTTTTCGGTATAGTTTAGAAGATGAGCTACTAGCCTCTAACAAAGTTAATAAATACCTTTGGCATAACATTATACACTTATATGATATTTATTTCTCTATGACAATTGAGCTTAAAAAAGCCAGGCTATAAAGGATAAATATCACCTCTGGACAATACGTTAATTATGGAGACGCAAAAATTTAATTATGACAATACCATTGTCAGAGCATTCTTGTATGCCACCGTTATATTTGGACTTGTAGGGTTTCTTCTGGGTTTGACTGCTGCATTAATGCTCTTCTACCCTGAACTTCCGGAATTTTTATTCGGAACGGATGATACAACCATTAAAAGCTTAAGAAGTGGCAATATCCAGGGATTGATCAATACACAGGGTGCTATGGGATTCGGAAGAATCAGAATGCTTCACACCAGTGCCGTGATCTTTGCTTTTGTGTGTAATTCATTCTTCTGCGGAGCCTATTACAGCTTACAAAGGTTATTAAAAACAAGAATGTACAGTGATACTTTATCATGGATCCATTTCTGGACATGGCAGATCATGATCATCGCTGTTGTGATTACCTTCTTAATGGGAATCAATACCTCTAAAGAATATGCAGAACATGAATGGCCAATTGATATTTTGATCGCGTTCTCATGGATCATCTTCGGGATCAATATGTTCGGAACGATTGCCAAAAGAAGAGTGAGACACCTTTACGTAGCAATCTGGTTCTTTATCGGTACCTGGATCGCGGTAGCAATGCTTCACATCTTTAACAACCTAGAGGTTCCATTATCATTCACTGGATGGAAATCATACTCAGCGTATGCAGGAGTGAAGGATGCCCTTGTACAATGGTGGTATGGTCACAATGCAGTAGCATTTGTATTAACGACACCAGTTCTTGGTTTGATGTATTATTTCTTACCAAAAGCTGCTGACAGACCGGTTTTCTCTTATAAGTTATCCATTATTCACTTCTGGTCATTGATATTCGTTTACCTATGGGCTGGTCCTCACCACCTTCAGTATACAGCCCTTCCGGCATGGGCTCAAGCATTGGGAACAGGTTTCTCCATCATGCTTATTGCACCGTCTTGGGGAGGAATGCTAAATGGTCTTCTTACATTAAGAGGAGCTTGGGATAAAGTGAGAGAAAATCCTATTCTTAAATTCTTCGTGGTTGCAGTAACCTGTTATGGTATGGCAACATTTGAAGGACCGCTTTTAGCTACTAAATCTTTAAATAAAATCGGGCATTATACCGATTGGGTTATCGGGCACGTTCATATTGGTGCTTTGGGATGGAACGGATTCATGGCCTTCGGAATTGTATATTACCTTATTCCGGTAATGTGGAGAACTAAACTTTGGTCTGTAAAATTAGCTAACTGGCATTTCTGGTTAGGAACATTAGGAATTATTTTCTATGCAGTACCAATGTATATTTCAGGGTTCACTCAGGGGTTAATGTGGAAACAGTTCAACCCGGATGGAACATTAGTATGGAAAAACTGGTTAGATACGGTAACCGCTATTATTCCTTACTTTAAAATGAGATTCTTAGGTGGTCTTTTCTATATTTCAGGAGCGATTTTAATGGTGATCAACGCTTATAAAACCATTAAATCAGGGTCATTCCAGAGAGAAGTCCCCGCAGAGGCTCCCGCATTGGCCAATATCGGAAGCCAGAGAAGAGAAGGCGAAGGTATCCATTTATGGATTGAAAGAACACCTAAACTACTTTCCATATTAGCATTTATAACCATTGCTATTGGAGGAATCATAGAAATTGTTCCTACTCTTACCGTCAAAAGCAATCTTCCACAGATTACTGCTGTAAAACCGTACACCCCCTTAGAACTGGAAGGAAGAGATTTATACATCCGTGAGGGCTGTAACTCCTGCCACTCCCAAATGATAAGGCCTTTCCGTGATGAAGTCGTAAGATTTGAAGGAAAGAACGGACAGTATTCAAAAGCCGGAGAGTTCGTGTATGACAGACCATTCTTATGGGGATCAAAAAGAACAGGCCCTGATTTGCACAGAGAAGGAGGAAGAAATCCGGATTCATGGCACTTTAAGCACATGTATAATCCAAGAATCACTTCCGCAGGTTCTATTATGCCCCGCTTCCCATGGCTGATTACCAACAAACTGGACCGTTCTGAAATGGTGAATAAAATGAAGCTCATGAAGAATGCATTTGATGTGCCATATACAAAAGCACAGATAGATTCCGCCAATCAATGGGCCGATAATCAATCCAAAGCCATTGTAAAAAGAATTTATTCGGAAGCTGTTGATGTAAAAGATCAAATAGAAAAAGACAAAATAACAAAAGGAGGCACATTCGTACCGCTTGAACAAAGAGAAATTATAGCGATGATTGCCTATCTGCAAAGATTGGGAACAGATATTAAGACCACAGATATCAAAACAGCCAGTGCGGAATAACTAACCAAATAAAAGAGCAATGAAAACGAGAACTCCCATTTCCATATATATTGCGGTAACCGTAGGTTTAACCATTATGGCATTTGAAATGTTCAGCCAGGACGGAAATTATTTTTCTTCCCCTTATTTTTGGGTATTGCTTATCATTACCATTATTCTTCTTTTCATCCTGAATTCCATTGGAGATTTGATTGAAAATGAAAATTTCAGCAGATTAACGGAGGAAGAAAAAAAGCTATACCTGGAAGATAAAAAAACATCTTACTTTCAAAAGCTATGGAATTCTGCCTTTAAAAAACAGTCACAATCTGAAGAAAAGGATATTCTTATCGATCATGGTTTCGATGGAATTACAGAACTTGACAATTCACTTCCAAAATGGTGGATAGGACTATTCTGGTTCGGATGTATATTCTGTGCGGTTTATATGATTGCATTTGCCTTTACGGATTATGCACATCCAGATTCGGAATATGTGTCGGAAACCAAGACCATGATGGCTTCCATAGCAGAATTTGAAAAAAATGCACCTCCCGTTAATCTGGAAACCGCAAAATACAGTGCTGATAATGTTGCAGAAGGAGAACAGCTTTTTAAAACCAATTGTGTAACCTGTCATTCTGATGGAGGAAAAGGAGGAATCGGTCCTAACCTTACTGATAAACACTGGATCAACATCAAAGAAAAAACTCTTTTCAAAAATGTATTCTGGATGCTGGAGAATGGGTCTCCCAATAACCCAACGATGAGACCTTTCATCAAGGAAGGAACCATAACAGGAAGAGATGCTGAGAAAATTGCTGCTTACGTTTACCATATCAACCAGGAAACTGCGCCTGTAACCGAAGCACAGGGAGGTGCTGCCCCACAGGGAGAACAGGCCAAATGGGAAAATGAATAGTAACTGATAAAAACACTCAATTATATACATGCCATGCCCCCTAACTAACATTTGAATTTTCATTTTTTGCAAAACCTTTTCAATACATAAAATGATTAAAGGGGGCTTTTAAAAATAAATCCTAGCTTTGGCTGTCTCATCAACTAATTCACTTGACTAGACTAAACTAAATTCCATAATAGGCAGCCAAGGCAGGATTTTTGTATTCAAATTAGGATACCACAAGCGATAACATTTGAAACTTCATTTGTTATCTTTGTTTAAAACCCGAAAATTTGAAACTGAAAATAAACAAAAGAAAAATTCTTAGGGGTATTCTGATAACGATTATTTCGATATTCGTTTTACTTACTCTGCTTATTTTCAGCTTAAGGCTTCCGGTGGTCCAAAATTTTTTAAAAGACAAGCTGGTCGTCTATCTTGAGAAAAAAATCAAAACAAAAGTCAGTATAGACAGAGTGTATGTGGGATTTCCCAATAGCCTCGTCATGGAAAAGCTTTATCTGGAAGGCCAGAATAAAGATACTCTTTTAGCGGTCAGGAAGCTTGATGTCGGGTTGCATATGCTCAAACTGATCAACTCCACCGCAGATATCACTTCTGCCAGTATGGAAGGAGTCCGGGCCAATGTGGTGAGAAAACCGGATGGCAAATTCAATTTCGATTACATTATTGATGCGTTTGCAACAAAAGATGCAGAAGAAAGTCCATCCAAACCGTTCATTATTTCTCTTGACAAGATCAATCTGAAAGATATTGGCGTTACGTTTAATGACCAGCAATCCAGGAATGACCTTACAGTATATTTCAGATCGTTTGATACGAGAGTACGGACTTTTGATCTGGATAAAAACACCTATGCTTTCAATGACATCAATCTTGATGGCTTAAAGCTAAAGTTAAAACAAGACTTGGTAGAGGAAGTTTCTGAAAACGTAGAAGAAAAAGTAGATTCCCTCAATCAGAAAAAATCTATGAAAATTGGTTTAAAGGGAGTAAAATTCACAAATTTTGATATTGATTATGGCGATGATAATACCAAAACCTTCGCCAAAGTTCTGTTTAAAGAATTAAGTACCCGGGTTAATAAACTTGACCTTGAAAACAATTCTTACAGTATTGCTAATGTTATCCTTTCCGGTGCGGATATTAATGCTAATCTTTATCTACCTGCCGCAAATGCCAATCCGAAAAATTCAAAACAGCCATCTACAAAAACGGAAAAAGAAAAAGCTCTTCAATTGCTCTTGGGCAAGCTTCTTCTGAATGATGTAAAAGTGGCTTATAATAATACCGCAATAGCACCTACCAAATCAGGTATGGATTTTAACCATCTGAATTTCTCCAAAACGAATTTGGAAATCAGAAATTTCAGAATGGAAAACAATACCTTCGCAGGAACAGTAAATTCTGCGGAGATCCAGGAATCCCGTGGTTTGAATATCCAGAAATTCAATACCGATTTTGTGTATGAGGAGAAACAGGCTTACCTGAAAGACCTGTATCTTCAAACACCTAAAACTGTTTTACGGGATGAGATCATATTGAATTATAATTCCATTGAACAGTTAACCGCCAATCCGGGAGCTTTAAAAATTTCAGCCAGCATCCGCAATTCCAAAATCGGATTTTCTGATATCCTGAATATTGTTCCTACTTTAAGAAATACAGTTCCTTTCAGCAAATATCCAAATGCTATAGTAAATGTGAATGCCTTGGTCAACGGAACAGTAAATGATATGATGATCAAAGATTTAAAATTATCAGGTCTAGATCAATTGAAAGTTTCTGCGGCCGGAAGGATCAGAAATATGATGAATCCTGAGAATTTATATTATGATCTTCGTATCGGGGAACTGTCGTCATCAGGAAAAACAATTTTCAATCTGGTCCCTAAAAATACGATTCCTTCTAATATCTCTCTTCCCTCCTATTTCAGTATAAAAGGTACAGCAAAAGGAACTACAGAAGTGGTAAATACCAATCTGAGCCTTACCTCAACTCTTGGAAATGCCGGAATTATTGCTCAGGTAGACATGAGAAGAAAAAATCATGAATTATATGACGTAAAAGCCAACCTTCAGAATTTGCAGATCGGTAAAATCATCCAGAATAAAGATTTAGGAGCTATTACTGCACAAATTTCCGCCAAAGGGGAAAGCTTTGATTTCAAGAATGCTAAAGCAAACCTGAAAGGATATGTAAGCTCTGCGGGCTATAAAGGCTATCGCTATCAGAATATGAATTTAACAGGCAAGATCAATCGTGGTGCCTATGATATTGTATTGAATTCAAAAGATCCGAATGCCAATTTGCAATTAACTGCTTCCGGAGTGTATGACGAAAAAAATCCAATGGTAAAAGTAAATGGGAATATCAACAAACTTGATCTGAATAAGCTTGGTTTTTATGAAAAACCGATGATCATTGCAGGAAAAATTGACGGGGATTTCACCAATTTGGATCCAGATCACTTGAATGGATATCTCAATCTTCAGGATTTTGCCATGTCCGATACCAAAGAAGTCTATCCAATTCAGGAAATCAATATAAAAACAGTTTCCACATCAGATTCAACTAAAATCAATCTGAATTCCCAGATTGCAGATGTAGAACTGAAAGGTAAATACAGGCTTACCCAGATTTTCGGATCATTACAGCAGACAATCAACCAGTATTACCAGTTCCAGAAGCCAGATAAAACTCAAAAGATTGAAGCCGGGCAATATTTTACCTTTAATGCGAAGATTAAAAACGATGATCTCATCAGAAAATTTGTTCCTGATCTGAAAAGCTTTGAAACAATTAATATCGTTGGAAATTATGATGCAGACACTCAAAAAATCGAAATAGACGGACAAATTCCGCAGGTTTTATATGGTGAAAATTCCATTGAAAATGCTTCATTGAAAATAACTAATGAAAATCAGGCTTTACAGTATAATCTGGATGTTGCTTCCTTAAAAAGTGAAAGCTTTGCCTTAAATAAAGTGAATATCAACGGAGACATTGCCAACAATATCATCAATTATAACATCACTACCAAAGACGAAAAAAATACAACCCGTTTCTTAATTGCAGGAAATGCAAAGTCTTTGAATGATGTTACGGAAATTTCATTGAATCCAAATGGTTTAAAGCTTAATTATAATGACTGGACTGTGGCTGAAAACAATAAAATACAGATCAGCAGCAGTGGAATTGTAGCTGATAATTTCAGGCTTTCCAATGCAGGAAGTGAAATTCTGCTGCAATCGGAAACCAATTCACCCTCCAGTCCTTTAAATATTTCGTTGAAAGATTTTAAAATAGAAACCATTACGGAAATCATTAAAAAGGACTCCCTATTGGCAAAAGGAACCATCAACGGAACAGCACAGCTTAGAAACGTCACCAAAAATATGACTTTCACTTCTGATCTGAATATTTCTGATCTTATCGTATACGGAAGTCCAGTAGGAAATCTGGATGTAAAAGTAAACAGCAGCTCAGCCAGCGTTCTTAATGCTGACATTGCCCTTTCCGGAAATAATAATGATGTAAAAATCCTTGGTGATTATAATACCTCTTCAAGCACGTTTGATATGAATATGGATATCAATCAACTTCAGATGAAGAGTATTCAAGGATTCACAATGAATGCGATCACAAATGCAGAAGGCTATCTTTCAGGAGACCTGAAGATCACGGGGAGTACCGAAAAACCTAATATTTTAGGAAAAGTAAAATTTAATAATGCTGGACTGATGATTTCACAGACGGGAAGTGATTTCAGAAATATTAATGATGAAATTGATTTTACCAACCGTGGAATTGCCTTCAATCAATTCAAAATAAAAGATAAAGATGGAAATTCTCTTGCGCTGAACGGAGAAATCCTTACTCAAAACTACAGAGATTTTGCTTTCAATTTTGATGTGAATGCCAAAGATTTCAAAGTAGTAAACTCTGAGAAATCGAATGAGGCCATTATGTATGGAACTCTTGCCATTGATGCGAATCTGCATGTTCGCGGAAATTTAGATTTACCAAAAGTTGACGGAAGATTAACCGTTGCAGACAATACAGACTTTACTTTCGTTCTTCCTCAATCCACTCCTTCTGTACAGGAAAGAGAAGGCATCGTGGAATTCATTGACCAAGATCAGGTGGTCCTGAATAAGACCATTAAAGCAGATTCCCTGAATACAGACAGCCGCATCAGAGGTATGGATGTAAATGTAAATATAGAAATTCATAAAGAAGCCCAATTGTCTATTCTTATTGATAAAGTAAACGGAGATTTTGTTAAACTTCAGGGTGAAGCTCAATTAACAGGTGGCATTGATCCATCAGGAAAAACAACTTTGGTAGGAGTCTATGAAGTGGAAAAAGGTTCTTATGAACTCACTGTAAGTGTACTGAAACGTAAGTTTGATATCCAAAAAGGAAGTACCATTACATGGACCGGTGAACCTACTGCTGCCAATCTGGATATCACCGCCGTATATAAAACAGAAGCCCCGCCAATAGATTTGCTGGAGCAGCAACTAAGCGGCATGTCTGCTTCCGATATGAATATGTATAAGCAAAGAATTCCTTTCAATACGTTGCTTAAAATGAAAGGAGAACTTTTAAAGCCTCAGATCACCTTTGATATTACAACGGAAGAAGAAAATAATGCAGTGGCATCTTCTGTAACAGATAACGTAAATGCTAAGCTAGCCCAATTAAGAACAGAAGAGTCTGAAATGAACAAACAGGTTTTTGCACTGTTACTATTGAACCGTTTCGTGGGGGAAAATCCTTTCCAAAGCGGTGCCGGATTGTCTGCTGAATCCATGGCCAGACAAAGTGTAAGTAAAATTCTTTCTCAACAATTGAATAATCTTGCGTCCGGATTAATCAAAGGAGTGGATTTGAATTTTGACCTTGAATCTTCCGAAGACTATTCTTCAGGAGAAAAAAATACAAGAACCGACCTGAATGTAGATATCAGCAAAAAGCTGCTGAATGACCGTTTAAAAGTTTCGGTGGGAAGTAATTTCGGACTGGAAGGCGATGCAAGGCAGAATGAAAATATGACAAATATTGCAGGTGATGTTACCGTAGACTACAGTCTTTCCAAAGACGGAAGGTATATGCTGCGTGCCTACCGTAAGAATGAATATCAGGTGGCTCTTCAGGGGCAGATTGTAGAAACAGGAGTCGGGTTTATCATTACATTGGATTATGATAAATTCCGGGAGATTTTTCAAAAATCCAGAAAAAATAAAGTCAAAGAAAATAAAACGAATCAAGTAGTAGAGTTTAAATAATGAAAAGTACATTGCACACCTGTCTTAAGTATCTATTTGTTTCGGGATTTGCCTTAACAGTATTTTCATGCAGCAACACCAGGTTTCTGAAAGAAGGCCAGATGTTGTATACCGGCGCTGATGTAAAGATTGAAAATGATACGATTTCAAAGAAGGAAAAGAAAGATCTGAAGATGGCACTGGAAGACAATCTTACCCCCAAACCCAACTCTTCATTTCTGGGATTACGTCCGAGATTATATTTTTATAATATCACCAAAGAACCTGAAAAGGAAAAAGGATTCCGTTACTGGCTGAAATATAAAGTAGGTGAAAAACCTGTATTATTAGGAGATGTAGACAGGGAATTCAATAAAGATATCATTGAAAATTATTCAGAAAATAAGGGTTATTTCAATGCAAGGGCTACGTATGACACTGTTTCCAAAAATAAAAAGGCAAAAGTTATTTACACGGTAAGACCCGGTGCAAGATATTTGATCAGTAATGTAAAATTTCAACGAGATTCTACACTTGTTAATCTGGAAATTCAAAATATTACCGATAAGACATTACTGAAACCCGGAAAACCTTTTGACCTGGACGTGATCAAAGCTGAAAGAGAAAGAATTGATAACGGATTGAAAGAAAAAGGATTCTATTATTTCCATCCGGACAATATTATTGTTCAGGCTGACAGTACCGTAAGTAAAAACCACAAGGTTGAACTTAATGTAAAATTAAAGGATGACACTCCGAATCTGGCCAAACAACAATTTAGCATTGATAAGGTGATTGTATTTCCCAATTACAATATTCAGGATGTAAAAGATGGAAAATACAGCATTCCCATGAATACGGATTCTCTTTCTAGGTATGCTTATAATGATATCTATGTGATTGATCCCAAGCATACATTCAAACCTAAAATTTTCGACAGGGCACTGTATTTTGAGCGGGGAGATTTATACAACCGTGCTGATCACAATCTTACCCTGAACCGTCTGATCAGTTTAGGGGTTTTTAAATTCGTAAAAAATGAATTTATTGTCTCCGATTCTTTGAACCATAAATTTGACACTTACTATTTGCTGACCCCAAGAAAACTGCAATCACTTCGTCTTGAAGCATTGGGAAGAACCAATTCTGCCAATTACGCAGGCAGTGAACTTAATCTGAACTGGACCCACAGAAATTTCTTCCGTGGGGCGGAACAATTCAAAGCTTCTGTTTATGGGGCTTTTGATGTGCAAATCGGAGGACCAAAAGATGCGAATAATATTTTCCGTGCGGGAGCCAATGCACAGCTTTCCATTCCAAGGATTGTGGCACCTTTCCGTTTCCACTCTTCCAGTGCTTTTGTTCCAAGGACTAATATCAGTTTAGGATATGAATTCCAGAACCGTACACAATATTATACGCTTAATAATTTCAATGCTTCGTTTGGGTATGTATGGAAAGAAAATGCGAGAAAGGAGCATGATTTAAAGATATTTGATGTTACCCTGGTTTCTCCTGCCAATGTAACTCCAAAATATGATTCTCTGTCTCAAAACAGCTCCGCTTTACGAAGAGTAGTTGAAAGACAGCTTATTTTCGGGCCTATTTACACTTATACCTACACCAATACCATGATGCAGAAAACCAATACAGTGTATTATCGTGGTATGCTTGATTTAGCCGGAAATCTTACCGGTTTACTTACCGGCGCCAATGTAAAAAAAGATAAACAAAAAGAAATCTTTGATATTCCTTTCAGCCAGTATGCTAAAATTGAAAATGATTTCAGATTCTATCATAAGTTTGCTGAAAAAACTTCTTTTGCCTCAAGATTCATTGCAGGCGTTGCTTATCCTTATGGAAACTCAGAATACATTCCGTTCTCAAGACAGTTTTTTGCGGGAGGAAGCAATAGCATCCGTGCTTTCCGTGCAAGAACATTAGGACCCGGAAGTTATGACCCGAGAACCCAACCGGATGGTGTTTTCTTTGATCAGGCAGGAGATATTAAATTAGAATTGAATGCAGAATACCGTGCTAATCTTTATAAATTTTTAAATGTTGCCGTTTTTGCAGATGCCGGAAATATCTGGCTGGTCAATGAAGATCCGGAAAGGCCTGGCGGAAAATTCTCCAAAAACTTTTTAAGTGAAATTGCGGTGGGTGCAGGAGTAGGATTACGATTGGATTTCTCGATCTTAATTCTGAGACTGGATTTAGCTATGCCTTTGAGAGTTCCTTATTATGAAAAAGGAAACAGATGGACTTTTGATAAGATTAATTTCGGAGACAGCAGCTGGAGAAAAGACAATCTTATTTTGAATATTGCAATCGGATATCCTTTCTAACATGATCAGCAGAGCCAAATTTTTCTGGGAAATTTTAAAAGATACCTTCACTGAATGGAATGATTCTTATGCATCAAGAGATTCGGCGAGCTTGGCTTATTATGCTATATTTTCTATTCCCGGTCTTTTAATCATCATTATATGGATTGCCGGATACTTTTTCGGTGAAGAGGCAATACGGGGAGAAATCAGCAATCAGATCAGTGGAATTATGGGAGCGGATGCAGCCAAAAGTATAGAAAATATGATCGCAGGAGCTTTGATTGATAAAGAGAATGTTTTTATGAAAATCGTGGGAATAGGCTCTCTTGTTTTCGGTTCCACTACTCTGTTTTTTCAGTTGCAGCATTCTCTAAATGCGCTTTGGGATGTAGAATCTGCCCCGAAAAAAGCATTCGTGAAATTTCTCCTGGATAGGGCCAATTCTCTGGGAATGATATTGATTCTTGGGTTTCTATTAATGATTACCATGATCTTATCTTCGTTCATCAGTTTATTCAATAACTGGATTACCAATTATTTCGGCTTTGAAACGTATATGTTTGTTGAGACCATCAATTTCATTATAGGCTTTGGTGTTGTCATGTTGTTATTTGCCCTGATGTTTAAAGTTCTTCCGGACGTTAAAATGAACTGGAAACCTGTATGGAGAGGAGCCTTCCTGACTACTTTATTATTTACATTGGGTAAATTTTTACTAAGTCTTTATTTCGGACAGTTCAAACCTACTTCTCCTTTTGGAGCAGCCGGAACTGTAATCCTGATCATGATGTGGATCAATTATTCCTGTATGCTGGTATTTTTTGGTGCAGAGTTTACTAAGATTTATACTTATAGAAAGGGATATAAGATCATTCCTTCTAAACATGCCAAATGGAGTAAGGCAAAATTGTACGCCGAAAGTCATAAAAATCCAACCCCACAATCATAAATGATTTGAATAAAAAAAGCCTCCTGAATTCAGGAGGTTCTATTTTTACATTCTGTTTACGGTTCCTATTCCCAGTAATTCCAGAGATTTTTTTATTGTTTTCCCGGTTAGATCCGACAGATTTAATCGGAATTGTTTCAGATTTTCGTCCTCAAGTTTCAGAATAGGATTACTCTGATAGAAAGAGTTATATGATTTAACCAGATCATACACATAGTTAGCGATCAAAGCCGGACTCAAAGATTCTGCAGCTTTCTCCACTACTAATCTGTAGTTTGTTAATAACGTGATCAATTCTTTTTCAAATTCATTTAAGGCTACATTTGAAACTTCTTTGTATTCGAAGTTTGCTTTTCCTTTCAAAGACTGAATACGGGCATAAGTATATAGAATGAAAGGTCCTGTATTTCCGTTAAACTCAATGCTTTCCGCAGGATTAAAGAGCATTTTCTTCTTAGGATCTACTTTCAGCATGAAATATTTTAATGCCGCCAAACCTATTATTTCATAAGACATTTCTTTTTCTTCTTCTGAAAGTCCTTCCAACTTACCTAGTTCCTGAGCTTTTGCTTTCGCTGTTTCATACATTTCCTGCATCAGATCATCTGCATCCACTACAGTCCCTTCACGGGATTTCATTTTTCCTTCAGGTAATTCCACCATACCATATGATAGATGGAACAATTGATCCGCCCAAGAATATCCCAGTTTTTTCAAAATTTTAAATAAAACCTGGAAGTGATAGTCCTGCTCGTTTCCTACAGTGTAGATCAGCTTTTGAATATCATTATCTTTAAAACGCTCTACAGCCGTTCCCAAATCCTGGGTCATATATACGGAAGTTCCGTCTGAACGCAATAAAAGTTTCTGATCAAGACCTTCATCCGTTAAATCGCACCAAACTGATCCATCTTCTTTTTGATATAGAACTCCTTTATCCAATCCTTCCTGAATAAGGTCTTTTCCTAATAAATAGGTATTGCTTTCATATTGAACCTGGTCAAAATCTACTCCCAGTCTTTTATAGGTTTCATTGAAGCCTTTATATACCCATGAATTCATTTCACTCCAAAGGTTTCTCACTTTTTCGTCTCCACTTTCCCAGTCTAAAAGCATTTTCTGAGCTTCCTTCATCACCGGAGCATCTTTTTTTGCTTGTTCTTCTGTAACTCCCTGCTGTACCAGTTCAGAAATTTCTTTTTTGTAGTTCTTATCAAATTCTACATAGTAGTTTCCGACAAACTTATCTCCTTTGGTATGGGTAGTTTCAGGAGTTTCTCCGTTTCCAAATTTTTCCCAAGCCAGCATTGATTTACAGATATGAATTCCCCGGTCATTAATAATTTGGGTCTTAATCACATCATATCCTGCTTCTTTCAAAATCTGGGCTACAGAAAATCCTAACAGGTTGTTTCTGATATGTCCTAAATGCAATGGTTTATTGGTATTCGGAGAAGAATATTCCACCATTACAGTTGAATTTTTCTTTTCAATTTTTGAAAAACTCTCATTTAATGATCTGAAGTTATCTACGAAAAACTGGTTATTAATTTTAATATTCAGGAAACCTTTTACCACATTGAAGCTTTCCACCAAATCGGTTTGAGCCGTCAAAGATTCACCTAATTCAATCCCAATGCTTTCAGGATTTTTTTTCAATTGTTTTACCAGTGGAAAAGTTACGATTGTGAAATCTCCCTCAAATTCGGTTTTATTCTCCTGTACTTCCAACTTAATATCTTTTAATTGGTATACATTTAAAATAATTAACGAAAGTTTTTCTTCTATAATATCTTTAATATTCATCTCAAAATTTTGAAATACAAATATACGGAAATAAAAAAACCGCCCGAAGGCGGTTTACATTTATAAGTGATAACAATATTAGTTAATATCCCAAAATACTTTTGTTGTAAGTTTATCTCCACCAATAGCTGTTGATGCAGCAGTCCAGTTAGAGCCATTTACAGTTTGTTCATTAATTGGATATGTTAATCTCGTAGGAACTTTTCCTTCTGCTGCAGGTACCGCATTTGGAGCAGTTAATACAGGATTATCTAACCTTCTGTAGAAGTTCCATGATTCAAATCCTCTGTTATACATAGCGATCCAAGCCTGTTGTCCAATTCTTTGCTTCCAGTTTGCAGCAGAATAAACTACACTAGGATTTGCTAAATAAGTAACAACTGCAGCACCAGTAACTCCCCATTGGGCCATTGATTCAGTAATTGCAGCATTATAAAAACTTGCCGCAGTACCTCCAACATTATAGCCTCTTGAAGCAGCTTCTGCTAAATAGAAGTTAACTTCTGCCGCATCAAATAAAATCCCTGGCTTATTTGGAGCTAGTAAACTTTCTCCAATATGAGATTTTGATCCGTAAGCATTTGTTAAGCCCACTGTTCCTCCAACAAAACCACCTCCTGAAACTTCAGTAAAGTAATGCTCTCTTCTCGGGTCATTTAAAGTATTCATTGCATTAACAATTCCTTCTTCAGCAACAAAATCATTTCTATTACTTGCAATAACTTCCGCATACATACGGTTAAAGTTTGGAGAAGTTGCATCATACTTAAATAATGAATTCGAAGAATTAGTAGTCATTACACCCGCTGCTGCTGCTGATTCAACCGTTTGTTTTGCCAATGTAGGGTCTACATCCGCAAGGTTGATTCCTATCTTAAGCTTTAAGCTATTTGCGAAAGTAATCCAATCTCCCACATTGCCATTATAAATATTATCCCCCGTTTCGAAACTAGGGTATGCTGAATCTAATGTTGATGTAACTGAGTTCAGTCTGGCAATTAAATCAGTATAAATAGTTTTAGCATCATCATATTTAGGTAAAACAATAGACTCAGGCTTTGCTGCTTCAGAATATGGTACATTCCCAAAGCTATCCACTAAAACTTGATAAGTATAAATTTCCATCAGATTAACAATGGCCAATTTATTGGCTTGTTGCTTATCCCATGCAGCCTGACTTAATGCAGTTGGTTTAGCTTCCTTAGCAATTACTTCTTTTGACTTTTTAAGATTACCTATTACATCCGTATATAATGCAAGCCACATATTATCCGGAACTTTTCTGGTTCCTGTAAAGTTGAAACGAGCATCATTTCTATAGATTGTTGTAGCTAAATAATGCTGAAAAAATCTGAAAACATTTAAGTTCACACTTGGAGTTTCCATTTGATCCATAAGTTCCTTTTGAGCATTTGTGAAAAGGAGCTCTGCCGGCACTTCATAAGGCTGACTTTGGTTATTGTTAAAATCTTCGTCTCCATTGACGCAACTCGTAAGCATTGCCAGAGAACCTATAGTTAGTATTGAAAATATCTTTTTCATTGTAATTCGATTTGATTAGAAGTCTAATTTAACATTAAATGAGTAAATACGGGTAGTTGGCATAACCCCAGACTGGAATCCTTGAACGTTTCCAGAAGATGTTCCCGCTTCAGGGTCTGCATCTGGAAGATTTTTATGGATAATCCATAAGTTTTGACCAAGCAAGCTGAAGGTCATCCCTTTAATAAATGTATTTCTCAGTAAATCAGACGGTAGACTATAAGAAATTTTAGCTTCACGTAATTTCACATAAGATGCATCATAAATGAATGCTTCCTGAGGTATACCTGCGTCTGTTCCGAATGCACCTCCTGCAAAAGAAGCATCAATTCTAATATCATTAGGAGTTCCGTCTTGTTTTACACCAGGTAAAATAACACCTCCTCCATTATCCAGTGTATTTCTGATAGGATTTCCTAAATCATTCAGCCCTGCGCTATATGCATAAATACCTGTAAGACCTCCATAAGATTGGTCAAGAGAGTATACACTACCTCCTTTTCTTACATCTATTAAGAAACCTAATGAGAAGTTTTTATATCTAAAGGTGTTATAGACACCTCCTATCCAATCAGGTTGAATGTTGCCTAAAACTTTATCAGTAGCTACTAGATAATGACCATCTTCATCAACAACTTTATTCCCGTTTGCATCATAAACAAATCCAGTTCCTCTGAATGTTCCATAAGCTTCACCTACAGTAGCATTAAGAGTTGTTTCCTGGAAGCTTGCCAATTGTAAATTATCTCTACCTTGTCTCAGAGCCTTAACTACGTTCTTATTTTTAGCCCAGTTTACATTAATATCCCATTGGAAATCTTTACTCTTTAGTGGAACCAGTCCTAGAGCAACTTCGATACCTTTATTTTCAGTTTCTCCTGCATTAATCAAAGAAAAGCTATAAGTTGATGAAGGTGATTGTGGTACACTGAATAATAGATCCTGAGTATTTGTCTTATATAGTGACACATCTAAAGACACTCTTCTTTTAAACATTGAAGTTTCCAAACCAACTTCCCAGCTTTTTTGT
Organism: Chryseobacterium daecheongense; assembly: GCF_003729955.1. Classification (GTDB taxonomy): domain Bacteria; phylum Bacteroidota; class Bacteroidia; order Flavobacteriales; family Weeksellaceae; genus Chryseobacterium; species Chryseobacterium daecheongense. The sequence goes on from NZ_RJTX01000001.1 coordinate 1,673,192, forward strand.
CTTTCTGGTTTTAAGTTTTCGAAATCCACATAGGTATTATTGATATCAACCATAGGCATTCCGTTTACAGTCCCTCTATTAGTCATAGACCCTGGTTTACCAAAAGGCATATCATTACCTACTTCTGCATAGCTTAATCTAACTTTACCAAAATTTAGCCAACTAGCTTTAACCAATTCGGAAAAAACAAAACTCGACCCTAAAGAGTAGTAAGTATAGTTTCTATTTGATTTTGGCAATGCAGTTGATGTATCGTTACGAATAGTACCTTCTAAGAATAAAAACTTATCATAATCAAAAGATCCTTGTGCATAAAGACCTGCTTTTTGCCCCCTGATATTCGTTTCAATAGGTGGATAATACGATCTGGAATTAGCAATCGAATACAATCCAGGAATAATCAATCCTCCAGTAGTTGAATTCTCAATCCCTCTTGAGTGTTGATCCATAAATTGTCCTCCAGCCACAAACAATGCATTCATCTTATCAGATATATTCCAGGTATATCGACCGATTAAGTCATATGTTTGTCTCATAATCGTATCATCAAATACCCAGTATCCGGAAGTTTCATCAGCTTGTGATAACCCGAACTCTTCAGCGTGGCTACCCACAGCTTTTCTAATTTCCTGCTTACTGTTAGTATAATCTATTGTACCTCTAGCTAAAATATTGAACTTACTGGTAACATCGTAAGATAATTCTGCACCAGCAATGATTCTTGTTTTATCATCTGAAGAATAATTTTCATATCTGTCCCAGTATGGGTTATTCCAGAAGGCAGCAGATAAATCTCCATCAAGTGGAGCATTCATATTCCAAGTATAGTTTTGTTTGGTTCTGAAGTATGTATCTCTTAATTGACGAATATCTACGTTAAGAGGCCACCATTGTCTAAAACCAGTAAGGATATTATCTCCATATCCAACAGAGTTTCTACCAATAGTTGTCTGATCATTAAATGTTAAAAAAGTACGAGCAGTGAACTTATCAGAAAATTTTCTGCTGTAGTTACCACTGAACATATTTTTATTTAATCTACTGTTTGGCAGAATACCTGTTTCGTAATTATTAGTAAAAGTTAAGTTATAGGTATTTAATTCATCCCCTCCATTTAAGTTAAAACTGTTAACAAATGAAAGCGATTTTTGGAAGAATTTACTAGGGTCATTTTTAGCAGCTACCCAAGGAGTTGGTTTACCATAATTAGGATCTCCAGGTACAAATGAATCCCATTGATAAACTAATAGATTTGGGTCATACCTTGGACCATATGAAGCATCATCTCCTGTTGGGGCCAAAATATCAATAATTCCATCTCCATTTACATCTTCATGAAAGAAACTATCTTCTCCACTATATCCACCACCATAGAGCTTTTGGTATTTAGGGAAGGTTTTTTTATCCATTTCCCCAACTGAAACAGTTGAGCTTATACTAAGACCTAATGACTTATTCCTTTTCCCTTTTTTTGTTGTAATGATTACAGCCCCATTAGCCGCCATACTTCCATATAAAGCCGTAGCTGCTGCACCTTTAAGTACATTTATTGATTCAATGTTATTTGGGTCAATATCGGCTGTGGCATTACCAAAGTCAAATCCATCACGTCCTCTTGAAGCATCACTAGAGTTTAGATTACCACTGATGATTGGTACACCATCTAATACTATCAATGCCTGGTTATCTCCTGTAATACTCTTTGTACCTCTCAATACAATATTACTGGAACCACCAAAGTTTCCGTTATTCTTGATTTCCATACCTGCAACTTTACCAGACAAGTTATTGATAAAGTTATTGGTAGGAACTGCGTTAACTTTTTCTGCATCTAACGTTTGTGATGAGTAACCTAGCGATTTTTTCTCTCTTTTAATACCGAGTGCAGTAACGACTACACCTTCAATGTCCTGTGTTTTTACGGAATCATTCTTCGTTTGTTGGGCATTGGCCACAACTAAAGACGAAGATAGTACTAACGTAAGCACACCTGCTGTTAGTTTCTTCATATCAAATTAATTTTTGCTTGTACAAATTTGTAAAACTTTCTTAAAAACACAAAACAAAAACCTAAAAAATTATTATTTTTTCCATAATTGTTGAATTATTGTTAATTTTGCATGAGGGAAATTGTTAAAATTTATGGATTTGCTAAAGAAATGGACGGATAATTACATCGAAGCGGGGTGTGATGAGGTAGGAAGAGGCTGTTTAAGTGGCCCTGTTGTTGCTGCAGCTGTTATTTTAGATGATAATTTTAAGCAAAGTTTAGTTAACGATTCTAAAAAGTTAAATTTCCGGACCCGCATGCAACTGGATGATTATATTAAAGATAATGTTAAAAGCTATGCTATCGCAGAACTTCCGGCAGAGTTCATAGATCAACATAACATATTGAATGCCAGCATACATGCAATGCATCGAGCATTAGATCAGTTGACGATAAGACCTGAACTCATTTTGGTGGACGGAAATAAATTTCATCCTTATAATTATATTCCTCATCAGTGTATTATAAAAGGTGATTCCAAAATCTTATCTATAGCAGCCGCATCCATTTTAGCAAAAAACTACAGGGACAGATTGATGATTAAGCTGCATGATGAATTTCCTCAATATGGGTGGAATACCAATTTTGGATATGCCACTAAGCTACATCAGGAAGCGCTTTCCAAGCATGGTCCTACCAAATATCACAGAAGATCTTTCAGGCTTGAATATGACTAGAAAATCTTCAGAACGTAAATTATGATTTCACAGAGTTTACAAATGAAATTTAAAATCTATCTAAATAAAAAAGGGAAGCAATAATTTGCTTCCCTTTCTGTTATGATATGTTATTTCTTTTTATTTCTTTGCTGTTCCGCCATCTTTTGCTGCTCCTGAGCTTTCTCCATCATTTCTCTCATTCTCTTTTGGAACTTTCCTTCCGCTTTCGGTTTTTCCTTATTAGCCTGAATTTGCGCATGAATCTTTTTCTCATCCAAAATCCAGTACTTAATAACAAGGATAATCAAAATATTAATCGCATTCGATACAAAATAATACCAAGACAAACCAGAAGCAGATGTATTCAGGAAGAATAGGAATGTAATCGGGAAGATATACATTAATACTTTCATATTCGGCATCCCTTCTTGTTGAGGCTGCTGAATGTTTCCTGAGGTCATGATCGTATATATAAGGATCACGATTGTACAAGCCAAGGCAAATACACTTAAATGATCTCCTAAGAAAGGAATTTTAAATGGTAATTTAATTAAATCATCATAAGCAGTTAAGTCCTTTGCAAACCAGAAACCTTGTCCTCTCAAATCTATAAAGTTCGGGAAGAAACGGAATAGTGCATAGAAAATCGGGATCTGCACCAATGCCGGTAAACAACCCGCCATCTGATTTACCCCGGCTTTTCTGTAGACTTCCATGGTTGCCTGTTGTTTCTTCATTGGATCCGCATCTTTCAATTTAGCATTCACCTCATCGATTTCAGGACGAATCACCCTCATCATAGCACTCAATTTATGCTGTTTATACATAATGGGTGACAAGATAAGCTTCACAATGATCGTCAATATGAAAATAGCCCAACCTGCTGTTACTCCCCAAGAAGAAATAAAGTTATACATCGGCATGAAGAACCAACGGTTCATAGATCCAATGAATGACCAACCTAAAGGTAAGATTTCATCAAAGTTTTTATCATACGATTTCAATAAAGGTAAATCCAGCGGCATAAAATACCATGTGAAATCCTGGTTTAATTCATTTCCGGCCATCTGCACAAAACCTTCATAGTTGAATTTCTTCAGATATTCTCCTTCTTCTACATTTTCCTGGTTTCCTTTGCTTTGTGTAAAACCGGTCTTAGCTTCAATAATTGAAGAGAAGAACTGCTGCTTCACCCCGATCCAGTTTAAAGTTTCATCCGGCTCATCCATCGTAGTTCTTGCATCATAATCATAATCCTTATAATTATTGAATGCATAAGAGAATTCTGAGTGAGACTGTTCCTGAGCTCTACCTTTTTCTAAGTTTCTTACATTATAGTTCCAGATAAAATCTGCTTTTGTATCGGAAGTCACTTTAGCAAGTCCTTGTGTTCTTACTTTAAAATCTAAGGTATATTTTGGAAGTAAAGTATAAATAAACTGGATAACAGCACCTCCATAATTAGCGGTCATGGTCACAGAGTTCCCATTAACAGTCGGAGAGAATACCAAGTCTTTGGTATTGATTACTTTTCCAGTTTTGTCCTTAAACTGAAAACCATAGTTGGAATTATTTTTATTAATCAGATAAAGAGGCAGATCTGCTTTATCACTTTTCTGATCATAAGCTTTATATTGTGAAAGCTCTACTTTAGAAACCTGTCCTCCTAAGCTGGAAAATTCCAGTTTCAATTCATTGTTGGCCAGATTGGAGACCTGAATTGCATTGGGAGTTACATTTGGATTGATATTACTTGCCTGAGTTTGTTTTACGGCACTTTTTACCTGTTCTGTTTTTTGCTGCTGAGCTTTTAGCTCTTCTTCTTTCTGCTGCTTGTTCTGAAAATAAAACATGAAGCCGAAAAGCACCAAACATAAAACCGCAAAACTAATCATTTGACTTTTATCGAGTCCGTTGTTCTGTTGCATGTTGATTTTATTAAAATTTAATTTTTATCAGTACATATAATGATGTACTTTTTGAGTCGACAAAAATACTGTTTTTTTATCAAAACTCTATCGTTTACCCTATTACAAAATAATAAACTCAAGCTGATAATAATCAACCTGAGTTTATAATAAGACGTTTATCGTATATAATTACTTTATTTCGCTGCACAAGCTTTAATAAAAGCTCTGAATAAAGGATGCGGTGTAGCTACCGTACTCTTGTATTCCGGGTGATACTGTACACCAACGTAGAAAGGATGATCCGGCATTTCTAATGCTTCTACCAAACCTGTTTCCGGGTTTGTACCTGTAGCAAGGAATCCGTTTTTCTCAAACTCTTGTAAGTACTCACTATTAAATTCATAACGGTGACGGTGTCTTTCCAAAATATTTTTGCTTCCGTAAATATCTGATAACTTAGAGCCATTCTTCAAAGCACATTTCCAAGCTCCAAGACGCATAGTTCCTCCTTTGTCCACAATATTTTTCTGTTCCTCCATCAATGAAATCACAGGATCCGGAGTAGCCGTATCAAACTCCATAGAGTTCGCTTTAGAATATCCCAGAACATTTCTTGCAAACTCAATTGTCATGATCTGCATTCCTAAACAGATTCCCAACATAGGAATCTTATTTTCTCTTGCATACTTTGCAGTAAGGACTTTTCCTTCAATTCCTCTGTCTCCGAACCCCGGAGCAATCAGAATTCCGTTTACGCCTTTTAAGGTTTCTTTGATGTTTTCTTCTGTGATGTCTCCACTGTATACCCATCTTACTTTCACTCCTGTTTCAAGGTCTGCTCCCGCATGCTTGAAAGCTTCGGCAATAGATATATAAGAATCCTGAAGAGAAACATATTTACCTACTAATGCAATTTCTATCGTCTTTTTAGGGTTCTGGAACTTTTTAAGGAATGTCTTCCAGTCCTTTAAATCAGCATCTTTATCACTTTTCAGATCCAGTTCTTTTAAAACAACATCATCAAAGTTCTGTTTTTGAAGATACATTGGAACTTCATAGATCGTATCCAAATCTTTACATTCAATCACATTATCCAAAGGAACGTTACAGAATTGAGCTAGTTTTGCTCTCTGGTCTTTTGGAATTTTATGTTCTGTTCTGCAAACTAAAACATCCGCCATAATTCCGCTTTCCATCAACTGACGAACGGAATGCTGTGACGGTTTTGTCTTTAATTCTCCACTTGAAGCCAAATAAGGTAATAAAGTAAGGTGAATCACCATAGAATTCTTCTCGCCCAGTTCCCACTTCAACTGACGAACAGTTTCAATATAAGGAAGGGATTCAATATCTCCTACAGTTCCTCCGATTTCCGTAATAATGATATCGTAGTTCTGCTTGGAAAGAATTTTAATTCTACGCTTGATTTCGTTGGTGATATGAGGAATTACCTGAACTGTTTTTCCTAAGAAATCTCCTTTTCTTTCTTTTTCAATAACAGTCTGGTAGATTTTTCCTGTGGTAACGTTGTTGTTTTGGGAAGTGGGAGCGTCTAAGTATCGCTCATAATGACCTAAATCCAGATCCGTCTCCGCACCATCTTCGGTTACATAGCATTCTCCGTGTTCATAAGGATTCAGTGTTCCTGGGTCGATATTGATATAAGGATCTAGTTTTTGGATCGTTACATTAAAACCGCGTGATTTTAGTAGTAGTCCCAGAGAAGCAGAAACGATTCCTTTTCCCAAAGATGAAGTTACACCTCCTGTCACAAAGATGTATTTTGTATTCTTTTTACTCATTAGATTAGGTTTGTGCAAAGTTAGGGGAAAAAGAGATACAAGTCAAACCGGATTTTAATATTTCATATATTTGTTCAAAACTTATTATAAACAACACATAATTACTCCATGAATTTCTTCAAAAAAATCTTTTCTTCAAGAAAAAATACACAGCAAAATGAGAATCCGGCTAATATTTCCGGAGTTTATTCAACGGAATATTTTGACAAAAGATATACAGAACAAGATGTATATGAAATGGTTTTCGATGACAGTATAAAAATGATTGAAAGCTTTTATATAGATACCAATAACGAGCAGGAACATGAGTTGATTAACCATCCTGTCAATCTGGATCAGGTTGTTCATGAAGCTCCCGGCTATCATGCATATTGTCAGAACTTTGAAATGGAAGACTCCATGATTATTCTTACTCTTTCCGTCTTGTTTTCGGAATATCTTATTAAGAATTTCGGTTTCAAATTATATAAAGATTCAGAACCTGAATTTCCTTTAAGAGGACTTACTTTAAAATATAATAACAATGGGGGTGTACTTTCTCTATATCCTTTTGAATACAGCTTAAAAGTATTGAATAATGAAGCTACCTTCCAGAGCTTGGTCGAAAGAATTGAATCACAAATTCCTATGCTCCCTTCCTCAGAAGATGTGTTGAATAATCTGAAAGAGCTAAGACAAAATTTAAACGAGTCTTAAGAGATCTTTAAATCAATTCAAAAAGAAAGAAATTAAAAAATTTTCAAGAACTTCGCCGTATGGCAAAACTTAAAACAGCATATTTCTGTCAGAACTGCGGCACCCAGTATTCCCAATGGATGGGACAGTGCAAAAACTGCGGGCAATGGAACACTTTAGTAGAGGAAATCATAGAAAAACCTTCTCATAAAAGTCTTCCTTCTTCAAAATCGAAACAACATGTTATCAACATTATCGAAGTTGAAACAAGTGAAGAGCCAAGAATTAAAACCCCTTCCGAAGAGCTCAACCGCGTGTTGGGTGGAGGTATCGTTTTAGGCTCCGTAACTTTAATTGGTGGAGAACCGGGAATTGGAAAATCCACCCTTCTTCTTCAGCTTGCTTTGAAAATGAAGAAAAAGATCTTTTATGTTTCAGGGGAAGAAAGTGCATCTCAGATCAAAATGAGGGCAGACCGATTAACGGAGATTCAAAATCCTAATTGTTTTCTCTTCACGGAGACTTCATTGGAGAAAATCCTTCACGAAGCCAAAAAGCTGGAACCGGATTTCATCATTATAGATTCTATACAGACTTTGCAATCACAGCTTATTGAAAGTTCTCCGGGAACTGTTTCCCAGATCAGAGAATGTTCCAATGAGATCATTAAATATGCTAAAGAAAATAACACCCCTGTTTTTCTTGTAGGTCATATTACTAAAGACGGACAAATTGCCGGGCCAAAAGTTCTGGAACACATGGTAGATGTCGTTCTGAATTTTGACGGAGACAGAAATCATCTTTTCAGATTGTTAAGAGCCAATAAAAACCGCTTCGGTTCTACTGCTGAAATCGGGATTTATGAAATGGTTGCACAAGGACTGAGAGAAATCAAAAATCCTTCTGAAATTCTGATCACTAAAAAATTTGAAGAGCTTTCCGGAAATTCTGTTGCGGTAACTTTGGAAGGAAACCGTCCTATGTTACTAGAGATACAGGCTTTGGTGAGTACTGCCGTTTATGGAACTCCACAAAGAAGTTCTACAGGTTTTGATGCAAAAAGACTGAATATGCTTCTGGCCGTTCTGGAAAAAAGAGCGGGATTCCAACTGGGAGCCAAAGATGTTTTCCTGAATATTACCGGGGGTATAAAAACAGATGATCCCGCTTTGGATTTAGCCGTAGTAGCTTCTATTCTTTCCTCCAATGAAGATATTGCGATTTCGGAACATTTTTGTTTTGCCGGTGAAATCGGTTTAAGCGGTGAAATTCGTCCGATTGCACAGGCTGAACAAAGGATTTCCGAAGCTGAAAAACTAGGATATGAGAAAATTTTCATTTCCAATCTTAATAAAATTTCTAAGAAGAAGTTCGGGATCAAAATTGAAGAAGTAAGTAAAATTGAAGAATTCCATGAAAGGCTTTTTTAATTATTTGATAAAAACATTATCTGTTTTCTGTATCACTGCATTTTCTTTCTGCACCGGGCAGACTCAGGAAAATATGAAGCCTGTGGGTATTTTAGCAGGTGATGAAAAGAAAATGTACGAAATACTCAAGGAGTGCATTGCAGAAAAGGCAATTAATAAAAGTGCCCTTCATTATTTTTCCGAATGCGTCATTCACGATACTTCCGATAAAATGACGATAGGAGCTTATTATTATGATGAAAATTATTATCATGAAAATTACTACAGTCCTTCTTCTGCAACCTATTATGCATCAATTACTTTCAAAAAAACACAACCTGAACCGGATCTTCCAAGGGGAAGAGGTTCTGTAAAAACACCTTCTTACGGAAAACCTCAAGAAGCAACAGCTCCGCCTCAATTTTACCTGGTTGTGAAAGATGCTAATGATAAGAGACTTTACAGCTCCAGCTATGTATTGCAGAAGAAAAGTAATCAGCCTTTTTTTACCGGGAATTATTATTCGGAGTCCAATTTTAGTAAAAATGTCTACAATGGGAATAAAGTTGATAAGGATCTTTATCCACAGAATTTCGACCATGCTGTTTTTGTTAATACATTTTTCATCATTGCCTCCCAAAAGGGAAAGTATGGAATTCAAAGCAGTAAAAAGGAAACGATGATTCCTTTCGAATATGAAAGCTTACAAGTTTTTGACAATAATTTTCTTGCCCAGAAAGATTCAAAATTCTTTTTAATCAATTCAAAAAACGAAAAGATTAGCCAGGAAATGGAAAAATTCCCTTCCTTATTTGAATATTCTACTACAGTAAATAATATCCCTCAGACAAAAAACATTTTCCTTGTAAAAATAAATGGCAAACAAACTTTCTTAGACAGAAACTTCAACGTATTAAAACCTCTGGTTTACGATAAAATTGAATATTTCAATACGAAACAACTGATGCTTCTTGCAACCATAGATAAAAAACAGGTCTTGGTAGATTATTATTCTTTTAAAGAACTGACTCCCCGATATGATAAAATCACCAATCTTGACAATGAAAGACTTCTGATTGAAAGCAATGGTAAAAAAGGATTGGCCGATTTCACCGGAAAAATTATCCTTGAATGCCTTTACGATAATATTGAGATTCCTCTGGGTTCGGATTATTACACCAAGCCTATCAAATTATTGATTGAGAAGGATAAAAAACTAGCACTTTATGCGAATGGCCAATTCCTGACGAAATTCGAATATGATAAGATTTCTTTCCGAACGAATTTCCTGATTGTGAAAAAAGACAATAGATATGGGACATTGGATATGAACGGTAACGTTCTTATTGCCTGCAAATATGATTCTACCCAAAGTAATAACACCGGAACCCGTCTTGAATTCATCAAAAATGGCAAGGCTTTCGAAATCAATGAGAATGGTGAAATTCTAAAAAATTAAGAATCATTTTTCCATTATTAACAACTTATCATACAAACTCTTATATTTGTGCACAACCATTAAAACTAAACAATCATGAAAGCATACTTTACTGTTTTGCTTATTTTTTGCACAAGTTTATTCTTTGCACAACACAAAGTTTTTCAGAATACAGTTAATGAAAACAGCTTATCTACTGATCAAAAAATAAGTAAAGAACTTTCCGCCTCTTATTCCCTGACGAACTATTATGTACAGCCTGCTTTCAATTTGCAGTCTGATCTTCAGATAGCTCTTCCTAGCAATAAGCAAATCATAGCAAAATATAATCGTACTTATACATACAGCAACGGTGCCGAATCGTATGTTTATGATATAGAAAATGCACCGAATGCAGAACTGGTACTATCAAAATACGGCAATATTGTAACCGGAATGTATGCTTCCGGTACTGAAAAAGTGATGTTTCATCAGACCAGCGGAGATGTTTTCGCATTATCTGTGGTAAGTAATGAAAAAATGATTAGTCAGGATTCTAAGAATGATTATATTTTAGATACTTCTATTCTAAATACTTCTGCCGGTAACTCAAATAAAGTAAACGCTGATATTTGCTCAGCATCCACACCTGTCTGCAGCACAACGAGAATTGATGTATTAGTGGTATATACTACTGCCGCAAGAACAGTTTGGGGTGGAGTTTCACAAAGTAACGGTTTTATAGCCACTGCTATTACCAATTTCAATACCTCCCTTGTTAATTCCGGAGTTTCCAATACCACAATTAACCTCGTATATTCCGGGGAAATTTCTTATGTTGAATCAGGAAACATCAGTACTGATCTTACAAGATTCAGAACCAATGGAGACTCTTTCCTTGATGATGTCCATACATTGAGAACTACTTACGGAGCGGATGTTTGTAGTTTAGTGACTTCTACTCCTACGAATACTTGTGGTCTAGGATATGTAAATACCAATCCTACCAATTATACCAATACAGCCGGCTTTTCGGTTTGCATTTACAACTGTGCGGTATCCAATTATTCTTTAGCACATGAAATGGGACATAATATGGGATTAAAACATGACTGGTATGTTGATACCACTTCTACCCCTTGCAGCCACCATCACGGATATACCAATCAAACAGCTATAACATTAGGAACTTCCAGTACTCCTTCTCAAAGATGGAGAACGATTATGGCCTACAATGATGAATGTTCAGATTCCGGATTCAATTGTACCAGAATCAACCGTTGGGCAAATCCGAACGTCAATTACAATACGGAACCTACTGGAAGAGCCATTGGGAACACCAATCCATCGGACGAAGCTTTTGGTTTCTTACGTTTTGCCTGTGTGGTTTCTAATTTTATGCCGGAAGCCAACCTAGCAACAGCGGAAATCAGCACTAAGTCCAAAGAATTTACCTTGTATCCAAATCCTGCAAAAGAAATCATTCACGTTTTAATCGATGATAACAGGAAGTATTCATTTAAGGTGATCAATTCTCTTGGGCAGGTTGTATTGAAGACCTCTGACAAAAGCATCCATTTAAAAGGTCTTGCTTCCGGTGAATATTTCCTTAGCGTTTATGATGAAAAGAATACGCTGATTGGAAATAAGAAATTTATTGTCCAATAATCTTCAAAAAATATTTATTTTAAATCCTCCGAATCGTTAAAATATTCGGAGGATTTAATTTTATGTGCTATATTGGTATATGAATTATCTGGCTCACTCATTCCTGACTTTTTCCGACGGGCAGATCGTCGGACAGTTTTTAGAAGACTTTATTCCGAATAAGGACCGTTTTTCTTTTCCCAAAGATATTCAGGACGGAATTACCCTTCATAGAGCTATTGACACTTTTACAGATTCCCATCCTGCTATCCACGAAGCCAAAAAAGTTTTTAGTCCGCTTGTAAGACTATATTCGGGAGCATTTGTAGATGTTGCTATGGATTATTTCGTTGCTAACGATTTTAGCCTGAATTCACTTAATGGTTGGAAAGAGCATTCCTTAAAAGTATACAGAGTTCTCCATCAGTATGAAATATGGCTTCCGGAAAACCTCAAGAGGATGCTGGTAAAAATGGAACAGGATGACTGGTTATACAATTACCGTGAAAACCAGGGCATACAATTTAGCATGCGGAATGTGCTTCATAAAGCCAAATATCTTGAAACAGACATTCCTGTATTCGAGGCATTTCTTCAAAACAAAAATATTCTCCAGCAATGTTATAATGAATTTTTCCCTGATTTGACAGCCCATGTAAAGGGAATAAATACCTTGTTACAATTAGAAAACTGAATTCAGGATTGAAAATAAAAAAAACACTCACTGTGGTAAGTGTTTTTTACTATTTGTGTTATTAGAATTCTGCGCCTGTTACCAGACAATTTGAGGGTTCAAGGTTATTTTTTAACAGTTGTTTCAGATATCGTTCTAATCCCTACCTAATCATAAACAGTCATAATTTTTAACAGAAAATTAGAAAAATATCATTTATAATAAGTTTAATTTAAAAATTACATTAAAGTAAACAATAAATCATAAACGTTATATTATTTTTTATGATAATTTAACTTATTTAAACAAATTTAAAAAAAATACTTTAAAAACAAGCATATTAACAAATATTAATTTACAATTTTGTCGATCCCCTCAAAACACCAAATTAAAAAACTGATAATCAACCTTTTAAAATTGATATTTTTGATGAAATAATTCACATAATGGTGCAACACAATATTCGCTATTATGCAACCTTAAATGGAAAATTACGATAAAAAAGTTTAGAATTGTTTGTATAAATAACGATCAGGATACGTTAGTTTTTCACTTTTTCTTTCACCATTTACAATGATATGAACAATATTGATCTGGTCATCAAAGAGGTTATATAAAAAGCTTACTGCCGTTTCCACTTTTTTAGGATGATCAACGGCTTCAGATTCCAAGAATATATTGACAGATTCATTATCTTCTTCATATCCCAGATAATCCACTTTTAAAAACTTATTATTGGTTTTCACTTTGAGATATTCCGTGCAATAGCTTTTTAGGGCTTCGTTGAGAAGACTTTTATATTTAGCATCATTGAAATGAAAAGATTTTCCATATTTTTTGCTCAACGCATTCTCCAGATCATCCAGAAAAAAACGTCCGGTAATTTCAAATGTTTTTGATTTGGAATTATAGCTGATTTCTACAGAACCCACATGATAAGGATGAACATCTTTCGCAAAAACCTGCAAAGAAAAAAACAGAATTCCTATGATCAGATATATTTTTTTACCCATTACCTATTGAAATTTGTTCCGAAATTAATCATTATTTTCGTAAGCCTTAATATTATTATTCTATGATGCAGGATTTTTTATTCTATCTGGATCTCGGCTGGGAACATATTATTTCGCTGGATGCGCTGGATCATCAGCTTTTTGTATTGGCGTTGATTGCGGTATATTCTTATCAGGATTGGAAAAAAATTTTAATTCTTGTCACTGCTTTTACCATTGGCCATTCCATCACTTTAGCATTAAGCATTTTAGATATCTTCAGAGTTCCATCAGATTGGGTTGAGTTTTTAATTCCTTTAACGATTGTTTTGACTTCACTGGACAATATCATCATGAAAAATAAGAAACAAACTTTGATGAGAGCCAATTATTATCTCGCTCTGATCTTCGGGCTCATCCACGGAATGGGATTTGCGAATACGGCAAGAGTGATGATCGCAAAAAGTCAAAGCATTGCCGTTCCGCTTCTGGGGTTCAATATTGGGTTGGAATTAGGGCAAATTGTAATTGTTTTAGCCATTCTTGTCCTTCTCTTCATTTTGTTGAATCTATTTAAAGTAAATAAAAAAGACTGGATCCTGTTTGTTTCTTCAGGTGTGTTTGCTTTATCACTGAAAATGACTTTAGAAAGAATTCCTTTCTAGCATTGAAACATTTTCAATTTTTCAACTACTTATTATTATATTTGAAAATTCTTAACAAATTTTGGTCATGAAATTAAAAGTAACCTTACTTTCAACATTTGCTTATATAGGTTTAACGGCCCAAAATATTCAAAACAATCCGGGAAGCAATCACGGAAATAAATTTGAACAGCTGGGAACCATTCTTCCCACTCCCAATATTTACAGGGCAGCTTCAGGAGCTCCGGGACACGGATATTGGCAAAACAGAGCAGATTATGAAATTTCAGCATATCTTGATGAAGACAAAAGAAATCTGAAAGGTTCTGAAACCGTTACTTATTACAATAATTCTCCGGATGATTTAGATTACATCTGGTTACAGCTGGATGAAAATCAGCAATCTAATGTTAAAAATGCAGATTTCGATAATTCCTCCACCCTTCCTAAAGCGGCCAATGATCAACAATTAAGAACTACAGATCTCCCTGCTAAAGATAACGGCTATGGTGTGAATCTGGAGAAGGTAACCGATGCAGCAGGAAATCCTTTACGATATGTAGTCAATAAAACCATGATGCGTATCGATCTTCCGAAAATTTTAAAGAAGGGAGAAAAATTTGTTTTTAAAGTAGACTGGAATTACAATATACCTAACAGAATAGCAAAAGGTGGACGTGGCGGTTACGAAAACTTCGCTGAAGACGGAAATGACCTTTACACTATGACCCAATGGTATCCGAGAATGTGCGTGTACAGCGATTTCCACGGATGGCAAAACCATCAGTTTACCGGCAGGGGTGAATTCGCTTTGGTATTCGGAAATTTTAAAGTTTCTATGAATGTTCCTGCGGATCATGTGGTAGGCGGAACCGGTGAATGCAAAAATTATGAGCAGGTTTTATCTTCAGATCAGTTAACAAGATATAGAAAAGCTCAAAGTGCAAGTGAGCCTGTAGAAATTGTAACACTGGACGAAGCTAAGAAAGCTGAAAAGAATCATTCAAAACAAAGAAAAACATGGACGTTCGAAGCAAACAATGTAAGGGATTTTGCATGGACGTCTTCAAGAAAATTTGTTTGGGACGGGATGAATGTTACCATTCCTGAAAACAACAACAAAGTAATGGCGATGAGCTTCTATCCGAAAGAATCTTATGGATTGTATAGAAAGTACTCTACAAAAGCCGTTGCTCACACCATTAAAACCTATTCTGAATTCACGATTCCATATCCATATCCTGTTGCTCAATCTGTAGAAGCAGCCAACGGGATGGAATATCCAATGATCTGTTTCAATTACGGAAGAACGGAAAAAGACGGAACCTATTCCGAAGCCATCAAAAATGGAATGCTGGGAGTGATTATCCATGAAGTAGGACACAATTTCTTCCCGATGATCATCAACTCGGATGAAAGACAATGGAGCTGGATGGATGAAGGATTAAACACTTTCGTGGAATATCTTACCGAAGAAAAATGGGACAACAAATTTCCTTCAAAACGTGGTCCGGCTTGGACGATTGTAGACTATATGAAGCTTCCGAAGGATCAGCTGGAGCCTATTATGACCAATTCCGAGAATATTACTCATTTCGGCCCTAATGCCTATTCAAAACCGGCAACCGGATTGAATATCCTTCGTGAAACCATTATGGGAAGAGAACTTTTCGATAAAGCTTTTAAAACCTATTCTAAAAGATGGGCTTTCAAACATCCTGAACCTGCAGATTTCTTCAGAACGATGGAAGATGCAAGCGGTGAAGACCTTGACTGGTTCTGGAGAGGATGGTTCTACGGAACAGACCCTGTAGATATTGCGATTGAAAAAGTGACAGTAGCTACTCCTGATCTGGATGCCGTTCCAAAAGCCAATGAGGTTAAGTATAAAGTAGACAAGCCTATTCAAAATGATTTCGAAGATATTTCAAAAATCAGAAACAGAGAAGATAAAAACATCACTTTCTATGTAGAAAAAGATAAGAATGCTCAGGATTTCTACTACCGCTACGACAGAGGACAGGAAAAAGTAGATACCAATAAAGAATACTCTTTCAAAGTGGATAATATGACCAGTCTTGATACAAAAGATAAAGACAAATTCAAAAACATCACAGCTTATCAAATCGATTTTGCAAACAAAGGCGGATTGGTAATGCCGATTATTCTTGAATTTACTTTTGAAGACGGTACAAAATTGTACGATAAATCTTCCGCTCAGATCTGGAGACATGATGAGGAGAAAGTTTCAAAAACTTATTATTTCAATAAGAAGCTAAAATCCATTCAACTTGATCCGATGAGAGAAACTGCAGACATTGATACTTCCAACAATTTCTGGAGCAATGACGGAACCAATTCCGAAGCTTCGAAATTCCAGGTTTTCAAACAAAAGCAGCAGGAAGGCGTAAGAGGCGGAGCCAACGGAAAAGTAAATCCGATGCAGGCTGCAGGAAAGAAAAATTAAGATTCAAAAAAAATCATATTAATAAGGTTTACCAGATTGGTAGACCTTTTTTTATCAAAATGCTGTTCAACAGTTCTAAACTGCTTTTCGTCATCATTATCCTCTTTTTTTATCTCAAATGATATAAACAACAATAAAAAACTTTACATTTGAAAGATACACCAAAAGTCAAAAATCCTGATTGACGTTAAAGGTTCAGGAATATAAAAACAAAATATTACTTATGAAAAATGCCAAATTATTAAGCAGAGAAGCCCAAAAATCTATTAACGGAGGAGCTTCAAGAATTATCTGTTGTGAATACAACGATAACGGAAAATGCATTCTATGGATTGGTCCGGGACAGAATTGCCCTTAAGGATCCATAACAATTACAAGAAAACAAAGGCCGGAAAATTTCCGGCTTTTATATTTTTAACTTGGATAATTATACACTGTTTTATTATATCTTTTAAATAATATTTTTTTCAATGTAAGTTGAACAATATTTGCGATAGGATCATATCGTCAAACACATTTCAATATAACCTCTTACTAAATTTACGATTTGCAGTAAATAAAAAGTTAGCTTAACTTAAATGTTCTTTTACAAAACTTTTATAAGTTCTTCCCAACGGAAGTTTATCTCCTCCTTTTAGATAAACATTATTAGAGTCGTAAGAATTGATATGTGAAGACAATACAATATATGATTTATGAATCCTGATAAAACCGAAGTTTTGAAATTTCTCTTCAAAATTGGACATTCTATCAAGGATCATATACTTTTTAAAAGGAGTTATCAATACAATGTATTCTCCGAATCCCTGTATCCAAAGAATATCTTTCAGGAAAACCTTATTCATGATATAATTGGATTTGAATACGATAAAATCTTCCTGCTCATTCTTATTATGCATAGAATTCTTAAACTGTAAGAGATCTTTTGCTTTGTGAATAGCTTTTTTGAAAGTATCAAAGTCTACCGGTTTAACGAGATAATGAACAACATCCAGCTCAAATGCTCTTACCGCATATTGGGTTTCCAATGTCAAAAAGATACAAAGCGGATTATAGGGAAGCTGCTGAAGAAGCTCTACTCCATTCATTCCTGGCATATTAATATCTAAAATTACCAGATCTACCCTATTTTTTGCCAGGTAATCTAAAGCTGTTCCGGGATCTTGAAATGACTCTAACAGATCAATACCCTCGATCTGATCACAATATTGTCTGACAAGCTGCAATGCAGGATATTCATCATCCACATTGACTATGGTCAAATTAGCCATTCCAATTAATTTTTAAAACAGTTTTATAACGATTGCTGTCCACAGGTTCTGAAATAAATTCGTAGCGACCAAGATAGTACTTTTCCAATATATGAATGATAGCTTCATTCCCTAAACCTTGATATCCAACTTCAACGGGAATTTGATGGTTTTCTTTAATAGAATTGATGGTTTCAAATATCAGTTTCTGGCCTTCGATTGTACAGGATAACTGTATAAAGCTTCCTTGTTCTAATCCTATTGCAGAATGCTTCAAAGCATTTTCAAACAAAGTGAGAAAAACAGAGGGCGGGATTTCCATTTCCTCTAATACAGGCTCATCCTGAATAACAAAAGAAATATCAAGCTGATTATTATATTTCAATTGATACAAACCTGCAAGAGATTTAATGGATAACAGTTCCTGTGCAACACTGATTTTTTCTTTTCCACTGTCATAAATGATGTATTGTAAAAGCTTACTGAGCTGTAAAATAGAATCAGAAGTTTTCACAGAAGGAATAAAGCTGTTCGCATAAATATTATTGAGTGTATTCAGCAGAAAATGAGGATTTAATTTGGATTTCAACAGGTCAAGATAAAGCTGTTCTTTTTGCTCTCCAAGATCAATGACATCCTGCTCTATCAGGAATTTATCTTTTGTAATACCCAGAAACGACGCCACTAGAATAACGATTCCCTGAGCAATATAAATATTATATAAAAATCCTACGTGATAGCCTTCTTTACTGAAATCCATTGTAAAAACTGCCGGTTCCCAAAGAATCCTGAAAAGGCTGGAAACCAAAAAACAAATTAATGCACACAGAATGAACTGCGGATATTTATTAGATAAATAGAAATGAGGAACAAGATAATAGTAAACCAGATAATAAATTCCAATATTGAAAACAACATTCAAAATTACACTCCATATAAGCTCCGGAGTATCCAGAAAGTAATTTTCGGTGAAAAATGTTATCAAAGTGAAAACAAAAAAGAAAAAAACATGCTGAAATCTCAATAAAAGCATCCAACGTGACTCCATGAGGGTTTTCAGAATTTTACCACTAAATAAAATCCTGATAATCAGCAGTATAATAACAAAATTTACAATTAAAAACATTCTGGAAATGCCGTTTCAGAAGCCATCAAATATAATATCTTTTTAACTGAAAAATACAGTTCGTTGATAAAAAATGTCATTGATTGAAAAAATCCGAAGCCGCTTCTTCTAATAAATATATTTGAGGCATAACAATGTTAATCAGATATTATATGAATTTTAAAATAAAATTAACGCTCTTTTTTTCCCTTATTCTGATTGGTTTCTCAAAAGGGCAAAGCAAGGATAATTATAATATGTGGTTTCAGTATCTGATCTCCGCTAAAGTATCCGATAAAAATACATTCACTGCTCTTGCTCAATACCGTTCATTTGATCTTGCTTATGATACGAGACTTTTCCTTGTGAATGCTTATTTAGACCATGAAGTTGCTTCGGGTATCAAACCTGCGGCAGGAGCTATGTTTCTTATCCTCGAGTCTTATAATACCGATGACTCAAAAAGAATACGCTACGAGATAAGACCTTTTCAACAGGTAACACAGGAAAATAATATCGGGAGAACTTCCATATCCAACCGTCTTCGCGTAGAAGAACGTTTTATCAACAATCCAAATGAATTTGTGGTCAGAGTCCGCTATCTCATTTCCGTTCGGATTCCTTTCAATAAAAAAGGAGAACCGGAAAAACTGTATGGAATCCTAAAGAATGAAATCAGAATGAATCTGGTAAAGGATGAACCTTTTGACAGCAACCGTATCACCGCCGGAATCGGTATCAAAACCGGAAAAAACTCTGCATTGGAAATAGCCTTCATCAACCAACTGGAAACAGGAAGAACGAGTAACTACGGATATATTGGTTTCCGAAACAGTTTTGACTGGAGAAAAAAAGAAAAACACCAACATCATTAATACAGATATAACTATGCTTACAATTCTTGGTTTTTTAATGATCGTCATTTTCATGGTCCTCATCATGAATAAAAAAATGACTCCGCTTACCGCCTTAATTCTTGTTCCGGTTCTTATTGCCGTAATCGCAGGTTTCGGTCCTGATCTGGGCGGAATGATGAAAGACGGAGTAAAGGAAATTGCTTTGACCGGAGTAATGCTGATCTTCGCCATTTTATACTTCAGTTTAATGATCGATACCGGTCTTTTTGAGCCGCTCGTGAATGTCATCCTGAAAGCTGTGGGAGATAATCCCGTAAAAACAACGATCGGAACTGCTATTTTAACAACTTTGGTTTCTCTAGACGGAGACGGATCTTCAACCTATATTATTGTTGTTGCAGCCATGTTACCTCTTTACAAAAAACAGGGAATGAATCCATTGGTTCTTACATGCATTGTTATGTTAGCCGGTGGAATCATGAATATTTTACCTTGGGGAGGGCCTACTGCACGAGTAATGAGTTCCTTGAAATTAGGACACACAGAAATTTTTGTTCCTATGATCCCCGTGATGTTGATAGGACTCGTATGGGTATTTTTTGTAGCCTATATTTTAGGGGTAAAAGAAAAGAAAAAAATTGCAAAACATGGTAAATACACTAATTACAGTAAACTTGATATTGTGGGGGATAAAGATGCTGCTCTTCTTCGTCCTAAATTTTTATTGATCAACCTTATCCTCACCATTATCCTGCTTACCGTGATGATTCTTGACATTATTCCTTTAGGAATTGCTTTTATGATTGCTTTCTGTATTGCTTCGATTATTAATTATCCAAAACTAAAAGACCAGCAAAAGATCATTTCAAAACATGCAGGAAATGCATTATCTGTTGCAGGAATGATTTTCGGAGCGGGAATTTTCACCGGTATTCTTAATGGAACCGGTATTATGCATGCCATGGGAAACAGTATTATAGAAATTATCCCGAAAAGCTGGGGTGGTTCTTTAAATATTATTACAGCTATTTTCAGTGTCCCATTAACCTTTTTCCTTACCAATGACGCTTATTATTTTGGAATACTACCTATCATTACAGCTACAGGAGATCAATTGGGAATTTCACCTGACATTTTGGGAAGAGCCAGTCTCGTTGGACAAGCTTCTCATTTATTGAGTCCTTTAGTTCCTTCCACTTATTTATTAGTATCACTTGCCGGAGTTGAATTTTCAGATCATCTGAAGTTCACATTAAAATGGGCAATTGGTTCCTCTATAGTAATGCTTTTGGGAGCCTTAGCGCTTAGCATCATATAATTTTGTGTTTCACTATTAAAATATAAGTTTACTTTTGCCTTATAATGAGTCTTTTTTCTAAGCAAAAAACATTTACAGACACTTATTTAAGAAATCTGACCTTATATGTATTTACAGCAATTCTGTGTGGTACATTGGTAGGATATTATTTCCCGGAAATAAGCATACACCTGAAAATAGTAAGCCATTACTTTTTCATGTTGTTGGAAGCACTCATTGTACCTGTGATTTTTATTGCTGTTATTTATGGGATCAGTTATTTATTCAGTATAGAAAATGCATTCAGAATTATAGGACAAACTGCTTTATACTTTATCCTGATCACTTCAATAAGTATATTCTTAGGTATTGGATTCGGTTTTCTTTTAAAGCCGGGAACCAACACAGGAATCACATCAGTGAGTAAAAATCTTCCTCAGAATCTTACAGTACATTCCAATAATCCTTTACATTTTAATAATTATGTAATTATCCTTCTGCTATCTATTGTAATTGGAGTCATCATTAATTTGTTTAAAGGAAAAAAGAAGCTCTTTCGTATTTTGGATAAAGGAAGAGACTTGTTTTATATATTGATTAAATATCTGTACATCATTCTTCCGGTCGTCATTTTCTGTAATATTGCCTACGGAATTTCAGTGTATGGAATCAATACACTTTTACCACTTAGTAAAGTAGTAGCCACTGTTTATCTGGCAAGTCTTGTTTTCATTTTTGGTATCCTGGGACTGGCTACTTACCTGTTCAAAATAAACCTTTGGGATTTTTTGCTTAGCATAAAAGAAGAAATCATACTGGTTGTTGCCACCTCAACCTCCAAAACAGCTTTTCCAATGATCTTTGAAAAATTGGAATCACAAGGATACAATAGAAAAATTGTTCGTTTCATTATACCTTTAGGATATAATTTCAATCTTGCAGGAGCGTGTATTTACCTTTCCATTTCATGTGTGTTTCTTATTCAGTTTTATAATATTTCTCTGGAATCCAAAGATTACTTTTTACTTTTTTTAATTATTTCAATAGCCTCAAAAACAGCATCAGGTGTTCCCGGTTCCGGTTTTCTGGCTCTTATTTTCACCTTGAGCAGATTTGGAAAAATCCCAATGACTGATCTTGCTTTATTGTATAGCGTAGATCGTTTTATGAATGAAGCCAGAGCGGTCACCAATTTTATTGGCATTGCTGTTTCCGCCGCTATCATTTCCAAACTCAATCAACGAAAAATTACAGTATAATATGTGTTTGTCAGAACCTGATAGATGAATATTTTTTTTCTGCCAAAATTTCACACCTAAAAATAAAATTCTGCCAAAAAATTCCATTCGGTCTCTTGGCATACATTTAGAGAATTACAAGGCAGAAATAACTTAAAACAGATATAATTATGTCAGTAAACTTTAAACCATTAGCAGACAGAGTTCTAGTAGAACCAATTGCTGCGGAAACTAAAACAGCTTCAGGTATTATTATTCCAGACACGGCAAAAGAAAAGCCACAAGAAGGTACAGTAGTAGCAGTAGGTCCTGGTAAAAAAGATGAGCCTACAACTGTTAAAGTAGGTGACAAAGTTCTTTACGGAAAATATTCAGGATCAGAATTGAAATTGGAAGGAAAAGATTATTTAATCGTAAGAGAGTCTGATTTATTAGGAATTATTGGCTAAAAGCAGTAAGCATTAAGCCATAGGCAATGAGAGATTATAAAAAGTATGACACCTGGAAAATTGCTCATGAACTTGTAAAAGAAATTTACATCATTTCTGAAAACTTTCCAAAGTCTGAACTTTTTGGTCTGACATCTCAAATAAGAAGAGCTTCAGTCTCCATTCCTACAAACATTGCCGAAGGTTGCGGAAGATCAACGGATAAAGAATTTGCAAGATTTATAGAAATAAGTATAGGTTCGGCAAATGAAACTGAATATTTACTTTTACTTTCTTGCGATTTAGGATTCACTTCTGAAAACCAAATATTACCCCTTAATGCAAAACTGAATTTAACCAGGCAAAAACTTATACAACTTAGAAAAAAATTATTAAATAATAATCAATCGCTTTAGGAAAAAAGCTTATCGCTTATAGCCTAAAGCTTAAAGCTAAACATTATGGCAAAAGATATTAAATTCGATATTGAATCAAGAGACGCTTTAAAAAGAGGTGTTGATGCATTGGCAAATGCAGTGAAGGTAACTTTAGGACCTAAAGGAAGAAATGTAGTGATTGAAAAATCTTTCGGTGCTCCTCACGTTACTAAAGATGGTGTTTCCGTTGCAAAGGAAATCGAACTTGAAGATAAAGTAGAAAACATGGGAGCTCAGATGGTAAAAGAAGTAGCTTCCAAAACCAATGATATTGCAGGAGACGGTACTACTACCGCTACTGTTTTAGCACAGGCTATCGTAAGAGAAGGTCTTAAGAACGTAGCAGCAGGTGCTAATCCAATGGATCTGAAAAGAGGGATCGATAAGGCTGTAACAGTAGTTGTTGATAATCTTAAAACTCAATCTCAGGAAGTGGGAGATTCTTCAGAAAAAATCAAGCAGGTTGCTTCTATTTCTGCCAACAATGATGACACGATCGGTTCTTTGATCGCTGAAGCATTCGGAAAAGTAGGAAAAGAAGGGGTAATCACTGTAGAAGAAGCTAAAGGAACAGATACAACAGTAGATGTTGTAGAAGGGATGCAGTTCGACAGAGGGTACCAGTCGCCTTATTTTGTGACCAACCCTGAGAAAATGTTAGCTGAGCTTGAAAACCCATACATCCTTTTAGTAGAGAAGAAAATTTCTTCCATGAAAGAATTGCTTCCGGTTCTTGAGCCAATTGCACAGGGAGGTAAATCTTTATTGATCATCTCTGAAGAAGTGGAAGGAGAAGCTTTGGCAACTTTAGTAGTAAACAAATTAAGAGGTTCTCTTAAAATTGCTGCTGTAAAAGCTCCTGGATTCGGAGACAGAAGAAAAGCAATGCTGGAAGATATCGCGATCTTAACAGGTGGACAGGTAATTTCTGAAGAGCAAGGTTTCACGATGGAAAACATCTCTTTAGATATGTTGGGAACTGCTGAGAAAGTATCTATCGATAAAGATAACACAACGATCGTAAACGGTGGTGGTGACGAAAGCAAGATCAAAGGAAGAGTTTCTCAGATCAAAGCTCAAATGGAAACTACAACATCTGATTATGACAGAGAGAAACTTCAGGAAAGATTAGCTAAGTTAGCTGGTGGTGTTGCCGTACTTTACGTAGGTGCAGCTTCTGAAGTGGAAATGAAAGAGAAAAAAGACAGAGTAGACGACGCTCTTCACGCAACAAGAGCAGCTGTAGAAGAAGGTATCGTTGCAGGTGGTGGTGTAGCTTTAGTAAGAGCAATCACTTCTTTAGACAACCTTTCAGGAGCTAATGCTGATGAAACTACAGGAATCAAGATCGTTAAGAGAGCTATCGAGGAGCCATTGAGACAAATCGTTGCTAATGCAGGTGGTGAAGGTTCTGTAATCGTTGCTAAAGTAGCGGAAGGAAGCGGAGATTTCGGATACAATGCTAAAACTGACGAGTACGTGAACATGCTTGAAGCAGGAATCATCGACCCAACAAAAGTAACAAGAGTTGCCCTTGAAAATGCAGCTTCTGTGGCAGGTATGCTTTTAACTACTGAGTGCGTAATCACTGAAGTGAAAAAAGACGAACCAGCCATGCCAATGGGTGGCGGAATGCCGGGAATGATGTAGTAGCGTGTCGCTAAGACAATTTAATATATAAACCGTTCTGCTTTTGTAGGGCGGTTTTTTATTTTGTAGATAACTCCTTTGTTTATCATTTATTATATACTATTGCGTTTATCCAAAAACAACTAAAAATAAACCGCTGTTTAACAAGCAATTGTACAATACATATATGAAATAAGCGCAATAATATATATGTGATATTTGCGCAATGCGTATATTTGGACGTTATCTGTAATTGCAAAACCAATATCTCGCAAAAAATAAATGACTTTATTAAATGTAATTTGGCCCGCTATTTATGTTAGTGAAGAAGTTCAAAAATTTTGGTATTTAATTTTCCTTACAATAATTATTGAAACCATAACTATTTATGTATTTCTTAAAATTGGTTGGAAAAAATCTGTGCTAATATCAATAATCGGAAATTTAATTTCTGGATTTCTTGGAACTCTTGTGATGATGTTTGCAATGTTAATTGGGCATTTTGCAATTGATAGATTTCTTCCAAATGCAACTTTTGACAAATTTAACTGGATTGCAACTTATTTTTTGATGTGCTTGGGAAGTGTGTGTATTGAAACTTTCGCTATATCAAAAATTTTCAAATTCAGTTTTAAAAAATTATTTATTCCTCTTTTAATTGGAAATGCTTTAAGCTATTCATTTATAGTATTTGCAGCAACAAAAGAAAACGATGTAAAACAAGCTAAACAAAAGCGTATTGAAAATGTTTTTTATAAACCATTAAAAAATAATTATACCTTATTAAACAAAAAAGATGTAATGTTTTACACTGCAAAAATTGAAATAGAATACGATGAAAATAATAAAATTTCAAATATCAGTTATCCATTGGAAATAATTTTTAAATATGATTATAGGGACTACTTTATAGATTTTCCGTTTGAACTTCGATTATCGACAGATGAAAATTCCAGCGAAATTGGAAACGGAAGAAAAATAATTTATCTTGACAAACTTTCTGATACTGTAAAAGTAGTCCTTGAACAAAAAAATCCTGATGAAAACATTGGTTGGACAAAACCAATAATTACTGACACACTTAAATTCGTTCGATCAAAAACCGAATAATGCAACTACAGATAACATTATATTGGCAAAATATGGGTTAAGGTTGCCCTTGAAAATGCAGCTTCTGTTTCAGGAATGCTTTTAACTACTGAGTGTGTAATCACTGAAGTGAAAAAAGACGAACCAGCTATGCCAATGGGAGGTGGAATGCCAGGAATGATGTAACGGTCAGCGACCGAGGCAAATTAATATACTACCACTCTATTTTTATAGGGCGGTTTTTTTGTTTGAAATGTGGTTTCCCGTAAAAGAATATGAGTTCATAATCTTAATTTAGTAAGAAGAGATATAAAAATATTTTATACAAATGACATCTTATTTTGATCGTAGTAGATCAATCAAATTGGATTTACGGATGCTTTAAATCAAATTCAAATGGAGCATGCAGGCGAGGATAAAATTTCATTATTTTTTTTAATAAAACTTAAATTTTCTATTTTTAAAGAAATTATTACTATGATAAAAGAACTTGAAAATTTATTATATACTAAAACCCAAGGTAAACAAAGCGAAATTCTATTTGCACAATGGAATTATGATAAAAAAGTTATTCCTACAGCATTAAATGCAGTTTCTAATTTATTTCCTCATTACAGCTTACATGACGTAACACACTCAGAAACAATAATCAATAATATAACAAGGGTAATTGGTTTTCAAAATATAGAAAAATTATCAGCTATAGATATTTGGTTGATTTTAGAAGCTAGCTATACACATGATATTGGAATGGTTGTTTCAAGTGAAAAATTAATTGAAGCCTTACATTCTAATGAATTTATTGATTTTTTTAAAGGCTTGCAAGATGATCCTAAAAATGGATTGTATGAATTTGCCATAAAATTTGATATTGATGGTAAGACTATTAAATATAACCATAATGAGTTAAGTTTAGATTTTCATGATGGAATAAAATTCATTTTAGCAGAATTCTTTAGAAGAAAACATTCTGAAAGATCAAAAGAAATAATTTTGAATCCAACTTCAGAGCTTTCTTTAACAACACCAAGAGGTGTAATTCCTAATAGAATCTTTAAAATTTTAGCAGAAATTTGTTCGGCACACACAAAAGATTTTGATGACGTAATAAAATTACCATTTTGTGAAGTTGGTATCGATGTTGAGGATGCACATCCTCGATTTATTGCTTGTTTATTGAGAATAGGAGACTTATTAGATTTAGATAATAACAGATTTTCGGAAGTTATGTTAAGAACTTTAAGTAAAATTCCAATAGATACAATAAATCATAAATCTAAACATCTTTCAATAGAGTCTTTTAGAGTGGACAACGAAAGAATTGATGTTGTCGCAAAATGTGATGATTATGATACAGCCAATATTACTCAACATTGGTTCAATTACCTAGATAGTGAAATAAGTAAACAGATGATTAATTGGAATAATATTGTTCCCTTTAAAGGATTTGGTTACCTTCCAACAATTGGAGATTTAAAAGTTGAATTAATAAATTACGATTATTTAGATGGTAAACAAAAACCTAAATTTGCAGTCGATACAGACAAAGCATTATCTTTACTTCAAGGAGCTGGTTTGTATGAACATTCATATCAATCATTTAGAGAAATTCTCCAAAATGCAGTAGACTCAACTCTTTTAAGAATTTGGTTAGAGTATAAAGAAACATTTAATTTCAATGCACCCCAAGATAAGAAATTTATAGAAATTGTTGAGAACTTTCCTATTGATATTTTCATTAACGAAAAAGAAAAGTCTGGAATTACTAAAGAATGGGAAATAATTGTAAAAGATAATGGTGTTGGTATCTCTTCCGATGATTTGAAATTTTTGATGAAAACAGGAAGTTCTTCTAAAAATAGAAAGAAAATAAATATTGTTGAGGAAATGCCAGAATGGCTACGCCCTTCTGGAATTTTTGGTATTGGTTTTCAAAGTATTTTTCTACTAACCGATGAAGTTAAAATTGAAACAAAAAGTTTTTTCAATGAAGAATTTCAAAATATTGAATTAAATAGTACTAATAGTATAAAAGATGGTGCAATTTTAATTCAAAAAAAGAAGACAAATCATAGTATTAAACCAGGAGTAAAGCTATCAATTAAATATAAAACCGAAGCAATTCCCTCAGGATGGTCAATCAAGCAAAATCAAAGAAATGCAATCCGGATTGCACACAATTTTGATCCTTTTTCCCATGAATCTTTAGACATAAGTTTAGGAATGATAATTGATGAGATTTTAGATTTTGAAAATGCTTCAAGTATACCACTAAAATTATTTATTAATGAAGAAAATTTTGAATTTAACTCAAAGAAAGATTGCTATTTTAGTTATTTTGAATGTAAAAACTCTCTTGAATTAAATATATATCAAAATATTAATAATAACCATATTAATAGCTTTTATAAAAATCAATTTGTAAAAAATAGTTTTTATTCGTTAGCATTTTTAAAGGTTGAAGTAAATATTCATAAAGAAAAGGCATCTGAAATATTAGCACTTAACAGAAATAATATAAAGCCCGAATGTGAACATAAATTATATACACAGATTTTGGAGAGTCTATTTATTATAATCACTAAAAATTTCTCTTCTTTATTTGATACTGAAATTGATAAACAAATAGGAAGTTTGTTTTTGGAATATTATAAAAATGAGTTTGAATCGCTACAATTATATGATCTATCAAATTATTCTCATTGGAAAAAATATGAATTATCTTTAGAAAATAATAATGAAAAAGTAGAAATAGATTATTTAATTAATACTATAAAATCCATAAAAATTAATTATTATACAAATAATAACTTAACAAGAGGTGATTCCTTTTCTTACGAAAATGGTGATTTTACAATAAATGCTAATAGCCATACTGTAAACTCTCCTATTTCACAATTTATTTTTTCTAAAATAGAAAATAGAATCACAAAGCTTATTGACTTTGAATACGAGAATAATGGAAGCTTAAAATTTATTGAATTTAGTTTCGAACCTAATGAAGATGATTTCATTTCAGAAGAAAAATATATTGAAATTTTAAAAAAATCTATGCGTTGGAATCGTTCTTCTAGAAAAATTATACCATGTCTAAAAAAATATTCAAAATTACGATTAATAGATGAAGCGTTTGTTGGGTATGTTTATCATTTTAAGTTAGATCATTTTATAGAATTTAAATATCCTAAAATGGTTTCTCCATTTGTTGTTGCTGAAACGAACAATAATAACGGAAGGAAATATGAATCATCAATTATTTTAAATAATAAGTTATATGATTGGGTTTTTGAAAATCGATATGATTCTACTACTACAAAAAAAGAGATAATTGAAAATTATGAAGATTTTATATCAGAATTTAAACAATTTCAGAATGATTAATAATATCCCTACGCGTAAAGCCTCCCAATTTTGTGCAAATAAAATAAAAACAAATTCCAGTTCTCACTAGGATTTTTTCTTTATTTCTATTTCTTTTACAAATTCGTATTTCTCTTCCAAAATTGGCTGTTCAGGCCAGAAATCTTTTGGAGAGCATCCCAAAGCTTTTGATATCAAGTTTAAGCTTTTAATATTGTATTTTGCCGTCTTAGAATGTGCTTCAATATCTGAAATATAACTGGTACTTTTACCAATAGCCAAAGAAAGAGAAGTTTGACTAATACCTCTCTGTTCTCTTATTTCTTTCACTTTTGAAATTATATATCGCTCTATTTCGTCTAAAGAATCATGCATAATGACAAAGTGAGTCAAAAACAAAATAAAAAACTAAGGACTATAATCCCGTATATTAAAAATATTATTATATTTGGAAAAGATTACTCATTAGAGTAATTTTGCGATACTTCAACGAAATATAGAAGCTATTGCTTAGAATCTTGCTTTTGAAAACTGGTAATTTTTAATAGGAACAAGACGATAAGCAGGAAGCTCACGACCTAGGCGTGGGCTCTCCTTATCTGTTCCAATGGTATACCAGTACCTCAAAAGCGGATATTGTAGAGTTCCATGCCGTTTTTATTTTCATGCTGTTCTGTTTTCTACAATCATCTTTTCTAGGCCTGCTTTACCCCATAAAGTATCATGATACGGTACAATGGAGTGTACAATCCATTGCGGCTTTAGGGCTTAAAAAAACACAAATTCTATTATATCATGGCTTGTATGGCAGGAAGTTCAGGCGGACTTCCTCCTTTTACGGCCAGTAAAATCGTACAGCAAAAAATACAAATTCATGAAAAAAAACAAAACAGACTTTCAGTTTCGGTTTGGGAAATATCGCAGGAAGCATTGCGGCTTACAGCTCATGGAAATCTTTTTTCAACTGAATGAACTGTCAACATCTAAAGAACAGCTAAACAGCATTATGAACTATGCTGTCAAAAGAAATAGCCGGATAAAAGAAGATCCGTCCGTCATTTTTCATTTCCACCGGGCCATACAGTCATTCATCCGTGCAGGATATCTCCTCACATTGCAGGAAAGGAAAAAGACCATCAATACTCAGCTGGAAGAAGTTTCTCCGCTGGTTCTTGGCTTGCTTTCGGAGAAAGAATACCAACATCCGCTGTTAGTGTTTAAAAAAGCATTCAAAGAATACAGCATCAAGGAATTTGAGTATTTTATTTCCGGGATGGTCTATTTCTCACTGGGAATTCATAACAACCTACCGGAAAGGAATATGATAAGTCCATATATTCATCTGACCAAAATGCTGGATGCAGGATATCTCATTATTGAAAGAAAGGAGAAAAAATAAAAATAAACTGCTCTACTCTACCCATCTTAAATTAGCTTTTCATCACAACAAGTTTATTATTGACATTTCATTGCAAACACTATTGCGGGAAACAAAATACGTTCGTATTTTATTTCCCGCAATTTGCATAAGACTAAAAAAATAAAAACCCATTAACTCATGATTAAATTATATACTCTAATAGCAACATTACTTCTATTCTTCCTCAGCTGTACGAAAAATGATATAAAATACAGTGTAGGTCAGGAATGGAAATACAAAACCCGCTCAACGGAAAAAGGTTCTACCCTTAAAATTTTAAAGATTGAAGAATATCCCAATACAGGAAAGGTTATACATATCTCAGTAAGCGGATTAAAGATTAAAAGCCCTGAAAGTCCTGACGGCTTTGCCAACCAGCTAAGTCACATTCCCATTTCCGAAGAAGCATTAAACAAAAGCGTAACCAAGCTACAAAATGAAACCCGCAAAATGCCCGATTCCCTTGAAATGGACGGATATTCTTATTGGAAAAAAGAGTTTGACAATGGAAACGCCGGAATATTTTCCATTCCTGTTTCTGAGATTGTAAGCCTGATGGAAGAATCTATTGTTACAGGAAACTATACTAAGTAAAACTAATCTATCTTTGCTAAAAATCCATCCATGAAAAAAACCTTTGAATTCCTTAAACAATTACAACAAAACAACAACCGTGAGTGGTTTGCCCAGCATAAAGCAGAATATGATGCGGTGGTAAAAGAAAACAAAACATTTTTCAATCAGGTGTATACCGAGCTTCAGGAACATGACAACCTAAAAGGAATTCATATTTTCAGAATTTACAGGGATGTCCGCTTTTCTAAGGACCAGACTCCCTACAAAACGAATTTCGGAGTGGGATATTCCCGTTCAAAACCGATGCTGAGAGGAGGATATTATATTCAGATCGAACCCGGCAACAGCTTTGTAGGAGGCGGATTCTGGGGACCGGATGCCAAAGACCTGCTCCGTATCCGTAAAGAATTTGAAAACAGTACGGCGGAAATTGAAAAGATTACTTCAGATAAAACATTCGTACAATATTTTAAAGAGATTAAAGGAGATAGCGTAAAAACCGCCCCAAGAGGTTTTGATAAAGATCATCCCGCCATAGACCTGATCAGAAAGAAACAATATGTAGTCATGAGAAAATTCACTGATAAGGAGGTTCTATCCGATGATTTTCAGAAAGAAGCCATTCTCACCTTATTAGCCATGCGTCCTTTTTTTGATTATATGAGCGAAGTGCTTACTACAGATTTGAATGGGGAATCTTTATTTTAAAATGTAAAGAAGACTGTTTGAAAATTTTCTTCCGCATATAAATCCGGCTACTATTTTATTTAATTTTATACACCGAATCATTAAAAACAAAATATTAAGTTCATGAATCTAAAAAAACTAATCACCCACACCGTTCAATACAACAACTGGGTGGTCAATAAGTATCTTGACTGGCTTTCGACAAAGTCTGACGAACAGCTTAACCAGGAAGTCATTTCAAGTTTCCCGACTATTTTGGCCACATTACATCACATCTGGCAAACTCAGGAATACTGGTGGAGCCATATTGCAGAAAATAATGATTTTAATTTTGCCGAAATTTCAGAGAAAACAACCAAAGATGAAATTTTCTCAGGAATAAAAAACAACTCGGAAAAGCTTGTAAAATATGTGGAAAGCCTTTCTGAAGAAGACCTGGCAAAAAACGTAAAAATAGAATCGCAATGGTTTCAATGTGATTTTTCCAAGTATGAGTACATTCAGCATATCGTGATGCACGGAACATATCACCGGGGACAGATTGTAACCATGGGACGAAATGTAGGGATAACCGATGCTCCAATGACGGATTATAATTTCTGGAACATCTATAAAGACGCAGATGTAGCAGTCAGCTAAAATAAATATGAATAAATATTACAACCGTTCTATTGCTAGAGCGGTTTTTATTTTATACCCATCAGTGAGTTTTAATGATAAGAAAATACTACAAAAGGGTAATTGATCAATAACCTTAGGTAAGCTAACTTTGATATGTTTCAAAGCTCTAAAAATTCATTAACCATAAATAAAACTCAATATGTTATCCAATACCGGAACCGTTTCATTTTACCTGTACTTATTCTTTGTAGTAATAGGTTTACTCTCCATTTTCGTAGCGTATAGTCTCCTAAAAAAAGGAAATATGGAGCCTGATAAACTGGATAAGTTTTTTGATTACTTTAAATGGGTCATCATCACTCTCGCCGTCAGTACAGTTACTTTAATTGTGAGCGACCTCTTTAAAGAAAGGGATCAGGATATTAAAGAACTTGAATATTTTGATAAGTACGTAAATGACGTTAAAAACGAAGATCGCCCATTGGTGAGGCTCCAGCTCGCAAAATACTTGTCCATAGTTGCCCCAAGCGGCGAAATGAAAAAATCCTGGACGAATTATTATCAAACCATCAAACAGGAATATGATGAGTATATAAAGGCACAGAGCAGCTTAAAGCAAGACACTGCAATCGTGAATCCCACTCCGTCGCAAATGAAGAAAATTGAAGAAAATCAGAGAAAGGTGGATCTGTTTGAAACTCCCCTATCAAGCACTACTAATGAGAATAATTCAGAATGGTTTATTATAGCAGGAGGTAATGAAAATATAGACGATGCCAACAGTAAACTTGAAAAAGCAACCAAGATCAATCATAACTCCAGTATCATTAAGAAGGGTAATTCTTACAGAACCGTACTTATGGGATATAATTCCAAGCTTGAAGCTGAATCCCAGTTACAGCTCGTTAAGAAGCAAATTAATCCAACCTCATATATTGTCAGAAAATTTCTCTGGTGCAATGCGATTGAAAAAAATGATGAATGTTTAGTCTGTAAATAAAATGTAAGCTTCTATTATACCGAAAACCGCTCTGGAAACAGAACGGTTTTTTTTATATTCGTATAAAATTTCATGAATGAAAAATCTTCTTCTTGTTTTAATTCTCATTCACTCTGTTCTTTATTCACAAAATAAAGAGATTACAGGGATTTACAAAGAGGGTTTGATAGGAAATCTAAACTCTTACAGAAATTATATTGAGCTTAAATCTGATTCTACATTTATCTATAATAATTTAGGGAGAGAATATTATGGGAAATGGGAGCTTTCCCAAAACAAAATTCTATTAAACCCAAAAATTAAAAAAGAGTTTGCTAAAGTAAGAATGAAGGAATCTTTTAAAACTGATTCTGATTCTATAACCATTACAATTAATCATATTCCTAAGTACAGCTCCGGGTCAAAAAGTACAACCTTTCAAATGGCTACTGTTTATTTTGATAAGAAAAATGATTATATCCATATTTCCAAAACTCCCCTATCCACTTGTGCATGGGGTCCACCTGTAAGAAAACAAAAAATCCTCAACAGCAATCATTCTGTAACCATTTCAAAAAAAGATTTTTCACAAATTGGTTTTATGACCCATAATTTAAACGATTATATTGTTTTTACCAAAAGTAATCCGAATTCGAATGTTTTTGAATTTGAAATAGAAGATATTCCGTACGATGAAGATATCATCAAAGATGAGTTTTTTATTCTGGACGGAAAATCCTTATACTATCCAAGCAAAAAGGGTAAAAAAGATGTAATGAGAACTCCTTTGGTTAAAGTGAAAAAAACCAATTAAAATGAAAAAAATAATCCTGGACCTCGCCGTAACCTTAGATGGATTTATAGAAGGCCCCAATGGGGAAATCGACTGGTGCATCATGGATGATGATATGGACTTTGAGGGTTTCTTATCTTCTATTGATACCATTTTCTATGGAAGAGTAAGTTATGATATGTGGGGAAACTATCAACCGGAGGAAAATGCAAGTCCCGAAGAGCAAAATCTTTGGAAGGCCGTTCATGCAAAAAATAAATATGTGTTTTCCAGCCGGAAAAGAGAAGACAAAAATGCAGTTTTTGTTGATTCCGATATTGCAAGTGCTGTTGCAGAGATTAAAAAACAGGACGGAAAAGACATCTGGCTGTATGGCGGAGCAAGCCTAATCAAAACATTCATTGATCTGAATCTCATTGATGTCTACAGGATTTCCGTTCATCCGATTGCCTTAGGAAAAGGAAAACCTTTGTTTGAGGACCTGAAAGACCGATTGAACTTACAATTAATAAAAACAAACATCTTTAAATCGGGAGTAGTTCAATTGATTTATGAACCGGTAAAATAGAAGCCATGCAAAATAAAAATTACGAGCGAGTTTATAAAATGTCATTTGCCGGAGTTTATCCGCATTATATTGAAAAAGCCGAGAAGAAAGGACGCACCAAGGAAGAAGTACATGAAATTATATTTTGGCTCACAGGTTATGATGAGAAAAGCTTTCGGGAAATTCTGGAGAATAAAACCGATTTCCGCACCTTTTTTGAGCAGGCACCTCAGATCAATCCTAATGCTGCATTAATCAAAGGGGTAATTTGCGGATACCGTGTAGAAGATATCGAAGATGAACTCATGAGAAATATCCGTTACCTCGATAAGCTAATTGATGAATTGGCAAAAGGAAAGGCAATGGATAAGATATTAAGAAAATAACCATTGAAAATTATTTAAAGCATATGAAACAATTCATCATAATTTTATCTCTTTTTGCATCACTAAATATTTACAGTCAAATGTCTGATGCCATCAAATTATCTGATTTTAAACTTTGTGAATTAACAATAGATGATTTAAAGAAAAGAGATCCGGAATTAAAGCAGGTGAAAATTGAAGAGATGAATTTATGTTCTGACGGTTTTGTTCAGGATAGCAGATTTGACAATAGAATTGGATATGAAAGCAAATTATATCCTGGTGTAATTTTTCAAAAATATCAATCGGATTTAAATATTATTGCAAAAATTCATCTGACAAAAGATTTTGAAGGTTACTTACCCGACGGAAATTATGTAGACATGAAAACCCTAAAGACAAGTGACATCCTGAAAAAGTATAATAACTTAAACAAATGGACCTCAAAAGGGTGTTCCGACTATTGGGGAATTAACAAGGATAAGCAGTTGTACTTTTATGTCAAAATCAATAAAAGCAAAAAACCGCAATACCCCATTGATGAAAAATATTACTTAGAGCAGTTAGTTGATGGAATTGACATCATTAGTGATTGCTACTCTTATTATGAAAATAATACTGGAGAAATTAAACCTCTTTATATTTTAGATGGAAAAGAAATATCAGAAGAAATACTTAAAGCCCTGAAACCAGAAAACATAAAATCTGTAAATATTTTAAAAGACAAAAATGCAGTGAATAAATATGGTGAAAAAGGGAAAAATGGAGTGGTTGAAATCTTCCTCAAATAAAAAATAAAAACGCTCTAAAACCAGAGCGTTTTTTTATTTTCCAACTATGAATCTCTTCCCTATCTCAAAAAACTTTCCGAAATTAGCAGTCTGTGCGTTAAATCATATCCAATGAAATAAAAAATTTAATTACAACAAACAGCAAAACTTAGAATAAGTTTTCTTCGGGGCAGGGTGAAATTCCCTACCGGCGGTTACAGTCCGCGACTCCTTTCATTTGAAGGGACTGATTTGGTGAAATTCCAAAACCGACAGTTACAGTCTGGATGGGAGAAGAAAATGAAACAATCGGTAAGGCTATTTCGATAGGCTTGCTGTATTGTATTTCATTTCCATGTACCGAAGAGCTATTTAACTTTAAAAAGTAAATACAGCATGGAAACATTATTAGAAAAATTCGGAGTTACTTCCACAGAACGTGTAGAAAATGCACTTCTGAAACTACAACAAGGCAAAGGTATTATTCTAGTGGATGATGAAAACCGTGAAAACGAGGGCGACATCATCTTTCCCGCCTCCACCATCACAGAACAGGACATGGCACTTCTGATCCGCGAATGCAGCGGAATTGTCTGCCTATGCATTTCTGAAGAAAAAAGCAGGCATCTTAATCTTCGTCCGATGGTAGAAAACAATACCAGCAAAAACCAAACGGCATTCACTATTTCCATTGAAGCTAAAGAAGGGGTTTCTTCAGGAGTTTCAGCGAAAGACCGTGTAACAACCATCAAAGCGGCAACGGCCCAATCTGCACGGGCGGAAGATATTGCGAGTCCGGGACATATCTTCCCTTTAATTGCCAGAAAAGACGGTGTTTTTGAGCGAAGAGGACATACAGAAGGAAGCGTAGATCTGGTAAAGCTGGCCCGTCTTGGAGAAGATGCGGTACTTTGTGAACTGACCAATGAAGACGGTTCTATGGCACGACTTCCCGAAATCATAACTTTTGCGGAAAAAAAACAGATGAGTGTTGTCACCATTGAAGATATTTACTCTTATCGTAAAATGATGATCAGCCAAAACTAAACAATAACATTTAGCGCACAGATTATTGCCGTTCAACAGAAATGAACGGCATTTTTTATCAGATCTGTAATGAAAATCATCTATAATTAAAAATATTTCCCTACTTGAGCACAATATTGTTATCTTTAGAAAAAATATATTCCATGGAAAAAACTATACTTTTTTTATTAGCCACCTGTGGTGTTTTATCTGCACAAACGACTGTAACTAAAGCATTTAATGATCCCATTATAGGTGATATGATCAACGGTTATACGGTGAACGGAACCGTAGATAATTCTGCTACAGGTAATGGAGTAACATTTAATAATACAAGTTTGACGCAGGGAATGGCAAACAATACAACTTATCAAGCTCCAACAGCTACAGAAATATCTACGTTTCCCGGGTCAAACATTAAAATGGTAGCTACTGGAAATACTATCCTTTACAAATCATCCGCAAGCAAACTTGAAATAACCGGAGTAGTAACTTCTGACGCCACATTGAATTTTTCGGCAGACAATGGTACTTTTATTACTTATCCGGCAGCTTATGGTCATTCGGAGTCTGATAATGCGCGGGGAACATTCTCTTCTACGACAGCTTCCGGGCTTTTCAAAGGAACCATCACTACAACTTCTGATGCTTATGGCACTTTGCTTGTCGGATCAAAAACATATACCAATGTAATCAGAATCAAATCTGTACAAAATTTTAACCTGTATCAATCTACAGATATCACTTATCTTTTCCCAATAGGAAATATTACCAATACTGCTTACTCCTATTATGATGCAACTCATAAATTCCCGATACTGAGCTCTACTAACGGAAATTTAAGCGTTCCTTTATTGAGCATCAATCAAACAACAAGCGGAGCCCAGGTTTTAAGTGAAGTGTACCTGGCTGCAATGGAAACTGTAAAAAAGGATAACTTCAAAATCTATCCTAATCCTGCTCAGGATTTTATTGAATTCAAGGGGAATACCGGGAAATACTCTACCGCCCACATTTACACATCAGATGGAAGACTCATAAAAACCGTTGATATTACTTCAGGAAGAATTCAGGTATCTGAATTACCAGAAGCGAACTACTTTATCGAAGTTTCCGGAAAAGAAGGAAAATCTGAAGCGGTGAAGTTCATCAAGAAATAATTGATCTTAACTCGAAATATTGAATCCGGTCGCGATGACCGGATTTTTTATTATAAAAATTACACTTTATTATTGAATAATTATATCTAATTTCAAATTATGTTTACATATAATTTATTTTTTTGCCCGTTTTTTGCTTTCACTTCAACACACCCTTATCACTTAATGTTTAATGAAAATTTATAGTCATGAAAAAAAACCTTCTTATAATTCTTTCATTATTCTCCTTAGAAGCGTTTGCACAGGAATCCGGCTCAGCTTCAGCAGAAAAAATGAATATTGTAAAAACC
Organism: Chryseobacterium daecheongense; assembly: GCF_003729955.1. GTDB lineage: Bacteria > Bacteroidota > Bacteroidia > Flavobacteriales > Weeksellaceae > Chryseobacterium > Chryseobacterium daecheongense. The sequence continues at coordinate 1,711,461 of NZ_RJTX01000001.1, forward strand.
AATGTCACGGGATATGTATTCAGGAATATCAATGTATCTTACGAAAGAGCCATTAATCAATGGTTTTCCGTAAACGTTGGTTTCGGGACCATGACAGAGGGAAAAGTTCCTTTCATCAACGCATTTCTAAGCGATGAAGATGAGGATAGATTCAAGAATCTTCGGGTAAAAGCTACCAATTTCACGATTGAGCCCCGTTTTTATATTGGGCAGGGTTATGGCAAAGGTTTTTATTTTGCGCCTTATTACCGGTATTCAAAAGTAACCTCAAATACTTTTGACTTCTATTACGATTATAATGCTATTAACGGGGTCACTTATCAGATTCCTCTTAAAGGAAACGGTGATACAAGCGGAAATAGTGGCGGACTTATGGTAGGTGTACAGTTTTTCTTAACCAAAAGCCAGAATCTCGTATTGGATTTCTGGATTGCCGGAGCCCATTACGGCAGTGGAAAAGGAGATTTCAACTTAACCAGCGATGTTGTTCTTACCCCGGATATGCAGGCTCAATTGAAAGAAGAAATAGAAAATCTTGACATTCCTTTTGTAGATTATACGGTAGAAACCAATGCCAACGGAGCAAAAATAAAAGTAGACGGTCCTTGGGCGGGTTTCAGAAGTGGATTATCTATTGGGTACAGATTTTAGAATATCTAAATAAAATTACCTAAACCGTTCTTCTCAGAGCGGTTTTTAATTTTTACAGTATTGATAAAAAATGTAATTTCGAAATCCTGTTTCACTCCCCAGGCTTATCAAGTTTGATAGTCATGAGTTTTTAAAATAGGATTTACTGTTACTCTATGAATTCATCACAAATCACCACCGCGCAAAGAATCAAAGCAATTATCGGTGGCTCCATCGGAAACCTCGTTGAATGGTATGACTGGTATGCGTATGCTGCATTTGCCATTTATTTTTCCAATTCTTTTTTCCCGGACTCGGATCTTACCGCGCAATTATTAAATACCGCCGGGATTTTTGCCGTCGGTTTTCTGATGCGCCCAGTTGGCGGTTGGCTTTTCGGAAGTATTGCTGATAAAATCGGGAGAAAAAAAGCAATGACCCTTTCCGTATTACTGATGTCTTTCGGCTCCTTACTGATTGCTTTTACCCCCACCTATAAGACCATTGGAGTTTTGGCTCCTGCATTATTGTTATTAGCAAGGTTATTACAAGGTTTGAGCGTTGGCGGAGAATATGGTGTTTCCGCAACGTATCTGAGTGAAATGGCTACTGAAGACCGAAGAGGATTTTATTCCAGTTTTCAATATGTAACATTAATCGGAGGACAGCTTATTGCATTAGGCATTCAGCTCATCCTGCAAAAGCTGCTGCTAACCGAGACCCAACTGGAAGAATGGGGATGGAGAATTCCCTTCATCATTGGGGCCATACTTTCGGTAATCGCGCTATACCTGAGAGCCAATCTTCATGAAACAGAAGCCTTTGAAAACAAAAAAGAGGTAAGTGAAAAGAAAAAAGGCAGCATCAAAGAACTTTTAAAGCATCCAAAAGCCTTGCTCACTGTGATAGGGTTAACATTAGGAGGAACACTCGCCTTTTATACCTACACTACTTACATGCAGAAATTCCTGGTGAATACCGTCCATCTTACAAAAGAACAGTCTACCTTAATTTCATTTATCTCCCTTTTTATATTTGCCTGCCTGCAGCCTGTATTCGGAGCATTATCCGATAAAATCGGGCGCAGACCCCTGCTTCTAAGTTTCGGAATTTTGGGAACGATATTCACCTACCCTCTCCTGAATGCATTAAGCACCACGACCTCCATGTGGGGTGCTTTTTCCCTGATCATGGCAGCTTTAATTATTGTAAGTGGCTATACTTCCATTAATGCTGTAGTAAAGGCAGAGCTATTCCCATCTGAAGTAAGGGCACTCGGTGTGGGACTTCCCTATGCGCTAACGGTAGCTATTTTCGGGGGAACTGCGGAATACATTGCTTTATGGTTCAAACAGGAAGATATGGAACATTACTTTTACTGGTACATCACTGCTTGTATTTTCTTTTCGCTGGTAGTATATTCCAGGATGAAGGACACTAAGGATAATTCTACGCTGGATAAAGATTAAAAAGCTTATAATAGGCTGCGGCTCAGATTTCATCTGAGCCGCAGCCTATTTTTTACCTGTAAACTTGTTTGAATTTTTCAATCAGATGATCCATAGTATGACGCTGTACATAAACACTTTTTACCTCATCATATCTTGGAGATCTGTAAAAAACCTCATGGAAGTCCATACTTCCGTTTCCTACTTTTACGATTTTCTGTACATCAATGTTCAGTTTCTTCAATTCGTCTTTCAGCATTTGAAATTCATCCTGGATATTATTCATCTATAGTTATGGGGTTAAGTTAAAAATATTGATTAAATAAAACAAATATCCTACCATTTTTGGCAGGCCTATGCTTAATTTTATATAAAATTAAATAATTATCTCGAAATAATCAAGGGTTATCAATATTTTTTAAAACTTTTTGACAATTCCATAGCTGTTTTATAATTTTAATTAAGCAATCCGTACATTTGCCCCATGATTAAAAGTTAACAAAAAAACATGACAACAACCATGAATACGAGGTTATTTGCTTTTATTGCATTCATAATGCTTATTCCGTTATCCGCACAGGAAAGCAATCCGAAAGCACCTGATTATCAACTCATCAAAAAGAATATTGAAAATAAGAATTCAGAGTTTTATTATCCGAAATTATTGAAAAAGCTGAAAGAAAATGATACTCTTATTACCAAAGAACAATATCAGCATCTTTATTTCGGGTATACTTTTCAAAAGGAGTATAATCCTTATAAAAAAAGCAAGAACGATGAGAAGCTGAACCAATATTACCGTGGGGAAAATATAACCGAAAAGGATGTCCCAAAAGTAATCAGGGCTTTGAAGGAAGCATTGGAAGAAAACCCTTTAGACCTCCGTGCCATGAACTATCTTGCATATATGCATCACATGAGCAATGATGAAAGCATGGCTAAAAAGATATCCAGAAATTTCCATGGACTGTTTGAAGCTATCACTTCTTCAGGTGATGGCATGAAGTGTGAATCTGCCATGCACGTTATTTCTGTAAGCCATGAATATGTATTTTTAAATATGTTTCAGCTTGAAATCATCTCTCAAAGCTATAACGGAACATGTGATTATCTGCAATTTGAAAAAGACAAATATAAAGTTCCGGGAATATACTTCAATGTAAGCCAACTCAGAGAAAAGAGTATGGAGCTTCTGAAATCTAAATTTGATAAATAAAAGTAAACAATGCTGTTAGCGGAATGTTTATTTTTGAAATTATAAATAATAATGAGCAATACTATACAAAAAAACCACTGGGAAAAAGTATATCAAACCAAAACTCCTGATGAAGTAAGCTGGACTCAGGAAAAACCGCAAACATCTCTTGACCTCATCAACTCTTGTGCTTTGGGAAAGGAAGCAAAAATTATTGACATTGGAGGCGGTGATAGCACTCTTGTCGATTTTCTGCTTAACGAAGGCTATCAAAATATTACGGTACTTGACATCTCCGCTAAAGCTTTGGAAAGAGCACAAAAACGTTTAGGTTCTCAAGCGGAAAAAGTAACCTGGATTGAAGCAGATGTAACAGAATTCGAGCCTAAAGAAACCTATGATATTTGGCATGACAGAGCCGCTTTTCATTTTTTAACCCAACAGGAACATATCCGGAAATACCTGCAAATTACCAAAGAAAGTGTAGCAGGTTATATGATCCTTGGAACTTTCTCCATAAACGGGCCTAAAAAGTGTAGCGGGCTGGATATTCAACAATACGATGAACCGTCTATAACAAGCCTGTTCAAGGAGAATTTTGAAAAATTAAGCTGTTTTACGGAAGATCACACGACTCCCTTCAACACTATTCAGAATTTTATTTTCTGCCGTTTCAGAAAACTTTAATTTGTTCATTTTAAATATTTCACTTAATTTAGAATTGTAAACCTTAATTACTTAAATATAAAACCTTTATGAAAAAACTACTATTTCCTCTCATCTTAGGATTAGCTGTCTCGCATGCCTATTCACAAAAAATCGAAGTATTGGAATGCGGAACAGATGAACTGATGAGAAAACATTATGAAAGATTCCCGGAGCAAAAAGCTCAGGACGATGCTTTTAATCTGGAACTATCAAAAATGATCAAAAGCGGGAAAATTGCATCTCAGCTTAACAAAAATCAAATCTATGAAATTCCGGTTGTGGTACATGTTGTGGGTGACGGAAGCCCTGTCGGTTCAGTCAACAACAAATCCGATGCTGATATTATTGCCTGGATCAATTATACCAACGGAGTATTCGCCGGAAACTCATCCAGTGGAATGTCTGCAACAAGTGCCGTACTTCCGGTAAAATTTGTTTTCGCTAAAATAAGCCCGAGCTGTACAGCTACTAACGGAATCAACAGGATTGATGCTTCCCATCTTCCCAAATATGTAAGTGGCGGCGTAAACAGTGATAATACAACCAATGCCGTTGCAGCCTCTGAAATTACAGCACTAGGAATGTGGGATACCAGTAAATATTATAATATTTATGTCGTAAAAAAACTAGCTTCCAATTCAGGCACCCTGAATGGTTTTGCCTATTATCCTGGCGGAAGCCTTGATTATTCTTTCATGTCAACCAGCGCTTCAGCAGTGAATGCCCAGACTTTAGCACATGAATTCGGGCATGCATTGGGACTTAGACATACTCACGAAGGATTTAATAACAGCACCGGAGCCTGTCCAACCAACACCGATTGTACGTTAGAAGGAGATCTTGTTTGTGATACAGAACCCATGAAGAGTCTTTATCACTCTTCCGTTCCCTATACCTGCCAAACAGGACAGATCAATCCTTGTACGAGCCAGGTATATGCAGGAGGAGAAAGAAATGTGATGTCTTATACATTTTGTTTCAGAGATCTTTTCACACAGGGACAGACAACCAGAGCTGTCGCTCAGCTTTTACAATACAGACAATCTCTGATTAATTCTCCAACAGCCAGTACTACAGCTCCCAATAACACGGTTACATTAGCAACAGCTTGTACACCGACATCCATTACCAATCCGGGAAATTTCAACATTGGAGTAACTTCTGTCAAGTTCGGAAGCATTAATAATTATTCAACCAATTATAAAGTGGCATCCAATAATTTCTATGAGAACTTCACAGCCAATTATTGCTTAGGTACATCAAAAACGAACATCCCAAGCAATTCCGCTACAACTCTTACAGTAGCTCCGGGAACCAGCAATTCTCATATCATCAAAGCTTATATTGATTATAATAATGACGGACAGTTTAATGAAACTACCGAATTGGTTCTTAACCAAAGCAATGTAAGCAATACTTCTGTTGCTACGGCATCTGTAACTCCTCCAGCCAATGCCGTTATCAACACTCCTCTAAGAATGAGAGTGATTGGTGATTATAACGGTACTGCCGTTACTTCATGCTATACTCCAAAATATGGGCAAGTGGAAGACTATTCAGTAATGATTACTGCAGGAGATGCATTAGCCACGAGAGAAGTAAAGAAAACGGAAACCAATATCATTAAAGTAGAAAATACTGTATTCGTAAAAAGTGATGAGAAAATTTCTTCAGTAAAAGTATATGATGCTTCTGGAAGAATTCTTTTTGAACAATCCAATATCAAGGCTACAGAATTCTCGGCTCCTCTGAATGTAAAAAATATAGTAGTGATTGCAAGCGCAACATTAGAAAATGGAAAAGTAATGACCAAGAAACTGAAATTCTAATCTATCTATATTTATAAAAATAAAAAAGAGAGCCAAAAGCTCTCTTTTTTATTTATTGTATCGTAAAACTAAGCATTACGGTTTTCTTCTTCCACTTCTACTTCATGTCTTAATTGAGCTTTGTACAGCGTTGCATAATATCCATTTTTATCCAAAAGCTCCAAATGTTTCCCTTCCTCTACGATTTTCCCGTGATCCATCACAATGATCTTATCTGCTTTTTCAATCGTGGAAAGTCTATGGGCAATAATGATGGATGTTCTATTTTTCGTAATTTTTTCTGTAGCTCTTTGGATCAGCTTTTCGCTTTCGTGGTCTATGGAAGACGTAGCTTCATCAAGAATTAATATTTTCGGATCGGATAAATACGCTCTCAAGAACGACAGCAATTGTCTTTGTCCTAAAGAAATGGACGACCCTCTCTCACTTACCACATAATCATACCCCCCCGGAAGCTGCTCAATAAATTCATCTACCTCAATTTCTCTGGCTCCTGCTTTTATTTTATCCAGAGTAATGGTTTCATCCCCGAAAGCAAGATTTTCATAAATGCTTCCATGGAACAGGAATACATCCTGTAATACAACTCCAATATGACTTCTTAAATTATACAGTTCGTAATCTTTCAGATCAACATCATCAATGAGGATTTTTCCTGAATTAATATCATACAATCTTGTGATCAAACTGATGATCGTCGACTTTCCGGCTCCGGTTGCTCCTACAATGGCTACGGTTTCTCCCGGATTCACTTTAAAATCAATTCCTTTTAAAACCTCCTGCTTGTCATCATAGGCAAAACGCACATCTCTGAACTCTATTTTTCCATCAAAGTGGTCTTTCTTCACCTTCCCGGTATTTGGCATTGCATTTTCCTCGTCCATTAAACCTAATACTCTTTCTGCCCCCACAATACCTCTCTGAATATTGTTGAACCGGTCTGCAATCTGTCTCAAAGGACGTATGAGCATGGAAATATATTGAATAAAAGCAATCACAACTCCTGCTTTGATCGTGGTATACCCTCCATAAAGCAATATAAAGCCTATAAAAAGTGAAGAAATAAGCTCTACAACCGGAAAGAATAATGAGAAAATGAAAACTGTCCTCAATAAAGCCCCTTTCAGGGTAATATTAATTTCATCAAACTTCTCGAATTCCGCTTTCTGCCTGTTGAACACCTGAATAATCGGCATTCCGGCCAGTCTTTCCTGCACAAAAGAGTTTTGGGTAGCCGTCCAGTTTCTTTCGTCTCCGAAAGCTTTTTTCAATCTCTTCTGAAAGAATCTTGTAATGACAACCATTAAAGGCAAAATAGCCAGTGTAATATAGCTCAGATGTACATTCGTCATGAACATCATGACCAATACAAATATAATCCTCAGGATATCTCCGAAAACCATCAGGAACCCGTCCGTATAAACCGTTGCAATGGTTTCCACGTCTCCTACTGCCCTTGTTACAAGCTGCCCGATCGGAGTAGTGTCAAAAAATGAAGTTTTGAAATAGATCAGTTTCGCATATAACCTCTCTCTTATATCTCTGATCACATTCTGAGAGATAAAGTTGGAAAAATATACCAGAAAGAAGTTCAGAACAGTTTCTGCAAATACCAATCCCACTAGAATGTAGACATGCTTCATCATTAAAGCTTTATCCTTTAATGCTGTAATGTCATTATCCACCACTTGCATCGTAAGATAAGGTCTGTATGTAGAAACTACTGATAATATGATGGAAATGATCAGGGTAAAAATGAACCAGGAGCGAAACTTCATCCCGATAAAGAACAACCTTCTGATAATTGCCCAGGTATCTTGTTTTTTCATTGTACGAATTGATGAATAGAAGTAAAAATTCTTATGCAAAAATAAGATTTTAAAATTTCATTAAGTTGCTCTCCATCAAAATAGTCATAGAAAATTTCAGATACCTGTTATTTATAATATGAATCTTATGACAGCTTTTTCAGCCAATTGAGAACATATCCCGCTACTTCTTCCCAACCTTTTTCCCCACAGATAAAGTGGCTTCTGCCCTCAAATTCTTTAAAATCTACAATACTGTTGGCGTCTTTATAGGCATTAGCAATTTTTCTTGAAAATGCAGCAGGAAAAATATGATCATTGGAACCCGCAATGAATAATAAAGGTTGATGAGGCTTTTTCATATCCAGTTTCGCAGAAGACTTGAATAACGGATCTCTTGCCAGCTTTCTGCTCTCCGGAGCGGCCACCGTTTCATAGAGCTTATCACTTTCTTCTCTTGAATAATTGTTGAAAAATGCCTTGTGATACCATTCTTTTGTTCCTAAATAAGGATTGTTTCCTTTGAAAAAGTTCACTACCGGCCAAACAATTTTCACGGTAGAGAAAGGAGCCATCACATTTTTTGGCGGCGCACCATCAATACTTACTCCGGCAACCGCTTTATCCATATCAACAAGTTTCTGAACCATCAATCCTCCGAATGAATGTCCTATTACAATGGGTTTTTCAGGGAGCGTATCAATAAATTTCACCAAATGATCAATCACATCATCAAAACCTACTTTTTTTAATACAGAGGGAACATTTCTTTTCAATTGTACAGGATCTCCATCATGTCCCGGATTAGAGGGTGTATGAACGGTATACCCCTGAGCTTCAAAATAAGTTTTCCATTCTTTCCAGCTTGTATTATTCACAAATAATCCATGAATCAATACGATAGTTTTTGTTTTCATAATTTCTAGAGTTTTAAATTATGAGACAAAGTTGCGGAGATAAAATGACGTTATTTTTAACCTTGGTTAAAATCGTATTATTTCCCTGAAATTCTTTTTCTTATTCTGCTCAACGAAGGTCCCTGAATTCCTAAATAAGAAGAAATATGATATAACGGGACATTATTGAAAATATCCGGATGTTGTTTGATCAGATCCAGATAACGTTCTTCAGGAGATTTGAGCAGAAAACCTTCAATTCTTGTCATCGTCACATTAAAAGCTTCCTGAGCTAACAATCTTCCGAACTTCTCCCATTGATGCGATTGTTGATATAGTGAAAGCAAATCTGTATAACGAATATAAATAATAGTGGAATCCGTTAAAGCCTGAGTGTGATAATCACATGGAATCTGATTAATGAAGCTTTTGAAAGACACCACAAAACCATTCGCAGAATATAAGAACACATTCTTCTCCTCCCCGGTTTTTTCATCGATCGTGTAAGAGCGGAAAACCCCATCCACAATAAACCCGAAATAGGTACAAACCGTTCCCCGGAGATTATAGAATTCTCCTTTTTTATATTCTTTCGGCAGCCAGAAATTTTCAGACAGTTTAAACTCCTCTTCCGAAAGACCGGCAAATTGTTGCAAAGCAAAATTCAGTTTCTCGATTTCGGTCATAGCCATCTATTTAAAGTTCTGGTGCTTTTCCTATCTCTTCTATTTCCAAAGCTGGCTTTTTAAGATTTTCCTTCGTAAACTTATTCTCCAGCAATTTATAAATTCCATATACTGCTCCGATAGCAAACAGCCAGCTGATCATATTGATCAAAGAAAACCCTGTATAATTATTATTGTTCAAATGGTCCGGCTCTGTAATCCCTTTGTATATTCCATAGCAAAAAAGAAACGCCACCTGAAACCCTAAGTAAATTACAATAGCCAGAATCCCAAACTGCCATTTGGTTTTTCCAAATCTTTCGGCTAACCCTGCATAATATTTGTAGGCGCCGATCATAATAAAAATTGACATCATAAGTATTAGTTTTTTTAGTTTTTATTCAAATTCATATCCCACATCTACCAGAAACAAGCCATGTCCGGGTGCAGAAGTTCCGGCAGAATTACGGTTCTTATTTTCAATTACTTTTCGAAGATCTTCAGGCTTCATTTTTCCAGCCCCGATTTCCACCATGGTACCAACAATTGCTCTCACCATATTCCGCAGGAAACGATTGGCCGAAACAGTGAACTTCAGCTCACTTCCATTTTGCTCCCACTCTGCTTTATATATTTTACAGATATTGGTTTTATTATCCGTTTTTAATTTTGCAAAGCTTGTAAAATCCTCATATTCAAATAAAATTTTGCAGGCTTCATTCATAGGATTAATATCTAAAGGTCTTTTCCAGTGCTGCCAGGCTGAATCCTGTGTAAAAGGATTTTTCTCCAGGGAAATATAATATTCATATGTTCTGTACGTCGCATCAAAACGGGCATGAAAATCATCCCTCACCTGAAATATTCTTTTAATGGAAATATCAGGCGGAAGAAAGCTGTTCAGTCTGTGTGCAAGCTGATCATGCAACACCTGCTCCGTATCAAAATGAGCAAAAATCTTTTTGGCATGGACTCCCGTATCTGTTCTTCCTGCTCCCGTTGTTTTAATCTCTTCCCTCAATATCGTGGAAAGTGCTTTTTCCAATTCTTCCTGTACAGAAATGGCATCCGGCTGGATCTGATAGCCGAAATAATTTTTGCCGTTGTAAGAAAACTCTATAAAGTACCTCAATGTATTGCTATAACTCTACAAAAATACTTTAATTTAATGAAATATTTGTGGAAAAGTCATCGAGAATATTGAAGTAAATCCTTCGGGAATTCTTATTTTTGCAAGCGTATGAAAAGATGGTACCTTTATCCTTTTTCCCTCGGTTATCATTTGGTAACGGGTATCCGAAACACAATGTATGATCTTGGGATTTTTAAATCTACAAAATTCAAAACACCGATAATCAATATCGGGAATTTATCTGTGGGCGGAAGCGGAAAATCTCCAATGGTTATGTATCTCGCCCAATATTTATCTAAACATTACAGAACCGGCGTGCTTTCGCGAGGATATGGAAGGCTTACGAAAGGCTATGTGATCACCAATTATGACAGTAATTATAAAATGGTAGGTGATGAAGCCATGCAACTATTTGAGCGTTTCAAAAACCGTTTCGTCATTGCAGTATCCGAAGACAGGGTTCCCGGTGCCACCAAGGTCATTGAAGACATGGATCTTGATGTGCTGATTTTAGATGATGCCATGCAGCACAGAGCTATAAAAGCAGGATTCAACATTTTAATGACTGATTTTAATGATCCCTATTTTAAAGATCATTTGCTTCCTGCCGGAGATTTGAGAGAATCCAGAGCAGGAGCCAAAAGAGCAGATATCATTATGGTCAGCAAATGTCCTGATGAACTGACTGAGGAAACCAAGAGATATTATATTTCAAGAATAAGACCTGACCGTCACCAGAAAGTTTTCTTCTCCTCCATCGGGTATGATGAAAATGTTTACGGAAGAGAAAAAATGCTTCCTGATAACAATCTGAATTATTACGATATTTTACTGATCACAGGAATTGCCAATCCGAAACCCTTATTGGAACATTTGGCGAAATTTTCACAAAGAGTGAAACACTTAAAATTCAGAGATCATCATAATTTTTCTGATGATGATATTAAAAAGATCGTTGCAGAATACAAAAAATTAGGAGAATACAAACTGATCCTTACCACTGAAAAAGACTATGTGCGTTTAAAAACTTTTGATTATCTGAGAGATATTGTATACTACTGGCCTATCAATGTCATTATTGATAAGAAAGAAGAATTCAACCAGATCATTCTGGATTATGTGAGAAGAAATTAAGGAACTTTACCTTATCGGAATAAGAAATCCGGCATCAAATTGGTGCCGGATTTTATTTTATCATAGAATTTCTCAATTCTTAAATTTTTACTAATTCATACGAAATCAATTTATAATTACGTTGCATTGTTTAGATTTGTAAAAAAGAATTGAAATGAAAAAGCTATTGCTACTCCTGATGATGGGGATTTTTGGACTCGGCTGTTCACAGGAAGCTCCGAAAGTTCTTAAAACCACTTTTTCTAAAGAGGCCTTACAGCAGAAACTGGAAGATGAAGAAGGAAAAAACATTACCATACAGCAAATCCTTGATCAGCATAAAGGAAAAGTCTTAGTTATCGATTTCTGGGCCGGATGGTGCAGAGACTGTTTGAAAGCGCTTCCGAAGGCTGAAGAACTGGAAAAAAATAATCCTAATATAGATTTCGTCTTTCTTTCACTCGAAAGATCCAAAGAAGGTTTTGATAAAAGCCTTGAAAGATTTGATATGAAAGAAAAAAACAATTATTGGTTTGCTTCCGGCTGGAAAAATGATTTCAACAATTATGTAGATCTTAATTGGATTCCAAGATATATGGTGATCGATCAGAAATCAGCCATCGCAAAATATTATGCCATCTCCCCGGAAGATCCGGAGATACAATCCACAATCGATCAATTACTAAAAAAACAATAATGATTGTAAGGGAAGCTACAAAAGAAGATCTTAAAATTCTGCTTGAATTTGAGCAGGGAATGGTGGCTGCTGAAAGACCTTTTGACAGCACTCTGATTGAAGGTGAAATTCACTATTATGATTTGGATTATTTAATTGATTCTCCTAATGCTACAGTAATGGTAGCTGAAGAAGATCATCAAGTCGTTGCATCCGGATATGCTTTGATAAAAAAAGCCGCAAAACAATATTATAATTTTGAAGAATATGCTTACCTCGGTTTTATGTTTGTAAGACCGGAATATAGAGGCAGAGGTATTAATCAATTAATTCTCGATCAGCTTCTGGAGTGGACAAAAAGCAAAGGAATTTCCGAAGTGCGGCTGGATGTCTATGACCAGAATGAATCAGCCGTAAAAGCTTATGAAAAAGCAGGGTTTGAACCTTTATTCCTTACTATGCGGCTGAAAGTATGATATTTGAATGATCAGAAATACAAGAATCCATATCTTTGTGATATGGATTTTCCTTTTCCCATCCGTAAGATTATTCATGTAGACATGGATGCATTTTATGCTTCCGTAGAGCAGCATGACAACCCTGCATTAAGGGGAAAAGCAATTGCCGTGGGAGGTGGACACAGAGGAGTTGTATCCGCAGCAAGCTATGAGGCCAGGAAATTTGGAGTCCGCTCTGCAATGCCCAGTAAAACCGCCAAAGAAAAATGTCCGCATCTTATTTTTGTTCCGCCCCGTTTTGCCCGCTACAAAGAAATCTCGAGAAAAATACGTGAAATTTTCTATGAGTATACCGATCTGGTGGAGCCTCTTTCTCTGGATGAAGCTTATCTGGATGTCACTGAAAATAAAAAAGATATAGAATCCGCCAACCAGATTGCAAGAGAAATTCGTCAGAAAATATTTGAACAAACCGGATTAACCGCTTCTGCCGGAATTTCTGTAAATAAATTCCTGGCAAAAGTAGCCTCTGATATCAACAAACCCAACGGACAAAAAACCATTCATCCCGATAAAATTGAGGGATTTCTGGAAGAGCTTCCCGTTGAAAAATTTTATGGCGTAGGAAAAGTTACAGCCAATAAAATGTTTACATTGGGAATTTTCAAAGGAAAAGATTTGAAAAAAAAATCTTTGGAAGAGCTCGTGAAATTATTCGGAAAATCAGGAACCTATTATTACAATGTGGTGAGAGGAATTCATACTTCGGAAGTGAAACCTCATCGCATTCAAAAAAGTGTTGCTGTTGAACGCACATTTTTCGAAGATCTTTTTGATGAACAGCAGATTGATGAAAAACTAAGCAGTTTAAGCGCCGAACTTCACCAACGGCTTCAAAAAAATAATATTCTCGGAAGATCTTTAACCTTAAAAATAAAATATAAAGATTTCTCTCTTTTCACCAGAAGCATTACCAAAGAAGAATATTTCAGTTCTGAAGAAGAATATTTCAAAACAGCAAAAAAATTATGGGAACTCCGCCCTTTTGATAAGCCTGTACGCTTGTTGGGATTATCTCTTTCCCATCTTAATACGGAGGAAAAAAAACAAATATCCGTTCAACTAAAAATCCCGTTTAAAGAGTTTGAAAATTACTAATTGAGATTTTTTCACTACATTGTAGTGACCAAATCTTGCATTATGATGAACCAGACCATGATTCAATTTTTCCACTGGTATTCTGAAGGTGGTGGAAAACTATGGAAAGAAGCTGAAAAGGAAGCAAAACATTTAGCCGATCTTGGAATTACATCAGTATGGTTTCCTCCTGCCTACAAAGGAGCCAACGGAGGCTATTCTATAGGTTATGATTCTTATGACCTGTACGACTTGGGAGAATTTGATCAAAAAGGGACCATTCCCACAAAATATGGCACCAAAGAAGATTACCTGAAAGCGATTAAAGCCCTTAAGAAAAATAATATCCAGGTAATCGTAGATATTGTTCTTGGGCATAAAGGCGGCGGTGATGAACTGGAAACCTTCAAAGCGGCGAAAGTGGATGAAAATAACCGGAATAAAATCATTTCAGAATTTTTCGATATTCAATCTTATACTAAGTTTACCTTTCCGGGAAGAGGTAAAAAATATTCGGACTTTGAATGGAATTTTACGTGCTTCAGCGGGGTGGATTATGCAGAAGGCCAGGATTCCCACATATTTAAAATACAGTCGGAATATGGCAATGACTGGGAAGAAATGATAGATGATGAAAAAGGAAATTATGATTACCTGATGTACAACGATATTGAGCACCGCAATCCCCACGTACGGGAAGAGCTCAATAAATGGGCAAAATGGTATTTTGACCAGACAGATTTTGATGGAGTAAGACTGGATGCTTTAAAGCATATTTCCTTTGATTTTTATAAAGAATGGTTAACGCTGCTGCGCTCCAACTCTGGAAAAGATATTTTTGCCGTGGGCGAATACTGGGCTCCGGGCTATTTAAATCTTCTTCACAAATATATTGAAGTAACGGAAGGATGCATGAGTCTTTTCGACAGCTCGTTACAAAATAATTTTCATAATGCTTCCAAAGAGGGAGACTCTTATGATCTAAGAAGGATTTTTGATGAAACACTTACCCAAGCTGATCCTATGCACTCCGTAAGTTTGGTTGACAATCATGATACTCAACCTTTACAGGACCTTGAGGCGCCGGTTGAAAGCTGGTTTAAGCCACTTGCTTATGCCTTGATCTTGCTAAGAGAAAACGGATACCCTTGTGTTTTTTATCCTGACCTGTACGGAGCACATTATATAGATAAAGACAAATCCGGACATGATCAGGAAATTTTCTTACCTAAAGTAGATGGGATTGAAGAGCTTTTAAAAGCCAGAAAAGATCATGCCTACGGAATACAAAGAGATTATTTTGAAGATGCCAATTGCTTAGGATGGATTCGTGAAGGTAATGATGAACATACTGGATGTGCAGTCGTTTTAAGTAATAAAGACGCATATCATAAACCTATGGAAATAGGGAAACAGTATGCAGGAAAAAAATTTTATGACCTGCTTAAAAGATCTGAGGGAAAAGTAACTATTGATAAAAACGGATGGGGTGATTTTCCGGTTCCTGCGGGAAATGTGAGCGTTTGGATTCCGGAATAATTGATTGTCATTCATTTGAAGCAAAATGTAATGAAACATGGAATTCCTAAATTTTTCGGAGTTCCAGAATTTCTGGTCTTTCAGAATCGTCGGAAATATTTCCTTTTCTGGCAAACTCAGCCCAAAGAGCTCTCAGTTTCTTTCCGTTTTCATGAATATACTCCCATGGAACCCCCTTTAGTAACTGAGCGGATTTCCAAGCCTCTTCATTACCGAAAATCAGGGGAAGATCAACACAGTGTGATGCTCCGATATGATTGTGCCTTATCTTTGAATGAATTGTAAACAGATAGATATTTCCGCCTCCCTGCGCGTAATTTTCAGCAAAAATATGGGCTGGCTTTTCGTAAATAAACCGTGTGGTTGCACGAACTATTTTATCAAGAATACTGCTATGCAAATAAGTGTACATTCCTTCTTCAGCGGTTTTCACATAGAAAGCAGTTTCATCGTTATTCAAGCCTATTAAAACATCATATTTTTTTGCATTGTGCTTCCATTTGCTGAGACTTTCTTCTTCTTTGCATAAAGGCGGATAACCATATTGCAAGCAAAAAGGCATGGATGCTTTTAAACCATATTTCATGACTGAAGGCAAATGCTGCCCATATTCCTCCATCATTTTCAAAACATCGGTCTCGTCTTTCAGGTATTCGGTTTTTCTGAAAAGCTCGGCAGACATTTTTTGTCTTTTATGGCGGAATCCTAAAGGTGCACTGTGAATGATCACTCTCTGAAATAAATGCTCTACATCTTCAGAAATCATAAGATGTGCAATAGCATCTCCTCCGGAAGATTGACCGAAAAGCGTAATATTTTCGGAATTACCACCAAAACTTCCGATATTGGCCTTGATCCACCGTAAAGCTTCTATAATATCAAAAAGTCCAAGATTGGCAGGTCTTTTTTCATCACCACCCAAAAACCCGAAAAGCCCAAGACGATAGGAAACAGAAACGACAATGAGGCGTTGTTCTTTCACCCAAATTTCAGGATCAGAGGTAGGAAGATCTCCACAACCGACTTCATAAGACCCGCCATGAATCCAAACTACTACAGGTAATTTTTCATCTGTGAAATTTTCGGGGCGAGTAATGCTAAGGAACAATGGTGACTCATCCACTTCAAACTTTTCCAGGTCTGTTTTTTCAATCAGCCTTTCTAAAAGCGGACTAATCACTTGGGGGCAAACCGGAGTTTTCTCTCTGAAAACAATTTCCGAATCCGAAGGCTGTATGGGAACTGGCATTTTGTATCTTTCAGAATGGGCATAGCGAATGCTTTTGGCTTTGATAACACCATTTTGCTTTAATGCTACAATTTTTCCGAAAGGAGTATGAAAGGTATGCGTTCCCATGTTTTGGTGTGATGTCATCCCAAAAACAATTTTATTTCCTATTAAATGTAGTAATTTTTGTTTTTTGTCAATATAAATTTCAGAAAAAATATATTGAATTAGCGGTATATTCTCCTGTTCATCTTATCTAACTAATTCAACGTTTTATATTCATTGAAACACAGGACATCAATGAAGCTTTTTTATGTAGATGTATATTTTCCACTCATATCCTGAAAAGCCCAATCCGCCATTGCTCCGATCACCGGAACCAAACCTTTGCCTGCTTCACTTAATTGATACGTAACATGAGGTGGAACAACTGGTTTCGCTATTCTGACAACCAATCCGTCTGCTTCTAGCTGTTTTAAATGTTGGATCAGCATTTTCTCCGTCACGGCAGGGATTGCACGTTTCAGTTCACTATATCTTTTATCACCCTGAGATAAGTGATACAAAATAATAGGTTTCCAAAAACCGCCGATCTTTTCCATAACATAGGTTACGGGACAAGAATCAAGCGCATATTTTTTATTCTGCTGAATAGTGGAGCTTTCTTTAATTTCTGCCATAATACATACTTTAGGGTAAGTACTTGTGTAAAAGTAAGTACAAATATAACTTTGTTCCCGGAAATAAAAAATATTTATTATGAAAATCATCATCACAGGATCATTGGGAAATGTAGGAAGACCTCTCGCACAACAATTAATTACAGAAGGGCACGATATTACCATAATCAGCAGTAATGAATCTAAAAAAGGTGAAATTGAATCCTTGGGAGCAAAAGCAGCCATCGGCTCCATTACAGACACCAATTTTTTAGAAGCTACGTTTAAAGGAGCTGATGCAGTTTTCGCGATGACTCCACCTAATATGGGTGGAGAAAACATTGTTGAAAACACCGTTAATGTTGGAAAAAAATATGCAGACGCTTTCAGAAAAACAGGGGTAAAAAGAATTGTAATGCTAAGCAGCATCGGTGCTGAATCTCCAATAGAAAACGGGCCGATCAAAGGACTTCATTTTATTGAAAAGCTGTATAATGATTTAGAAAATGTATCCGTAACATTTTTAAGAGCCGGATATTTTTACATTAATTTTTTCAATGATATTCCATTGATTAAAAATGCAGGAATTATAGGTGCAAATTACCCTCAACATATCAATATTCCGCTGGTTCATCCAAAAGATATTGCGAAAGCTGCTGCTGAAGAACTTTTAAAAACATCTGAAGGCAACCAAGTAAGATACATTGTTAGTGATTTGCGTCAACCTATTGAAATTTCCAGGATATTGGGTTCAGCCATCGGAAAGCCTGATTTACCCTGGGTAGAATTTACGGATGAAGAATCTTTAAACGGGATGCTTCAGGCCGGTCTTCCTAAAGAAATGGCAGCATTGTATTCTGAAATGGGAAGGGGATTGAGAACAGGAATTGTTCAGGCGGATTTTATTCAGCATGGTTCTCCTGTTCATGGAGATATTAAACTGGAGGAGTTTGCGAAGGAATTTGCTTTGAGGTTTTAATTCTGATTGTAAGGTTATAATTGGTTTCGGCGCACCTGCGGTGCGCCGAAACCAATTATTTTTTCAATATTTTCTGTACAACTTTCAACTTTCCGTCTATCGGCTGATCAATTTTCAACCCTAGAATTTTGGCTACCAAAGGATAAACATTCACATTGGAAAATTCATCTATAACCAAACCATCCTTAAACTCCGGACCCCAAGCAAAGAAGGAGGCTTTCATTTCAGGAACTATTCTTGGATTGTATCCGTGTTTTCCGGCAGAAGTGGTTTTCCCTTTGGGTAAGAATACTTTGGGAGCTTTCGGAACCAATAGAATTTGTCCTATCCGGTTATATTTATCATCTCTTGCAGCAAAATGAAGATATTTAGGTAATTTCTTATCCAGGTAAACTTGATAATCTTCTGTTTTATGAGATTTTAATTCTTTATAAACAGTCTTAACTTCTGAAGGATTTTTAACATACACCCTTAATAAGGTTTGAGAGTTATAAAAATCAAATCTGCTTTTGTCCATCAGCATTTCAGGAATTTCTAAAGGATTTGCACCATCCACTTTAATCATTCCGTGGTCTGAAACGAAGATGTAATTCACATTTTTTAATCCTAAATTATTTACTTTTTGAACCAACTCACCAATAGCCTGATCAACCAAATGAACAGCATTTTCAGTTTCTTTGGTATCAGGGCCATAGTGGTGTCCGCTTCCGTCTACTTCCGGAAAATACAATGAAATAAAATGAGGCCTTTTATCCATAGGCAATTGCAACCAATCAATCACTTTATCAACTTTCTCGGAAGGCGTAAATTTTTCGTGATATGGGTAATAATAAGTGGGTCTCTTCCCTCCTGCATCGCTTGCAGAGCCCACCCACATTAATGAAGCAGAGATCATTCCCTGTTTCTCGGCTAATCCCCAAAGTGGAACTCCACCATACCAGCTTCCATCTTCAGCATTTTTCTTATCACTCATCGCATAACCTTCTTTTCTTTGATAATCATAAAAATAATTATCAATTAAGCCGTGATGGGATGGATAAAGTCCGGTAACCAGGGTCCAATGGTTTGGGAAGGTAATGCTTGGATAGCTGGGAATCATTGCTTTTGCCTGAATACCTTGAGATGAAAATTTCTGAAGATTTTCAGCTTTATATTTCCGGGCATAATCATAGCGAAAACCATCCGCAGAGATCATGATGACATAAGGCTTCGTCTGTGCTTCCACGCTGTTATATCGATTCGGAATCACTATTTGAGCCGTATCTACATTGCCTTTTTGGGCAAAGACTGACAACGAAATAAACAGCAAGAATAATTGTATTCCACGCTTCATGAGAAAAATTTTCAGCAAAGTTACTATCTGTATTCCGCTGCTGAAAGTTTGGCAGGTTAAAAAAACATTAAAAGCCCTTTTTAGAATTGTTGTAAATAAAAAAGCCACTTTTCAGTGGCTTTTCAATTTATTCTTTGATTAATTTTTCATAAGATAAAGTTCCATCCTTTAAAGTAATCTCGAAATAATAGCTTCCTGATTTCAAACCGGAAACCGAAATACTTTCCCCATCCATTTTCACAGATCTTACTTTTCTTCCTGAAGATTCATAAATATCAATCGATTTTATTTTATCAGCATTTTTGAAGTTCACTGTTTCTCTGGCCGGATTTGGATACAATTTAATGGCTTTGTTTTCCAGTTCTGCATCATTTACGCCTAATACTGCAAAAGTTCCACTTGTAACAGATGTATTAGCAGCTCCTCCATGTGGGCTGATTGTTAAACCTGCTGTACCTGTAATGACACATTTGGCAGAGATCGTACTCGCTGTAGCATAATTAAACTGATAATCATTAGCACCATCTGCAGTCGTTAAATTACGTTCGTACGACATTGAAACTGTTGAACCTGATATAGAAGGCGCCGTAACCACCGTCCAATCCTGGGTATCTGAATTATAAACTCCAATACCGCCAAGGTTTCTGTCATTAAATCCCACATCACTATAAGTCAAAGCATCAGTAGGTGCTCCGGACATCCCAAAGTTTGCCCCGCTTCTGAATGTAAATCCAAACCATCTGTCGGATGGTCCCGTTAAATCCAATCTAACTTTATTTGTTGTATTGTTTAAAGTAATATTAGCCGTCACAGATCTTGTACCGACGGTGCATGTCATAATTCCTGTGGATTTTTGCTGAGAAGATGCTAAAAATCCTGTTATTAATAGTAAAGAAGATAATACTCGCTTCATACTTAATTTTTTAATAAGTTAATAATTTCGTGATTTTTAGAGAAGATAGCATATTCAAATGCTGTTTTCCCTTGTTTATCTGCCAATTCTTTGTTTGCTTTATTTTTCAGTAAAATGCTTACCAAATCCTTATCCTGAAGCTGAACTGCATAAATTAATGGGGTAATCCCGTTTGTATCAGCAAGATTAGGATTGGCACCTCTTTCCAATAACTTTTGAGTGAGTTGCTTATTGCTTTTAAAGACAGCAGCAGTAAGTGCAGATCCCTGTGTACTGCCATAGTTAAGATCTTTCACATTTTCTATTAAAAATTCTGCAACAGCATTATTTCCTCTATAGCAAGCTAATATTAATGGCGAAAATCCATTTTCGTTAGTCGTATTAATAATATCCGGATTTTTCTTCATCAATTCTTTTACTTCAGCAACTGTTCCGGTTCTTGCAATATCAAAAATTGATTTTGTAGTTTCCTGAGCTGATAAAAATGAACAGCTTAGAAACATTCCTATTATTAAGAGAAGATTTTTCATTGTTTTACCAGTACATAATTGTATTCAACATTTACATTTTCAGCAATTTTCTTCGTAACCATTTTAGGGATTTTCACATTGTAATCCGCTGGTCTTGCTACGAAGCCTCCCTGTACATATATTTTCCCATCCTTAGAGTAAATGGTTGCGGAAGAAGTAACCGCTTTATCCACTCCATGAAAATTAAGTTTTCCCTGAACGGTATATTTTTGAGGAGATGCAGTAAGCTTGGTTTTATCGAAGTTCAAAATTTTTCCTGTAAAAGTAGTCTTTGGGTATTTTGAGGATTCGGCATAGCTTTCATTGAAATGCTCTTCCATTAATTTCACCTTAAAATGAAAGTTTTTTACTGCAGAAATAGAAGCCATATCTCCTGTGTCCCCATTCAAAACAACAACATTATTGTCATCCTGTGCAAAAACGTCTTCAAATAAAGGAACAGATGCCTCAAACGTTACTTTTCCCGTTTTGGAACTATACTTTTGTGCCAAAGCCAGGTTCCCGAACAGTAACGCAACCATGATTAATATTACATTTTTCATTTTCCTATTTTTTCTTTTTTCTAATTTTCCACAAGACCATCTGCTTTCCACTTAATGAAAGTATTGATCTGTGTCTGTGATAAAGCCCCGCCTTGAGGCATTTTTGCCGGATCGCCATTAGGCCTCTGTATCCTGTCTAAAATATTATCAATATGGGTTTTCACCTGATTATAGCTCGTCCATGGCTGAAAAGAAGCAGCTCCTCCTGCGGAATGACACACAATACAATTGGCTTCCACGATTGGTTTTACGTCCTTGTTATAAGTTACCTTTTCAACAATAGGCGTATTGTCTGAAATTTCTTCATAGGTTCTGCTTTCACAAGCAATTAAAGTAACGGCGAGTGATGATATAAATAGTATCTTCTTCATTCTAAAAAACTCTATAAAGATTAAACCCAAAGAAAATATGACCTTTTCCCCACTCTCCCGTTGCATTGGATAAATATCCTATGTCGGAATTGAGTTGGGAGTTGGTGAATAAAAGCTGGAACACATGTCCCCCTGTTTCTATATCCACTCCTAATGACAATGGATTTTTATAGAAACTGTGATTATCAAAATTGACAAAATATTCTGCATTCACGGAGATTCTTTTAGACACTTTATAGCGTCCTCCTAGTCCTGCAAGAAATTGGTTTTTGTCTTCTATATTCGGATCATATAAATTTTTATGTACATAAGAAGGGGTCAACTGCAAGGAAAATTGATCATTAAATCTTCTTGAAATCAAAGCCTGTGTAAGATAGGAAAGTCTATCCCCAAATTTTAAATGCGGATAATTGTCCTTATCCAAATCTGTATTTACAGCCATTACATTGTAGCCTACAATATCCACAGGAAAATTATCATTTTGTTTTACCAGTTTGTACTTGGCAGCACCTTCAAAAGTTTTCATGTTGGTCTCTCTTGAAAAGCTTAAGGAAAGTCCGTCTGTTACTCCATAAATAACTCCTAGTTTAGTAGAAGCATCATCCAATCCAAAAAAGTTTTTAAAGCCGGTACTTATATCTCCAAAGCGGTGGGCAACCACAATATACCATTCATTTTTTGCTGAAAGCTTGGTAGACTGTGCGGTAACTACCTGTAAGGCTTTGAAGGCGGGTGGTGAGGTTTCGGTTGTTTTGAGTGTGTCAATATCTTTCAGCAAATCTTCCTGGGAATAGGCAAGACCTGAAAGGAATATTGACAAAAATAATAAAGTTTTCGTCATATAAATTTAAATTAAAATGTATATGACAAACTTATCGAGTTATGATTCTAAAATTATGTGATAAAAGTCACCTACTAGATTGTTTTTATCAATCGGGATATTAAAAATAGTAAACAATATTTATTAGACAATTCTAACATTTTCATTAGAAGGGATTTTCAATCCTTCTTTTGTCTGGAGGATTTCACCTTCATTCTCCATTTTTTTCAAAACTCTGCTTACTACTTCTCTGGATGTTCCCAGATTATTAGCAATTTCTCTGTGGGTAAGTTTTATAGGATTGTGCCCGGTAATTGAAATCTGTTGTTTTACATAGCTCAAAATTCTTCGGTCCAATTTATGGAATACAGCTTCATTCACCATGTTCATTACATCGGTAAATCTTTTGTCGTATTCATAATAAAAGATTTTATTGATTTCCGGGAAACGGATCAGCCAATGATGCAAAACGGAAACGGGAATCAATAACACCTCCGAATCTTCTTCGGTAACCGCATATACTTTGCTTGTATAATCTCCAAAAATAGATGCAAATGTCATCAGACAGCTATCATCTGGCCGTACGTAGTAGTAAATAAGTTCCCGGCCATCATTTAAAGTGTACACTTTAATGGATCCCTTGATCAAAAAAGGAATATATCTTACTTTCTGCCCTTCACGTATGATCTCAGTTTTAGCTTTTATAGTATCTACCACAGCATGTTTCTGCATTTCGCTTGAAAAATCGCTGCCTAAAAACCCGAATTTGTTAAGAATAAACTTATGATCGACCATATCCATTACATATTTATAACAAATATATAAAATTGAAGTATTGATATGACAAGAATATGTTAAACTTTTATTATAAATTACAAATAAAACATGAATATATTTTTAAAATCAACATGTTTTATGATTTTCATTTAAAATATTAAAAAGAGTGCATAAAAAAATGCCTCAGTAAACCGAGGCATTCTTATGATGTATTGTAAAAAAATCTTACGCTTGTACATTGTTACCACCTAATACGAAAGGCTCAACTTCTTTGATTTCTCCGAATTGCTGCTCGTAGTTAGCGATGTTTTGTTGAAGAGCACTTAATACTCTTTTAGCATGAAGCGGAGCAAGGATCACTCTTGATCTTACTTTAGCTTGCTGAACACCAGGCATTAATTGGATGAAATCTACTACAAACTCAGATGGAGAGTGATTTACCAATGCTAAATTAGCATAGATCCCAGCAGCTACCATTTCGTTCAATTCGATGTTGATGTTTCCGTCTTGATTTTGATTTTGATTGTCCATGTTTTTTTAAAAAAATTTTAATTTTTATATCTTAAATTATAGACTACGAATATAAATCATTTAAAACTTAAAATCCGTAATCTATAATTAAAAGTTTTAGTTAATATCCTCGAATTCTTTCTTAGAACCAACGATTACATTCTGATATTCTTTAAGACCTGTACCTGCAGGAATTCTGTGTCCTACAATTACATTTTCTTTAAGACCATTCAGATCATCTACTTTACCTGCAACAGCCGCTTCGTTAAGAACTTTTGTAGTTTCCTGGAACGATGCTGCAGACATGAATGATTTAGTTTGAAGAGCTGCTCTTGTAATCCCTTGCAATACAGGCGTTGCTGTAGCAGGAAGTGCTTCTCTTACTACCACTAAAGCTTGATCTTCACGTTTCAGCTTAGAGTTTTCGTCTCTTAATTCTCTTGCCGTAATCATCTGACCTGGCTTGAATTCTTTAGAATCTCCAGCATCTACTACTACTTTAAGACCGAATACTCTGTTGTTTTCTTCTAAGAAGTCATACTTATGCTCTAAAGCACCTTCAAGGAATTGAGTATCACCTCCATCAACAATCTCTACTTTCGTCATCATCTGTCTTACGATGATTTCGAAGTGCTTATCGTCAATTTTTACCCCTTGTAGACGGTAAACTTCCTGGATCTCATTAACAAGATATTCCTGAACCGCAGTTGGACCTTTAATTCTCAAGATATCTTCCGGTGTAATAGAACCATCAGAAAGCGGAGCTCCTGCTCTTACGAAGTCATTCTCCTGAACAAGGATCTGGTTGGAAAGTTTCACTAAGTACACTTTTCTTTCTCCGGTTTTCGCTTCAACAATAAGTTCTCTGTTACCTCTCTTAATTTTTCCGTAAGAAACTACCCCATCGATTTCTGTAACCACCGCCGGGTTTGAAGGGTTTCTTGCTTCGAATAATTCGGTAACTCTCGGAAGACCTCCGGTGATATCCCCTGCTTTCGCAGATTTTCTCGGGATCTTGATTAAGATTTTACCTGCTTTGATTTTTTCACCGTCATTAACCATTAAGTGAGCTCCTACCGGTAAGTTGTAAGCTTTTTGCTCAACTCCTTTAGAATCTACTACTCTTAATGTAGGTACGGCTTTCTTATTTCTTGATTCAGAGATTACTTTTTCTTCGAATCCTGTTTGTTCGTCAATTTCAAGCTGGAATGAAACCCCTTGGATGATATCTTCATATTCTACCTTACCTGATGTTTCAGCAATGATAACCGCGTTATACGGATCCCACTTACAGATCAGATCTCCTTTCTTCACTTTATCACCAGGCTTCACTGCCAATACGGAACCGTAAGGAACGTTGGCAACCATTAGCGGAGTTCTTGTTTCGTTGTCCGCAACCAATCTGAATTCTGTTGAACGGGAAACTACAACTTCAGCAGTGTTACCATTTTCATCTTCAGAAGTAATGGTTCTTACTTCATCCATTTCAACGATACCGTCTCTTCTTGCAACAATTGATGGGTTTTCTGATACGTTTCCTGCAGTACCCCCTTGGTGGAAGGTTCTCAATGTTAACTGAGTTCCCGGTTCCCCGATGGATTGTGCTGCAATTACACCTACCGCTTCACCCATGTGGATCACTTTACCTGTTGCCAAGTTTCTTCCGTAACATTTAGCACAGATACCTTTCTTAGCTTCACAAGTTAATGGTGAACGAACCTCAACTGCTTCTAATCCTGCCTCTTCGATTCTCTTCGCCAATACTTCGTTGATTACCTGGTCTGCTTCAGCGATTAATTCGTCTGTTTCAGGATCATAAATGTTATGAAGAGAAACTCTACCTAAGATTCTTTCGGAGATTTTTTCAACGATCTCGTCATTTTTCTTAAGTGCAGTAACTTCAGTACCTCTTAAAGTACCACAATCGTCTTCTGTAACGATAACGTCTTGTGCAACGTCTACCAATCTTCTCGTTAAGTAACCAGCATCGGCTGTCTTAAGAGCGGTATCCGCAAGACCTTTACGTGCACCGTGGGTAGAGATAAAGTACTCAAGGATCGAAAGACCTTCTTTAAAGTTCGCAACGATTGGGTTTTCGATGATTTCCGCTCCGGTAGATCCGGCTTTTTGCGGTTTTGCCATCAAACCTCTCATCCCTGATAACTGACGGATCTGTTCTTTAGATCCCCTTGCTCCAGAGTCAAGCATCATATATACAGAGTTGAATCCACCTTGGTCAGATTTCATTCTGCTCATGATCATTTCAGTTAATCCAGCGTTGGTGTTTGTCCAAACGTCGATTACCTGGTTATAACGTTCTGTATCTGTAATAAGACCCATGTTATAATTCGCTCTAATCTCATCTACATTTTCAACAGCCTGAGCAATCATCTGCTTCTTCTCAGCAGGAACCACAATGTCTCCTAATGAGAATGAAAGACCTCCTTTGAATGCGTTTGAATATCCTAGATCTTTCATGGCATCCAAGAACTTCACGGTTGTAGGGAAGTCTGTATCAGCAAGGATCTTACCGATAACGTTTCTCAATGACTTTTTAGTTAAAAGCTCATTGATATATCCTACCTGTTTAGGTACAATCTGGTTGAATAGAATTCTACCAACAGTAGTTTCAATTAATCTTGTTACTAATTCTCCGTTTTCTTTAACCGGTAGTTTACATCTTACCTTAGCATTTAAAGAAACTTTTCCTTCAGCATAAGCAATTTCCGCTTCTTCAGGAGAATAGAATGCTAAACCTTCACCTTTTACTTTATAATCTTCAGTAGAACTAGCTTCTTTAGTCATGAAATATAGACCAAGTACCATGTCCTGAGAAGGTACGGTAATAGGAGAACCGTTTGCAGGGTTCAAGATATTCTGAGAACCTAACATCAATAACTGAGCTTCAAGGATCGCTTCTGGTCCTAACGGTAAGTGTACCGCCATCTGGTCACCATCGAAGTCGGCGTTGAATGCAGTTGTTACTAATGGGTGTAGCTGGATTGCCTTACCTTCGATCATCTTAGGTTGGAAAGCCTGAATACCTAATCTGTGAAGCGTAGGTGCCCTGTTCAATAGTACCGGGTGACCTTTCATCACATTTTCAAGGATATCATATACTACGGGTTCTTTTCTATCAATAATTCTCTTCGCAGATTTTACTGTTTTTACAATACCTCTTTCGATTAGCTTTCTAATGATAAACGGTTTGTACAATTCCGCAGCCATATCTTTAGGAATACCGCACTCGTGAAGCTGTAAGTTTGGCCCTACAACAATTACCGAACGCGCAGAGTAATCAACCCTTTTTCCTAATAAGTTCTGACGGAAACGACCTTGCTTACCTTTCAATGAATCTGAAAGTGATTTCAATGGTCTGTTGGATTCAGATTTTACTGCTGAAGATTTTCTTGTATTATCGAATAATGAATCTACTGATTCCTGAAGCATACGCTTCTCGTTTCTCAAGATTACTTCTGGAGCTTTGATCTCCAATAATCTCTTCAAACGGTTATTTCTGATAATTACTCTTCTATAAAGGTCATTCAAATCGGAAGTTGCAAAACGTCCTCCATCCAATGGAACTAACGGTCTTAGTTCTGGCGGGATAACAGGAAGCACACGCATGATCATCCACTCAGGCTTGTTGATCATTCTTGTATTAGCACCTCTCAATGCTTCTACAACGTTCAATCTTTTTAAAGCCTCAGTTCTTCTTTGCTTAGAACCTTCGTTGTGAGCTTTGTGTCTTAAGTCGAAAGACAATGCATCAAGATCGATTCTTTTTAATAGATCCTCAACAGCTTCAGCCCCCATTCTGGCGATGAATTTGTTTGGATCTGAATCATCAAGATACTGGTTTTCCACAGGAAGAGTTTCCATAATATCAAGGTACTCTTCTTCTGTTAAGAATTCCATATGTTCAAAATCAGAACCATCTAATTTTTTAGCAATACCCTGCTGGATCACCACATATCTTTCGTAGTAGATGATCATATCTAATTTCTTAGAAGGAATTCCTAAAAGGTATCCGATTTTGTTTGGCAATGAACGGAAATACCAAATGTGCGCAATTGGAACTACAAGGTTAATGTGCCCGATTCTCTCTCTTCTTACTTTTTTCTCAGTAACTTCTACCCCACAACGGTCACAAACAATCCCTTTATAACGGATTCTCTTATATTTACCACAAGCACATTCGTAATCCTTTACAGGACCAAATATTTTTTCACAGAACAACCCGTCTCTTTCAGGCTTGTGCGTTCTGTAGTTAATAGTTTCCGGCTTTAAAACCTCCCCTCTCGATTCCTGAAGAATGGATTCCGGTGAAGCTAAACCGATGGTTATTTTATTAAATCTACTTGATTTATTTTTATTTGACATTTGTTAGATTTTAAATTTTAGATTTTAGATTTTAGATTAATTTCTGAATGTTACCATTCAACATTATAATTTAAAATTTAAAATTATTCCTCTAGTCTTACGTCTAATCCAAGACCTTGTAGCTCGTGAAGTAATACGTTGAAAGATTCCGGAATACCTGGTTCAGGCATTGCTTCTCCTTTCGCGATCGCTTCATAAGTTTTCGCTCTACCAATCACGTCATCCGACTTCACAGTCAGGATTTCTCTTAGGATATTGGATGCTCCGAATGCTTCAAGAGCCCAAACCTCCATCTCCCCGAATCTCTGACCTCCGAACTGAGCTTTACCTCCTAACGGCTGCTGAGTAATCAATGAGTAAGGACCAATAGAACGTGCGTGCATCTTATCATCAACCATGTGTCCTAGTTTCAACATATAGATCACCCCTACAGTTGCAGGCTGAGTAAATCTTTCTCCGGTACCCCCATCATAAAGGTGAGTATTACCAAATCTCGGAAGACCAGCTTTATCTGTATATTCAGTGATCTGATCAAGACTTGCTCCATCGAAGATTGGTGTAGCGAACTTCAATCCTAATTTCTGACCAGCCCATCCAAGAACTGTTTCATAAATCTGACCGATGTTCATACGGGAAGGTACCCCAAGTGGATTCAATACGATATCTACCGGTGTTCCGTCTTCAAGGAATGGCATATCTTCTTCACGAACGATTCTTGAAACGATACCTTTGTTACCGTGACGTCCTGCCATTTTATCTCCTACGTTCAGCTTACGTTTCTTAGCGATATATACTTTAGCCAGCTTCATAATACCTGCAGGAAGCTCATCCCCAATAGAAACTGCGAATTTCTCACGGTTTTTAACTCCTTGGATATCGTTGTACTTGATTTTATAATTGTGAATTAATTGTTTAATCAATTCATTCTTATCAGCATCAACTGTCCAATCTGAACCACTAACGTTTACGTAATCTTCAACTGATGTCAATAATTTATGAGTAAACTTCACTCCTTTACCGATGATTTCTTCATCAAGGTCGTTTTTCACTCCCTGAGAAGTTTTACCGCTTACGAGTGTATTTAATTTTTCAATTAAAGTGTTTCTCAAATCATCAAACTTAGCTTTGTAAGTGTTTTCAATTTCTTCAAGCTTAAGTTTTTCTTCAGTTCTCTTCTTTTTATCTTTAATATTTCTTGAGAACAATTTCTTATCGATCACCACCCCTCTTAATGAAGAGTCAGCTTTTAATGAAGCATCTTTCACATCACCTGCTTTGTCACCGAAGATCGCTCTAAGAAGTTTTTCTTCCGGAGTAGGATCTGATTCTCCTTTTGGAGTGATCTTACCTATCATGATATCTCCAGGCTTCACTTCTGCACCGATTCTGATCATACCATTCTCATCAAGATCTTTGGTAGCTTCTTCAGAAACGTTTGGAATATCCGCTGTTAATTCTTCCATACCTAACTTGGTATCACGAACTTCAAGAGAGTATTCATCTACGTGGATGGAAGTAAACCAGTCTTCACGTACTACTTTTTCATTGATTACGATCGCATCCTCGAAGTTATATCCTTTCCAAGGCATGAACGCAACCACTAAGTTTCTACCAAGAGCTAATTCTCCGTTTTCAGTAGCATAACCGTCACAAAGTACCTGTCCTTTCTCTACCGTATCTCCAACTCTTACGTTTGGTCTTAGGGTAATCGTTGTACTTTGGTTGGTTTTTCTGAACTTAGTAAGGTTATATGTTTTAGTAGCAGATTCGAATTGTACTAAATCCTCATCTTCGCTTCTTTCATATTTGATAACGATCTTGTCTGCATCTACGTACTCTACAACACCTGTACCTTCAGCATTGATCAAGATTCTTGAATCTTTTGCAACTTGCTGTTCCAGGCCTGTACCTACGATTGGAGCTTGCGGCTTCAATAAAGGAACTGCCTGACGCATCATGTTTGATCCCATCAATGCACGGTTCGCATCATCATGCTCCAAGAAAGGAATCAATGAAGCGGAAATACCGGAGATCTGGTTTGGTGCAACGTCGATAAGGTCTACCTGATTAGGCTCCACTACCGGATAGTCACCATCCAATCTTGCAATTACTCTGTCTGTACTGATAGTACCATCATCGTTCATTTCAACGTTTGCCTGAGCAATTACTTTTGCTTCTTCATCTTCAGCGTTTAGATAAATCGGATCTGAATTCAAATCAATTTTACCGTTTTCCGCTTTTCTGTATGGCGTTTCAATGAAACCTAATGTATTGATTTTTGCATAAATACCTAGAGAAGAGATCAAACCGATGTTCGGTCCTTCCGGAGTTTCAATCGGACAAATTCTTCCGTAGTGCGTATGGTGAACGTCTCGAACCTCGAAACCTGCTCTTTCTCTCGATAAACCACCAGGCCCTAGTGCAGAAAGTCTACGCTTGTGCGTGATTTCTGAAAGCGGGTTGGTTTGGTCCATGAACTGAGAAAGCTGGTTGGTACCAAAGAATGAGTTGATTACAGATGTTAAAGTCTTCGCATTAACAAGATCAAGAGGTGTGAAGATTTCGTTATCTCTAACGTTCATTCTTTCTTTGATCGTTCTTGCAATTCTTGAAAGACCTACTCCGAACTGTCCAGCCAATTGCTCTCCAACAGTTTTAATTCTTCTGTTAGAAAGGTGGTCAATATCATCAACCTCAGCTTTAGAGTTTACAAGCTCAATAAGGTGTCTTACGATCGCAATAATATCTTCTTTTGTAAGAACTTCAGTAGTTGTAGGAATGTTAAGACCTAATTTTTTATTCAATCTGTAACGTCCTACTTCACCTAATGAGTATCTCTGCTCAGAGAAGAATAATTTTTCAATGATTCCTCTTGCCGTTTCCTCATCTGGCGGATCTGCATTTCTTAACTGACGATAGATGTATTCTACCGCTTCTTTTTCAGAGTTGGTAGGGTCTTTTTGTAATGTATTCTGGATGATAGAGAATTCATTGCTGTTTTCTTTGTGGATCAGAATTGATTTCACACCAGCATCCAAAATAAGGTCTAAATGTTC
The DNA here is from genome assembly GCF_003729955.1 of Chryseobacterium daecheongense. Lineage (GTDB taxonomy): Bacteria > Bacteroidota > Bacteroidia > Flavobacteriales > Weeksellaceae > Chryseobacterium > Chryseobacterium daecheongense. Next base: position 1,742,796 of record NZ_RJTX01000001.1, read on the forward strand.
TTTTTCAAGAACAGTTTCTCTATCCAGGATGATCTCGTTTCTTTCGATAGAAACTACTTCCCCTGTATCTTCATCTACGAAGTCTTCGAACCATGTGTTCAATACCCTCGCAGCTAATGTTCTTCCTTCTACTTTTTTAAGGGCAGCTTTAGAAACTTTTACTTCTTCAGCAAGGTCGAAGATCTGAAGGATATCCTTATCAGACTCATATCCGATTGCTCTTAATAAAGTTGTTAATGGTAATTTTTTCTTACGGTCGATATACGCGTACATTACGCTGTTGATATCGGTAGTAAATTCCATCCAAGATCCTTTGAAAGGGATAATTCTTGAATAGTACAATTTAGTTCCGTTAGCGTGGTACGTTTGCCCGAAGAATACACCAGGTGAACGGTGTAACTGGGTAACAATAACTCTTTCAGCACCGTTGATGATGAAAGATCCACTAGGCGTCATGTATGGAACCGGGCCTAAATATACATCCTGAACTACGGTTTGGAAATCTTCGTGTTCAGGGTCTGTACAATACAATTTAAGTCTTGCTTTCAGAGGAACTGAATACGTTAAACCTCTTTCCACACACTCATCGATTGAATAACGTGGAGAATCTACCAGATAGTCTAGGAATTCTAGTACGAATTGGTTTCTTGAATCCGTAATAGGGAAGTTTTCCTGGAAGGTTTTGTATAAACCTTCGCTCCTTCTGTCTTCAGGAAGTGTATCAAGCTGGAAAAATTCTTTAAACGACTCGATCTGGATATCCAGGAAGTCCGGAGTAATGATTTTTCCTTTCGCCGATGAGAAATTAATTCTCTGATTTCCCTGAGCTGTTGCTGTTGTTTTACTCATAAAACTTTTAAGAAAGGGGTTAAAAAATATTTTGATTTATTAAAAAATATCAGGAACAGAGAAAAGAGGAGAGAGAAAAGATAAACGACTTCAAATGTTTGGCGCTATTAGAAATAGTCTTTATTCTTTTTTCTTTATTCTTAAAATCTAATTCCTAACTGCAACACTGGTATATCTTTTCACAGCGTAATGCAAAATATTTTTATTACTTTTGAGGCAGAAATCACCCGAATATCTATATACACGAAATCCCTTCCATTCTAATGAAAGAGTTGATTTCTAGTATTTTATAGATTTACAAACAATTATTCGCGCCAAAAGAGGAGCAAAGGTACAAAAAGTTATCCACATTCACAAATAAAACCACTTCAAAATGAATAGGTTATTTTTTGTATATCTTCTAAGGCTGTTTTAAGTTGATAGTGACACTTCATATATAATTAAAAATAAGTTTCGATCAATTATTATAAAAAAGGTCACCCAAAAACGGGTGACCATCCTTATTATGAAAGTTATACTACACGCTATTACTTAACAATAACTTTGTAAGTTTTTACTGTAGATTTTGTTTCAATTTTAATTATATACAATCCCGCCGGAAGTGACGAGGTATTGATTTCTGTACCTCTTGTGAACTTATCAGATTTTACTAATTGTCCTTGAGTTGAGAAAATGGTATATGTTCCTTCTTCCGAAGATCTGACATTAAGGTTTTCACCTGCTTTTACCGGATTAGGATAGATTTTAATATCATTCATTGCTGCTGTTGCATCCGCAATATCAGATGCTTTAGAAGCTGTTGCCTGACCATTTTTAGCAAACGTTGCATATGGGGAAAGTGGAGAGTTTGGAGCTCCTCTTTTCACAATATCTGTATCTGCAGGATTAGTAACTCCAGTTGCAGGATCCATAATACCATCTAGATCCGCATCGATTACAGGAGTAATGAAGCCTCCTCCATATTGGTCTAAATTTGCTTTTCCAATGGCATGTAGATCATATTGTGTATTATTACTTGCCACATTTAAGAAGTCAGGTAAATTAGTTCCACTTGTATTTTTCAATGCATATTTCGGTGTTCCTGAATCCGGAGTTGTTTCCAAAACATCTGCGATACCATTGTTTCCAACTACTACACCTGCATCAATAATACCGTCGTGGTTAGCGTCGATTGAATTGATAACTGATTGAGGGATACCTGACTCGAACAGATCTAGTACACCATCATTATCAGAATCCAGATCTTTATAGTTGGCAACACCATCTCCTAAAATGTTTACAAAACTTAAATTTCCTTCAAGATCATCATCCTCAAAGAATGCATTATTATCAAAGTTCTCATAAACATCCATGATACCATCATTATCTGAATCTCCATCACAAGCATCAGCAACTCCGTCTCCATCTGTATCAATAGCATTTGATTTATCATTTAAAGCAGAACATCCTTCAGCACAATCCGGAATACCATTACCGTTAGTATCAATGTTGTCATTACCATTAGGACATTTGTCGTTACAGTTCGGAACTCCGTCTCCATCATCATCCATCTGAACAAATGCATTATAGATCATATACGATTGAAGCAAACCTGCACCTAAAGGATTACTAATTTCAATCTTCATTCTGTCGAATGGTTTGGTAGATTTAAATCCTACATAAAATCTGTTAGAAGATGTTACGAAGAAATCACCGCTTAAAAGCTGCCCTCCTGTTTTTCTTTCTGTTTCTGTTGTTCCGTTATAGAAAATTACATTGATAGATTTCAAAATATCTACAGAAATAACACTTGCCGTTTTTTCCAGTGTGAATCCACCAAATGTATTGGCAGGATACAGACCTGTATTACTTTTTACTGTTAACCTTGCTCCTGTTAAGAAAGATACCAATGGCATATTAATAGTAGCAAAATTTGTTAAGTTAGTATCTGTTACATTATACGGATTGTATAAAGTTGCTTTTAAAAGTCCCGGAATAAGAAGCCCGCCAAAAGCACTTGTCCAAGATGATCCCGGTACAATTTCTCCTAATCTGGAAGACCCCGAAGTCTGAATATATTCATTACAATCACAGCTTTGAGGCTCTTCAAATGCATAATACACTTTTAAACTTCCTAAATTAAATCCAAGAGTCTGGGTAACTTTTAATCTTATTTCATTGAAAGGCTTAGTTGAAGTTAAAGTTACTTTTTGCTTTCCTGAGCCATAACTTAATACTTTGATATTGATAAGTCCTCCGCCATCACTTAAAGTTTTAGAATCCTGTAACTGTCCGAATAAATAAGTTTCAATCGTAATGTTTTTCAAAAACTCAGCACTTAAAATCTTACCCTGATCATCCGGCTCAATAACAAATCCGGCTCTGTTTCCGGCAGGATAAACCTGATCCTTATCCAATACCCCCACAGAGTAAGATCCTAATAAACCTGCCGGTAATACGATTGCACCATAAGAACTTTTATCTCCGTCTCCAATTCTCTCTCTGTTTTCCACATAAGAAAGAGGAGCTAAAAAGCTACTGCTTCCTGATACATTTCCATCAACACCACTTCCTGCGATGATATCATCACAAATCCCATTATTATCAGTTGGAACGGTAGTCGGGTTGAAAGCAAATGCATAATACACATTCATTGAACCGAATAATCCTACCAAACCAGATTGGTATAATCTTACTTCATCAAAGCTCTTAGTCGTTTTAAAATGTAAGAATATTCTATTTTTAGACCCTCCAAAAGCAGGAACAGAAATTAATGTTGCAGTTGTGCTAGATTCCTGTAAAACACCTGCTTTATACGTACTTATTTTCAATGAACTTAATAATTCCGCTGTAATAAAACTGGTTCCCGTATCTACATTAAAACCTGTAATGTAACCCGCCGGATAGGTAACGTTATTGTTCTTAACTGAAATCCCATTTCCACTTAACAAAGTCGCAAAGTTTCCCATGCTTACTTTATTATTAAGATCTGCATCTACAACAGGGTTCATACTCCCGTTGTAGCATCCTAAACATATACCGGTGTTGTTTACCGGTTTAGCTTCTGTTCCCATCCCTCTTATCGGAATGTAACCTTGAGCAATCCCTTCTACCGACATCATCAACGTCAGCAAAACGGTTACTACATTCTGAAATAATTTTTTACTCATTTTGTTATTTTTTTAAGTTTTTTTATAATTATAGATTAAGTTGGCTCCAAGTATATGTACTACCCGCAGTTCTTACACAACCAAAGAAAGAACCTGTAGTGGAATTGATAAGAAAATATTTAATTGATCCTTCTTCTGCAGCACCACATGGCTGTGATTGTGGAGTAGTTGTTACTGCTGTTGGCAAATATTTAATTGAATTCTGTATGAATAAATCCGAGTTTCCAGTTAAGGCCGTTGCAGCAGGTACATTGATGGCAACCTGGGTTTTAGCAGTAATGGATGTAGGGTTTGCAGTTGCCTCCGATCCATAAAAATAATGTGTGCTATTAGCATAGGTCGTAGAATTGGTTTTTGCTGTCATCCCGTTATACCCGATAATCATTGAATTATTTGTACTTACATTATTTTCTTTACCAAAGGCAAAGGTGTTTGAAGATGTTGTCCCAGAAACTTTATTTGTAACCCCAAAAAGGAAAGCGGCACCTGAACCCAACCCAAATGTTGAGGCTTCATTTGCAAAACCAATTGCAAGCGATTGTGTTCCGGATGTCAATTTATTATCCCTTCCTATGGCATAACCTCCTACAGTTACGCTATTTGTATGACCTATTGCAACTGCAGCCGTACCTATACCAGGAGCTTTAACCGCATTAGTTGAACCTAATGCAATGCTTGTCCCATTATTCGTAGGATCAATACTATTAGATACCCCCCAAGTAAAGGAAGATAAGTTTTCTCCCCCGCCGGTTAAAGTTCCATTAGTGTCTAAAATACCATGTACCTTAGTATTAGTAACCACAGCTAAATTTTGATTTGAGGTTGTCCCAATAAAGTTATTATTCGGTGCAGTACCTAAAGCTGTGCTAGACGCTGTAGTGTTATTATTTCCTGTTATTTGCCAGTCGGCAGTTGCTGCCGCAGGGGTTGTAGGTGCCCAGTTGGTTCCATTAAATGTTAAAACCTGATTGGCTGTTGGAGCCGTATTACTTATTGCAGTTCCTTGTAACTGGTTTGCATTCCAAAGTGGAGCGGTATTATTGACCGTTAAACTGATATCACTTCCTCCCACTACAGAGCTTGTTATTCCTCCTGATAATACGAATGCATCAGTTGCACCCGATGCACTTGTACCTTCCGCAATATTATTTCTGTCAATTCCAATAGTGGTTGCTCCACTTGCTGTAGAAGCTGTTATTGGAGAAGTTCCAGTAATACTTGTAATACCAGCCGCAGATGCTGTCTGCCAAGTTCCCACTCCATTCGCATCTGAAGTCAAAACTTTGTTAGCACCTTGTGAACCGTCTACCAGCTGAAATCCATTTCCTGATGATGACACAATATGAAGCTTAGCATTGGGATTAGGAACACTGATTCCTACATTTCCATTATTAAGCACTGTGACCATCTCAGTATTGGAAGAATTATTAATTTCCAATGCTTTGGTTGCGGCTGTATTTCCCTTCGTCACAACGTCCATCATAGCACTTGGCGTTGGAGTATTAATACCAACTTGTGCGTATGCCAGACACCCGCAAAAGGATAAGGCCGCCACCGTAAATAATTTGTTTTTCATTTGTAATGATATTTGTTGTTTTTTGTGTGTTTTTTTATTTTGAAATGTGTTTTGTTTAAAAAAGTATTGATGAAATGGCCATCAACTCTTAGCCAAATGATGATAAGAGTTAACCATTTTCATGAGTATTCATCATATAAGAAGTAGCTGTCCAATATTCATCCGGACAGTATCATTACTTTTAAATTTTTGCAAGCATTTGCTGTTTGAAACAGCAAAAGAATTCAGTTTTTCTTTCCCTACTGATGTGTTTAATCTTTCCGAAGCCAGAGCCATCCAAATTTGAAGAATAGCTACAAAGAAGCTTTGGAAAAGAAGGTAATTTCTTTTCAATCTAGTGTGTGTTTTTTCAGGTGCAAATATAGTATTATTTTCAAATAAATGTCATTTTTTTTGAATAAAAAATATTAAATTAAATAAAACACATAATTACTATTTACCACATTGTTTATTTTTTTACCAATTATTCAATTATAATTATATATACATAGTCATATTCCAAAAATATACAAATACCTTTATGAACAACTCACCATGTATTGAGGTACAAAAACAAAAAAAGCCTGAGCAAAATGCTCAGGCTTATTATTTTAGAGTTAAATTGAATTATTTCAATTCTACTTCAGCACCAGCTTCTTCTAATTGCTTCTTAAGAGCTTCTGCTTCGTCTTTAGATACACCAGTTTTGATTGGAGCTGGAGCACCGTCTACGATATCTTTAGCTTCTTTAAGACCAGCACCAGTTAAATCTTTTACTAATTTAACGATAGCTAATTTAGAAGCACCTGCAGACTTAAGAATTACGTCGAATTCAGTCTTTTCTTCAGCAGCATCACCTCCTGCAGCTCCACCTGCAACTACTACAGCAGCAGCAGCTGGCTCAATTCCGTACTCATCCTTAAGGATAGCAGCTAATTCATTTACGTCTTTTACTGTTAAGTTTACTAGCGTTTCAGCTAAATTTTTTAAATCTGACATTGTTGTAATGTTTTTGTTGATTATTTATTTAATTTTTTGAGTGTAATTATTCAGCAGCTGGCGTTTCGTCAGTGCTTTCTGCAGCAGGAGCTTCCGGAGCTTCAGCAGCAGGAGTTTCTTCCACAGCAGGTGCAGCTTCTTCAGCTTTAGCTTCTACTGTTTCAGGTTTGTTTTGAAGAGCAGAAACAACTCTCTGGATTGGAGACTGAAGTAATCCGATAATTTCACCGATCATTTCTTCTCTAGACTTGATGTTAGCCAACGCGTCTAGGTTATTGTCACCAACGTAGAAAGTTTCCTGAAGGTAAGCAGACTTCAAAGCTGGCTTCTCTTCTTTCTTTCTGAACCCTTGGATTAATTTTGCAGGAGCATTTGCAGTTTCAGAGATCAAGATCGCTGAATTCCCTTTGAAAGTTGGGAACATCTCAGAGTAATCTACTCCTTCGATTTGCTCCATTGCTTTTTGTAAAAGGGTATTTTTCACCACTTTTACTTTGATATTTTGTTTGAAAGCTTGTCTTCTGAAATCTGAAGATTTAGCAGCGTTCAATCCTTCTAGATCTGCTACGTATACTACTTTTGCATCCTGAAGCAAGTCTTTGATCTCTTGTATTGCTACAACTTTTTGGTCTTTTGTCATTGTCTTAAGGATTTAATATTAGTTAACAGATTTAGTATCGATTGCAATACCTGGGCTCATTGTAGAAGACAGGTAGATGCTTTTTACGTAAGTTCCTTTAGCAGCAGTCGGCTTCATTTTGATCAATGTCTGGATTAATTCCTGAGCATTTTCTTTCAATTTAGCAGCATCAAAAGATACTTTTCCAATTCCTGCGTGAACGATACCATATTTATCTACTTTGAAATCGATTTTACCAGACTTCACTTCAGAAACAGCTTTACCGATCTCCATAGTTACAGTACCTGATTTAGGGTTTGGCATTAAACCTCTTGGTCCTAAAACTCTACCTAAAGGTCCTAATTTACCCATTACAGCAGGCATAGTAACGATAACGTCTACATCTGTCCAACCGTTTTTGATTTTATCTAAATACTCGTCAAGACCTACATAGTCTGCACCAGCTTCTTTAGCTTCAGCTTCTTTATCCGGTGTTACAAGAGCTAATACTTTAACATCTTTACCAGTTCCGTGAGGAAGAGATACTACACCTCTTACCATTTGGTTCGCTTTTCTTGGATCTACTCCTAGTCTTACAGCGATATCTACAGAAGCATCAAATTTTGCAGTGTTAACTTCTTTTACAAGAGCTGAACCTTCTTCAAGGTTATAAATTCTACCTTTTTCTACTTTGCTTAAAGCTTCTTTTTGCTTTTTTGTTAATTTTGCCATTTCTTTAAGTTTTAAGCGTTAAAAGTTGGTTTAGTTCCTGTTACTCTTAATCCCATAGATCTTGCAGTACCTGCAACCATAGAAACAGCTGAATCCATTGTAAAGCAGTTAAGGTCTGCCATTTTATCCTCAGCGATTTTCTTTACCTGATCCCAAGATACAGAACCTACTTTGTTTCTGTTTGGTTCACCGGAACCTCCCTTGATCTTAGCCGCATCCATTAACTGGATTGCTGCAGGTGGAGTTTTAATAACGAATTCAAAAGATTTGTCTTCGTATACTGTAATTACTACAGGTAAAACTTGCCCTGGCTTGTCCTGAGTTCTTCCGTTAAATTGCTTACAAAACTCCATGATGTTTACACCTGCAGAACCTAATGCCGGACCTACTGGCGGAGACGGGTTTGCTGCCCCTCCTTTCACCTGAAGCTTTACCATTTTAAAGACTTTCTTAGCCATTTTTTGTTTTTTAAGTTTGAATAATTAATGAGTTTGGAAGCATTATTATTCAGCAGGTTATCCATTCTCACATTAGATAAACCTACTTTTCGGACTGCAAAAGTATAAAATATTTTTGAAATAGCAAATGGAATGTGTTGATTTTTAGAAAGATTTCATAATAAAACTTTTTACATAAATTTATAACAAACAAAATATTATGAAATTCAAATTTTTATTTTTTGGTATATTTTTTATACTCTTCTCCCTTGTCAGGGCACAAAATGAGTTCATCACTGTCTGGAAACCTAGCAATACCGGCTTTATTCCCAGTCAAAGCACTGCTAATCAGATTTATTTCCCGGGAATAGGCGACAACTATACTATTTATTGGGAGGAAGTTGGCTATCCTTCTCATAACGGAACATTATCAAATGTAACAACCGTTCTTAATGTTCCTCTTTTAATTGATTTTGGAACACCATTGAATCCTGTAGCCAATAATGCAACTTACACTGTAAAAGTAAGCCAGGGAAATGGCAATTTTAACCGTATTTGTTTTTATGCGCCCAATATGTTCTATCGTGGAGACAGCCATAAAATCATTAATATAGCTCAATGGGGAGATGTTCACTGGTCAAGCATGGAGAGAGCCTTTAATTACTGTACAGAGATGGATGTCACGGCCACAGATATTCCCGACCTTTCTAATCTTTCTACACTGGCTGGAATGCTTGCCGGATGTTATAACATGATAGGAAACCCTTCTATTAATAATTGGGACACTTCTAATGTAACCAATTTATCAGAATGTTTCAATTTTGCCACCAAATTCAATCAGCCAATCAGCAATTGGGATATTTCTAATGTAACTGATATTTCCTATATGTTTGGAAACGCTTATTTATTTAATCAGCCTATTGGAAACTGGAATACTTCTCATGTCACAAATATGGCCGGCGTTTTTCTTGGAGCACTTGTCTTCAATCAACCACTTGCCAATTGGGATACTTCAAAGGCGACCAATATGAGTCAATTATTTTCCAATGCCGAATTATTTGATCAGCCCATAGGGAATTGGGATACTTCCAAAGTAACCAACATGGCCAATCTGTTTCATGGCATTAAAATGTTCAACCAGCCTATTGCAAGCTGGGATATTTCTAAAGTTACCAGTATCGCTTACATGTTTAGTGGAGCTCATCAATTCAACCAACCTATTGAAAACTGGGATACTTCTAGTGTAACAGATATGAGAGGGGTGTTCAGGGAAAATAAAGCCTTTAACCTGCCTATAGCAAACTGGAACACTTCCCTGGTCACCAATATGCTTGATATGTTTGCTTCATCAGAAAAATTCAATCAGCCCATAGGAAACTGGGACACTTCAAAAGTTACGGATATGGCTTATATGTTTTATGAAGCAAGGGCATTTAACCAGCCTATTGGAAACTGGGATACTTCAAAGGTGATCAATATGTTATATATGTTCACGGGAGCTCAGATGTTCAATCAGCCTCTCGGAAACTGGGACACTTCAAAAGTAACGGATATGCGTCATATGTTTAAAAATGCTCCTAAATTCAATCAGGATTTAGGTACATGGAATTTATCCCTTGTAACACAGATGGACAATATGCTGGATTCCTCTGGCATGAAGTGTAACAATTATAATTCCACTTTATATGGCTGGGCAAACAATTCTTCTACTCCCAATAATTTAATTTTAGGAGCTTCCGGCTTGAAATATTCCACGGCACAGGCTATTGCCGCAAGAAATATACTATCTAATACTAAAGGTTGGTTCATTGTTAATGATATTTATGATCCTGAATGTGACGTATTAGCCACTTCGGAAGTCCATAAGAAGAATTTGAAGTTTTATCCTAATCCTGTAAAAAATACCTTATACTTTTCTGAAGATTTACAAAACATTGAAATTTATTCTATGGATGGAAAACTACTGAAAAGAAACACAAAAGCAAATCACATGGATATTCCGGAACTATTGAAGGGAATTTATATTTTAAAAGCGACTGATCTTTCAGGAAATCTTATATCTGAAAAAATTATTAAAGAATAAGATCTAATGATATCCGAAAATAAAAGACCACTTGATAAGTGGTCTTTTTACGTAAATAAATCCTGAACTATTTCTTGATGAAATTTTCAGTTCTGGTTTTATTTTTTGTTTTTATCTCTAAAATATAAGCTCCGGATGGAATATTTCTAATATCAAGTTGTTTAACATTCTTTTCAAAATTTATTATTTTTTGTCCAGAATTACTATAAACTGAAATTGATGTGATCTCATCATTTGTTTGTATATTAATAAAATCTCCAGCAGGATTAGGATAAATTTTAAATGATAAATCCGTTAAGCTTTCGTCTTTAAGGTTTTTGGCTTCTGCCTTATTCATTGTTTTGCTTAGAATTTCATTCTCTAGTGGTATTAAATCTCTTTTAATTAATTTTAGCATTACCCCTTCTCCTGGTAAAAGTTCAGGAATAGTAATTGTTGTTGTATTGGTAACCGTATTAAATAATTTAGGTATTGTACCGAAGGAATTATTAGGAGAAATGTACGAGTCTACTCTTGGAGAAATATATGATCTAAAATATTGCCCTCCAAAACTTAATGTAGTAGAAAATGCACTGGTCGTTATATCTTTATTTACAACCCAAATATAATATTCCGTATCTGTAGAAATTGCTCCGGCTTTTTGATATAATGATAAGAGGATATTATCGTTGTTCACATCTTTAATGACCCCGGTGTTATTTGAAGCAACCAGTTCATCGCTCCCAAACGGACGCCCTAGATTCATATAAGTATCACTTTTATGTAATGTAGCAATGTGCTCCGAAGTCATTATAACCGGACCTATAACTTCTTTTAAATATCTATTGACCTTCTGAACAGAGGAGTAAGTGGATGGATATTCATCAATTCCATTTACATAGGACCAATACACTAAGCCTTTTGCTCCATAAGCAATTGCACTTGATGTAATAAATTTAAGCTTAGGCTCATAAGGTGCAGTAGTAAAGTTTCCAAATATTCCATTGTGAGATTGAACCACAAACCAAAAAGGCCTATTATTACCTAAGTTATCTTTAAATACTTTCATATTATAAAAAAAGTCTGTCTTAAAAGGTTCATTATTCTTTAAAGGATAGTGGTCAAAGGACACAAAGTCAGTTTCGTTGGCATTGATATATGTATTCAAATAATTTTCATATTCAGCGTCATTCTGTGGCACGTCCCAGTATCTGGGAAATAGATTATAATAAAGTGGATTTTCTGGAAAATTCAGCTTAAAAAAGTCAGTCCATTTTTTAACATTATCATAGTCAACGACTCGCGGTTCATCACCTAAAAAAATCCCCATGACTGCTTGATCTAAACCCGTAGGCAGATCATTCTTAAAACGGCTTAGCAATTCTTGTTTATATGCTGGCAATCCATCAGGATTCTGATAGCTTGCAATATTATATCCTGATAAAAAAACCTTCAAAGAACTTTTTTTGGCTAATTCTAAATAAGCATATATTTTAGCATAATTATTACTACTAAACATAATATCGGGAGCTACCAAAAAGTCAACATATGCATCTTTAACTTTTTGAAACTTAATAAGGTCATTATAATAATATGAAAGTGTAGGACCAAGTAAATAATTATAATCTGTATAATTTCCAAGAAGAAGATTATAATCCCAACCTCCTAAACCTGTTATAGACTCGTCTACCAACCAACTCCCTGTAGAAAGTGATATTACACTCAGATCACTTTTATTATCATGATCATAATCAGCTGGAACTGGGTAATAATCTGCACCTCCATATTGATCGTAAATTTGAATGAAATTACCGAACCCATCTCCAGCATAATCAATTTTCCACTTCTCTCCTTCTTTTACTGCTATATCTGCAAAACCATCTCCATCATAATCTGCAGGTACAGGGATTGTATCAGCTAGCCAATTTGTAGATATTATTTCTTCCCAACCCCCAAATCCAGAATTTGGCGCACTAATAACAGCATAATCAATAAGCCATTCTCCATTATCTCTTTTCACAGCAAGATCTGTAATACCATCATTATTGTAATCAGCAGGAACCGGACGTGCTTCATGTCCGCCATATTGAGTTAAGTCAATATCCCAAGATCCAAAGCCATTATATGCCAAATCAATTCGCCATTGTCCACTATCAGTTTTCACAGCTATATCCGTCATATCATCATCATCATAATATCCGGGGACAGGTATTGCATCACTACCCCCATAATTAAAGTTAATAAGAGGCGCCCAACCTCCAAATCCATCGATCGCATAATCAATTAACCATAATCCTGAATCCGTTTTTACTGCAAGATCCAATTTGCCATCCCCATCATAATCTCCAGGAACAGGTATTGCATCATCACCCCCATATTCAGGATAGCTTGCATCCCAAGAACCAAAGCCATTATTTGGACTATTAGGATTAGAGTCAGCATAATCGATAAGCCAATATCCTCCAGAAGTTTTCACACTCATGTCTGCGTAACCATCATTATTATAATCTGCCGGCACGGCTCTAAAATTGGCTTTCATAGACGGGGGAGCAAGTACTCCGATTTGAAAAGTATTTGTCTGACTAAACGATATATTAAAAAATATAACGAATATTATTAGATAAAAACATTTAATTTGCAGATAAGTATTTCTCATGGGTTAGAATTTATTTTAATATCTAATATAGCAATAATGCATTTTAAATTAAAAAATAAATATATAATGACCATTTTTTATGAGTTTAGTATATCCATACTTGTTCTACCTGTATATAGCCCAGTACCATTGTGATCCGTACCGAAAATAAGTATAGAAAATTCAATTTCTTAAAACCACATTTAAGAATAAAAAAGAGAGTACAGTTTGTACTCTCTTTTTTAACATACGTTCTTTTTTATGACTTCTTAATAATCATTGTAGAATGCATAAGCCTGAAATGAAGATCCTGCAAAGGCACCACCTTGAACACAACTGGAAGCCGTTGCAAAATCAAAACAGGTTCCTAATAACTCAATACTGTGTGTCCCGGCACCTAATAAAGTGATATAACTTCCAGTATTATAAAATATCCCGGTAATATTGGTTCCAGATGCCGTATTATTAGTATAAGTATTTGTAGACCTTACTACATTCGTTCCATCTACATTCAGATGGGTTCTCAATATTTTTAATCTACCATCCGAAGGTGCCGAAGCCAATGTTACAGGTACTGAAAAATTAATAACCACAAATGCGGGTTTTGTTAAAGTAATGGACTGATTACTTATGCTTACAGGGGTAGGAGTTCCCGTACCACCTGCATTTACTGAAGGTAATGTGGTTAGATTAAATAATTGCACCATCTGCTGATTGAGATGGTTTTTTTTGACATAATCCACATTTCCATTCGCATCGGAAATCAAAACATTATCATACGAAACGTTTGAAGACTGATCAGTTTGTGTTCTTACTCTTAATGTTCCATTAACATCTATAGTTCTGGAAGGGGATGTTGTGTTAATCCCTACCTGCGCATGAAGACATACGCTAAAAAGCGAAATAATAATAATTTTTCTCATAATTGTTTTTTGTTTTGGGTTAAAGTTAATATAATATCCCAAATGACAAAAAAAAATTCGCTACCTAACGTAAGAAATAGGTAAATATTTTAAAAAATAAAAAAATAATACATCTAACTAAAAGATTTAACTTTCAAAATATTTTTTATTGGTCAAAATCATTAAAATCAAACATATATTATGTCAAAAATAACATTATGTTCATTAGAAAGTAAGTTTCTTTTTGAAATTCCTAATAACAGGGGGAAATAACAAAAAAAGACTGCTTGAAGCAGTCTTTTTTTATATTGTAAAAGTAAAGATTAAATTTTCTCTACCTGCATATAGCTAAGTTCCATTGGAGTTTTTCTACCGAAGATCAGTACAGAAACTTCAATCTTCTTCTTATCTTCAAGGATTTTTTCTACTGTTCCGTTGAATCCGTTGAATGGTCCGTCAATTACTTTAACGTTTTCACCTACTACATAAGGGATTTCAACATCAGTAGCAAATTCTGAAAGCTCATCCATTCTTCCCAACATTCTGTTCACTTCAGATTTTCTCATTGGTACAGGATCACCACCTTTTGTTAAGCTCAAGAAAGAGATAACTCCAGGGATATTCTTGATAATATGAGGAATCTCACCCATCAGATCAGCTTCGATCATCAGGTAACCAGGATAATAAGGTCTTTCCTTAGGAACTTTTTTACCGTTTCTAAGTTGGATAACCTTTTCCATAGGAATAACCACTTGAGTAACGTACTGCTCAAACCCTAAACGTTTGATTTCTGTCTCAATATAGTTTTTCACTTTATTTTCCTGTCCGCTGATTGCTTTCAGCACATACCATTTCAATTCGCTCATTATGGGAAAATACTTTTTTAGTTGAACACGTTGATTAGCATTCCTATTATGTTGCTGATTGCTTTAGAAAACAATTCATCAACTCCAAAGGTAAATAACGCAAGGATAACAGTTGCAATGGTTACAACGATAGTAGATGACTGTAAATCGCTCCACTTTGGCCATTCAACTTTATGTCTGAATTCGTTATAAGAACCTTTTAAAAAATCGATAAATGAACTCATAATTTATATTTGCACGGGCACAAGGATTCGAACCCTGATCAACGGTTTTGGAGACCGGTATCCTACCATTGGACGATGCCCGTAGATTAAAAAGTTCCGTAAGCTTCCTTACGGAACTTTTATTTATACTAAATGATTAGTCTAAGATTTCAGTAACCTGACCAGCACCAACTGTTCTACCTCCTTCTCTGATCGCAAATCTAAGACCTACGTTAAGAGCGATTGGTTGTAACAATTCTACAGTGATTGTTAAGTTATCACCAGGCATTACCATTTCTACACCTTCTGGTAAGAAGATCTCACCTGTAACGTCAGTAGTTCTTACGTAGAACTGAGGACGGTATTTGTTGTGGAATGGAGTGTGACGTCCACCTTCTTCTTTAGAAAGGATATAAACCTCAGCTTTGAATTTTTTGTGTGGAGTTACAGATCCAGCTTTAGCGATTACCATACCTCTCTTGATGTCAGTTTTTTCAATACCTCTCAACAATAGACCTACGTTATCACCAGCTTCACCTCTATCTAGGATTTTTCTAAACATCTCAACCCCAGTTACAGTAGAAGTTAACTTCTCATCACCCATACCTACGATGTCTACAGCATCACCAGTATTGATAACTCCAGCCTCGATTCTACCAGTTGCTACAGTACCTCTACCTGTAATAGAGAATACGTCTTCGATTGGCATCAAGAATGGCTTATCCTGATCTCTTACTGGTTGCTCGATCCAAGTATCAACAGCATCCATTAATTCTTCTACAGTTTTAACCCACTTCTCATCTCCGTTAAGAGCACCAAGAGCAGATCCCTGGATTACTGGAGAGTTATCTCCATCATATTCGTAAGTAGATAATAAATCTCTAAGTTCAAGCTCAACAAGCTCTAATAATTCAGCATCATCCACCATATCCACTTTGTTCATGAAAACAACGATTCTTGGTACATTTACCTGACGGCAAAGTAGGATGTGCTCTCTAGTTTGAGGCATTGGTCCATCAGTTGCAGCACATACTAAGATAGCTCCATCCATCTGAGCAGCACCAGTTACCATGTTCTTTACATAGTCGGCGTGACCTGGACAGTCAACGTGTGCATAGTGACGTTTTTCAGTTTCGTACTCAATGTGAGCTGTATTAATAGTGATACCTCTTTCTTTTTCTTCTGGAGCAGAGTCAATAGAAGAGAAGTCTTTTTTCTCAGCAAGACCCTTGTTAGCTAATACGCTACTGATTGCAGCAGTAAGAGTAGTTTTACCATGGTCAACGTGACCAATAGTACCAATGTTCAAGTGTGGTTTGTTACGATTAAACGTTTCCTTTGCCATGATTTAAAATTATTTATTTATTGTTTATTCAAAATTTCGGTTTGCAAATATAGCGATTTTTTAAATATGAAAACCTTTTTATTAAAAAAAGTTTTCATATTCAAAATCCAAAGAATTACAAACTCATATTTCTCTGTATTGAGATTGCAAATTTACACAAATTTCTCAATTGAAAAAATCCTAAAAAGGTATTTCCTAAAAAACTCTGCATTTTATATAAATTATCTGCTATTAGGAATAAAGAAGACCTCTTTTTCTTATCCTATTCAGGAAAAAAGTTATTGTAAATCCAAGACAGATAAACTCTCGTATATTCTTTTAATCAACCTAAAAAATAAACATTATGAAAAAGTTTTTACGAGCCTTATTCGCAGTGATAATATTAGGAACTTCTTTATCCTGTGATGATTCAGAAGATGTCAACATGCCTGAAAATACCATTCAGGGGCCAGATCTTGTGGTATATGGCGTTACACCCGCCAATGAGCTGGTTTCTTTCAATGCAAAAAAACCGGACATGTTCTTATCAAAAAGTGCTATAACCGGAGTTGCTTCCGGAGAGCAAATTTTAAGTATCGATTTCAGACCTTCTACAGGCGAGCTCTATGCTTTGTCCAGTGCAAGCAAGTTATATGTCATTAATACTTCTTCTTCATCAGCAAGAGCAATCGGAACCGCTGCATTTACACCTGCTTTATCAGGAGCCATTGCCTCTATTGATTTTAACCCAACTGTAGACAGAATAAGATTAGTAAGCAATACAGGGCAAAACCTCCGTCTCCATCCTGAAACCGGAGCAACAGCCGCCACAGATATGGCTATTAATGGGTCGGGAACACCTTCCATTACAGGTATTGCCTATACCAACAGTAAAGCAGGGGCATCTTCAACAATTTTGTATGATATTGATGTTGCTTCAGGAAAACTGTTCAAACAGGATCCACCTAATAATGGAACTTTAGTGGAAGTAGGCAGCTTGGGGATTACCTTGAGCGGACAGGCAGCGTTTGACATTAATCCCAATAATAGTGTTGCTTTATTAGGAGCAGGCAATAATTTATATTTAGTTGATATCAACAACGGAAAAGCCGGTCTTATAGGTTCACTTCAGGAGCCCATCCGAGATTTGGCAATTCCAACAGAGCCCGTAGCTTACGCGGTGGATTCCTCCAATAATTTACAGATCTTTAATCCTGAAAACCCGAGCCCTATTTCGAAAGCTATTGCCGGGCTTCAGTCAGGAGAAAATATCCTTGGTATAGATTTCCGTCCTCTGAACGGGCAATTATATGCGCTGGGAAGCTCAAGCAGGCTTTACACCATCAATCTTGCTACCGGAGCGGCTACAGCAGTAAACACCACTCCATTCTCAACGATGCTTCAGGGAACTGATTTCGCCTTTGACTTCAACCCTACCGTTGACAGGATAAGAGTGGTAAGCAATACAGGGCAAAATCTACGCATCAATCCGAATGATGCCACCATTGTCGCTGTAGACGGAAATATTAACCCAGGTACTCCTGCCGTAAGTGCAGCTGCTTACACTAATAATTTTGCAGGAGCTACGGCAACGGTTTTATTTGTTATAGATCATAATAGTGATAAACTTTATCAACAAAACCCGCCTAATAATGGAACTCTAACAGAAACAGGATCTTTAGGCATCGACATAAGCAGTGCCAATGGATTCGATATAGGTAGTAAAAGTCAGAAAGCTTATTTAATGGCAACTGTAAATGGTACTACAAAAATATATACAGTAAATACCTCAACGGGAGCTGTAACATCTCTTTCCAATTTCCCTAATGCAGTAAAAGCTTTTTCCATAGGATTAGGATTTTAGCTCGTAATGCGATTTCAATAGGTAGAAGCCCGGGGCAAATAAGTTCCGGGCTTCATTCATTAAAAATATTAAAAAAGATGATCAGATCTCCTGTGATTTCTTTGTTCTGTTAAATATCCAGAAAATAACGGGGAAAATAAGCAATGTCAGTATCGTTGCTGTAATTAGGCCCCCAATGATGACAATAGCCAATGGTTTTTGAGACTCAGAGCCAATTCCTGTAGACAGTGCTGCCGGTAAAAGCCCGATGGAAGCCATTAAAGCAGTCATTACCACAGGTCTTGTCCTGGATCTCACACCGTTTAGAATAGCAGAATCAAGAGACAAACCGTTTCGGACATTTTGATGGAATTCCGTGATCAGGATTACCCCATTCTGAATACAGATTCCCAATAAAGCGATCATTCCCACTCCGGCTGATATTCCAAAATTCATTCTGGTGATGTGTAACGCAATAATTCCTCCAATCAAAGCAAAAGGCACATTAGCCAGAACCAAAAGAGAGTCTTTCATGTTCCCGAAAAGCACGAACAAAAGGAAGAAGATCATCAGAATACTTACCGGTACCACCTGGGCTAACCTGTGAGAAGCTCGCTGCTGATTTTCAAATTGCCCGGTCCAGCCAATGGAATATCCATCCGGCAGATCAATTTTTGCCACTTCTTTTTGTGCATCCGCAATGGTACTTCCCAAATCCCGGTCTCGGATGGAAAATTTCACTCCGATGTATCTTTTAATGTCATCTCTGTAAATAAACGCAGCACCATTATCTTTAACGATATTACTGATTTCTTTGAGAGGTATCTTTGTGCCGTCCTGTGTGGGAACCATTAATGAGGCAATATCATTTTCATCTTTCCTGTATTCCTGCGAGTATCGTAAGCGAATAGGGAATTTTCTTTCTCCATCGAACATTTCCGAAGCTGTTTTCCCACCGAAAGCCATTTCCAGTACAGCCTGTGCATCTGCCGGCATTACTCCGTAAGCAGCCATTTTATCTCTGTCCAACACAACACTTACTTCCGGCTGGCCTATATTTTTGATGATTCCCGGGTCTTTAACTCCGTTAACATTTTTAATAGCTTTTAAAACTTCTTCTGCCAGTTTATCCAGTGTTTCGAGATTATCTCCATAAATTTTAATTCCGTTTTCCGCTTTGAATCCTGCAACAGCTTCCGCCACATTATCGGAGATCGGCTGGGAATAATTAAAAGTAATCCCCTGATAGCTTCTGAGCTTTTTATCGATTTCTTCAATGAGCTCTTCATAACTGATGTTCCTTTTCCATTCTTCTTTAGGCTTAAGGTTGACGGCAAACTGTACAAATCCGAATCCGTTCGGGTCTGTTCCGTCATTACTTCTACCCGTTTGTGCCAAAACATCAGTGACTTCCGGAAAACTCATAATGTCTTTTTTTAGCAGATCCGCAGTTTTCAAAGATTCTTTTAATGAGGAACTCATGGGCATTTCCGCGGTGATCCAGAGTGAACCTTCGTTCAGCTGTGGTAAAAACTCCGTTCCTAAAAATTTAGCAGAAAACAGAGTAATCCCCAGAAATGAAAGAGCCACGATTAAACTCATTTTTTTATGTTTAAAAGTATAGTTGAATCCCTTCAGCACAATCCTGTCCCAAAAGTTGACAAACGGATTGTTTTTTTCCTTTACGTTTTTATTTAACAGAAGGTGTGAAAGAACCGGGACTAAAGTCAATGTGAAAATTAAAGCTCCTATTAATGCAAATCCTAATGTGAAAGCTAAGGGGGAAAACATTTTACCTTCTACTTTTTGGAATGAGAAAATAGGGATCAGCGAAGTGATGATAATTAATTTTGAAAAGAAAATGGCTTTTCCCAATCCTGTTCCGGTCTGTTTAATCCATCCTGCTTTGGCTAGTTTGTTAAACCTTTCCGTTCCATATTGGTGGGCTTTATGATCGAGCATTACGAAAAGTCCTTCCACCATGACGACGGCTCCATCAATAATAATCCCGAAGTCAACAGCACCCAATGATAGTAAATTAGCACTCATTCCTGCCATTTTCAAACACAGAAAGGCAAACAATAATGATAACGGAATAATGATGGAAACAATGAAGGTGGTTCTCCAGTCTGCCATAAAGATCAGCACCATTACCGTAACCAAAATGATCCCTTCAATAAGGTTATGCATTACGGTGTGGGTTGTAAAATCCATCAGATTGTCACGGTCGTAAAAAGTGACCATTTTTACATCTTTCGGCAATACCTTCTCATTGAGCTCTTTAATTTTAGCTTTTACTCCTACCAAAACTTCACGGGGGTTCTCGCCTTTTCTCATAACAACAATTCCTTCCACCGTATCTTCATGATGATTCAACCCGGCCTGTCCTACTCTCGGCATTGAGCTTTCATGAACATCGGCTACATTTTTAACCAATACCGGATTCCCGCTGTCATTTTGAATGGTAATATTTCCGATATCGGCTACTGATTTCACTAAACCAATACCTCTTACCACATAAGCCTGTCCGTTTTTTTCAATCACATCACCCCCTACATTCAGATTACTTTTCGTTACAGCATCATAGACCTGAAGCGGTGTAAGATTGTATTTATCCAATGCTCTCGGATCAATGCTCAGTTCAAAAACTTTATCCTGTCCTCCGAAGACATTAATGTCTGCTACTCCGGGAACTCCTCTCAAAGCCCGGTCTATCACCCAATTCTGCAAAGTCAGCAATTCACGGGAATCTTTGGTTTTGCTTTCCAATGTATATCTGAAAATCTCACCGGTTGGCCCATAAGGCGGCTGTACTTCCGGATCTACCTCATCAGGAAGGCTGACAGTTCTTAATTGATTGTTGACCTGGTTTCTGGCAAATGTATCATCCACTCCATCATCAAAAAGAATCTTGACAATAGACAAACCAAACATCGTTGTACTTCTAACGCTTGTTTTTTTCTGAACCGGACTCATTGCCAATTCTATGGGAGTGGTTACAAAACGTTCCACTTCTTCCGCACTTCTTCCGTTCCATTGGGTAATGATGACAATTTGCGTATTGGTAACATCCGGAAAGGCTTCAATGGGCATATTTTTAAAACTTATGAAGCCTGAAATTGCCAGAATCGCTACCCAGATAAAGGTGAATGCCTTATTTTTCAATGAAAAGGCAATGATATTTTTGATGAATTTGTTCATGCTATGATTTTGATGACCTAAAAAAGCCGTTGAAGAAATTTAGATTTTAGCTGTTCAGAGACCGGTAAATCAACAATTGGTTATCTGTAATTACCTGTTCTCCTTCAGATAATCCTTCAGAGACGTAAGTGGTGTCTCCCACCTGTTTTAATACCTTTATCTCTTTGACCTTTACATTCGTCCTGGACTTGAAGATCACTACAAAACTCCGGTTATCATCAAAGATCACTGCTTTGGACGGAACGGTAAGTGCCTTATTATTTTCCGAACTGGTGACTTTAATGGTAGCTTTGCTTTCAGGAATTAATAATCCGTTGGCATTATCCAGCACTACTCTTGCCTGCATGGCGTTGGTTTGAGGATCGATGATCTTGAAGATCTTATCTATTTTTCCGTAGAAAACTTTATCGGGATATGACAACGTGGAAACTTCGGCTTTCATTCCGAGGCTTATTTTATCAATATCGGATTCATTAACGTTCATGATAGCCCATACATTGGTGGTATTGGCTACATCGAAGATATTATCGCTTCTGTCGCTTCTCAGCTGCATATCCTTATTGATATTTTTCTGAACGATATAACCGCTGATCGGGGCTATAACACTGTAGATATTTCCTTTTCTTACGTTATATACCGTACTCACTGCGGAAGCTCTCTGCAACTGGTCCTGTGCTTTTTGTAGTTCACTTCTGGCTTCCAAGACATCTTTTTCCGTATTTAATCTGCCTTCATACATTTCTTTGGCTACCCGTAAATTATTTTGAGCTACTACCAGATCTGTCTTAGCATCGCTTACATCTTTTTGAATTTCCGCCAGTTCTGTACTTCTGATGGTAGCTAAAATCTGTCCTTTCTTCACATAATCGCCCAATTCAACATTCACGCTCAAGACATTCCCGCCTACTAAAGGATACACATCGATATAGCTGTTTTTATCCGCAGATATTTTTCCATAAAAGCTGTAATCATCTTCTATGTATTTTTCCTCAACTTTTGCCAAAGAGATGGATTTTAACATGGTGTTGCTTAATTCAAAGCCTCTTTTAGATTGTAGAGCTGTTTCCTCCTGCTTTTTCGAGCAGGAAAAAAATAAGAGTATGAATACAGAAATGATATAATTTTTCATTTTAATAGAAGATTTTCGTTTGCACTAGTTGGTTGAGCTCTTCCGCCGATTGAATGACCTCATTTTTCATATCGTAGATCTGAAGAGCGGTTTGTCTGTAGCTTTCCATAAAATCTACAAATTCAATGAGGTTGACATTCCCGTTTCTGAAGTTTTTAAGCATTCCGTTGTACACCAGATCCAGGTTATCAAGATCGGTGGTTTTAATTTCCATTAATTGGTCATACTGATTTTTCCAGGTCTTAAATGCTGCTTCTACCTGGGTTTCAAGACTGAGCTTCTGATACTCTGCGTTTTTCTGATTTTGCTGAATGGAATAATTGGCCTTTTCTACATTTCCCTGATTGGCTTTCCACAAGGGCAATGGGATTCCTACCATCAGATTCACTTCATTCTTAAAAGTCCCTCCATTCTGGTCCCATCCTGCCCCTACATTCAAATCCGGAACATTTAAGGATTTCTGCCATTGAGCATACAGCTTACTGTTATCAATCAGTTTTAAATAATATTGGTAATCCGCATTATTTTCCAATGCTTTTCTTTTTAGTTCTTCATCATCTCCGAAAGGCTGAGAGGCCAGTAGTTCTTTTGCTTCGTTATCCGAAAGCCGGGGTTCAATATCTTCCGTAATTCCGGTTAAAACCTTCAGATTTCGTTGCTGCTCCAGTATATTTTTATTGATTCCCAGTTTATCATTATTAAGCTGAATTACGATACTCTGTAATCTGACCTCATCTTTAAGAGATACATTTCCTTTGGCAGATTGTATTCGGTAAGCATTGAGAAGATCATTCATATATCTCAACTGTTTGTTGGTATTATCCAGTTTCAGGTTTTCGTAGTAAAGATTAAAATAGGCGGTATGAAGCTGAGTTCTTAGGTCAACCAGCAATTGGGAGAACTGAAGCTGGGCCAGCTCTTTGTTTGACTTGGCAAAAGCTATTTCATTTTTCTTTTTTCCACCCATATAGATCAATTGGGTTACCTGGGCGCCTTTTGCATGTCCCACATCAAATGCTTTCTTGCCTTCAGGATTATACGCATTGATTTGTCCGCTCAACTGCGGAAGCTCCCAAATTTTACTCTGCAAAATATCTGCATCTGCAATATTGATGTTGTATTGTTCAGCAAGTACCTGCAGATTGTTATTCCGGAAGGCTTCTTCACAATCCGAAAGCGACATTGGACGTTGTGCTGCCATGAATGAAGAAATGACCACAAACAGTCCCGCAATTCTGTTTATTTTCTCAATTTTCATGAGACAAAATTGCTTTTCTGCAATTAAAACGAACTTAAAGGGGGCTTAAAAAAAAATTAAATTATTTTTTGAAAAATACTGTGAATTGATTAATGTGCTCTTCAGGAGAAGAATAAGTAATTTCCGCACCATGGTATTCAAGGATTCTTTTGACAATTCTGAGACCTAATCCGGAACCTGAAATATTCTGGGAATTGTTTCCTCTCATAAAAGCTTCAAATAATTTGGGCTGTTCTTCTTCAGGGATTGTACTTCCTTGCGAAATCACATCTACAGTAAGCTGAGAATTGGTTTCCGTAATCAAAACATCCACTTCTGTATTATCAGAATATACTGCTGCATTTTTGAATAAATTGATGAATACAATATCGAGTAAAGACTGGATTCCTTTTATGGTCAAAAGAGCATTCTCAGAAGTGTTTTCAGAGATCAGGAAATCCATTTTAAGATTCGGATAGCTTTTTTCTACGATTTCAAAAGATTCAAAGATCACTTCATCTATTCTTACTTCTTCGTAAATGCTCTGGATATTTTCTTTATCAAATTTGGTAAGCAAAAGCAGAGAATTCGTTAAGTCTGATAATTGATAAACATCTTGTTGAATTTGTTTTAATGAAGATAATGTTTCCGGAGCGTGCTGTTCCAGCTTGATCAGGTTTTCCAACTGAAAGGCCATTCTGGTAAGAGGCGTTCTGATCTCATGAGACGCACTTGCTGTAAAGTCCTTTTGTGACTGAAATACATCGTTCAGTCTTACAATCATGGTATTGAAAGATTTCGCCAGTACATTGATTTCATCTTCTGATTCCTGAACCGGGATCTGAGTCGTTAATTTGTGGGCGGTAACTTCTGAAATTTCCTGGTTTAAGTCTTCCAGCGGACGCAGAAACTGCCCCATAAAATAATAGCTGAAAAAACCGATGAGAAGCACGCTCATTACATATGCCGTTATTAAAAGATATTTCAAATAAGCCAGCTTAGACTTTCCGTTACTGTCAAAAGCACTCGTAAGGATATAATAATTTTCTCCGTTAATGGTTTTTAGAGCGGCATATATTTCCGGAACCGTTTTCTCAGAGTATATCGCTTTTTTTTGATCCAGTTCTTTTAGCAAAGCATTATCCCATGTCACATTTCTGTCTTTTATGGTGCTGTAAATAAGCTCCTTTTGACCGTTAAAAATCAGAATGGTTTCATTTAAAAGGATATTGTCTGAATTTTCATTAAAAAAAACAGGGGCTTCTTCTTCAAAGTCTTTTGATTTGGAAATAAAATGGGAAGTGAATTCAAGTCTCTGCCTGAATCTTTCTTTAAATTCTTCTCTTCTGAAATCATTGAAAGATATATAAATAACCGCCATTACAATACCAAATAGTAATGAAAAGGCTATACTGATCGTTAATGCTATCTTTCGTTTTAAAGACATGTTACAACGGGCTTAAATAGTATCCAAAGCCGGAACGAGTATGAATGAGCTTCACTTTAAAATCCTTATCAATCTTTTTTCTTAAAAAATTGATGTATACTTCTACCGTATTGGTATTGGTGTTGAAATTATGCTCCCAGACATGTTCTGTGATCTGCTGTTTAGAAACGGTTCTTCCCTGTGCTTCAGCAAGATAAACCAACAACTGGAATTCTTTTAAGGTAAGTGCTATTTCATTTCCGCCTCTGTATACTTTTTGCTCGGTTTTATTGATGATGAGATCATCAACTCTTACGATATCTTGGTCTGTATTATCTGCGGGTCCTTTTCTTCGCATCAGAGAATTGATGCGTAATAACAGTTCTTCAAACTGAAAAGGTTTTACCAGATAATCATCCGCCAGTCTGTTAAAGGCATCTTTTTTATCCGAAAGATCTCCGTAAGCTGAAATAATAATGATAGGCGTATTCTTATCGAAAGAGCGAATGGTTTGGCAGACATCCAATCCGTTTATTTTAGGGACATTAATATCCAACAGGTACATATCGTAGGTATTGCTTTTGATCTGGCGAAGAAATGTTTCCCCATCATAAATCTTATCACAGGTAAAGTGATTTGATTCCAAAAACTTGCACAGTTCAGCCGAAAGAATAAGGTCGTCTTCCAATAAAAGAATATTCATCGAAGTTTATTTTATACGAATTTAAAGATTTTTTTAAGGATTTGAATCAAATAGCAATCCATATATCAGCCTAATGGATAATTTTAATTAAATTTTAAGCATCTGCAAGGAGATTTCTTAGAATAAAAAAATCCCGGAAGAATCCGGGACTGAAGTGAGCCAACTACGGGACTTGAACCCGTGACCTCTTCCTTACCAAGGAAGCACTCTACCGCTGAGCTAAGTCGGCGTCAAACAAAAAAATCACACTAAGCTGCGTGATTTTTGTTGAGCGGAAGACGGGGGTCGAACCCGCGACATTCAGCTTGGAAGGCTGACGCTCTACCAACTGAGCTACTTCCGCAATTTTGTTTCCAAAACTATTGGTAACGCTGTGCAAACTTATAAAAAACCTTTTAAATCTGCAAGTTTTCTTTTATAATATAAATGTGGGGAGAGCAGGATTCGAACCTACGAAGCCGAAGCAACTGAGTTACAGTCAGTCCCATTTAGCCACTCTGGAATCTCCCCTCATGTTATATTAAAATTGAGCCTCCAGAGGGATTCGAACCCACGACCCCGAGATTACAAATCACGTGCTCTGGCCAACTGAGCTATGGAGGCAATTTTAAAGGACTGAAAGCATTCAGGGAAACTCTACCCTACGCTATATCAGGTGTAAAAAAAAATCACGCCTATTGGGTGATTTAATGAGCGGAAGACGGGGGTCGAACCCGCGACATTCAGCTTGGAAGGCTGACGCTCTACCAACTGAGCTACTTCCGCAATTTTGTTTCCAAAACTATTGGTAACGCTGTGCAAATCTATAAAAAAGCTTTTAAATCTGCAACTTTATTTTGAATATAAAATGTGGGGAGAGCAGGATTCGAACCTACGAAGCCGAAGCAACTGAGTTACAGTCAGTCCCATTTAGCCACTCTGGAATCTCCCCTCATGTTTATATTAAAATGAGCCTCCAGAGGGATTCGAACCCACGACCCCGAGATTACAAATCACGTGCTCTGGCCAACTGAGCTATGGAGGCATTTTAAAAAAAGAATTCAAAAGATCACTGTTCCTTTTTGCGAGTGCAAATATAGAACGGATTTTTTGAATTCTCAAATTTTTTAATAACTTTTTTTTAACTTTTTTCTTAGGCCATTTCTTTTTTCTTGATTAATAGCTTTTTAGCAGTATCAACACAAAGGTCTAAACTTTCTTCAAAAGTTGTGGTTGTCTTCTTTACGACGATGTCATCTCCCGGAACTGCCAAAATAATCTCAGCCGTTTTATTTGCTTTATCTGCGTTATTTTCTACTTTTAGAAAGACTTTGCATTCCTGAATTTTATCATAGAAAGTCTCAAGTTTGTTTACTTTTTTGTCAATGTGAGATTCTAATGGTTCGTGAGGAGTTAAACCAATTGATTGTACTGTGATCTTCATAATTCTTCTTTTTTTGAAGCTCTAGGATGAGCCTGATTAAACACTTTTTTCAATTGTTCGATGTTAGCATTCGTATAGACTTGAGTACTTGCAAGACTGGAATGCCCTAATATTTTCTTTACTTTTGAGATCTCAGCCCCGTTGTCTAAAACATGTGTAGCAAAGCTATGTCTCAGAATATGGGGACTTCTTTTTTGTTTCGAAGTTATAAGACTAAGGTACTTATTAACTACCACATAAACAAATTTTTCAGTGAGTTTTTTCCCCTTTTTGTTCACAAAAAAATAGGATTGATGTTCATGTTGAGGATTCCTTATTTTTAAGTAATCCTTGAGCAGATTAGTAAGATCTTCGGAGATCGGAATAAACCTTTCCTTATTTCCCTTTCCTATAACTTTCAGTTCTTTTCCGTTTATGTTTACATTGTCAAATATCAGGCCACAAAGCTCTGCTTTTCTCATCCCCGTCTGGTATAGCACTTCCATAATGCATTTTTCCAACACATCATGCATGGCTTCAAAAACACGGTCATTCAGCTCCTGCATTTCTTCTTTAGACATGGGAATCTGCTTCTCCGGATAAAACTTTAGGGAAGAGATACTTTCCGTAGGAGAAACAGTGATTTCGCCTATCCTCAAAAGAAAAAGATAAAAACTGCGAAGCGAAGAAAGTTTTCTGTTGATACTTCTTTTTGAAATACCGTTTTCACTAAGCTCTACGATAAAATTTCTGATAACTTTTTTGTCAGCATTGGAAATATCTTCGGAGGATTCCGTTTTAAGATAGAAATGTGAAAAATCCTCAAGGTCTTTTTTATAGCTTGTAATGGTGTGAGGAGAATACCTCTTCTCGAACTGTAAATATTCTAAAAATTTATCTAACATATATTTAGAGTATAAACAAAAAAATTCACTCCTCAAATATAACAATTTAAGAAGTGAATTTAGTATGTGTTTAAGAAAAATATCTTAAGCCTGCTCTTCTTTGCTAAGTGCTCTTTGTTTGTGAGCAGCTTTCAATCTAGCTTGTCTTAAAGTTACAGAAGGCTTAATAAACTGTTGTCTCGCTCTTAATTGACGAACTGTTCCAGTTTTATCAAATTTTCTTTTATATTTTTTTAACGCTCTATCGATGGATTCTCCATCTTTTACAGGAATTATTAACATATTTTACATCTCATTTTGGATTGCAAAAGTAAACATTTTTTATTAATCTGCAAACTTTCAGTTCAATGTTTTTTACTTACCTCCTATTTTTTTAATCAAAAAAAATTGTAAAATATTCAGAATCAGCACAACATTTTAATAATATTACAACATTTTAATGGCATTAATTGTAATTATTTATTTAGATTTGCAAAAAAACTAATAATCGAATAAATGAGAGCACAAAAATCATCCATCCCCACGAGCTAGACTAGCAAAACTGTGCTTTTCTCTCTTTTATCAAAAAAGCTTTTCCAACTATTTCATTAATAAAAAACATTAACCAGGATATGATAAAAAAATTATTATTTTCGTTATTATCCATTTTCTATATTTCACTTTCTGCTCAGGAGGATTGTATTTCAGCCATTACTGTATGCGGAAATTCCAATATCAATTATACTCCGGCGGGAGTTGGTAATATCTATGAAAGCCTTGGTGGGTGCCTGTCTTCCGGTGAGCATCATTCTGTATGGTATAAATTCACTATCGCAACAAGCGGAACGCTTACCTTCAATCTTACGCCTACAGGACCTGTAGATTATGACTGGGCTATTTATGGTCCCAATACCACATGTTCCAATCTGGGATTTCCTATCAGATGTAATGCATCAGGAAATCTTACGAGCACAGGAATGAACATGACCAACACCAACACAACTTCTGCGGGAGGACCTACAACGCCTTATTGTAAGTATATGGATGTCCTTGCCGGGCAAACCTATTATTTATATATTGATAACTGGTCTACTACAGTATATACATTTAACTTAACGTGGGGCGGAACCGCTACTTTTGTATCTCCTTTTTCAAGTTCCAGCATTGCGCCTAATCCATTTATAGCACCCGGAGTTCCTGGACCTAATCCCAATTCACCAAGAGAAATATCGATTTGTGATCCCACCGTTCCTTTTAACTTTTCCACTTTATCTTCCGGAATCGTCAACGGGAATACGAATTTTACAGTAACTTATTTTGATGATCCTAATAATGCCGCTACAGGAACCAGTCCCATTACAGGGCCTGTTGTTGTAACTCCAGGCTCCACTTATTACTATAATATCAATTATAATGACCCCAATAATCCAAGCAGCAGTCTTAACTCCTGTAAGCAGACGGGTTCTTTTATTTTTAAAGTCAATAGCTTGACAGCATCCATCACGGCATCATCAACGACATTATGCCCCAGCGGAAGTGTTACTTTAACCTCTAACAATGCCACAGGTAATACCTGGTCTACGGGAGCCACTACTCCATCTATTACCGTGACGGCACCGGGAACTTATACCCTTGTAAGTACCAATGGCAATTGTACAAGCCCGCAAGCATCAGTAACCATTACTGCCGATACAGATCCTAATGTACAAATCATAGGCAATCTTTTATTATGTGATACTCCGACACAATTAACAGCCACTTCTACGGGAGTAGGAAATATTTACACCTGGTCTACGGGAGCTACGGGAAACAGTATTTCAGTCTCCACCCCGGGAACCTATACCGTAACAGTTAAAACTCCGGCTAATTGTACCTATCAAAAATCTGTCACCGTTACACAAGGCGTCGTTCCAGCTGTACAAAATACAAGCTTAAACTTATGTTCAGACACCTCTACTGCCACTTTTAACCTGACATCAGCGCAAAGCAATATCAGTACTACTCCGGGAGTAACTTTCGATTATTATCTCAACCTAGCAGATGCTATTGCAGGAAACACCAGTACCATTGCCAATCCAACAGCTCATGTTTCCGGAAGCACAACTGTATATGTACGCGTAAAATCACCCACTTGTTCAAAAGTTGCGAATTTGCAATTAATTGTGAATCAAAAACCAGTTCCGGTAATCACAACTTCTGCCAATGTTATCTGTAATAACGGAAGTGTAACTTTAACCTCAAATTTTGCGACTGGAAATACTTGGTCAACAGGACAAACCACTCAAAGTATCACAGTTAATTCCGCAGGAACTTATACTTTAACAAACAATAATGGTTTATGTACAAGTGATCCGGTTTCTGTTGTCATTACCAATAGCCCTAACCCCAATGTGCAGATCTCCGGAAATTTAACTTTCTGTGGAGGGGCTTCAACGACTTTAACAGCTACCGCTACAGGTACAGGAAATACTTTTTCCTGGTCTAATGGAGTTACAGGTGCCACAAATACGGTAACAACACCCGGAACCTATACTGTTACGGTAACGACTCCTTTAGGATGCCAGTATCAAAGTTCTGCTACTGTAACAATGGATCCTGCTATTACCATCAACATTGCTACTCCTGCTGAGATTACCTGTACCAATACTCAAGTTACACTTAATGCTTCAGCATCAGTGTATCAACCCGGTTCAACGTTCTCATGGACTGCTTCCGGTGGAGGAAATATTGTTTCGGGAGCCAATACATTAACTCCAGTAGTTAATAACGGAGGAACTTATACCCTTACTATTACCAGTGCTTTAGGCTGTACAAAGCAAGGTTCTGTGACTGTAGTTAAAAATATCACTCCTCCTACGATCACTCTTAATGCTTCTTCTATTAATATTTGTAAAGGAGATTCTGTTGTTCTAACGGCATCAGGAGCCGCCACTTATACATGGACAGGTCTGCCTGGTACCGGAAATACCCAAACCGTTTCTCCAACATCAACCACAACGTATACTGTGACCGGAGTAGGAATTAATGGCTGCCCTGCTCAAACAAGTGCATCGATTACCATTAACGTAGTGCCCGAAATAACATCATCATTACCTAATGTCGAAATATGCCCGGGAGATAAGGCTACTCTTGATGCCGGAGCAGGGCCTAATTATTCTTATAGCTGGAGTACTGGTGCAACAACACAAACAATCACCACCTCTGTACCTGGAACGTATACCGTGACCATTAATAATGGCTCTTGTTCTAAAATACTTACAGCAGTAGTTTCCTATATTAAAACTCCTGAAATCACCAGTATTACTTATCAGAATAATACTTTAACAATTAACGTGAAAAATCCCGCCAATGAACCTTTGGAATATTCCATTGACGGCGGCGTGACTTGGCAATCGTCCCATATTTTCACCAATGTGCTTAAAAATACACAGTATTCCATCAAGGTAAGAAAAAGAGGTATTTTATGCGACACTCATACGGAATATTACACTTTCCTAATGACCAACACTATCACTCCTAACAGCGACGGCATCAATGATGTTATTGATTTCAGCGTGATCAGCAAGTTCGGAAACTTTAAAGGAAATATTTTCGATAAATATGGCAAAGTAGTTTTTCAGGTGAGCTCTAAAAATCCGATCTGGGATGGAAAATATATAGGAAGACCTTTACCAACAGATACTTATTGGTATAGTTTATCCTGGATGGATGACATTAGCAAAAAGCCGGTAGAGCTATCAGGTTGGATATTATTAAAGAACAGAGAATAAGTTGACTATAACAGGCATTTAAAAAAGCTATAGATATATTAACTATATTTAAACAAAATGTGCTATTTTTGCTATCCTTATTCATGGGGTTGACTGGTTTCGACAGCAAGATCAATGGGTAAGTAAGCATGCAGAGAACCGTAGCGCGATCTCTATAATCCCTTGCTACAACATTTTAACTGGCAACGAAGAGTTCGCTCTTGCAGCTTAATATCGAAGTATAGTAGATCAAGCGTTTTCCTGAAGATTTTAGTAGGGAAGCAAGATATCTCACAAATGCTCTGTTCTGCGGCGTTTGATCCTGAGATATAGGAATGCGGAAATAAGGTTTTAGATGCTTCGGCTAAAACTCGAAAATCTCAGAAGATAAGCTGAAAGTTGGGTGTCTGCTCTCTGCTTTCAGTCGAAAACCAATAGTAGAATAAGCATGTAGAAAGCTTATGTATTGCTTGTTTGGACGAGGGTTCGAATCCCTCCAACTCCACAAAAAAACCTGTAAATTGCTCATTTACAGGTTTTTTTAATTTCAGGTGCTAATTAAGGTGCTAATTATAGAGTTTTCTTTTTTTCTCTTTGTTTAAAAAAATTTTCAGACATTACTTTAATATCATTATTATCTTCAAAATTTGTTAATTTTAAAAACTGTGTAAGGAAATCACTATTTTTTACAACATCTGATTTTATAAAACATTCTCTAAAGGAAGGATAATTAGGAAGGGTGACATTTTCATTAAATTTTTTTTTCTTAAGGGCATATTCTTTGAGACATTTTACTAGATCAAACTGATTATTATAATATGTCAACTCAACTAAAGAATTCAAATCAATCATTGCCAGATTATGAATTTTCTTAAAGCCAAGATCTAATGTATTAACTTTTTCTATCATTTTCAGACCTAAATAATGCTCCAAAGCAGGAATATTATAAAAAGAATTTGAGACTACTAATATTGAATATATTTCTACATTGTGTAGTTTAATATTTTTTTTGACAATAATGTCATTAAAATCTGCATTATTTTTCAACCTTTTCATCATTGAAATCAATTGAGAAACTCCTTTTTTTTCTACAAAATTTTCGCTAATGATTTTCTCTACTTCCTGATAATTGTAAATGGAATCTAATTTATTAATACTTTCATAATCTTTAAATTCAAATAAGAAGATATGCCTGTTATTAAATATTAAACAGTCTAATAATGACTTATCATTATCATTAAATATTATTTTATAATACTTATTTTTCAAAGACAGCTTAATCAAATTCCTAAACAATATTTCTTCCCCTCCTTTTTCCGCATATTCGGAAGAAAAGTCGTTATAAGTATTAAACACCTTATATTCATCTTTTAAAAATTGAAATGCTTGGAATTTGATCTTATGATAAAAATTGAGAAAAAAGTATGCTTTATTCAATACAAAATAGCCATTAGAATTTTTCGGATCCTTTAGCAAAGGATAATATTTTAATTCAATATTGTTAATTTTCCCTCTATTAAAAACTGAATTAATACATAATTCTTCACAGTATTCTCTTATCTGAATCTCATAGGTATTTTTTAAATCAAAATCTATATAGTTTTTATCATTCAAATAGTTTAACAATGATAGCTGGTCAAAGATATATTTATCTAGTCCATTTATCTGATATTTTTTTTCAAACTTTTGTAGAAAACCTTCATAATTTCTACATAAGTATTCAAATAGCGATCTTAACCTCACAAAGATGAAAAGTTGATGATAAACGAAATCAAAATCAATAGTCTTTGCGGAAATAATGAACTGAGCTAAGCTTTTAAAATATTTATCTGGAATATCATCCATAAATTTATTTTTTGGAAAAACTTCTTCATTAAAAATTAAATACGCCTGAATAAATGGAAATGATTCAAAAACATTAGTTGCCTTTTCTTTTAAATAATTATAATTTTCAACTATTTTCTTTATTAATAAACTATTCGCCTTTACATTAAAAATACATTTCGAATCTCTATTATAAGAGTTAGAGTCTTCCGGAGTTATCGAACTTAATATCTTATGTATTTTATATCTATATTTTATTTGTTCAAAATCTGATAATGAATTAAGCAATTTTAGTTCAAACGATTCTTTTGCAACAAAAGATTGATTTATCGCGCAAATAATTAGTAAAAGAAAATCAGGATCTATTCCCGTTAAAATGTCTATAACATCTCCCTTTTCGATCTTTTCCGGAAATATATCTTTCCAACTGAGAGCAACAATCAACTTTAAACGCGTTGTAGTTTTATATTTTGCCATTAATAATTTTTTTGTGTTTTTTAGTAAATCTAAATAGGTGCTTCGTTTTTATGAAAGTCTATTTACAGATTATAACAATCAATAAAATTACACCTTTTAAAGCTACTTACTCTCTAACACAATCCTATTTGTATTTTATAAGAGTAAGACGTATTGTTCTAAATAGATCTACCTTGACAAGTGAAAGTGAAAGAAAAATTCTCGAATTTCTTGGCTAATTAACAATAAATTTAAGAATAAGTTATATAATATACACATAGACTACTAGTGTTTTGTTTAAGAGCTATTGAATTTTCATTAGCCTGACATTTAATAAGTTGATATTTTGCTTATCTTTAGAATAAATTAGAAATCCTCATAAATAACTTTTGGGAAATGCTACAAGCATTTTGCAGGATAGATATAACAATAACGTTCAGCAAGTTCAAAACACAGTAAATTCTCTATCCGATCAAATCAACAATTTAGACGTAACTGATGAACAAAGAATACTTATTTCAGACATTTTTCAAAAAAAATGTGTTGATGAAATAAACCGAGCAAGAATTAATTATTCGTCAGCGAATGAAACGAATCGTGTTATAAAAATGTAACAGTATCCAGTTTCAATCCTTATGGCAATAGTAGTAGCTCTCAAAATAATTCCTCAAATGATTACAGTAACGACAGTAAAATGATTGCCTATAGAGATGAAAAAAACAAAGTTTATAATGAAAGCAAAAAGGTTATGAGTATTCATCACAATGGGGAGACGTATTTATCCATGAGAATTTAAAATATGTTGAGTTTCCAAGGGAGTTTAGCAATTGGGGATAACTATACTTATTATATAACTCCCTCAAGAAATAGATGAATTTTTTATGTAGGTTAGCCTTGATCAATTCTGGATAAAATGGAACAAAGAGACAGTAAGGCATTCTGCAACCAAACAATAGAATTGCATCTTAAAGATAACACGACACGCTTTGTCGTTATATAGGTATATATTTGCTTTTATGATACAGTATATAACTAGATTCATATTAATTTGATCTAATACAAAATAAATAGTTATTAAAAAACGTTAAATTTGCAAGGTTTTAACAATAAACACTAGTATTAACTTTTAAATACACAAGATAGATGAAAAAAATCTACATGAGTGCACTTTTCTTATGCACTACCGCTGTGCTGTATTCTCAAAA